>CAVTBT010000004.1:0-417598 GCA_963733065.1 uncultured Gaiellaceae bacterium
GGACAACGTCGGCGACAACGTCGGCGACTGTGCCGGCATGGCGGCGGACCTGTTCGAGCAACCTATGCCGTCACCGTGGTCGCAACCATGCTGCTCGGCGCCATCTTCTTACCGGAGCGCCCAGACCACGGTCATGCTCTACCCGCTCCTCATCGGCGGCGTCGGCCTTCTAGGCTCGGTGATCGGCACCTACCTGGTCAAGCTCGGGCCGAGCCGCAACATCATGGCGGCGCTGTACAAGGGCTTTCTCGGCGCCGCGGTCGTTTCGGCGGTAGTGCTGATCCCGATCACGCTGTTGTTCCTGGGCGGCAGCACCGTCTACACGGGCGGCGGCGCCAGCTTCACCGGCTGGGGCGTGTACGGCTGCACGCTGGTCGGCCTGCTGGTCACCGGCTGTCTGATGTGGATCACCGACTACTACACCGGCACCAACCACCGGCCGGTGCAGAAGATCGCCGAAGCCTCCACGACCGGCCATGCGACCAACATCATCCAGGGCCTCGCGGTCTCGATGGAATCGACCGCGCTACCGGTTGTGGTGATCTGCGCCGGCATCCTGCTCGCCTACCTGTCGGCCGGCCTGTACGGCATCGGGGTCGCCGCGACCACCATGCTGGCGCTGACCGGTCTGGTGGTGTCGCTCGACGCCTACGGCCCCGTCACCGACAACGCCGGCGGCATCGCCGAGATGGGCGATCTGCCGGCCGAGGTGCGCGACACCACCGATGCGCTGGATGCGGTCGGCAACACCACCAAGGCGGTGACCAAAGGATACGCCATCGGCTCGGCCGCGCTCGCGGCGCTGGTCCTGTTTGCCGCCTACACCGAGGATCTGCGCTACTACTTCCCGGAACTGGACGTGCGCTTCACGCTGTCCGACCCGTTCGTGCTGATCGGGCTGTTCATCGGCGGTCTTCTGCCCTATCTGTTCGCGTCGCTCGCCATGCAGGCGGTCGGCCGTTCGGCGAGCGCGATCGTGCTCGAGGTGCGCCGCCAGTTCCGCGAGATCCCGGGCATCATGGAAGGTACCGGCAAGCCCGAGTACTCCCGCGCGGTCGACATGCTGACCAAGGCGGCGATCAAGGAGATGATCCTGCCTTCGCTGCTGCCGGTCCTGGCGCCGATCGTGGTCTACTTCGTGATCAGCATGATCGGCGGTCAGGCCGCGGCTTTCGCCTCGCTGGGGGCGATGCTGCTGGGCACCATCGTGACCGGCATCTTCGTCGCGATCAGCATGACCTCGGGGGGCGGCGCCTGGGACAACGGCAAGAAGTTCATCGAGGACGGCCACCACGGCGGCAAGGGCTCGGACGCGCACAAGGCGGCGATCACGGGCGATACCGTCGGCGATCCCTACAAGGACACCGCGGGCCCGGCGATCAACCCGATGATCAAGATCATCAACATCGTGGCGCTGCTGATCCTCGCCGCCCTCGGCCAGGGCTGATCTCCGCGCCGCGATTACCAACAGGAGCCGCCTGCGGCTGAACCGCGCTCGCTAGCGCGCGCCGCGGCCGCTTGTTGCAACTACGGAACTGAGCTCGGGCGCGTTGATCTCAGCGCTTGAGTTGCGCTCGCCCCAGAGATACTTTCGTACCGACAACGCCTGCATTGTCAGGAATTGCTTGGCGGGGGCGCTCGCCCATGGGCGACGTCGACGAGTGGCTCGAACGGCTGGGCCTCAGCCGCTACCGGGCGGTCTTTGCCGAGCACGACATCGACCGCGAGATCCTGCCGGACCTGACCGACCAGGACCTGGAGAAGCTCGGGCTCTCGCTCGGTCACCGCAAGAAGCTCCTGCGTGCGATCGCCGAGCTCGGTCGTCCGGACAGCGGCGTCGCCAACGCGACGTCGAGACGGCACCGCGTGGCGCGGAACGCCGCCAGCTGACGGTGCTGTTCTGCGATCTGGTCGGCTCGACCGCGCTGGCGGCGCGGCTCGACCCCGAGGACCTGCGCGAGGTCATCGGCGCGTATCAGGCATGCGTGCGCCGAGGTGGTCGGCCGCTTCGACGGCCACGTCGCCAAGTACATGGGCGACGGCGTGCTCGCCTACTTCGGCTGGCCGCAGGCGCACGAGGACGATGCCGAGCGGGCGGTGCGCGCCGGGCTGCAGCTGGTCGAGGCGGTCGGCGCGGCTGCGACCCGCATCGCGGACGTGCCGCTCGCAGGCGCGGGTCGGCATCGCGACCGGCCTGGTCGTGGTCGGCGATCTGATCGGCGAGGGCGCGGCGCGCGAGGAGGCGGTGGTCGGCGAGACGCCGAACCTGGCGGCGCGGCTGCAGGCGCTGGCCGCGCCGGGCATCGGTGGTGATCAGCCAGGCGACGCGGCGGCTGGTCGGCGGCCTGTTCGAGCTCGACGATCTCGGGCCGCAGCGCCTCAAGGGCTTCGCCGAGCCGCTCGCGGCCTGGCGGGTCGCGGGCGAGGGCCGGGCCGAAGGCCGCTTCGAGGCGCGCCAGACGGCGCGGCCTGACGCCGCTGGTCGGGCGCGAGCGAGGAGCTCGCCCTGCTGCTCGCGCCGCTGGCGGCAGGCCGAGCGACGGCGAGGGCCAGGTGGTGCTGCTCTCGGGCGAGCCCGGGATCGGCAAGTCGCGCCTCGTGCGCGAGCTGCGCGAGCGGCTCGAGGGCGAGCCGCACATCCGCGCTGCTCTACCAGTGCTCGCCCTACCACACGACCAGCCCGCTGCACCCGGTGATCGAGCAGCTGGAGCGCGCCGCCGGCTTCGCGCGCGACGATCCGCCCGAGGCGAAGCTCGACAAGCTGGAGGCGCTGCTGGCGCGCGGCACGGACCGGCTCGACGAGGCGGTGCCGCTGATCGCCGCGCTGCTCGGCATCCCGACCGGCGAGCGCTACCCGCCGCTCGACCTGACCCCGCAGCGCCAGAAGCAGCGCACGCTGGAGGCGCTGGTCGACCAGCTCGAGGGGCTTGCGGCGCGAGCAGCCGGTGCTCGCTGACCTACGAGGACGTGCACTGGATCGACCCGACCACGCAGGAGCTGCTCGGAGCTCGTGATCGAGCGCGTCCAGCGCCTGCCGGTGCTGCTGCTGATCACCTTCCGGCCGGAGTTCGCGCCGCCCTGGTCGGGCCAGCCGCACGTCAGCGCGCTGGCGCTCACCCGGCTCGGCCGCCGCGACGGCGCGGCGATGGTCGACCGGGTGGTCGGAGGCAAGGCGCTGCCGGCCGAGGTCGCTGGCGCAGATCGTGGCCAAGACCGACGGCGTGCCGCTGTTCGTCGAGGAGCTGACCAAGACGGTGCTCGAGTCGGGCCTGCTCGCAGGACGCCGGCGACCGCTACGAGCTGGCCGGCCCGCTGCCGCCGCTCGCGATCCCGGCGACGCTCGCACGACTCGCTGCTCGCCCGGCTCGACCGCCTCGCGCCGGTCAAGGAGGTGGCGCAGATCGGCGCCGCGATCGGCCGCGAGTTCTCCCACGCGCTGCTCGCCGCGGTCGCCGACCGGCCCGAGGCGGAGCTGCAGGCCGCGCTCGACCAGCTGGTCGCCGTCCGAGCTGGTCTTCCGCCGCGGCACGCCGCCCGAGGCGACCTACAGCTTCAAGCACGCGCTGGTCCAGGACGCCGCCTACGGCACCCTGCTCAAGTCCCGCCGCCAGCAGCTCCACGCCCGCATCGCCCAGGTGCTCGAGGAGCGCTTCCCGAGACGGCGGATGCTCAACCGGAGCTTCTCGCCCATCACTGCACCCAGGCGGGGCTCGTCGAGAAGGCGGTCGGCTACTGGTACCAGGCCGGGCGCCAGGCGATGGCGCGCTCGGCCATGGTCGAAGCCGCGGCGCAACTGACGCAAGCCCTGGAGTTGTTGGCCGGCCTGCCGGGCGGCCCTGATCGGGACCACAAGGAACTCGACCTGCAGATCGCACTTGGCGCTGCCCTGATCGCCACTCGAGGCTGGGCAGCGCCCGAGGTGGAGAGAGCCTACGCCCGAGCCCGGGAACTGTGCGCAGGAGGAAGACCAGATCCCGCAGCTTCTGGCCGCTCTGTCGGACTGTTCCTGCATCACCTGCATTGGTCCGAGCAAGCACGTCGCGCTTCAGATTGCCGGGGAGCTATTGCAGCTGGCCGAGCGCGAGCAGGACCTCGCGGCGCAGGTCGTGGGCCACCGTTGCCTGGCCGTCAGCTTGCTGTTCAACGGGCAGTTGCTGCCGGCGCTCAGCGCATTTCGAGCAGACCCTCGATCTCTACGATCCGGCCTATCGCGCTGCACCGGTGTACTGGATCGGACCTGATACCCGCGTCGCGTGCCTTATTTTCACAGCGCTGATCTTCCTGTTCCGGGGCTATCCGCAGCAAGCGATAGTGCGCAGCCGAGAAGCACTCGCCGCCGCCTATGAGTTGGGCCATGCCTTTACGACAGGCCAGGCCTTGTACCTGACGTGCTGGTTCCATCAGGTGCTTCGGCGAGCCACGGGTGGTCGAAGCGAGGGCCAGGACCCTGACGAAACTGGCAACAGACCACGGCCTGTCGGCCTGGGTCGCGCATGCCGCCGTCCTGCACGGCTGGGCGGTCGGGCAAGGCGGGGCGGTCGAGACGGGCATTGCCGAGCTCCGCCAAGGCTTGGCGACGATCGAGGCCATGGGCGTCCAGCAACACACCCCCGGCTTTCTCGGCTTGCTGGCTGGGCTTCACCTCGGCACCAAGAATTTCGGCGAGGCGCTGCAGGCGCTCGACGAGGCATTGGCGCGGGTGGACCGGCTGGAGGAGCGCTGGTTCGAGCCCGACCTGTGGCGGCTCAAAGGCGAGGCGTTGGTGGCCCTTTCGCCTGAACGCGCCGCCGAAGCCGAAGCTTGCTACCAGCAAGGGCTGACAGTCGCTCGCCACCAGGGCGCTCGTCTATGGGAGCTGCGCGCGGCGACCAGCCTCGCCCGGCTGTGGCGCGATCAGGGCAGGCGCGCCGAGGCCCGCGATCTGCTCGCGCCGGTCTACGGCTGGTTCACCGAGGGCTTCGATACCGCTGACCTGAAGGACGCCAAGGCGCTGCTCGACGGGCTGGCGTAGCTTCCGGCGGCGGTCATATGAGGTTGACCAGAGGCACTGCGACGAACCACAGGATGTAGGAAAGCGCGACCGCCATGAGGCCGTCGATCCGGCGCGCCCCGGCGTTCTCCTGGATATGGGTAGCGAGCATCAGGAGCAGGATGGCGGCGTGCGGCAGGACGCCGTATTCGATGCCCGCGAAGACGTGGGCGAGCGCGGGCGTTTGCGCCAGCGCGAGCGCCGCCGCCGCCGCGAGCGTCGTACAGTTGGCGGCGATCAGATAGGCGCCCCTCACGCCGGTTCGGACCGCGAGCGTGCCCTTGCCGGCACGGCAATCGGCATCATGGTCGGGCACGCCCGAGAGCGTGATGGCCGGCAACACGGCCAGGCACAGCGGCAGGCTTGTCAGCCATGGCTCGGGCGCAAACCATGCTCCGCCCTGCAACACGAAGCCGCACAAGATCGCACCGAGGCTGTGGGTAATTCCGACGGCGAGCTCGCCGAGGCCGCGGTAGCTGAGTTTCAGGGGCGGCGCGGTGTAGCCCAGCGCGAGTGCGGTGAGCACGGCCAGCGCCAGGAGCGCAGGAGAGGCTGATCCGGCCGCCAGCAGCAGGGCGCCGCCGCTCACCGCTGCGAGCGCAAGCGCCGCGGCGATGCCGCACCGCACCTCGCTCACGCTGAGCTTGCCGTCGACCAGCACGCGCGAGCCGCCGGTGAACGGGCCGAAGTTGCGGTTGTACCGATCGGTCGCGACATCGAAATGCTCGTTGGTCAGTACTGCCGCGACCTCGATCAAGAAGAGACACGCCAGCCCCCACCAGAACGGCGCGGCCTCGAGCGTCCCATCGGGCCAGATGGCCGCGAGCGCGCCCACCAGGTAGGCGAGCCACGCCATGGGGTAGAACTGAAGGCGCAAGGCCTGCAGCCAGCTCGCAGACTTCTTCAGGATCGATCTTCGGATGGGCAACACGCCGCGGCGCAGTTGCTGGCCACGGCGCTGCGCGTGCTCGAGCCAACTCTGCCGCTGCTCCAGATCCGAACCTTTGATCGGGCCGAAGCTTGCCACGCGGGCGACCTCGATCCCGCAGAAACCCAGGATCGCCCGCGCCATCGCCTTGTGGCCGGGCGCGCCGTAGATCCAGCGGTACACCCAGCGCGGCGTGTCCATGGTGGTCAGCAGCTCCGCGGACCTGCCGCCAAGGAGCGGGGCATAGCCGCGCTCGGTCTCCGCGAAGGCGAAGCCGGGCGCCAGCACCCGGTCCAAGAAGCCCTTGAGCAGCGCCGGCATGGTGCCCCACCAGGTGGGATAGACGAACACGATGTGATCAGCCCACCTGATCAGGCGGCGGGCCTGCACGAGGCCCTTTTCGAGCGGCTGCACGTTCGGATCGAGCGAGTGCACGTTCGGATCGAAACTGAGCTCCGCGAGGCGCAGCTCGCGCACCTGCGCGCCGGCGCGCCGTGCGCCTGAACCGTAGGCGCTCGCGAGTGCCTGGCACAGACTCTGGCGGCGCGGATGGCCGACGATGATGAGGACCTTGCGCGCTGCGCCGCGCCCCTGTTCCCGCGCCCCGAGCGTAGCCTCCGCTTCCTCGATCGCTGCCGGACCGACCAGTTCGAGACCCATGCTGGTGTGTGCCGCTGTTGAAGCCACTTCCCGACGTCAAGCTCGGCGGCTGGCTTTGGTTCCGTTCCGAACGCAGGCATCCGGTCGACGTTCTGACGCACCAGAGGATTGCGTGCGACCGGTGGCCGGCTACGGGTGATGGACGCCTCGTCGATGCTCTTGAGCTCCACGGCGAGGGTCGCCACGAGGCGCAGCGACGCAGCGCCTGATGTGATTCTACCGGCGGCGCTGCTCGAGCAGCACGTCCGCGTGGACGAGCGCCTCGATCTCCGCGTCGGTGTAGCCGCTCTCGCGCAGGATTTCGCGGCCGTGGGCGCCGTAACGGGGCGGGGTGCGGGCTATCGCGCCCGGGGTACGGGAAAACTTGATCGGTAGCCCCCATCCCTTGTAAGCGCCAAACTCGGCAGCCATGGCGCGGTGCCGGGCATGGTCGTCCGCCCAGACTTGGGCGACATCGCGCACCGGCCCCGCCGGCACGCCGGCGGCAAGCAGGCGCTTGCACAGGTCCTCGCCGTCATGGTCGATCAGCAGCGCGGCGAGCTTGACCGTCAGCTCGGGGCGGTGGCGGAGCCGGTCGCCGTTGGTGCGAAAGCGCGCATCCTCGGCAAGCTCCGGCAGCGCCTAGCTCGGCGCACAGCCGGCCAAACGCGCGGTCGTTGCCGACCGCAAGGAAAACATCGACCGTGCGCGTCGGGAACTTGTCGTAGGGGCTGATGTTCGGGTGGGCGTTGCCGGTGAGCGCCGGCACCCGGCCCGAGAGCACGTAGTTCGGGATGTGCGGGTGCATCAGGGCGATGCCGGCATCGTAGAGCGTCATGTCGATGAACTGGCCCTCGCCCGAGCGCGCCCGCTCCACGAGCGCCATCAGCAGCGCGATCGCGGCGTAAAGGCCCGTGCCGAGGTCCACGAGCGGAATGCCGATCCGGGTCGGCCCGCCATTTTCCTGCGCATCCGACGGCATGCCGTTGATCGAGAACATGCCGACCATCGCCTGGATCACGGCGTCGTAGCCGGGCATGCCGCCCATCGGACCATCGGCGCCGAACCCGCTGATCCGGCAATGGATCAGTCGAGGAAAGCGCTCCTGCAGCACGTCCTCGTAGCCGAGGCCCCACTTCTCCATCGTGCCGGGCTTGTAGTTCTCGATCAGGACGTCGGCGCGCTCGAGCAGGCGGAGCAGCACGTCGCGCCCCGCGGGCTTGGACAGATCGAGACCGAGCGAGCGCTTGTTGCGATTGACGCCGATGAAGTAGGACGCATCGCGCGCCTCGTCGAACGGCGGGCCCCAGTCGCGTGTCTCGTCGCCCTGGGGCGGCTCGATCTTGAGCACCTCGCCGCCGTAGTCGCCGAGGATCTGGGTGCAGTACGGACCGCCCAGGACGCGCGTCAGGTCGACGACCCGAATCCCGCTCAGAGGAGCTTGGTTCCTCACTTCAGAAGACCAAGCCCGTAGCGAACGCGTCTGGTAGCGCTTGCTTTCGCCATGGGTCCTTCCGTGCGAGCTTCGCCTGCATTTCTAGCACGGCTCACGGTACGCGGCGCCGTCAAATAGCTCGATAGGTGGCGCGGGCGAGATCGATCAGATCGAAGATGCGGGCGACGTAATGGTCGCGCGCGTGGAACGCCGCGTCGCTGTCGCCCTTGAGCTCTCGGCCAAGCGCGTCGATCAGCCTATGCAGGCGACGCTGATGCAGACCGAGGGCGCGCTGCACCGGATCACTGACCACGCCGGCGAATGCCGCCGTGCTCGCGGTGAGCAGCACGAGCGCGCCGGTCGCGCCCGTGACCAGGGCGGCTGAGGGCGTCGCCGGGAACATGCCGTACCAAACGCCACCCAGGCTGGCGCCCAGCGGGAAGCTCGCAACCGCCGCCTGCTGGGCGAGCGCCGTAGCGATCACAGGGCCCAGCGTGAGCGTACCTGGGGTCAGCTTCTGGAACGCCGCCATGCCCGCGCTCGCCAGGAGGACGTTGTTGACGAGGTCTGCCGCCGCCGTGCGCGTGCTGGCGTAGTCGCCAAGCATCTGTCGAAGCCTGGCGCGCTGCTCCGGGTCACCCGCGTGGCGCCGTGCAAGCGTGGTCAGGACATCGACGGCAGCAGCAACGCGCGCATCGGCCAGGATCGTCTCGGCCAGAGCGTCATGCTCCGACCGTCGCCGGCCGTCGTCGTAGGGCAGTTCCAAAAGCTCGGCATGCAGCCGCCATGTCAGCTCGCGACTGACGTCGGTGTCGAGGAAGAGCCTCCAGCCCCTCAACCGGCGCGCCGCCTGGCGCGCCCCCAGGCGACGCAGGGCCGCGCCGCCAACCTGCGCACTGAGATAAGGCAGCATCAACAGGACGTTGGCGGGTGCGCGCACCAGATCGCGGCCAAGCGCCCGACGGTGCAGGCGCAGCGAGCCGATCAGGCTGAAGTGGCGGTCGACGAATCCCGACTACCCGTTGGTGTCGCGTGGCAATGTACCGATCGATCGCGTGATCGATGAGCGCGCGCGCCTCGGCGTCCCCAAGCGGCTCGAGATTACCTTCGACGTGGACTTCTGCAGATGCCAAGAAAGCCTCAGACGATTGCGGCCGGACGCGCTGGGACTGTGCCGATGGCAAGCACCTCGGCGGCAAAGCGCGGGTAGGTCTCGGCGATCATCGCGCCGACCCCGCCACGGATCAGCGCAAGGGTCTCGGGCGACGGCAGAGGCGTCTCGGGCACCGCCTTCGGCAGATCGAACTCGAACCCGGTATTCGTCAGGACCTCGTCAATGGTGTGCCCCGGATGGACGCTGTGCAGTCGGAAGCGGCCGCGCTGCCGGTCGAACCCGAACACGCACCGGCCCGTCACCAGCGCGTGCGGACCACCCGGGCGGTACACCTTGGCCGGGCTGGTTCCGGGGGCGCTGATGAACTCCACCTCGGGTACCAGAACGCGGGGCGTATGCTCCTGGCGGAACAGGATCACGCGCGGCACCATGAAGAACATGAAGGCAGAGCCGAACGAGCCCGGCCACCGCACTTCGCTCTGCGGATAGCCGCGCACGCCCACGAGGTTGATGTTGGCCGCGCCGTCGATCTGGCCGCCGCCCAGGAAGAAGGCGTCGATCCGCCCCTGCGCTGCGCAGTCGAACAGCTCGACGTTGCCGTCGGTGAACGGATTGTGCCGCTCGCTGCCGAGCACCGAAACGCGCATGCGGCCGCCCGAGCGCTCGCGCGCCAGCAGCGCCGCGGCGCCTGGGATTGGCGAGGCGGCGCCAACCGCGACATGAGCGAGGCCATCCAGCATGCCCGCGAGCACGTCGATCAGAAGTTCCTCGGGGCGGCATGACGTCATCGGGCGGCGACCCGCTCGAACACGAACTCGTCGACGTAGCGAGCAAAGCCCGCTTCGTCGCGGGCGAGCTCCGCGTAACGCCGGAGGTGCTCAATGTCGGCGGGATAGGCATGGCGCAGGCCCACGGGCCAGGCGCCATGCCGCGCCCGAGCGATCGCTGATACATAGAGGGCCGGGATCGTGCCCGCGGCGGTGACGTCATCGGCCAGCAGATCGTCATCCGTGATCTCTTCGACGGTTACGAGCGTGGTTCTCGCGGCATGCGCCATGCGCATCAGCTCGCGTCGCACGCCGATCCAGACGTTGCCCGCGCGATCCGCGCGCGTCGCGTGGAACAGCGCCACGTCGGGACGGATGGCGGGCACCACCAGGATCGGATCGTCGTCTGCGAAGGGGTTGTCGATGACGCGCCAGTCCGGCCGGTATCGCACCAGGTCGGAGCCCAGGATCCCGCGCAGCGGCATGAACGGCACACCCTTCTCGGCCGCCAGCAGGCCGGCGTGAAGCGCGGGACAGGTCGAATCCCTGATCTCGATCGATCCTGCCTTGATTGCCGCGACGAAGCGGGGAGCCGGACCTTGCTCTCCCAGCGTCACCGCGGCGGCCTCCAGGCTCGCGACACAACCGGCGCCGATCAGCAGGTCGGCCTGAAATCCGAGCTGGGGCACGCCGATGAGGTGGAGCCTTCGGGCGCGCCTGCGGATCAGCTCGCGCACCGCGCCGAGCGCGCAGCCCGAGTAGTCGGGGGCGAGCGCCACGCTCGCGCCGTCCGGGACGCGCGCCGCGAGCTCCACGAGATCAAGCATCTCAGCCATGGCAGGAAGTTAGCCCGCGCCTCGCCGAAGTGCCACAACCGACGCCAATTTCATCCGCTGTCCGTGTGATTCCTGACCTCGCGTCTTGCCGGGCGCAATGAATCCGGATAGGAGCCGCACATGAGCTGGCTGTGGCGCTCGCGTGGTCGCCATATCTCCTGCGGGTCTTCCGGGATCCGCCATCGGTGCGGCGTCGGCGGCCCGTGGCAGGGCAGCCTGTTTGATCCGACTGAAGGAGAAGGTTGCCAATCCTGGCCGTATGGTCGGTGACTTCTGGCGTTTCGGGTGGATCCGATCTGCCGCGGCCAAGTTTCCGCCGAGTTGCGCAATCCCAGAATGGCGATGGAAACGTCCCAAAGAAGCATGAGTGCTCTTGACGAGGGAGCCGCAGCATGGCGGCCCGCCGAGGTCGACGAAGACCTCACGCTCGCCGATCCTAAGCAGGCAGGCGTTGCCGACGTGGTCGCAAAAGCCAGTGCCGCTCTCGAGGCGCTGCAGCATCCCGACGGCCATTGGGTGTTCGAGCTCGAGGCCGATGCGACCATTCCCGCGGAATACGTCCTGCTCGAACACTTTCTCGGCGAGATCGACCAGGTCTCTCGAGGACAAGATCGGCGTCTACCTGCGCGCGGGGCAGGCGGACCATGGTGGCTGGCCCTTGTATACCGGCGGCGACTTCGACCTCAGCGCCACGGTCAAGGCCTACTACGCGCTCAAGCTGATCGGTGACGATCGGCACGCGCCCCACATGGCGCGCGCGCGCGCTGCCATCCTTGCTCACGGCGGCGCTGCGCGCTGCAACGTTTTCACGCGCATCACGCTCGCGCTGTTCGGCCAGGTGCCCTGGCGCGCCGTGCCGGTGATGCCGGTTGAGATCATGCTGCTGCCCCGCTGGTTTCCGTTCCACCTGGATAAGGTGTCCTACTGGTCGCGTACGGTGATCGTGCCGCTCCTGATCCTGATGGCGTGCAAGCCCCGCGCCCGAAACCCTCGCGCGATCGGGATCGAGGAGTTGTTCGTCACGCCGCCGGACCGGGAGCGCCGTTATATCTCCAATCCGACCGGCTCCGCCTGGGGACGTGTCTTCCTGGCGATCGACCAGGTCCTGCGGATCGCCGAGCCGCTGTTTCCCAGGCGCACGCGTCAGCGCGCGATCCGAGAGGCGGTGGCGTTCATCACCGAACACCTGAACGGCGAGGATGGCCTGGGCGCGATCTTTCCGCCGATGGCTGCTTCGGTGATGGTATTCGATACTCTCGGTTACCCCAAGGATCACCCGGACCTGGTGATTGCCAAGCGGGCGGTCAGGAAGCTGTTGGCCGACAACGGCGATTTCGCCTATTTCCAGCCCTGCCTGTCGCCGTTCTGGGATACGGCATTGGCCTGTCACGCGTTAATGGAAGCGGGCCTCACGGGCGCGGCCCCGAACATCCGACGTGCGCTCGACTGGATCGCAGAGCGGCAGATTCTCGAAACGGTCGGCGACTGGGCGAAGACGCGGCCGGGCGTGCGCCCCGGCGGGTGGCCGTTCCAATACCGCAACGACTACTACCCGGACGTCGACGACAGCGCCGTGATCCTGTGTGCCCTGCACCGCGCCGATCCGGGGCGTTACCGGCACGCCATCGAACGGGGCGTCGAATGGATACTCGGGCTGCAGAGCCGGAACGGCGGCTGGGGATCGTTCGATGCCGACAACACGCACGAGTACCTCAACAATATCCCGTTCGCCGACCACGGCGCTCTGCTCGACCCGCCGACCGCCGATCTGACCGCGCGCTGCATCAGCGCGCTTGCTGCAGCTCGGCTATGGCCGCCGAGCATCCGGCGGTCGCGCGGGCGCTCGAGTATCTCCGGCGCGAGCAGGAGGCGGACGGCTCATGGTTCGGCCGCTGGGGGACCAACTACATCTACGGCACCTGGTCGGTGCTGAGCGCGCTGAACGCCGCCGGGCGAGGACCTGGCGCAGCCCTATGTCCGAAAGGCGGTCGAGTGGCTCGAAGTCGCGCCAGCAGGCGGATGGCGGCTGGGGCGAGAGCTGCGGCAGTTACTGGGCTGAGCGCAAGGACGAGATGGTCGCCAGCACGCCATCGCAGACGGCCTGGGCACTGCTTGGCTTGATGGCCGCCGGCGAGGTCGAGAGTGACGTGGTCGCGCGCGGCATCGACTATCTGCGGCGCACCCCGCGCCATGGCGCCAAATGGGACGAGGAGCTGTACAACGCGGTCGGGTTTCCGCGCGTGTTCTACCTTCGCTACCACGGCTACAGCGTGTATTTCCCGCTGTGGGCGCTCGCCCGCTATCAGAACCTGATGGCCAGGAACGACCGTCGCGTCGCCTGGGGGATGTGAGCCGACAAGAGGCAGGCATCACGGTCGCGGCGGTCGCCGGCTTTCGCGCCGAGGCCGGCTGCTTGCGCGGGCAGGACGTCACCGTCGCGTTCAGCGGCGGCAGCGCCGAGCGGGCGAGGTCGGAGGCAGAGCGCCTCCTGGCCGAGGGCGCCGCGGCGTTGGTGAGCTTCGGGCTCGCAGGTGGCCTCGCGCCCGGGCTGCAGACGGGCGATCTCGTCCTGCCGCAGACGGTGTGCAATGCTCGGTCCGCCTCGTGGTCGGTCGATCCGGTCTGGCGCGAACGGGTGCACATCCGCCTGGCCCGTGGCGGCGTCGAGCCCAAGGCCGGCGCGCTCGTGGGGAGCGATCGCATCGTGGCCACGGCATCAGACAAGCGCGCGCTGTTCGAGGCGGTCGGCGCACTGTGCAGTCGACATGGAAAGTCACGCGGTCGCCGCGGTCGCAGCCGAAGCGAAGATTCCGTTTCTGGTGCTGCGCGCCGTTGCAGATCCGGCCGATCAGGTCATTCCGCAGGTGGCGCGCGAGGCCCTGCGGCCGGACGGTCGCATTCGGGTTCGGGCCACGTTCGGAGGGCTGCTCCGCCAACCGGGCGAGCTGATCGCGCTGCTTCGCCTCGCGCGGCAGAGTGCGGTGGCGCTCTCTTCCCTACGAGGTGGGGTGCGTCTCGCCGGCCGACGGCTCGGCTTCGTGCCATTCGCCGGGTGATCGCGCCTGGGGGCGGCTCGCACCCGCGTGCAGGGGTGGAGCCATACGGCGAGGCTGTGCTTGCTGCGGCCTCTGGCGCTCGGGCAGCCTGGCGACCGCGGCGTTGACCAGCTGATCGTGCACGAATGCTGCCGGGCGCTGCCCGTCGAGCGAAATCTCTGGCGCCATCGGCCCTGCGGTTCGGATGCGGCCAAGGGCTGTCCGCAGCGCCTTGAGCGGGTGCACGATGGCATCCGATACCGCGGTGGCCTCGTAGCCGCAGTGCGCCATGCAATCGGCGCATTTCTCGTAGTTTCCGGTGCCGTAGCTGTCCCAGTCGGTCTGCTCCATGAGATCCTTGAAGGAAGAGGCGTAGCCCTCGGCGAGCAGGTAGCAGGGTCGTTGCCAGCCGAAGACGTTGCGAGTCGGATTGCCCCAGGGCGTGCAGCGATACTGCTGATTGCCGGCAAGGAAATCGAGGTACAGCGAGGAGTGGCTCAGCTGCCAGGCCCGCCTGCGTGGGCGCTGCTGGCCGCGCCGGAAGATCGCGCGGAACAGCTCCTTGGTCTTACGGCGGTTCAGAAAATGCGTCTGGTCGGGCGCCCGTTCGTAGGCATAGCCGGGCGACACCGTGATGCCTTCGACCCCGAGCTCGTCGGTGACGTAGTCGAAAAAGTCAGCGACCGCATCCGGGGCGACGCCCTCGAACAGCGTGGCATTCACGTTCACCCGGAACCCGCGCTCGCGCAGCAACCGAATGGCGGCGACGGCACGATCAAACACGCCGTCCTGGCAGACCGCGCGGTCGTGGTGCTCGCGCAGCCCGTCCAGATGGATCGAGAACGTGAGATACGGGCTGGGCTGGAAGAGATCGATCTTCTTCTCGACCAGGAGCGCGTTGGTGCACAGGTAGACAAACCGCCGGCGCGCAATCAGGCCCTTCACGATCTCGGCGATCTCCTTGTGGATCAGCGGCTCGCCGCCGGGGATCGAAACGATCGGCGCACCGCATTCGTCGGCGGCGTCCAGGCACTCCTTGACGCTCAGGCGCCGATTGAGGATCGGGGTCGGGTAGTCGATCTTGCCGCATCCTGCGCAGGCCAGGTTGCAGCGAAACAGTGGCTCCAGCATCAGGACCAGAGGATACCTGCGGCGCCCAAAGAGCCGCTGCCGAAGAATGTAGACGCCAACGCGGATCTGCTGGCGAAGCGGAATGCCCATGACGCCTCGAGCCGATTACTGCATGACGGGGTGATCGAGGGCCGGCGGTACGCCGCCGTTCGTCAGCTCCGGCAACAGGCGCAAAAGCACGTTCTCCTCGATACCGGCAATAACCTCGACCTGCACGGTGGGCGCATCACAGCACTCCAGGGCACGCTCGCCGATCTCGATCGCCCGCTTCAGGCCGCGCGCAAAAGGCTGGACGAGGACGATACCCAGGGACGCACTCATGGGAAGCGGCCTACTACGATCCTCGCCAGTCCGCCGTTTCGAGCGCTGCACTCTACGCAGGAACCGCAAGAGCGAAAGGCAAATTCACAGTTTCTTGAATGGACTGGCGGCGTTGTTGCGGAAGGGCAACACGTCTCCAGTGTGTGAGATCTTTTCCCGTGGCCTTCGGTTCTCGGGTCGGCGACCCGCCACATCGACCACCGGTCACGCGATCAAGGCCGAGCCCGATCAGCCAGGCAAATGCTCCGAGCCGCAGCGCCCGACAGGATCTACCGGAAATAGCCGCAGCTTCGATACCAATCGATGGCATCACGCAACCCTTCCATCGCCGGCCGGCTCCGATAGCCCAGTTCCCGTTCGGCCTTCGCCGACGTGAAATACATGGTCTTTCGGGCCATTCGGACGCCATCCATGGTGACCAAAGGCTCGCCGCCGATCCCCATACGAGCGATCGCCTCGGCAACGAGGGCAACCGGCACCAATGCGCCTGACGGCAGGCGCAGCCGCGGCGGTTTGCGGTCGACCAGATGGGCGATCTTGGCGAGCATCTTGCGAAGCGGCAGATTGTCGCCACCGAGAATGTAGCGCTCGCCGATGCGCCCGCGTTCGAAGGCCAGAAGATGGCCTTCGGCAACGTCGGCGACGTGCACCAGATTGAGCCCCGTGTCGACGTAGGCGGGGATACGGCCCCGAGCCGCCTCGAGCAGAACGCGGCCCGTAGGCGTGGGCCGAGCATCGGCGGGGCCGACCGGGGCCGAAGGATTGACGATGACGACCGGCAGCCCGGCTTCGGCGACCAACTCGCGCACGGTCTTCTCGGCCAGGAATTTCGAGCGCTTGTAGTGACCGATCATGTCGGAGAGCGTTGCTGGCGTGGTCTCGTCGGAGGGCAGATGATCGGCCCGAAGTCCCAGGGTGGCGACGCTGCTGGTGTACACGATCCGCCTCACGCCGGCATCGGCTGCCGCAACGAGGAGTTCCCTCGTGCCATCGACGTTGGTCCGGTACATCGTTGCCGGGTGCGGAACCCAGAGGCGATAGTCCGCCGCGACGTGAAAGAGCGCATCACAACCCCGGAGGGCGTCCCTGCAACCTGCCGGGTCGGCGAGATCACCGGTCACGATGTCGACCGGCAGACCTTCGAGCAGGCGAAGACTGCTGCTCGGCCGCACCAGAGCGCGGACCGGCTCGCCTCGCCTCAAGAGGGCGCGCAGCACGGCCGAGCCGACGAAGCCCGTTGCGCCTGTGATCAGCGTGGTCACGGCGGACTGCCCGCCCGCTGCAGGTGGCGGCCGAAGCTCCAGCGCACGCCGAGTGCGCAGAGCGGCACTCCGATCGCCGCGTTGCCGAGACTCGTCGAGCCGCCTGCCGACCCCCGCCCCCAGGAGAGCGACTTTCATGACGTGTCACTGCGTCCTGCCTTGCCGACGAGGGCCAGCACGTCCGGCAGGACCACGAGCGTGCAGACCAGGCTCCAGAGGATCGCGATCGTCAGCAGCAGCCCCATGCTCGCGAGCCCGGGGTGCGGCGAGACCGCGAGCGAGCCGAACGAGGCGATCGTGGTCAGCGCGCTGAACAGCACCGCGCGCGGCGTGCTGGTCACGGCGACCCGGTCCGAGGACGCCTCCTGGCGCCAGCGCATCACCACGTGAATCGCGCCGCTGACGCCGAGCCCGAGCAGCAGCGGCAGTACGATGACGTTGGCGAAGTTCAGGCTCAGGCCGAGCAGCACCACGGTCGCAGCGGTCAGCAGGACCGCGAGCCCGAGCGGGGCCAGCACGAGCAGGATGTCGCGCGGCCGGCGCAGGACCAACACCAACAGCACCGCGATCAGGGCGAGCGCGATCCAGGACGCCTTCTGAAAGGCCCCGACCACCGCAGCGCCCCCGGCCATGACGATGATCGGCGTTCCGGTCGCGTGCGGTGCGACCGCCAGCACGGCGCGCGCAAATTCCTCGAGCGCGGCGTTGTCGGTCAGCGGCGCGGTGGGACGCACCAGGATCCGAGCCTGGCCGGCTGCATTGACCCAGCGCTCGCGCAGGCTCTGCGGTAGGGTTGCGTGCGTCACTGGGCCCGCCTCAAGCGACTGCCGCAGACGCTCGAGCAGGTCGGGCAGGGTGCCGGTCAGGCGCCGCTCGAGCTCGGCAAGCGCGCTCTCGGTCGGGCCGACTGTCCGGGCGAACCGCGCGAGGGCCCGGGCGAGCTGGGCGGCGCCGGGATTGGGGCCCGCGGCCGCCGCCTGGGCGACGCTCGTGCTGCAGGCGCTCGAGCGCCAGCCGGCGCTCGCCGTCCGTGAGTGGCTTCGCCGCCCCGGGCTCGAGGATTGGCCCGAGGTAGAATGCGAGGTCGTCGATCAGGGCGAGCTTCTCGTCCTGCGCCGCAGGCACGAAGTCCGAGAGCGTGACCGCCCGCTCGACCTCGTCGAGGGCAGTCAGCTCGGCAGCCAGCGCGTCGGCCCGGTCCAGGTTGTCCGCGAGCACCTCCGCCACGTCCGGTGAGGTCGCGGGGTCGGCCGCGAGCGCCCGATAGGTGCGGACCGATTCGCTGTGCCGATCCTTCAGATTGAGCGGATTGAAGTCGAACGTGAGTTCCGGCAGCGCCATCAACGAGAGCAGCGCGCCCAGCCCTGCGGCGGCGACCACCGGGCGCGGATGGCGCTGGATTTCCGGCAGGAGCCGCGGCCTGCCGAGCGGTCGCTCGCGGCCGGAGAGCGGCGCCAGATCGAGCAGCGCGGGCAGCAGGATGAGACTCGTCAGCAGCGCGATCACCATGCCGGCTGCGGAGATGACGCCGAGCTCGGCCAGTCCCCGATAGTCCGTAGGGGTGAAGGCGAGAAAGCCGAATGCGGCGCAGAGCGCGCTTAACGAGGTTGGACCGCCGACCCAGTTGATGGCAACGGCCACCGCCCGACGATGACCGCCCTCGACGTCGAACGCCTCCCGATAGCGCATCACGAGGTGGATGCCGAAATCGACCCCGAGGCCGAGGAACAGCACGGCGAAAGTCACCGAGATCAGGTTCAGCTGGCCGATCGCCAGGGCGGCGAAGCCTGCGGTCAGCATCAGACCGACGGCGAGAGCGATCATGGTGTAGACGATCAGGCGCACCGAGCGCACACCCCACACCAGCAGCAGGGTGACGGCGGCAGTGCTGAGCACAGCCGCGACCGTGGCGCCAGCGTGGACGCTCTGTAGTTCCTCCTGGTTCAGCGTCGCCTCGCCGGTCAAGCTGAGCCGGAGGCCCGCGGCGGGATCGATGCCGACCGCGCGGGCGTGCGCCCGCATCGCCTCGATCGCGGGCGTGGCCACGGTCAGCGAGTTCGGATCGAAGCGCGCCTCGGCGATCACCAGCTGCCGGCTCGGCACGGCCGGATCGCCGTCCTCCAGCGCCTGTCGCCAGGACAGCTCGCCTGGGCGGTCGGCGAGCTCCGCCTCGACTGGTCCAGCCATAGCCCCGAGCAGCCGGTCGAGCTCGGCTGGAAGCGCACCGCCCGCCCCCGGCTGCTGCAGCGCGAGCTCGGCCAGGGCGGCGACGCCGCCCAGGTTCGGGGCCTCGGCGAGCACCGCCAGCAAGGGCTGGGCGGCCGCCAGCCGGTCGGTCAGATCGGCAAGCTCGTTGACCTTGAGGTAGAGAAGACCATGAGCTGTGAAGAACGGATCGCCGGCCTGGTATTCCACTGCGGCAAAATGCTCGTCATCGGCGCCCAACGCCCTGGCCAGGGCCGCGGCCGCTTCCTCGACTCGTTCCGGCGTGACGCCTTCGACCACCGCTACGATCGAGTGCCTGAACTCGGGGAACGCCTGGACGAAGGCGGCGTGGTGACGCCGAAAGGCGACATCGGCCGAAATCATGTCCTCGGTGCTGGTGTTGATGCGGAGGTGCGGCAGGGCATAGCCGGCAGCGGCGGCGCTCAGAACGAGCGCGGCGAGGACGACAGAGAACGAGCACCCGTGGAGATGGTCGATCCACCACCTCAGCAACCAATGCCACGCGGCGCTCAGGCCCGGTGCAGGCAAGCTGGCGTACCTTGCAGGTGCGAGCGAAACGTGGTCACGTGCGCATTCACGACAGGAACCTTGGGGGAAATGTGCGCGTTAGACAGCACATGATGGGCATTCTCATCAAGCGTCTGGCGCCAGCCGCTCTCCTTAGCGTCGCGTGTCTCACTCCTGCTCTCGCAACGACGGAGCCGCAGCAGGTTGTCGAACGCCTGAATGCCGCATTGCTCGACGTCATGCGCAAGGCGGCCGACCTCGGCTACGAGGGTCGCTACCAGGAACTCGCGCCTGTGATCCAGGAAAGCTACGATTTCCCGTTCATGATCCGGATCGCGGTCGGGCCGGCCTGGCGCGAGTTCGAGGAGGATCAGCGCGAGCGGATCACCGAGCTGTTCACCGAGATGAGCATCGCGACCTACGCCGCGCGCTTCGACGGTTACGACGGCGAGCGCTTCGAGATCCTCGGCAATGAGCCCGCGCCGCGTGACACGGTACTCGTGCACAGCCGGATCGTGCTGTCGGAAGAGGAGCCGGTCGAGCTCAGCTACCTCTTGAAGCAGTTCGATGGCAACTGGCGCATCATCGACGTGCTGCTCGATGCCCGATACAGCGAGCTGGCCAGACAGCGTGCCGAGTTCGCCGCCGTGTTGCGCAATGGCGGCGTCCCCGATCTGGTGGCAACCCTCCAGCGCAAGATCGCGCAGCTGACGCCTGAGAGTTGATCGTGCGACCCAGACTTAACGAATGGCTCATCAAGACACAGCATGATCGCCGAGTACCGCTCGGCGCCTCTGGTCGCTGCGCGTCACCAACCGCCTGATCGCAAACATCACCTTGCGTCGCCTGCTCGCTCTTGCCCTGCTCGCGGCGCTGTCGGTAGTGGCCAGTGCCGCGCTTGCCGATAGCGGCGGGACGACCGCATTCGCTCACCTCGGGCCGATCGTGGTGCACGGCAACGAGGCGGACAATCTGATGCTGGGCGCCGGCCTGTTCGGCCTCCGTGACGACGCCTCGGGAGCCGGCACGGTCGAATACCGGTTCGGTCGCAAGGTCTTCGTGGTGGGCTTCGCACTCGGGCTCATGGCGAACACCGACGGCGGCCTGTTCGGCTATGTCGGCGCCTACTGCGATCTGTCTTACAAGAAGCTCTACGTCACGCCGCAGCTGGCGATGGGGGGCTACGGCGAGGGCAGCAGTACGAACCTCGGCGGCGTATTCCAGTTCCGCGAGTCGCTCGATCTCGCCTATCGCTTCAACAATGGGCATCGCCTCGGAATCCGGGCGGCCCACATATCCAACGCCGCCATTCACGACATCAATCCCGGCGAGGAGGAGCTGTTGTTGACCTACTCGTTCCCGATAGGGCCCTATTTGTAGCCAGGATTGCAGACGAAGCGCCGATCGGCCCCGCTTCTGGTGGCAAGCCTAAGAACACGGGCAGATCCCCGGAGCCTCCTTCGCGCTTCCCCATCATGGTCTGCCGAGGAGGATTGCGCTCACCGAGCAAACGCGTAAGCTCAACGCGCGAATTACTGAATAACCAATCACGATCAGGGAGGCAGCTATGGCCAGAGCCCACGCCAGTTCCGTCATCAATGCGCCAATCGATCAGGTCTGGGCGCGCATCCGCGACTTCAATGGCTTGGCGAACTGGCACCCGGGCATCGCCAAGAGCGCGATCGAGGGCGGTGGATCGTCCGACCGGGTCGGCTGCGTACGGGTCCTGACCCTCCAGGATGGTGGCGTGATCCGCGAGCGGCTGCTCGAGATGTCTGACCTCGGACACCACTACAGCTATTCGATACTCGAATCCCCGCTGCCGGTGGCGAACTACCGCGCCACCTTGCGGCTGCGCCGCATCTCCGATGGCAACCGTACCTATTCGGAGTGGAACGCCACCTTCGATCCGGATCCTCCAGACAAACAGGCGGCTACGGAGGACCTGCTCAGCAACGCCGTGTTTCAGGGCGGCTTCGATGCATTGAAGAAGCACTTCGGCGGCTGACTGCGACGGCCGCACGGGATCGGGCGGGCGCGACGCCATGATCAGCCTCGGCCTGGTCGGGGCGGGGCGGATCGCCCGGATTCATGCAGCGAACATCGCTGCGCATCCAGCGCTCGCGCTACGCATCGTCATCGACGTCGACCTGGAGGCCGCGCGGGCGCTGGCAGAACCGTTCGGCGCCCGCGCCGATACCAATGCCGAGGCGGCGCTGGGCGATCCGGCGGTGCACGCGGATGCTGATCGCGTCATCCTCCAACACGCATGCGGACCTGGTCATCCGTGCCGTCGCGGCGAAGAAGCCGGTGTTCTGCGAGAAGCCGATCGATCTTGACCTTGAGCGCGCCAATACCTGTGTGCGAGCGGTCGAGGCGGCGGGCGTGCCGGTGTTCGTCGACTTCAATCGACGCTTCGATCCAAACCATGCGGCTGTGTATCAGGCGGTGCGCGCCGGCGAGGCCGGCAGCGTCGAGCTGATCTCGATCACCAGCCGGGACCCGGAACCGCCGCCGCTCGACTACCTCGAGAACTCGCCGGGCGCTTTGTTCCGCGAGACCATGGTGCACGATTGTGACATGGCGCGCTGGCTGCTCGGCGAGGAGCCGGCGGAGGTTTTCGCGCAGTGCGAGTTGCCTGATCGACCCGCAGATCGGGGCGCTGGGCGAGGTCGACACCGCGGTTGCCGTGCTCAGGACCGCGAGCGGCAAGCTATGCCAGATCAACAACAGCTGGCGCGCAACCTACGGCTACGACCAGCGGATCGAGGTGCTGGGCTCGGGCGGCATGGTGCGCTCCGACAACGTCCGCCGCACCACGCTGGAGCGGTACGACGCCCGCGCCACGCACAACGACGTGTTCCAGTACTTCTTCACGGAGCGCTACGCCGCGTCTTACCGACTTGCGCTCGACCACTTCGCCGATGTGGCCCGGCACGGCGAGGAGCCGTTCATCACCGCTGAGGATGGCCGGCGCGCGCAGATCATCGCCGAGGCGGCACTGCGGTCCGCGCGCGAGGGTGGACCGGTCGCGATCAGCTACTGAGATCTCCGAGGCGCGGCGTCGCGCGCGCCTGAAGGTCGTCGCTGCCACAGATGGTGAGCACGCGCTGAGCCGCCGTTCATGAACCGACCACGCGCAGGTGACCCGGTCGGCCGGCATCGTCGGCTGTGTGGTCGATCAGATGGAGGAACGAGCCGCAGACGTTGCCAACCTGGGCGCCGGCTTGGCCGAGCGATCGATGGTTCGCATCGGTAACCTCGAACAGGCCCGGGGCGTCGCCCGGCTGGACCAGCTGCGCGTAGTGGAATTCGTGGCCGCGATAGCTGGTCCCGGGTTGACCCAGCGGCGACCGTGCCAGGAGGCGCATGCGGCGATACCCGAGGTGCAGGCGTGGCTCGGCGAAGCTGGACACGATCGGCAGGAGGTCGGCCATCGCGTGGCTCTGGCCCTGGCGGTCGATCAGGCGTTCGCCGAGCGCCATGAAGCCGCCGCACTCCCCATAGACGAAGGCGCCCCGGTGTGCCGCCGCGCGCACGCCTTCCACGAATGTGCGATTGGCGGCCAGCGCACCGGCGTGCAGCTCGGGATAGCCGCCCGGCAGATAGACCGCGTCGACATCGAGATCGGGCGACTCGTCGGCCAGGGGGGAGAAGAAACAGAGTTCGGCGCCGGCTGTCCGCCAACCATCCAGCACGGCGGGGTAAGCGAAGGCAAAAGCCTGGTCCCTCGCCACCGCGATCCGCTGGCCGAGAGGCCGCAGCGGGCGGGCGGGCGGGCCGTACAGACCAAGCCCGAACGGGCGCGCGAGCCGGCGTAGCCGCGTCAGATCAACATGCGCGGCGAACAACGCCGCGGCGATCTCGAGGAAGTCGTCGAGTTCGGGCAATTCGTCCGCCTGGACCAGTCCGAGATGCCGTTTGGGTATTTCTAGCCTGGCATCGTCGGGCAGACAGCCGAGCACGGGCTGTGCAAACCGGTCGTCGCAGGCGCGCCGCAGAAATGTGGCGTGAGCCTCGCTCGCTACCCGATTGAAGATGACGCCAGCCACCTCGACGTCGTCGCGATGCCGGGTGAACCCTTCGACCAGGGCGGCCGCCGAGGCGCCCATACCGCGCGCGTCCACCACCAGGACAACCGGCAGGTCGAACAGGCTGGCGAGGTCGGCGGTCGACCCGCGACCGTCGGCGGCGCCGTCGAACAGGCCCATCACACCCTCGCCGATCACCAGCCCGGCATCCCTGGCCAGATCGTCGGTCAAGCCGGCCAGCGTTTCGATCCGCATGGCCCAGCTGTCCAGATTGAGGCAGCGCCGGCCCGATGCACGGGCGTGGAACGTCGGATCGATGTAGTCCGGCCCCGCCTTGAACGAAACGACCGCGACCCCGGCGGCGCGCAGCGCGCGCAGCAGGGCCAGAGTCACGACCGTCTTGCCGCTGCCGGAGGCGGGTGCTGCAATGATCAGTCCGGGTGCGCTCATTTAGCCACATTCATCAGCTTGTCGAACCGGCTTGCTTGAGGAATGATCAATGTGCCGCTCGCGGGCAAGAGCTTAGCTCCGACCGAGGAGCCAATTGAGCGAAGACGGAGGGCCGGCAGAGGCACGATGGCGCGCATACCAGAGGGCGAACTGCGACGGGGCTGGACTACCGGCGCCTGCGCGGCGGCGGCAACCAAAGCGGCCTATCTCGCCCTGCTCACCGGCCGATTTCCTGACCCGGTCTCCATTCAGCTGCCGGGCGGTCAGCGGCCGAGCTTCGAGCTCATTGAGAAGTCGTTGCGGTCGAAGCGGGCCACGGCGGCAGTGATCAAGGACGCCGGCGACGATCCCGACGTGACCCATGGCGCCGTGATCCGCGCCACGGTGTGTCGGGGCGAGCCCGGCTCGCGCGTACTGTTCATCGCGGGCGAAGGCGTTGGCGTGGTGACCCGGCCGGGCCTGCCGATCGCGGTCGGGGAGCCCGCGATCAATCCGGGGCCGCGCAAGCTGATCCGCTCGGTGATCGCCGAGATCGCCCGCGACCGCGGTGAGGCTGACGACGTTGAGGTCACGCTCGCCATCCCCGGTGGCGACGCGCTCGCCGATCGAACCACGAATGCGCGGCTCGGAATCGTGGGCGGCCTCTCGATCCTGGGCACCACGGGGGTGGTGATTCCCTATTCCTGCGCATCGTGGATCCATGCCATTCACCGCGGGATCGACGTCGCGCGCGCCTGCCGGCTGCAACACGTGGCCGCCGCTACCGGATCGACTTCCGAGCGGGCCGTGCAGGCGTACTACGGTCTGCCCGAGGTGGCGCTGATCGACATGGGCGATTTCGTGGGCGGCACGCTCAAGTACCTGCGGCGCCATCCGATCGAGCGCGTCACGATCGCCGGCGGATTTCGCGAAGATCGCCAAGCTCGCCGCGGGCCACCTGGATCTGCATTCCAGCCGCGCCACGGTCGATCTGCCCGGGCTCACTGCCCTGCTCGCGGAGCAGGGCGCGACCGGCGACCTGCTCGACCATGCGCGCGCGGCCGCTTCGGCCAACGAGGTGCTTCTCCTGGCTCAGGGCGTCGGCCTTCCCCTTGCCGACGACGTTGCCCGCAACGCACGCCGCGTCGCGCTCGAGCAGCTGGATGGCGTCTGCGCGCTCGAGGTGATGGCCTTCGATCGTGACGGCGGCCTAGTGGGTCGCGCCGGGGGCTGGTGACGCCCCGCGCCCACCGACTATCTCGCTTCTGACCGGTGGCCAAAGCGAGGACCGGGTTGAGATCGCGTTGCGCATCCAGGGTCCTTCGCTCATGCTTGTTTGATGGCGGGCGGCGAATCCGGCAGGCGCGCAAAGCTTCTGATCCTCGGCGGCACGGCGGAGGCGGTTGAGCTCGCCGCGGCGTGCGCGGCGCGACCGGGTTTCGCGGCGATCAGCTCGCTCGCAGGCCGGACGCGGGTTCCGGCTCTGCCACGGGGCGAAGTGCGGATCGGCGGGTTCGGCGGCGCTGGGGGCCTTGCCCGATTTCTGGTCGAGCGCGGCATCGATCGCGTGATTGATGCCACGCACCCCTTCGCCGCGCAGATAAGCGCGCATGCCGATCAGGCCTGCAGGGAGGCCGGCGTGCCGCGATTGCGCGTCCTTCGACCGTCGTGGATGTGCCGTCCCCGGCGACCGTTGGATCGAGGTCGCCAACTTCGCCGAAGCGGCGCAGCGCCTGCCCGGGCTCGGGCGCCGTGCCTTTTTGACACTCGGGCACCGCGACCTTGATGCCTTTGCACAGCTCGATCTGTGGTTCCTGGTGCGCACGATCGAGCCGCCGGGCGTCCTGCCGCTGCGTCAGGGTCAATGGCTCGCCGGGCGCGGACCTTTCGCCGTCGAGGACGAGCGCGCGCTGCTACGGACGCATGCGATCGACGTGCTGGTGACCAAGGCGAGCGGCGGTGGGGCGACCTACGCCAAGCTGGTCGCGGCGCGGCAACTCGGCCTGCCGGTGCTCATGATCCGCCGGCCGCCACCGGCACCCGGCCCGGTCGTGGGCTCAGTCGCCGCCGCGCTCGCGTTGGCTGGACGCCTCCATCTAGGGAGTGCCGCCCGCCGGACGCAGCACGTGGTGGTGATCGGGCGCATACAGGCGGCTGTCGGCGAAATCCGACGCTTCCAGGGCGCGGCCGACCAGGATGAGAGCGGTCCGGGTGATCCCTAAGTCTTTGATCTGCGCGCGGATGGTGGCGAGCGTGCCGCGGGCGATCTGCTGGTCCGGCCAGGAGACACGGTAGAGCACCACGACGGGACAGTCGGCGCCGCACACCGGTATCAGATCCCGCACGACTCTCGCCAGGTTGTTGATCGAGAGGTGGATCGCGAGCGTTGCGCCGGTTATGGCAAAGGCGGCGAGCGTTTCGCCCTGCGGCATGGGGGAGGCGCGCACTGCGGTGCGGGTCAGCACCACGGACTGCGCAATGCCCGGCAGCGTCAACTCCTGCTGGAGCGCCGCCGCCGCCGCCGCGAATGCGGGCACGCCGGGAGTGACGTCGTAGGGAATCTCCATCTCGCGCAGCCGGCGCATCTGCTCGCCGATCGCACCATAGAAGGAGGGATCGCCCGAGTGCACGCGTGCGACATCGCAGCCCCGGAAGTGCGCCGCCGCCATCTCATCGATGATCGCATGCAGATCAAGCGGCGCGGTGTCGACGATGCGCGTCGGCACGGTCGCATCCTCACCGCCCTGGGCGACGACTTCCTCAGGCACCAGTGAGCCGGCGTAGAGCACGACCGGGCAGCTGCGGATCAGACGCAGGCCCCGCACGGTGATCAGATCCGGCGCCCCCGGGCCCGCCCCGATGAAGTGGACCGTCATGGCATTCGTCAGCCCGGAAGCGAGTAGCCGCGCGGCGTATACACGAACGAGCGGCCATCCGGCGTAGCAAACATGCGCGTCCGGCTCGAGCCGATGATCAACAGGCTCAGCATGTCGACCGCGCTGGGGTCGAACTCGGCGAGCGGCGCTATCTGCAGCGTCTCCTCGGCACGACCGAGGTTGCGGGCATGCACCAGCGGCGTCTGGGGTGGTCGTGCCAGCCTCAGGATCTCGAGCGCGCGGACCAGACCATGCCGGCGCCGGGCGGAGGCGGGATTGTACAGCACAGTGACGAAATCTCCGGCCGCCGCCGCCTCCAGCCGTCGCTCGATCTCGTCCCACGGCGTCAGCAGATCGGACAGTGAGATGGCGCAGAAGTCGTGACCGAGCGGTGCCCCGGCACGCGCCGCCGCGGCTTGCAGCGCCGAAACGCCCGGGCTGACCATGATCGCCACCCGCTGCCACTCAGGGTCGCCGCGCTCCAGGAGCTCGAGCACCAGGGCCGCCATGGCGTAGATGCCGGGGTCGCCCGAGCTGATCAGCGCGACGCGCCGCCCAGCAGCGGCCAGATCCAGGGCGCGGCGCGCCCGCGCTTCTTCCTCGCCGAGCGCGAAAGCATGGCGGACCGCGTGGTGGTGCGGTCTGGCTTCGAGAAGCCGGAGGTAGCCGCCGTAGCCGACCCAGTCCTCGGCGTCGTCGAGCAATGCGCTCGCCTCCGGGGTCCGCCAGCCGGGATCGCCGGGACCCAGCCCGACGAGCGCGAGGCGTCCCTGGGCTCGGCCGATCCGGCGCGGGATCGAGCGGCACGGGCGCGCGCGCGAGCGCGCAAGTCGCGCGGGTCGACTTGGTCTTGGCGACGACCAGCTCGCCCGCCGCACCGACCGCGGCCAGCGCGGCGCCCTCGGCGACGCCGTGGCAACCGGTCACGGCAAACACCTCGGATGAGGGGTTGGCAAGCCGCTCTCTCTCTGCTTCCAGCTGCGACGCCGGGAAGAATCGTGCGGGCGCATCCAGCTGCGCCGCAAGGTTGTGGATCGCCGGCTCGGCCGCCTTGATGTCGAGCGACACCACGCAGGCGATCGCCGCGGCGGCGAAGCCATGCTCGGCCAGGCGTCGAAGCCACCAGATCCTGAAGCTCCGCCGCCTCCGTGCCGCGCTCGCAACCGACGCCAAGAGCGAGCACCTTGGGGTGAATGACCAGACGGGTGTCCGATCCGGGATCGGCGCGATCGGTGATGCGGACCTCGAGCTCGCCTCGGCTGGCAAAGGGTGCGCCGCCGGCGGTAAGCCAGGCCGGGGGCGCCGCCTCGACCTTCAGCCCGACGTCCTGGCCGCGCAGCAGCGCGCTCATGATTGGCTTGGCTGTCTCGGGGTTCTGCACGTGCCATCCCGGCGGCGGATCGTCGAGCGCGAGCCCGAATCGCACGTCCCCAGCGGTGGTGATGGCGGCGGGGCAGCCAAGGATCCCGGCGATCTGCTCTGCCAGGCGGTTGGCCCCGCGATGGCCGCCCAGCAGCGGCACCACCACGCTGCCATCCTCGGCGACGATGACGACGGGCGGCTCGGTGCGCTTGTCCTGAAGGAGCGGCGCCAGAGTGCGGATCACGATCCCGCTGGAGCACAGCGCGACGACCGGGCGCCCGGCGGTGAACAGATCCCGCAGCGTGGATGGGAAATCCTGATACCGCACGATCTCGGAATACGCCGGGATCCGACCCGATGGCGCCGTACAGCTCCGAATGCGGCAGCGCCGCGGCGATGCGGCGGGCCACGTCCAGGCCGCTCGGGCCGAGGAGGACGATCGCCGCCGGCTCGCTCACGACAGCGGACCAGCCGGCAGCAGGATCAACGAGAAATACGGAGCCTCCTCGAGAGTGAGATCGACGAGGCGCACCACCCGCTCACGCGCCTTGCTCGCATGCTCGACGTAGAGCGCGCGGTGCAGCACGCCCGTGTCGGCCATCAGCTCACGCACCTTGCTCAGATGCCGGCCGACCTTGAGGATCACTGCGGCGTCGACTTGAAGCAAGCGTGTCGCAAGCGCGTCCTTCGGCAGCGTGGCAGGCAGGACCACCAAGCTTTGCGTGCGGCGAACGAGAGGGGCGCGCGCGGCCGCCGCCGCAGCGGTGAAGGACACGATGCCCGGCACGACCTCCGTCGGGTAGCTCTCGCCCAGGCGATCGAACAGCTGGGCAAACGAGCCATAGAGGAACGGGTCGCCTTCGCACAGCACGGCGACGTCGTGGCCCTGCTCCAGCTCGGCGCCGATCCGCGAGGCGGCCTCGTCGTAGACGGCATGGGCGAACTCGGGAACCGGCTGCATCGGCAGGGTCACCTTGATCTCCCGCCGCCCCGCCGCGAGGTGCCGCGCCGCGATCCGGCGCGCCGTGCTGGGCCGCCCCTCGGCCGAGACATAGGCGATCACGGGGGTCTCCTGCAGGACCCGCACCGCCTTGAGCGTGAGCAGCTCCGGATCGCCCGGCCCGACCCCGACGCCGAGGAGCCGCCCCACCATCACGGCTTGTGCGCGGCAAGCTGCGTCACCGGAAGCGATCGCCGCCAGGTGCGGTAGCCGCCGAGCGAATCGAGTCTGGCGAGGTCGATCCGGAGCAGCTCGCCGCCGTGCTGGGCCTGCCAGGCGAGCAGGCGCTGCTCGCCTTCCACGGTGACGACGTTCGCGACCAGACGCCCTCCCGGAGGCAGCGCCCGCCAGCATGTCTCGAGCATCGCGGGTTCGCTTACGCCGCCACCGATGAACACGGCATCCGGAGCCGGCAGGTCGGGGAGGCAGTCGGGCGCATGCGCATGCACGACCGTGAGTTCGGGTGTGCCCAGGTTCTCGGCATTGCGCGCGATGGTGGCACAACGCGTTGCGTCCTGCTCGACGGCGACCGCCTGGGCGCCGTCTGCGGCCCGCAACCACTCGATGCCGATCGCGCCGCTGCCGGCGCCGATGTCCCATAGCCGTTGTCCCGGAAGCGGGACCAAGCGGGCAAGGGTGATGGCGCGAACGTCGCGCTTGGTGATCATACCGTCCGACTCGAAGACATCGTCCGGGAGCCCCGGGGAGCGTGAGCGGATCCTGGCGTCGGGGCCCGGGATGCACTCGATCGCGACGGTGTTGAGCGCCGCGCAGTTACGGCTGCCCCACGCTGCGGCCGTTCCATCCAGCCGACGCTCGGCCGGACTGTCCAGATGCTCGAAAATCCAGAGGCGGCTCGGGCCGAACCCAGCCTCGCCCAGCATGCGGGCGAGCGCATCCGGCGTCGCGCCATCGCGGCTGAGCACGACCAGTCGAGCCCCCGGAGCGAGGTGCCGGCGGACATTGACCAGCGGCCGGCTGTGGGTGCTGAGGCACGCCACCTGCCCGAGCGACCACCCCAGGCGGGCGCAAACGAGGCTGAAAGCGGACGGCGCCGGCAACACCCGCAACTCGCTCGGATCGAAGCGTCGGGCCAGGAGCTCGCCCACCCCGAACCACATCGGGTCACCGCTCGCCAGCACGACGACGGGCCGCCCCCGTAGCGCCTCGAGGTCATCGAGCGTTGCTTCGAGCGGACAGCGCCAGCGCAGACGCTCGCCCGGATGATCGGGGACCATCTGGAGATGGCGCTCTCCGCCCACCAGGATCTCACCGGCCTCGACGACAGCGCGTGCGGTTGCACTCAATGAGCCGAGCCCGTCGTCGCCGATACCGACCACGTTGAGCCATGGTTGGATGGGTGCGCTCATTGCGCCTCCAGAGCCAGGGCGTTGACGGCCGCGGCCGCCAGCCCACTGCCGCCGCGCCGGCCCCGCAGGGCAATGTGAGGCAGCGCGGGCTGCCGCTCGATCAGCGCCTCCTTGGCCTCGGCAGCACCAATGAAGCCCACTGGAAAAGCGAGTACCAGCGCCGGCCGTGGCGCGTCCTCGTCCAGCAACTCCAGCAGCCGGAACAGTGCGGTGGGGGCATTGCCGATCGCCACCACGGCGCCGCTCAGGTGATCTCGCCAGAGCTCGACCGCCGCGGCCGAACGGGTGGTCGAGCCAGCCGCCGCGCGCTCTGCGACCCCTGGGTTCCGCAACGTGCACACAATGCGATTGTCCGCCGGCAGGCGGTCGCGTCGGATGCCGCCTGCGACCATCAGCGAATCGACCAGCACGGCCCCACCGGCGGCAAGAGCCCGTCGTCCGGCCTCGATCGCACCGGAAGTCCAGGCCAGCTCGTCAACGATATCGGGCATCGCGCACGCGTGCACCAGCCGCGTGGCCAGGGCCTGCATCTCGCGTGGCAGGCGTTCGATCCCGGCCTCTCGACGAATCGCCGCAAACGATGCCCGATAGATCGCCTCCGGGTCCCGCAAGTAGTCGCCGCGCGCGGACACCGCCCGGATCCTCTATGTCACGGCGAGCGGTCTGGTTGGCGGCAGGGCGCCATCGGCATTCTCATGGGCATGGTCATGAGGGTCGTGGTTGTGGTGGCGATGGCGGTGGTGAAGCGGGTCAGTGCCGCTACCTTCGACGTGATGATGATGCGCCCGCTGGGGCGCGCCGACTGCGGCCTCGTGCCCGATGATCCGTTCGCGGTACTTGCACAGCAGGCAGTTCATGTTGACGTCACCTGCGGTGATGCCTTGGATCCGCTCCATGAACGTATCGAGGACGAGCGGATGGTCGTTGAGATAACCGGCCTTGACGAACTCGATCTCGGGGTGCCGGGCGGCGACCACGTCGGTCTGGGCATAGATCCGGCGGACCAGAACGCCGGTGAACAGGAAATACGGAAACACGACGATACGACGGAAGCCCAGCCGGGCCGCCCGCTCGAGCAGCGCGTCGACCCGGGGGTGGGCCACCCCGCTGTAGCCGATCTCGGCCCAACCGAAGCCCATGCCCTCCCACAGCATGCGCGCAACTTTGGCGACGTTGCCGTTGGCGTCGGGATCGGACGTGCCCCGGCCGATCACCGCGAGCAGCGTGTGCTCGCGCGGGTGCTCCTCGACGGTGGCGAGAGCCGCGTCGATGCGATCGCGCGCGGCAGCAAGCAGCTTGGGATCGATGCCGAGATCGCGCCCGAAATCGATCCGGATGCCGTGCTCCGCGGCATATGCGTTCAGCACCGAGGGGACGTCGTTCTTGACGTGTCCGGCCGCGAACAGCATGCCCGGGATGGCAAGCACGTGGTCGACCCCGCGGCTGCGCAGGCGATCGAGGCCTTCGCGCAGGATCGGTCGCGCGAACTCCAGGAAGCCGCTCTCGAGCGGATGCTCGGGCAGTCGGCTGGCGAGATGGCGTACCAGCCGCTGGAATTCCGCGATCGCATCGATGTCGCGCGAGCCGTGGCCGCACACCATGACTCCGACAGTAGCCATCGATGCCCTTTCCCGATCGCTGGTGCGGCTTTGGATAGCAATCCGCGCCGCGCCGCGCCAGAGGCGAACGCACGTGGTGGTCCCGCGGCATGCTGCTGATGGACGCGAAACTGCTCTTCGGCGGTCTTTTGCTAGCCCTGGCGCTGGACGCCTGCTTCGGCGACCCGAGACGGCTTTGGGGCCGTGTGCCGCACCCCGTGGTGCTGATGGGCCGCGCCATTGCGCGGCTGGAGGCACGCCGGCTCGATCTGGCGACGCCGGCTATAGTGCAGGTGCGGCGTGGGCGAGATGCCAGTTTGCTGGTGATCGGCGCGAGCGTGCTGATCGCTCTCGCGGTGCAGGAGTTGTGCATCCGCCTGCCGCTCGGCTGGCTGCTGCTCGGTCTCGCCATGAGCACGCTGATCGCGGCGCGCGGCCTCTATGATCACGTCGCCGCGGTCGCGACCGGCTCTGGAGCAGGGTCTCGAAGGGGGCCGGCAGGCGGTCGCGCACATCGTTGGCCGCGACCCGGCAAGTCTGGATGCGCATGGCGTTGCCCGCGCCGCCATCGAATCCACGGCCGAGAACTTCGCCGACGGCGTCGTCGCGCCGCTGTTCTGGGGCGTCGTCCTCGGCCTGCCCGGGATGGCGGCGTACAAGGCGATCAACACTCTCGACAGCATGATCGGCCATCGCTCGCCGCGGTACGTGCACTTTGGCCGCTTCGCGGCGCGCCTCGATGACGTCGCCAACTGGCTGCCCGCCCGCCTGTCGGCGCTCCTCATCCTGGCAGCGGCGCTGTGTCTGCCTGGCGCCACGCCGGCAGCAGGATGGCGAGCCATGTGGCGCGACGCCCCTCGCCATCGCTCGCCCAATGCCGGCTGGCCCGAGGCGGCGATGGCCGGCGCGCTCGGCCTCAGCCTCGCCGGACCGCGCCGCTACGCCGGCGAGCTGGTCGATGACGCCTGGATGGGCGACGGCCGCGCCGCCGCACTCACAGCCGACGTGAACCGTGCGCTTCGGGTCTTCATCATCGCCTGCACGCTCGTGGCCGTCCTGCTGGGATCGGCTCTCTTGATCGCTGCCAAGGCCGGTTTTGAAGGAGATGCAGCGCTTCGACGACCCTGGGTCCGTCCGCCACCCGCAGAGGCGGTTGCTGAAACGACTTACCACCGCGCGGCTACAGGACCGCGCGGGATGGCGAGGTGGCTATGACCGTGTCCGAAAAGAGTCGAGCACAGTGCTGTTCGACGTGTTCTCGGCGAGCGCGGGGAAGCCGGGAATCGTGGTCGCCGCTGGCAAGAAGTCTTCGGCGCCTCGATCGAGCTGCCCGCCCTTGGAGCCCTTAGAGAAGCGGGACCGGCCGCGGGCTCGAGCGCAAGCATAGCGAGCATCGTGGCGAGATCGCGGCCGAATTCCGCAAAGCAGGGCAAGAACCGCACACAAGAGTGTCCACCCATCTAAAGGTTGCATAAATCAAAAGGCGTTGAACCTTGACAGCTGGTTCAACTGTTTCTAGCGTTCGTTGTGGAGGCAAAGTCGTGATTTAGTCCGCTTTTCCCGCTGATAAAAGCGGATAAATGTGAAAAATAAACAAGACGGGGCTGGCAAAACCACCTGTGTGGGGGGATGCCGCATGAATACGCACTGCAGATTGTAGCTGGACTTGCTCCAGCAGCGCACGATTCAATCGTGCGTTGATCACAACCTGCGGGGGTGTAGGCGGCGCGCGGTCGCCTTGTGCCCCGGGTTCAACACAGCTCAGGGACGACAGAAATGTCGAAAGCACGCGACGCATGTCTGTTCGCGATCGTCGGTGGCTGTCTGACGTTCGCGGGGGTCTGGCGGTCGCCCAGGACGCCAGCGACGACCAACCGCTGCCCGATCCGTTTGACGACAGCGACGACTTTGCCCGCGGCCAGCCGCCCGGCAAGAACTACCCGGGCTTCGAGGTCGATCCGGGCTGGCCCAAGCCCCTGCCCAACAACTGGCTGATCGGCCAGGTCGGCGGCATCGCGGTGGACCGGCACGACAACATCTGGATCCTGCAGCGCGCCCGCTCGCTGACCGACGACGAGGCCGGCGCGCTCGATGCCTACGTCGACCCGGAGACCGGGGAGACGGCGACCCGGCCGCCGGATCCGGAGGAGGGGGAGACTGAGCCGGTCCCGATCAGCGCGCTCGGGCATGACCGGCCCGACGGCCCGATCGCGGACTGCTGCATTCCTGCGCCCGCGGTCATGAAGTTCGACAAGGAAGGCAATCTGCTGGACGCCTGGGGCGGCCCGGCCGACGAGGGCTACTTCGGAAGCGACCAGTGTCGCGAGGAAGACGGCTGCGTGTGGCCGGCAGGCGAGCACGGCATCTTTGTCGACCACAACGACTTCGTCTACATCGCCGGCAACGGCTCCGGCAGCGGCGCGTTCCCGTGGGACGCGGACCATGGCGACGACGCGCACGTGCTCAAGTTCACTGCCGACGGCACGCACGTGCTCACGGTCGGCGAACCCGGGCCGACAGAGGACGAGGTCCCGGACAGCAACGACACCAGCGGCGGCCTGAACGGGACACCGCAACTTTACAATCCGGCGGATACCGAGGTCGATCCCAAGACCAACCATCTCTACATCGCCGACGGCTACGGCAACCACCGGGTGGTGGTCGTCAACGCCGAGGATGGCCAGTACATCAAGCACTGGGGCGCGTACGGCCAGAATCCGGTCGACGACGACGCGTCTGACGATGCGGGTGATTACGCCAACGATCGCGGCGAGGAGATCATCCCCTACTTCCGCAACCCCGTCCACTGCGTGCGGCTCACGCATGACGGCAAGGTCTACGTCTGCGACCGGGTCAATGACCGGCTGCAGGTATTCGACAAGGAGCAGGTCGGGGCCGAGTGTCAGAATCCCACCGGCACAGAAGGTGAATGCGGATTCATCAGGAGAAGTACATCCGCGCCGATACCCTAGGCCCCGGTTCGGTGTGGGATCTGGACACCTCGACCGATCGCCCGCAGAGCTGCCTGTACAATGCCGACGGCACCAACCAGCACGTCGACACGCTGGACCGGCGGACGCTCGAGATCCTCGCGACCTTCGGGCGCAGCGGCCGCTATGCCGGCGAGTTCCACTGGGTGCACAATCTGGCGACCGACTCCGAGGGCAATCTCTACACGGCCGAGGTCGACACCGGGAAGCGAGCGCAGAAGTTCGAGCTCGTCGGATCGCCAAGCTTGCTTCTCAAAGGGCGGCGACGACGGCAACGGCTGAGGCAGAAAACCGCGATCGGCGACGAATGAGCCGCCTGTCGTCTGGCGCATTCTGGCATCCCCGCCTATGGGCGGGCGGGGGTGCCGCTTGCTTGTCCGGCGCCAAACGCGCCGGCTTGCTCCTTTTTGCGCTGCTGCTGTTGCTGGGCGCGGGCGCGCGGGCCCATGACATTCCGGGCGAGCTGCTTCTGCGCGCCTATCTGAAGCCCGAGGGCGAGACGCTGCACTTCGTCGTGCGCGTGCCGCTCGCGCTGCTGCAGGGGATCGGGTTCCCCAAACGCGGCCCGGGCTTCTTGGAGCTCGGCGAGCTCGGCGACAGCCTTACCCGGTCCGCGCAGGCGATCGCGCGCGAGCTGATACTGTACCGGGACGGCGTGCGGCTGACGCCAGATCGGGCGGCGATGCGAATCTCGCAGCCGTCCGAGGATGCGTTCGGCTCGTTCGAGCAAGCGCGTGACCACATCGCCGGCCCGCCGCTGCGGGAGACCACCGACGTCTTCTGGAACCAGGGCTATTTCGACGTTCACCTGAAGTATCCGATCCCGCCAGGGGAGGCTGACTTCGCGCTGGACATGCGCGCCGCCCCGGGCCTGGCCGGCAGCCTCAGGCTGGTCGTCGACTTTCTGCCGCCCGACGGTCCGGGGCGCACCTACCAGGTGCACGGCGGGCAGGGCTGGCTCGAGCTGGACCCCAGCTGGTACATCGCCTCTTGGACGTTCATGCGCTTCGGATTCAAGCACATCCTCGAGGGCATCGACCACCTGCTGTTCCTGTTCTGCCTGGTGCTGCCGTTCCGGGTCGGTCAGTTCGGAACCCTGGTCGGCATCATCACGGCCTTCACCGTCGGGCATTCGATCACGCTGATCGCCGGCGCCGCCGGCGTGGCGCCGGCGGGCGATTGGTTCCCGCCGCTGATCGAGGCGCTGATCGCGGTGTCGATCCTCTACATGGCCGTTGAGAACGTGCTCAGCGTCTGGCTGGGCAGCGATTCATCCACCAGCCTACGCTGGCGGTGGCTCGTCGCCGGCGCCTTCGGCCTGGTCCACGGCTTCGGCTTCTCCTTCGTGCTCCAGGAGGACCTGCAGCTTGCCGGCTCCCACCTGCTGCTGTCGCTGCTGGCCTTCAATGTCGGGGTCGAGCTGGGGCAGCTCGCGGTCTTGCTGCTGGTGGTGCCGGCCCTCGCCGTATTGCTGCAGCGTCCGCGGATCCGTCCTGCCGGCATCGTCATCCTGTCGGCACTGATCGGCCACGTCGCCTGGCATTGGATGGTCGAGCGACTGGAGGCGCTTCGCTACGTCCGCTGGCCGTCCCCCGATGAGTCGGCACTTGGTTGGCTGCTCGCGTGGCTCGTGTTGCTGGCAGCGGTCGGCGGCGCGGTGCGGCTGAGCCGAAAAGGCGCCCCGAGCCTCTCCCGGGAGCGGGGTTCGGCGCCGTCCTGATCGGAACTCCGCGGCGGGGCATCGGCACGGTCAGCGTGGCGCTGGCGCCCTCTAACCATGGCCGCGAGGCTCAGCAGACAGGCGCGCCGAAATTCAGCGAGCGCGAGCGACTGCGAGCAGGCCTTCGAGGTCGACGTGCGCTTCGAGATGGTCGGCCAGGGCATCGAGGGTCGCCTCGATCTGCTGCTCGAAGGCAAGACCGGACTGCGTGCGCGCTTTGAGGCGGGCAAGGAACGCGTGGCGGAAGTCATCGGCCGCGAACAGACCGTGGACGTAGCAGCCCATGATCCGGCCGTCGGCGGAGACGGCGCCCTCGGGGCGACCCTCGAGATCCAGCATCGGCCGCGCGAGCGCCGGACCGGTCGTGCGCCCCACATGCATCTCGTAGCCGTGGATCGACTGCGCCGCTCGCGATTTCACGGCCGCGCACCTCATGAAGCTGCTTGTCGCCGCTGAGGACCGTCTCGAGATCGAGCAGGCCCAGACCCTCGGCGGCGCCGCGACGGCCCCTCGATGCCGGCGGGATCGGCGACGCGGCGGCCGAGCATCTGAAAGCCGCCGCAGATGCCGAGCACGGCGCCGCCGCGGCGGACATGCGCCGCGATATCGACATCCCAGCCCTGCGCGCGCAGACTCGGCCAAGATCGGCAAGCGTCGCCTTGGAGCCGGGCAGGAGGACGAGGTCGGCATCGCCGGGCAGTGGCGTGCCGCGAGGCACGATCTGCACCTGCACGTCGGGCTCTGCGGCGAGCGGGTCGAGATCGTCGAAGTTCGCGATCCGCGCGAACCGCGGCACGGCGATCTTGATCGCGCGCAGTGCTTGGCGCCGTGCGGTCCTCCAGCCCCAGGATGTCCTCGGCCGGCAGGAGGCGGGCCTCCTCGAACCACGGCACGACGCCGTAGCTGCGCATGCCGGTGCGTGCGGCGATGATCGGATGCGCATCGTCGAACAAAGAAGGATCGCCGCGGAACTTGTTGATGAGGTAGCCCTTGAGCCGCGCGCGCTCGGCCGGCTCGAGCAGGGCGTGCGTGCCGACCAGCGCCGCGATCACGCCGCCCTGTCGATGTCGCCGACCAGCACGACCGGCAGATCGGCCGCTTCGGCAAAGCCCATGTTGGCGATGTCGTGCTCGCGCAGGTTGACCTCCGCCGGGCTGCCGGCGCCCTCGGCCAGGATCAGGTCGGCATCCTGGCTCAGCAGCTCGAAGCTCTCGAGCACGTAGGGCATCAGGTCGGGCTTGAGCCTGGCATAGTCGCGCGCAGCGCAGGTGGCGAAGATCCGTCCATGAACGATGACCTGCGCGCCGATCTCGGTCTGCGGCTTGAGCAGGACCGGGTTCATGTGGACCGACGGGGGCACGCCGCACGCGCGCGCCTGCAACGCCTGGGCGCGGCCGATCTCGCCGCCGTCCGCCGTCACCGCGGCATTGTTGCTCATGTTCTGCGGCTTGAACGGCCGCACCTTCAGCCCGCGCCGGGCGAATGCCCGGCACAGCCCCGCCACCAGCAGCGACTTGCCGACGTTCGAGCCGGTGCCCTGGATCATCAGGGCGGGCAGGCGGCCCATGCGCTGCTCGGCTCAGAACTCGACGCCGAGCTGGGCTTTCACGCCCGCGCGGAACGGGTGCTTGATCAGGGTCATCTCGGTGACCAGGTCGGCCGCTTCGATCAGCTCGGGCTTGGCGTTGCGGCCGGTGACCACGACGTGCAGGTCAGGGCGTCTGCGCGCGCAGCCCCTCGATCACCTCGTCGAGCGGCAGATAGTCCTTGCGCAGCACGATGTTCAGCTCATCGAGGATCACCATGTGCAGCTCCGGGTCCTGGAGCATGGCTTTGGCCGCCTCCCAGGCGGCGCGCGCGGCGGCGATGTCGCGCTCGCGGTCCTGGGTCTCCCAGGTGAAGCCTTCGCCCATGACCTTGAGGGTGACCTGCTCGGGAAAGCGCTCGAGCACATGGCGCTCGCCGGTATCGCGCCGGCCCTTGACGAACTGCACGACGCCGAGCTTGCAGGCCGTGCCCGAGGCAGCGCATCGCCAGGCCCCAGGCCGCGGTGCTCTTGCCCTTGCCGGTGCCGGTGTGGACGATGAGCAGGCCCTTCTCGATGGTCTTCGAGGCGTAGAGCCGATCCTTCGCCGCCTTGATCCGCGCCATCTTCTCCCGGTGCGCCTGGTTCACCTCCGCTTCGGTCGTGGCCATCGATGCCTCCCCATGGCGTTCGCGTATGTATCACCCGCGGACCCTGGCCATCCGCACCTCCAGTCACCAGCAGGTTAGCATGCGACACGCCCCGAACTAAGCGTTGGCTGACCTTTCTTAGCCTGACCTCATGAGGCCCGCCTACCGGCGCGCAACGCTTCGAGATGGTCGTGCGCGCTGTTGCTGGCCGGGCGCCAGAGGCCGCGCTCGATCGCTTCCTGGAAGCGCTCCGCAATTTCGCGCAGGGCCGCCGGGTTGGCCTCCGCGATGAAGTCGCGCACCCGATCGTCTTGGACATAGGCCTCGTAGAGCGCCTCGAAGTGGTGGTCCTCGACCACCCGCGCCGTGGCGGCGAAGGCGAACAGGTAATCGACCGTCGCGGCGATCTCGAACGCGCCCTTGTAGCCGTGGCGCATCACGCCGTTCAGCCACTTGGGATTGACCGCGCGGGCACGCACGATCCGCCCGATCTCCTCCTTCAGCGTGCGGATGCGCGGCGTCTCGGGGCGTGAATGGTCGTTGTGATAGATCTCGGGCTGCTCGCCCGAGAGATGACGCACCGCGGCGGCGATGCCGCCCTCGAACTGGTAGTAGTCGTCGCTGTCGAGGATGTCGTGCTCGCGGTTGTCCTGGTTGTGCAGAACCAGCTCGACCGCGGCGAGGCGCTGCTCGAACAGGCGGTGCTCGGCCACGCCCTCGGCCGCGCCGCCGTAGGCGTAGCCGCCCCACGCGACGTAGGCCCGCGCGAGATCGGCCTCGCTCTCCCAGCCGCGCTCATCGATCAGGGCCTGCAGCCCGGCGCCGTACGCTCCCGGCTTGGAGCCGAACACGCGAAAGCTGGCGCGGCGGCGCGCGAGCTCGGGTTCGACGCCCTGCGCCACCAGCGCCTGCTCGTCGGCCCGGACACGCGCGGCGATCGGGTTCTGCTCTGCGGGCTCGTCGAGCGTCGCGACCTCCTGCACCGCGCGATCGAACAACGCGATCTGCGCCGGGAAGGCGTCGCGGAAAAAGCCGGAGACCCGCAGCGTGACGTCGACCCGGGGACGGTCGAGCAGGCCGAGCGGCAGGATCTCGATGCCGGTGACCCGGTGCGAGGGTCCGTCCCACACCGGGCGCGCGCCGAGCAGGGCGAGCGCCTGGGCAATGTCGTCGCCGCCCGTGCGCATGTTCGCCGTGCCCCAGGCCGAGAGCGCCACCGTACGCGGCCAGTCGCCGTGGTCCTGCACGTAGCGTTCGATCAGCAGGGCCGCCGATCTCCAGCCCAGATGCCACGCGGCCGCGGTCGGCACCGCGCGCGAGTCGACCGAGAAGAAGTTGCGTCCGGTCGGCAGCACGTCGGGCCGGCCGCGGGTCGGAGCGCCGCTCGGTCCCGGCTCGACGAAGCGGCCGTCCAGCGCGCGCAGCACGGATCGGATCTCGGCCGCGCCGCTCGTCAGCAAGCGCCGGGCGCAGGCGGCGCTCGACCTGCTCGAGCACTGCCCGGGTCGCGGTCCATTCGGGTGCAGGCGTGCCGCGTCCGCCGATCAGACGGCGCGCCAGCAGCTCCAGGCGCTCGACCGTATCGCCATCGGAGCGCCAGGCAGTCCGCGCCAACCGTCCTGCAAAGCAGCTGGCTTCGGGCCCGCCCAGGCCTCGGCCATCGAGCAGTCCAGAGGGTCGAAGCCTGCCAGGCCCAGATCGGCGGCGAGCGCCCTGAGCAGCGAGGCATCGCCGCCTTCGCCGGAAACCCGCGGCACCCTGACTAGCGCCATCAGAAGATCGGTCAGCTGGTCGCCGGCCGGAGCCTGGCCGAAGACGTGCAGGCCGTCCCGGATCTGCAGTTCCTTCAGCTCGCACAGGTGGTTGTCGAGCTTGCTCAAGGCGTCTTCCGGACGCGTCCTCGGCGCCGATGCCGATGTCCCGATCGAGCCCCAGCCGGGTGGACAGCGCCAGGATCTCGCCGCGCAGGTAGGCCACGCGGCGCGGGTCGAGCCCGGCCGCCTCGTAGTACTCGTCGACCAGGCGCTCGAGCTCGGACAAGGGACCGTAGGTCTCGGCGCGCGTCAGCGGCGGCGTCAGGTGATCGACGATCACGGCGGCCGCCCGGCGCTTGGCCTGCGCGCCCTCGCCCGGGATCGTTGACGATGAACGGATAGATGTGGGGCAGCGGACCGAGCACGGCCTCCGGGAAGCAGTCGGCCGAGAGCGCCAGCGCCTTGCCGGGCAGCCACTCCAGATTGCCGTGCTTGCCCATGTGGATGATCGCGTGCGCGCCGAAGTGTCTGGCGCAGCCAGGCATAGAACGCGAGGTAGCCGTGCGGCGGCGGCAGATCCGGGTCGTGATAGCTCGCGCTCGGGTCGATGTGGTAGCCGCGCGCCGGCTGAATCCCGACCACCACGTTGCCGAGCGGCAGCATCGCGAGCGCGAACGCGTCGTCGACGACATGCGGATCGGCGTCCGGCGCACCCCAACGATCGACGATGCGTTGTTGAACGCTTGCGGAGAGTCGCTCGAAGAAAGTGGCGTACTCCCGAACCGGAAGCGCGACCCGCGCGACGCGACCAGCGCGGGTCGAGAGCTCGTTGGTGACGCCGCCCAGCAGCATCTCGATCAGCGCCTGGCCATCATCAGGCAGATCGTCGATCCGATAGCCCGCCTCCCGCATCGCCTCGAGCAGGCGCATGGTGCTCGCCGGCGTGTCGAGACCGACGCCGTTGGCGATCCGGCCGTCGCGGTTGGGATAGTTGGCGAGCACGATCGCGACCCGCCGCTCCGCCACCGGCGTGGCGCCGAGGCGCGCCCAGGCCGCTGCAAGCGCGGCGGTGAAGCCGACCCGGTCCCTCACCGGGGCGAAGCCGACGATATTGCTCTCGGTCGCGGGATCGAAGCGCCTGCGCGTCTTGAACGCGACGGCCCGGCTCAGCACGCGGCCATCGAGCTCCGGCAGGGCGACGTTCATCGCCAGATCGCGCGCCGACAGCCCGCGCGTGCCGGCCCGCCAGGCCGCTTCGCTGCCGCCCGCGAGCACCACCTGGAGGACAGAGCGGTCGGGCTCGTCCAGCGGAGTGGGACGCCATGCGCCCGGCGCCGAGACGGCGAATCCGGTCGCGTTCAGGACGACCGATGCTTGCGCCCGCTGCAGAAGGTCGCGGACCAACGGCGCGCCGATCGGGTCCTTGAGGCTGGCGGTGAAGATCGGCAACGCGTTCAACCGTTCGTTGCCGAGCGCCTCGATCAGCGAATCGATGACCTCCAGGTCACCTGCCTGGACCAGAGCCCGATAGAACACCAGAGCCGCGACCGCTCGGTCCGGCTGCCACTGCCTTTGCACCGCCTGGAGATCGGGCTGCGCCAAGCCCGGCCAGTACAGGCCGGCGCGCATCAGCGGCGCCGGCTCGCGCCAGGGCTCATCGCTGCCAAGCAGCGCGGCGGCGTAGGTGAGGAACTGACCCGCGTTGTCGAGACCGCCGTGCACCAGGTACTGCCAGAGCCGGTGACAGGCCTCGGCGGGCAAGGAGCTCCAGCCCCGCAACTCCGGGTCGGGCTGATCGTCGCCTGGCAGCACGGCGAGCTGAATGCCGCCGGCGCGACAGATCGCAACGACCTGCTCCAGACCGTAGGGCCAGTAGCTGCGGCCGCCGAGCAGGCGCAATACCACCAGGCGCGCGCGGCTGACCACCTGCTCGACATACAGGTCGACCGACATCGGATGGCCGAGCTGCAGGAGATTGGCGAGGCGCAGGCTCGGGGCATCGGGCGGCCGTCTGGCCTGGGCTGCCGCGAGACAGGCCAGCTCGGTGTCAGCGGCCGACAGGAACACGATGTCGCCGGGCGTCTGACCGAGGTCGATCGCCTCCCCGGCATCCTCCGGCGTCGCGGACTGAGCCTTGAGCAGATGCAAGGCAACCCCTAGCCGCGCAGGGCCGCGGCAATCCCCTCCCGGTCCAGGCCGCGCTCGCCGATCACCACGAGCCGTCCCTCGACGCACCTCATCCGGTCTCCACGCGCGATCGAAGTAGTGCTGGATCCGATCGCCTACGCCTTGCAGAACCAGGCGCATCGGCCTGCCGCGCACGGCAACGAAACCCCTTGAGACGCAACACGTCGTGCTGCGCGATCATCCCTCGAAGGCGAGCGACGAACCCGTCGGGGTCGTCGAGCGCCGGCACGTCGACATGGAAGCTTTCGAAGTCGTCGTGCTCATGGTCGTCATCCGCCTCGTGATGCGAGGGCCGGGAGGCGAGATCGCTCTCCGCCGCTGCACCGAGCCCGATCAGCACGTTGGCCGGCAGGGCAGCGGCGGCACGAACCAGCCCGACGCCAGGACGCAGCTCGAGGCGCACCCGGCCCTCAACCGCCGGCCAGTGATCGGCTGCCAGCAGGTCGGCCTTGTTCAGGACCACCAGATCGGCGGCGCCCAGCTGCTCCTCGAACAGCTCCTCGAGCGGGCGGTCGTGATCGAGCGCGGGATCGGCGGCGCGCTGCGCTTCGAGAGCCGCCGGGGCGCTCGCGAACAATCCGTCGCGCACAGCGGCCGCGTCGACCACCGCGATCACGCCGTCGACCGTGACCCGCGTTCGAATCTCCGGCCACTGAAACGCCTTCAGCAGCGGCTTCGGCAGGGCGAGCCCGGAGGTCTCGATCACGATGTGCTCGGGCGGCGGCACGCGGGCCAGCAGGCGCTGCATGGTCGGCACGAAATCATCGGCGACGGTGCAGCAGATGCAGCCATTCGCCAGCTCGACGATATCGTCCTCGGCACAGGCGCCATCGCCGCACCCGAGCAGCAGCTCGCGGTCGACGCCGATCTCGCCGAACTCGTTGATGATCAGTGCGATGCGGCGGCCGCCGGCAGTGCGCAAGAGGTTCTGAATCAGGCTGGTCTTGCCGGCGCCGAGGAACCCGGTGAACACCGTAGTGGGGATCTTGGCGAGCGTCTGCATCAGCGATCCTTCGGCGACTTGAGGTGAAGGGGCAGGCCGGCCGCCATGAAAACCACGTCGTCGGCGCGCTCGGCAATGCTCTGGTGCAACCACCCGGCGTGATCAATGAACGCGCGCGCCATGGCATCGACAGGTACGACGCCGAGCCCGACCTCGTTGGAGACCAGGACGAGCGTGCCCGGCAGCGTCGGGAGGACCTCGACCAGGTGCGCCATCTCCGCAGGCACCGGCCTCTTCGCAACCATCAGATTGGTCAGCCAAAGGGTCAGGCAGTCGACCAGGACCGCGCGGCCCGGCGTCACATTCCTGGAGCAGCGCACCGGGCAGGTCCAGCGGCTCCTCGACCGTGCGCCAGCTCGCGCCGCGACGCGCCCGGTGCCGGGTGATCCGCGCCGCCATCTCGTCGTCGAGCGCCTCGCAGGTCGCGACGTACACGGGAGCAAGGCCGCTCTCGAGCACCAGGCGCTCGGCATGGCGGCTCTTGCCAGAGCGTGCGCCGCCCAGCACCAGCGTGAGCGCAGACGGTAACGGGCGCTCCTGGAGGTCGGTCATCAGTCTTCCCAATCTGCGGGCGCGCCAGTTTAATTGATTTGGTCGCGCCTGCACGCGCGTGTTTGGCTGCGAACACGAGGAGCTCGCGAACTGGAACGCAGGTCGCTCCAGAGGGAGACAGCCGATGGCAGCCCACATGCGTCTTGCCGGCGCATTCGCCGCATCCGCCCTGTGGCTTGGCTCGGCTTTTGCCGCTGAGCGGCCCCTGCAGGACCTGCCGCCGGAAGAGGTCTCGGAGCTGGTACGGCAGATTTTCGTTCCGGACCCCATCACGCGCCAGCACTTCCTCATGCTCCTGCGTGGGCGGGGCAAGCCCGACGTGGTGCCGGGCCTGATCGAGGTGCTCCGCTTCGTCGACGATGACGGCTGGATCGACCGCACGCTGGCCGCGCTTACCGGCGAGGAGCCTGGTAAGTCGTGGAGCGAATGGATCCTGTGGCAGCAGGCGCATCCCGAGATCAAGCCGTTCGAGGGCTTCGATGCGTTCAAGGCCGACGTCATGGCGGTGATCGACCCCAATTTCCGGCTGTTCCTGAAGCCCGGCGTCGAGCACGAAATCCGGCTCGAGGAGATCGTCTGGGGCGGGGTCAAGAAGGACGGCATCCCGGCGCTGACCAACCCGAAGCACATCGCGGCCGCGGACGCCACTTACCTGGACGACGACGAGCTGGTGTTCGGGATCGAGATCGCGGGCGATGCGCGCGCCTACCCGCTGCGCATCCTGGACTGGCACGAGATGCTCAACGACGTGGTCGGCGGCGTGCCGGTGACGCTGGCGTACTGCACGCTGTGTGGCTCCGGGATCCTCTACGATGCCCGCGTGCCCGGTCACGACGAACCGTTCGTGTTCGGCTCCTCGGGTTTCATCTATCGCTCCAACAAGCTGATGTACGACCAGGCGACGCACAGCCTGTGGCACCAGTTCACCGGGCGCCCGGTCGTCGGGCCCGCTCACCGGCTCCGGCATCGAGCTCGAGGTCCTGCCGGTCACGATCACGACCTGGCGGGAGTGGCAGGCGCAGCATCCGGACACCAAGGTGCTCTCGCTCGATACCGGCCATGAGCGCAACTACACGCCGGGTGCAGCCGTACGGCGACTACTTCGCGAGCGACGAGCTGATGTACCCGATGCTGGTGCCGGACGAGCGCCTCACGCCCAAGGACTACGTGTTCGCGCTGCGCGCCGACGGCCATGAGCAGGCATGGTCGCTGACCGATTTCGAAGGCGGCCGGGTGATCAACGCCGAGGTCGGCGATCTGCCGGTGGTGCTGATCGGCGACGCCGCGACCCGGACGGTCCGCGCCTACGAATCGGGTGGGCGTTTGTTCGCAGCGGGATCAGAGCCCACCACGCTCGTCGCCGACGGTCAGGACTGGCAGATCGAAGAGAACGCGCTGATCGGCCCCGACGGCGCGCGCCTGCCGCGCCTGCCCGGCCACATCGCGTACTGGTTCGCCTGGCAGGGTTTCATCCCGGATGCGCCGCTTGCGAGGTCGAATCGCCCTGAGCTGGGCGAGCTGGCAAATCACCCCGTCGGATGAATGCCAGCCGCCTTGACCTCGTCGCCCACGTGGGCGCTGAAGGCCGCGAAGTTGTCCTCGAAGAGCTTGGCGACCTTGCGCGCCGCGCGGCTATAGGCGTTCGGATCCGCCCAGGTCGCCTTCGGATCGAGAATCTCGCTCGGGACGCCTGGGCATGCCTTCGGGATCATCAATCCGAACTCGGCGTGCCGCTGGAACGGCACATTCGCGAGTTTGCCCTCGAGCGCAGCGTGCAAGAGGGCGCGGGTGTGGCGCAGGCTGATCCGCTCGCCCGTGCCGTAGGGCCCGCCGCTCCAGCCCGTGTTCACCAGCCAGCACGTGACCTTGTGGCGGCGCATGAGGTCGCCCAGCATCTTGGCGTAGACGGTCGGATGGCGCGGCATGAACGGCGCGCCGAAACAGGTCGAGAAGGTCGCCTGCGGGTCCTTGACTCCCTGCTCGGTGCCGGCGACCCGCGCCGTGTAGCCGGACAGGAAATGGTACATCGCCTGCTCGGGCGACAGCCTGCTGATCGGCGGCAGCACGCCAAAGGCATCGGCGGTCAGCATGATGATGTGCGCCGGATGATCGCCGAGGCCGCTGTCGCTCGAGTTCGGAATGAAACGCAACGGATACGAGGAGCGCGTGTTCTCGGTCAGGCTGTCGTCGTCGAAGTCGATCGCACCGGTGACCGGATCGGCCACCACGTTCTCGAGAATCGCGCCAAAGCGCGTCGACGCCGCGTAGATCTCGGGCTCATCCTCCGGCGAGAGGCGGATGACCTTGGCATAGCAGCCGCCCTCGAAGTTGAACACGCCCCGCGCGCTCCAGCCGTGCTCGTCGTCGCCGATGAGCGTGCGCGTGGGATCCGCCGAGAGCGTCGTCTTGCCCGTCCCGGACAGGCCGAAGAACACGGCGACGTCGCCCCTCTGGCCCACGTTCGCCGAGCAGTGCATCGGGAACACGCCTTCGTCGGGCAGAAGATAGTTGAGCACGGTGAAGATCGATTTCTTGATCTCCCCGGCATAGCGGGTGCCGCAGATCAGGACGGTGCGGGCGCCGAAGTCGAGCACGATGGCCACCTTCGAGCGCGTGCCGTCGTTCGCCGGGTCGGCCTCCAGGCTCGGCAGCTGCAACACCGTGAAATCGGGCGCGAAGCCGTCGAGTTCGTCCGCGGGACATTCGCGGAACATGTTGCGGGCGAACAGCGCGTGCCACGCGGTCTCGGTAACGATCCGCACGCGGCGCTGGTGCCGTGGATCGGCGCCGACGTGCAGGTCCTGGACGAACAGCTCGCGCTGCGCCGCATGCGCCCGCGCCTTGGTCCACAGCCGGAGCGCGTACTGCGCCTCGATCGGACGGTTGACTTTGCCCCAGTCGATGCTGCCGCGCACGCTGCGCTCGTCGACGATGAAGCGGTCGTTCGGGCTGCGTCCCGTATGCGGCCCGGTCGTGGTGCACAGCGCGCCATCAGCGACCCGCGTCCCTTCGCCCCGAGCGAGCGCCAGCTGCACCAGCGTGGTGGATGGCAGGTTCCAGTGAGTCCGGCGCGGCGTGGCGAAGCCGAGATATTCGAGACCTTGATAATCGATGACGAGGTCAGGCTGCTGCACGACGACGAGCCTCCACCTTATCTTTGCGGGACGAAGCGGCCCTATCAAACCACAACGCCGATCGATCGCGGATGTTCCCGCCATCGGAACGCAAAATGGTATGCTCGTCCCGAAGCCAGTGCATGGCACTCGAGCAACCGGTCAACGATCGCAGGCACGTCCAGCGCCCGACCACCGCGCCCGCGGACCGACGGGCACCAGCGCGCGCCTCCCCGACTGGTCGTTGGTCAAGGGTCACGCTTCGCGCCACATCGGTCAATCCGCGAAGCTCGCCTGTTGCAGGAGCTTGCGCTCAAGCTAAAGTTGTAGAAAACAATCTACAGTAGTCATCATAGCAGATCTTCAAAACGACAACGCGCAACCTTGCCGCACCGGCAATGGCCGGTTAGGGTCGTCGTCTTATGCTGCGATGCACAACGGAGGGCGCAGCGCTGTCGCCAAAATCCGGTCCGGTTACGGTCTCCTACGAATACCCCGCGCTACGCCACGGCGAGCCGTGCTCGATCAGGCCGGGGCTGCACGGCGTACGCTTCGCCCTTCCGTTTGCTCTGGACCATGTCCACGTCTGGCTCGCCCAGGGAGATGGTGGGTGGACCGTGATCGACACCGGTCTGGCCGATGAGCAGACGCGCGAGCGTTGGGAGGGGCTGCGGCAGGGCTTGCTAGCGGGTGAACCGATCACGCGCCTCGTCGCCACGCATTACCACCCGGACCACATGGGCCTGGCGGGCTGGCTGTGCGCCGAGACCGGAGCCGAGCTCTGGACCAGCCGGACCGAGTGGCTGACGGCGCGCCTGCTTGCGCAGGACGCCAGTGACGAGTGGGTCGCGGCCGGGCGCCGCTTCGACCACCGCGCAGGACTTGACCATCAGCTGATCGAGGAGCGCGCCGCCCGCGGTAATCTGTACCGCCGCCGTGTCGCGGCGCCGCCAGCGTCGTTCCGTCGCGTCGGAGAGGGCGAGCGGCTGCACTTCGCCGACACAGAGTGGCGGGTGCTCATCGGACGCGGCCACGCGCCTGAGATGCTCTGCCTGTTCAGCCCGGAGCACAACGTGCTGATCGCCGGCGACCAGGTGCTGCCCAAGATCTCGCCCAACGTCAGCGTGTGGCCATCGGAGCCGGAGGCTGATCCGCTGGCCGAGTTCCTCAATTCCCTAGCGCGTTTCAGGGAGCTGCCAGAGGACTGCTTGGTCCTGCCCTCCCACGGCCTGCCGTTCCGCGGCTTGCACGCGCGAATCGATCAGCTGATCGGACACCACCAGGAGCGCCTCGAGCGGACCCTCGAGGCATGCGCGATGCCGCTGACTGTGGCCGAGGTGATGCCGCGTCTTTTCGACCGTACGCTCGACATCCACCAGCTGCAGTTCGCGCTTGGCGAAAGCCTGGCGCATCTGAACTATCTGGTCGGGCAAGGCCAGCTTGAGCGCCAGTCGGGCGCCGACGGCCGCTTGCGATATCGCCTATGCGCCGGCTGAGAGGCGCCACCGCTGGCCAATGGGTGTTCGCGACTGTGCGTCCTGCGCTTGGCCGGAGGACTGTCCGCCTATTGGCTGTAGCTGCTTCTTCCGTACTGATCGTACAGGAAGCCGCTGGCACCGCCCAACGCCGCGCCCACGGCCGCGCCGGTTCCCGGCGAGCCGGTAAAGGCGCCGATGATCGCGCCGCCCGCGGCCCCGATCCCAGCACCTCCCGCGGTCCGCATCGTGGTGTCCGCATCCGTGCTCTGGCACGCGCCGAGCGTCAGCGCGGCAACCAGGGCCAGCGGCAACGTCAACTTGCGCATCAGTCCTCTCCGGTTTCGCTGCAATTCGGCATGCCTGCGGTAGCGCGTCCAGGCGCTCACTGCTGACACGGCCCCCACTTGTCCAACGCCGCCTTGACCACGGCTTCAGCCGGGTCGGTCGTGCTGGCTTCATCCGGGTGAGCCGTCGCCCAGGCGACGACGATTGCCGCGCCATCCTGCCGCGTGACCTTGCCCTCGGGGCAGACGATCCGACGGGGATTCGGCCCGGCCGCCAGGGCGTCGTGGAAATGGACCACACCGCTCAGGAAGCCGTAGCAGAACTGCTTGGCCTCCGCGTAAAGCTCGTCTCCGGGTTCGGCGCCGCACAGATCGGCCAGATCCTGGCCGTTCTTGAGCGTGTAATCCTGGAGATCTGCGACGCCGACATTCTGCGCCGCGGCCTGCCATGAGCAGACCGACAGCAGGACAGCCGCGGCGAGCGAACCGATGCGCATGGGTCTTCCCCCCTTCTGCCCGAACACCTGGCCGCGGCGAACCAGCACGGCCGGCAGCCGTGTGAAGCGGCATCTGCATTGCACATCGCCCAAAGCCTGTAAAGCGACCAGCCCCCTCGCTCTCGTGGGAAACTGTTCGCCCGGCCATGAGGTGTTCCGCGCGCGCCGGATCACTCTGTCAGGGTCAGGCTGATCCGGCGGTTCTGGCGGCCTTTGTTCTCGATCTTGCCGACCGTGAGCGCGCCGATCTCGCCCGTGCTGCGGACGTGCGTACCGCCGCATGCTTGCAGGTCGACGCCCTCGATCTCGACCAGGCGCACCCGTCCCGCGCTGGTCGGCGGCCGCACCGACATGGTGCGTACCAGCTCCGGGCGCGCATCGAGTTCGGCGGCATCGATCCACATGAAGCGGATCGGCCGGTCCTCGGCGATCCAGCGCGCCACGCGCTCAGCGATCTCGTCCTTGTCGACCATGGAGCCCTGGAGGTCGAAGTCGAGCCGGCTCCGGTCCGCGCCCACCTGACCGCCGGTGACCGGGCACGCCACGGCGGCGCACAGCAGGTGCATCGCGCTGTGCATGCGCATCAGGCGATACCGACGTGGCCAGTCCACCTCGCCGATCACGCCGGCGCCGATCGCTGGCGGCGTGATGCCATCGGTCAGCCGATGCACGATCCGAGACCCGTCCTTTACCGTATCGATCACCTCGAGCGCGGGGCCATCGTGGAGCAGCAGTCGGCCCCGATCGCCGGGCTGGCCGCCGCCCTGGCAGTAGAAGACTGTGCGATCGAGACAGACCCCGCCATCAAGGCCGGCCGTGACCTCGGCCTCACAGCGCCTTGCGTAGGCGTCCTCGCGAAACAGCTCCTCGGTCATGCTGAGGTGTCCAATATCGTGCCGCGCAGCTCGGGCGGCATCAGGCCATCTCGCGGGCCGGGCCGCTAGTAACCGCCACCGCCTCCGCCCCCACCGCGGTTCTGCTCCTCGCGCTCCTCGCTGCGCCGTAAGGCAGTCGGCCTCATGTGTTGGCAACTCGACCACGCCGCCTTGCTGGGCGTCGGGCTCGGGTTGAATCCCACTGCAGCCAGCGGCAGCAAACCCGATCAAGGTAAGCACTGCCAGCAGGCAGGAGGCGGCTCGGTTCGGCACGTTGCGTTTCATCCCTAGTCTCCCTCAGCTTCTACAAGAGATGCCCGCTGCGGCTCGCTTTGGTGGTCAGGTAGCCGCGGTTGTGGCGGTTGGGCGCGGTCGCGTGCGGTATGCGCTCGACCACGCGAACACCCTCCCGCTCGAGCGCCTCGACCTTGGCCGGATTGTTGGTCAAAAGGCGCACGCTGCCGATGCCGAGGTGCCGCAGCATCACTGCGGCCGCGCGATAGCTACGCTCGTCGGGCTCGAAGCCCAGGTGCTGATTGGCATCCACCGTGTCCAGGCCGAGATCCTGAAGACGATAGGCGCGCAGCTTGTTGATCAGGCCGATGCCACGGCCCTCGTGCGCGAGATAGAGGAGCACGCCGTGCCCGGCTTCGCCCATCAGGCTCAGCGCCGCCTGGAGCTGCGGTCCGCAATCGCAGCGCAGCGAGCCGAGCAGATCGCCGGTGAAGCACTCGGAATGCACGCGGCACAACGCCGGTTGCTGGGCGACCGGGTCCCCGATCAGGATGGCGAACTGCTCGGCGCTGCCGTCGGCCGGACGAAACCCTATGACCCGAGCATCCTCGGCGACGCCGAGCGGCACGCGGGCTTCGCTGACCGGCTGGAGCGTCGCGGCGACGTAGGTCGGGTAGTCGATGACGGCACGCGCGGAGACGCGGAGCAGATTCTGCTCATCGGCCAGCCGCGCTACGGCGTCCGAGTCGGAATCCGGAAGCGGCGTCACCAGCGCCGCTGGCAGCAGCTGGGCGAGCTTCGCGAGCATCACCGCGGCCCGGGCTCGACAGTCACCGATCTCAGGGGAGGGAATGAGCGCATCGGTCGTGCCTGCCGGCACAGGGCAGGTCGGGTCGATCAGATAGCGGATCATTGCCCGGTCGGTGGTGTCGGCGATCGGGAGCGTCACGATGCCTGCGGCCGCTCCGACGAGCTTGAGCACGCTTGCTCTGCGCGCCGTGAGCGCCAGGTACAGATTGCCGCTGGAAAGGCGCAACAGCGCAGCGACACTCTCCGCAGTGACCGTTTCCGCCGCCTGCGCGAGCACGGCGCCGCGCTCGTCGTCAATGATGACGGCGCTGTTCCGCCGCAACTCGCTGGCGGCGCGATCGACCGCCACCATGCTGACCGTGACGTCTCGCTGGCGCGATTGGCTCAAGCTGATCTCCTCGAGGGCCTTCCTCAGGTACGGGTCCTGCACATCTGCGGATCACGGCGGTCCGGTGCGGAAAGCACTATGGCGCCATCCCTAAGCCGATCCACAGCTCCGATCGCCGTCGGACTCCTTCTGATGCGTACCAGATAGATGATGTCGCTGGCAAAGGACGCCAACAGAGCAAGCAACGCCAGGCCCGCGGCCACGTTGGCGAAGAGATTTCCGACCGGCGGCAGCAGGCAGACCAGCAGTGTCACACTCTGTTGCACGCATACGACCTGTCGTCGCCGGCTCGGCGGCAGTGGCCCACGCAATGCCGGCAGGTACCAGCTTGCCAGCACGAAGACGTAGCGCATCAGGCCGATGGCCAGAACCCACGGCCCGACGCGGCCGCTCTGCCACACAAGGAGCGCGAGCACGAGGATCAGCCACGCGTCGATCTCGAGATCGAACCGGGCACCGAAGCCCGAGGCGAGTCGGAGACGCCGGGCCAGCCAGCCATCTGCCGCATCCAAGCTCAGCGCCGCCGCGACCAATACGACCAGGCTCCACTCCGAGGCGGACGAGGACCCGCCGGCCAGCAGCGCGCCGCTGGCCAGGCAAACCAATCCGGCGCGCAGCAAGGTGATCTGATTGGCGATGCCGAAACCAGCGCGGCCCCGACGGGAGCCCACCCTGACGACCACGATGACGCTCACGATGGCATAGCCGGCCAGACCCGCGAGCACATAAGTGCCCGCCCAGTCGGCCAGGTAGGCGAGTATCACGCCCAGTGCTGCAGTCAGCAACGCGACCAAGATGACGCTAGGGAGCGGATTGCCAACCACGAACCGTGGGTGATCGAGCCGAGCCAGCCAATCGGCCATGTTTTGCAGTGTCCTCCAGACGTCCTAAACTATGGGGCCTCCCCGCGGCGGGCCAGCGGCATGGTGCCGCGGGCGAACGTTGGTGAAAAGATCTCGTGGATCAAAAGGCTGCATGGCAGTGGTTGCTCGAGCAGTGCGCGGCTGCCGAACCGGTACTTCTGTCCGGCGCGGCTCCGGTCGCACCGCCGCCCGACTCCGGCCGATTGGACGCCGCAGGGCGCCGACTGATCGAGCTCTATGCGCCGCTCTGCCGCGACTGTCCCGAGCGCTTCGTCGTCGCCCACCTCGGGCAAAGCCTGGATGGGAGGATCGCGACAGTCGACGGCAGCTCGCGCTGGGTTACCGGCCCCGAGGATGTCGCGCATAACCATCGCATGCGCGCACTGTTCGATGCGGTGGTCGTCGGCGCCGGCACGATCCGCTACGACGATCCCCAACTCACCGTCCGGCTGGTGCCTGGCCGAAATCCCACCCGGGTCGTGCTGGATCCGCGGCGGCGGCTGAATAGCCACTACCGCATTTTCACGGACGGCGCCGCCCGGACGCTGGTCTTGTGCGCCGATGAGCTGGTCAACGGACATGAGTGTCTGGGCCAGGCGGAGGTGATCGGCGTCGGGGTCGAGGACGGCCGCCTGCGACCCGAGGCGGTGCTTGACGTTCTGGCCGGGCGTGGCCTCCGGCGCGTGTTCGTCGAAGGCGGCGGTATCACCGTGTCGCGCTTTCTCGCCGCCGGCTGCCTGCATCGGCTGCAGATCACGATCGCGCCGTTGCTCATCGGCTCGGGTCGCCCGAGCATCTCGCTGCCGGAGATTGGACGGCTGAGCGACGGCTTGCGACCGTCGGTGCGCAAGTTCGATCTGGGCCGGGACGTCCTGTTCGAATGCCGCTTCGATGACTGACGCGCTGGCGTTCTGGATCGTGGCCCCAGGTCAGGGCGAGCTGCGGAGCGAGCGCCTGCCCGAACCCCGCCCGGGTGAAATCCTGGTCGAGACGCTGGCGAGCGGCGTCAGCCGGGGTACCGAAACGCTCGTGTTCCAAGGTCGGGTGCCAGAGAGCCAGCGGCAGATCATGCGTGCGCCGCATCAGGTAGGCGAGTTCACCTTCCCCCTGAAGTACGGCTACAGCTCGGTGGGGCTGGTAGCCGCGGGCCCGGATGACTGGCTCGGCCGGCGGGTGTTCTGCCTGCATCCCCATCAGGATCGCTACGTGGTGCCGCGCCGCGCCGTGGTGGCGGTTCCTGCCGCCGTTCCCGACGAGCGCGCCGTGCTCGCCGCCAACATGGAAACCGTCGTGAACGCGTTGTGGGACGCCCCGCCCCGGATCGGCGACCGGGTGGCGGTGGTCGGAGCGGGCGTGATCGGGGCGCTGGCGGCGGCGGTGGCATCGAGGATACCCGGCACGGCAGTGCAGCTCGTGGACGTAAACCCGGACAAGGCTGCGATCGCTTCGGCGCTTGGCATCTCTTTCGCGGTGCCGAACGTGGCCACCGCGCAGGCAGATCTGGTGATCCACGCGAGCGCCACGGGCGAAGGCCTGGCGACGGCGCTCGACCTTGCGGGATTCGAAGCAACGATCGTCGAACTCAGCTGGTACGGCGACCAGCAGGTTGCCGTTGCCCTGGGCGAGGGCTTCCACAGCCGCCGGCTGCGTCTGGTGTCCAGTCAGGTCGGCGCCGTCGCGACGCCGCAGCGCGCCCGCTGGGATCGCCGGCGCCGCCTCGCTCTGGCCGTCGACCTGCTCGCCGATGCTCGCTTCGACGTGCTGCTCGCTCCGCCTGTGCCGTTCGCGCGCCTGCCCACGGTCATGTGCGAGCTTGCCGCGGGCCCGAGCGAGGTGATGTGTCAGGTCATACGCTACAAGTAGCCCGATGGAGGAGACGATGTTCTGCCTGACGGTGCGGGATCACATCATGATCGCGCACAGCTTCAAGGGTGAGGTGTTCGGCCCGGCGCAGCGCCTGCATGGCGCGACGTTCGTGGTCGATCTGGAGCTGCGGCGCCCCGATCTCGACGCCGATGGCATCGTCGCGGACATCGGGCTGCTGGGCCAGCTGCTGAAGTCGGTGCTGGAGCCGCTCAATTACCGCAATCTCGACGAGCTGCCCGAGCTCGCGGGCCGCAACACGACGACGGAGGTGCTGGCCCGTGAGATCTGCCATCGTGTCCGCGATCGCATTCAAGAGGGTGCGCTCGGCGACGAGGCCAAGATGGCGCTCGCATCGCTGAAAGTGACGCTGCGCGAGTCCCACCTCGCCTGGGCGAGCTACGAAACCGAGCTTCACGCCGGATGACGCCGCCGCTGCATTTCGTCGTACCGGGGCCAATCGATCAGCGGACCGGCGGGTACATCTACGACCGACTGATCGTCCACGGGCTGCGGGCGCTCGGCTGGACCGTGCAGGTGCACGAGCTCGCGGGTCGTTTTCCGCAGGCGGACGAGTTGGCGTACGCCAGCGCGGCCGAGGCCATCGAGACGATTTCGCCCGGCGCCGTCCTCGTGATCGACGGGCTGGCGTTGCCGGCCTTTGCCGCACTGGGCGATCGCCTGCCACGGCCGTGGGTCGCTCTGATCCATCATCCGCTCGCTTTGGAGACCGGCCTGACGGCGGCCGAAGCGCAGGCGTTTGCCGAACTTGAGCGAAAGCTCCTCTCGCGCGCGGCCCGTGTGATCGTCACCAGCCAGCGAACGCGACGGGATCTTGCTGCCTATGATCTGGACGACGCGCGCATCGCCGTGGTGCGTCCGGGCACCGAGCCGGCGTCGTTGGCGCGCGGCTCAGGTGGGCCCGGCATGGCGCTGCTGTGCGTGGCCTCGCTCACGCCGCGCAAGGGTCATGTGATATTGCTCGAGGCTCTGCATGAGTTGCTCGACCTCCACTGGCATCTGACCTGCGCCGGCAGCGCCGAACGCGATCCTGCCTGTGCGCACTCGATCGCCGCTGCGGTCGATCGTTTCGGCCTGCGGCAGCGCGTGATGTTGGTCGGCGAGCAGGCCGAATCGGATCTCGGCCCGTTCTACGATCGGGCAGATCTGTTCGTGCTGGCTTCGTACCACGAAGGCTACGGCATGGTGCTGGCCGAAGCGCTGGCCCGCGGTCTGCCGGTGATCTCGACCACCGCAGGCGCGATACCCGGATACCGTGCCCAACGATGCCGGGCTGCTCGTGCCCGCCGGTGACCCGCAGGCACTCGCGGCGGCGCTGCGCCAGGTGATGATCGCGCCGGAATTGCGCGCCGATCTGATCGCTGGGGCGCGGGCGGCGCGCCGTAACCTGCCGAGCTGGGACGACGCCACCCGCCTGTTCGCTGCCGCACTCGCCGACCTGGCCGGTGATCGCCGGTGAGCGGCTTCGGCCTCGGCTGGCTGACCGTCCGGGAGCCATGCGACCACGCCGCGCGCAGCGCCGAGCTCGCCGACCGGTTCGCCGCCGCGCTTGGCGCGACGCCGCTTCTGATCGACCTCGGCTGTGGCACCGGCTCCAATCTCCGCTACTTGGCGCCGAAGATCGCAGGACCAAACCGTTGGCGCTGCATGGACAACGACCCGGCGCTGCTCCGCGCCGCGCCGAGCGAGCTGCAGCGCTGGGCGCAAGATCGTGGTTGGGCGCCCCAGCTCGAGGGCGAGGATCTCGTCCTTGCTCGACCCGCCGGTGAGATCGTAGTCACGTTCGCCCTTCGCCATCTCGCGCGCGAGGGGCTGCCCGAGAACGCTGGTGTTGCCGGCGTGACGGCATCGGCGCTGCTCGACCTGACCTCGGCCGGCTGGCTGGAGTTCTCGCTGAGGCGTGCCGTGGCAGGCCGCTCCTCATGGCGCTGAGCTTCGATGGCCGCCTCGCGTTCGAGCCCGCCGCACCGGAGGACGAGGACGTCCGAGCGCGCTTCGTGGCGCATCAACGCACCGACAAGGGCTTCGGGCCCGCCCTGGGGCCTGATGCCGCCGCGTATCTCGCAGATCGGCTGATGGCGCGCGGCTGCGCGGTGACCACCGAGCGGTCGGACTGGCAGCTCGGCGCCGTTGATCAGGCGCTGCTCCGGGCGACGCTCGAAGGCATGATCGATGCGGTTTGCGAGATCGAGCCCGATCGGCGCCTGCAGCGCTGGGTGGCGCGGCGGCGGGAGCAACTGGCGAGCGGCGTTCTCCGCCTAACGGTCGGTCACGTCGATCTCCTGGCGCTGCCCGGCTGAGATTGCCAGCAGGTTGTCCCGGTCCATGTTGTGGGGCACCCGCAAGATCGGAGGAGGGACATGCCAAGAGCAATCTGGAATGGTCACGTGGTCGCCGAGACCGAGCGGTTCGAAGAGATCGAGGGGAACATCTACTTTCCGCCCGAGGCGTTGAACCACGAGCTGGTGCGCCCGAGCGAACGGACCACCGTGTGCGGCTGGAAGGGCACCGCCCGCTACTTCGATCTGGTCGATGGCGATGAGGAGGCGCCGAACGCGGTGTGGACGTACCCCGATCCCAAGCCGGCAGCTGCGAACATCAAGGACTACGTCGCCTTTTATTGCCCGCCGGTGCGGATCGAGGGCTGAGATCCGGCGCAGAAAGACGCACGCTTGCCGGACCTGGTTACCCTGAGGCCCGAAGGGCTGTACTGCCCTCTGGGCGGATTCTACATCGACCCCTGGCGCCCGGTTGAACGCGCCGTCATCACTCATGCCCACGGGGATCATGCGAGGCGCGGCTCGCGCCACTATCACGCGGCGCTCTCGGGAGTGGGCTTGCTGCGCCGCCGCCTCGGCCCCGACGCCCTGGTCGAGGGCCATGAATTTGGTGAGCCGCTGACGTTCGGCGAGACGACCGTCTCGTTCCATCCCGCCGGGCACGTCCTCGGCTCCGCGCAGATCCGGATCGAGGCGGCGGGCACGGTCTGCGCGGTCTCGGGCGATTACAAGCGCGACCCCGATCCGAGCTGCGAGGCCTTCGAGGTCGTGCCGTGCGACGTGTTCATCACCGAAGCCACCTTCGCGCTGCCGATCTATCGCTGGGACCCGGTCGATCAGGTGATCGAGGCTCTGCTCGGCTGGTGGCACGCCAATGCCGCGGCCGGCCGCGCGTCGGTGCTGTTCTGCTACGCGGTGGGCAAGGCGCAGCGGGTGCTTGCCGAGATCGGCCGGCGCGGCGGCCGGACGGTGTTCGTGCACGGCGCGATCGATGCGCTGCTCGATGCCTATCGAGACGAAGGTATCACGTTTGCCCAGACGGTCCCGGTCGGTGCGCGCCGCAAGGGCAAGAGCTTTGCCGGCGAACTGATCATCGCGCCGCCCTCGGCGTTCGGTTCGCCCTGGTTGCGCCGTTTCGGTGACGCCAGCACCGGCTTCGCCTCGGGTTGGATGCGGGTGCGCCGCCATCGCCGGCGGCGTGGCTTCGATCGCGGCTTCGTGTTGTCCGACCACGTCGACTGGCCGGCGCTGCTGCGGACCATCGAACAGACCGGTGCGAAGCGCGTGCTGGCGACCCATGGCTACAGCGACAGCCTGGCGCGGTATCTGCGCGAGATCGGCCTGGCGGCGGAGCCGCTCGAGACCCTGTTCGGGGACGAGGTCGAGGAGGCAGGGTAGTGAGCAGATCGCGGTAAACCAAGTTTGATGCGGCGTTTCAGCGACCTTTACGAGGCGCTCGACAGCACGAGCAGCACCGGCGCCAAGGTGGAAGCCATGGCCCAGTACTTCCGGGCAGCGCCGGCCGAGGATGCCGCCTGGGCGGTGTTCTTTCTGACCGGGCAGCGGTCAAAGCGGCTGATCTCGGGGCGGACGCTGCGCGCCTGGGCGCTTCGCTACACTGGGCTGCCGGAGTGGTTGGTCGGCGATGCGCAGGCCGCCACCGGCGACAGCGCCGAGACCGTGACGCTGATGGTGCACCGGGGCACGCTTCCGAAAGAGAGCCTCTGTCGCTGCATCGCTGGCTCGAGGAGCGCATCCTGCCCCTGCGCGAGCTGGCGGACGAGCAACAATACGCCAAGGTGACCGCTGGTGGCGGCAACTCCCCTTGGGCGAGCTGTTCGTGCTCAACAAGCTGCTGACCGGGACATTTCGGGTCGGCGTATCGCAGCCTCTCGTGGTGCGGGCGCTGGGCGCGGTTTCAGGGATGCCGCGCGCCACCATCGCCCATCGTCTGGCAGGCAGATGGCAGCCGACGGCAACCTGGTACCAGGGGTTGCTTGCGGCCGCGCGCGCCCATGATGACCCCTCGCTGCCGTATCCGTTCTTTCTGGCCTCACCGCTGGAGCAGCCGCCGCATCGGCTGGGCAGCATCGATCGCTGGCTCGCCGAATGGAAATGGGATGGCATCCGCGCCCAGCTGATCCGGCGACGCGGCGAGGTTTTCCTGTGGTCGCGTGGCGAGGAGTTGGTGACCGGGCGCTTTCCCGAGCTCGCCCACGCCGCGGCCCGCCTCCCGGACGGCTGCGTGCTCGACGGCGAGATCCTGGCCTGGGACGAGCGGGGAGTCCTGCCGTTCGCCGTCCTGCAGACGCGGATCGCGCGCGACATGGTGAGCGCTCGGGCGCTCGAACGGGCGCCGGTCAGCTTTCTTGCCTATGACGTCCTGGAGGAGGATGGCCAGGACATCCGTGCTCTCCCGCTCGCCGAGCGCCTCTCGCGGCTCGCGGTGGTGCTCGACGGGGCTCGGCGGACGTCTGCTGCGGTCGCGCGAGCTTGCAGCGGCCGACTGGCGCACGCTTGGAAGCGGCCCGCGCTGAAGTCACGCGAGCGCCGCGTCGAAGGCCTGATGCTGAAGCGCCGCAATTCCGCCTATGGAACGGGCCGGCAGCCGGGTTCCTGGTGGAAATGGAAGGTCGATCCGTTGAGGGTCGATGCGGTTCTGGTGTACGCGCAGGCGGGCAGCGGTCGGCGCGCCAATCTGTTCACCGACTATACCTTCGCGGTCTGGCAGAACGACGCCCTCGTCCCAATCGCCAAGGCCTGTTCCGGCCTGAGCGATCCGGAGACTCTCGCCCTCGATCGGTGGATCCGGCGCCACACGGTCGAGCGCTTCGGGCCGGTACGGCAGGTCGTGCCGGATCAGGTGTTCGAGCTCGCCTTCGAGGGCATCACCCGCTCCAGCCGCCACAAATCGGGTATCGCGCTGCGCTTTCCACGGATCGCGCGCTGGCGTACCGACAAGGCGGCGCACGAGGCCGACCGGCTGGCCGATGTGCACGCGCTGCTGCCCGACTCCATAGCAGGCGGACAGGGTTAACGCGCCGTTAACCCTGGAGGAGCAGCATGGGTCGGCCACGCAAGCAGGAGATCGTGTTGAGTGAGCTGGAGCGGCGAGAGCTCGGCGAGCTTGTGCGGTCGCGGACGGCGGCGCATGGGCTGGTGCGCCGCGCGCGGATCGTGCTGGCTTCGGCTGACGGCGCGGCCAACACGGCGATCGCTGGCGAGCTCGGGCTATCCATCCCGGCGGTCGGCCACTGGCGCAAGCGCTTCCTCGAGCATGGCCTGGCCGGGCTCTACGGCGAGCAGCGGCCGGGCCGACCGCGCAGCCACGACGATGCGGCGATTGCCGGGCTGCTGGCGCTGGTGCTGCGGAACCGGCCAGCGGTCGGCACGCACTGGAGTGTGCGTGGCGCCGCCGAAGTCTGCGGGATCTCGAAGAGTGCGGTCCAGCGCTATTTCCGGCTGTTTGGGGTCCAGCCGCATCGCTCCAAAGGCTTCAAGTTGTCGACCGATCCGCTGTTCGTCGAAAAGGTTCGTGACATTGTCGGCCTTTATCTCAACCCGCCGGACAACGCCGTCGTCCTGTGCATCGATGAGAAAAGCCAAATCCAAGCTTTGGAGAGAACCCAACCGGTGTTGCCGATGGGGCTGGGCTACATCGACGGCATCACGCACGATTATAAACGGCACGGCACGACGACGCTCTTCGCGGCACTCGACGTCGCCAACGGACAGATCCTCGCGCAGTGCCGGGCCCGCCATCGCCACCAGGAGTTCCTGAGTTTCTTGAAGCGCATCGATGCCGCCGTGCCGGCCGATGTCGACCTGCACCTCGTGATCGACAACTACGCTACCCACAAACATCCCAAGGTGCGGCAGTGGCTGGCTGAACGGCCCCGCTACCACATTCACTTCACGCCGACCTACAGCTCCTGGCTGAACCAGGTCGAGCGCTGGTTCGGCATCCTGACCGGCCGCGAGATCCGTCGCGGCTCGTTCACCAGCGCGAAGGAGCTGGTCCGCCGCATCGAGGCGTTCGTCGTCGACTACAACGCCACTTCACGTCCCTTCACCTGGACCGCAACCGCCGACGACATCCTCGCGAAGCTCGCTCGAGTTTGTAATGTTATCTCCGCCTGCTATCACTGGTTGAAGAAATTCCGGAGTTTGGCCGGCCTCTCGCGCCGGCGACCTGATCCGCCATCCGCGCACCTGTAGGAGCAACCAGCATGGAGCCGCTCAATTCCCTGGCCGCGCGTGACGTGCGCTCGGTCATCCACCCCTTCACCGACCTCGCGCATCATGTCGAGGAGGGCCCGCTGCTGCTGAGCCGGGGCGAGGGCGTCTACGTGATCGACGAACACGGCTACCGCTATCTTGAGGGCATGGCCGGGTTGTGGTGTGCGCATCTCGGCTTCAGCGAGGCGCGGTTGGTCGATGCGGCGCGCGAGCAGATGGATCGTCTGCCGACCTATCACATGTTCGGCGGCAAGTCGCACCGCCCGGCGATCGAGCTGGCGGAGCGCCTCCTCGCCATTGCGCCCGTTCCCATGTCCAAGGTGCTGTTCACCTCCTCGGGCTCGGAGGCCAACGACACGGCGATCAAGCTGGTGCGCTACTATCACCATGCCGTCGGCAAGCCGGACAAGCGCAAGATCATCGCGCGCGAGCGCGCCTACCATGGCGCCACCGTGGCGGGCGCCAGCCTGGGCGGGCTGCCTCACGTTCACCGAGACTTCGGTCTGCCGCTCGAGGGCTTCTTGCACGCCGGATGCCCGCACTACTATCGCCATGCGCAGCCCGGCGAGACCGAGGAGACGTTCGCTGCGCGGCTCGCTGCGGAGCTGGAGCGGCTGATCCTACGCGAAGGGCCGGACACCGTCGCCGCATTCATCGCCGAGCCGCTCATGGGCGCGGGCGGCGTGATCATGCCACCTGCGACCTACTTCAAGCAGGTCCAGGCGGTGCTCCAGAAGCACGACGTTCTGTTGATTGCCGACGAGGTGATCACCGGCTTTGGCCGCACCGGCGAAATGTTCGGCTGCCAGACGTTCGACATCCAGCCGGATCTGATCACCATCGCGAAGGGCCTGTCGGCGGGGTACATGCCGATCGGCGGCGTGCTGATCTCGGAGCCCATCTATCAGGTCATGTTGGAGCAAAGTCGCAAGATCGGCACCTTCGGCCACGGCTTCACCTACTCCGGGCACCCGGTTTGCGCCGCTGTGGCGCTGCGCGCCCTGGAAGTCTACGAGGAGGACGACCTGCTCAATCATGTGCGTGCGGTGGCGCCGCACTTTGCCGCCCGGATCATGGAACTCACGTCCCATCCGCTGGTCGGGCATGGCCGCGTCAGCGGCTTGGTCGGCGCGATCGAGCTGATGGCCGATCCGACGCAGAAAGTGCCATTCGACCCGGCGTTCAAGATTGGGGCGCGTGTGGTCGAGCACGCCCTCGATTACGGCGTCATTCTCAGGCCGCTCGGCGATGTCGTCTCCTTCTGCCCGCCCCTGATCATCAGGGGCGCCGAGATCGATTTCCTGTTCGACGCAGTGACCCGCGCCCTGGATCGCGTGGCGGCAGAGATCGGCGGAGATGGGCGGCGCCAGGTGGCGTGACCGTGAGAGGGCGCCTGTTGCCGCTGGCGCGAACATCCACCGGCGTGCCCCGTCGGCCCGAGCCGCGGACCGCCTGCCGGGTGCGGGCGATCCGAATCCGGGCGGCACGACGCTCTTGCGTTCGACGGTTATGAACGTATAAGTTGAAATCAACAAATCTCCAATCTTTGATGGGTAGGAACGCGACCAGTCGGAAGCCATCTCGACTGGAGGTAGCCGCGTTGATCCCGGTCGCCCAACGCAAGAACCCAATGATCCTGGAGGGCACCCAGGGGCTGCGTCTCGCCACGACGGAGCGCCGCCTCCCCACGTGGCTGTCGGCCCGCGTGGTCAGCGATCTGACGCTCGCCGCCTACGGCACTGGCCTGGGGCTGCTCGGGGCCTTCATCCAGCGCTCGACCGCCGGCCCGGATGGCGCGAGCGATGGCAGCCTCGATCCGATCATCGGATGCTTCGTCGGGACCGTCTTCGTCCTGCTCTGCATCCTGATCGCGAACATCGGGCTCCGGGACCTCCAGACGTTCGGCGCGACGCTGCGCAAGCTGATCGCGTGCTTCGCGACGGCGCTCGCCATCTTCATCCTGCTCGCCTGGTCCGCGCGGACCCCATGGGGCGAGGTCAAGGGTGCAGTCCTGCCCTGGTTCGTTCTGGGGTGCGGCCTGCTCGCCCTGCTCCACCGCGGTGCCGCCCGTCAGCTCCGGGAGTCGTCGGCGATCAGGCAGCTCTGCGCCCGCCACGTGGCGATCGTGTGTGGCCACGAGCGCACCTGCGCCCGCTTCCTCGATCTGCTGCGCGCCCAGCAGGATGCCGACATCTGTCTGGTCGGCGTGTTCCATGACCCCTCCGATCGCCGCTCGTCCCGTGCCAGATCAGGTCGCACGCTCGATGACCTGCTCGCGTATGCGCGGGAGCGACGGCTCGATGAGATCTTCCTCGCCCTTCCCTGGCATGCCGAGCGCCGCATCTCGGCGCTCGTGGACCGTCTGGCCCATCTGCCGGTCGACCTGAAGCTCTGTCCCGACGGGGTGGGCTATGTCCAGGCGATGGTGGTCCGCGAGCGCTTGGCCGGCGTGCCGGTCGCGACCATTCGCCGGCAGCCGATGCGCGACTGGGGTCGGATCGCCAAGCGCGCCATGGACCTCGGCATCAGCGCGTCACTGCTGCTTCTGCTCGCGCTGCCGATGGCCGCGCTCGTCCTCGCGATCCGGCTGGAGTCGCCGGGCCCCGCCCTGTTCCGGCAGCGCCGCCTGGGCTTCAACCAGGGCGAGTTCGACATGCTCAAGTTCCGCACCATGCGGCACGACCCGGGTGCGCCGCTGATCCAGGCACGTCCCGACGACGAGCGGGTCACCCGCATCGGGCGCTGGCTGCGCCGCACCAGCCTCGACGAGCTGCCGCAGCTGATCAACGTGCTGTGCGGCGAGATGTCGCTGGTCGGGCCGCGGCCGCATGCCGTCGCGCTCACCGCCGCATTCATGCGGCAGATCCAGCAGTACGCCACCCGTTACCGGGTCAAGCCGGGGATCACCGGTCTGGCGCAGGTCTACGGCTGGCGCGGCGCCACAGATACCGAAGAGAAGATGACCGGGCGCATCTCGCACGACCTGCATTACATTGAGAACTGGTCGCTGATGCTCGATCTCAAGATCATCGCGCTCACCGTCCTCACCGGCTTTGCCCACAAGAACGCGGCGGGCGCTGGCGCGAGCTGGCGCGGTTCTGGACGTCACCGGGATTCGTGCGGGAGGAGATGGCCGTCTTCCTCGCCGAGGGCGCCGAGGAGGGCGAAGCGGCACTCGAGGACGACGAGGACGTCGAGCTCGAGCGGATCGCCGTCGCCGACGTGCCGGCGCGCCTCGGCGACATCGAGGACGCGAAGACGCTCGCAGGCCTGCTCCTGCTCCTGCGCTCGAGGGGTTTGTGATGTCGAATCTCGTTCTCGCCGTTCGTCGTACCGATGAGTTCTCGTCGTTCGAGGTGTCTGACTGATGCAGACGTCCGTGCGCCGTCGTAACCGGAGGTGGAATCGATGTCGAAGACCGTTCTGCTGATCGGCACCCGGAAGGGCTGCTTCCTGCTCGAGAGCGACGAGCAGCGCAGTGACTGGAAGCTCCGCGGTCCGTACTGCGAGGGCTGGCCGATCTATCACGTCATCCATGACGCAGCCAGCGGCACGATCTACGCGGCGGCAGCGAGCGAGTGGCACGGCGCCAGCATCTGGCGGAGCCCGGATCTCGGTGAGACCTGGCAGCAGTCGAGCGAGGGCCTCAGCTACGGCGAGAACGGCAAGCTCAAGCTGTCGAAGGTGTCGGGCCTGACGGCGACCGACGGCCGGCTCTTCGCGGGCGCGGAGATGCCCGGCGTCTTCGAGAGCCGAGACGGCGGCGAGACGTGGACGCTGTTCAGCACGATCGACGGGCATCCGGCTCGAGACTCCTGGAACGATCCGGCGAACCAGCCGCCCGGCCATCTCGGCGTGCCTGCCATGCTCCCCTTTCCGGACGACCCGACGCGCTTCTTCGCGATCGTGCAGGGGATCGGCATCTTCGAGACGACCGACGACGGCAAGACCTGGACGCCGCGCAACAAGGGGTTGCGCGCGGACTGGCCGCTCGAGCACGAGGACATCGGTTTCTGCGTCCACAAGCTCGTCCGCTCGCCGCAGGATGTGAACCGCCTCTACCAGCAGAACCATGTCGGCATGCACCGCAGCGACGACGGAGCGCTCACGTGGAATGAGATCACGGAGGGTCTGCCCACGGAGTTCGGCTTCGCCGCGGCAGCGCACCCGCACGACCGCGACACGTTCTACGTGATCCCGCTGGATCCGGGGCACGGTCGCGTCATGCCGGATGGCAAGGCGGCCGTCTGGAGGACCCGGGACGCCGGCTCGAGCTGGCAGCGGCTGGACGACGGCCTGCCAGGGAGCGACGCTCACGTGGGAGTGCTCCGCGAGGGCATGGCGATCGACGGCTACGACGAGCCCGGCGTCTACTTCGGAACGAGCACGGGCCAGGTGTTCGCGAGCGCCGACCAGGGTGAGACGTGGAGCGAGATCGCCAGCTACCTGCCGGGCATCGCCTCGGTCGAGGTCGCGGTGATCGACTAGCCGTGGCCGACCTTCACATCCCAGCCACCCTGCCGCCGCTGTTCCCGGGCCTGCCGCGCCGGCTCGAGCTCGAGGCCGGCACGGTCGACGAGGCGCTCGACCGGCTCGACGAGCGCTGGCCGGGCTTCCGCGACCGGATCTGCGAGCCCGGGAACGGGCTGCGCCCGCACATCCACGTCTACGTCGACCGAGAGCGAGCCCGGCTCGAGACGCCGCTCGAGCCGGGCTCGCGTGTCGATGTGATCACCGCCATCAGCGGAGGCTGACACGAGCGCGGCGGCCGCCGGCGGCTGCCCCTGAGGGCGGACGTGACCGTGTAACGTGCGCCCGCTGTGCGGATCGGCGTCGCCAAGGAGATCAAGCCGCAGGAGTACCGGGTCGCGCTGACACCCGCAGGTGCCCGGGAGCTCGTCCAGCGCGGGCACGACGTCGTCGTCGAGACGACCGCGGGCGCCGGCAGCGCGTTCCCCGACGAGGACTATCTGCGGGGTGGCGCGCGGATCGGCTCGGTCGACGAGGTCTGGGAGACGGCCGACCTCCTGCTCAAGGTCAAGGAGCCGATCGCGCCGGAGTACAGCCGCCTGCGAGAGGGCCTGACGCTCTTCACGTATCTGCACATCGCCGCCGACGAGCCGCTGACCCGCGCGCTCGTCGACTCGGGCGATCGCAGCCGTCGCCTACGAGACCGTCGAGACCGATCGCGGCGCCCTGCCGCTGCTCGCGCCGATGAGCGAGGTCGCGGGCCGTCTCGCCGCCCAGGCCGGGGCGCACTACCTCGAGAAGCCGAAGGGCGGCCGGGGGCTTCTGCTCAGCGGCGTCGCGGGCGTCGCGCCGGGCAAGGTCGTGGTCGTCGGGGGCGGAATCGTCGGCTACAACGCGGCCGTCATCGCGCTCGGACTCGGCGCCCAGGTGACGATCCTGGAGCGGTCCGTCGACCGCATGCGCCACCTCGAGGAGATCATGCACGGCCGCGTCAGCCTGCTGATGTCGTCGACCCTGCAGGTCGAGGAGTCGGTCCGCGACGCCGACGTGGTGATCGGCGCTGTGCTGATCCCCGGCGCGCTCGCGCCGAAGCTCGTGACGCGGGAGATGATCAGCGAGATGAGGCCGGGGGCCGTCCTCTGCGACGTTGCGATCGATCAGGGCGGCTGCGCCGAGACGTCCCGCGCCACGACGCACGACGATCCGATCTACGTCGTCGAGGGGGTCACGCACTACTGCGTCGCGAACATGCCGGGCGCGGTGCCGATCACCTCGACCAAGGCGCTGACGAACGTCACGCTGCCGTATGTCGAGGCGATCGCGGATCAGGGCCTGCGGGTCGCGGTCGAACGCGACCGCACGCTCGCCCGCGGCGTGAACGTCCTCGCGGGCAACGTCACCTACCAGGCCGTGGCCGAAGCCCACGGCCTCGACTACGTGCCGCTCGAGGACGTCCTGCCGGGCGCCGCGACGGCCGCCGTCTAGCTATTCGGTCGCTGAGGCGTGCTCTTCGTGGGCGAGATCTTGACGACCGCCATCGTCACGGCGGCGGACAGCCCGACGACGAAAGCGATGTAGAGCACCAGCCCGAACAGCCCGAGGATCGAATCCATGTGCGTCGTAAGATAGCGCCATGCCGCGCGCGTGCGTCATCGTGCTCGACGCCGTCGGCGCGGGGGAGTTGCCGGACGCGGCCGCCTACGGGGACGAGGGGTCGAACACGCTCGGCAACGTCGCCCGGGCCGTCGGCGGCCTCGACCTGCCCGCGCTGGAGGCGATCGGGCTCGGCAACGTCATGCCGCTCGAGGGATGTCCGCCGCAGCCGAGGGCCCAGGCCGTGGCCGGAAGGCTGCTGGAGCGCTCGAAGGGGAAGGACACGACGACCGGCCACTGGGAGCTGATGGGCGTCGTCACGCCACAGGCCATGCCGACCTATCCGCACGGGTTCCCCGACGACGTCATCGACCCATTCATGAACCGCACCGGCCGCGGCGTGCTCGGCAACAAGCCCGCGAGTGGGACGGAGGTCATCCAGGTGCTCGGTGAGGAGCACCAGCGAACCGGCAAGTGGATCGTCTACACCTCGGCCGACTCGGTCTTCCAGATCGCGGCGCACGAGGAGACCGTGCCGCTCGAGGAGCTCTACGACGCGTGCCGTGTTGCCCGGGAGATCCTCACCGGCAAGCATGCGGTCGGGAGGGTGATCGCGCGCCCCTTTCGCGGCGAGCCGGGCAGCTACGAGCGCACCGCGAACCGGCACGATTTCTCACTCGAGCCGCGGCGTCCGAACTACCTCTCGCTCATCCGCGACGCCGGCGGCTCGGTCCACGGCGTCGGCAAGATCTCGGACATCTTCGCGGGCTGCGACATCGACGAGTCACGGCCGACGAAGTCGAACGTCGACGGCATCAACCAGGTCGTCGACCTGCTCGGCACTGTCGATGACGGGCTCGTCTTCGCGAACCTCGTCGAGACCGATCAGCTCTGGGGCCACCGCAACGATCCCGTCAACTTCCACCGGTGCCTGCAGGACTTCGACCGGCGTCTGCCCGACATCCTCGAGGCACTCCGGCCGGGCGACCTGCTCGTGCTGACGTCGGACCACGGTTGCGACCCCACGACCCCTTCCACCGATCATTCGCGCGAGCACGCGCTGCTGCTTGCCTACGCGGAGGGCCGGAGCGCGGGAGGCGCGGTGCACGAGGGCGAGTTCGCCGATGTCGGCGCGACCGTCAACGCGTGGCTCGGCGGCAAGGCGCCCGGCCGCGGGATCCCGGGAACGCCGATCCTGACGCCGTGAGGCTCGACGACCCCGACGTCGTCCGTCGCCAGTACACCACCGAGGCAGGCCTGCTCGCACGCCGGGCGATCTACGACTCGATCGACGGCCCGCAGGGTCCGGAGGTCGTCTTCCAGGCGATCGCCGAGCTCCGTCCGGAACGCCTTCTCGAGGTCGGCTGCGGCCCCGGCGAGCTGGCGAAGCGCGTGGCGGACGAGCTGGGCGCCGATGTCACCGCCCTCGACATCTCGTCGCGCATGGTCGAGCTCGCGCGCACCCGAGGGGTCGATGCGCACGTCGGCGACGTCCAGGAGCTGCCGTTCACGGACGGCTCGTTCGACTGCGTCGTCGCCGCGTGGGTGCTCTTCCACGTGCCCGACCTCGACCGCGGCCTCTCGGAGATCGCACGCGTCCTGCGGCCGGGCGGTCGGCTCGTGGCGGCCACGAACAGCGAGCGGCACCTGGAGGAGCTCTGGGCGCTCGTGGGCGAGCGGAGCCCCTCGGCGAGCCTGTCGTTCCGAAGCGAAAACGGATCGCCGGCCCTGGAGCGCCACTTCGCGGCCGTGGAGCGGCGCGACATCGCCGGGTGGGTGACGCTGAACGACGCGGCGACGGCACGCGAATACATCGCGTCGTCGATGGTGCGCGGCCATCTCGCCGACCACGTTCCTGAGCTCGACGCGCCGCTGCGCGTCGGCGCGCGATCCTCGGTGTTCGTCGCGGAGACCGCCGCGTGATCCGCGTCGCCGATCTCATCGAGCGGAAGCGAAACGGCGAGGCGCACGACCCGGACGAGCTGACCGAGCTGATCCTCGGCTATGCGCGCGGCGATATCCCCGACTACCAGCTCGCCGCCTGGTGCATGGCCGTCTACTTTCGCGGGCTCAGCGGTGCCGAGACGCACGCGCTGACGGACGCGATGATCCGCAGCGGCGAGACGATCGAACTCGGCGCCGCGCTCGGCCGCCGCGTCGTCGACAAGCACTCGACCGGCGGCGTCGGTGACAAAACCTCGATCGCAGTGGGGCCGATCGTCGCGGCCTGCGGCGTGCCGGTCGGAAAGATGAGCGGGCGCGGGCTCGGGCACACGGGCGGCACGCTCGACAAGCTCGAGTCGATTCCCGGGTTCCGCGTCGAGCTCACCACGGAGCAGTTCGTGGGGCAGGTGCAGGAGATCGGGCTTGCAATCATCGGCCAGACCGCCGACCTCGTGCCCGCGGACAAGCGCCTCTACGGCCTCCGCGACGTCACGGCCACGGTCGACATCGTCCCGCTCATCGCCGCAAGCATCATGTCCAAGAAGCTTGCCGCCGGCGCCGACGCAATCGTGCTCGACGTGAAGGTCGGCGACGGCGCGTTCATGAAGACGCTCGAGGACGCACAGATCCTCGCCGAGACGATGCTCGACCTCGGGCGCCGCGCGGGGCGCGACGTCGTCTGTCTGCTCACGGCCATGGATCAGCCGCTCGGCGCAGCCGTCGGCAACGCCCTCGAGATCCGTGAGGCGGTCGCGACACTGCGAGGTGAAGGGCCGCCGGACTTCACCGAGCTCGTCATGGAGGCGAGCGCCCACCTGCTGTCGCTCTCCGACCTCGGCGTCGACGTCGATGAGGGCCGCCGGCGCGCCGAGGCGGTCGTGGCGGACGGTGCCGCGATCGAGCGCTACGAACGCTGGATCCGCGCGCAGGGCGGGGACCCGTCCGTGGACGCGCTGCCGCAGGCACCGGTGGTCCGCAGCGTCGAGGCATCGAGCGCCGGCACCGTGACGAGCCTCGGCGCGATCCGCATCGGCGTCGCCGCACTCGAGCTCGGCGCGGGCCGCCGCACCAAGGAGGACGAGATCGACCACGCGGTCGGCATCGTCTGCCACGCGAAGCGCGGCCAGGCCGTCGAGGCGGGCCAGGCGCTCGCCGAGGTCCACGCGCGCGACTCCGAGTCCGCCGGCGCCGCCGCGGCCGAGGTGCACGCCGCCTTCGAGCTCGGGGACGAGCCGCCGCGCGGGCATCCGATCGTGCTCGACGTCGTCGGCACTCCCGGCGTGAGCGCGACGCCGGGCTAGCCGCGCCTGGAGCGGTCTCGGCCCGACCGGCCCCGGCTAGGCTGGCCGCATGCCGGAGCTTCCCGAGGTCGAGACCGTCCGGGCCCGGATCGCGCCCGCGCTCGAAGGCCGCACCTTCGACCGTGTCGAGATCCTGGACTACCGGCTCGTGATGCCCGACGAGCCCCTCGAGGTGGCTGCGGAGCTCGAGGGGGAGCGGGTGACCGAGGTTGGACGCCGTGGCAAGTATCTGATTGTTCGGTTCGAGTCTGGCCGGGCTCTCCTGATTCACCTCCGTATGACGGGGAGCGTGCTGCACGGTGGCAACGGCGGGCCGGCACCCGATGCGTACACCCGTGCCGTTGTCACGTTAGACGACGGATCGGATGTGCTCTACCGGGACGTCCGGCGCTTCGGCACCTGGCGGCTCCTGGAGCCGGGCGAGGTCGATCCGTACCTCTCGAAGCGACTTGGCAAGGAGCCGCTCGAGCGCTTCTCGAGCCGCGACCTCGGTGTGCGGCTGGCAGGCCGTCGCGCCGCGGTCAAGACGGTGCTCCTCGACCAGCGAGTCGTTGCGGGGCTGGGGAACATCTACGCCGACGAGGGACTGTGGTATGCCCGCGTGCACCCACTCCGACCGGCCGCGAGCCTCGACGAGGCTGAGGTACGGCAGGTGCACCGCGGCGTGCGTCGCGCACTCGCCGCGGGCATCGAACGGCAGGGCTCGACGCTCCGCGACTACCGCCTGCCGGACGGCACCTCGGGGTCGATGCAGGACGAGTTCCGGGTCTACGGCCGCGAGGGCGAGCCGTGCCACCGGTGCCGCACGCCGATCGCGAAGACCCGCGTGGGCGGCCGCGGCACGTCGTACTGCCCGTCCTGCCAGCCGGCCGCGCCGGGGTCGTGAGCGTCGAGGTCTCGTTCGAGACCCACTCGCTCAGCGTCGACAACGAGCGGGGAGTTGCAACCGGGTGGCTGCACGGCGAGCTCTCGGACGAGGGACGGCGCCTGGCGGCGGAGCTTGGCGCGCGGCACCGCGACGACGGCGCCACGGCCGTCCTGACCTCGGACCTGCGGCGGGCCGCGGAGACCGCCGAGCTCGCGTTCGACGGCGATCGCATCCCGATCCTGCGCGACTGGCGCTTGCGCGAGTGCGACTACGGCGACCTGAACGGCTCGCCTGCCGACGTCGTCCACGGCGACCGTCTGCGCCACGTCGATCTCGCGTATCCGGGCGGAGAGAGCTGGCGGCACGCGGTGGCGAGAGTCGACCGATGCCTCGACGACGTTCTGCGATGGTGGGACGGCGGACGTGTCGTCGTGATCGGTCACGTGGCGACGAAGTGGGCGCTCGACCGGCGTGTCCACGACGTACCGCTCGAGGAGCTCGCGGCGGCGCCGTTCGAGTGGCGTGAGGGCTGGAGCTACCTGCTGTCGAGCTAGCGTCCTAGACGGCGAGGCAGGCGTCGAGGGCACCGGTGCGGTCGAGGCGCCAGAGCTCGGCGTAGCCGCCGATCGGCTCGCCGTCGATCAGGATCTGCGGCACGGTCCAGCCGCCGGTCAGCTCGTGCAGCGTCGTGCGGAAGGCAGGGTCGTCGTCGAGCGAGATCTCCTCGTACTCGAGGCCCTTCGCGTCGAGGAGCGCCTTCGCACGCACGCAGTAGCCGCACCAGCGCGTGCTGTACATCCGAATCCTCGGCATCAGACGATCTAACGACGAAACGGGCCGGGGCGTTCCGGCCGGGGGGCAGGTCTACACTGGCCGCGTGGGGCGGAGCTACACCACGGAGGCGGTCGTGCTGCGCTCGTTCAGGCTGGCGGAGGCCGATCGCGTCCTGCACATCTACACCGCCGACCGCGGCCGTGTCGGCGCCGTCGCCAAGGGCGTCCGCCGCACGAAGTCCCGGTTCGGCGCCCGGCTCGAGCCGCTCTCGCACGTGGAGCTTGTTCTCTACGAGGGATCGGGCGAGTTGCACACCGTCACCGGCGTCCACCTCCGCCACTCACACCGGCAGGCGCGAGAGGACTCCTACCGGCTCGGCGTCGGACTGATCGGCGCCGAGGCGATGTTGCGGCTCTTTCCCGAGCAGGAGCGGAACGAGCGCGCCTTTACGGCGCTCGTGCGATTCCTCGACACGCTCGACGAGATCGAAAGCCTGGCGCCGCGGCGGCCGCAGCTCGATCCGCTTGCCCTGTCGTTCCAGCTCAAGCTGCTCTGGCTCTCCGGCTATCTGCCGCACCTGGAGAGCTGCGTCGAGTGTGGCGTGGAGGAGGGCCTCGTCGGGTTCCTGCCGGCCGCCGGCGGCGCGGTCTGTCGGCCAGATGCGGCGCCGGGGACGATCACGCTCTCGCCGGAAGGGATCCGAGGCATCCGGACGCTCGTGCACAGCCCGCTCGCCGAGGCGAACGCGGCGCGGCTGAGCGACCGTGGCGCCCGCGAGGCGCTGGCCGTCGTCACCACCTCGTACGAGTACCACGGCGGCTTCCGCCTGCGCACGCTCTCGGCGTGAAGCGCGTCCTTTCCGGCGGCTACGAGCTCGACGACGACCGGCGGCGCATCGATGCCGGCGCCGTGCACGCCTACGTCGGCGAGTCGTACTGGGCGAGGGGCCGTCCGCGCGAGGTGATGGACGGGCTGATCGAGCGGGCTGCCCGGGTCGTCGGCCTCTACGCGCCCGCCGGCGAGCAGGTCGGGTTCTCCCGGACGGTGGACGCCGAGGACGCCGGGCTCGTCTACCTCGCGGACGTCTACGTGCTCGAAGCGCACCGCGGTCGTGGCCGCGGTGTCGAGCTCGTACGGTTCACGGTGGACGAGGGCCCGTTCGCGTCGCGGCGCTGGGTGCTGCACACGATGGACGCGCACGGGCTTTACGAGAAGTTCGGCTTTGGCCCGGGCGAGCGGCTGCTCGAGCGGCCGGCGCGCTCTGAGAGGTGAGCCGGAGCGATTCGCCGCCGGACGCGGCGGAGGCCCGCCTGGAGCGGGCCTCCGTTCCACGTCCGGCCAGCCGCCGGCTTTACCCCCTTACCGTCCGGCGGACGTCGCCCCGAGCGCACGCTGGCGACTGGTCTTGCGAAACGCGGCCGCGGCCAACGCCAGGAGAGAGACGGCCAGCGCTGCCGCGGCTCCGATGCCCGCGTCGCCGACGTCGAACCCGTCGGCTGATCCGGCCACCAGAATCGGGGCGCCACCGGATGCCCCGAAGAGCCGTCCATCCGAACGCCGGCCGCGCTCCTGCGCCTGGATTCCATGTCCACGAGCCTCGGTCGCCGGCGGAACGAGTCGCATTGCCTTTTCTTGCGCGATGATGCGCTGGCCCGTGCCCGAATCCTGTGCCTGCGCTGCGCCGACGGCCGTGGCGGCGATCATGAGGGCGGCCGCGAAGCTGAATACCTTGCTCATTGCATCCTCCGTTCGGTAGACACTGCTGCTCTGAGCCGAGACTGCGTACTCACGGCCACGCGCCGTCCAACGCCACGCCAATCGGCGTCCAATTCCGCGCGGACCGAGCGGCCATCGCCGCTGTGAGGCGCTAATGGAATTCCGTGTGCTCGGCCCGCTCGAGGTGGTCCACGAGGGCCGGGTGCTCCAGCTCGGGAGCGGCCGGCAGCTGGCGCTCGTCACGTTGCTGCTGCTCCATGCCAACGAGGCGGTCTCGGTCGATCGGCTCGTCGACGAGCTGTGGGGCGAGTCGCCGCCGCCGCCGACAGCGTCCAAGATCGTCCGCAACGGCGTCTCCTTGCTCCGGAAGGAGCTCGGTGACCGGCTCGTGACCCAGCCGCCCGGCTACCTGCTGCGTGTCGAGGAAGACGAGCTCGACAGCGAGCAGCTCGAGCGCGCGATCGAAAGCCGTGACCTCCAGACGCTGACGGTCGCCCTCTCCCTCTGGCGCGGCCGGCCCCTGTCGCAGGTCGCCTACGAGCCCTTCGCCCAGACCGAGATCGCGCGTCTGGAGGAGCTTCGCCTCGACGCGCTCGAGGCACGGGCAGAGGCTCAGCTCGCGCTCGGCCGGCACGTGAGCGCGGCAACGGAACTCGAGGCCCTGGTGCAGCAGCATCCCGAGCGGGAGAGCCTGTGCGGTCTGCTGATGGTGGCGCTCTACCGGTCAGGCCGGCAGGTCGATGCACTCGCTGCGTACCAGCGCACGCGCCGGCAGCTCGACGAGCAGCTCGGCATCGAGCCGGGCCCGGCCCTCCGGGAGCTGGAGCAGAAGATCCTCAACCACGACCCGTCGTTGTCTGCTCCGCCGGCCCCCGAAGCGGCGATCCGGGTGGAGCGGCGACGTGCGCGGACTCTGGTCGGAGGCGCCGTCATTCTCGCCGCGGTCGCCGTGGCCGCGTTCGTGCTGACGCGGGATTCTCCCGGCGGCCTCACGGAGGTGCCGCCCAACCACGTCGGCGTTGTCGAGCCTGCCGACAACACGATCGTGGCGGCGATCCCGGTCGGGATCCGACCGGGCCCCGTCTCGTCCGGAGGTGGAGGGGTCTGGGTCGGGAACCTCCAGGACCGGAACATCACGCGCATCGACGTCGACGCCCAGCGGCCCACGGGAACGGTCTCGCTCGGCGACCGGACGCCCACGGCGCTCGCGGTCGGAAGGGGCGCCGTGTGGGTGATGCACGGCCTGCGGGGCGAGCTGTCCCGCATCGACCCGCAGTTCGGACGCATCACGCGGACGATCGCCGTCACAACCCGCCCGGGCACGTCGGCCAGCGGCGGCGTAGCGGTCGGATCCGGAGCGGTGTGGGCTGTGTACGCAGACTCCACGCTCGCTCGAGTCGACCCGGCCACCGTGCGCAGGTCGGGATCGACGCTCACCGGTGCCCTCCCGTCCGGCGTCGTCACCGGGAACGGAGCGGTCTGGGTCGCGAACTCCGGGGACGCCACCGTGCAGCGGTTCGATCCCGTCACCTTCGCGGAAGGGCCGATCCGTGCGCCGATCAGCGTCGGGAAGCGCCCGACCGCGGTGGCATTTGGGTCCGGTGCGCTCTGGGTGGCGAATCAGGGCGACGACTCGGTCACGCGGATCGATCCCGGCACGACTGCGACGTTCACCATCCGCGTGGGCGACGAGCCGGTCGCCGTCGCCGTCGGCGCCGGGGCTGTGTGGGTCGCGAACTCGGGGGACGGCACGGTGTCTCGCATCGATCCCGAGTCGAACGAGGTGGAGCGGACGATCCGCGCCGGCAACACGCCGGCAGGGATCACCGTCGCAGGCGGGCTCGTCTGGGTGGCGGTACAGGCGCCGTGACTGCTATTTGAGGCAGACCGCGGCGAGGTCGAACGAGCCCGCGACGCACCCGAGGCGCTTCGAGACGAGCAGCGGGTCGTTGAGGTAGTCGATCGCCACCATCGGCGCGGCGTCGCGCGCGAGGCGCACGTCGAGCGCACCGTAGGCGCGGTAGCGAGGAGAACCCTGCAAGCGGGCCGCGCCGCGGAGGAGACGGTTGTACTCGGTGGACGAGAAGCGCGACCAGTTCGTCGCGCCGATGAACCGGCCGTCGAGCTGGACGTTCAGGACGGCATACGGATCGTCGTAGTCGGGCGTCCAGGTCGCGAAGCCCAGGTCATAGGGCCCGTTGGCCATGCGCCCGCCAAAGTACGCCTGCAGCGGGACGGCCTTGATCCGGACTTCGAGCCCGATCTCGGCCAGGTTCTGCTTGATGCTCTGCGCGAACGCGACGTGGAACGGCGCGTCGACCGTGTACAGGACGGCAGTACCGCCACGCGTGTGGCCGCGCGCGAGCGCTCGTGCCCGCCGCAGGTCGGTGCCGTTGAGCGGATAGATGTGCGCGTCCTCGAAGCCGCGCATCCCGGGCGGCAGGTACTGGTCGGTGAGCCGGCTCGAGAACCGTCCACCGGCAACCCGCCGAAAGGCCGAGCGGTCGATGGCGAAGCTGACCGCGCGCCTCAGCCTCGGGTTGTTCTTGAAGAGTGGTCGCGAAGTGTTGAACGCGTAGCCGCGGAACGTGGAGCCCGGCCGGAGGAAGAACTGCGACCTGTTGACGCCGTACTTGGCCGCCAAGCGGCGACCCGGGTCGAAGTAGAAGGGCGCGAGCGCCCACCCCCAGTCGACGTCGCCGCGCTCGATGCGATCGAGCACCTCCTCGTACGAGCTCGCCCGGAGGTCGACGTCGAAGCCGTCGACGCGCTGCGGCCGAGTGCCGCCGTAGAACCGGTTTCGCCTGATGACGACCCGCTCGCCCGGGCGGTGCTCGGCGACGTAGTAGGGCCCCGCGGCCGGGAAGGCGCCGATGCCTTCTGGGTCGGTCGGAAGCGCGGGAGGAACGGCGCAGAGGAAGGTCGTCCGCGCCGCAAAGTCGGCGACGGGTCGCTTCAACCTGATGACGAGCGTCCGTCCCCGGCCGACGACTCCTGCAGCCGACTCCGATTTCCCGGACATCACCTGCTCGGCGCCGACGATGTCGCGCAGGTAGTCGGCCCACGGGGACTTCATGGCGGGGGCCAGGGTGCGGCTGATCGCCCGGACGAACGCGCTCGCCTGCACGGGGGCGCCGTCGCTGAACCGGAAGCCCGTGCGCAGGGTGAACGTCAGCGTCCTGCCGTCGGGCGAGGTCCGCGGCAAGCCGCTGGCGACTTCAGGCTGCAGCCCTGCGCCTGCGTGGCCGCCCCCGTGGCGGATCAGGAGCGCGCAGGTCGTGTCCACCAGCGACCAGGACGCGACGGCGTACGTGAGCGCCGGGTCGAGCGAGTCGACGTCGCCCGCCTTGAACGCGACGCGCACGACGCCCCCGGACCGCTGTCCCGATGCGGAGGCGGACAGGCCGTGCGTGAGCCCCGCGAGCACGACGAGGCCGAGCACGAGTCCCACGGAGCGTGCAAGCCTCGAACGCGCTCCGCCGCAGCTGTTGCCCGCCACGCGGACATCCTCGCCGTCGCGGCCGGCCCGATCAAGGCGACGGCGTACTCGCGAGCGTCTCAACGCCCCGGCCCAAGCTCATACCCGGGCTTCGGCGTCGTCCAGTCCCGCGCGAGCAGGTCGGCGAGGTGCGCCCGAACGCCGCCGATCGGGATCCGCTCCTGCGCCAGCGAGTCGCGGTCGCGGATCGTCACGGTGTCGTCCTCCAGCGTGACCTCGTCGATGGTGAGGCCGTAGGGCGTGCCGATCTCGTCCTGCCGGCGGTAGCGGCGGCCGATCGCGCCGCCGTCGTCGTACTCGACCACGAACGAGCGGCGGAGCTCCTCGTAGAGCGCCCGTGCCTTGCCGACCATCCCCTCGTCCTTGCCGATCAGCGGCAGAACGGCCGCCTTCACCGGGGCGATCGCAGGATGGAGCCGCAGGACCGTCCGCTCGCGCTCTGCGACGACCTCCTCGTCGTAGGCGTCGACCATGAACGCGAGCAGCGACCGCCCGACGCCGCCGGCCGGCTCGATCACGTGCGGGACGTACCGCTCGCCGTCCGCTCCGACCCACTCGAGCTTCGCGCCCGAGAACTCCGCATGCTGGCGGAGGTCGTAGTCGCCGCGGTTCGCCACACCCTCGAGCTCCGACCAGCCGATGGGGTAGAGGTACTCGATGTCGCTCGTGCCGCTCGAGTAGTGCGAGAGCTCGTCCGCGTCGTGCGCACGGACGCGGAGGTGGCTCGGCCGGATGCCGTAGCGCACGTACCAGGCCAGCCGCTCGTCGATCCAGTACCGGTGCCAGCGCTCCGCCTCGTCCGGCGGCACGAAGAACTCCATCTCCATCTGCTCGAACTCGCGCGTGCGGAAGAGGAAGTTGCCCGGCGTGATCTCGTTGCGGAAGGACTTGCCGACCTGCGCGATGCCGAAGGGCGGCTTGCGGCGCGCCAGCTGGGCGACGTTCTTGAAGTTGAGGAAGATCCCCTGCGCCGTCTCCGGCCGCAGGTAGGCGTCGGTGCCGGTCTCCTCGACCGCGCCGATCGTGGTGCGGAGCATGAGGTTGAACTGGCGCGCCTCGGTGAGGTCGCAGTCGGGCGTTTCGCCGGGCCGCTTGCTCGGCTTGCGCCCGCATCGCACCTCCTCGTGCTCGAGGTCGGTGAGATGGTCGGCGCGGAACCGCAGCTTGCACGTGCGGCAGTCCACGAGCGGGTCGGTGAAGCCGGTCACGTGACCCGATGCCTCCCATGTACGCGGGTGGAGGATGATCGCGGAGTCGAGGGCGACGATGTCGTCTCGCTCCTGCACCATCGCCTCGAGCCATCGTGCGCTCACGTTGTTCTTGAGCAGCACGCCGTAGTGGCCGTAGTCGTACGCCGAGCCCAGGCCGCCGTAGATCTCGGACGACGGGAACACGAAGCCGCGGCGCCTCGCGAGCGAGACGATCTTGTCCATCGTCACAGCGTCCGTGCGCTCGGTGTCGGGCATTGGAGGAGGCTACCGGCCTCCCGCGCGGCGTGAATGGGTACACATGCCCCATGTCGTCCACTCCGGCCATCGCCGTCCTGGAGCGCGAAGGCGTTGAGTACCGGCTGCTCGAGTACGAGCTCGACCCTCGTGCGGAGGCGTACGGGCTCGAGGCGGCGGAGAAGCTCGGGCTGCCTCCGGAGCGCGTGTTCAAGACCCTTGTCGTCGCCGTCGAGGGCGAGCACGTCCTCGCGGTCGTCCCCGTCGCGGCGCGGCTCGACACGAAAGCCGTCGGCAAGCGCGCGCGCCTTGCCGACCCGGATGATGCGCAGCGGGTCACGGGCTACGTGAAGGGCGGCACGTCGGTGCTGGGCGGCCGCCGGCGGCTGCCCGTGTTGATGGACGAGTCGGCGCTCGAGCACGAGGCGATCGTGCTGAACGCCGGTCGGCGCGGCCTGCAGATGGAGGTCACGCCGCAGGACGTGATCCGGCTCACCGGCGCGAGAACCCTTCGTCTCGCCGCTACGGGCGCTTAACGGCCGCGCAACCCGTCTCTCAGGCTGTTCTTACAGCCGCCCGGTGTCCTGTGTTTCACGAACTCGACACGTACGCAGGGAGGAAGCATGACCAATTCGCTCAGGGGCTTCGTGACGGTCGCGGTCGCCGCGCTCGTCGGCGCCACGCTCGGCATCGCCGGCTGGGAGGTCCTCGACGACGACTCGTCGCCCGCGCCCGCGGTCGCCACGACCGATTCGAGCGCGTCGCCGGCCGCCGTCACGAGCGAAGGCGCGTCCGTCGCGGCTATCTACCGCCGCGTGGGCGCAGCGGTCGTGCAGGTCCGCGCCGAGGTTCAAGGCGGAGTCGCCACCGGCTCGGGCTTCGTCATCGACAACCAGGGACGCATCGTGACGAACCAGCACGTCGTCGGCACCGCGGCCGACGTCACGGTCGTCGCCGCGGACGGCACCGAGTACGACGCCAGGGTCGTCGGCACCGACCCCTCGACTGACATCGCGCTGCTGGACGTCGAAGAGGGCGCCGATCTCGAGGTGCTCCAGCTCGGATCGGCCGAATCGCTTTCCGTCGGCGATCCCGTAATCGCCATCGGCAGCCCGTTCGGGCTCCAGGGCACCGTCACGTCGGGCATCGTCAGCGGACTCGATCGTGAGATCCAGGCGCCCGACGGGCGGTTTGTCATCGACGGCGCCATCCAGACCGACGCGGCGCTCAACAGCGGCAACTCTGGCGGCCCGCTGCTCGACGGCCAGGGCCGCGTGGTGGGCGTGAACTCGCAGATCGAGAGCTCGACCGGCGGGAACGTCGGCGTCGGCTACGCCGTCCCCATCGAGACCGTGAAGAGCGTCGTCAAGCAGCTCCTCGGCGACGGCACCGCCGAACACGGCTACCTCGGCGTCCAGCTCGGCGACCCGGGCGAGGACGAGGGCGTGCCGGTGGCGGAGGTCGTTTTGGGTGGCCCGGCGGCGGACGGCGGCCTGCGAGCCGGCGACCGGATCCTGCGCATCGCCGGGGAAGAGGTCGACGCCGTCTCCGACGTCCGCACAGCCGTCGGGGAGCGGAAGCCCGGCGACGAGATCGAGATCGAGGTGACGCGGAACGGCGACACGCAGACGATCACCGTCGAGCTCGGCGACCGCAACACCGCCACGACCGGCTAGCCAGAAACTGCTCACGGCGCGTCCGCGCGCCTTCGACGCCACAATGCGTGCGTGACCCCGGTGGGAACGCCCGTCGAGTTGCACATCGTGTCCGACTCGACGGGCGAGACCGCCGCTCGCCTCGTGCTGGCGCTCGAGGCGCAGTTCCCGGACCAGGAGTTCGAGGAGATCAGGCACCCCCGCGTCGAGACCGTCGACGATCTCGCGCTCGCAGTGAACCGGGCCAAGGGCCGGCCGGCGGTCGTCGTGTACACGCTCGTGGCGCCCGAGCTCCGCGACGCCATGCGCACGTTCTGCCGGCGGGCACGCGTCCACTACTGCGACCTGCTCGGGCACCCGATCGAGTCGATCGCCAGGGTCTCGGGCATGGCCGCGAAGATGAAGCCCGGCGCTCGGCCGGCGCTGAACGCCGCCTACTTCAAGCGCGTCGAGGCGATGGAGTTCGCGGTGCGCTACGACGACGGCGTCGGCAGCGGCCTCAACATGGCGGACATCGTCCTCGTCGGCGTGTCGCGGACGTCGAAGACGCCGCTGTCCATCTATCTCGGCTACCTCGGGCACAAGGCCGCGAACGTCCCGATCGTGAAGGGGATCGCGCCGCCCGAGGAGCTGTTCGAGATCGACCCGCTCAAGATCGTCGGCCTCACCATCGACGCCGTCCGTCTCGGAGACATCCGCGCCGCGCGGGTGCGCTCGATGGGTTCGAAGAACCGCCAGTACGCCGAGCTGTCTGAGATCTTCGAGGAGCTCGACGTCGCCAGCGCCGTGCACCGCCGGCTCGGCTGCCCGGTGATCGACGTCACGGAGCTCTCGGTGGAGGAGACGGCGATGCGGATCGTCCGCATCGTCGAGCGCCGGCGCGCCGATGCGGCCAAGGCCCCCGCGTGAGCCGCGACCTGGCCGAGAAGGGCTGGGTGCCGCTCCGCTACTGGGCGCTGTGGTGGGGGCTGCTGGGCGCGGCGGTGGTCGTCTTCTACGTGCTGTTGACGCCGATCTGGCTCGGGCTCCGCGCGGCCGCCTGGACGGCCGAGTTGCGTTCCCGCGCGAGGCGCGGGGCGTCGAACGGCGCGTGAGCGCCCGCGTCGCGATCGTCGGTGCCGGGCCGACCGGCCTCGCAGCTGCCGCCGTGCTGCGCGGCAGGGGCGTGGAGAGCGTCCTGCTCGAACGCTCGGACGAGGTCGGCGAGTCCTGGCGTCAGCGCTACGCGCGCCTGCACCTCCACACGGTGCGATGGCTTTCAGGGCTCCCGGGGCTCGCGATCGACCGCTCGGCCGGGAAGTGGGTCGCGAAGGACGACTACGCCGACTACCTCGTCCGCTACGCGCGTCACCACGAGCTCGAGCCGAGGCTCGGGGTCGAGGTGCAGCGACTCGACCCGAACGGAGCCGGGTGGACGCTGAGGACGTCGGCCGGCGAGGTCGAGGCGAGCCACGTCGTGTTCGCGACCGGGTACAACAGCCGGCCGTTCGTGCCGGAGTGGCCCGGCCGCGAGTCGCTCGGCGACCGTCTCGTGCACTCCGCGGACTACATCGATCCGGGGCCGTACAGAGGCCTCGACGTGCTCGTTGTCGGCTCCGGGAACTCGGGGGCCGAGATCGCCACGGACATCGCCGAGGGTGGCGCGGCGCGGGTGCGGCTGAGCGTGCGGACGCCTCCGATCGTCGTGCGCCGCGACACGCTCGGCGTGCCGAGCCAGCTGCTCGGCATCGCCCTCGGCAAGCTCCCCGTCCGCGTGGTCGTGCCTATCAGCAAGGCGTTGCGAAAGATCTCGATCCCCGATCTCGAGCCGTTCGGATTGCCCGCGCCGCGCGACGGCATCGCGCAATTCGCGCGCACGGGCACGGTGCCGATTCTCGACGTGGGGTTCGTCGCCGCGGTCCGGCGTGGCGCGGTGGAGATCGTGCCGGCGGTCGAGCGGTTCGAGGAGGGAGAGGTGGTCCTCGCCGGCGGGTCGAGGCTGTCCGTCGACGCGGTGGTCGCCGCGACCGGCTTCCGGCCGGGTCTCGAGCCTCTGGTGGGCCATCTCGGCGTCCTCGACGGGGAAGGCCGCCCAGCCGTCGCCGGCAGCCGGACGGATCAGTCGGCGCCGGGCCTCTACTTCGCGGCGTTGCAGCCGACGCTCTCGGGGCTTCTCCGTGCTGCCGCGCAGGACGCAGAGCATGTGGCCGAGGCGATCGCAGCGGAGCTCGGCGCGCCGGGCGAGCGCCGTCAGCGAAGCCGGTCTCTGGCCCGCCCGAGGCTCTGACCGCCGCGGAGCGTCGGCTCGAACAGGTCGCCGTGCCGCTCGATGCGCTCCAGCGCGACGTCCATCGTGAAGTCGGACGGCACGACGTCGTCCGTCAGCTCCTCCCAGCGCAGCGGCGTCGACACCGGCGCAGCCGCCTTCGGGCGCACCGAGTAGACGGACGCGAGCGTCTTCCCGTGGCCGTTCTGCCGGTGGTCGAGCAGGACGCCCTCGCGCTTGCGCTTGAGCCACTCGGTGGTGACGACGCCCGGGTTCTCCTCCTCGAGCCGCCGCGAGACGGCCTCGGCGAAGGCGAACGTGTCGGGGAAGCCGTAGCGGCGCGTGATCGGCACGAGCACGTGGATGCCGTCGGAGCCGCTCGTCTTCACGTACGAGCGCAGCTCGAGCGAGTCGAGCAGTTCGTGGAGCAGGTGCGCGGCGCGGATGCACAGCTCGAACTCGCCGTCCGGCGGATCGAGGTCGAAGACGACGTAGTCCGGCCGGTCCGGCTTGTCGACGCGCGAGTACCACGCGTTCATGTCGATGCAGTTCATCTGCACCATCCACTGGAGGGCCTCGCGGGTGCCGACGAGCGGGAAGTCGACCATCCGCTGCTCGCCGGTTCGGCGCACGGTGCGGAAGGCGCGCGTCGGGATCCACGAGGGCATCCCCTTCGGCGCCTGCTTCTGGAAGTACGACTCCGTGCCCACGCCCATGGGCATGCGCTTCATCGTGAACGGGCGGTCCCGCAGGTGGGGGAGGATCGCCGGAGCGACCGCGCCGTAGTACTCGAAGAGGTCGCCTTTCGTCACCCCGGGCTCTGGGAAGAGCACGCGGTCGCCGCTGGTCAGCTTGACGTCGCGAGCCATCGCTCCACTTCCTCCGGGGTGCGCAGCCGAACGACCGGATACCGCTTCGACCACTCCAGCTCCCACTCGCGCCGCTGCCGCCGGTGGTTCCGGATCGCGTACCAGACGACCGACTCGCGGCTGAAGAGCAGGCGCACCGACTCCCGGTTCCCGTTCCACAGCTCGTCGCCGCGGACGACGCGCACGGCCGTGCGGCGAAGCAGGCGCGGCAGCCACACACGCATCGCGAGATCGAGCCAGACCACCGTGTCGGCGGCGTCGAGCACCATCGTGCCGAGCTTGCGCTGGTACCCGCCGTCCACGACCCATCCTTCTCCGGTGAGGATCGGCGCCATGCGCGCGCGGAGCTCGTCGTCGGCGATCTCGACCCACCCGGGGCCGTGGACGATCGCGTCCATCTCGACGAATGGGACGCCGAGCCGACCGGCCAGATCGCGGCCGAACGTCGTCTTGCCGTTGCCGCTCGCGGTGCCGACGACCGCCACGCGCCTCACCGCTTGGCCGCCCGCAGATGGAGGAACTGCGGCAGCCGGCTCCAGCGGCCGGCCGGGGCGGCGGGCTCGCGAAGCGCCTCGACCACGAGGCCGGCCGACTCGAATGCCCTCAGGTAGGTCTCGAGCGAGTAGCGCCGCGAGGAGAACGTGAACTCGAGGCCCGCCCGCGCGACCGAGACGTCGTAGGAGCGTGTCTCGGAATACGGCTGATCGATCACGAACGTGGCGTCGTCCTCGCGGCTCGTCCAGCGCCCGCCGTCGGCGATCGGATGCAGGACGCACGCGCTCAGGCGGCCTCGTCCGGAGAGCACTCGGGCGGCCTCCCCGACGGCGGCGGGCATGTCGTCCACGTCCATGAGCGAGTTGTAGGCGACGACGAGGTCGAAGCCAGCGTCGGGAAAGGGCAGGCGCTCGGCCTCGCCGACGACGTACTCGCCGTCCGGATCGAGCTCGCGAGCAGCCTCGACGAGCGTGGGCGACGCGTCGAGCCCGACGACGTCGTAGCCGCGCTCGCGCAGGTCGCGGGAGACACGCCCTTCGCCGCAGCCGACCTCGAGCGCACGTCCGCTCGGCGCCGGCAGGAGATCGAAGAACGCGTCGCGATACGACCAGTAGCTGTCGTGCCCGGGAGTGCGCGCCCAGGCGACCCAGCCTCCCGCGCGATCCTCCCAGCCGGTCGTGGTCATCGCTTGACCGCGCGCACGTGCAGAAACGACGGAATCCGAGCCCAGCGTCCCGCAGCGTCGTCACGCCAGAGCTCCGGGGGGAAGAGCACCTCACGCACCACGCCGATCGCGAGGTCGGCACTCTCCAGCGCGCGGGCGTACGCCTCGAGCGGCCGATGCTCATGCGCAAACCAGATCCGCAGGCCATCGTGTTCCGCCACGTCGCCGACGCGGCGCACCTGGAGGTAGTCGTCGACGAGAAACGGGGCGTCGACCCGCCGCTCCGCGAAGACGCCCGCGGTCATCAGCGGGTGTGGGATGCAGAACACGAGTGCACCGGCGCGCTCGAGCACCCGTCCGGCTTCGCCGACCGTGCCGGCGAGATCGTCGACGTCCTGAAGCGCCATGAAGACGGTGACGAGATCGAATGCACCGTCTTCGAACGGAAGCGCCGCCGCGTCGGCGACGAGCGCCTCCTGGCTCTCGGCGGCAAGCGCGACCATCCCAGGGGAGGCGTCGACGCCCACGACGTGGTGGCCGAGCCCTCCGAGTACCCGCCCGATGCGGCCCTCCCCGCAGCAGAGGTCGAGCGTCCGCCGACCGGGCGGCGGCAGCAGCTCGAGGAGCCGGGGCACGTTGAGCTCGGTGTTCGTGCGATCGGCCGCCGGTGTGCGCACCCATCGGCCCCATTGCGCCGCCTGGGCATCCCAGATTTCCCGAAGAGTCCTGGTCACAGGGTCCGCGTCGGGAATGGGCTCGACCCCGGCCGGCGATACGCGATACGTGCCGGCACCGTTCCGGGCGGACACCGACTCGCGCAGCTCCTTGCCCTCGAAGATGAGCGCCGCGTCGTCGTCTGCCGCGTACCCGGGCGGGAACCCGCGCGCGACGGCCTCCGTGTACACGGCGCGACGCCGTGCCTCGCTGTCGAAGTGCGGGCACGCGCTGCCCGGGAGAAACCCGAGCCCGTCTTCCATCGGACTGAGCTCCGGGCCGAACGAGTCGGTGATGCACGCCTCGAACCAGCAGAGCATTCCCGCGCTCCAGCCGGCGAGCAGCACGCCGGCTTCCCAGGCCTCGCGCAGGATCGCGTCGAAGCCATGCACCCGCCAGACGGCGAGCATGTTCGCAGTGTTGCCGCCGGCCACGTAGATGGCGTCGCGCGACAGCACGTGCTCGCGCAGGTCGGGGCGCGGCCACGGAAAGAACGCCGCGTGGGTCGCCTCGGCCCGGTGGCCGAAGATCTCGTAGAACGAGACGAGCCGCTCGTCCGACTCCGCGGCCGCGGTCGGGACGAAGAGCACCTTCGGGCCGCCGAGCTCGAGCACGAGATCGTCGAGCTTCGAGCCCGGCGTCCGCCCGCCCATGGCGAGGATCGTCCCTGGCACGCCGCGAGTATGGCAGCGACCCGATGTGGAAAGATGCGCGCCCGTGCGCTACGTCTACGGCTTCGACGAGGACTCCGGGGGAGGGCGCGAGCTCCTCGGCGGCAAGGGCATCGGCCTCGCCGAGATGACCGCGCTCGGCGTTCCCGTGCCGGCCGGCTTCACGATCACCACAGACGCGTGCCGCGCGTACATGTCGAACGCGAAGGAGGTGCCGGCGGGCCTCGACGACGAGGTCGCCGAGCACATCGCCCGGCTCGAGGAGCGCGCCGGCAAGCGCTTCGGCGACGCCTCCGATCCGCTGCTCGTGTCCGTCCGCTCGGGTGCCGCCGTCTCGATGCCCGGGATGATGGACACGATTCTCAACCTCGGCCTGAACGCCGAGGCGGTCGAGGGGCTCGCCGCTGCGACCGGCAACGCTCGCTTCGCCCGCGACTCGTACCGGCGGTTGATCCAGATGTACGGCGAGGTCGTGGACGGCGTCGACGGCCACCGCTTCGAGCAGGCCCTCACCGATCTGAAGAGCGCCCGTGGCGTGCAGCAGGACGTCGACCTGACCGCGGACGATCTCAGCGAGCTGATCGCGACGTACCTCGAGATCTACGAGGCGGAAACCGGCGCGCCGTTCCCGGACGACGCGCGTGAGCAGCTGCGACGCGCCTACCGCGCCGTCTTCGACTCGTGGGACTCGCAGCGCGCACAGGTGTACCGGCGCACGTACGAGATCCCGGACGATCTCGGCACGGCGGTGAACGTCGTGCAGATGGTGTTCGGCAACAAGGGCGAGACCTCCGGCACCGGCGTCTGCTTCACCCGCGATCCGTCCACGGGGGAGTCGATGCTCTACGGCGAGTTCCTGCAGAACGCGCAGGGCGAGGACGTCGTCGCCGGGATCCGCACGCCGGAGCCGATCGCGCACATGGAGCAGAAGCTGCCGGATGCGTTCGCTCAGCTGACCGAGACGATCCGCCGGCTCGAAGTGCACTACCGGGACATGCAGGACATCGAGTTCACGGTCGAGGACGGGCGCCTCTTCCTGCTGCAGACGCGGACCGGCAAGCGCACGGCCGCCGCCGCGCTGCGGATCGCGACCGAGCTCGTCGGCGAAGGCGTGATCTCGCGCGAGGAGGCGGTCGCACGCATCGACCCTGGACAGCTCGACCAGCTCCTGCACCCGATGATCGATCCGTCGGCCGAGGTCGAGGTCGTGGCCACCGGGCTGAACGCGTCACCCGGCGCCGCCTCCGGCGCCATCGTGCTCGACGCGGACACGGCCGAGGAGCGCGGCAAGGCCGGCGAGAGCGTCATCCTCGTCCGCTGGGAGACGACGCCCGACGACATCCACGGCCTGATCCAGGCAGCCGGCATCCTCACCGCCCACGGGGGGATGACCTCGCACGCAGCGGTCGTCGCGCGGGGCATGGGCAAGCCCTGCGTCGCCGGCTGCGAGGGGCTGTCGATCGACACGAACGCGAGGCGGATCCGGGTGGGCGGGCACGACCTGGCCGAGGGCGACACGCTCACGATCGACGGCGGCACCGGCCGCGTGATCGCCGGCGGCGTCCCGCTCGTGCCGCCGCAGATCAACCAGGACCTCGAGACCGTCCTCGACTGGGCCGACGAGATGCGCCGGCTCAGGGTGCGCGCCAACGCGGATACGCCCGAGGATGCGGCGAAAGCGCGGGAGTTCGGCGCCGAGGGCATCGGGCTTTGTCGTACGGAGCACATGTTCATGGCCGACGACCGGCTCCCGATCGTCCGCGAGATGATCCTCGCCCGCGACGAGGACGAGCGCCGCGCCGCGCTCGACCGCCTGCTGCCCGTGCAGCAGAGCGACTTCGAGGGGATCTTCGAGGCGATGGCGGGGCTGCCCGTGACGATCCGCCTGCTCGACCCGCCGCTGCACGAGTTCCTGCCCGCGCTCGACGAGGCGAGCGACGAGCGGACGCGCGAGCGTGTGCGCCAGCTGCAGGAGTCGAACCCGATGCTCGGCACGCGCGGGTGCCGGCTGGGTCTCCAGTACCCGGAGATCTACGAGATGCAGGTGCGCGCCATCGTCCGGGCCGCGCGCGCGGTGCAGGAGCGGTCCGGCGAGGCGCCGCTCGTCGAGATCATGCATCCGCTCGTCGGCTACGCCGAAGAGCTGCGCAGGCTCCGCGAGCTGACCGAGCGTGTCGCCGCCGACGAGCCGGAGGTGGCGTACCTCTGCGGCACGATGATCGAGTTGCCGCGGGCGTGCCTGCGGGCGGACGAGATCGCCGAGATCGCCGACTTCTGCTCGTTCGGGACGAACGACCTCACGCAGACGGCGCTCGGCTTCTCACGCGACGACGCCGAGGGCAAGTTCCTGACGTGGTACCTCGAGCACGGCGTGCTGGAGCGCAACCCGTTCGAGACGATCGACATCGAGGGCGTCGGCGACCTCATGCGGATCGCCGTCGAGCGGGGGAGGGGCAAGAAGCCGGACCTGAAGCTGGGCATCTGCGGCGAGCACGGCGGCGAGCCGAAGTCGGTCGAGTTCTGCCACGAGCTCGGGCTCGACTACGTCAGCTGCTCGCCGTACCGCGTCCCGCTCGCCCGGCTGGCGGCGGCGCAGGCGGTGTTGCGCGAGGCGGGCGTCGAGGCAGTCGCCATCGGCGGCTAGAGACTGCCATTCGGCGGCTGGAGGACCGCGGCCGCGAAGCGGACGCCTTCAGGGGTCTGCGCGACCGGAGTCCGCGCGAGCGGATTCCGGTCATGCGACGGCTGACCACGTGTTCTGCGGCCGCGAAGCGGACGCCTTCAGGGGTCTGCGCGACCGGAGTCCGCGCGAGCGGATTCCGGTCATGCGACGGCTGACCACGTGTTCTGCGGCCGCGAAGCGGACGCCTTCAGGGGTCTGCGCGACCGGAGTCCGCGCGAGCGGATTCCGGTCATGCGACGGCTAACTACGTGTAGCCGCGCACCTTCAGGTACGCGACGAGCACGCTGCCGATCCCGACGGCCACGATCGCGCCGACGCCGACGAGCCCGAGCCGCCCGTAGGCGGCGTGGCCGCGACCGAAGCGCGTGAGCGCGAGGCCGCAGAGGATGCCGCCGACGAAGCCGCCGAGGTGGCCGCCGAGCGAGATGCCCGGCACCGCGAGCGTGAGCAGGAAGTTGATGGCGGCGATGCCGAGCGCCGATCCGCCGAGCACGTGCATGCCCTGCTGCTCGAGCACGACCGCCGTCCCGAGGACTCCGTACAGCGCGCCGGACGCGCCGACCGTCGGCACGCCCGGATCGAGCACGAGGGCGCCCGCGGAAGCCGACAGCGCGGTGACGAGGTAGACCGCGAGGTAGCGCCAGCGACCGATCGCGATCTCCACCGGCGTGCCGATGAACCAGAGGAACAGCATGTTCATGCCGAGGTGGATGATCGAGCCGTGCAGGAAGGCGGCCGTGAGGAGCCGCCACCACTCGCCCTCGGCGACGCCGACGAGGTCGATGCCCGGGTTGTTGAAGCCCGCCGGCACCCCGACGAGGTTGCCGCCGTCGCTGATCGCGCCGCTCGCGATGAGCGCCCAGTTGTTGAAGAGCGAGCCGCCGTTTCGCGACAGCGACGCTCCCTGGAGCAGGTTGACGAGGAAGACGGCGATGTTGAGACCGATCAGGATCCGTGTGACCGCGCCGTCCTGGCTCAGGAAGCCCGACCCCGCCGAGCGGGTCGCGCGGCCCATCGACGGGCGCGCCGCCGCTTTGCCCTGCGAGGCGTGCTCGAGGCAGCGAATGCCGACCGGCGCGAACACCATGCAGTCCGGGCAGACCCCACGGCCGCACTCGGAGCAGGACACGCGCGTCTCCCGGTCCGGGTGCCGGTAGCAGCGCAGAGGCTCGTCGTCCACGGCGGGTTAGCGTACAGACGTGCGCATTCACGTCGCCTTCACCCCGGAGGAGTCCGCCGCGGCCCCGACCGGCGTCGTCATCGACGTCATCCGCGCGACCTCGACGATCTGTCAGGCGCTCGCGTCCGGCTACGAGCGGGTGCTCTGCGCCGCCGAGGTCGAGGAGGCGCGCTCGCTGCGGAACGGCGACGGCGCCGTGACGCTCGGCGGCGAGCGACTTGGGGTCCGTATCGAGGGCTTCGACCTCGGCAACTCGCCGCGCGAGTACCTCGAGCCGCGCTCATCTGTGCTCGGCATCTCGACGACGAACGGCACCAAAGCGATCGTCACCGCCGCCGCGCGCTGCGAGCACGTGCTCGTGGCGTCGCTGCTCAATCTCGACGCCGTCGTCGACGCCGCGAAGGGCACCGGGAAGGACGTCGCCGTCTTCTGCGCCGGGGTCAAAGGCGCGTTCGCGCTCGACGACGCCTACGTCGCGGGCCGAATCGCGGAGCGCCTCGCCGGCGACCGTTCCGACGCCGCGGAGGCGGCCGTGCGCCTGGCCGGCTCGTACCAGACCGCGGAGGAGGCGTTCCGCGCCTCGCGGAGCGGCCGCAACCTGATCAACCACGGCCCCGAGCTCGAGGAAGACATCGCCTACTGCGCCCGCGAGAGCGTGCTGGACGTCGTTCCGCGGCTCGTCGGCATGCGTGGCGTGGCGGCCGAGATCGCGCTCTAGCGGCAGCGGCAGCGAAGTCTCGACACTTCCTAGACTGACCGCGTGCGCACCGCCGTCTGCCTCTTCACGCGCGACCTCCGGCTTCACGACAACCCGACCCTGCGCGCCGCGCTGGACGAGGCGGAGACGGTGCTGCCGCTGTTCGTCCTCGACGAGAGCATCCTGGAGACGTCGTCCGCGGCGCCGAACAGGCTGGCGTTCCTCGCCGAGGCACTCGGGGACCTCGACGAGTCGCTGCGCCGGATCGGCGGCGCGCTCGACGTCCGGCGCGGCGACGTCGTCGGCGAAACGGTCCAGGCGGCGCGTGCCGTCGCCGCCGAGGCGGTGTTCTGCTCGCTCGACGTCAGCCCGTACGCCCGAGAACGGGAACGGCGCCTGGCCGCGGCGGTCGACCTGCGCCTGGTCAACGCCCACTTCGTCGTGCCGCCCGGCGAAGTCGCGCCGTCCGGACGCGACCACTACGAGGTCTTCTCTCCATACCACCGTGCGTGGAGCGGGGTCGAGTGGGGCGAGCCGATCGGCGCGCCGCGGACGCTTCGGCTCCCACGCGGCGAGCAGCCCCCGCCGCCGCCCGGCGCGACGCGCCCTGCGCTCGTGCCAGGTGGAGAGACCGCCGGTCGCGAGCGGATGCTCGGTTGGCTGCGCGAGTCGCTCGATGCGTACGGCGAGGCCCACGACGCGCCGGCGGCGGACGACACCTCGCGCCTGTCGCCGTACGTCCACCTCGGCTGCGTCTCGGTGCGAGAGCTGGCATCGAAGGCGAGGGATCGCGGCGGCGGGGCGTTCGCGCGTCAGGTCTGCTGGCGCGACTTCTACGCCCAGCTCCTGTGGGCGAATCCCAAGACCGTGCGCGACGACCTTCGTCCGCGCGGCGATCGGTGGATCGACGACGCCGAGGCGCTCGACGCCTGGAAGGAGGGCTGCACCGGCTACCCGCTCGTCGACGCGGGCATGCGGCAGCTCGCACGCGAGGGCTGGATGCACAATCGCACCCGGCTCGTCACGGCGTCGTTCCTCGTCAAGGACCTCGGCATCGACTGGCGTGCGGGCGCACGGCACTACTTCGACCTCCTGCTCGACGGCGACGTCGCGCAGAACGTGGGCAACTGGCAGTGGGTGGCAGGCACGGGAGTCGACAGCCGGCCGAACCGCGTGTTCAACCCGATCGCGCAGGCCAGGCGGCTCGACCCCGACGGCGCGTACGTCCGCCGGTACGTGGAAGAGCTCGCGGACGTGCCCGACCCGCTCGACCCGGGCTTGCTCGCCCCCGACTACCCGCCGCCGATCGTCGACCACGCCGAGGCCGTCGAGGCGTTCCGCGCTCGGCGCAGCTAGCTGACGAGCGGGCGCAGCAGCCGCCCGATGGCGTCGTGATAGGCGACGGCGTGGTACCGCCGCAGCGGGTGCGTCGGCAGTGCGGTCTCGCGCAGCGTGCCGCGCGTTCGGACGTAGAGCACGGGCACGATGTGCTCGTCGGCGTCGAACTCGAGCGTCGCCGCAACGCCGTCCCGTTCGCCGTCGACGAAAGTCTCCAGCGGAACGATGCCGTCGTCGCGCAGCGGCTCTCCCGCCTCGTCGGCGCTCAGCACGCGGGCAAGGTACCCCTTCTGCATCGCGAGCTCTGGACCGCCGTTCAGCTCCTCCAGGAGGTACGGGACGACGCGCTCGCGCTCGACGACGGGCCGCTCGAGCGCGACGCCGAACCGCGTCTCGGCGAGGTGACGGGCGAGGATCCGTGCGTTGTAGCGGAAGCCGCAGACCATGCTCGACAGCGATGCGACGCCGTGCTTCCGGAGGCCCGGCGCGCCCTGGCTGATGTTGCCGGCGAAGAACACGCCGGGCAGCGTCAGGCTCTCGAAGAACGGCGAGAGCGCCGGCAGGCGCCCGTCCATCACCGTCGCGAGGCCGTGGTCGGGCAGGTCGCCGAGCGGAGCGCTGAAGCCGGTGGCGGCGATGACGTCGTCGGCCTCGAGCACGAGGTGCTCGGGCCTCGTCGGATCGACGACGTGTACCTGGTAGGCGCCTTCCACGTGCTCGACTCGCTCGACGGACCCGTCGAGGACGAACCGGCCGGGAGCGCCGCGCACGTGCTCGTCGTAGGGCGTCAGGTACCAGGGCCGAAGCGGCGACCGCGCCAGCCTCCCGACGTCGGGCGATCGGGGCGAGACGAGCGTCAGCTCTCGCAGCCCGCGCCGGAGGATCGCCTCGCCGATCTCGAAGGCGGAGTTCCGCTTGCCGACGATGACGACGCGCCGGTCGCGGTAGCGGTCGGACGACCCGTCCACCCGAACGTAGTGATGGCCGAGCTCGAGACCGGGGATCGGCGGCACCCAGGGCTCGGTCATGCCGACGGCGAACACGGCGGCGCGGCAGCGGTACTCGCCGTCGTCCGTCACGAGCACGAGGCTGTCGTCCTCGCGGCGGGTGGACGTCCACCGGCAGCCGTAGCGCACCGGCACGGGCGCCAGCTCGGCGAACGCGCGCAGCCCGGCCTCCATCTCGTCCCGTGCCGGCCGCCGCCGTCCCTCCGCCATGTGCCCGGGGACGAGAGCGCGCAGGTGCGGCTCGTCGGCGACGAGGCTGTTCTGGTCGGCGACCTCGTAGGCGCGGCTCGTGCGCGGCGCCTCTGCGGTCTGGTGCGTCCAGCTGATCAGGCGCTCGAAGAGCGGGAAGCGCCGGAACATGCCGCCGGGACCGTCGTCGGCAGACACGACCGCGTGGGAGACGCCGAGCCGGCTCAGGAAGTAGCTCGTCTGCAGGCCGCCCGGCCCGCTGCCGACGACCACGACGTCGTAGGCGCCGGGCGGGAACGGCCGCTCGTCCGCTCTGTCTACCACCGGGGCGAGTCGCGGAGCCGCAGCGCCTCCGCGCGGAGCATGCGCAGCATCACGACCGGCCGCTCGAGCAGGAACGGCTCGAGCTGCGGGCCAGGGATGACGAGGCACCGCAGCAGCGTTTCGGCGCGGACGTCGGCGCTCGGCGGTTCACCCGTCAGCGCCGAGATCTCGCCGAAGAAGTCGCCGCGGCCGAGTCGCCTGCGCTCGCGGCCGTCGACGGCGACCGTCGCCTCGCCGTCGAGGATGACGTAGAAGCCGCTCCCCGTCAGGCCCTGGCGGAGCACCCGTTGGCCGGGCCCGAACACCTCCTCCTCGAAGGCGTGTGCGACGGACTCGATCTCCGGCCAGCGCAAATCGGCAAACAGCGCGAGCTGGCTCAGACGCTCGACGATCGCGGTCGCCTCCATCGGACGCAGAGACTATGCGAGGAGGCGCGTCGATATCGTCAGCGGCCGTGGACGCCGACCGATCACGCAGGGCCGCGTCCTTCTCGTCGGTCGCGGAGGCCTACGAGCGAGCCCGGCCCGAGTACCCGGTCGAGGCTGCCCGGTGGCTCACCGGCGACGCGCCGCTCGACGTGGTCGACCTCGCCGCCGGCACGGGCAAGCTGACGCGCGTCCTGGCGGCGCTCGGCCACCGGCTCACGGCCGTCGAGCCCCTCGCCGAGATGCGGGCGCGGCTCGAGGCGGCCGTCCCGGCTGCGCGGGCGGTGGCCGGCACCGCGGAGTCGCTCCCGCTCCCCGACGAGTCGGCCGACGTCGTGGTCGCGGGCCAGGCGTACCACTGGTTCGATCCGGAGCCGTCGCTGCGCGAGATCGCCCGCGTGCTCCGACCGGGCGGCACGGTCGGCCTGATCTGGAACATTCGCGACGAGGACATCGAGTGGGTCTCGACGCTCAGCGACATCGTCGGCGGCGAGCGTGTCAGGTCCATCGACGTGGGACCGGACCTCGACGCCTCGGGGCTGTTCGGGCCCGTCGAGGAACGGCAGTGGCGCTGGCAGCAGCCGCTCGACCGCGACCGGTTGCGCGACCTCGTCCTCTCGCGGAGCTACTGCGCGACGCTCCCGGAGGCCGAACGCGCGCCCGTCCTCGAGTCGGTCGACCGGCTGTACGACGAGGCCGCGGGGCCCGACGGCGCCCTGGCGATGCCGTACGTCACCGAGGCGTTCCGCGCACGTCGGCTCTAGCCCCGCAATCGGCCCTGCCACCGATGGCCGGGCGCGGCGCGGTCCACGTAGTCGCTGAGCCAGGCGCGCGCGCGTGGCTCGAGCAGCGGCAGTGTCGCGGCGAGGTCGTCGTCGTCCTTCGTCCGGGCGAGCCGCACCTTGTGCGCGAGGACGAGCTCAGGCCTGAGGTAGCGGACGCCGTCGGCCGCGGTCCAGGTCGCCCAGTCCAGCGGGAGCACGACGGCCGGGTCGCGCTTGAAGACCCAGCCCTTGCGGTCACCCGCGTTCAGCTGGACGTCGACGAGCCACGGTGCGAGCGCATGCTCGCGGATCCAGATCTGACCGGCCCAGGAGGGAACGCGCGGCCGCTCGTCGGTAACCGGCCGGAGAGTGCCCGAGCCGGCGGCCCACAGGTGGTGGGTGCCGCCGAGCTGCCGGCGCAGCGCGGCGACGTTCCGCCGGAAGATCGTGACGTCGACGTCCTCGTGACGGCGGCTGACGCCGGTGAACGCCTCGATCGCCCAGCCGCCGGAGATCCACCACGGGGCGTCGAGCCCGTCGAGTAGCACGGCCGCGCCCAGCGGTGTCTGCTCTGCCCAGGGCCCGTAGAGGCGCCGGAACGCCCGTTCCTCCTCGTCCACCGGCCGAGACTAGACCCGCCGCAGCGCTCTGCGGACGATCGTCCGACGACCGCCGTCCGCGACCGGCTCGAAGCCCGCGGCGAGGAACATCGGCAGGTAGCCGGTGTACGCGTCGATGTTCGCGTGGTTCTCCCGGGCCGCGTAGGCTTCGAGGGCCGGCGCACCGGCCCGCGTCGCGCGGTCGACCGCGGCGGCGAGCAGGGCGGAGGCCACGCCGCGGCGCTTCGCCGCCGGGTGGACGTAGAAGCACACCACCGACCACACCGGCATGTCGTCGACCCTCGCGAGCGGGCGAGAGGCCTCGAGGCGCTCGAAGGACTCCCGCGGCCCGAGCCTGCACCAGCCGACCGCCTCGCCGTCGAGATAGGCGAGCAGTCCGGGCGCCGGCCTCGATCGGACACGCTCCTCGAGGCGCGCCCGATGACCGGCTCCCCAGCCCTCGGAGTACGCCCGCCCGCGCTGATGCCAGAACTGGCACCAGCAGCCGTCGGCGATCGGTGTGCCGCCCCGTGGGCCGCGGCGCTCGAACAGCGACACCAGGTCGTCCCAGCGGGCGGCCGTCGCCGGCCGAACGGCGATCGACGCCTGTGTCACGCAGCCATCTTGCCGGATCGCCCGGTACCATCAACGGACCGTCCTGTCCGACCGCTGAGGAAGGGATCCGCTTGCACAACGTGGTCGACACCGCGGTCCAGGCCGAGCCGCGCCGTCGCATCCTGGAGAGCGCCTATGTGTTGTTCTCGCGGCGCGGCGTCCGTGCGGTCGGGATCAACGAGATCGTCAGCCATGCAGCGGTCGCCAAGGCGACGCTCTACCAGCACTTCCCATCGAAGAACGACCTCGTGCTGGCGTTCATGGAGCAGCGCGAGGAGCAGTGGACACGAGGGTGGGTGGAGGCGGGCGCCCGAGGGAGGGGCGACACTCCGGAGGAGCAGCTGCTCGCGATCTTCGACCTGTTCGACGAGTGGTTCCGCCGCGACGACTTCGAGGGCTGTGCGTTCATCAACGTGCTGCTGGAAACAGCGGACCGCGAGCACCCGTTCGGACGCGCGAGCGGCATGCACCTCGCGAACATCCGCTCGATCCTGCGCACGCTCGCGGCGGAGGCGGGGCTGCGCGACCCGGACGCGTTCGCGCACTCCTGGCACATCCTCATGAAGGGCTCCATCGTCGCCGCGGCGGAGGGTGACGTTGACGCCGCCCGGCGCGCACAGGACATGGGCCGGTCGCTGATCGAGCAGTACCGCTAGCGCGTCCGGCGGGGGATTCGCATCCAGCCTGCGGTCTGCCAAGATCGCGCCGTGCCTCTGGAGATTCGCCCCATGGGTGGGTTCGAAGAGGTCGAGCGGGCCGTCGCGATCCACAACGGCGTGACGCCCCACGACCCGACGAGCGCAGAGATGCACGGGCTGTTGCGGGCGAGCGAGCTCGACCGCGTCGACCTCGTCGCGTGCGTCGACGGCGAGCTGGTCGGGGTCGGCTGGCTCGCCGGCGATCCGAACTCGCTCGAGTCCACACATCCGTTCGTCTCCGTCGCCGTCGATCCCGCGTACCACGGTCAGGGGATCGGCACGGCGCTCCTCGGCGAGCTGTCGCAGCGCGTGGAGCGGCTCGGCAAGGACGGGCTGCACTGCGAGGTGCGGGCGGACGATCCGCACTCGCTCGGCTTCCTGCAGCGGCGCGGGTTCGCGGAGTTCGACCGCTCCCAGCAGCTGTCGTTCGAGCTGGCGGAGCGGCCGTTCCCGGAGCACCCTTGTCCCGACGGCGTCGACCTCGCGTGGCTCACCGACCGGACCGACCTGATGCCCGCCCTGCACGCGATCGCGGTGGAGACGTACCCGGAGACCCGCGTGACGCTGGTCTGGCGCGCGGGGACACAGCATCGGTGGATGCTCTACTCGCTCGGCGACCCCGCCGTCCTCCTCGGCCTGACCTCCCTCGCGCTCGTGGACGACAGCCCGATCGGCTTCTCCACGATCTGCCGCATCGACGACGAGACCGCGGTCATCCGCATGACGACCGTTCTCACCGCCTGGCGACGTCGAGGCGTCGCCCGGTGCCTGATCTCGGCCCAGGTCCAGGCGGCGCGGCGTGCCGGCTTCCAGCGTGTGCACGCGTGGCGCCGCGAGTCGGCGATGGGCGACCTGTTCGAGCGGCTCGGGTTCGAGCGCCTCGCCACGATCCTGGATGTACGCGGCCCGTTCCAACCAGCTGCCCGCTAGGAGGGTTCGGCGGCCCGACGTGACGCTAGGGTCGACGAGTGGCTGTGGTGTTCGTGACGGGGATGTCCGGTACGGGCAAGTCAGCCGCTCTGGTCGAGCTCGCACGCAGGGGACATCGGGTCGTCGACACGGACGACGGCGGCTACGCGGTGGAGGTGCTGTCCTCCGACGTGGGCGGGTCGGAGCAGCTGTGGCGCGAGGACCGCGTCCACGCGCTGCTGGACCAGCACGAGGAGGGCGTCCTGTTCGTCTCCGGCTGCGTGGCCAATCAGGGGAGCTTCTATCCGCGCTTCGATGCGGTGGTGCTGTTGAGTGCACCCGCTGAGGTGATTCTCGAGCGCGTGACCACGCGCGAGACGAACAACTTCGGCAAGTCGGAGGCCGAGCGAGATCGGATCTTGAACGACTTGGCGACCTTCGAGCCGCTTTTGCGCGCGGGCGCGACGGCGGAGATCGACACGCGTGCACCACTCGACGAAGTGGCGGACACGCTCGAGCGGATCGCGGACGCCGTCGCCACCCGGTAAACGCCGCTACATCCACTTGACAGGGGAACACGTGTTCGTATAGAACAGACGTTCCCATGATCGCCTGTGTACTCATCCCGGCCTTCGAATTGCGAGCCGCGCTGCGCTCTCGGCCGCGGCTCGCGCTCGAGCCGGTCGCGCTCGGGCCGGAGGCAGGCACCGAACCGCTGATCGGGCCCGTCACGGCCGCCGCGCAGGCCGCGGGCGTCTATCCCGGCATGCGCATGGGCGAGGCACTCGCCACCTGTCCGGGTCTCGTGCTCGTCGAGCGCGATCCGGCCGCGGTCGAGCAGGAGTGGGAGGGCGTCCTGCGCCGGCTCGAGGACGCGGGCTTCGCCGTCGACCCCGAGCAGCCGGGTGCCGTCACGTTCGAGACGAAGGGCGTCGAACGGCTCTACGGCGGCGTCGAGGCGGCACTCGAGCGTGCGCTCGCCGCTGTCGGCTCCACATGGGATCCGCGCGCGGGGGCGGCGAGCCGCCGCTTCGCTGCGCTCGCAGCCGCCAGCGTGGCGCGTGCGGGCCAGGCGCTCATCGTGCGGAACGAGGAGGAACAGGACTTCCTGGCGCCGCTGCCGCTCTCGCTGCTGCCGCTGCCGGCCGACCGGTACGCCGAGCTCGAGGGGCTCGGGGTGCGACGGCTGGGCGAGCTCGCACGGCTTCCGGGTGGAGCCGTCGCGGAGCGGCTCGGACAGGAAGGCGCGCGGGCCTGGGGACTGGCCCGTGGGGGCGGCCGGCGGCGCGTGCGAGGACGCGCCCCGGCCGCCGAGCTCGCCGAGTCGCTCTCCTTCCCGGAGGCGGTCGCAAATGAATTGACCCTCCGGCGCGCATTCGGCGCGCTGCTCGAGCGGCTGCTGGCCCGGCCGGAGCGGGGAGGGCGGCCGCTCCGCAAGGCGGCCGTCTCCGCGAGGCTCGTGGGCGGCGGCTCGTGGCGCCGCACCGTCACGCTGCGGGAGTCGACGGCCGACGAGGCGCGCCTGCGCGCCGCGCTCGGGCCGAAGCTCGTCGAGATCCCCGCCCCGGTGGTGGAGCTGAGGCTGGAGGCGGTCGAGCTCGCGGAGCACGTGGGCAGCCAGCTCGCCCTCGTTGCGCCTGCGGGAGAGGAGCTCGGGGGGCGGCTCAGAGAAGGGCTGCGCCAGGTACGCGCGTCGACCGGGTCGGGGTCGGTGTGCGCAGTCGTCGAAGTTGCGCCGTGGTCGCGGATCCCCGAGGCTCGAGCCCTGTTCGTGCCGCGTGACGACTAGCGCGGACGCTCGCGTCGCAAAGCGGCTGAACGCGCCGCGGCCGGCGCTGGTCGAGGCGGGCTTCGACGGCTCGCCGGTCAGGGTCAACCGCCAACCGGTCGCGATCGTCCGCGAGGAATGGCGGGTCGTCGACCGCTGGTGGACGGAGGAGCCGGTCGACCGCCGCTACTTCGACGTCGTGCTCGAGTCGGGGGAGAACGCGTGCGTCTACCGCGACGAGGAGGCCGGGGCCTGGTTCTCCCAGCGCGGGGCATGAGCACGGCCCCTGGCCGCACTCGGCTCCCACCGGGCGAATCCCGGCTCCGCCGAGCGCTCGGGTCGCCAGGAACCGTGCTACGCGCCGCGCAGCGCATCCATCGCCAGCGACTCCCATTCGTCCGCCTGATCCGGCGGAACCACCACCCATTGCTTGAAGATCGTGTTGCCGCGTCCGGAGGGATCGAAGAGCTGCGCGCCCGGGAGCGCGAGCGCCCGTGCATGCGCCTCGGGATCGGTGAGCTTGAAGACCATGCCGATTCCCCGGCGCGGGAAGCCGGCGATGACGCGGCCGGACTTCTTCAGGCACGGCATGCCGAAGATCACGCTGCGACGAACGTCCTCGTGCCAGGCCGTGAGCGCGTCGCAGATGTCGTCGTAGCGTTCCCGCCCGGGCGCAGCCATCTAGACGGCGCGTTCGACCAGGTCGCGCCAGCGATCGTGCTGCGCTTCCGGCACGAGCACCCATTCGCGCATGACGCGGCCCATGCCCGGATCGAAGAGCTCGGCGCCGTCGACCGCGAGCGCGTCCTCCCGCGCGGCCTCGTCGGTGAGCTTCACCGTCAGGCCGCCGTCCTTCCAGTGGCCTGCGACGACCTTGCCGTTCGCGCGCTTGAGGCACGGCATGCCGAACATCTGCCCGGGCTTCAGATCCGGATGGGCGGCCGTCACGTCGGCGACGAGCTCGTCCCAGGTCATGCCTCAAGTATTGCGCCGGAAGACGTACTGCACGCGCGGCGACTCGCCGGCCGGCCGCGCCGACAGGTCGTAGCCCGCGCAGACCGTGTCGATCCGCAGCCCGACGGCAGCTCCGAGCGCCGCGAGCTCCTCCGGCTCGTAGAGCCGCCATTCGAACACGTCGCGACCGCCGTCCCGGTAGTCGAGCGTCGTGATCAGACGGTCGCCCTCGACACGCCTGACCTCGCGCACGCCGTGGTTGTCGATCGCACCCTGCCGCGGTCGGAAGAACGCGGGCTCGTAGACGTCCAGCACGAGCACGCGCCGCGCCTTGTCGGCCATCGAGGCGAACACCGCGGCGTTCGCGTCGTCGGAGAACCAGCCGAAGCTGGCCCACATGCAGATCACGGCGTCGAAGGTCTCCTCGAGCTCGTTGAGCCGCCGCACGTCGAGCTCGTGCACCTCGATGCCGCTCGTCCGCGCCTCGGCCGCGGCCGCCGGATCGCGCTCGACGCCGGTCACGCGGTAGCCGAGCGCCGCCAGCGCGAGCCCGTGCCGGCCGAAGCCGCACGGCACGTCCAGCACCGCCGCGGGCGCGGGAGGCAGGACACGCGTCAGGAAGGCGACCTCGCGTGCGGTCGCCGCCTCGTCCGGCCGGCCGAACGTCTCGAACCACGTCGGCGAGTAGGTGGGATCCACCTAGGAGACTGCGACCTGGTCGAACGCGGCCCGAACGGCCATGAGGTCGTCGTCCGTCCGCGCCTCGTGCAGGCCGCGCAGGAAGGCCCCGTACCCGCAGCTGGGCGTGTGCAGGTTCAGGAACCGGACCGGCTCGGAGCCCGGGAACGCGAAGGTGTGCGGGACGCCGGCGGGGATCTGCACGAACGAGCCCGCTCCCGCATTGAGCTCGCGGTCGCCGGCCGTGAACGCCATCTCGCCCGCGAGCACGTAGAACGACTCGACGTGGCGCCGATGGAGGTGTGGCGGCGGCGACGGGCCACCCGGCTCGCTCCACGCCTCGGAGATTCCGATCTCCTCCACGTCCGCGAGCAGCGCCACGCGCAGGCCGGGCCCATCGGCGACGAAGCCCTCGCCGCCGATGACAGCCTCCGACGTGGGGCGGCCGCCGTCCGCGGGCGGCGGATGCTGGTCGTAGGAGAACTCGCGGCGGTCGCGCATCGCGCGCAGGTACTCGGCGAACTGCTCGCCCGGTGCGTGGAAGTTGAGGTAGCGGACTTCCGCGTCGCTGTCATTCCGGAAGCCGTGGACGACGAGCGGCGGCACCCGTGCGAGCGTCCCGGCGGGCACGGCAACGCCCCGATCCTCGACCCCGAGCCTGACGGTCAGCTCTCCCTCGAGCACGTAGAAGAGATCGGTGTGGCGGCGATGGACGTGCAGGTCCGCGCCGACGCTGCGCGAGCCGAACCGCGACCACGTCGCATGCAGCGTGTCGTCGTCGGAGATGATCTCGACCCGCCGCCGCGGCGCGACGCCGATCACCTCGCCTGCGCCGAACGGGGTCAGAACGGGGTCGCTCATGGGGGCGGAGTATGACCGCTGAGGCCCCGGTGGAGACCCCACACAGGCGTCGCCGCATCCCCGAGCCGAGGGCGAGCGAGCGGGCGCGAGCGCGGACTGCCGGCCGCTACGTCGAGCTGCACTGCCACTCGGCCTACTCCTTCCTCGACGGCGCCTCGCAGCCGGAGGAGCTCGCGGCGCGCGCTGCCGAGCTCGGGTACGGCGCCGTCGCGCTGACCGACCACGAGGGCATCTACGGCTCGCTCGAGTTCGCGCACGCGGCCACGTTCTTCGGTGTCCGGCCGATCACCGGCGCCGAGGTGACGCTGCGCGGCGGCGCGCACGTGACGCTGCTCGTGGAGACACGGGCTGGCTACTCGAACCTCTGCCGGCTGCTGACGGCGGCGCATGCGGGCACGAGGCCCAAGGAAGGAGCGGAACCGCTCGCGCCCGAACTCGACCTCGCCCTGCTCGAGCGGCTGCACGACGGGCTGGTCTGCCTCTCCGGCTGCTCGCGGCAGGGGCTCGGCCTGCTCGACCCGAACGGCGCCGCGCGGCTGGCGCGTGCGTTCGGGGACGACCGCTTCTTCGTCGAGCTGCAACGGCCCTACGAGCGCGGCGACAGCAGTCGAGCCGCTCGCCTCCGCGACCTCGCCGAGCACCTCGGCGTCCGTACCGTCGCGACCGGCAACGTCCATGTGCACGATGCACGCCGCCTGCAGCTCCAGGACGTGCTCGTCGCCATCCGCAGCCGCGCTCCGCTCGACGGCTGCGAGCGCGAGCGACGCGGAAACCGCGAGGCCGTGCTCCGCCTGCCGGGGGAGATGCTCGACCGCCTTGGCCCGCTCGACAGAGGTGCCGCGGAGCGCAGCGCGGAGCTCGCCGAGCGACTGCAGTTCGACCTCACCCAGGAGCTCGGCTACCGCTACCCGGATTTCTCCGACGGCCGCGACCCCGCAATCGCGCAGCTCGCCGAGGTGTGCTGGCACGCCTTCGACGACCGCTACGGCACACGCCGCGAGTCGACCCAGGACCTCCGGCGCGCCGCCGTCGCGCGCCTCGAGGACGAGCTCGCGCTCATCGACGAGCTCGGCCTGGCGGGCTTCTTCCTCCTGCACTGGGAGGTGCTGGAGCTGGCGCGGGAGTGCGCACGCGAGGTGCGCGGTGTCGGGTCTCCGCGCCGCTTCCTGCCTCCGGGTCGCGGCCGCGGCAGCTCCGTCGGGTCGATCGTCTGCTACCTCACCGGCCTCTCGCACGTCGACCCGGTCGCGAACGAGCTCTCGCTCGGCCGGTTCCTGAACCGCGAGCTCGAGACGGTGCCGGACATCGACCTCGACTTCCCGCGCGACATCCGCGAGAAGCTGATCATCCGGGTGACCGAGCGCTACGGTCGCGAGCACGCCGCGCTCGTCGCCAGCTTCGCGACCTATCGCAGCCGGGGGGCAATCCGCGAGGTCGGCAAGGCGCTCGGGCTGCCGTTCGCCGAGCTCGAGCGGCTCGCACGCGTCTCGGACGGCTGGAACGCGAAGCGGGTGGCCGAGGAGCTCGCGCTCCTGCCCGATGCCGAGCGCCGCCTCGTCTCGCCGCGCTGGCGGGCTTTTGCCGAGCTGACCGCCGAGATCGCGGGCCTGCCGCGACACGTCTCCCAGCACCCCGGCGGCATGGTCATCTCGACGCGGCCGCTCGTCGAGCTCGTCCCGGTGCAGCCGGCGGCCATGGCCGGGAGGCAGCTCTGCCAGTGGGACAAGGACTCGTGCTCGGACGCCGGCTTCCTGAAGATCGACCTCCTCGGCCTGGGCATGCTCTCGGCCGTCGAGGACTGCGTGGAGCAGATCGCCGAGGCCTACGGCGACCCGATCGACCTCTCGCGCATCCCGCTCGACGACTCTGCCGTCTACGCAGACATCCAGCGGGCCGACACGGTCGGCGACTTCCAGATCGAGAGCCGAGCGCAGATGCAGAGCCTGCTGCGCACGCTGCCCGAGAACCTCGACGACCTGACCGTCCAGGTCGCGCTCGTGCGGCCGGGGCCGATCCAGGGCAAGGCGGTGCACCCGTACATCGAGCACCGCCAGCGACTGCGCGAGGACCCCGGCTTCGTCTGGCCGGTCGACCACGAGTCGCTCCGGGAGCCGCTCCGCTCGACGCTCGGCGTCGTCGTCTTCCAGGACCAGGTGCTCGACGTGGCGATCGCGCTTGCCGGCTTCTCGATCGGGGAGGCGGAGGGGCTGCGGCGGGCGATGAGCCGCAAGCGGAGCGAGGAGGCGATCGAGGCCTACCGCGGCCGCTTCGTCGAGGGCGCGGTCCGAAACGGCGTGGACGAGAGGGTTGCGGACGCGGTCTACGACAAGCTGGCCGGCTTCTCGGGCTTCGGCTTCCCGAAGTCACACGCGGCCGCCTTCGGCCTCCTCGCCTACCAGTCCGCGTGGCTTCGTCACCACTATCCGGCCGAGTTCCTCTGCTCGCTCCTGAACGCGCAGCCGATGGGCTTCTACCCGCCCGCCTCGCTCGTGCGCGACGCGCAGCGGCGCGGGGTCAGGACGCTGCCGCCGGACGTGAACCTCAGCGACGTCCAGGCCGTGTGCAGCGCCGAGGAGGACGCGGTCTCCCCGGTCGTACGGATGGGCCTCGAGTACGTGACCTCGCTCGGCACGGACGGCGCGGCTGCGGTCGTCGCCGCGCGGCAGGCGGATGGGCCCTTCGCGGACGTTTCAGACCTCGCGCGGCGCGTCCCGATCGAGCGGGCGCGGCTCGAGGCGCTCGTCGGCTCGGGAGCGTGCGACTGCCTCGGCACGCGGCGGCGCGACCTGCTCTGGGAGCTCGGGCTCGTGCATCGCCCGCAGAGCGTGGCCGGGAGCGGGGGTGAGGCCAAGCAGCTGGCCCTGCCCCTCGATCCGACCGTCGAGACGCCGGAGCTCCCCGACCTGACGGCCTGGGAGCGAATGCTCGCGGACTACCGAGGCACGAGCGTGTCGATCGGTGCGCACCCGATCGAGCTCCTGCGCGAGCACCTGCCCGCCGACGTGCTCACGAGCTCGCAGCTGCACGACGCCCGCCACGGCAGTCGTGTGGCGTTCGCCGGCATGGCCGTCGCGCGCCAGCGGCCGTCGACCGCGAACGGGATCGTCTTCATGCTGCTCGAGGACGAGCTCGGCCAGGTGAACCTGATCGTGCCGCCACAGGTATACGACCGGCATCGCGCGGTCGTGCGCGGTGAGCCGCTGCTCCTCGCCCGCGGCCGCTTCGAACGCGTGGGCGAGAACCGGAACGTGCTCGTGTCTTCGGTCGAGACGCTGGGGCCAATCGCCCGCCGGATCGCAGGCACGATCGAGGTCGCCGACTCGCTGCCGAACGCGCACCACTTCGGTCACCGGTGACCGTTCGCCGCGTCAGTCCGCGCTGCCGTCGTCTCCCACGTGCTCCTCCGTGCGCAGGCCTCCCTCGCCTGCGAGCTGGAGCGCCGCGTCGACCAGCGAGAGGTGGGTGAACGCCTGCGGGAAGTTTCCGACCAGGCGGCCGCGATCGGTGTCGTATTCCTCGGCCAGCAGTCCGAGGTCGTTGCGGAGGGCGAGCAGCTGCTCGAAGAGCGCATGCGCCGCCACGTCGCGGCCCTGCATCGCGAGCACCTGCGCGAGCCAGAACGAGCACGGCAGGAACGTGCCCTCGCCGGGCGGCAGCCCGTCGACCTCGACGTTGCCCTCGTCGGCCCGGTAGCGCTCGACGAGCCCGCCACGGGTCAGATCCGTGCGAATGGTGTTGACGGTCCGAACCATGCGCTCCTCCCGCGCGGGGAGGAAGCCGACCAACGGCATCATCAACACCGCCGCGTCGAGGCGGTCCGAGCCGTACGACTGCGCGAACGCGCCGATCTCCTCGTTCCACGCCTCGCGCAGGACCTCGGCGTGGATCTCGTGGGCCATCGCGCGCCAGCGGTCTGCCGGCCCTTCGCGGCCGAAGAGCTCGACCGAGCGGGCCGCCCGGTCGAACGCGACCCAGGCCATGACTTTCGAGTGCGTGAAGTGGCGGCGCGGCCCGCGCACCTCCCAGATGCCCTGATCCGGCTCTCGCCACCCCGACTCGAGCCATTCGAGCAGCCGCCGGCTGATCCGCCAGGCGTCGATCGACGGCTCAAGCCCGAGGCGCCGCGCCTCGAAGAGCGCGTCGGCCACCTCGCCGTAGACGTCGAGCTGCAGCTGCTCGGAGGCGCCGTTCCCGATCCGCACCGGGCTCGAGCGGTCATAGCCGGGGAGCCATGGCAGCTCGAACTCCTGCAACCTGCGCTCGCCCGCCACGCCGTACATGATCTGGAGGTCGGCCGAATCACCCGCGATGGCGCGCAGGAGCCAGTCGCGCCACGCGCCCGCCTCGGTCTTGTAACCGGCCCGAAGCAGCGACAGCAGGGTGAGGGTCGCGTCGCGGAGCCAGCAATACCGGTAGTCCCAGTTCCGCACGCCGCCGATCGCCTCGGGCAGCGAGGTCGTGGGCGCGGCGACGATGCCGCCGGTCGGCTCGTACGTGAGGGCCTTGAGGACGAGCAGCGACCGGTGCAGTGCGTCGTGCCACCGGCCGGTGTGCGTGCAATGGCTGTCCCACTCCTGCCAGAACTCGATGGTGTCCCGGAGCGCCTGCTCCGCGTCGACGGGCGACGGCACCTCCTCGTGCGACGGGTACCAGGTCAGCACGAACGGCACGCGATCGCCCTCGCGGACGGTGAACTCGGCATACGTGCGCAGGTTCTGCCCGCGAAGCTCCACCGGCGTCTGGAAGCTCACTGCGTCAGGGCCGGCGATGCCGCTCAGCACACCGTCGAGCGAGCGAACCCACGGGACGATCGAGCCGTAGTCGAAGCGCAGGACCAGCTCCATCGTCATCTCGACCGTTCCGCGCAGCCCCTCCACGATGCGCACGACATCCGGCGCCTCCCCGCGTGGCGGCATGAAGTCGATGAGGCGGACGGCCCCTGCAGGCGTCTCCAGATCGGTCTCGAGCACGAGCGTCTCGTCGACGTAGCGGCGGCCGGACGCGGCGTGGGCGTCGGCCGGCGCGAGCAGCCACCGTCCGTGCGTGTCGTCGCCGAGCAGCCGGGCGAAGATCGCTCCGGAGTCGAATCGCGGTAGGCAGAGCCAGTCGATCGAGCCGTCCCTGCTGACGAGGGCGGCGGTCTGGAGATCGCCGATCAGCCCGTAGTCCTCGAGCGGGACGCTCACGGCGCGCATCCTCTCATCGACACCGGGCGACGCCTTGGGGTCAGACGGCCTCGATGTCGGGCCAGCGCCGCACGGCTGCACGCTCGAACTCGCGCTCGTACGACGATGCGTCGTCGATGGTGGCGGCGAATGCGTCGCGCACCTCCACGAGCCGATCCTTGAGCGCCTCGAGGGACAGCTGATAGTCGCCGAACGCCTCCTCCGCGTCGTCGCGGTCGGCCTGTGCGTAGGCGCGGCGGGCTGCGTCGACGTCCGCGACGAGGTCGGCATCGTCGGTCTCGACGAGCGCGAGCTGCCGCTCGACGAGCTCGGCGAACGGCCGGCGTCGGAGGATCACAGGAGCTCGCGGTAGAGGTCGAGATGTGCGTCGGCGGCAGCGTCCCAGGTGAGCGCCTCACGCGCACGGCGTGCACCGGCGCGTGCCGCGTCGAGTGCGGCGGCGTCCCCGAGCAGCTCGGCGAGTGCCGAGGCGAGCGCGTCGACGTCGTCCGGCGGCACGACCCGGCCCGCCCCGAAGGCACGGACCGGCTCGCCGAGGCCACCGACGTCGTAGACCACCGCCGGCAGCCCGGCACCGAGCGCCTGGAGTAGCGCCCCCGACTGGTCGAGCTCGGCACGGTAGGGGAAGACGGCAACGGTCGCGTCGCCGAGTGCCCGCTGCACCTCCGACTCCGGGAGGTAGCCGAGCCGGAGGTCGGCGCCGTCGAGCGGCGGCAGCGGCCCGACCGGGTCGCCCGCGACCAGCAGCCTGGCACCCGGCACGCGCCGCACGGCCTCGGCGGCGTGGTCGACTTGTTTGTACGGCCGGACGATGCCGAGGGCGAGCACGGTGGAGCCGTCGTCGGTGCGGGGCGGATCGGTCGGCGTGACCGGGTGCGGGATCACGCGCAGGCGCTCCTCGCGGACGCCGAACCGGGCGAGCGTCTCGCGGCCGCGCTCGCTGTGCGCGACGACACGCTCGAACCGGCCGAAGAGCCGCAGCCACAGGTCGCGCTTCGCCGCTGTCCGCCGCGGCAGCAGGTCGTGCGCCGTGAACACGAGCGGCGCGCGCGGCCGCAGCAGCCACCGGTCGAGCTCGGGTACGGCGACCCACTGCAGGTGGAGCACGTCCGGCCGGGCGAGGTCCAGCAGCGCCGCTCCGAACGGATGCTCGACGGCTTTCAGCGGCAGCCGCAGGCGTGAGCGTCCGAACAGGCGCGACGACAGGGGGTAGAAAGGCTCGCGACGGCGGTAGCCGACGGGGGCGGGGACGGCGCCGAAGCGGAACCGGCTGGTCACGAGCTCCGTGTCGGCTCCCGCCCGCGAGAGCGCTGCGGAGAGCTCGTGGTCGTATGCGGGCGTGAACGCGGGCGGGTCGGCGATCAGGACGCGCACGCTCCCTAGACTACGGCGGCCGGTGGCCCTCCTCGTGCGCAGCTGGAACGTCTTCCACGGCAACACGAAGCCTCCGGGAAGGCGGACGCAGCTCGAACGCATGATCCGGCTCGCCACCGCCGACGGCCCCGACGTCCTCTGCCTGCAGGAGCTCCCACTCTGGGCTCTGCCCCGCCTCGAGCGCTGGAGCGGCGGCATGATCGCGCGCTGGACGGTCGCACGCCGGCCGTGGCTGCCGGACTGGCTGGGAGGCTGGATCACGCGGCTGCACCAGGGGCTCTTCCGCTCTGCGATCGCGGGCCAGGCGAATGCGCTCCTGCTCCGTCCTCCACTCGCCGTCCGCGAGCACCGCGAGCGGCAGATCAGCGAGGGCCGGCGTGAGCGGCGTGTGTGTCATGTCGTACGGGCCGACGGGCTCGTCGTCGGCAACCTCCACGCATCGAACGACTTCCGCGACCACGAGGTGCCGGCCGGTGAGGTGCGCCGCGCCGTCGCCCTCGTCGACGCCACAGCGCGCCCGGGGGACGTGTGCGTGCTCGCGGGCGACTTCAACCTCCGAGCCACGGAGCTCCCGGCGCTGCCCGGGTGGTCGGAGCTCGGTCCCGGCATCGACCACGTGCTCGTGCGCGGCGCGCCCGCGACCCCGCTCGCAGTCTGGCCCGAAGAGCGCCGCATCCACGGCGGGCGGCTGCTGTCCGACCACGCGCCGGTGGAGACCGCCGTCGGATGACCTTCGACGAGGGCCGCGCGCTCTTTCCGGTGCTGGAGCGAGTGGCCTACCTGAACGCAGGCACGAACGGCCCGTACGCGACGTGGACGCTCGAGGCGATACGGGCCGAGCTGGACTGGCAGGCGCGGGAGGGACGCTCCGGGTCGGCGTTCCTCGACAGGGCAATCGCGCTCCGAGCCGCGGTGCGCGAACGGATTGCCGCGCTGCTCGGCGTCGAGCCGTCGCTCGTCGCGCTGACCGCATCGACCACGGACGGCTGCAACATCGTCGCGGCCGGGCTGGGCCTCGGGCCGGAGGACGAGGTGGTCACGACCGACTCGGAGCACTTCGGCCTCGTCGGCCCGCTCCACACCTCCGGCGCCCGCGTCGTCGTCGTCACGCCGGACGCCGATGCGATTCTGGCCGCCGTCGGGCCGCGCACGCGCCTGATCGCCGTCTCGCACGTCCTATGGACGACCGGCGTCCGGCTCCCGGTCGACGAGTTGCGCGAGCGGGCCGCTGTGCCGATCCTCGTCGACGGCGCCCAGTCGGTCGGCGCGGTGTCGGTTCAGGCCGGAACGGCGGACTTCTACACGGTCTCCGGCCAGAAGTGGCTCTGCGGGCCGGGTGAGACGGGCGGTCTGTACGTCGCCGACCCCGAGCGCCTCCGCGTCACTCGACCCAGCTTCCTCTCCCAGGCCGAGCACGGCCCTGACGGGCGCTTCGTGCCCCGTGCCGGGGCGGAGCGGTTCGAGCCGAACTGGTCCGCGCTTCCGCTCCTGGCCGGGCTCGCGGCGGCGATCGACACGGCGCCGGACTGGTGCTACGAGCGCGCCGCGACGATAGCGGCGCGCTGCCGGGAGCTCCTCGCGCCGCGCGTCGAGGTCCTGCCGGGCGACGCGACGCTGGTCTCGTTCCGCCCGCCGGCAGGCGAGGCCTCCGAGGCGACCGTCGCCCGCCTGGCGCAGGCCGGCGTCGCGGTCCGCGACCTTCCGGGTCGCGACCTCGTGCGCGTCTCGTGCGGCTGGTGGACGAACGAGGACGACCTCCAGCGGCTCGTCGGCGCGCTCTGACGCGAGAGCGGCCCAGGAGGATTTGGCGAAACATCAAGCTGAGTCGGCGGGCCGCCAAACCCTCCTAGACCGCAGGGGCGTCCGCGGCCGTGCGGAGCCCGAGCTCGCCCGAGATCGGCTGCAGCGCCTCCACGACGTTCGAGATGTGCTCGTCGAGCTCCAGACCGAGAAGCTCGGCACCCGCGTACACCTCGTCGCGGTGGACGCCGGCCGCGAAGGACGGCTGCTTGAGCTTCTTCTTCACCGACTTCGGCTCGAGCCCGTCGAGGCCCGTCGGCCGCACGAGGCCGCACGCGTGGACGAACCCGGAGAGCTCGTCGCAGGCGAACAGCGTGCGCTTGAGCTGGGTGTCGCGGGGCATCGCGAGGTGCTCCGCGTGCGAGAGGACCGCCTCGATCGCCCAGTCGGGATAGCCCTCGTCACGCAGGATCTGCGCGCCGTCCTGCGGGTGCTGGTCGAGGGTGGGGTGGATCTCGTAGTCGAAGTCGTGCAGCAGCGCGACGACGCCCCAGTCCTCCTCATCCTCACCGAAATGCCGTGCATACCACCGCGTCGACGCCTCGACCGCGAGCGCGTGTCGCAGGAGCGATTCGCTCTTCGTGTAGCGGGTAAGCGTGCTCCAGGCCTGTTCGCGTGAGAGAGTCAAGACGCCTCGCTACGATACCCCGCCTCCGGCGGCCCCCGACCCGAAAGCAGCTGTCGCCATGAGCCGTACACTCGTCTCCGACGCGCTGATGCAGTCCTTCGTCATCGAGGGCGGGCGACCGCTCCACGGCAGCGTTCGGGCGGCGGGCAACAAGAACGGCGCGTTGCCGATCCTCGCGGCATGCCTGCTCACCGACGAGCCCGTGCGGCTCGAGAACGTGCCGCGCATCCGCGACGTCGAGACGATGGTCGAGCTGATCGCCGATCTCGGCGCCGAGGCCGAGTGGACCGGCTCCAACGAGGTGCGGGTGCACGCCGCCGAGATCGAGAAGCACGAGCTCGACGAGGAGCTGTGCCGCCAGATCCGAGCGTCGTTCCTGCTCGCCGGGCCACTGCTCGCGCGCAAGGGCCGCGCGCTTGCGCCACCGCCGGGCGGCGACGTGATCGGCCGCCGGCGCCTCGACCCGCACATCCACGCCTTTGCAGAGCTCGGGACGGAGATCGCGATCGACGGCCGCTACGACATGCACGCGCGCCGCCTCCGCGGCAAGCCGATCTTCCTCGACGAGGCGAGCGTCATGGCAACCGAGAACACCGTGATGGCCTCGGTGCTCGCCGAGGGCGAGACCGTGCTGTCGAACGCGGCATGCGAGCCGCATGTCCAGGATCTCTGCCGCTTTCTGAACACGCTCGGCGCATCGATCGAGGGGATCGGGTCCAACGTGCTTCGCATCCAGGGCGTGGAGCGGCTGGCGGGCGGCGAGCACCGGATCGGCCCCGAGCACATCGAGGTCGCGAGCTTCATCGGGCTAGCGGCGGTCACAGGCAGCGACCTGACGATCACCCACGCCGCAGCGGAAGACCTCGTCTCGATCCTGCCGGCGTTCGAGCGGCTAGGCGTGCATGTCGAGGTCGACGGGACGAGCATCCGCGTGCCGCCCGGCCAGGAGCTCGTCATCCGGGACGACCTCGGCGGCCAGATCCCGAAGATCGAGGACGGGCCGTGGCCGGCCTTCCCGGCCGACCTGACGTCGATCGCGGTGGTGACCGCCACGCAGGCCAGGGGCACGATCCTCGTCTTCGAGAAGATGTTCGAGAGCCGGCTCTTCTTCGTCGACAAGCTCGTCGGCATGGGGGCGCGGATCATCCTGTGCGATCCGCACCGTGCGGTCGTGACCGGCCCAGCCCAGCTCTACGGCGAGCGCGTCACGAGCCCGGACATCCGCGCCGGCATGGCGATGCTGATCGCGGCGCTCTGCGCGGAGGGCACGTCGATCATCGGCAACATCCGCGAGATCGATCGCGGCTACGAACGGATCGACGAGCGTCTCCGCGACCTCGGCGCGAGCATCGAGCGGATCGAGGATTAGGGCGCCACAGGCCCGTCGCCGGGCTCGGCGGCGTCTGGGGCCGCGGCCGCGTCGTCGCGTTCCTGCTCGGCGCGACGCGCGACCACGTCCGCCGGCGCATCCTCGGCGTAGGCGCGGCGTCCGGCGTCGGTTGCGGCGAGCCAGACCTTCGTTCCGTCCGACCCGACGGGCACCGTCCGCCAGCCCGTACCGGAGATGACGGCGTCGACCTCGTCGTCCGGCAGGTGGCGCTCGGCGTCGCCGAATGCGGAACCGGGCGGGTCGCCGCCGCGGACAAAGACGATCAGCCCGGCACCGTGGAGGGCCCGAAGCGTGCGCTCGACCACTCTCTGGCGCTCCGGCTCGGGGGTGTCGGGGTGCAGCGCCCGGGCCAGCGCGAGCGGCTCGTAGAGCATCTGCGCGTCTGCTGCGGCGTCGGCGAGCACCTCCCAGGCGAAGTCGTCGGAGGTCACGGGTCGCAATCCTAGGTGCTGCGCCGGAGCGCTAGGCTCACCTGATGTCCACGGGACAGGCCGCACGCATCGGGCTCGAAGGCGGCGAGCCGAGCGTCGAGACCGGGCTGCCGGTACTCGATCACCTCGTCAGCCTCCTCGCGAAGGCCGGGGGATTCGACCTGGCGCTCGAGCTGGCGCCCGACGAGCCTGAGGCCGAGGTGGACGAGGCGGGGCGCGCACTCGGCCGGGCGCTGGCGCCTTTGCTCGACGCGGAGGACGTCCGCGGCTTCGGCGCCGGCAGCATGCCCGCCGACGAGGCCCTCGCGAGCGTCGTGCTCGAGCGCGCCGGCCGGCCCCTCGTCGCGTCCAACGCCGACCTATCCGCTTCGCGGGTGGGCGGGCTCAGCGTCGACCTCGCCGCGCGCTTCCTGCGCGGGCTCGCCGAGAGCGCGGGCCTGGTCATCCACGTCCGGCTGATCGAGGGCACCGACTCGCAGCACGTGCTCGAGGCGATCTTCAAGGCGCTCGGCGTGGCCCTCTCCGAGGCGTGCCGCGTCCGCCCCTAGCGATGGGTCCCTGCGCGCAGCGCCGTCGAGCGACCGGCCACCGAGGAGGAGTCGTATGAGCGAGAAGACCGCCGTCCGCACCGAGCGCGCGCCCGCGCCCTTCCAAGGCGCGCCCTACAACCAGGCGATCGTCACGGAGACCCTCGTCTTCGTGGCCGGTCAGCTCGGGCTGACACCGGACGGCCAGATGGTGGAGGGCGGCATCGGCGAGCAGACCGAGCAGGTCATGCAGAACCTCTCCGCGATCCTCGAGGAGGCGGGCACCGGCCTCGACCGGCTCGTCAAGACGACGGTGTTCCTCACTGATCTCGGCACCTTCTCGGGCATGAACGAGGTCTACGCACGCCATGTCGGCGACACGCCGCCCGCGCGCTCCACGATCGAGATCTCGGGCCTGCCGTCGGGCGCGCTGGTCGAGATCGAGGCGATCGCCACGAGGTAAAGCCGGCCGGCTCGCCGGCCGAAACCTCACAAAGTCCGAACAGCCGCGTCCCCGGACCCGGACTAGCATGCCGCCCGCAGATCGGGCTCCCCCCGGATCCCGCCGGCGTCTCCCGTTCGAAGCTGCGCCTCGCGCGCGGCGTCGGGTTGCGTTCGGCACCCCCTTTCGCCGACCCCAGTCACATGCGACACGTCCTCACGCGCGCTGCGATCCTCGCCGCACTCGCCGCCCTGTGCGCCCTGCCGGCCACGCAGGCATCGGCCGGTCCCGGCCCGCCACGGGTGGGGACGACCCTGACGGCACACCACACGAACGCGCAGGCTCAGCGTGAGCACCGGTTGGTCGCGAAGCGCCGCGCACGCCGTGTGGCGCCGCGCACCCCGAGCCTAGGCGAACGCGCCGCCCGTATCGCCCACCGGTACCTCGGCATTCCCTACGCCTACGGCGGCTCGAGCCCGGGCGGCTTCGACTGCTCCGGCCTCGTGATGTACGTGTACTCGAAGGTCGGGGTCAGCCTCCCGCACCACGCCGCCTCCCAGTACGGCTACGGGCGCCCGGTCGCCTACTCGAAGCTCAGGCCTGGCGATCTCGTCTTCTTCTCCGGCCTGGGACACGTCGGCCTGTACGTCGGCAAGGGGCGGTTCATCGACGCTCCGCAGTCGGGTGACGTCGTTCGCGCCCGGCCGCTGGCCGAGCGGCGCGGCTCGTACGTCGGCGCGCGGCGTATCGTCGAGACCTGACCGCCCGCGCAGCGGCGACAATGGCCGCCGTGTGGAAGGACGCAGCTGCCTACGTGCGCTCGCTCGACCTGGACGCCTACCTGGTGGGCGGCGCCGTGCGCGACGAGCTGCTGGGCCTCCAGGCGCCCGACCAGGACTTCCTCGTGCCGGGCGTCGACCACGCCGGGCTCAGGGCGGCGCTGGAGCCGCACGGACGGATCGAGGACCTCGAGGTCGCCGGCCGGCTCGTCGGCGTCCGCTTCCATCCGCGGGACAGGGAGGCGCGCCGTCTGGCGCCGAAGGGCATCGAGCTCACGCCGCCGCGGGTCGAGCGCTCGACCGGCCCCGGCCGCCACGACTTCGAGATCGTCGCCGATGCGTCGATCTCCGTCGACGAGGATCTCGGCCGGCGCGACTTCACGATCAACGCCCTGGCGCGGCGCCTGGCGACCGACGAGCTCCGCGACCCGTTCGGCGGCGCGGAGGACCTGCAGCGCAAGACGCTGCGGACCGTCACCCCGACGAGTTTCCGCGATGACCCCCTGCGTCTCGTGCGCGGCCTCCGCTTCGTGTCGCAGCTGGGCCTCGAGCCCGACGAGGACACGTTGCGACAGATGCGCGAGGACGCCGTGGGCGTGGCGCTGGTGTCGGGCGAGCGGATCGGCGGCGGCCTGGCGGCGGACGGCCTGGGGGAGCTCTCGAAGCTGCTGCTGGGACCCCACGCCCGACACGCGCTGCGGCTCATGCGCGACACGGGGGTGCTAGTCGAGGTCCTGCCCGAGTACCGGCCTGCAATCGGCTACGGCCTCGGCACGGATCGGCAGCCGCTCGCGCTCGACGAGCACCTCTTCGCGGTGGTGGCGAACGCGGGCGAGCTGGGTGCAGGGCTGCCCGTCCGGCTCGCGGCGCTCCTGCACGACCTCGGCAAGCCGCTGGAGCAGGCGGATGGACGTCCGCATGCCGAGATCGGCGCCGAGCTCACCGGCCGGATCTTGCGACGGCTCCGCTACCCCGAGCGGCTGCGGGCATACGTCGTTCGGCTGGTGCGCGCCCACGCGTTCCACCTCGACGGCGACATCGACGGCCTCCGCGCGCGTCGCTTCCTCGCTGCGCACGGCGAGGCGCTCGCGCGAGACCTGCTCGACCACAAGGACGCCGATCTCCACGCCAAGGCGCTCGAGCCGTGGGAGCTTCCGGCACTCGCTCGTCTCCGCGAGGCCGTCGAGTCGGAGCGCGGGAGCCCCTACCGGCTGGGCGACCTGGCCGTCGACGGCGGCGACCTCATCCGTCTCGGCTTCGAGGAGAGCCCCGCGCTTGGCCGGGCACTGCGGGTGCTGCTCGACGAGGTGATCGAGGATCCCACACGGAACGACCGCGACGTGCTTCTGGCAAGAGCGCGGCGGGAGCTGCAGGGCGCGTGATCTCCTGGGACGTCAGCGGCCGGTACGCCGTCGTCTTCTCGACGCGGGCCGGAGGCGTGAGCGAGGGGCCGTTCTCGTCGTTGAACCTCGGCCGCATGACGGCCGACGACCCCGAGCGCGTCGAGGAGAACCGCCGGCGCGTCGTCACGGAGGTCGGCGGCGACCTCGCCCGGTTGACGCTGAACCGCCAGGTGCACTCGGCCACCGTGCGGCGGGCGACCGCGGGCGAGCGCGGTGCGCCCGGAGACGGCCTCTGGACCGACGAGCCCGGCGTCCCGCTGCTCGCGCTGACCGCCGACTGCCTGCCGATCGCGCTGGCGCGCACGAACGGCGAGCGCGCCGCGATCGCCGTCATGCACGCGGGCTGGCGAGGCCTGCTCGCGGGAATCGTCGCCGCGGGGGTGGAGGCGTTGGGCGGTCGGCTCGCCGCCGCGATCGGCCCCGGAATCGGGCCGTGCTGCTACGAGGTCGGCGACGAGGTGGCGGCGCCGTTTCGCGCCCGCTTCGGGGCGGGTGTCGTCGGCCCGGCGCAGCGGCTCGATCTGTGGGCGGCCGCCGAGCTGGCGCTGCGCGACGCTGGTGTCGATCGGATCGAGCGCGTCGACCTGTGCACGGCGTGTGACGCCGGCCGGTTCTTCTCGCACCGCCGCGACGACGGCCTCACCGGCCGCCAGGGGGTTGTCGCGGTTGTCGCCTGACGCCGTTCGCGCCGCCTACGAGCGCGTCTGCCGGGAGGTCGGCGCGAACGTGACGGTTGTCGTGGCCACGAAGTACGTCTCCTTCGAGGACATGGCCGTGCTGGCGGACGCCGGCGTCGAGGTGGTGGGGGAGAACCGCGCCCAGGACCTCGAGCGCAAGCATGCGGAGTACGGCAACGCGTTCCGCTGGCACTTCATCGGCCACCTGCAGTCGAACAAGGTGAAGGTCGTGAACCGCTGCTGCGAGCTCGTGCACTCGCTCGCCTCCGAGTCGGCCGCGCGCCGGCTCGAGGTGCCGGCCCTCGTGGAGGTGAACCTCTCGGGCGAAGCGTCCAAGTCGGGGATCGCCCCGGACGACATCGATGTGCTCGTCGCGGCGGCGCCCGACGTGCGCGGGCTGATGACCATGCCGCCGCTCGCCGAGGACGCCGAGACCTCACGGCCGGCGTTCCGCCGCCTGGCCGAGCTGGCGCGCGACCGCGGGCTGCGGGAGCTCTCGATGGGCACGAGCCAGGACTACCGCGTGGCGGCAGAGGAGGGGGCCACGCTGATCCGTGTCGGATCGGCGCTCTTTGGGGGATAATCTCCGGCTGCGATGGGCTTCTCGGACGTCTGGAACCGCACCCTCGTCTACTTCGGCATCGCCGAGGAGGAGGACTGGGACGACGAGCTGATGACCGAGGAGGAGGTCGAGCGGAGCTACCAGCGCGACCGGCAGAACGTGCGGCGCCTCTCGCCCCGCCGCTCGTCGCGCGACAACGACGACTGGACGGACTCCGGAGACCAGGAGCAGACCCAGGTCACCCGGCCGCGCCTGCGCGGCGTCGAGCCGATCCCGAGCGCATCGGTGAAGGTGCACCTCATCCTGCCGCGCAGCTTCAACGACGCGCAGCAGATCGCCGACCGCTTCAAGGACGGCGTACCGGTGATCCTCAACCTCCAGAGCGCCGACAACGAGCTCTCGAAGCGGCTGATCGACTTCGCGAGCGGCCTCACCTACGCGCTCGACGGCGGCATGCAGCGGGTCGCCGACAAGGTCTTCCTGCTGACGCCGCGAAACGTCGAGGTCTCGGCTGAGGAACGCGCTCGGATGCTCGAGCGCGGCGGCTTCTTCAATCAGGCCTGACAGTACGGGGGAACCCATGGTTCGAAGGTACGGGGGAACCCATGGTTCCCCCGTAAGCCCCCTCCTTCTGCGGGTTCCACAGACGAACTGGCTGCGCGGCTCCCGCCGGGCAAAGCCCGGCTCCGCCGGCGGACCGCGGCGCACTGGACATCTCGAATAGACGGAAATCGCGTGCTGTTTTCGAGGGTCGGTAGGAGCGGATGCTTTGGTAGAGAATCCCGGCGCCATGGGCGTTCCCGCCACCCTGGCTGTGCTCGCGGATACCGCCGACTCCGTCGCGCGCTTCGTGAGCGTCTTCATCTACGTCTACATCCTGCTGCTCTTCGCCTACATCCTCACGTCCTGGATCCGCCTGCCGTACTCGCCGTGGCTCAACCGCGTCCAGCGGTTCCTGTACGACGTCTGCGACCCGTACCTCCGGATCTTCCGGCGCTTCATCCCGCCGATCGGACCGCTCGACCTGTCGCCGATGGTGGGCGTGATCGTCCTGATCCTGCTCATGAACGTCACCGACCGGATCATCCACGCCGTGCTGTAAGGGAGGCGCCATGCCGATCACGCCAGTCGAGATCCACCACCTCCAGATCGGTCGCGGCCTCCTCGGCTACCGCCGCTCGACCGTCGACCGCTACCTCGTCGAGATCGCCGCCAGCTTCGAGGACGTCTGGCGCAACCGCGCCGACCTCGCCGACCGGGTCGAGTTCCTCGAGGGCGAGCTGCAGCGCCACCGCGAGCTCGAGTCCCTGCTGCGCCAGACGCTTGTGTCCGCCGAGCGCGCCGCGCAGGAGCAGCTGGAGGGCGCGCGCAAGCAGGCCGAGGTGATCGTCGGCGAGGCCCACGCAGAGGCCCGCTCCGTGGTTCGCCGCGCACAGGACGATCGCGAGCGGCTCGAGGGCGAGGCGCACCGCGTGGCCGCGCTGCTCCGCTCGGCGCTCGACGTCGTCGAGGAGCGGCCCGTAGCGGCCGGTGGAAGCGCCGAGACCGAAGTGCGGAGACTCGCCGGGTAGCTGGATACGATGGGGTCGATGGACGGCCCCGTCACGCGACTGCGGCTTCGCGTCTCGCCGGGCGCCCGCCGACCGGCGGTCGTCGGCCGCCACGGCACCGGCTGGAAGGTCCGGGTCGCAGCCCCTCCGGAGCGCGGCCGTGCCAACGACGCGGTCGTCGAGCTGCTCGCGACGACGCTCGGCGTGCCGCGCGCCCAGGTGCAGCTCGTGTCGGGCACCTCGGGGCGGGACAAGCTGTTCGAGCTGGCCGGAATCGCGCCCGACGAGATCGACCGCCGGCTCGAGGACGCCGGCCGAAGGGAGGAGTGATCGCGATCGACACCGACCGCTTCCGCAGCGACCTCGAGGAACGGCGCACACGCGTGCTGGCCGTCATCGAGCATCGCAACCACGCCGAGTCGCTCGAGGAGGAGAGCGGGGAGCTCGTGTCGTCGAGCGCCGACAACCACCTCGCCGACACCGCCTCCGACACGTACGACCGCGAGTTCGACGAGGGCCTGGAGGAGGACGCGGAGCGCCTGCTCGGCGAGATCGACGGCGCCTTGAGCAGGATCGCCGACGGCTCGTACGGCGCCTGCAAGGTCTGCGGCCGCCCGATCGCCGAGGAGCGCCTCGAAGCGATCCCGTACACGACCCTCTGCATCGAGGACGCGCGGAAGCAGGAGCGCTGGTGACGGAGCCCGCCCGCCAGGACACACCCCGGCCCGCGCGCCCCCCGCTCGACGTCCGCGTCGGCTCGTCGACGAACGCGCTGCAGCCGATCTCGAGCGCCGAGCGGTCGCTTGCCGCGGCTCCGCGCCAGTGGCTCGCGCTGGGAGCGGTCGCCCTCGCGGCGGTGGCGGCCGACCAGCTCACGAAGGGCATCGTGTCCACCGCGTTGTCGCTCGGCGAGGAGGTCCACGTCGCCGGGCCGCTGTCCCTGCACCATGTTCAGAACAGCGGCATCGCCTTCGGGCTGTTCTCGCAATCGACCGGCATCGTGATCGTCCTGACCGCGCTCGCCGTCGCGTGGATGCTCGCCTTCTTCGCTCGTTCTGGCCAGCGTCATCCCGTGCTGCCCGTCGCGCTCGGCTTCGTGCTCGGGGGCAGCATCGCGAACCTGCTCGACCGGATCCGGCTCGGGCACGTCACGGACTTCCTCGACCTCGGTTGGTGGCCGGCCTTCAACCTCGCCGACACCTTCATCGTCGTCGGCGTCGGCATCCTCTTCGCCGCGCTCGTCGCGGCCGACCGCCCCCGGCGCCGGCCAAGACTTGGCGACGCTTCGCTTCCGCGTTCCTAAGCGCGCCGCCGGGCAGCGGCTCGACCGCACGCTTGCCGAGCGGCCCGAGATCGGATCGCGAGCGGCCGCGGAGCGGCTCCTCGGGGCCGGCGCCGTGCTCGTCGGCGGCGTGGCGCTGCCGAAGAGCCACCGGCTGGAGGGCGGGGAGGACGTCCACGTGGCGCTGCCGGAGCCCGCCAAGCCGCTCGAGCCGGCGGCCGTCGAGCTTCGGATCGCCTGGCAGGACGACCACCTGCTCGTCGTCGACAAGCCGGCGGGCATCGTCGTGCATCCCTCGGCCGGGCACACCGCGGCCACGCTCGTCCACGGGTTGGTCGCGCACGGCGCCGCGGGCGGGGAGGAGGCCGAGCGGCCGGGCATCGTGCATCGCCTCGACCGCGACACCTCGGGCCTGCTGGTCGTCTCGCGCTCCCAGGCCGCTCATCGGAGGCTGCAGGACGCAATCCGCCGGCGCGACGTCGAGCGGCGCTACGTCGCGCTGGTCAAGGGCAGCCCGCGCTCCCGGACCGGCCGCATCGAGGCGCCGATCGGCCGCGATCGCACCGACCGTACGCGCCACTCGCTCGACACCGAGAACCCGCGGGACGCCGTGACGTGGTTCGAGGTCCGCGAGGCGCTCGGCGACCGTGCGCTGCTCGGTGTCCGGCTGGAGACCGGCCGCACGCACCAGATCCGGGTGCACCTCGCTGCCATCGATCTGCCGGTCAGCGGCGACGCGGTGTACGGCATCGCCGGCGACCTCGGTCTCGAGCGGCAGTTCCTGCACGCCGAGCGGCTCCGGTTCGCGCACCCGTTCACGGGCGAGGAGATCGATGTCGAGTCGCCGCTCCCGCCGGACCTCGCGGCCGCGCTCGAGGTCGCGAGGCAGGCCTAGCGTCTCGCACGCGAGCAGTTCCGGCCGGCCCCGCTACACTTCCGAGCGTTCCAGACCCACCGACCCCGGCGATCAGCGCCCGGGCGGCGGTGCCGAGGCTCTGAGCCCGGTTCCGCTCAGGCCCGCCGGACGACGAACAGGCAACCAATCCAGGAGGAAGCACCGTGGCAAGCGTCACCATGCGCGAGCTGCTCGAGGCCGGCGTGCACTTCGGCCACCAGACTCGCCGCTGGAATCCCAAGATGCGCCGCTTCATCTTCACGGAGCGCGGCGGCATCTACATCATCGACCTCCAGCAGACCTCCGAGCTGCTCGAGGAGGCCCAGGACTACGCACGCAACCTGGCGTCGCGCGGCGGCACGATCCTGTTCGTCGGCACGAAGAAGCAGGCGCAGGATGCGGTCTCCGAGCAGGCGACCCGCGTGAAGATGCCGTTCGTCAACCAGCGCTGGCTGGGCGGCCTGCTCACGAACTGGCGCACGATCTCCGACCGGATCGCACATCTGCACGAGCTGCGCCGGCTGAAGGAGGAGGGCCAGCTCGAACTGCTGCCCGCGAAGGAGCGCATCCAAATGGGCTCCGAGCTCGAGAAGCTCGAGGCGAACCTCGGCGGCGTCGCCGACCTCCGGAAGCAGCCCGACGCGATCTTCATCGTCGACCTGCGGAAGGAGCAGCTCGCCGTGCGCGAGGCGCGACGCCTCGGCATGCCCGTGCTGGCGCTCGTCGACACGAACTGCGACCCCGACGAGGCCGACTTCGTGATCCCTGGCAACGACGACGCCATCCGCTCGTGCAGTCTCATCGTCCGCGCGGTCGCCGACGCGATCGAGGCCGGCCAGCAGAAGGTCACCGTCGAGGAGCTGCGCGCGAACGGCGGCGCGGCTGCTGCTCCGGCAGAGGCCGACGCCGAGCCCGCCGAGTCCGACACGGAGGCCGAGACCGAGCCCGCCGCCGAGACGGCCGTCGCTCCAGCCCCGGTCGAGCCGGCTCCGCCGGCCGAGCCCGCGACACCCGACGTCGAGGCAATCGCGGACGATCCCGCGCACGAGGTGCTGTCGCAGGGCGAGGACGCCGTGGCCACGGCCGAAGCCGAGCAGGCGACGGCGGAAGCCGAGCAGCCGGCGGCCGAGACCGAGCAGACTCCGGCCGAGGAAGGCGAGGAAGGGAGTGAGCGCGCGTGACCGAGATCCCGGCAACCCTCGTCAAGGAGCTCCGTGACCAGACCGGCGCGGGGATGATGGACGCGAAGCGCGCGCTGCAGGAAACGACGGGCGACCTCGACGCTGCGAAGCGCCTGCTGCGGGAGCGCGGCATGGCGTCCGCCGGCAAGCGCGTCGGGCGTGAGACGAGCGAGGGGCTCGTGGGCTACCGCATCGCGGACGGCCGCGGCGTCATGGTGGCCATCGGCTGCGAGACGGACTTCGTCGCGAGAAACCCCGAGTTCCAGGCGTTCGGCGTGAAGGTGCTGGAGGCCGTCGAGGCGGACGGTGTCGACGCCGTGGCAGCGCTCGACGACGAGCGCACGCAGCTCATCTCGAAGCTGGGCGAGAACATCTCGGTCGTCGGGGCGGAGCGCTACGAGGCGTCGAACGGCCAGGCCGTCGACGGCTACGTCCATCCGCCGGCGAACAAGATCGGCGTGCTCGTGCTGCTCGACGGCGGTTCCCCGGAGCTGGCGCGCCAGCTGGCGATGCACGTCTCCTTCGCCGCCCCGGAGTGGGTGTCGCGCGACGACGTGCCCGCCGAGACGATCGAGCGCGAGCGGGACATCTACACGAGCTCCGACGAGGTGCTGTCCAAGCCCGAGGCGGCGCGTGAGAAGATCGTCGACGGCATGCTCAACAAGCGCTTCTTCGCCGCTGCCCCCGGCGGCGTGCTCGTGGATCAGCCGTGGATCCACGACTCGTCCAAGACGGTCGGCCAGGCGCTCTCCGAAGCCGGGGCGAGCGTCGCCGCATTCAAGAGGCTCTCCGTCTCGGGCTCGTGACGAGCCAGCCGCAAGCGACGGCGGAGCGCGCGCCCGGCGGCGCGGCCCAGCCGCTCCGCCGCGTGCTGCTCAAGCTGTCAGGCGAGGCGCTCATGGGCGAGCGCGAGTACGGCCTGGAGCCGCTGACGGTCGCGAGCATCGCGCGCGAGGTCGTGAGCGTGCAGGCCGACGGCGTCGAGCTCGCCATCGTGGTCGGCGGGGGCAACATCTACCGCGGGATCGCCGCCGCGGCCGAGGGGATGGACCGTGCGACGGCCGACTACGCGGGCATGCTCGCGACCGTGCTGAACGCGCTGGCGCTGCAGGACGCCCTCGAGCGCCTCGGCGCCGTGACCCGCGTCCAGACGGCCCTGTCGGTCTCGGAGGTCGCCGAGCCGTACATCCGGCGGCGCGCCATGCGCCACCTGGAGAAGGGGCGAATCGTGATCTTCGCGGCCGGCACCGGCAACCCGTTCTTCACGACCGACACCGCTGCGGCGCTTCGCGCGCTCGAGATCGGTGCCCAGGCGATCCTGATGGCGAAGAACGGCGTGGAAGGGGTCTATGACGGCGACCCCCGCACCGAGCCCGATGCGCGCTTCCTGCCGCGTCTGACACACCTGGAGGCGATCGAGCGCGGACTGCGCGTGATGGACACGACCGCCCTGTCGTTGTGCATGGAGAACGGCCTGCCGATTCGCGTCTTCGAGCTCGCCGAGGGCAACATCCGGCGGGTCGCGCGCGGGGAGGACGTCGGCACGATCATCGAAACGCCGAGGGAGGAGGAGTAGGAGTGGCATCGATCGAGGAGTTCCTGAGCGACGCGAAGCGGCGCATGGACGCGTCCATCGACCACACGCGCCAGCAGTTCAACAGCGTCCGCACGGGCCGCGCGTCCGCAGCGCTGCTGGATCGCATCACGATCGACTACTACGGCACGCCGACGCCGCTCAAGAACATGGCGACGATCGGAACTCCGGAGGCCCGTCTGCTCACGGTGCAGCCGTTCGACCCGACGCAGATCCGGCCCGTCGAGAAGGCCATCCAGGAGTCCGACCTCGGCCTGACGCCGTCGAACGACGGCAAGCTGATCCGGCTGCCCATCCCGCAGCTCACCGAAGAGCGCCGGAAGGAGCTCGTGAAGCTCGTCGGCCGCTATGGCGAGGAGGGCAAGGTCGCCGTCCGCAACGTCCGGCGGGACATCATGAAGCACCTGGAGGAGCTGGTCCGGAACGGCGACGTGGGGGACGACGAGGAACGCCGTGCCGAGACCCAGGTGCAGAAGCTCACCGACGACCACACGAAGGCGATCGACGAGCTCCTGAAGCACAAAGAGGCCGAGATCATGGAGGTTTGACCGCTTCGCGGCCAAACCTCCCAGGAACCATGAGTCGCACGGAGTCGTCCTCCGAGGATGCCCGTGACGGGTCCAATTCGGACGTTCTGCGCGCTTCTGGCGAAGCCAGAAGCGTCGCGATCATCATGGACGGCAACGGCCGCTGGGCCGAGAGCCGCGGGCTGCCCGTCGCGGAAGGCCATCGCGCGGGCACGCGGGCGCTGCGGCGGACGGTCGAGGCCTGCATCGACCTGGGCGTCGAGTCGCTGGCCGTCTACGCGTTCTCGACCGAGAACTGGACCAGGCCGGTCGACGAGGTCGAGGCCCTGATGGCGATCTTCGACGAGACCATCGAGCGAGAGCTGCCCGACCTCGCCGAGCAGGGCGTCCGCACGCGGTTCGTCGGGCGGCGCGATCGGGCGCCGGACTCCCTGCAGGAGCAGATGGCGAGCCTCGAGGCCGAGACGGCCTCGAACGACAGGCTCAACCTCTGGATCGCGTTCGACTACGGCGGCCGGGCCGAGCTCGTAGAGGCGGCACGGCGCCTCGTCGCCGACGGCGTCCCGGCCGAGGACGTCGACGAACGGTCGCTCGCCGCCCGGCTGCACGCACCGGAGCTGCCCGATCCCGACCTCGTCATCCGCACCTCGGGCGAGCAGCGGCTCTCGAACTTCCTGCTCTGGCAATCGGCCTACGCCGAGCTCGTGTTCGTGGACGACCTCTGGCCGGACTTCGGGGCCGACCAGCTGCGCTCGGCGGTGGCGGAGTACGCCGGACGGCGGCGGCGCTTCGGCGGCCGATGAGCTCCTTCGTCTCGCGTGTGCTCGTCACGGTCGTGGCCCTGCCGGCCGTGCTGTACCTCGTCTGGCTGGGAGGGTGGTGGCTGACCGGGCTGGCGCTCATCGGCGCGCTCGTGGCGCTCCACGAGCTGTCGATCATGGCCCGGTCGCTGCGGCCGATCGTGCTCGCCGGCTATGCGGGAGCGGTACTGGCGCTCGTCGGCGCCCAGGCCGGCGGCGTCGAGTGGATGCTCGGCGGCGCGATGGCGACGCTGCCGCTCGCGTTCGTCCTCTACGGGATCTCGAGCACGAGGCAGTCGGCGACGGTCGCGCTCGGAACGACGGTGCTCGGCGTGGTCTGGATCCCGCTCGGCCTCGGACATCTGCTCCTGCTGCGGGGGATCCCGGAGCACGGGCGGCTGGCGGTCTTCACCGTGCTGCTGGCCGTGTTCGCCGACAGCACGTTCGCCTACCTCGTCGGCCGCATGATCGGCCGCCACCGCCTGGCGCCCGCGATCTCACCGGGCAAGACCGTCGAGGGGTTCGTCGCCGGGACGATCGCCGCGATCGCGGTCTGCTTCTTCGCGCTGTACGAGGAGCGTGACACGTTCCTCTCGATCTGGCAGGCGCTCGTCTTCGGCGCTGATCGTCGCCGCCGCCGAGCCGCTCGGCGACCTGTTCGAGTCGGCGATCAAGCGCGATCTGCAGGTCAAGGACTCGGGACGTCTGCTGGCGGGTCACGGCGGCATGCTCGACCGCATCGACTCGCTGCTCTTCGCGGGGCCTGCGGCGCTCTACGCCGTGCTCGCCTTCGGCTACGGTTGACGGGCTTTGAAGCGAATCGCACTGCTCGGGGCGACGGGCTCGATCGGACGTCAGGCACTCGAGATCATCCGCGCGCACCCGCGGCTCGAGCTCGTCGCCGCGTCGTCGGGCTCCACCGACATCGACGGCCTCGCCCCGCTCACCCAGGTCGGGGGCGATCCGGCGGAGCTGCTCGAGCGTGCGGACCCGGACGTCGTCCTGAACGCCGTCGTCGGCTTCGCCGGCGTCGGCGCGACGCTGTGGGCGCTCGAGCACGGCGTCACGCTCGCGCTCGCCAACAAGGAGAGCCTCGTCGCGGCCGGCGATCTCGCCCTCGCGGCCTGGGGGCGCGGGGGAGGCGTGCTGCTGCCGGTCGACAGCGAGCACAGCGCCGTCTTCCAGTGCCTCGAGGGCCGCCCCGGGGACCACGTCCACTCGGTCGTGCTGACCGCGTCCGGTGGGCCGTTCCGCGGCCGCTCGCACGCCGAGCTCGCCGATGTCACCGTGGAGGAGGCGCTCGCGCATCCGACCTGGCAGATGGGCCCGAAGATCACGATCGACTCGGCCACGCTCGCCAACAAGGGCCTCGAGCTGATCGAGGCGCACGTGCTCTTCGGGCTGCCGTACGACGCGCTGGAGGTCGTGATCCACCCGACGTCGGTCGTGCACGCGCTCGTGCGGTTCCGCGACGGCGGCGCCATCGCGCACCTCGGCTACCCCGACATGCGCGTGCCGATCTCGTACGCCTTGACCCATCCCGAGCGCTCGCCGGTGCCCGTGCCCGGCGCTCGACCTCGCGTCCGGGCTGTCGCTCGAGTTCTCGGCGCCCGACGAGGATGCCTTCCCGCTGCTCGGCCTCGCCCGCCGAGCCGGTGAGAGCGGCGGCACCTACCCGTGCGCGTTCAACGCCGCCAACGAGGTCGCCGTGGCCGCGTTCCTGGAGCACCGGCTGCCGTTCACCGGAATCGCCGAGACGGTGGCGCGAGTCCTGGACGAGGTCGACGGGGCTCCGGCACGCGACCTCGACGAGCTGGTCGAGGCCGACAGGGCAGCGCGCCGCCTCGCCGAAGGAGTGCTCGCACCCGCATGAGCATCGCCGTCGCGATCATCGGCCTGGGCATCCTGATCTTCGTTCACGAGCTCGGGCACTTCGCCGTCGCCCGGGCCGTCGGCCTGCGCCCGCGGCGCTTCTACATCGGCTTCCCGCCGGCGATCGCCAAGACCACGCGCAACGGCATCGAGTACGGGCTCGGCGCGATCCCGCTCGGCGGCTTCGTGAAGATCCCGGGGATGCACCGGCCCGCGCCGGTGGACGTCGACCACTACTTCGCTGCGGCTGCGACCGAGGCGCCGGAGCTCGCCGGGCCGCTCGAGCGGTTGCGCCGAGGCTTCGCGGACGCCGACATCGAGTCCGCACGGCACGCACTGGCCGAGCTGGACGAACGGCGGGCGGACCTGACCCTGTCGCCGGCCGCCGCGCGGATGTACGACAAGGGCCTCGTCGAGCTCTCGGACGGCGTCGGCCCGGACGCCTACTGGCGCGCAGCGACCTGGAAGCGGCTCGCGGCGATCGCCGCCGGACCGGTCGCGAACATCGTTCTGGCGATCGCGCTGTTCTCGATCCTGCTGATGCAGGACACCTACCGGATCGGTATCGAGCTCGTGGTCGGCTCCGACGCGGCCGCGACGACGCAGATCCGGCGCGTCGTCGGAGGCACGCCCGCGGAGGCCGCCGGACTGCGCGCCGGCGACCGCATCGTGACGCTGAACGGCGAGAACGTGAACGTCACCCAGCTCCTGAACGGCATCCAGGGGTCCGAGGGCCGCCCGCTCGACCTCGGCGTGGTGCGCGCCGGGCAGCGGGTCGTGATCGACGACGTCCGCGCAGACGGGCAGGGCGGGCGGTCGCTGCCTGGGGCCGTGTGGCGGAGCGTCGAGATCACCGGCCTGATCACGAAGGAGATCGGCGCCGCGCTGGGACGGCTCGTGACCGGCGACGGCCGGGAGGAGATCTCGAGCCCGGTCGGCATCGTGCAGGGCTCCTCCGAGGCGGCCGATCGGGGCACCGACGACTTCCTCTGGGTGCTCGGCCTGATCTCGCTCTCGCTGGCGCTCCTCAACCTGCTGCCGCTGCTGCCGCTCGACGGCGGGCACATCGCGTTCACGCTCATCGAGGGCGCGCGAGGCCGCACCGTGCGCCGCGAGGTCTATGAACGCGCCAGCGCCGTCGGCATCGTCTTCGTCGTGCTGTTGTTCGTGATCGGCCTGTCGAACGACATCGGCCGCCTTTAGGCAGCCGGGGTTACCCTAGGCACGATGCCCTCGGAGGTGCAGATCCACGTCGGCACTGTTGCCGTGGGCGGCGGCGCGCCTGTCGTCGTGCAGTCGATGACGCTGACGCCGACCAACGACGTCGAGGCGACCGTCGCGCAGATCGCCGCGCTCGCCTCGGCCGGGTGCGAGCTTGTGCGCTGCGCCGTCCCGAAGACGGAGGACGCGGAGGCACTGCGGACGATCGTGCGCCTGAGCCCGATCCCGGTCATCGCGGACATCCACTTCAACGCGAGCCTCGCGCTGAAGGCGATCGACGCCGGCGTCGCGGCCGTCCGCATCAACCCGGGCAACATCGGCGGCCCGGAGAAGGTCGAGCAGGTGGTCACGGCGGCGAAGCGGGCGGGCATCCCGATGCGCATCGGCGCCAACTCCGGCTCGCTGCCGAAGCACCTCCACGAGCTCGCGCAGCGCGACCAGGCGGAGGCGCTCGTCGCCGCGGCGATCGAGGAGGTCGAGCTGCTCGAGCGCCTCGACTACCGCGACTTCAAGATCTCCGTCAAGTCGACGCACGTGCCCACGATGATCCGCGCGTACCGGATGCTCTCCGGCCGCGTCCCCTATCCGCTCCACCTCGGCGTCACGGAGGCCGGCACGCCGTTCGCCGGCTCGATCAAGAGCGCCGTCGGCATGGGCGCGCTGCTGGCCGACGGGATCGGCGACACCCTTCGAGTCAGCCTCACCGCCGATCCCGTCAGAGAGGTCGAGACGGCCTGGGAGATCCTGAAGGCTCTCGGCCTCCGCGAGCGCGGCCCGGTCATGATCTCGTGCCCGTCCTGCGGGCGCGACAACGTCGGCGTCGAGAGCCTCGCGGTGGTGGTCGAGGATCGGCTCCGCGACTATCCGCAGGCGTTCGAGGTGGCGGTCATGGGCTGCGCCGTGAACGGACCGGGGGAGGCCGGGGACGCCGACTTCGGCATCGCCGGCGGCCGCGACGTGGGCTTCATCTACGCACACGGCCGCGTGCTGAAGAAGGTCTCGTCCGACATCCTGATCGACGAGCTCTTCCACGAGATCGACCACTGGATCGACGGCGGCATGCAGCGCCCGAAGCGGCTCAAGATGGCGAAGCCGGCAGCCCTCGCCATGGCGGAAGCCTCGCTGATCCCTCTCGATTAGCATCGCTTGATGCACCGGGCCTCGCAGCTTTTCCTGCCGACCCTGCGTGACGCGCCTGCGGAGGCGGAGGCAGTCAGCCACAAGCTGCTCGTGCGCGGCGGCTACATCCGCCAGGTGAGCGCCGGCCTCTGGACGTTCATGCCGCTCGGCTGGCGCGTGCAGCGCAAGATCGAGCAGATCATCCGCGAGGAGATGGACGCGATCGGCGGCCAGGAGATGCTGATGCCCGTCCTGACCCCGCCCGAGCTCTGGGAGGCGACCGGGCGCCTCGGGATCCCGGAGATCTTCCGCCTCAAGGACCGGACCGGCCGCGAGTTCATCCTGCCGCTGACGCACGAGGAGACGGTCACCTTCCATGCTCGCGACATCCGGAGCTATCGGGACTTGCCGCAGCTCTGGTACCACTTCCAGACCAAGGACCGGGACGAGCCGCGTCCCCGCGGCGGGCTCCTGCGCGTCCGCGAGTTCGTCATGAAGGACGGCTACTCGTTCGACCGCGACGAGGACGGCGTGCGCGCGAGCTTCGAGGCGAACCGCGAGGCGTACAAGCGGATCTTCGCCCGCTGCGGGGTCGAGACCTACGACGTCCAGGCGGAAAGCGGGATCATGGGCGGCAAGTTCAGCATCGACTTCCTCGCGCCGTCCGGCTCGGGCGAGAACACGCTCGTCCGCTGCGAGAACGAGGACTACGCGGGCGACCTCGAGGTGGCGCAGGCGGTCCCGTCGGCCGCGGTGCTGCCCGAGTCGCTCGCCGCGGCGGAGGAGATCGAGACGCCCGGTGTGACGACGATCGAGGGCCTCGCGGAGTTCCTCGGAATCGACGAGTCCGCGACGTCGAAGGCGATGCCGGTCGTGAAACCGGACGGCACGCTCGTACTCGCGCTCGTCCGCGGCGACGACCGGCTCAGCGAGACGAAGCTCTACGACGCTCTTCCCGGCACGTCCCGGCCGCCCACGGACGACGAGATCCGGGCGGCGTTCGGCGCGGGCGGCGGCTCGCTCGGCCCGATCGGCTTCTCCGGCGAGGTGATCGCCGACGAGACGCTGCGCGAGGGGCAGTTCGTGGCGGGGGCGAACCGCGACGGCTGGCACCTGCGCGGCGTCGAGGCCGGCCGCGACTACGAGCCCCGCTTCGCCGACCTGCGCGAGCCGCGCGAGGGCGACCGCTGCCCCGTGTGCGGCGGCGCGCTGCTCTTCCGGACGGCCATCGAGGTCGGCCACATCTTCAACTTCGGCAGCTTCTACTCGAAGCCACTCGGAGCGACGTTCCTCGACGAGGACGGCCAGGAGAAGCCGCTGCTCGGCGGCAGCTACGGCATCGGGCCCGGTCGCGTCATGGCCGCGATCGTCGAGCAGCACCACGATGACCACGGCATCGTGTGGCCGGCCGCGGTCGCGCCGTACGCGGTCGAGATCGTCTCGCTCGACGCGGGCAACGCGGAGATCCTCGAGCTCGCCGAGCGCATCGCCTCGGAGCTCGAGGACGCCGGCTTCGACGTGCTGCTGGACGACCGCGACCTCAGGCCGGGCGAGAAGTTCGCGGATGCCGATCTGCTGGGAGCGCCGTGGCGCGTCACCGTCGGCCGGAAATCGCTCGAGGACGGCCAGGTCGACGTCCGGAATCGGCGCACCGGGGACGACTCGCGTGTTTCGCCTTTTGACATCGCGGCAAGCCTCAACGCGTTCTAGTGGCGCGGCGACGGCGATACAGCGACCAGGGCTTCGGCCCCACCATCGAGCGTCTGATGGGCGAGACGAACCTGACCTACCGCGGGCTCGCGGCGAAGACCGAGCTGTCCGCCGGATACCTGAACCACCTCGTGCACGGGAACCGGCCCGTGCCGTCGAACGACGTCGTCGAACGGCTCGCCGGGGCGCTCGGGGTCGAGCCCGAGCACTTCCGCGAGTACCGGCTGCGGGTGATCACGCAGCGGCTCGAGGAGATGCCGGCCATGATCGACCGGCTTTACCGGCGCCTCGACCACGGTTAGGATCCTCGCCCCCGTGGGCACATTCCGCTCGATGCAGCAGTTCCGGCACGCGGCCGAGCAGGAGCTCGCCGCGATTCTCGACGAGCTGGGGATCGCGTGGGAGTACGGCGCGCACACGTTCGTCCTCGACGCCGCCGGCGACGGGGCGCCGTGCGACACGTTCACGCCGAGCTTCTTCTGCCCGACCAGGATCTCTACGTCGAGTGCGCCACCGGCTTGCGGCCGTCGAGCGCCAGCCGTCGCCGGGTTCGCGAGCTGCGCCGCCGCGGCGCGCTCGTGACGGTGTTGCGCCGCCGTGACTACGCGCGGCTGCGCGACCTCGTCGGCATCCCGTTCGCGCTGGCGGTCTGAGCGCCGCTCAGCCGTAGAAGAGCGCGTCGCGGAACTCGTCGACAAGCGCCGCCTGGAGGTCGCGGCGCCTGCCGCCGAGCGGGCCCGGCGCGAGGTTCCACCCGCATTCGCACCAGGTCGAGTACGCCACCAGCACGGGCACGACGGCACCGCACGGCGGGCATCGTTGCGTCGCCGCTGCCCCGGTCATCCGTCGCAGGATGGCAGTAGCCCGTCCGGGCGGCAAGGATGGGCAGGGCTATACTGCGCGCTTCGCGGGGCGTGGCGCAGCCTGGTTAGCGCGCTAGTCTGGGGGACTAGAGGTCCCGAGTTCAAATCTCGGCGCCCCGATGGAGAAGCCGCCGCACATGGCGGCTTTTCGTTGCCTCTCAGAGCAACTCGGCTCGAGAATGGCCAAAACAACGGCACTGCACACCGGTCGAGCGTCACACTGGCGCAAGTGAGCGCCCGCGGGCTGGTCGGAGTGCTCGACCGGGCACCGATGACTTCCGGGCGGCGGTGCCGTCTGAAGCACTAGCGACAGGCCACGCGAGCGCTGCGGCCCGGAGCAGGCGCGGTCCCCTGACGACCCGAGACCAAGGAGTTCTGATCATGCGGAAGCTGATAGCGACGGTGTTCAACTACTCGCTCGACGGCCTTCTCGCCGACGAGGGCACCGAGTTTTGGAAGTTCGTCTTCGACCGGCCCGAAAATAGTGAGTCCGACGACCCGGCGCACTTCGACTTTCTCCGGAGCGCGCACGCGCACATCATGGGTCGCACCACCTACGAACTCTTCTCCGCGCACATGCCGACGTCCACCGACCCCTTCGCCGCCGTTCTGAACGCCGGGCGGAAGGTCGTCTTCTCCCGGACCCTGAAGACCGCCGACTGGGCCAACACGACCATCGCCGCCGGTGACACCACAGAAGAGATCGACAAGCTCAGGCTGGGCGGCGACGGCCACATCGTGGCCTGGGGCGGCGTCCGCCTCTGGCGGTCGCTCATGCAGCTCGACCTGATCGACGAGCTCCGCGTGGACCTGTACCCCTACATTGCCGGCGAGGGCACCCGGCTGTTCGACGGAGACCCCAAGGCTTACCAGCTCGACCTGGTCGCCAGCCCCGCCCCCAGCAGAGGGATCATCGAGCTGCAGTACCGCCGGCACCGCTAACCCAGGGGCGGCGCTCCGCCAGCATCGCCAGCGGCCGTTCCGCGTGAGTCACGGTTCGAGCACATCCGGTGGTGTCCAGCCGGGGAAGACAGCCCGCAGGCCTGCCTCGACACAGGCGCGGTCATCGTCGCCGCTCGCGCCGCTTGCCCCGGTCGCGCCGAGCACGGCCCCGCCGTTCTGGATCAGCACCGAGCCCGGGCCTGGAATGAGTGGGAGCCGGGCGAGCCTGCTCACCGCGTCGAAGAACCCCTCGTGGGACGCCCTGCTCGCGGCGAGTCCCTCACCGTCTCGGTGCCACAGCGCCGTGCCGGCTGCTTTCGCTTCTGCGATCTGCGCCGAGAGCGGGAACGCGCCGTCCATCCGGCCGAGCGCGACGAGGAGTCCGCCCTCGTCGACGACGGCGACCGTGATCTTCCAGCCGTTGGCTACTGCGTGGTCGTGCGCGCCGGCGATGAGCCCATGAGCCTGTGCGAGGGTGAGCGGCATTGCCGCCCAGTATGAGCGGTGGTCACTCAGCCAGGCTGAGTAAGAGCGCGGTCCGTAACGGGTGGAGCGATACCGTCGATCGCCTCGCCGCCGAGCTCAGGGAGCCGGCTTCCAGAGCGCGTCGTCGCCGAGCGGTATGCGTGTCGCCGCCCCGTCGGCGACGAGTCGCAGCATTGTCGCCTCGGTCTCGACCCGGTCTGGGGCGTCGTTGCCGCGCGTGAGGAGCTGTGCGACCTCCTGGGTCGTGAGCCCGCCCGGGAAAGCGGTGAGCAGCTCCAGCGGGTCGTCCGGGACTGCTCGGCGCTCGCCGCCGGGGATCAGGTTCGCGACGATCACGTCGTAGGCCTCGATCGTCTGCCAGCCGCCGGCCTCCAGCCGGCGGCCGGCGTGCTCGAAGACGAGCGACGGGGCCGTGTACCGAACAGGGCCGTCAGTGGTGGCGTGCTTGCCCTGCAGCTGCGTGGGCGAACCGGCGGCGCTGCGGGCCTCGGCCCGATCGCGCTGGTAGGCCTCCTCCACCGCCGGCGTGTCGATCGCGGCGATCGCCGCGTCGACGTCGATGCCCTCCACGCCCCGTAGCGCGGCCGCGATGCTCTCGTCCTCGTCGAGCAGCAGCGTCGTCGTAAAGAACGCGAACTGCAGCGCCCGGAAGGCCGCCCATTCGCGCCCCGGCGCCTGCAAGTGCACCGCCACGATCGACCGACAGGCGCGACCGGTGCCGACCACTCGGGCCCGCGGGTTCGGCGCCAGCGGCATGCCGAACCGGCGGAAGCGCCGCGCGTAGCCCTCGGCCGCGCGCAGCGGGGTATAGCCGCGGTCGACGTACTCCTGCGCCACGTTCGTGAGCCCGATCAACACGAGCCGCCACTCGAGCTGCGCGCCGTAGCGCCACTCGAGCACGCGGAACGCCGGGTTCGCGGAGTAGCCCCACGGGCAGCCCGCGTCGTTGTACAGCGTCACCCTCACCGGCTCTGCCACGGTGCTAGGGGATCTCCAACCTGAGAAGGATCTCGTCGCCGTGGAGATCTCCGGTTCGCCTGAAGCCGTATCGCTCGTAGAACGTGACCGGGCTGCCCTCGCCTGGCCCGGTGCTCGTCCACATCGTGCCGACGCCGCGGTTCCGGAAGTACTCGACGATCAGGTCGAGCGTCGCCGTACCGAAACCTCGTCGCTGGTAGCGCTCGTCGATGAGCAGCTTCCACAGATAGTGGGCGATGTAGTCGGGGCTGCCGACCTCGTCGGCGATCATCACGAACCCGACCGGCGTCTCCTCGGCATAGATCGCCCAGAAGAGGGCCTGAGCGTCCGGCTCCTTCGCCGCTTCGAGCATCGAGTCGCGGACGCTGCTTACGAAGCGGCCCTGATCCGGCGTTACGGCAAGGGCCTCGACCGCTTCCCGATTCGCGTCGGTGATCGGTCGGAGAGAGACCACCGCGTGAGGCTAGACCAGCGCGACGGTCGGCGGCGACCAGATGTATGGCGTCGTTGTCGTGACCGCGCTAAAGCCGAGACGCTCCAGGATCGGACGGCTGGCGCTGGACGCATCGACCTCGAGGAAGCGGAAGCCGCGCTGGGCGGCCAGGCTCGCTCTGTATGCGACGAGCGCTCGGTAGATGCCGCGGCCACGCCACGCCGGCAGCGTGGAGCCGCCCCACAGCGTGGCGAAGTCGGTTCCGTGCTCGAAGCGCACCCAGCCCGCGCAGACGATCGAGCCTCCGGCCTCTGCGACGACGATTCTGAGCGCCTGCGGGTCGGCTGTCCGCTCGGCCTCGAGGCTTTCGGCGAGCCAGCCGCGATCCTCTCCGTCTCCCCACGCGTTCTGCTCGAAGGCGGCGATGCGGTCGAGGTCGATTCGATCGGTCACCTCCCGCACCGACACTCCCTCGGGGAGCAGCGGCCGGCCCGCGACATCGTCGACCGGCGCAATCACGACCGTTTCCTCGTCTTCGGGGATGAAGCCCGCCAGACGCAGACGGCGCGCGAGGTCCGGCGGCCGGTCGTGCGAATGCAGCTTCCACTCGAAGGGCTCGCCGCGCTCGGCGAACAGCCGCACCTGCCGCCCGATCAACTCGTCGAGCCGAGTGCCCTCGAGTCCTTCGAGGTCGCGATAGCCGACGAAACCGCGGTTACCCAGACCGAAGAAACGCACCAGCGGCCCGTCGCGGTCGACCGTCACCTCGCTCGGCAGCCGCCCGGGCACATGGGCACGAAGCTGAGCGTCGTAGGCGGACAGCAGCTCGGAGACGTCAGGCACCAGCCGAACCCTAGACACCGACGACACAACGCTCCTCTTCCTGACCCGCCCCGAGTCCCCAACCGGGCTCGCTGCTACAGTCGTTGCCCTACAACGGCGAGCGCGCAGCGAGTTCTCTCGCGGCCTCCCGCCGGAGGGACGGCAACAGACGAGCCGCTCGCCCGGGCACCGCGGGCCGACGCGGGATCTTCAGGTTTCGGCGGAGAGGAGCGTCGCATGGCACGGTCGAAGAGCCAGATGACGGGCAACAAGCGTGCCCGCGAGGCTGCGGTCAGAGAGAAGCGGGAGCGGAAGGCCGAGAAGAAGCGGGCGGCGCGCGAGGCGCGTGACGCAGGCCCTCTGCTGGACACCGAGTCCGAAGCCACACCCTCGGAGGAGCTAGACGTGTCGGCAGACTCCGAGGCACCCGGCGGACTCCGAGGCAGCGGCCTGACCGAGGGCGTAGGGTTGGCCTCCATCGACGAGGAGGCCTGAATGGCGTTCGCACGAGTAGTGACCTTCGACGGGGTCGGCAAGGACCGCATCGAGGAGATGAAGGCCGAGATGGCGGAGGGGCAGGAGCGGCCAGAGGGGATCCCCGCGTCGGAGATCATCGTGCTCCACGACGCCGACGCCGACAAGTCGCTCGTGATCGTCTTCTTCGAGACGGAAGACGACTATCGCAAGGGTGACGAGACCTTGAATGCGATGCCTGCCGGGGACACCCCGGGGACGCGGACGTCTGTCGCCAAGTACGACGTCGCGATCCGCATGGCCGACTGACAGCTCAACGCCCGCGCCGAATCGGCCAGACTTACCGCGTGCCCGACCCGCTCGACCGCCTCTACGCAGCCGCGCTCGAGGACTTCGTCGCGGTGCGCCGCGACGTCGCGAAGGAGCTCAAGGACGCCGGCGACGGCGAGTCGGCCGCCGAGGTCGCGAAGCTCAGGAAGCCGTCGGTCGCCGTCTGGGCCTTGAACCAGGCCGGACGACGGGACCCCAAGGCGGCGCGGTCGCTCGCAGCGACGGCGGAGAAGGTCGCCGACGTCCAGGCACGACGGTCGAGCGGCGACCTCCGTGCCGAGCAGGAACGGCTGCGCGACGTCAGCGCGTCGCTCGTCGAGGCGGCCGAGGATGCGCTCCGCGACGTGGGCAGAGCCGTGCCCGACACGCTCGGCCAGCGGCTCCACGAGCTCCTTCGCGCGGTCGCGGCGGACCCGGCCGCCCGAGCCGCGCTCGCGGCGGGGCAGCTCGCCCAGGAGCCCGAGCTGGGCGGCTTCTCGGCGCTTGGGGCGCTCGGCAGCGCGGCAACGCCGGAGCGCCCGGCGAAAGCGGCCGCGGCTCCGAGCAAGGCCGAGCTGGCACGCGAGCGCCGCGACGCCGAGCGTGAGGCCAGGCGGCAGGAGCTCCGGGCCGAGCTCCACGACGCGGAGGCGGAGGCCGACGAGGCGCGCCGCGCCGCCGACCGCGCGGACCGGCGCGTCGAGCGGCTGCGGACGTCGCTCGAGCGGCTCGAGCGCTAGCCGCGCACGTCGACGGCCGCTTGACGAGGTCGGCCACGAAGATCACGATCAGACCGTGTCGGGCGGCGCGTCGAGAGATCGGTCACGGAGTGACGGGTGGCCGACTCCGCCACGACGACGCGATCGGAATCGCGTGCTCCGCGCGGTCGGCCGGGTGCTGAGGCTCGCGCTCGTCACTGCCGCCATCGTCGCCGTCGCCGGCACCGCCGTCTGGCTCGTCGAGGACCAGGAGGGACGCGACGACATCCAGCGCGTCCTCCACGACCTGCCCGTCGTCGGACAGCTCGTGCCGGAGCCCGATGCGCCGTAGCCTCGCGAAAGCTGTCGAACCCTTGTTCTCGGTCCGGGGAGCGTTGTAGATTCGTGCGCTGGTGAGGTGGCGCCTCTTAGCAGTCGCAGCGGCGGCGGCGCTGGCGCTGCCGGCCCTCGCGTGGGCGGCGTTCGAGCGGCCGTGCGACCGCGACGCGGCGCGCGACGTCGCCATTTTCTACTACGCCTGGTACGGCACCCCGACGAGGGACGGCGAGTGGCTGCACTGGAGCCAGGGCGGCACCAGGCCGCCCCGTGATCTCGGCTCGAGCTTCTACCCCTCACGCGGGCCGTACTCCTCGACCGACAACGCGGTCGTCGACGCGCACATGCGCGAGCTGCAGGAAGCGGGTGTCACCACGGTCGTGGTCTCGTGGTGGGGGATCGGCTCGATCGAGGACGCGCGCATGCCGGCGATCCGGGCCGCGGTCGAGCGGCACGGCCTGAAGCTTGCCGTGCACGTCGAGCCGTACGGCGGCCGGACCGTCGCGAGCGTCGGCGAGGACCTCGTGCGCCTGCGCCGGCTGGGAGCGCACGACGTCTACGTCTACGACTCCACGGCGCTGCCGGACGAGGAGTGGGCCGAGCTGAACGCACACGCGGGCGGGCTGCGGCTCTTCGCGAACACCCGGCTCCCCGGCAAGGCGAAGGCGGGCGGCTTCGCGGGCCTCTACACCTACGACGTGCTGCTCTACGACGGGAGGCTGTTCCCGCGCATGTGCGCGCAGGCCCGTCACCTCGGTCTGGTCTGCGCTCCGTCCGTGGGCCCGGGCTACGACGCGCGCAACGCGACGCCCGACGAGCGCATCCGCCCGCGTCGGAACGGCGCGACCTACGACAGCATGTGGCGCGGAGCGATCAGCGCGCATGCCGACGTCGTGACGATCACGAGCTACAACGAGTGGCACGAGGGGACGCAGATCGAGCCGGCGCGCGCGGCCGGCGATCGCTACCAGACGTACGACGGCGCATGGGGCCAGAAGGGCCAGACCGCTCAGACGGCGTACATCGAGCGGACCGCGTACTGGTCGACGCGGTTCCGCGGCGGCCCGCACGGCGTGCTCATCCCCTGAGGACGTCCGCGCCGCAGCCGGCGACGAGTGCGTCGAGCAGATCGCCCTCGTCGACACCGGCGAGCGACGGATGCTCGAGATCGACCTCGATCCCCGGCCACGACTCGAGCCCCAGCGACCGCGCACCCTCGTCGGACCCGTAGCAGAGGAGCCGCTCGGTACCGAAGATCCCGCGGCGACCGGTCTGCCGGCGTGCGATGCCCTCGAGCTCGCGCAGCTCCTCGAGCGGGTCGATGCGCACGTTGGAGTCCGACCCGATGCACAGCGGGATGCCGCGGTGCTCGATCCGCGCCGCCGGCAGGAAGCCGTCCGCGAGGTCGGCCTCGGTGGTCGGGCAGGCGCAGACCGTGGCGCCCGTCTCGGCGAGGAGATCGAGCTCCGCCCCGTCGGCGTGGGTGGCATGGACGACCGTCGCGTGGGGGCCGAGGCAGCCCGTGCGGGCGAGCAGCTCGATGGGGCGGCAGCCGTGCTCGGCCAGGCACTCCTCGATTTCGCGCGGCTGCTCGTCGGCGTGGACGTGGAGCGGCAGCGAATGCTCGGTCGCGTAGGCGCCGACCGCTTCGAGCCAGTCGCGCGGGCACGCACGCACGGAGTGGGGGGCGACGCCGACGCGGAGCCCCTCGGCGCGCAGCGTCTCGAGCAGGCCGAGGTACGCAGCGGCTGACTCCTGCCGCATGCGCGGCAATCCCCCTCGTGCGTAGGCGGCCAGCAGCACGACGAGCTCGACCCCGGCCTCCGCTGCGGCGTCGGAGGCAGCGCGTGCCTCGTCGAGACCGAGGTAGTGGAACTCGCCGACGGCCGTGTACCCGGCGTCGCGCATCTCGCGGTACGCGGCGGCGTACGCCGTACGGACCTGTCCAGGGGACTGTCCCTCGGCCTCGGCCAGCATCACGTCGCGCCACGCCCAGAAGTCGCCGCCCGCCGCACGCCCGCGCAGCGCGCGCTGGAACGTGTGCGTGTGGGCGTTGACGAAGCCCGGAAGCGCGAACGGCTCGCTCATGCCGCGGAGCGTAGACTGCCCCGACCCCGCGGATGCTCGATCCCGACCCAGCCACACGCGCCGCCGCGACGCACCTCGTCGGCGCACCGGCGGGCGTCGGGGCGCTCGCGCCCCTGGCCGCGGGCGCCGCCGGACTATCCTCCTTGTGTGGCGACTCGCGCCGTGCCCGCGCCGCTTCGCGCTCTTCCGAACGCGCTGACGATCCTGCGGCTGGCTTTGATCCCGCTGTTCGTCGGGCTGATGCTCGCCGACGACCCCGCCAACTGGCCGGCCGGGATCGTCTTCGCGGGGGCGGGCGTCACCGACCAGGTCGACGGCTTCCTCGCGCGCCGCTGGCACGTCGAGAGCGAGTTCGGCAAGGTCGCCGATCCGCTCGCCGACCGGCTCATGATCGACGCCGCGGCGATCATGCTCTGGGTGGACGGGCGCCTGCCGTGGTACGGCGCGGCGGTGATCCTCGTGCGTGATCTCGTGCTCGTCGCGGGGTACAGGTTCGTCGTACCGCGCGGCTACGACTTCGAGGTGAGCTTCCTCGGCAAGCTCGCCACCTGGGTGCTGTACGCGGCACTGACGTTCCTCATCGTCACCGGCAGCGGGACGGACTGGCCGCTCTGGTGCTTCTGGGCGGGGGTCGGGGTCGCCCTCGTCGCCGCCGCGCAGTACGTGATCAAGGCGCGGCGCGAGGTGGCCGCATGAAGGCTGTCGTCATGGCCGGCGGCGAGGGCACGCGCCTGCGCCCGCTGACGTCGAACCAGCCGAAGCCGATGGTGCCGATCGTCGGCAAGCCGTGCATGGAGCACATCCTCGAGCTGCTCCGACACCACGGCTTCGAGGAGATCGTCGTGACGCTCGCCTTCATGCCGCAGGCGATCCGCAGCTACTTCGGCTCAGGCGAGTCGATGGGGCTCGCGATCGAGTACTCCGTCGAGGAGCAGCCGCTCGGGACCGCGGGATCCGTGCGCCTGGCGAGCGAGGCGCTCGACGACACGTTTCTCGTCATCTCCGGCGACGCGCTCTGCGACGTGGATCTCGGCGCGCTCGTGGAGGCGCACAAGGAGCGGAAGGCGGCGGTCACGATCGGGCTCAAGTCCGTCGACAACCCGCTCGAGTTCGGCATCGTCGTCACCGACGAGGACGGGCGCATCGAGCGCTTCCTCGAGAAGCCGTCGTGGGGCCAGGTGTTCTCCGACACGATCAACACCGGCATCTACGTGCTCGAGCCGGAGGTGCTCAAGCACATCCCGACCGACCGGCCGTACGACTTCTCCAAGGAGTTGTTCCCGCTGCTGCTCGAGATGGGTCGCCCGCTCTACGGCTACGTCATGGACGGCTACTGGCAGGACATCGGCAACATCGACCAGTTCCGCCAGGCGAACTTCGACGCCCTGGAGGAGCGCGTCAGCCTCAGCATCCCGGGGATCCGCCTGCGTGGGAACGTCTGGGTCGGCGAGGGCGTGGAGATCGACGACGTGGAGGGGGTGGAGGGCCCGGCGTTCGTCGGTAACTACTGCCGCCTCGCACGCGACTCGTCCGTCGGCGCGTACTCGGTGCTCTCGAACAGCGTCACGCTGCGGGAGCGGGCCAGGATCTCGCGCTCCGTCATCGACGCGTCCACGCACGTCGGCCGCTCGAGCCTCGTCGAGGGCGCGATCGTCGGGCGCCGCTGCGACATTCGTGATCACGTCCGGATCCAGGAGGGCGCGGCGATCGGCGACGAGGTCACGATCGGCTCCGAGGCGAGCGTCATGCCCGGCGTGCGCATCTACCCCTACAAGGAGGTCGACACCGGCGCGCAGATCCACGAGAGCCTGATCTGGGAGTCGCGGGCGTCCTCGCGGCTCTTCGACCGCGACGGCGTCTCCGGTCTCGTCAACGTCGACCTCACGCCCGAGACGGCGGTGCGGCTCGCCTCGGCGCTCGGCACGGCGCTCAAGCGCGGCGCGCGGGTCGTGGCCAGCCGCGACTCGCCGGGCGCGTGCCGGATGCTCAAGCGGGCCATGATCTCCGGCCTCAACTCGACCGGCATCGACGTCGCCGACCTCCGCGTGTCGCCGCCCGCGATCACGCGCCACGTGCTGAAGACGCAGGCGTTCGCGGCGGCGCTCCACGTGGGCGCGAGCGCTGCCGACCCCGAGATCGTGCAGATCCGGATCTTCGAGCCGCCGGGCATCCAGCTGACCGTCGCGCTCGAGAAGGAGATCGAGAAGCACTTCACGCGCGGCGAGCTCCGCCGCGCCGCCTTCGACGAGATCGGAGCGGTCACCTACCCGGCGCGCGTCCGCGAGAGCTACGCGCAGGACATCCTCGACCGGTTGTCGTGCGACCCGATTCGCGAGCGCGGCTTCCGCATCGTGGTCGACCTCGGCTACTCGGCGGCCTCGTTCGTGCTGCCGCTCGTCGTCGGGCCGATAGGCGTCGAGACGGTGACGATGCACGGGTTCTTCAGCGACCAGCGGGAGGCCACGCGCAGCCTCGCCCAGGCCGTGGCCAACACGAAGCGCATCGTGACCGCCGTGGCCGCCGACCTCGGAGCGGTCTTCGACCGGTCGGCCGAGCGCGTCGTGCTCGTGGACGAGCGGGGACAGGAGCTCCCGGTCGAGCAGACGCTGCTGCTCTTCCTACGCCTGCTCGCCGACAGCGGCAGGAAGGGCGTCGTCGCGATCCCGACCACGGTCACGCACCAGGTCGAACGGGTCGTCGAAGGGACGGGGCTGGAGGTACGGCGGACGCAGGCGTCGCTCGCCGCCCTGACCCGGGCCGCATCCGAGGAGGGCGTCGTCTTCGCCGGCGCCGTGGGGGGCGGCTACGTGTTCCCCGAGTTCACACCGGCCTACGACGGCGTCGCGGCACTCGCCAAGCTGCTCGAGCTGCTCGCGCCGACCGGCCGCGCGCTCTCCGAGCTCGTCGCCGACCTGCCGCGGTCGACGCGCGTCCACCGCCAGCTCGCCTGCCCCTGGGCGAAGAAGGGGCTGGTCATGCGGGTCCTCAACGAGCGCTTCCAGGGGCGCGACCTCGATCTGCTCGACGGCATCAAGATTCTCGACGAGCGCGGCTGGTCGCTCGTCCTGCCCGATCCCGACGAGCCGCTCATCCACCTCTACGCCGAAGGCGAGACGCCCGACGACTCCGACATGCTCGAGGCCGAGCTCCAGACCATGGTCGAGGAGATCATGGAGGGGGACGAGGCTCGGCCGCGAACACTGGAGAAAGCCTCAAGCTGAGGTTGACCCCTCGCCTTCCCGGCTGCTTTACTGAAAGAGCACCGAACCGACCGAAAGGGCCGCCCCGTGGAACCGCTTCCCGACTTCGCGACGCTGTCCGATGAGGATCTGCGAACGCTGATCGCCGAGCTCGAGCAGGAAGAGAACGAGGTCTCGTACCGGCGCCGCCTGCTGCAGGGGCGGATCGACATCCTGCGCGCCGAGCACGTCGCACGACTGCAGAAGGAGGTCGCAGCGGGCGGCGAGCTCGCCGACGTCGAGCGGCTGACCGACATCCTCTCCGCCAAGGGCGGGCCGTCGTCGCCCTCCGATCCGCCAGCCGGTCCGGCGAACTCCGATTCGGACGAGGGGCAGGACCAGGTCGCATGAGCCGGTCGGCAGCCCGGAGCGCTCGCGCGTTCCCCGGGCGCCGGTCGCGATGCGGAGAGTGCGCGTGAGCCACGTCTACTGTCCCGAATGCGGCTTCCAGAACCCGGAGGCGGCGAACTACTGCTCGAAGTGCGGCGCGCGCCTGATTCCCGAGTCGCCCGGCGAGTCCACCGAGTCGTTCACGGCCGATGAGGTCGCGGAGGATCCTGGCAGCGTGCTCGAGCGCACCGGCTTCGGCGGGCCGGCCCTCGTCGTCCGGTCCGGCGGAGGCAGGGCGGGGGAGACCTTCTTCCCCAAGCAGAGCGAGGTCTCGCTCGTCGGCCGCTCGCCGGAGTGCGACATCTTCCTGGACGACGTGACCGTCTCGCGCAAGCACGCGGAGCTGACCCACGCGGGCGAGCGCTGGACGATCCGCGACCTGGGCAGCCTCAACGGGACGTTCGTCAACCGCAAGCGGATCGAGTCGACCGACCTCGAGGACGACGACGAGGTGCAGATCGGCAAGTACCGCCTGACCTTCCTGCTGCGATGAGCACCGCTGCAACCCCCAGACCGTCCGCGCGCCTGCTCACGATCGGCGCCGTCTGCTCGCGGCTCCGCGAGGAGTTTCCGGACATCTCGATCTCCAAGATCCGGTATCTCGAGGACCAGGGCCTGCTCGCGCCCCGCCGGACGCGCGGCGGCTACCGGCTGTTCAGCGAGGAGGACGTCGAGCGCCTGGAGACGATCCTGCGCCTGCAGCGGGACGAGTTCCTGCCGCTCCGCGTCATCCGCGAGGAGCTCGCGTCGCCCGCCGGCGCGGCCGACCGTGCGCGGCGCCGCGCGCCGGGGCTCGGCGAGGTCGAGGCCGAGGTCGATCTCGACGGGCTGTGCCACCGGGCCAGCATCGACCGCGACTTCGCCCGCCAGCTCGAAGAGTTCGGCCTGCTCCAGCCCCGGCTCGAGGGCGGGGAACGGCTCTACCGCGACAGCGACGCCGAGATCGCCGCCGTCTGCGGCCGCCTCTCCCGCTTCGGCATCGACGCCCGGCACCTGCGGACGTTCCGCACGGCCGCCGACCGCCAGTCCGCGCTGCTCGAACAGCTCGTGGCGCCGGCGCTCCGCTCGAGGAACCCGGAGCGGCGGAAGTCCGGCCTGGACGACCTGAAGGCGCTCGCGACGGCCTCGCAGGAGCTCTCCCAGCTCCTGTTCTGGCGCGACCTGCGGCTCGTCGCAGACCGGTGAGCGGCGAGTCCCTCGCCGAGCGGATCCGCGACGTCCCGGACTTCCCGAAGCCGGGGATCGTCTTCAAGGACATCATGCCGCTCGTCGCCGACCCGGCGACCTTTCGGGAGACGATCGAGCTGCTCGCTGACTGGTCGCGGCCGCGCGAGCCGGACGTGATCCTCGGCGCGGAGGCGCGCGGCTTCATCTTCGGCGGTGCCCTCGCCTACGAGCTCGGCTGCGGCTTCGTCGCCGCGCGCAAACCCGGAAAGCTCCCCTGGCAGACGATCGAGGCCACGTACGAGCTGGAGTACGGCACGGACAGCCTGCAGGTGCACGCCGACGCCTTCGGCGCCGGGCAGCGGGCGATCGTGCTCGACGACGTGCTCGCGACGGGCGGCACGGCTCGGGCGAAGATCGACCTGGTCGAGCAGCTCGGCGGCACCGTCGTCGGGGCGCTCTTCGTCATCGAGCTGACGTTCCTGCACGGTCGCGAGCGGCTCGCCGGCCACGACGTGCACGCGCTGATCGCCTACTGACGGCGGTTCCCGGAGCTCGAGGCTCCAGCTTCGCATCCGGTTCGCCGACAACAATAGGGCTGTGTACGACGCGCTGACCGGCCGATACACGCTCGCCTGCCCGGTGCACGGCGACACCCGGGTGCGGCTGTCGTCGTTCCGGCGGCTGGAGCGCCTGCCGGGGGCAGCGCACCCGGCGGTGTTCGGCATCGAGTTCGAATGCGGCTGCGGCGTCGAGCATCCCGGCCTCGTCTCCCACGACGATCTCGATTGGGCGCCGCTCGGCCTCGCGGCCGGCCCGTTCCTGAACCTCATGACCGACCGTCTGGAGGACGCTGCCGGCGAGCTCGGCGACCTCGCCGCTCGCCGGATCGGGGCGGGGGAGTGGCCGTGGAGCTTCTTCTGCTACCCGGAGGAGCGGCCGCGGCCGGTCTTCCCGTCGTCCTTCGTGGTGCTCGCGCCCGGCGACGGCTGGGTCGGCCTGGCCGTGCGCTGCCCGGTCTGCTTGTCGCTGTCCGTGAACCTCGTCAGCGGCCGCCATGTCGACGAGCCGTTCTGGAACGACCCGCGCATCGGCGTGGTCGAGCACGTCTTCCGGGACGACGCCGTGCGGACGGTCGAGGAGTTCCGCGCGGAGCTCCACTCGGCGCGATTCGACGAGCGCCGCCTCGACCTCTCCTAACGGGCGAGCGATTCGCAGCCGTCGGCTGCGGGTAGACCACGTTCGCCAACCACAAGGAGAGCGATGCTGGCATGACACGAGGGATGGCGCGAGGGATCGCGACCCTCGTCGGCGCGGCCGTCGCGGGCTTCCTGATCTGGCTCGCCGCGCAGATGGGGGACGACACCACGAGTGAGTACTGGGCGACGTACGGCCTCGTCGCGGCGGCGGGGCTGGCCATGGCGCTGTCGCAGGTGCTCGGCGGCTGGACGAAGTGGGGCTGGCCCAGGCTGTCGCTCGGCGTCTTCGTGCTCGGCTTTCTGCCCGTCGCGATCGTCGGTCTCTGGGTGCTTGCCGCGCAGCAGCCCGGCGATCCCTGGCTCGACACCGGCTCGTGGTCGGACGATCTCGGTGTCGGAGGGGTGGTGAACGACATGGGTGAGCTCGTGGCCGCCGTCGCGTTCGGCATCGGCCTGACGCTCGGGCTCACCTTCGACACCGCCCCGCGCGAGGTCGAGGTGCTGTCGTGGGATGCGCTGGGGAGCGGCGCCGACGACCGCGCCGCCGGCCTGCCGGAACCCGCGCCGGCCGACGAGGTGCAGCCCTCGGGTCCCGCGCAACGGCCGGACGACGCCGACCCCACGGAGACGGACGCCACAATCACTCACCGCGGGTGATTCGTCCGTAGGTCACTCCCGGGAGTGACCCGCCCGCGCCGCCGCGCGCCGATTCACAAGCCATGTGCACGACGGTGACGGATCGCAAGCTCGACGGCGACCTCCTGCTCGTCGGCCATTGCCTCGCGCTCGGGACCCCGCCGGAGCGGGCGCCGGCGTACGACCGGCTCGAGGCCGTGCTCGGCGCGGCGCTCGCCCACCGGCTCGTGTTCGCGCTGACCAGGCCCGCGGACGCTTAGCGTCGCGGCGCGCCGCGGCGGTACGGGCGCGGCCGTTCATCGCCGCGTATGCGCACGAGGAGCCAGATTGCCGCCGCCGACACGAGCGAGAGGATGAAGGCGGTTGCGCCCGAGACACCGACCGCAAGCATGCCGAGCCACAGGTACAGGAAGAAGATGACGGCCCAGATGAACGCCTGGACGCCCTGATCGATGCTCGGCATGCGGAGGTGCATCGCGCGATGCTAACGGCGCGGGCCGACGCCGAGGCGCGAGAACATTCGCGCAAAAAAAATTCACCGAGCCGGTGGCGCTTTCGTCCCCCCAGCCCGCTGACCTTTCGCTTCCGCGTAGGGCCTTCGAGCTGAGCTTCGACCTACTCGCGCTCCGTGCTCGGTGCAAGCGAGAACATACGGAGGGCGTGGGGGCGGGGCAAGGCCGCCCTTCACACGAAGCCCGCAATTTGCGCACGATTTCGAGACGTCCCGTTCGGACCGCTCTCCGGCCTCCATCCATAGGATGGCCGCGTGCGCCGACCGGTCGTCATCGCCGTCGCCGCGATCGCGATGGCGGTCGCGCTGGTGCTCACGATCTTCGGTATCGGCGACGATGCCGACGCGCTCCCGAACTGGCAGGCGCTGATCCTCGGTGTGGTGCAGGGGGCGACGGAGCTCCTGCCGATCTCCTCGTCCGGCCACCTGATCCTCGTCCCGTGGCTGTTCGAATGGGACTACCTCGAGGCCAACGACGAGTTCAACCAGACGTTCGACGTGGCGCTGCACCTCGGCACGCTCGTGGCAGTCGGCGGCTACTTCTTCTACGACGTCGTCCGCCTGATCCGTGCCTGGCTGGAGACATTGCGCCGGCGACGCATCAGCACCGGGGACGAACGCGTCGCCTGGTTCGTGGCGGTCGCCACGGTGCCCGCGGCCGTGATCGGCGCGGTCGCCGAGGAGGCCATCGCCGGCAACCTCGGCGAGCCGTGGCAGATAGCGATCTTCCTCGCCGTGTTCGGCATCCTGCTCTGGCTCGCCGACCGGATGCCCGCCTACCGCACGATGGACCAGCTCAGCCTGCGCAGCGCCGTCGGCGTGGGGCTCGCACAAAGCCTGTCGCTGATGCCCGGCGTGTCGCGGTCGGGCATCACGATCACCGCCGGGCGCTACCTGGGGCTCGATCGCGACTCCGCTGCGCGGTTCTCCTTCCTGCTCCTGCTGCCGATCACGTTCGGCGCCGTGTTCTGGAAGGGCTTGACCGACATCGTCTTCGCCGACCTGCCGCCCGGGATGGCGGGGCCGTTCACTGTCGGCGTCCTCGCGTCGTTCGCCAGCGGGCTCGCCGCGATCGCAGGCCTCCTCGGCTACGTGCGCAGCCACGACTACTCGATCTTCGTGATCTATCGACTCGTCGTCGCGGCGGTCGTCCTCCTGCTGATCGCGACGGGAGTCCGCTCGGCGACGTTCTAGGCGCTGTCGCTGCGCCGGGTGGGGCGGAACGACCGACCCATGCCCGCGAAGCTCAACTTGACAGAACGCCGGTTATCGTGCGTTGGGGCCGCGAGTGGCTCAGGGCCGCTCGAGCGAGCGCGCAGCGGCCGGATGCCGGCGGGCCCAGGACTCGTAGGACACGCCACGGGCCGCGAACCACGCCACGGCGTCCTGGCGGTTCAGGAACACGCTGCCGGCCCAGACGACGGTTCCTTGCTGCGCTGCCGGCTGCGGCACCGGCACCGGGTCGTCGTTGGCCGTGCTCATGACGATGCCGATCGGTGCGATGACGGCCGCCAGCGCCGCGACGCGCAGCGAGCGCGACCTGAGGCTGTCCGAGGCGGATTGCCTCGCCCCGCGGACATGCGTCGCCATCCGTCGACGGAGCGTCCTTGCAAACCGCACCCCCGTCGACGCCGATGACCGCTGAGGAACAACAGACACCCGTTCGACCTCCCTGACGCAGGGTAGCGCGACCTCTGGCCGCGGTCGACCCGTCGTCGAGGGTTTGGATGTGCGGCTGGCCTGGAACGGAGGCTGCGAGGGCATGACAAGCGTTGACATCGACCATGTGCTGCAACTGGATGAGGTCCGGCAGCTCCTCGACACCGCAGAACAGGCCGGCTCCCTGCGCGTGTCCGACCTGTCCGACCTCGTCGATCTCCACGAGTTGAATGCGCTCGAGCAGGACGCGCTCGTGCACGAGCTCGACCAGCGCGGCATCGACATCGTCGACGCCCAGGCCGTCGAGACCGTGCCTGAGCCAGAGCGCGAGCCCGTGCGCGCGCCGGTGGTCGCCGTCTCGCCGGAGACGACGACCGACGCGCTGCAGCTCTTCCTCCGCGAGGCCGGCCGCCACGACCTGCTGACGGCCGCAGAGGAGGTCGCCCTGGCCAAGCGGATCGAGCGCGGCGACATGCTCGCCAAGCAGCGCATGATCCAGTCGAACCTGCGCCTCGTCGTCTCGATCGCGAAGAACTACCGCAATCAGGGCCTGCCGTTCCTCGACCTCATCCAGGAGGGGACGCTCGGGCTGATCCGTGCGGTCGAGAAGTTCGACTGGCGGCGCGGCTTCAAGTTCTCGACGTACGCGACCTGGTGGATCCGGCAGGCGGTCGCGCGGGCGCTGGCGGACAAGGCCCGCACCATCCGTATGCCCGTGCACATCGTCGAGCGGCTGCAGAAGATGAATCGCGCCGAGCGGACGCTCTGGACGCAGCTCGGACGCGAGCCGACGCTCGAGGAGATCGCCGAGGAGGCCTCCCTGCCGATGCAGCAGGCACTCGAGGTTCGTGCAGCCGCGCGGGCCTCGACGAGCCTCGACCAGCCGGTCGGAGACACCGAGGACGCGGTCTTCGGCGACTTCGTCGCAGGGGACGAGCCGCTGCCCGAGGACCAGGTCGAGCTCTCGCTCCGGTCGCAGACGCTGCGGCAGGCGCTGACCGCGCTCACCGACCGGGAGCGCCAGGTCGTCGTGCTGCGCTACGGCCTCGCGGACTCGGAGCCGAAGACGCTCGAGGAGATCGGCCGCCGGCTCGGACTGACGCGCGAGCGCGTGCGCCAGATCGAGCTCGACTCGCTCAAGCGCCTGGCGTCGCTGCGGGAGATGGAGTCGGTCGGCGCGTAGTCGCCGCGCCGGCCAGTCCGAGCGCCGTCCCGTCGAAGAGCGGCCGCGCGCGGTCCTCGCCGATCCGCTCCGACACCGCCCGCCAGGCCTCGTCGAGGTGCGGCGGTCTCGTCTGCCGATGTCCGTCGGACCCGACGAGCGACGCGGCACCCGACTCGAGCAGTTCCCAGGCGAGGTCGTGCGTACGACGACCGTGCCGCCCCTCGAGCGAGGTCGCGTTCACCTGCAGCGGCCAGCCGCGCTCCGCGAGCGCCCACGCGAACGCCGGATCGGCCTGGCCCGCCTCGGAGCGCTCCGGATGCGCGACGACGGGGAGCAGGCCCTGCGCCTCCGCCCGTTCGGCCAGCCGCACGAGCGGCTCACCCGGTCCCACGAACGGCACCTCCATCAGCACGCAGCCCGTCCCGTCGAGCTCGTAGCGGCCCAGATCCTCGCGGAGCAGCGCGCGGCTCGGGGTCAACTCGAAGCCGAGCCGCAGCTCGAGCCCGGCGAGCGGGGTGAGCTCGTCGAAGCTAGCGCGGACCGCCTCCTCCCTCTGCTCGGTCAGCGGCAGGCTCGGCCAGACGTGCGGCGTGGCGAACAGGATCGCCGTCCCGCGCCGAGCCGCCTCGCGGCAGAGCACCGCGCCCTCGGCGACGGTCGCGGCGCCGTCGTCGCCGGACGGGCAGACATGCGAATGGCAGTCGACGAACGCGGGAGGCACCTCCCCACGCTACCGGCCGTCTCCGCGAGCTGGATGGAACCACCGACGCCGCGGCCGCGAAGCGGACGCCTTCAGGGATCTTCGCGCGATCGGAATCCGCGCGAGCGGACTGATCTCGCTGACGCCCGCGGCCGCGAAGCGGACGCCTTCAGGGATCTTGCGCGATCGGAATCCGCGCGAGCGGACTGATCTCGCTGACGCCCGCGGCCGCGAAGCGGACGCCTTCAGGGATCTTCGCGCGATCGGAATCCGCGGGAGCGGATTCCGATCTTGCGCAAACTAAGTCTGCAGATAGAGCGCCAGCTCGGGCGCGACGGCCCGAAGCTGCCTGAGCGCCCGTGACTCGAGCTGGCGCACGCGCTCGCGCGTGATGCCGAGGCCGTTGCCGACCTCCTCGAGCGTCTGCGGCGGCTGGCCGTCGATGCCGAACCGGCGCTCGACGACGTGCCGCATGCGCGGATTCAGCTGGTCGAGGGCCCGCTCGAGCTCGGTGGAGCGCAGCCGCATCGCCGTCTGGTGATCGGGGCCCTCGGTCTTGGTGTCCTCGATCAGCTCGCCGTAGAGACTCTCGCCGTCGCCGACCGGCGTCTCGAGGCTGACCGGGTCCTGCACCAGGTCGAAGAGCTCCTGGACGCGCTCTGGCGTGAAGCCGGCGTCGGCCGCGATCTCGACGATCGTCGGGTCGCGATTGAGCTTCTGCGCGAGGAGCCGCCGGCTGCGCATGGCGCGCCGTACCTGCTCGGCGACGTGGACGGGGAGCCGGATCGTCCGGCCCTGCTCGGCCAGCGCCCGCGTCACCGCCTGGCGGATCCACCACGTCGCGTACGTGGAGAGCTTGTAGCCCATCGTGTAGTCGAACTTCTCGACGGCGCGCATCAAGCCGAGGTTGCCTTCCTGGATGAGGTCCAGGAGCGGCACGCCGGCCTTGGTGTAGTTGCGCGTGATCGACATCACGAGGCGGAGATTGCACTCGATGAGCCGCCGCTTCGCGGCCTCGTCGCCCTCGTCCTTGAGACGTGCGAGCTCGCGCTCCTCGCCCCTGGTCAGCAGGCGGCCGTCGCCGATCTGCCGCACGTAGAGCTTGAGCGGATCCTGCGTCGGCTCGGGGCGCTGCGGGGCAGCCTCCTCCTCGGCGTCGTCGTCGGCCGCAGCGACCTTCCCGCCGTCGCCGTCGTCGTCCTCGGTCTCCTCTACCGCCGTCGGGTCGTCGAGCGGCGCGACTGGGGGCACCAGCTCGAGTCGCGGCTCGGACTCGTCCGGCTCGGGCAGGGGTGCGGCGAGCTCATGCTCCACGCCGCATCTATCGGCGCTCGGGCGCGCGCGCTTGAGGAAGGACACGAAACGTTTACACGCGAATGACTCCTAACGCCTGGCATACAAACGGCGTCTATGGTTTTCAAGCAAACCACCGGGGCATCCGATAGAGAGCTGAGAATCTGCGGCATGTGCGGAATTGCGGGATACAGCCTGAGCACCAGCTCGTCCGTCGAGCGGACGCTCGCCGCGCAGGCCCTGCTCGCCGGGATCGCCGAACGCGGTGCCGACGCCACGGGGTACGCCTTCCGCGGGGTCGGTACGGGCGTCACGGTCGTGAAGCAGCGGACCGGTGCGAGCGAGCTGCTCGACTCGGTCCAGGTGTCGCGCGGCGCGAACGAGGTGCTGGTCCACGTCCGCGACTACACGAAGGGCCACCCGACGATCGAGGCCAACAACCACCCCATCCGCCACGGAGCCGTCGTCGGCATCCACAACGGCATCATCGAGAACGATGAGGAGCTGTTCGCGCGGCACGGCTGGGAGCGTGCGCATCCGGCTATGACCGTCGACTCGGAGGCGATCTTCGCGCTGGCCGAGGAACGGCCGAGCGACGCCAACGCGCTCGAGGAGCTCTTCGGTGCAATGGCGGCTGCGTGGATGGACGAACGCACGGAGGACACGGTCTACCTCGCCCGCGGTGTCGGCCGCCCGCTCTGGGTCGGGTCCGGCTCGCGGGAGGTCTTCTTCGCCTCGACCCGGGATGCGCTCGAGGTCGTCGAGGACACGCTGCGGATGACGCTCCGCAAGCAAGAGGTCTCGGAAGGCCGGCTCGTCCGGCTCGAGTCAGGTCGCATCGGGCCGATCGCGAAGTTCCATCCCGACCGCAGCTACCGCGAGCAGGCCGTGCTGCCGGCGGTCCGGGCCCCGCACGAGGGCGTCCACTGCCTGGCGCGCCTGGCCGCGATCGCGGCCGCCGCCTGACGGCTCAAAACGGGTACACGCAGCCGAGCGGGCGCAGGACCTCGTCCGCGCGCGCCCTCGCGGCGGTTGCCTCGTCGTCTCGACCCGCAGCGGCGAGGGCGGCTGCTAGCTCCGTCTCGAAGCACGCGGCGACGTAGCTGCGGCCGAGCTTCGTCTCGCGGGCGATCAGCCCGCCGAACCGCTCGGCGGCATCGTCCGGACGTCCCTCGGTGACCGCGACGAGCGCCTCGCTCGTCTGCACGGCCACGCCGAGCTCGCCGACCTGCTGCTCGGGCGGGACGTGCCGCATCGACTCGAGCACGAGTCGCAACAGGTCGGTCTCGCCGGCGGCGCCCAGCGCGCGGACGATGCCCAGGCAGGGCACCGTCGGACGCAGGTCCCTTCCATCGCGCTCGAGGACGAGGTGCGCGAGCCCGCGGAGATCGTCGTGGTCGACGAGTGCGGCGTGCGGCATCGCGACGCACAACATCGGCCCGATCCGCTGCGGCTCGTCGCTCTCGAGGGCAATTGCCCGCAGCTCCGGCAGGAGGTCGTCGACCACTCCCAGATCGCCGCGACGGAGCGCCATGCCGGTCCGCAGGTCGAGCCACATGAGCCGGCTCGTGACGCGACTCACCGGAGGCTCCGATAGCTCGAGCACACGGTCGATTTGGTCCCAGCGGCCGGCCGGCAGGTCGATGAGCCTCGCGATCGAGAGGTCGAGGTACTCGCCGAACGACTCCGGCGGCGGCACCCCACGGAGCGACGACCTCGCCTCGTCGATCAGGCGGTCGATCCCCTCGATCGGATAGTGCGCGTGAGCCATCCAGATCCAGTTCACGACCGCCCGGAACGCCTCTTCGTGCGCGCCGATCCGGAGGGCGAGCTCGAGCACCTCTCGCGCGACGTCGTACGGTGTCGCTTCGCCGTCCATGGCCAGCGCCGTGAACAGGTTGATGCGGGCATTCACCGTCGCGAGCGGTTCACCCACATTCGTCGCCACGCGCAGTGCCTCGCGGGCGTAGCCGGGGGCCTCGGGCAGGTCGCGGAGCATCGCGAGCTGGGAGCGCCGCGCGAGCGCCCGGGCGTACTCCGGCGAGTCGCCGAGCGGCGCGAGTGCCTCGACACCGGCCGTCGCAGCGGCATACGCCTCGTCCCAGCGGCCGACGAGCCAGTACGCGCGGGACGACCAGCCGAGCGTGTCCGCGCCGAGCCGCGCGTCGCCGATCGTCTCCGCGAGCCCGCGAGCCTCCGTGAGCCGCTCCGCCGCGTCGAGGTACCTCGTGTCGGCGATGAGCGCACGCGCCTCGCCGACGAGCACGCGCGCACGCGTCGCCGGGTCGTCGGCCAGCTCGCGCGCACGGCCGTAGAGGCTCGCCGCCGAGGACGCGGCTCCCTGGAAGAGCGCCGCTCCCGCTGCCCGCTCGAGCGCTGCGAGCGCGCGCCCCCGCGACGCCGAATCGTCCTGGCCGAGCGCAATGGCCTCTGTGAGGTGGTAGGCCGAGAGCTCTGCGGTCTCGTCGAGCCGATCCGGCGCAACGGTCCCGATCCAGTCGGCGACACGCACGTGCAGCGCGCGGCGCTCCGGGCGCGGCAGGCTGCCGTACGCGACCTCCTGAATGAGCGCGTGGCCGAAGGCGAACTCGCGCAGGCCGGCCATGACCGAGCCGCGGCGCTCGGACACGAGCCCCTTGCGGACGAGCGCGGCGATCGTCGCGTCCTCGACGTCCACCGCCGACGGCCAGAAGACCCGTCCCATCACCGAGCAGCGCCGAAGGGCGTCCCGTGCATCCGGATCGAGGAGGTCGAGCCGGGCTGCGATGACGCCGTACACCGCGTCGGGAACGGGCACGTTCCCGAGCTCCCCGGTGGCGTGCCAGCCGCCGTCGCGACGCTCGAGCGCGCCGCTGTCCACCAGCATCCGCACGATCTCCTCGACGAAGAACGGATTGCCGTCGGCGCGCTCGAGCACGAGCCGCCGCACGCCGTCGGGCACGCCGGGACCTGCGAGCAGCGCGCCGACGAGCTCATCGGCCTCTCGCGGCGGCAGCGGGCCGACCGAGAGCGACGCCGCGTTCGGCTTCCCGGCGCCCCAGGTCTTCCGGGCTTCCAGGAGCTCCGGGCGCGAGGGGCAGACGAGCAGCACGGCGGTGTCCTCGAGAGCGTCCGCCAGGTGGTCGAGGAGGTCGAGCAGCGGTCGCGACGCCCAGTGGATGTCTTCGATGACGACGATCGTCAGCCGCTCGCGGCCGAGCGCCGCGACGTACCGTGTCCAGGCGTCGTGGAGGCGTCCGCGCTCGTCCGAGGGGACGCCGTTCGGGCCCGCCAGGCCGATCGTCGCGGCCAGCGCCTCCGCGACCGGCGCCGCGTGCTCCCCGGGCAGGACGTCGTCGACCGCGCGACGGAGCTTCTCCATCGCGACCGACGCCGGATCGGTGTCGAGGATCCCGGCTTCGCCCTTGGCGACCTCCGCGAGCGGCACATAGGTGATGCCGTCGCCGTAGGGAAGACAGCGGCCGCGCACGAGCCGCGCCCCCGGCAGCCGGGCCACGAGCTCGGCGAGCAACCTCGACTTGCCGACACCGGCCGGGCCGAGCAACGTCACGAGCTGCGGCGCCCGCTCTCGCTCGGCGCGAGTGGCGAGCGCCGTCAGCACGGCCAGCTCCTCGTCGCGTCCGACGAGCGGTGCGCCCAACGCGTCGTCCTCGCCGACACCGCTCCGCACCCCCACGGCCGTCCACGCCGTGACCGGCTCGCGCTTGCCCTTCGCCTCGATCGGCGCCCGCTCGGCGTACGCGACCACCCGCGCGGTCGCCGCGTACGTGCGAGCGCCGACCAGCACCTCCCCCGGCTCGGCGTGCTGCTGGAGCCTGGCCGCCACGTTGACGGCGTCGCCGCTCACCATGAGCTCGCCGCGTGCGGCGGCCTGGCGGCCGGTCACGACCTCCCCGGTGTTGACGCCGACGCGCAGGCCGACCTGGGCGCCGTGCCGGTCGCGGAGCCGGCTCGCGAAGCCGGCGAAGTCGGCGGTGAGGTCGAGCCCGGCCCGGACCGCGCGCTCGGCGTCGTCCTCGTGCGCCTGCGGGATGCCGAAGACCGCCAGCACGGCGTCGCCGACGAACTTCTCGGTCACGCCTCCGTGGCGCTCCACCGCGTCCCGTGCGAGCCCGAAGAGCTCGCCCTGCAATGTCCGTACGTCCTCCGGATCGAGGCGTTCGATGAGCGCGGTCGAGCCGGCGAGATCGGCGAACAGCACCGTGACCACGCGCCGCTCCTCGCGGTCGTCGGCCGGCTCCGCACGCCGGACGTCCTCCCGGAGCGCGGTGCCGCACGCCGAGCAGAACGCGGCGTCCGCGGGCTGCTCCGCCCCGCACGTCGGGCACGTTCGCTGCAAAGACGCCCCGCATGCGCTGCAGAAACGAGCCCCTGCAGGATGCTCGGCGCCGCACGTGGCGCACACGAGATCCACGCAGCGAGTCTAGGTGCGGTCAGGGTGTCAGCGCGCCGTCAGGACGCACCTCGACGCCCTCTTCCCGGAGGCGTTCGCGGACGAGGTACTGGAACGCTGCCCACGGAGGCGTCACGTCGAGCATCCGGTAGACCTGCCACTCGCTGAGCAGGCTCGGATCGGCCTGCCGCGCCCGCTTCCAATCGTCCATCTTGGGCAGCCGACCGAGCGATCGGGCGAGCGCCGTCCCCTGCTCGACAGCACGCTCGAGGCGCTCCTCGCCGATCGGGACGTCGAACCCGGCCTCGCGCAGCGCGGTCGTCAGCGAGCCGAACGTGTGCCAGATCAAGGACTTCGACGGCAGCGCCCCGCGCCGCTCGTCGAGGTCACGCGCGGTCGGGGTCCGCCCCAGCTCGGCTCCCAGATCGCGCAGGACGCCGAGCAGCTCCTCGCGGGTGACGAACCGGCGTGGCACGAGCCCCGCCGCGCGCTTCGCCGCGTTCCAGCTGCCGAAGTGCTCGATCACGGTCTGCGGGTGCACCCGGCTCTCAGCGTCCGCCCCGAATTCGCGCATCGTCGGCGAGCGGCCCAGCCGTTCGGCGCTCGCCCGCAGCTCCGCGAGGATCTCGTCGTCGCTGTAGCGCCGCCGCAGGCCTGCCTGGAACTCGGCGAGCGCCGCCTCGTCGATGCTCGTCGCGATGCGGGGCCGGCGAGGGCGTCCCATGCAAACAGCGTAGAACATATGCGAGATTGCGCAAGTGGACGCGAGCGGCAGGGCCGAACGGGCGTGCCGCTAGGCTCGCCCGAATGAGCGTCCGCCTGAGCGCCGAACGGCTCGCCGCGCGCGCCGCCGCGAGCCTCTCCCGCGCCGCCGGCCGCGGAGGCGGCACGACGCTGCCCGGCAAGCTGCTCTGGAAGCTCGATCCCGGCGCCATCGACCTGCTCGCGGCACGCCTGCCACAGGGCGCCGCCCTCGTCTCGGCGACGAACGGCAAGACGACGACCAACGCCATGGCGGCGGCCATCCTCGCCCGTCGGCACCGACTCGCCTGGAACCGCTCCGGCGCGAACCTCGTGTCGGGCGTCGCCTCGACGCTGCTGGCGGCGCAGGGCGCGGAGCTCGGGCTCTTCGAGGTGGACGAGGCGGCCCTGCCGGAGGTCGCGCGGCGCGTCCGGCCCCGCGCGGTCTGCCTCGGCAACCTCTTCCGCGACCAGCTCGACCGCTACGGCGAGCTCGAGCTGCTCGCCGAGCGCTGGCGGGCGGCGGTCCAGGAACTTCCGCCCGAGGCCGTCGTCGTGGTGAACGGCGACGATCCCCAGGTCGCCGATCTCGCGACCGGCCGGGAGCGCGCCGTCCGCTTCGGCGTGGACGACCCGCGCCACTCCCGTCCGGGCCTTCAACACGCCGCCGACTCGAAATGGTGCATCCGCTGCGCGCGGCCGTACCGCTTCGCAGCCGTCTACGTCGGCCACCTCGGCGACTACTCCTGCCCAGCCTGCGGCCACGCGCGTCCCGCCCTCGACGTCGTCGCGCGAGACCTCGACCTGCACGGCCTCGACCGAAGCGCCTTCACGCTCGCCGCTCACGGAGAGGAGAGCCGCGTCGAGCTGCCCCTCCCCGGCCTCTACAACGTCTACAACGCGCTCGCGGCCGCGTCGCTGGCGATGGCGCTCGGCGCCACGCTCGACGACGTTCGCGGCGGGCTCGACGGCTTCCGCGGCGCGTTCGGCCGCTTCGAGCGGATCGCGAGCGGCGACCGGGAGCTGCTCATGCTCCTGATCAAGAACCCGGCGGGAGCGAACGAGGCGATCCGGACGCTGCTCGACGGCGGCGCGCCGGGGGTGGTCGTGATCGCGCTCAACGACGCGATCGCGGACGGCCAGGACGTCTCGTGGATCTGGGATGTCGACCTCGAGCCGCTGCTCGCCGCGGCGGGGCGGATCGTCGCTACCGGCGACCGCGCCGCCGAGCTCGGCCTGCGCTGCGTCTACGGCGGCCTGCCGCGGGATCGCCTGGAGGTCGTGCCGTCGCTCGAGGCGGCGCTCGACCGCGGGCTCGAGCTCACATCCGCGGACGGCTCGCTGGTCGTCCTCCCCACCTACACGGCGATGCTGAGACTGCGCGCCATCGCGGCCGACCGCGGGCTGGTCAGGCCCTACTGGGAGGCGGCGTGACGGAGATCAGGGTGGGGCATCTCTATCCGGAGTACCTGAACATCTACGCCGACCGCGGGAACATCGCCGTCCTCTCGCGACGCGCCGCGCTCCGCGGCCACGAGCTCGCCGTCGAGGGCGTCTCCGTGGGCGACGAGCTGCGGCCGGGAGCGCACGACCTCCTCTACGTCGGCGGCGGGCAGGATCGCGAGCAGGCACTCATCTCAGGCGACCTCGCGGAGAAGGGCGAGGCGATCCGAGCGGCCGTCGACGGCGGCACGGCGCTGCTGGCCGTCTGCGGCGGCTACCAGCTGCTCGGCCGCGGCTACCGGGAGCGGACCGGCGGGATGCTGCCCGGCGCGGGCCTGTTCCCGCACGAGACGACCGCGGGCGACCGGCGCATGATCGGGGACGTCCTCCTCGACTGCGGCTGGGCCGGCAGGACGCTCGCCGGCTTCGAGAACCACGCCGGCCGGACACGCCTCGACGCGGGCGCCGAGCCGCTCGGTCGTGTCATCGCGGGCTTCGGCAACGACGGGGAGTCGGGCGCCGAGGGCTGCCGCGTCGGGCGAGCCATCGGGACGTACCTCCATGGCCCGCTGCTGCCCCGCAACCCGTGGCTCGCCGACTGGCTGCTCGGCGAGGCGCTCGCGCATGCGACCGGCGGCGCCGCGCCGGAGCTCGAGCCGCTCGAGGACGACCTCGAGGCGGCCGCCCACGAGGTGTCAGCGCGGCGCGCCCGCGAGCGAGGCGGCCGCTTCTAGAATCGCCGCCGCGCTGCGCTCGACGTCCTCTGCGGTCGTCCGGTGGCTCGAGACGGAGATCCGCATCGCCGCACGCCCGCGCCACTCCGTGCCTCCGAGCCAGCACGTGCCATCGGCCTGGACGCGGGCGACGACGGCACGCGTCAGCTCGTCGTCGTCGCCGAAGCGGACCAGCACCTGATTCAGAACGACGTCGTTGAGGATCTCGACGCCCGGCTCGGAGCCGAGCAGGTCCGCGAAGCGCCGCGCATGCCCGCAGCACCGCTCGACGAGCTCGGCCACGCCACGGCGTCCGAGCTCCCGGAGCGCCGCGTACACCACGAAGCCGCGCGCCCGCCGCGAGCTCTCCGGCACCCAGTCGCCGCCGCTGCGGCCGTCGTCGCGCTGGAGGTACCCGGCCGCGACGGCCATGGCGGCCGAGTGGGAGTCCGGGTGCCTGCAGAACACGATCCCGCAGTCGTAGGGCACGTTCAGCCACTTGTGTGCGTCGGTCGCCCACGAGTCGGCTCGCTCGTGACCGGCGAGGAGGTGCCGGTGCGCGGGCGAGGGTGCCGCCCACAGCCCGAACGCGCCGTCGACGTGCAGCCAGGCGCCGTGCTCCGCGCAGAGATCGGCGATCTCGTCGAGCGGATCGAAGGCGCCCGTGTTGACCTCGCCGGCCTGCGCGCAGACGATCGCCGGCCCGCGGTGATCGGCCAGCGCCTCGCGAAGGCGCTCGGCCCGCATCCGGCCCTGGTCGTCCGTCTCGATCACACGCGCCGACCGCTCGCCGAGGCCGAGCAGGCGGAGCGACCGCATGATGGTCACGTGCCGTTGCGCGCCGACCGCGACCATGATCGGCGGTGCGTCGCGCAGGCCGTCGGCGGCCACGTCCCAGCCCGCCGCCGCGAGCACGTGCGTGCGCGCCGCTGCGAGCCCGGTCGTGTTCGCTCCCTGCGCCCCGGTGACGAAGCCGAACGACACGCCCGTCGGCAGGCCGAGCAGCTCCGCGAGCCGGCGGCCTGCGACTTCCTCGGCTGCGGCCGCGGCCGGCGACAGCACCACCGAGAACGCGTTCTGGTCCCACGCCGACGCCAGCCAGTCGGCCGCGAGGGCGGACGGGAGCGAGCTGCCGATCACGAACCCGAAGTACCGGCCCGTCTGGGTGCCGACGAGCCCCGGCTCGACCGTCCGCGCGAGATCGGCGACGACCGTTTCCGGCGCCTCGCCGTCCTCCGAGAGGGGGCGGTCGAGCGCCGCCACGAGCTCCTCGTAGGTCGCAGCAGCGCCGACGCGCCGCGCGTCCAGCGAGTCGAGGAACGCCTCGGCCGCCTCTGCGGCGGCACGGAGCTCCGGTCTCACGGCGCCCACATCTTCCCGAGGTAGACGGCGGGATCGCCCGGCTGCCAGCGCTGCAGGAAGCGTGCGATGGGCGGATGCAGGACGACGCTGTCGAGCTCGTCGAACGCGAACAGCCGGTGGCCTCGCACCGCGTCGTCCGTGGAGGTCACGGCCTCGAGCGAGCCGTCGAGGTCGGCGGCGAAGATGACGTGCACCACGTGCTTCGCGCGCAGCGACCGCTCGGGGGCGATCGAGTCGACGAGCGCCACGGGCCCTTCGACGGACGGCGGCTCGATCCCGACCTCCTCGGCGAGCTCGCGGCCGAGGGCGTCGACCAGGCTCTCCCCGGTCTTCACGCCGCCGCCGGGCAGCAGCCAGACCTCGCGGCCGCTCTTCTCGTGACGGCAGAGCAGCACCCGGCCGTGCCAGCGCAGGATCGCCGAGACGCGGATGCGCGGCTCGCCCATGCCTAGGCCGCGCTCGAGCCGAAACCGCGCTCGCCCCGCTCGCTCTCCGGCAGCTCGTCGGTCTCGACGAGGCGCACGGCCGGGACGGGCACGACCACGAGCTGGGCGATCCGCATGCCCGGCTCGACGGTGAACGGCTCTTTTCGGTCGGTGTTCAGGAGCACGACCCGCACTTCGCCGCGGTAGCCGGAGTCGATGATCCCGGGCGAGTTGACCTTGCCGATGCCCTGCCGGGAGGCGAGCCCGGACCGCGGCACGACGAGGCCCGCGTAGCCGTTCGGAATGGCCACGGCGAGCCCGGTGCCGACGACAGCCCGCTCGCCGGGGCCGATCGTGACGCCGTCTGCGGCCGCGAGATCGAGCCCGGCGTCGCCGTCGTAGGCCTGCTCGGGCAGCACGGCGTCGTCCCGCAGGCGCCGGATCGGCAGCTCGATCACGTCGTTTCCGCTTCGCGCAGCCCGTAGGGGGACTCGGCGACGAGGAACGGTGCGAAGCGGCCGATCTCGCGGCGGGGCAGCCTCGCCCGGATGCGGACGCCCTCCTCCGTGTCCTCGCGCTCGTCGATCGGCGCCCCGAGGGCATAGAGCTCGGCGAGCCTGCTGCCCTTCCGAATGCGGCAGCAGGAGCCGCACGTCCTCGAAGCGGTCGCCGAAGCGGTCGGCGAGGCGGCCACGGAGCTCCTCGAGCCCCTCCCCCGTGGCGGCGGAGATCTGCAGCGCCGCCGGGAACCGGTTCGCCAGCCTGCGGCGGCCCAACGGGTCGACCGCGTCGATCTTGTTCAGCACCAGCTCGACCGGGAGCTCGCCGCCGCCGATCTCGTCCAGCACCGTCTCGACGGCATGGATCGTCTCGTGCAGCCGGTCGTCGGGCAGCGAGCCGTCGGCGACGTGGAGCACGAGGTCGGCCACGAGCGTCTCCTCGAGCGTCGACGCGAAGCCTTCCACGAGCTGCGTCGGCAGTCGTCGGATGAAGCCGACCGTGTCGGTGAGCAGGTACCGCTTGCCCTCGTGCTGGAACGCACGCGTCGTCGGATCGAGGGTCTCGAAGAGCCGGTCGTCGACGGACACCGCCGCATCCGTGAGCGCGTTCAGGAGCGTCGACTTGCCGACGTTCGTGTATCCCGCGAGCGCGACGACCGGCGTCTCGGAGCGGCTGCGCTCCTTGCGCCGCGTCTCACGCTGCCGCCGAAGGTCGCGAAGGCGGCGCCGGAGCAGCGTGATGCGGCGTGTCGCCAGCCGCCGGTCGGTCTCGAGCTGAGACTCACCGGGGCCGCGAGTGCCGACGCCCGCGCCGAGCGCGCCGGTGCCGCCGCCGAGGCGCTCGAGGTGCTTCCACATGCCCCGCATGCGCGGCAGGTTGTACTCGAGCTGCGCCAGCTCGACCTGGAGCTTCCCCTCGGCGCTCCGCGCGTGCTGGGCGAAGATGTCGAGGATCAGCTGGGTGCGGTCGACGACACGCGCCGAGAGCGCGTTCTCCAGCGCACGCTGCTGCGTCGGGTCGAGCTCGTCGTCGACGAGCAGCACCTCGGCGTCGGCCGTGACGTAGGCGGCCTTCAACTCCTCGAGCTTGCCCTTGCCGACATAGCTGCGCGGATCCGGGTGCTGACGCTGCTGGACGAGGTCGCCGACCGGCTCGACGCCGGCGCTGCGTGCAAGCTCCCTGAGCTCGTCCAGCTCGTCCTCCGCGTCCGCTCCCCTCGCCAGCACTGCGAGGAGGTACCCGCGCTCGAGCTGGACGCCCGGAGCCGGGACTGGCTGACGCGTCGTCACGAGGCGGATTGTGCCACGCTTGTCGCGATGCCAGACCTCGCCGCGCGGCTGGCCGCGCGCACGCTGGAGCTTGTCGACATTCCGTCCGAGAGCCGGCACGAGGCGGCGATCTCGGCCCACGTCCGCACGCTCGTGCCGCCGTCGTTCGAGCTCGACACGGAAGTCGACGGCGCCTCGCTCTGGGCCACCGAGCGGCGTCCCGACGCGCCGCTCGTCGTTCTCGCCGGCCACGTCGACACCGTGCCGGCGCAGGGCAATCTCCCCGGCCGCATCGCCGACGGTGCAGTGCACGGGCTCGGCGCCAGCGACATGAAGGGCGGGGTCGCCGTCGCGATCGAGGTGGCCCGCGAGCTCGACGCCGAGCGGCCGCCGACGCCGTACGACCTCGCGCTCCTGATCTTCGAGCGTGAGGAGCTGCCTCCGGACGCCAACCCGCTCCCGGGGCTCTTCGAGCGCTCCCGGCTGGTCGGCGAGGCGTCGCTGGCCGTCGTGCTCGAGCCGACGGACTGCACGGTGCAGGCGGGCTGTGTCGGCAACCTCACGGCCGAGCTCGTGTTCCGCGGCCGGAGCGGCCATTCGGCGCGGCCCTGGCTGGCCGACAACGCCATCGAGCGCGCACTCACCGGGCTCCGGCCCCTCGCTGCGGCTCGAGCGCCGCGAGGCGGTGATCCAGGGCCTTCCGTTCTACGAGGTGCTCACGATCACGCAGCTCCACGCCGGCGTCGCGGACAACGTCGTCCCCGGCGAGGCGACGGCGACGCTCAACCTGCGCTACCCGCCCGACCGGGGCGCCGACGAGGCGGAGGCGTACCTCCGGACGCTCGTTCCGGACGGAGCGGAGCTGCACGTCACCGGCAACTCCCCGCCTGCCCGGGTCGTCGCGGAGACGGAGCTCGTGCGCCGCCTCCGCGCCGCCGGCGAGCTCGAGATCGAGCCCAAGCAGGCGTGGACCAACGTCGCGGACTTCACCGATCGCGGCATCGACGCCGTCAACCTGGGCCCCGGCGGGACGCGCTGGGCGCACACGCGCGACGAGCAGGTCGAGATCGCCGCCCTCGTGCGCGTGTTCGAGGCCCTCTGGCGCTTCCTTACGATGCAGCTGAGACGCGTCGTACTCACGTCAGCGGTCCGCGCGCTCCTCGGCCGTCGCTCGCGGTGCACGGCCGGAGGGGATAGGACGCGTAGTCCAGACCCGGAGAGCCGTGTGCCGCGAGCGGCGGCAGGCGGCGGCGGAGGCCGGCTTCGCCGGCCGGGAGCCGCTGCCGGCGAGGGGCGCGTCATGAGCGAGATCGTCCGCGTCACCGTGGTTCACAATCAGCCCGAGGCCGAGATCGTCTGCTCGCTGCTCCGGAGCGAGGGCATCAAGTGCTACCACCGCCCGATGGACTTCGCTGCCGGGGCGTTCGACGGCGCGCTCTCGTCCGCCGGCGCGCGTGAGGTGGTCGTCGACGAGACCGACCTCGAGCGCGCGCGGGAGCTGCTGGAGGCGCAGGTCGAGGAACCCGAGCTCTAGCCCGTGCCGATCTCTCCGGTCCTCCGCCGACAGACGACGTACCCGTTCGTCCGGCTCGCACGGGCCGCCGACGAGGTCGAGGCGCGCGGCGTCGAGGTCATCGACTTCGGCACCGGCGACCCGCAGGAGCCGACCGACCCGCGCATCATGCAGGCGCTTCGCGACGGCGTCGTGGAGCGCATGGGCTACCCGCGGTCGACCGGGCTGCCCGAGCTGCGCGAGGCGATAGCCGGCTGGGCCGCGCGCCGGTTCGGCGCCGGGCTCGACCCCGCGACCGAGATCGTGCCGACGCTCGGCTCGAAGGAGGCGATCTTCTCGTTCGCACAACTCGTGCTCGACCGCGACGCCGGCAAGGACACGGTGGCGATCCCGGAGCCCTGCTACCCGGTGTACGAGCGCGGGGCACTCTTCGCAGGCGCGCGGGTGCTGTCCGTGCCGCTGCGCGAGGCCGACGGCTTCCTCCCCGACCTGGACGCGATCCCGGCGGACGAGTGGGCGCGCACGGCGCTGCTCTGGGTCAACTACCCGAACAACCCGACAGCCGCGGTCGCGCCGTCCGACTTCTACGAGCACGCCGCGGAGACGGCCCGCGCGCACGACGTCGTGCTCGGCTCGGACGAGGCCTACTCGGAGCTCTGGTTCGAGGAGCCGCCGCGCTCGGCGCTCGAGCTCGCCGACCGCACCGGCGTCGCGGTGTTCAACACGCTCTCGAAGCGCTCGTCGATGACCGGGTACCGCTCGGGCTTCGTCGCCGGCGACCCGGAGCTGATCGCCGCGCTCAACGCGTTCCGGCCGTCCGTGGGCACCGCGCCGCAGGAGTTCGTGCAGCGTGCGTCCGTGGTGGCGTGGTCGGACGAGGTGCACGTCGCCGCCGCCCGCGAGCGGTACGCGCGCAAGCGGGCGCTCTTGCTCGACCTGTTCGCCCGGAGGGGCATCCGCGTCGCCGGCGCCGCCGCGACGATGTACCTCTGGCTGGCCGTCCCGAACGGCGAGACCTCGGAGGGCTTCGCCGAGCGGCTGCTCGAGCACGGGATCGTGGTCGCGCCCGGCTCGTACCTCGGGCCGTCCGGCGAGGGCTACGTCCGGCTGGCGCTCGTGCCCACCGAGGCCGAGTGCGAGCGCGCCGTGGCCGTGCTGGAGCGAGTGTTGTGAGCGCCGAGCTTGCGGAGCGGATCGAGCGGCTGTGGGAGGAGAACCGGGTCGAGGCCGGGCCAGTGGAGGAGGCGATCTCGCTCCTCGACCGCGGCGAGGCGCGCGTGGCGGAGCCGGACGGCGACGGCGCCTGGCACGTGAACGAGTGGCTGAAGAAGGCGATCCTCCTCTACTTCCGGCTGCGCAAGGTCGAGCCCATGGAGGTCGGCGGGCTGCACTTCCTGGACAAGATCCCGGTCAAGGACGACTACGCCGAGCGCGGAGTTCGCGTCGTGCCGCCGGGGGTGGCGCGCTACGGCTCGTTCCTGTCCGAGGGCGTCGTGCTGATGCCGGGCTACGTGAACATCGGCGCGTGGGTCGGGCCCCGGACGATGGTGGACACCTGGGCGACGGTCGGCTCGTGTGCCCAGATCGGCGCGGACGTCCATCTCTCGGGCGGCGTCGGCATCGGCGGCGTGCTCGAGCCGCCGCAGGCCCGGCCGGTGATCGTCGAGGACGGTGCGTTCGTCGGCTCGCGCGCGATCGTCGTCGAGGGCGTCCGCATCGGCGCCGGCGCGGTCATCGGGCCGAACGTCGTGCTCAGCGCGTCGGTGCCGGTGATCGACGTCACAGGGCCGAAGCCGGTCGAGTACCGGGGCGAAGTGCCGGAGCGGGCCGTCGTGCTGCCGGGCGTCCGCCAGAAGTCCTATCCGGCCGGCGAGTTCGGGCTCGCGTGCGCGCTGCTCGTGGGCGAGCGCAGCGCCTCGACCGATCGCAAGACGTCGCTCAACGACGTGCTCCGCGAGTTCGAGATCGCGGTCTAGGAGGCCAGCAGCTCGCCGCGGCAGATCTCGGCCGCCGGGCCCGTGAGGACGGCGCGGCCCTCACGCAGCTCCACCTTGAGCGTGCCGCCGGGAAGGTGAACGCGCACGGGGTCGTCGCACCAGCCGTGGACGATCGCGGCCGCGGCGGCCGCGACGGCGCTCGAGCCCGAAGCCCTGGTCTCCCCCGCCCCGCGCTCCCAGACGAGCACGGTCAGGTCGTTGGCACCGTCGACCCTGACGAGCTGCACATTCGTCCGGCCCGGGAAGCGCTCATGACGCTCGACGAGCGGCCCCAGCCGCAGCAGCGCACTGCGATCGGGCTCGCGCCGGATGACGGCGTGCGGGTTCCCGACCGAGACAGGGGTCATCTCCAGCCGCTCGCCGTCGACGTCGAGCGACTCCGGGCGACCGACCTCGACCGGCCCGAGGTCGATCTCGACCTCCTCGTCTGCCACGCGAGCGGCCAGCCGCCGGTCGCGGATCCGCACGCGGACGAATGCCACGCCGCTCCTCCGCGCGAGCCACAACGCGGCGATGCGGGCGCCGTTGCCGGACACCTCCGCCTGCGAGCCGTCCGGGTTCCAGACCTCCACGACCGCCTCGGCTCCGTCGACGGAGAGGACCTCGAGCACGCCGTCGGAGCCGACGCCCGTGTGCGGATCGCAGGCGCGTCGGACGCGCTCGGGGCTCAGCGGCTCGTCGAGCGCGGCGCGCTCGACGAGGAGGTAGCTGTTACCGAGCGCGTGCCATTTCGAGAATCGCATCAGCCACCTCCGACGGGGGTCGGTCCGCGTCGAGCGTAACGGCGTCCGGCAGTCGGCGAAGCCACTTGCGCTGGTAGCGCGCCAGGCGACGGCTCGCGCGTGCCAACGCCGCTTCGGCGTCGGCGGCGGGCAGCTCCGCAGCCTCCCGCAGACCCATGATCTTCGCGGCGGTGGACGAGAGCGGGCCGCGGAGCGCACGCCGGGCCTCCTCCTGCACGCCGTCCGCGATCATCGCCCCCGCACGCCGTGCGATACGGGCGTCGAGCACGTCTGCAGGCAGCTCCAGCCCGACGAGCACCGTCGGATGCCGCGTATCGGCGGTCCAGAGGCTGCTCTCCTCGGGCCGCAGAGAGCTGCCCGCAGCCGCGAGCTCGAGCGCTCGCACGACCCGCCGGCGGTCGTTCGCATGCACCCCTTCGGCCGCCGCGGCGTCGCGGGCCGCGAGGGCGGCATGGGCGCGCTCGGCACCGAGGCGGTCGTAGATCCGCTCCCAGCGCTCCCGCTCGCCCTTCGAGGGGGCCGGCGGCGGCGAAAGGTCGGAGAGCGCCGCGCGGAAGTAGAGGCCCGTCCCGCCGGCCACGATCGGCGTCCGACCGGCGGCGAGGATCTCGTCGATTGCGACGTGCGCGCGGCGCTGGTACTCGACGACCGAGGCCTCCTCGTGGAGCTCGAGCACACCGACGAGCCGCGTCGGAGGCGGCGGCGCCGCGGTGAGGATCTCCAGCCCGCGGTAGAGCGCAGCGGAGTCGGCGGACACGACGTCGGCCGGAATCCGCTCGGCGACCGCGGCGGCCACGGCGGTCTTGCCGGACGCGGTGGGCCCGAAGATCGCGAGCACCAACCCGTCCACGTCAGCCATGTCCGTAGCGGCTCCTCACGGGGCACCCCGAACCCACCACCCGCTGCGAGCCTAACGACGCCGAACGCATCGATGTGTGGCCGTTCGTGCCGACTCCGTGACGATCGCTCCCCGGCAGTGCCGCGGCGATCAGTCGCGCAGCCGGGAGCGCGCCCGCTCCAGCACGTCGTCGTCAGCCCCCGCCTCGCGGAGGTAGCCGGCGGCGCTGCCGTATCGACGCTCGAGGGCCTCGAGCACCTCGACCATCGCCTCGACAGGCGTGGCCGCGATCCTGCGCAGTCGGTCGCGCTCGGCGTCGTCGGCGGCCTCGGCGATCCACTGCGCGTGGCGCGCCTCGAGGTTTCTGGCACTCAGGGCGTAATCGGCCGCGGCGTCGGTCACACCCACTCCGGCGAGACGGAGCAGCAGGGCGCTGACGAGCCCCGTCCGATCCTTGCCGCCCACGCAGTGGACGAGGACACCACCGGGTCCGGCGTCAGCGACCGCCGCGACCGCCTCCGCGAACCGCGGGCGGTGTTCCTCGAGCGTCTCGAGGTAGACGAACGCCGTCGCCGCTGCCGGCTCGACGAGCTCCGTGGCGCGCGCGTCGAGCTCGCGCCAGCGCTCCCGGTCGAGATCGCCGAAGAGAGACAGGTGGACGAGTGCGACCGGCAGTTCGCGCGGGCGGGTCGTCGGCCAGCTCCTCGCGGTAGCGGAGATCCACGGCGGTGCGAATGCCGTAGCTCACCGCCGCCGCCCAGCCGGCGTCGGTCAACTGACGGATGCTGTCTGCCCGCACGACGCGACCGAACCGGGTCGCGCCGCCGTCCTCGGTCGCGTGGCCTCCAAGGTCGCGGACGTTGACGCAGCCGTCCCAGGCGAGCGTGCGCTCGCGCACCTAGGCGGCGATCGCCGTCGTCGCTCGTCCGCGCAGGGTCGTCGACGTCGCGCCGTCGATGACGACGTCGACGAGGTCGCCCGGCGCCGCGACGCCGGCGAAGTTGACGGTCGTGTTGCGGCGGGTGCGGCCCCGGAGGAGCGCCGGATCGGTCCGGCTTGTGCCCTCGACGAGCACCTCCTCGATGCGGCCGAGCCGCTCGGCATTCCGCGCCGCCGCGACCCGTTGGACGACGTCGACGAGCCTCTCGAGCCGCTCGTGCTTGACCTCGTCTGCCACCTGCTCCGGGAGCTCCGCCGCCTCGGTGCCGCTCCGCGGCGAATAGATGAACGTGAACGCGCTGTCGTACCGCACCTCCTCGACCACCTCGAGCGTCTCTCGGAAGTCGGCCTCCGTCTCGCCGGGGAAGCCGACGATCACATCGGTCCCGAGCGCGAGGTCCGGCACCGCGTCCCGCAGTCGCCCGACGAGGGCGAGGTAGCGGTCGCGCGAGTACGTCCTGCGCATCGCCTTGAGGATCCTGCTCGATCCGGACTGCAGCGGCAGGTGCACGTGCTCGCAAACCGCGCGGCACTCGGCCATCGCAGCGATGACCGGCTCGCGGAAGTCCTTCGGATGCGGGCTCGTGAAGCGGATGCGCTCGATGCCGCCGACCGCGTCGCACGCGCGCAGCAGCTCGCCGAAATCGGTGCGAAGGTCGGGGGCGAGGTCACGTCCCCACGAGTTCACGTTCTGGCCGAGCAGGGTGATCTCGCGCACACCGTCGCGGGCGAGGCCGGTCACCTCCGCGACGATGTCCCCCGGCCTGCGGCTCTGCTCCCGGCCGCGTACGGCTGGAACGATGCAGTACGCGCACGCGGAGTTGCAGCCCATGGAGACCTGTACCCAGGCGTTGAAGCGCCGCTCTCGGTGCATCGGCAGATGGCCGGCGAAGTGCTCGTGCGTGCCGAAGCGGCCGCGCGGGGCGTCGCCGCCGGCCCCGATCCAGTCCGCAAGGTGCGGGATCGAGCCGGGACCGAACGCCACGTCGACGAACGGATAGCGCTCGAAGATGCGCTCTCGCTGCGCCTCGGCGTAGCAGCCGCCGACCGCGATCACGGTCTCGGGATTGGCACGCTTCCGCGCGGCGGCCTGCGCGAGGTGAGCGGCGAGCTTCTGATCCGGCTTCTCGCGGATCGTGCACGTGTTGAAGACGACGACGTCCGCGTCCTCGGCACTGACCGCCTCGCCGATGCCGAGCGACTCGAGCAGGCCCTTGATGCGCTCGGAGTCGTGCGCGTTCATCTGGCAGCCGAACGTGGTCACGTGGTAGCGGCGCATCAGCGGGCCATTCTACGGGCGGAGCGGGCCGATCCTGGACGATCGGGCCAGTCGCCGGCAGTGCGAGCTCCGGCCTCACGCCGCCCAGTCGGCGAGCTCGCGGCGGCCGGCCTGCTCGGCCCAGACGTCCCGCTGCTCGACGACCAGCCCGTCGTCGCGGAAGCGGAGCAGCGACGTGCCGGCCAGCGTCTGCTGCGACCCGTCGAGATCGGTCACGACCGCCCACCAGTCAACCGCGGCGCGGCCACCGGCGGCGACCGGCTCGCCGAAGCGGCATTCCGCGGACGCCTGCTCCCCGAACGCCCAGGCGACGTAGTCGGCGGGGGCCTGGCGATCGCGGAACGGATGGGAGTAGAACACGGCGTCGTCGGCGTAGAGCGCCGCGATCGCCGCCGTGTCGGCGACCGGCCAGGCGCGCTCCCAGACATCCGCCCAGCGCCGCGCCGCACTCGCCGAGTCCACTACTTGGCAACCTCGACGGCCCGTGACTCGCGGATGACGATCACCTTCACCTGACCCGGGTACTCGAGCTGATCCTCGATCTCGCGTGCGATCTCGTGCGAGAGCAGGACCGCACCGTCGTCGTCGACCTCGCCGGGCTTGACGATGACACGGATCTCCCTGCCCGCCTGCAGCGCGTAGGCCTTCTCGACGCCGGGCTTCTGCGCGGCGAGCTCCTCGAGGGCGCCGAGGCGCTTGATGTAGTTCTCGAGGCTCTCACCGCGGGCACCGGGACGCGACGCGGAGATGGCGTCGGCCGAGATCAACAGGACGGCCTCGACCGTCTGCGGCTGCACCTCGTAGTGGTGCGCCTCGATCGCGTGGATCACCCCCTGCGACTCGCCGTACCGGCGTGCGAGCTGCGCGGAGATGATCGCGTGCGAGCCCTCGATCTCATGCGTCATCGCCTTGCCGATGTCGTGCAGAAGCGCCGCGCGCTTGGCGGTCTTCACGCTCGCCTGCAGCTCGCTCGCCATCAGCCCGCAGAGGTGGACGACCTCGAGCGTGTGCTTGAGGACGTTCTGGCCGTAGCTCGTCCGGTACCGGAGCCGCCCGAGGATCTTGACGAGCTCCTCGTGGAACTCGCCGCAGTTCGCCTCGTAGACGGCCTGCTCGCCGGCCTGCCGGACGTGATCCTCGAGCTCCGACTTCGAGTGGTAGTACATCTCCTCGATCCGGGACGGATGGATGCGGCCGTCCTCGATGAGCTTCTCCAGCGTGAGCCTCGCGACCTCGCGCCGCAGCCCGTCGAACGAGGAGAGGACGACCGCCTGCGGCGTGTCGTCGATGATGAAGTCGACGCCGGTGAGGTGCTCGAGCGCGCGGATGTTCCGTCCCTCGCGGCCGATGATCCGACCCTTCATGTCGTCGCTCGGCAACGCGACGACGGTCACGGTGGTCTCGGCCGTGTGGCTCGCGGCGACGCGCTGCAGCGCGTCGGCGATGAGAGCTCGTGCGCGGCGCTTCGCCTCGCCGCGGGCCTCCTCCTCGAGCTGCCGCACGGTGCGCGCCAGCTCGTGCCGGACGAGGTCCTCCGAGCGCTCGAGCAGGTGCTGCTTCGCCTCGCTCACCGTGAGCCCGGAGATCCGCTGCAGCTCACCGAGGGACTGATCCTTGGCCACCTTGAGCTCGTCCTGGAGCGACCTGAGATGGATCTCGCGGTCGGTGATGCCCTGTTCTCGGCGCGCGAGCTCGGTGAGCTTGCCCTCGACCTCCTCCTCCCGCTGCAGCACGCGCTCCTCGAGCTTCACCACCTGTGCCCGGCGGTCACGAATCTCGGCGTCGATCTCCGCACGGACCTTGACCGACTCCTCGCGTGCCTCGATCTGCGACTCGCGGCGCAACGTCTCCGCCTGGCGCTCGGCGTCGCCCAGGAGCCGTGACCGTGACTCCTCGGCGCGTCGGAGGCGCGAACCGCTCGCGGCCCACAGCGCCACGGCCATCGCGGCAGCGCCGACGACAAGTCCGAGCAGCACCGCGATGACGGTGGGCACGACCGCGCCTCCCTCGAGAGCGTTTGATTGACCGCGGCCCACGGCCGCGGGTGCTCACATCCGGCGGTCGGCCCAGCAGGCCGCCTTCCGGGATCGGCGAGGCGTCAGCTCGCGGCCCGAGTTCCTCCGGTAGCTCGGGAGGTGCGAGGAGATAGCTGGTCGAGGAAGTCGATCACCGATGTCGGAAAAGCGCTCTCAGCAGGAAAAACAGTCGGATGAAGCGCTTCGTATCCTACTGTTCAGGACTCGTCCCGTGCAACGAGGCGCTCGAGCGCCTCGTCACCGAAGCCGCGCCTCGCAAGCGCCCGGGCGGCCCGCAGGCCGCCGCCGAAGCGGTCTTCGAGCGCTGCGACCCGCTCTTCCTCCGGGATCAGCCCCCCGATCGCCTCTGCGACAGCGGTCGCATCGAGGCCGCGCTGCTCGAGATCGTGCCTGATGGCCGCGTCCCCGTAGCCGCGCTCCGCCAGTGCCGCCGCACGCGTCTCCGCAAAGCGGCCGTCGTCGAGGACGCCTGCCCGACGGAGGACGCCGACGACGTCCCTCCGGTGCGCAGGCGCCACCCCGCGCGCGGCGAGCCGGTCGTCGAGCTCGCGCTCGGAGCGATCGCGCACGCGCAGTGCGCGGGCCGCCGCGTCCAGCGCCTCGGCCCGCCGCCGCTCGCGGGCGAGCGCGCGCGCTCGCTCTCGGTGCAGCTCGCAGCCCTCGGCGAGCCCCGCGCGGACCACTGCCTCGAGTGGCAGCGTCCGCCAGGCCGAGCCGTCGAGCTCGACCGTCACGCGGCCGCCGCGAGTCCGGAGCGCGGTGACGACGGCCACGAGTCGCCTCAGCCGGCCGTCGCGGTCTCGGCGGCGGCGTCCTCCTCGACGCGCTCTCCGTCCGCGTCCACCTCGGCGGGCGCTGCGGTCGGCAGGAGCCTCGCCGAGACGATCTGCTCCGCCGGCGCCTCGGCCTGGATGCGGGCGAGGATCTGCTGCACGAGATCGGGGTTCTCGGACAGGAACGCGGTCGCGTTCTGCCGCCCCTGGCCGAGCCGCTCGTCGCCGAAGCTGAAGTACGACCCTGACTTCTGCACGATCTTGCGTTCGAGGGCGACGTCGAGCACGGACCCCTCCCACGAGATGCCCGACCCGTAGATGACGTCGAACTCCGCCTGTTTGAACGGCGGTGCGACCTTGTTCTTCACGACCTTCACGCGCACGCGGTTGCCGAACGCCTCGGCGCCGTCCTTGAGCGTCTCGATCCGGCGGATGTCGAGGCGGACGGACGAGTAGAACTTGAGTGCGCGGCCGCCCGGCGTCGTCTCGGGCGAGCCGAACATGACGCCGATCTTCTCCCGGAGCTGGTTCGTGAAGAGGCAGATCGTGTCGGTGCGGTTCAGGGTGCCCGCGAGCTTGCGCAGAGCCTGGCTCATCAGCCGCGCCTGGAGACCGACGTGGCTGTCGCCCATCTCGCCCTCGATCTCGGCCTTCGGCGTCAGCGCCGCCACCGAATCGATGGCGACGACGTCGAGTGCGCCCGATCGGATCAGCAGCTCGCAGATCTCGAGCGCCTGCTCGCCGGTGTCCGGCTGCGAGACGAGCAGGTCGTCGATGTTGACGCCGATGCGCTTCGCGTACGTCGGGTCCATCGCGTGCTCGGCGTCGATGAACGCGCAGATGCCGCCGCGCCGCTGGGCTTCCGCGATCACGTGGTAGACGAGCGTCGTCTTGCCCGAGGACTCGGGCCCGAAGATCTCCACCACGCGGCCGCGCGGCAGGCCGCCGATGCCGAGCGCCAGGTCGAGCGACAGCGATCCCGTGGAGATGGCGCCGATCGAGACCTGCGCCTGGTCGCTCATGCGCATGACCGAGCCCTTGCCGAATTGCCGCTCGATGTGGCCGAGGGCGACGTCGAGAGCTTCCTCGCGGTTCATCCTGTCCTCACTCCTCCTAGCGCAGTCGACTCGAGCACCTCGTACCGCGCGCCGGACGGGTGCAGACGGGATAGGAAAGCAGCGGCGTCGGACGGCGTAAAGCGCCCGAGCGGCGGCAGCTCCGGCTGCAGCCGCGGCCGCTCCCGGAAGCGAAGCATCGTGACGTGCGGCAGCCACGGCCGGGCCTCGCGCCGGTAGAGGCCGAGCGCCTCGAGCTCGTCGTGCAGCGCGGTCGCCAGGCGCGTGGCACCGCCGCCGAGATCGTCGAGAACGACCATGCCGACGCTGCGGGTCTCCCGCCAGCGAACCGGCTCGAGCTCGATCGGCCCGGCGCGCCCGGCGCACGCGCGCAGGGCTCCGACGACCGCCGGCAGCTCGCCTGCCGGCCGGGCGCCGAGGAACGCGAGCGTGACGTGGAGGTGGTCTCGCGGGACGACGCGCCCGGCGTCGTGCCGACCGGCCGACCACGCTTCCAGGGCGTCGAGCACCGGTGCCGGGAGACGGAGGGCGAGGAACAGGCGCAGACGCTCATCGCCGCCCACGCTACCGGGCTCCCTCACACGTGTCTGTCACGACTCTGTGCCAAGAGCCGCCGCACGAGATGCAGCGCCGAGACGGCGGAGCGGCCGCGGATGGCATCCCGGTCGCCCGGAAGGTCGAACGTCGCAGCCTGGTCGCCGCTCGGCCCGACTGCGTGCAGGTGGACGAGGCCCACCGGTTTCTCCGCGGTACCCCCTCCGGGCCCGGCCACGCCCGTCACGGACACGGCCACGTCGACGCCGAGTCGCTCGCGCGCGCCCCGGGCCATCGCCTCGGCCACCTCCGCCGACACCGCCCCATGCCGCTCCAGGAGGGCCTCGGGCACCCCGAGCTCCGCGGTCTTGACCTCGTTCGAGTACGCGACGACCGCTCCGCGGAAGACGTCGCTCGCGCCGGGCACGGCGGTGAGCCGCGCGGCGACGAGGCCGCCCGTGCAGCGACTCCGCCGTGCCGAGCGTCAGGCCCTGCCGGCGCAGCAGGTCGAGGACGACGGCCTCCACCCCGCTCCCGTCCTCGGCGTAGAGCCACCGCGCGAGCGGCTCGCTGAGCGCGGCGGCGATGGTCTCGCCGCGGGCCTCGGCCCCCGGCTCCACGTAGAGGTCGACATGGATCTCGAAGTCCCTGGCGCAGATCGTCGCTTCCACCCCGTCGCCGTCGCCACCGGCCTCGTCGAGCGCGCGCGCGACGGCCGACTCGCTGACGCCGAAGAAGCGCAGAACTCGATGCGACGGAGGCGTCGCGCGTTCCAGGACACGCCGCACGGGCTCCGCTTCCATCGCCCGCGGCCAGAGGCGGCGCAGCTCTCCGGGCGGCCCGGGCAGCACGACGACGGCACACGAGCCAGCGTCGAGCACGCTGCCGGGCGCGGTGCCGGCGAGCCCGATCGAGATCGCGCCCGCAGGCAGCGTCGCCTGCTTGCGGACGCCGGGCTCGAAGTCCGCATACGGCCGCCGCAACCGGTCGGCGACCGTGCGTGAGATCGCCTCGATCTCCTCCTGGAGGTCCTGCCGCAGCTCGAGCTCCCGGCCGGTGACGCGTGCGACGAGCTCGACCGTCCGGTCGTCGTGCGTCGGGCCGAGACCCCCTGACACGAGCATCAGGTCGCCGCGCAGCCCGTCCCGGAGCGCGTCCTCGAGCTCCGCGACCGCGTCCCCGACGATCGCGATCCGGATCGGGTCGAGCCCCAGGGACAGCGCCTGCTGGGCCAGCCAGGGACCGTTCAGATCGGTGCGCTCGCCGCGGACGAGCTCGCTGCCCGTGACGACGATCGCCGCCCGCGGGCGGGCGCCCCACGGGGGCGTCACCGGCTGGGATCGACCGGGAGCAGCCCGTTCGGGGTGACGAGGTACGTCGCCCAGAGCCGCTTCAGCTGCGCCCGGGCGCCGTTCACGGCCACACGCACGTGCTGTGGCTTGCCGACGCGGATCGCGAGTCGCCCGCCGGTGAAGCGCTGTGTCTGGCCGCGTTGCAACGTGCCGCTGTAGACGACCTTGCCGCGCAGCGAGTCGCGATAGACCTGCAGACCGGTGTCCCCGTTCCGCGCCCAGAGTGTGATCCGCGCGGTGCTGCCAGCGGCGCCTCCTTTCGCGGCCCGCCCCGACGCCTCGGGCTGGTCCAGCCCGGGCACGCGGCTCTCCTCGGGGCCGCCGAAGCGCCAGGCGACGATCACGAGCGCGGTGACGACGCCGATGGCGGCGAGCGCCAGCATGACCGCGCCGGACTCACGCTGCTCGCGTCGGCGCCTGCGTGCTGCCGGCACGCGCGCGGGCGAACGGCGAGCGAGAGCCGGGGTGTCCTCCTCGCCTATGACGTAGCGCGAGTTGTACTCGTCGACGTAGAGCTCGCCGTCGAGCCCCAGGAAGTCCGCATACGAGCGCAGGAATCCTTTGACGTAGGTGTGCGCCGGCAGCAGCTCGAAACGCTCGTCCTCGAGCGCGCGCAGGTACTTGGCCCTGATCTTGGTGCCCTGCTCGAGGGCCGGGAAGTCGAGTTCCTGCCGGATTCTGGCTTCGCGGAGGCTGCTGCCGATCTCGAACACGAGGGCCTAGCCTAGCGCCTCACCGCCGGCGCCGGTCAGCACCTTCCGGCGAGCCGCGCACGGGCTACTCCGCAACGAGCGTCAGCACCGCGTACGTGCCCACGGAGATCGCCGCCGTCGTGGCGAGACAGAAGCCGAGCACGCCCAGGAACCGCCCGATCCCGGCCGTCCGCCGCCCGCGGGCGCGGCCGAGGGTGCGCTCGATCCGGAGCCTCGCCCGCCGGGCGAGCGCCACGGCAGCGACGCCGAACGCCATGCCGACGGGGATCGCGAAGCCCGCGTGGATCAGGTCGTACTCCTCGAGGGAGCGTGTCACCGCGATCGCGACGGGCATCGTGGCCACCGAGAGCAGGCCGGCCAGCACGGCCGCGAGGGCGCTCCCGTTGCGGAGCGGACGGACGCCGGCCGTTGGAGCGGCGCCGAGCGTCACGCCTGCAATCGGGCCGCCGGGCACCGTTCGTGCCAACCGCTCACTGCTTCTTGTAGGGCCGGCCGACGGCGGCGGGTGGGATCGAGCGGCCGATGATGCCCGCGACCGCGATCAGCGTGATGGCGTACGGCAGCGCCCTGAAGAGCTCGTCGACGGTGTCCGAGTACGTGGGCAGCCGGTCGGCGAGCGCACTGGAGAAGCCGAACAGCAGCGCGGCGGCCATAGCGCCGAACGGGCGCCAGTTGCCGACGATCAGGACGGCGAGGGCGATGAAGCCGCGGCCCGCGGTCATGTTCTGGTTGAACGAGTTGACGAAGCCGATCGAGAGGTACGCCCCGCCGAGCGCCGCCAGGATGCCGGAGACGACGACCGACGCGTAGCGGATGCCGTAGACCGAGAGCCCGACGGTGTCGGCCGCCCTGGGGTGCTCGCCGACGGCGCGGATGCGCAGGCCGATCGGCGTCTTGAACATCACGATCCACGACAGGAAGACGGTGAGGAACGCGAGCCAGATCATGAGGTTGAGCTCGCCGAAGACCGGCCCGATGAAGTACCAGTCCTGGATGAAGCCGATGTCGACGGTCGGGATCTCCGGCACGTCGGAGGGCGTGCCCTGGCCGCCGTAGAGGTCGATGAAGAGGTAGCCCGTGATGCCGAGCGCGAGGAAGTTGACGGCCGTACCGGTCACGATCTGGTCGGACCGCAGGTGGATGGAGAAGAAGGCGTGCAGCAGCGCGAGCAGCCCGCCGGCGAGCCCGGCCACGATCAGACCGATCCACCACTGGCCGAAGCGGTCGGCTGCCCAGATGCCGAAGAACGCGCCGGTGAGCATCATGCCCTCGAGGCCGATGTTCACGACCCCGCTTCGCTCCGAGAACATGCCGCCGATCGACGCGAAGATGAGCGGCGTCGCGTAGCGCAGCATCGCGCCGAACAGCGCCGACCAGACGACGACCGTCTCCAGCTTGCCGAGCCCCGAGCGCGTGGCGAGGTAGCCGAGCGCGATGCCGAGGACGCCGGCCACGATCGCACCCCAGCCGACACGCTTGACGCCGCGAGAGATGGCGCCGATGCCCAGCAGGATCGCGATCGTGCCGACGATGGCCGGCCAGACGACGCTCCGCGCCGTGACCGGCGGCAGCGCGACCCAGGCGGCGCCGATGCCGAACAGGATGCCGAGCCAGGCGACGGCGCGGCCACCGCGGGGCACCTTCGCGGAGAGCCACTCGGCCCACCTCGACGATCCCGTCGCCCCCCAGCCGCCGATGCGCTGGCTCACGTCGAGGTCTCCGGCGACGGCCCGGCTCGGCGCCCGACCACCTTTCGGCGGAGGCTCCAGATGTAGAGGATCAGGACGTCGGCACCGACGAACAGCACGACGAGCCCCTGGATGAGGATCGTCAGGTTGCTCGCGAGGTCGGGACGGAAGATCTCGGGGTCGAGGTTCCGTGTGGAGGTGCCGTTCGTGAGCCCGGCGAAGAGGAGCGCCGCGAGCGCGACGCCGACGGCCGTGTTGCGGCCGAGGAGCGCGACCGCGATGCCGGTGAAGGCGATGAGCGACGACACCTGGATGTCATTCGTGTTCAGCCGGAACTGCCAGCCGAGCACGTCCATCGAGCCGGCGATGCCGGCGAACGCGCCGGAGATCGCCATCGCCAGGAAGTAGTTGCGCGCGACGCTGATGCCGCCGTAGCGCGCAGCTTCGGGGTTGAAGCCGACGGCGCGCACCTCGTAGCCGAGGGTCGTGCGGTTGAGCATGATCCAGTAGACGACGAGCCCCGCGATCGCGACGAAGAACCCGATGTGCAGGCCCTGCAGCAGGGGGTCACCCCAGAAGACCGGGAGCTTCGACTCCTCGAGGATGTCGTTCGAGACCGGGACGGACTCCTGCGTGTCGTTCTGCAGCGGCCCGCCGAGACCGAAGAGGAACAGGCCCGACGTAGATCGCGATCCAGTTGAGCATGATCGTCGTGATCACCTCGTGCGCACCGACGGTCGCCTTCAGGAGCCCGGCGATGCCCGCGTACACCGCGCCCATCAGCGTTCCGGCGACGATCGCGAGCAGGATGTGCGGCACGGTCGCGAGCCCGGGCAGCTCGGAGCCGACCCAGACCGCCATGACGGCGCCCGCGATGTACTGGCCCTGGCCGCCGATGTTGAACATCCCGCAGCGGAACGCGAAGGCGACGGCGAGGCCCGTCAGCACGAGCGGGATCCACAGCAGCAGGGTCTGCTGGAGATTGATCGCCGAGGTCGACTCGATGTCGTTGACGTTCCACGGGAACCAGACCGTGGCGTCCGACCAGGGCAGGCCGATCTGGTAGCTCCCGACCTCGAAGAACCACGACAGACCGCTGCCGCGGAAGATCTCCTTGTACGCCTGGATCGGCTCGCCGCCGCTGATGAGGACGACGAGCCCGCCGATCAGGAAGGCGACCAGCACCGTGATCAGCGGCACGAGCAGCCCGCCCGCCCTCTGCAGCGCGCCGTAGCGCTCGGCGACGCTTGGGGCGTATCCCCCCGGTTCCGCCTTTGGCGGCCCTTCGCTCTCGCTCACGCGGCGACGCCCTCCGGACGTGTGCCGCCGGTCATCGCGATGCCGAGCTCCTCCTCGGACGTGCCGGGCGGGAACTCGCCGACGATCCGGCCCTCGTAGATGACCAGGATGCGGTCCGAGAGCGACAGGATCTCCTCGAGCTCGAGCGACACGAGCAGGACGCCGCGGCCCTCGTCGCGTTGCTCGACGAGCCGACGGTGCACGAACTCGATCGCCCCGACGTCGAGGCCGCGCGTCGGCTGGGCGGCGATGAGGACGCGCGGGTCGCGATCGATCTCCCGGGCCAGGATCACCTTCTGCTGGTTGCCGCCGGAGAGCCCGACGGCCGGCGTCTGAGGCCCGCCGCCACGCACGTCGAACTCGGTGATCAGCCGCTGCGCCCGCTCGACGAGCCGGCCCGGGAAGAGCCAGCCGAGGCGCGAGGACGGCGCGCGGTCGTAGTCGTGGAGCGCGATGTTCTCGGCCAGCGAGAAGTCGAGCACGAGACCGCGGTGCTGGCGGTCCTCGGGGATGTGGCCGAGCCCCGCATCGAGCGCCTGGCTCGCGCTGCGGTTCGTGATGTCCTCGCCGCCGACACGGACCTGACCCGCACGTGCCTTGCGGAGCCCGGTGATCGCGTCGATCAGCTCGGTCTGGCCGTTGCCGTCGATGCCCGCCACGCCGACGATCTCGCCCGCCCGGACCGTCAGCGAGGCGCCGCGCACCTGCTCCAGCCCGCGGTCGTCGTCCACGTGCAGGTCCTCGACCTCGAGCAGCGGGTCGCCCGGGCTGGCAGGGCCCTTCTCGATGTGGAGGAGCACCTCGCGCCCGACCATCGACCGCGCCAGGCTCGCCTCGGTGGCGCCCGCGATGGGCAGCGTCTCGATCAGCTTGCCGCGCCGCAGCACCGTCACCCGATCCGCGATCTCGAGCACCTCGTTCAGCTTGTGGCTGATGAAGATGATCGACTTGCCCTGCTCGGTGAGGCCGCGGATGATCGCGAAGAGCTCCTTCGCCTCCTGCGGGGTGAGGACGGCGGTGGGCTCGTCGAGGATGAGGATCTCCGCACCGCGGTACAGCGCCTTCAGGATCTCCACGCGCTGCTGCTGCCCGACGCCGATCTCCTCGATCCGGTCCCGCGGGTCGACGGCCAGGCCGAAGTTCTCCGAGAGCTCGCGCACGCGCGCCTCCGCCGCCGCGTAGTCCATCAGCACGACGTCCCTCCGGGGCTCGGTGGCGAGCACGATGTTCTCGGCCACCGTCATCACCGGGATCAGCATGAAGTGCTGGTGCACCATGCCCACGCCGTGCTCGATCGCATCGCCCGGCGAGCTCCAGGCGACCGGCGCGCCGTCGATCAGGATCTCGCCCTCGTCGGGCCGGTAGAGCCCGTAGAGGACGTTCATCAGCGTCGACTTGCCGGCGCCGTTCTCGCCCAGCAGCGCGTGCACCTCGCCCGCGGCGAGCTCGAAGGAGACCGAGTCGTTGGCGACGATGCCGGGAAAGCGCTTCGTGATCCCGCGCAGCTCGAGAACAGGCCGCTCTGCCATCGCGGCGATTCTATGGGGGTGCGCGAAGCGAGAGCTAGAGACTCGGCGGAGGCCGCCCCGCGAGTGGGCGGCTAACCGACGGTGTCCGGGATGCCGGTGATCTTCCCGGCGGCCAGATCGTCCTGGACGGCCTGCACCTTGGCGAGCACGTCCGCCGGCACCTCGCTGCTGACCTCGCCCATCCCGACACCGCCGGAGGCGACGTCGAAGACGACGTCCTCGCCGCCCGTGAACGAGCCCTCCTGGACGGCCTGCACCGTCTCGAAGACGGCGACGTCGACCTTCTTGAGCGCGCTCGTGAGGATGTGAGCGCCCAGATACGCCTGGTCGGCGTCGACGCCGATGCCCCAGACGTTCTTCTCCTTGGCGGCGCTCACCGCGCCGAGGCCGCAGTTGCCCGCCACCTGGAAGACGACGTCGGACCCCTGGGCGATCTGGTTCAGCGCCGCCTCCTTGCACTTCGCCTGGTCGACGAAGTCCTGCGAGTAGGCGTTCAGCGTCTTGATCTGCGGGTTCGCGGCCGTCGCGCCGGCCTGGTAGCCGGCGATGTAGCGGTCGACCGGCGGGATCTTCTGGCCGCCGACGGAGCTGATGATCTGCTCGTTGCCGGACTCCTCGGCGTTGAGCAGGCCCGCCAGGTAGCCGACGAGGTACCCGGCCTCCTGCTCCTTGAAGAGCAGGCCGCGGACGTTCGGCGGCTTCGACGCCATTTCCGCCTGGGAGTAGTCGATGATCGCGAAGTTGGCGTCGGTGAAGCGCTTCGCGACCGTCTCGACGGCGTCGGACATCAGGAAGCCGACGCCGATGATCAGGTCGTAGTCGTCACGCGCGAGCGTCGTCAGGTTCGGGACGTAGTCGGCCTCCGAGCGGGAGATGAGGACGCGGCCGTCGACGCCGAGCTGCTCCTGCGAGCGCTCGAGCCCCATGTTGGCGAGGAAGTTGAAGGAGCGGTCGTCGAGGCCGCCGATGTCCGTGACGAGGCCGACCCGCAGCCCGTCACCCGCCGGCGCCTCGTCCGTGGTCGCGGGCGCGGTCGTCGTCGCCGGCGCCGCGTCGTCCTCGTCGTCGCCGCCGCAGCCGGCGGCGACCACGGCCAGAACGACGACCAGCAGCGTCCACAGGGCCAGGCGGCGCGTGCTCACGCGATCACGGTACCCGGCAAAACGGCCCCGGGGAACAGGAAAGGCGGGCAGCGCCCGCCTTTCCTTACAAACCCCATGCAGATCGGTCAGACCTTGCGCGGGATCCCCTTGATGGCGCCGGACTTGATGCGGCGGAGCGTCAGCTCCAGCTTGGCCCGGAGGCCGGCCGGTGCGCGACTGCTCAGCTTGCCGTAGCCGATGCCGTTGTTCTTCGCGTTGAACAGCTGGTCGGCGCCGCCCTTGAAGGTGTTCGCCTGCACCTGCTGCGCGGCGGTGTAGACCGCCACGTCGACCTTCTTCTGGGCGCTCGTCAACACGTGGGTGCCGATGTAGCCCTGGTCGGCGTCGACGCCGATGCCCCACACGCTCCGCTCCTTGGCGGCCGAGAGGACACCGAGACCGCAGTTACCGGCGACCTGGAACACCACGTCGGCGTCCTGGTCGATCTGGTTCAGCGCCTGCTCCTTGCACGGCGCCGGAGCGACGAACTCCTGCGAGTACGCGTTGAGCACCTTGATGTTCGGCTTCGTCTTCTTCGCGCCGGCGCGGTAACCCGCGATGAACGCGTCGACGGGCGGGATCTTCTGGCCGCCGATGGAGCCGACGACGTTGGTCTTCGAGACCGTCGCCGCAGCGACGCCTGCGAGGTAGCCGGCCTCCTGCTCGGCGAAGAGCAGGCCGCGAGCGTTCTTCGGCTTGCCCTTCAGCAACGCCGCCGGGTAGTCAACGATCGCGAATTTCGTGTCGGGATAGCGCTTCGCCACAGCAGCGACGGCGTCCGCCATCAGGAACCCGACGCCGACGACGAGATTGGCCTGGTAGTTGCGGGCCGCAGCTACGAGGTTCGGCACGTAGTCGGCGTTCGACTTCGAGATGTACACGCGGCCCTGCGCGCCGAGCTGCTTCTTCGCGCGGTTGAGGCCCTGGTTCGCCAGGAAGTTGAACGACTTGTCGTCGAGACCGCCGATGTCGGTCACGAGCGCGACCTTGATCGCGGCCCCGCCGGCCTTCGACGCCACGGCCGGAGCCTTCGACGCCGCAGGCTTCGCCGAGCCGACCGACGTCACTGCCAGAGCCAGCACCGCGACGAGCGCGAGCGCGAGCCATGGCATCCACTTACGTACGGACACTTGCCCTCCTTGGGAGTTCACATCCCGGGTACGACGGGTGATTGAACAGGAAGTTTGCGCCGACGCCAAGGGGTCCAGCGCGCCATTCCCGCTTTTTCGAGCGGCAGGATCGTAGCTGGGATTTCGGTCGCTTGCAGGCTGGAACTACAGCGACAGCACGCGGCTCAGGTCGGCCTCTTCGATCAGGACGCGACGCGGCTTGGAGCCCTCGTACCCGGAAATGATCCCCCGCCGCTCGAGCATGTCGATCAGGCGCCCGGCGCGGGTGTAGCCGACCCGCAGCCGCCGCTGGATCAGGCTCACCGACGCGGTCTGCGTCTGCACGACGATCTCGATCGCCTTGTCGAGCAGCGGATCCTCGTCCGGGTCGAAGTCGCCGGCGTCGTCGTCTCCGGCGTCCGCCGGGAAGGCCTCGGGCGCCTCGAGCAGACTCTCGTCGAGCTCCTGCTCCCGCTGGTGGCGGCACTGCTCGACGACGAGCGCGATCTCCTCCTCCGCGACGTACGCGCCCTGCACCCGCTGCAGCCGCGACGTACCGAGCGGCTTGAAGAGCATGTCGCCCTGGCCGAGCAGGCTCTCCGCGCCCGCGCCGTCCAGGATCACCCGCGAGTCGGTCTGGCTGGAGACGGCGAACGCGATCCGGCTCGGGACGTTCGCCTTGATCATGCCCGGTGATGACGTCGACGGACGGCCGCTGCGTGGCGAGCACGAGATGGATGCCCACCGCACGCGACTTCTGCGCCAGCCGGATCACCGCGTCCTCGACGGCCTGCGGCGAGATCATCATCAGGTCGGCGAGCTCGTCGATGACGACGAGCAGGTACGGCAGCGTCGCCTCGCCGCGCGAGCGGAAGGCGCGGTTCGCCTCCGGCAGGTTCCGCGCCCGCACCTGTGAGAGCCGCTCGTAGCGGCGCTCCATCTCCGCCACCACGTTGGTGAGGACGGCGCTCGCCTCCTTCGGGCTGGAGACGACCGGCGTCAGCAGGTGCGGGATCGACTCGTAGTAGTTGAGCTCGATGCGCTTGGGGTCGATCAGGATCAGCCGGACGTCGTCGGGCGTGGCGCGCAGGAGGATCGACGTCAGCAGCGTGTTGATGCAGCCGGACTTGCCCGAGCCGGTGGTGCCGGCGATGAGCAGGTGCGGCATGCGGGCCAGGTCGGCCCACACCGCGTTGCCGGAGATGTCCTTGCCGAGCCAGACGCTGAGCGGGCTCGCGGAGCCGGGCAGGTCGTCGAAGATGTCCCCGAGCGTGACGATCCGCGGGCTCAGGTTCGGAACCTCGACGCCGACGGCCTGCTTGCCGGGGATCGGAGCGAGGATCCGGATCTCTGTCGTGGCGAGCGCGTAGGAGAGATCGTCCTTGAGCGCGGCCACCTTGCTCACCTTCGTGCCGGGCGCGAGCTGGAGCTCGTAGCGCGTGACGCGCGGGCCCGAGATCTGGCCGACGATCGTCGCCTCGATGCCGAAGTGCGCGAGCGTCTCCACGAGTGACCGGGCCACGCGCTCGCCGGTCTCGGCCGAGGTGCCGTTGGCCGGCGGGGACAGCCGCAGCACCGACCGGTCGGGAAGCCGGTAGTCGCCGTTGGCCGCGGCCGGCGGAGCGAACACGTCGGCCACCGTCTCCTCCGACTGCTCGTCGTCGTGGACGATCAGGGGCGGCGGCTCGGTCGTGACCGGCTCGGACAGGACGTCCGGGTAGTCGCTGGCGACGTCGACCGGAGGCTCGTGCCTCGGCTGCGAGTAGCGGTCGTCGTACTCCTCCAGGACGAGCTCGTCGTCGCGCTCGAGGCTGCGCCGCGCTGCCGCGTGCGCACGCCGCACGGCGTGGCCCGAGTGGCGCAGGATGGCGCCGGCCGAGGCGCCGGTGAGGAGGAGCGTGCCGGCGACGAGCAACGTCACGCCCACGATCAGCGCCCCGGTGTCGCCGAGCAGCCTGGAGAGCCCGCCGCCGAGCAGCGAGCCGATCGCCCCGCCGTGCTCCGAGCCGAGGGTGATCATCAGTCCCGCCGCCCACACGACAAGCCCGGTGCGGAACGGTCGCACGTCCACGAGCGCGCTGCGGAAGAGCATCAGCCCGCCCACGCCGACGAGCGCGACCGGCGCCACGTACGACGCGTCGCCGATCGCCTCGTCCAGCCAGTCGACGACCTGGCTGCCGACGACGCCTCCATCCCACCCGAGATAGAGGCTCGTCGCGAGGAAGAGCCCGAAGGCGACCATCGCTAGCCCGATGAGCTCGGGGTAGTGGTGAGACCGGCTCCTGCCCTTTCGCGTGCGCTTCTTCACGCGAGACGGCGTGCGCGGCCGAAGCGGCCGCTTCCTGCGCTTCCCCGCCATGCAGCGCGCTTCGCCGCGCCGTCTCCGAGTCCTGCGGCCGGCTAGGGCACGGCCCGCTCGCGCGCCTCGGCGAGCACCTGCTCGGCGTCCGAGCGGTTGCCGTAGCCGCGCACGTCCACCTTCGCGTCCTCCAGGTCCTTGTAGACCGTGAAGAAGTGCTCGATCTCGTTCCGGAGCTCGGGCGGGATGTCGTGGACGTCGCTGATCCGCATCCACGCCGGGTCCTTGAGCGGCACGCAGAGGATCTTCTCGTCGGGGCCCTTCTCGTCGGTCATGTGGAAGACGCCGACGACGCGCGCGCGGATCCGGCAGCCGGGAAAGGTCGGATCGCCGACGAGCACCAGCGCGTCCAGCGGGTCGCCGTCCTCGCCCAGCGTGCCCTCGACGAACCCGTAGTCGGCCGGGTAGGCCATCGAGGTGAAAAGCCGGCGGTCGAGCACGATGGTGCCGAGCTCCGGGTCGAGCTCGTACTTGTTGCGCGAGCCCATCGGCACCTCGACGAAGACGACGACCTCGGTCATGCGCCGGAGGCTAGCTCGCGGCGCAGCCCGGGGAGCACGTCGGCGGCGATGCGTCGCACGATCCCGGGGGGCGCCTCCTCCCCGCGCGGCACCATGAAATACGGGTCGGCGTAGACGATCAGCTCGTCGAACCCGAGCGCGTGCCAGGTGCGGGCGACCTCGGCGAAGGCCTCCTCCGAGCGGAACGGCTCCTCCGAGACGAAGCGGTGGCCGAGGAGCACCGAGCGGCGGACGGTGCGGCCCGTGTCGGCGCAGGCACGGTCGAGGAGCGCGATGCGGTCGGCGGCGCGCTCGCGCCCTTCCTCCGCGGTCAGACGCGTGCCGCCGAACGTGTTCCAACCGTCGGCGAGCTCCGCGGCGAGCCGTACCGTGCCGTCGGCGTCCCCGCCGAGCACGAGCGGGATCCGGGCCGGCGGGCGGAGCTCGCCGCCGTCCAGGAGCTCACGGAGCCGGTGGACGAAGGTCCGGAGGCGCACCGCCCGCGTCCGCGGCGGCCAGTGCTCGACCCCGGCGAGACGATGGTCGACCTCGGACCCACCCGCGCCCACCCCGAGCTCGAGCCGTCCGCCTGCCGCATGGTCGACCGTCAGCGCCGCGCGCGCCACGGCGGCCGGGTTGCGGAACACGATGGAGGTGACGAGCGTGCCGATCCGCGCCCGCTCGGTGACGAGCGCCATGGCCGCTGCGCATGCCCACCCGTCGAACCACGGTTGCTCCGGGTGCCACGGGTTCGCGAGCTGGTCCGCGACGTAGATCGCGTCCCAACCCTGCTCGTCGAGCTCACGCCACCGCGACGTCAGCGCCGGCCACGACTCGTTCGGCAGCGTGACGGCCGAGAACCTCATCCCAGCGTGGCGATTCTCTCCCCGAGCAGGCGGAAGAACGCCTCGGCGTCGACGCCCACCCCGACGCGCGCGTTCGGCTCGCGGTCGGTGCGCTTCCAGAGGTCGACGACGGTGCGGCCGCGGCAGAGCTCCGAGACCGTCTCCACCTCGACGTTCCGGAGTCGCGTCGTCACGAGCCCGGGCAGGATCACCTCCGCCACTGCGACCGCGTCGTGGATCGGCGCTCCGTCCCAGCCATAGGTCTCCTCGTGGTAGCGCTTGAAGAACTCGACGAGGTCGGCGACGAACGCCCCGACGGTTCCGGTCGACCGGAGCGCCTCGGCGTGATCCGACGTCAGCAGCGCCCGGTGGGTGACCTCGAGTCCCACCATCGTCACGTCGAGGCCGCTGTGCAGCACAGCCTGCGCGGCCTCCGGGTCGGCCCAGACGTTGAACTCGGCGGCCGGGGTCATGTTGCCCTCGGCGATGGCGCCGCCCATGAGCACGATCTCGCCCAACCGCGCCGCCGCGTCGGGATGGCGCTCGAGCAGCAGAGCCACATTCGTGAGCGGCCCGGTCGGCACGAGCACCGCGCCGTCGACGATGCGCTCGGCCAGGAAGTCGACGGCGTGCGCGTCGACGGGCCGCCCCGTCGGCTCCGGGAGGACGGGCCCGTCGAGCCCGCTCTCGCCGTGGACGTGCGCGGCGACGACGAGGTCGCGCTCGCGCGGCCGGTCCTCGCCCGCGGCCACCGGGATGTCGCCCTTGCCGGCCAGCTCGAGCACACGGAGCGCGTTCGCCGTCGTCTTCTCGAGCGTCTGGTTGCCGTAGACGGTCGTGACGCCGAGCAGCTCGACCTCGGGGCTGGCGAGCGCGAGCAGCAGCGCGATGGCGTCGTCGTGGCCGGGATCGCAGTCGATGAGGAGCGGGATGGTCATCGGCGCGAGTATCGCCGCTAGGCGAGCGGCGTCTGCTGGTGGACCGCCAGGAGCAAGCGGCCGTCGCGCTGGACGTAGACGCTGGTGGCGAGCGCCGAGTACGGCTCCTGACCCTCGCGGCGCGCGGACGCGCGGTACACGAGTGCCACCGCGTCGCCGCCGAGCTCGACGGCGCGCGGATCGTCGATCTCCAGGGCCGCCCAAGGCCCGCCCTCGGCGATCGCCTCGATGGTCTGCTCCTTGTCGAGCACACCGACCGAGAAGGCCATCAGGCCGTCGGCCGCCATGTGCTCGCGGTACAGCTGCTCGGACGCCTCCAGCCAGAAGCGGCGCTCGAGCTGGACGAGCTCAGGCAACGACGGCATCGATCTCCTCCTTGGTCGGCAGGGACGGCTGGGCGCCGAAGCGGCTCGCAGCGAGCGCTCCCGCGGCGCAGGCACGTCGCAGCGCCTCGTCGCTCGCGAGGCCTTCCAGCAGCGACACGAGCAGAGCTGCCGTGAAGGCGTCGCCTGCCGCGGTGCCGTCGACGGCGGTCACGGGCGGCGGCTCGGCGCGGGCGATCTCCTCGCCGTCCTCCAGCAGCAGCGCGCCCTCCGCTCCGAGGGTCACGGCCACGAGGCCGTCCCGGCGGGTCAGGGACTCGAGCTCGTAGCGATTGACGACCGTGAGGTCGGCGTCGACCGGGACGTGCCGCGCGGGCGCCGCGTTGAGGCAGAAGAGGCCGCTCGCGCCTTGCCAGGCCGAGATCACGGCCTCGTCCGGCACCTCGAGCTGACAGAGCACGGCGTCGCTCTCGGGCACGTCGACCGCGCCGAGCGTCCCGTTGGCGCCGGGCGCGACGACGATCTGGTTCTCGCCCGCCTCGTCGACGAGGATCAGCGCCACACCGGTCGGCTCGTCCGCCTCGCGCAGGTCGAGCTCGACGCCCGCCTCGCGCAGCCCGCCGAGCGCCTCGTCGGCGAACGGGTCGCGCCCGACAGCGCCGATGAGCCGCACCTGCGCACCGAGCCGAGCGCACGCGACCGCCTGGTTGGCGCCCTTCCCCCCGGGCACGCGCTGAAAGGACGCGTCGCTGACGGTCTCGCCCGGCCGCGGCAGACGCGCGCAGCGCGCGACGAGGTCGAGGTTCACGGAGCCCACGACGGTGACGCTCGGCGCCATCGGGCTGACGCTAACCGACGTCGTACAGTCTCCTCGTGTCCGACCGTTTCCGCCCGCTGTGGGACTTCGACGACCTCGACGCCACGGAGCAGCGGCTCCGCACCGCGCTCTCAGGCGAGGAGACGGAGCCCGGCCGGGCCGAGGTGCTCACCCAGCTCGCTCGTGTCGACGGGCTGCGGGGGCGCTTCGACGCAGCCGGCGAGCTGCTCGACGAGGCGGCCGCGTTCGCCGGTGACAGCGTCGTCGCCCGGGCGCGGATCGACCTCGAGCGCGGCCGGGTGCGGCGGTCGGCCGGCGACACGGCGGCCGCTCTGCCGTTGTTCGAGTCGGCCTTCGCGTCCGCGTCGGCGGCCGGCGAGGGCTTCATCGCCGCCGACGCCGCACACATGGCCGCGCTCGCGGCGCCGGACCGGGCGGCGCTGCTCGACTGGACGAGGCGCGGCCTCGACCTGGCCGGATCGGACGGCGGACGCCGCGTACTGGGCCGGCCCGCTGCTCAACAACCTCGGCTGGGCGCACGCCGAGGATGGCGCCCACGAGCAGGCGCTCGACGCGTTCGAGCGGGCGCTGCGGGCACGCGAGACGCAGGGCGACGCGGCGCAGGTGGAGATCGCGCGCTACGCGGTCGGCAGGACGCTCCGCGCCCTCGGCCGGCCGGAGGAGGCCGCAGCGGCGCTCGAGCGTGCCGTCGCCTGGGCCGAGGCGGCGGGATCGCCGGACGGCTGGTTCCACGAGGAGCTGGCCGAGGACTACGCCGCACTCGGCCGCGACGTGGACGCGCGCGAGCACGCGCGCCTGGCCCTGCCGCTGCTCGAACGCGACGATCCGTCGTTCGCCGACGACGCGGAACGCACGCGCGCGTCTTCGTGGGCTCGCAGGCGTGGACTGACGGGGCAGGTCGCGGCTAGGCCGCGAGCGCGCGCAGGTCGGCCACCGTCGAGTGCAGCAGCGTGTCCTGGAGGTCGAACAGGCCCGCCCAGAGGGACGAGCGGTCGGGCGCCAGCTCCAGACGGGCGGCATCGGCGAGCCCCTGGAGCGCCCGGACGAGCACGGCCAGCTCGAGGTAGACAGCGGCGACGCGGTTCGGACACGCATGCACGCCGGCGCGGTCGAGCACCGGCTCCCAGGCGACGAGCTCCGCGGCGCCCGGGCCGCCGTACCAGGAGCGGCCCTCGGCGAGCTCCGGCTCCAGCTCGAGGAGATAGCGCTGGAGCGGCTCCTCGAGCCCCGCGAGCGCGGTCTCCACGCGGTCGGCCGCGTGCCGAAGCGCCGCCTGGCGACCGCCCGGCGTCGAGGGCACGGCGTCGCCGCCCCGCCAGCGCTCGAGCAGGCGGCAGAACGCCAGCGAGGCAGCCTCGCACGCCCGCAGCTGGCGGATCAGGCGGCGGGCCGTCAGCTCGGTGGCCGCATGCTCGCGCAGGATGTCGGGCCAGTCGTCCATCGTCTGCATCACACCTCGATGATCACCGGGAGAATCATCGGCCGGCGGCGCGTCCGGTCGTAGACGATCTGCCCGAGCGAGTCGTGCAGGTGCTCCTGCAGGAGCTTGATCTCGGTCACGTCGTCGGAGGCCAGCTCCTGCAGCACGCGGTCGGCCTCCGTCGCGCAGCTCGACGATGAGGTCGTCCGACTCCGCGAAGCCGCGCGCGATCAGCTCCGGGGCGGCCACCTCGCCGCCGTTCGACATCGCGAGCGTCGTGACGATGATGACGACGCCGTCCTCCGAGAGCCGCCGCCGGTCGCGGAGCGCCACGTCCTGGACGTCGCCCACTCCGAGCCCGTCGACGAACGTCACGCCGCACTCGATCCGGTCGACGATGCGGGTGCCCTCGGGCGAGAGCTCGACGACCGAGCCGTTCTCGGCCAGCACGATCGACTCTGCCGGCACCCCTGCGTCCCGCGCCAGCTGCGCATGCGCCGCGAGCATCCGGTACTCGCCGTGCACCGGCATGACGGCCTTCGGCCGCAGCAGCGACAGCAGCGTCCGCAGCTCCTCGGAGTTGGCGTGCCCGGAGACGTGGACGGGTGCGTTCTCCTGGTGCAGCACCTCCGCGCCGGACTTGGCGAGCCGGTTCATGGCGTCGTGGACGCGCAGCTCGTTGCCGGGCACCGGCTTCGCCGAGATGATCACGGTGTCGCCGCGCTCGACCTGGACGGACGCATGGTCGTTGTACGCGATCCGCGTGAGCGCCGACATGGGCTCGCCCTGGCTGCCGGTGCAGAGGATCAGCACGCGATCCGGCGGCAGGTCGGCGGCGTCCTTCGGCTGGACGATCGCATCCTCGGGCAGCTCGACGTAGCCGAGGTTCCGGGCGATGTTCATGTTCTTGCGCATCGAGCGGCCGACGACCGCCACCTGGCGGCCGCACTCGATCGCGACCTCGGCTGCCTGCTGCATGCGGTGGATGTTGGACGCGAAGCTGGCGACGAGCACCCGGCCGCGCCGGGCCGGAATCAGGTTGCGGAACGCCTCGCCGACGAGCCGCTCGGAGCCGGTCATCCCCGGCCGCTCGGCGTTCGTCGAGTCGCCGAGCATCAGGTCGACGCCGCGGTTGCCGAGCTCGGCGAGCTTGCCGACGTCGGTCTTGAGCCCGTCGACCGGCGTGTGGTCGAGCTTCCAGTCGCCCGTGTGCACGACGCGGCCCGCGGCCGTCTCGACCACCACGGCCATCGCGTCCGGGATCGAATGCGCCATGCGGACGAACTCGAGCCGGAACGGCCCGAGCTGCATGGGCTCGCCGAGCTCGGGATCCGCCTCCGTCAGCTCCGTCGCGCGCGCCAGGCCGTGCTCGTCGAGCTTCGACTTGATGAGCCCGAGCGTGAGACGGGTCGCGACGATCTCGCCCACCTCCACCTCGCGCAGCACGTACGGCAGCGCGCCGACGTGGTCCTCGTGCCCGTGCGTGAGCACGATCGCCCGCACCGGCCGCTCGCGCAGGTAGCCGAAGTCGGGCAGCACGAGGTCGACGCCGAGATGCTCGTCGCGCGGGAACGCCAGCCCCGCGTCGAGGACGATCCGGTCGTCGCCGAGCTCGTAGACGGTCATGTTCTTGCCGACCTCTCCCAGGCCGCCGAGCGGGATGATCCGGAGCCGATCCATGCGTCTGAGTGTATGCGCGTCCATTCGGGGCCGTTCGTCGCACTGCCGCAGGCGGGTGGCGCGCTACGGTTGAGACGTGGGCATCAGCCTGGAGGAGCTCCAGCTCGCGACACGGAACCACGGCATGCCGCTCGAGGCGCTCCGCTGGGACGTGACGCCCGTGGGACTCCACTACCTGCTGATCCACTACGACATCCCGCTCGTCGACGCGGAGTCCTGGCGACTCGAGCTCGGCGGGCGCGTCGGCCGGCCGCTCTCGCTGTCGCTCGCGGAGCTTCGGTCGCGAGCGGCGGTCGAGCTCGTGGCGACGATGGAGTGCGCCGGGAACGGCCGCGCCCGCGTGGAGCCGCATGTGATCAGCCAGCCCTGGCTCGACGAGGCAGTCGGGACGGGCCGCTGGGGCGGCGTCCCGCTCGCGGCGCTCCTCGCTGAGGCCGAGCCGCTCGACGACGCGGTCGACGTGCTCTTCACGGGCCTCGACGGAGGTGTCGAGGGTGGGATCGCGCAGCGCTACGAGCGCGCTCTGCCACTGGCCGAGGCGCTCGCGCCCGAGCCGCTGCTCGCCCTCGATCTGAACGGTGCGCCGCTGCCGCCGCAGCACGGCTTTCCCCTGCGCCTCGTCGTGCCCGGCTGGTACGGCATGACGAACGTCAAGTGGCTGTCCGGCATCGAGGTCCTCGATCGACCGTTCGACGGCTACCAGCAGCAGACGAGCTACCGCCTGCGCGCCGGCGAGGACGACGACGGCACGCCGCTCGACCGCATGCTCCCGCGTGCCCTCATGGTGCCGCCCGGCGAGCCCGACTTCCTCACCCGTGAGCGCCACCTGGCGGCGGGGACGGTGGTGGTCGAGGGCCGCGCCTGGTCGGGCCACGGCGCGATCAGCGGCGTCGAGGCGAGCACGGACGGCGGCCGCACCTGGGCCGAGGCGGAGCTCGAGGACGGTGACGGCCCGGGCTGGGCGTGGCGCCGCTGGACGTTCGCCTGGAACGCCGCCCCCGGCCGGCACGTCCTCTGCGCCCGCGCCCGGGACGCTGCCGGCAACGTCCAGCCGGACGATCCGGCCTGGAACGTCGGCGGCTATGCGAACAACGCCGTGCAGCGCGTGCCGGTCGTCGTCGCCGGCTGAGCGTGACCCGGCGGCTCAGGCGGTGGCGTGCGTGAGCACGCCCAGCCGCTCGAGGCAGTCCGCGCACGGCCTCCCGCTCCTCGTGCGTCGCCGGCACGAGCGGCAGCCGGTGGCCGCCGACGTCGTGTCCGAGCAGGTCGAGCGCGGCCTTGATCGCGATCGGGTTCGTGACGACGCGCAGCAGCTCGATCGCGGGGCGAAGCTCCTCGTCGAGCGCCCGGGCGCCGTCGTGGTCGCCGGCCTTGTACCGGCGGACGAGCTCCTTCACCTGCGGTCCGACGACGTGTGTGTGCACGCAGACCCCGCCGACGCCGCCGAGCTCGAGGAACGGCAGGATCAGGTCGTCGTCACCCGCGTAGAGGTCGAGACCGAGCTCCACGATCCGCCGTGCCTGGTCCAGGTCCGGATTCGCCTGCTTCACGGCCGTCACCGTCGGGATCTCGGCCAGCTCGGCCATCGTCTCCGGCTCGACGTTCAGCACCACCCGCGCCGGGATGTTGTACGCGACGATCGGCCGGTCGGTCGCGTCCGCGATCGCCTCGAAATGCGCCACGATGCCCCTGGGCGGCGGCCGGTTGTAGTACGGCGTGATCACGAGGAAGGCGTGACAGCCGAGCTCGTGCGCGCGCTCTGTGAGGTGCACGGAATGCGCCGTCGAGTACGTCCCCGTGCCCGCGACCACCGTCGCGTGGTCGCCGACCTCCTCCAGTGCCGCCGAGTACAGCGCGAAGCGCTCGTCGTCGCTCAGCGTCGGCGACTCGCCGGTCGTCCCGGTGACGACCAGCCCGTCCGACCCGTGCTCGACCAGGTGTCGAGCGAGCCGCCGGAAGGCGTCGAGGTCGACCGACCCGTCCGTCCGGAAGGGCGTGACCATCGCGGTCAGCACCTCGCCTAGCACGAGGGGCAGTCTACGCTCCGCTGTCCCCGACCCGAAGGAGGCACCCCGATGCTGCAGGAGTTCAAGGACTTCCTGTTCCGCGGCAACATCGTCGAGCTCGCCGTCGCGTTCGTCATGGGCGCGGCCTTCGCCACGGTCGTGAACTCCCTCGTGGACAACCTCGTCATGCCTGTCATCGCGATGATCATCGGCAAGCCGGACTTCAGCGACCTGACGTTCACGATCAACGACGCCGTCTTCCGCTACGGCGCGTTCCTGACGGACGTGATCCAGTTCGTGGCGATCGCGGCCGCCGTGTTCTTCTTCATCGTCAAGCCGGTCTCCGCCATGCTGGCCCGCAGGGGCACGACCGCGGCCGAGGAGGGCCTGCCCGACGAGGAGCGCCGGCACCGGGAGGTGCTCGCGGCACTCGGACGGTTGGCGCGCTAGGAGGACCCGGCAGACGCGAACAGCGCGCGCAGCCGCTCGTCCAGAAAGACGAAGCGGATCTCGTCGAACCCGTCGGCGAGCGGCTGCACCGCGCCCACCGCCACCGACGCTGCCCGCTCGGGCGGGTAGCCGTACAGACCGCACGAGATCGCCGGGAACGCGACCGTTCGCGCGCCGAGCCCGGCGGCGACCTCCAGCGACCGCCGGTGCGCGGACGCGAGGAGCTCCGCCTCGCCCGCGTCGCCGCCGCGCCAGACCGGCCCGACGGTGTGGATCACCCAGCGCGCCGGGAGCCGGCCCGCGCCGGTCGCTTTCGCGTCGCCGGTCTCGCAGCCCCCGAGCACGCGGCATTCTGCGAGAAGCTCAGGCCCGGCAGCGCGGTGGATGGCCCCGTCCACGCCGCCGCCGCCGAGCAACGACGAGTTGGCGGCGTTGACGATCGCGTCGACCTCCTGCGCCGTGAGGTCGCCGACGACGAACGTCACCTCACCCATCGAGGATCGCATCGAGGCCGACCGTCAACCCGGCGGGGAGCCGGCCGACCCGGTCGAGCGCGAGCAGCACTCCGGGGACGAAGGCCTCGCGCGAGGTCGTGTCGTGGCGAATCGTGAGCGTCTGCCCCGCCCCGCCGAGGATCACCACCTGGTGCGCGACCAGGCCCGGGAGCCGGACCGAGTGGATCGGCACCTCGCCGCCCATCCGCTCAGCCGTCGCCTTCGCGGTCCCGCTCGGAGCGTCGAGCTTGCCGTCGTGGTGCAGCTCGACGATCTCGGCGCGCGGCAGGACAGCCGCCGCCTCCGCCGCGAAGCGCATCATCAGCACCGCCCCGAGCGCGAAGTTGGGCGCGAAGAGCACCGGCAGCCCGGCCTCGCGTGCAGCCGCGTCGACCGGCGCGGTGTCCCAGCCGGTCGTGCCAACGACGACCGGCACGCCGGCCGCGAGGCAGGCCCGGACGTTCGCCTCGACGGCCTCCGGCCGCGTGAAGTCGACGGCGGTGTCGCACCCGGACGGATCGCCGTCCGTGACCTCGTGCCCGGCGGCCTCCAGCGCGGGCGACAGCACCGAGCCGACCCGTCCGCGAGCGCCGTAGAGCGCGACCTTCACGCCGCCCGGGCGAGAAGCGCGGGATTGACGTGGCGCACGGCGGCGTGGAACCGCTCCTCGCTCGGGCCGATCGCGGCCGCCGACAGCTGCTCCGGGGAGAGCAGCTCCGCGGCGAGCTCGGCGACATCGTCCGCTCCGACGGCCTCGAGACGCTCAACGACCTGCTCCGTCGACAGCAGCTCGCCGCCGGTCACGAGCGACTTGCCGAGCCTGCTCATCCGGTTGGACGTCGACTCGAGCGACAGCAGCAACCGCCCCTTGAGATTCTCCTTCGCGCGGGTCAGCTCATCCGGTCGCACGTTGCCCGCCGCCACGTCGACCAGCTGCTCGGCAGCGATCTCGAGGCAGGCGCCGAGATTCTCCTCCCGCGTGCCGATGTACACACCGACCTGCCCGGTCTCGGCGTACTGGGAGCCGAAGCTGTAGACGGCGTACGCCATGCCGCGCTTCTCGCGAATCTCCTGGAAGAGGCGTGACGATGCCGACCCGCCGACGATCGCATCGAGGAGCGACGCCGCGAAGCGCCGCTCGTCGTTGCGCGAGACGCCCCGGGCGCCGAGGCAGACGTGGTACTGCTCGGTCGCCTTCTCCTGGAAGCGGAGCCCCGGAGCCGGCAGGCGCGTCAGCGCCTTGCGGGCCAGCCGGAGCGGCTGCTCCGCGCCGCCGCGACGCTCGGCGAGTAGGCCGACGAGCCGGTCGTGCTCGATGTTGCCGGCGGCGGCGAGCACGATGTTCGGCCCCACGTAGGCTCCGCGGTGGTACGCGGCCAGCGAGCGGCGGCTGACGCCGGCGATCACGTCCGCGCGGCCGATCACCGGCCGGCCGAGGGGATGCGTGCCGAAGACGGCCTCGGCGACGATGTCGTGGACGAGATCCTGTGGGTTGTCCTCGACCATCGCGATCTCCTCGAGCACGACCTCGCGCTCCGCATCGACCTCGGCGAAGACCGGCTCGAAGACCATGTCGGCCATCACGTCGAGCGCGGTTTCCAGCCGCTCGTCGGGCACCCGCGCGTAGACGACCGTCGTCTCGCGCGAGGTGGCCGCGTTCAGCTCCCCGCCGAGCGTGTCGAAGATCTCCGCGATCTCCACCGCCGAGTACCGGCTCGAGCCCTTGAACAGCAGATGCTCGATGAAGTGCGAGACGCCGGCCTTCGCCTCCGGCTCGTCGCGCGACCCGGTGCCGATCCAGAAGCCCAGCGCCACCGAGCGGACGCCCGGAATGGACTCCGTGATGACGCGGTCACCTGAGGGCAGCGTCGAGAGCTCGTGGTCGCGCACGCGAGGATGGTATCCCGGCCGGGTCCTGCCCCAGCAGCGATCGCACCGCCCGCCGCGATCGTCATCGTTCGGCGGCATGGACGCTGGCGAGACGACGCCGCGGCGCCGGACGTCGCACCGGATCCTCGTCGCGGTCGGGCTGGCGGTGACGCTCGTCTTCGGCTACCTCGCGGTGCGGAACGCGCACCTCCGCGAGGTGTGGGACGCCATCCTCGACATGCAGGCGTGGTGGATCGTGCCGGCGGCCCTCTTGCTCGCGCTCTGCGTGCTCGTGCGCGCAGTGCGCTGGCAGTCGCTGTTCACGCCGGCGACGCGCCCACCGCTTGGGGAGGTGCTCCGCGCGCTCCTCGTCGGCTACCTGTTCAACAACATCCTGCCGCTTCGTCCGGGAGAGGTTGTGCGCGTCGTGTGGCTGCGGCGGCGGACGGCCACCTCGGCCGCCGAGTCCGGCGCCACCATCGTCGTCGAGCGCGCGTACGACATCCTCGCGCTGCTCCTCCTGCTGTTCCTGGCGGCGCCGTTGCTACCCGAGGTCTCGTGGCTTGAGGCGGCGGCGGCCCTGGCCGCAGCGTTCTCGCTCGTGCTCACGGCCGCCATTGTGGTCGTGGTCGTCTGGGGCGAGCGTCCCGTGCTCGCGAGTGCGCGGCTCCTCGCCCGCCTGCTGCCGGTGTCCCGCGAGCGGCTCGAGCAGATCGCGCGCAACGCCGTCACCGGGCTGGCGGGCCTGCGGCAGCCGCGGCTCGCGGCGATCGCCTTCGCCTGGACGGTGCTGTCCTGGCTCACGCTCGCGGCGTCGGGTGCTGCGCTCCTGGCCGGCTTCGGCACGGGTCTCTCGACGGGCGATCTCCTGCTCGCCGGACTGCTCTCGGTGATCGCGACGAACTTCGCGATGATCCTGCCGTCGTCACCGGCGGCGCTCGGCGTCTTCGAGGCCGCCGTCGTGGTCGCGCTCGGCGCCTTCGGGATCGACGAGTCCGAGGCGCTCTCCTACGCCCTCGTGCTTCACGCCCTCAACCTCGTCCCCTATCTCGTCGTGGGCGCGCTTGTGCTCAGGTCGGGCCGACGGGCCTGACGAACGAGAGAGGGGTCCGAGGGAACCTCGCGGCTCCCCCGGACCCCAGGCACTGCTCCGCTGCGCGGACTACTCGCTCGACTCGCGGCGCGGACCGCGATCCCGGCCGCCGCGACCTCCGCGGCGATCGTTGTCCCGGCGCGGGCGGTCGGGCTCGGGCTCACGCGGCGGGGCGTTCTTCGCCCGCTCGATGAGCTCCTCCGGCTGCACCATGCGGCCGTCCTCGTGCTTCGCCACGAGCTTGAGGCCGATGCGGCCGCGGGCCTTGTCGACCTCCTGGACGACCACGTCGAGCACGTCGCCCCGTGCCATCACGTCCTCGATGTGTCCGACCCGGCCGGGCCCGACGTTCGAGACGTGCAGCAGGCCGTCCGTGCCCTTCTTCAACTCCACGAAGGCGCCGAACTGGGTCGTCTTCACGACCTTGCCGGTGTAGGTGTCGCCCACCTCCGGCTCCTTCGTGAGCGCCTGGATCGCGGAGATGGCGGCGTCCGCCTTCGTCCCCTCGGTGGCGTAGACGAGGATCGTGCCGTCCTCCTCGATGTCGATCTGGACGTCGAACTCCGACTCGAGCGAGCGGATCGTCTCGCCGCCCTTGCCGATCACCATGCCGATGTACTCGGGGTTGATCTGCACCGACGAGATCCGCGGCGCGTGGTCGGCGAGCTCCGTCCGCGGCTCGGGGAGCGCCTCGAGCATCCGCTCGAGGATGAACGTGCGGGCCCGCTTCGCCTGCTCGAGCGCCGACGCCATGATCTCCCGGGTGACGCCGGTGATCTTGATGTCCATCTGCAGGGCGGTCACGCCGTCCGGCGTGCCGGCGACCTTGAAGTCCATGTCGCCGAGGTGATCCTCGGCGCCCTGGATGTCGGTGAGGATGACGTAGTCGTCACCCTCCTTGACAAGCCCCATGGCAATCCCCGACACCGGCGACTTGATCGGCACGCCGGCATCCATCAGCGACAACGTCGAGCCGCACACGGAGCCCATCGACGACGAGCCGTTCGACTCGAGCGTCTCCGAGACGAGCCGGATCGTGTACGGGAACTCCTCGACCGGCGGGATCATCGCCTCGAGCGCCCGCTGCGCGAGCGCGCCGTGGCCGATGTCGCGCCGCTTCGGGCCGCGCATGAAGCCCGTCTCCCCGACCGAGTACGGCGGGAAGTTGTAGTGGTGCATGTAGCGGCGCTCCTGCTCGAGCGACAGGTCGTCGATCCGCTGGCCTTCCTTGGCGGTGCCCAGCGTGAGCAGGGTCATGATCTGCGTCTGCCCGCGCGTGAAGAGCGCCGACCCGTGCGTCCGAGCGCTCACCGAGACCTCGCACTCGATCGGGCGGATCTCCTCGGTGCCGCGGCCGTCCGGACGCCGCTTGTCGATGGCGATCTTGCGGCGGACGAGATCCTTGTACACGGCCTCGGCCGCGCGCTTCACGTACTGCTTGGTCAGCTGGTCCTTGACCGCCGGCGCGTCGCCGTCGACCGTGGCCGGGCCGACCGGGAACGGCAGCTCGACGCCCTCGACGATGTGCTCGAAGAGCAGCGACCGCTTCGCCGACTTCAGCTCCTTCGAGTCCTGCTCGGCGTCGGTGAGGGTGCGCAGGTCGTCCTCGAACTGCTCGCGCACGGGCGCCTCGACGGCCACCATGCGCTGCTTCTCGAGGACCAGCTGGAGGCTCGCCCGCACCTGCATCTTGCGGACGATGTCCTCCTCGGTCGACTCCAGGCCGATCTCGGGGGTGAGCTCGGCCAGCAGCTCCTCGTCGATCGCTCCGCCCTCGCGCAGGCCGCGCTCCTGGATCCGCTGCCAGATCGAGTGGCCGTGCTCGCGCTCGAGCTCGGCCGTCAGCTCCGGGTCGACCCACTTCGGCTTGCCGGCCTGGGCACGCAGGTCCTCGAACGCCTCGCAGATGCGGCGGATCTCGGAATGCGCGAGGTCGAAGGCCTCGAGGAGCGTCTCCTCGGGCACCTCGTCGGCGCCGGCCTCGATCATCGTCAGGCCTTCGCGGGTGCCGACCACGATCAGGTCGAGCGCCGACTCTTGCAGTTGCGGCAGCGTCGGGTTGACCACGAACTCACCCTCGATCCGGCCGATCCGGACGCCCCCGATGGGGCCGAGGAACGGCAGCGGCGACACCATCAGCGCAGCCGACGCGCCGTTGATGGCGAGGATGTCGTGCGGGGTGATGAGGTCGGCCGACAGCGTCGTGCAGATGATCTGCACCTCGTTGCGGAAGCCCTTCGGCCACAGCGGCCGGATCGGCCGGTCGATCATGCGAGCCGTCAGTGTGGCGCGCTCGCTGGCGCGACCTTCGCGCTTGAAGAAGCCGCCCGGGATCTTGCCCGCGGCGTACATCCGTTCCTCGACGTCGACCGTGAGCGGGAAGAAGTCCGCGTCCGCCCGTGCCTCGGTGCGGCCGACGGCCGTCGCCAGCACCATCGTCTCTCCGCTCCGGACGACGACGGCGCCGTCCGCCTGCTTGGCCAGTTTGCCCGTCTCGAAGACGATCTCCTGGCCACCGATCTCGACCGAGACGCTCGCTCGGCGTTCGGTTGCAATGCTCATATCTCTCTTGCCTCCACTCTGCTTGGTGAAGGGTGGAGGTTTGAGTCAGCCCCGTCCGCATCGGGACTCGCTCAAACTTCCACCCTTCGTACGTGTCGGAGCTAGCGCCTGAGGCCGAGCTCCTTGATAAGGGCGCGGTACGACTCGAGGTCCTTGCGCTGCAGGTACCCGAGGAACCGTCGCCGACGCCCGACGAGCTTGAGCAGGCCGCGGCGCGAGTAGTGATCCTTCGGATGCGCCCGCAGGTGCTCGGTGAGCTCGTTGATGCGCCTGGTGAGCATCGCGATCTGCACCTCGGGCGACCCGGTGTCCTGGCCGTTCCGTCCGTGCTTGTCGATCAGCTCTTGCTTGACTTCCTTGGTGAGGGCCATGTGTCCTCCTGAATAGACGTCCCCGGCAACCCCGCCGGCGTGAAGGAAGGACACGGCCGGCCGAGCTGCGGTCGCGTTCTAGGGTACCCGACGGTGCGCGCAGGCGTATGAGGCCAGGGATAGCAGCGGGACATCCGGCCACGGCCGAGGCCGGGCTCGAGATCCTCGCCGAGGGCGGGACGGCCGCCGATGCCGCGGTTGCCGCCTGTCTGGCCTCCTGTGTGGCGGAAACCGTGATGACCGGCTTCCTGGGCGGCGGCCATGCCCTCTGGTGGGACGGCCGGCGCGCCCGGCTCCTCGACTGCTTCGTGACCGTCCCGTCGCGGCTCGGCGAGATGGAGGCGCTGCCCGTTCCCTTCGGGGAGGAGATCGTGCACTACGCGATCGGGCCGGCCTCCTGCGCCGTGCCGGGCCTCCCCGCCGGGCTCGAGGCGCTCTGGCGGGAGGGCGGGCGGTTGCCCTGGCGCCGGCTCGTCGAGCCGGCGCTCGCGCTGGCGCGTGCCGGTGTCCCGATGCCGCCGGCGCACGCGGCGTGTCTGGCGATGCTGGAGCCGGTGATGACGCTCGGTCGGGGCCGGGAGCTCTACGCGCCCGGCGGCCGGCTGCTGGCCAGCGCCGAACTGCTCGACCAGCCCGGCCTGGTCGCCGCGCTGGAGGCGGTCGCCGCCGAGGGCGCGACGACGGCCTACCGGGGGACGATCGCCGAGGCGCTGCTCGCCGTCGACGGCGTGGCGGTGACACGCGCGGATCTCGTCGGCTACGAGGTGCGCTGGGACGTACCCGTCGAGGCCCGTTGCGTCGGCGTCCCGCTGCACACCCGGGCCGGTCTCTCCGGCGTTCCCGAGCTCCTCGAGCGCCTGCCCGTGCTCCGCGGGCTGACGGGGCGCGACCGCGTGCTGCGGTTCCTCGAGGCGCTCGACGCTGCGCCTCGGCCCGGCGGCGACACGACCAACCTCGTCACCGTCGACGCCGAGGGCCGGGTGTGCGTGTTGACGACCAGCCTCGGGCTCGGCTCGGGCGACTTCCTACCCGGCCTCGACCTGCATCTGAACAGCATGCTGGGCGAGGTCGACCTCGTCGTCGAACCGCTCGTCCGCGGCGCCCGCATGGGGAGCATGATGGCGCCGACACTGGCGCTCGACGACCGAGGGCCCGTGCTGGCGATCGGCGCGGCGGGAGGCACCCGGCTGCGAACGGCGCTGGTCGGCGTCGCGGCCGCGATCCTCGACGAGGGTCTCGATCCGGCGGCGGCCGTCGAGCGCCCGCGGTTCCATCCGGCCGGTGCGATCGTCAACGTCGAGCCAGGCGTGGACGAGGATGCGCTCGAGGAGCTCGAGAAGTCGGGCCGCACGGTGCGCCGCTGGCCGGACCTCCACCACTACTTCGGCGGTGTCTCGCTCGCCTCGCGGGCCGGCCTCGCCGCCGACCCGCGTCGCAGCGGCGCCGCGCGGGCGCTGTGACGGCGGCGCTCAGACCGGCCGCTGCGCGGCCCGCGTCGCCTCGACGTCGCGCGCGATCTGGTCGACGAGCGCCGCCTCGGACTCGAAGACGGCTTCGTCGCGCAGGCGCTGCCAGAGCTCGACGACGAGCCTGCGTCCGTAGAGATCGCCGTCGAAGTCGAGCAGGTGCGGCTCGATCCGGCGCTCGTCGCCGCCGTAGTGCGGGTTCGTGCCGATCGAGATGGCGGCGCGGTGTCCCAGCGTCGCGCCCGCGTAGATGCCGTACCGGGGCACGAGCAGGTTCGGGTCGACCTGGAGGTTCGCCGTCGGGTAGCCGAGCGTTCCTCCGCGCTGGTCGCCCGCGACGACGACGCCGTCGAGCTCGGCCGGGCGCCCGAGCATCTGCGCCGCCTCGGCGAGGTCGCCCTCGTGCAGCGCCTGGCGGATGCGTGAGGACGAGACGCTCTCGACCACCGGCGCGACGACCGTCTCGAATCCGAGGCGGTCGAGCAGTGCGAGATCGCCCGCACGACGCCGGCCGAACCGGAAGTCGGCGCCCGCCACCACGACTTCGGCGCCGATCGCGCGGAGGTACCGCTCGGCGAAGGCCTCGGGCTCGAGATTCATGAACTCGGGGGTGAAGGCGGCCACCACGGTCGCCTCTACCCCCGCTTCCGCGAGCAGCTGGAGTCGCCGCTCGAGCGTGCTCAACAGCTCGACGCGGTTGCCGAAGACGATGCGCGGGTGCGGGTCGAACGTGATCGCCGTTGCGGCGAGACCGGTGTCGACGGCCGTCTGCACGACGCTGCGATGGCCGAGATGCACGCCGTCGAAGACGCCGACGGCGACCGCCCGCGGCTGTCGCTCGAGCTGCGACGGAGCGTGGACGATCCTCACGCGAGCCTCGCCAGCGCGTCATCGACCGGAATGATCCGCTCCTCGTCGGCCTCGTCCACCAGGAACGGCCCCACCTCCAGCCGCCGTAGCGACCGGCAGTGGCCGCCGAGCGCCTCGGCGATGGCGCGGACGTACGTGCCGGAGCTGACGCGGAGATCGAGCGTCGCCACGCCCCCGTCGTAGCGCACCAGCTCCAGGGCGTCCACCCGCGAGCGACGAAGCGGCATCTCGACGGCCACGCCCTGCCGGTGCAGCCGGTACGCCCGCTGCCCCTCGATCTTCACCGCCGAGGCAGCCGGCACGGGCAGCTCGATGTCGCCGCGGAGCGGCTCCAGCCGGCCCTCCAGATCCGCCGCTGACGGCGGCTCCAGCTCCTCGACGACCTCGCCCTCCGGATCGCCGGTCGCTGTGCGCGCGCGGAGGTCGACCTCGGTCAGGTAGCGCTTGTCGAGGCCGACGAACCGCGGTGCCAGGCGGGTCGCCCGCCCCGAGAGCAGGACGAGCAGCCCGGTCGCGAACGGGTCGAGCGTGCCGGCGTGCCCGGTGCGCGCCCCCGTGCGGCGGCGCACCCTGTTCACGATCGCGAACGAGGACGGGCCGGCCGGCTTGTCGGCGAGGAGGATCCCGGCCGGCTCAAGCGCCCGCGGCGGCGGCATTGAATTCCCCGACGATGAACTGGGTGATGTCGTCGATCGAGTCGTCGCTCGAGAACCCGGCCGCCTGCCGATGGCCGCCCCCCGCCCCGGAGGCGCGGGCGATCGCGGACACGTCGAGCTCGTCGAGCGAGGAGCGGAGCGACACGCGCCGGGCCGGGGTGCCGCCCCGCGGAGGCTCTCTGATCAGCGCGGCCATGTCCGCGCCCTCCACGGCTCGCAGGTAGTCGATGATCCCCTCCGAGTAGGGCTCGGCCGCGCCCACCTGGCTGAAGTCGTCGCGCAGCAGGTACGAGACGACGAGCCGGCCGCCCTCGTAGACCTGTGCCCGCTCGAGCGCCCGCGCCAGCAGCTTCAGCTTCGCGAACTGCACGGATTCGTAGACGCCCTGGAAGACCCTGTGCACGTCTGCGCCGGCCTCGACGAGATCTGCTGCGAGCCGCAGCGCCTTCGGGGTCGTGTTGGCGTACTGGAACCGCCCGGTGTCGGTCACGAGCGCCGTGTAGAGCGGCTCGGCGATCTCGGGGGTGATGCGGACGCCGAGCTGCTCGAAGACGTCGACAAGGAGTTCCCCGGTCGACGACGCTTCCGGCGCGACGAGGTTCACGTCGCCGAAGCGGGTGTTGTCGTGGTGGTGGTCGATGTCGAGCGTGAAGGGGGCATCGCGCAGCGCTTCCTCAGCCGAGCCGAGCCGGCTCTCGTTCGCGCAGTCGACCGCGACCAGCACGCGCTCTCCGTGGTCGTCGGGCAGGTCGCGGAGCAGGCCGTTGAGGCCGAGGAAGCCGTACTCACCGGGCAGCGGCGCGGGGCCGGCGAGGTACATGACGCTGTCCTTGCGCAGCTGCCGTAGCGCGAGGTGCATCGCGAGTAGGGAGCCGAGCGCGTCGCCGTCGGGGTTCTCGTGCGAGGTGACGAGGAACCGGTCGTGCCGGCGCAGCGCCTCGACCACGGCCGCCATGTCAGCTGCGCGTGGGTTCTGCTCCGGCGGAGTCGTCTGGGGCGAGCTCATCGATCAGCCTGGTCATGCGCACGCCGCGCTCGACCGCGGGATCGTACTCGAACACCAGCTGCGGAGTCCGCTTCAGGCGGAGCTCGCGCGCGATCCGCCCCTGGAGCACCGGAGCGGCCGCCTCCAGTCCCGTCATGGTGTCGCGCGCCGCCCGCTCGGAGCCGAGCACGCTCACGAAGACCTTGGCGTGACGGAGGTCCGAGGTCGTCTCGACGCCGGTGAGGGTCACGAAGCCGATGCGCGGGTCCTTGAGCTCCGGCAACGCTTCGGAGAGCACCTGCCGCACCGCCTCGTTCACCCTGCGCATGCGACCGGACACCGCCCTAACGTATCGGCCGCGCCGCCGTCTTGGAGTGTGCGTGAGGCTCCGGCTCCTGCTCGCCGTGCTCGTCCTGCCCCTGGTCGCCGGCGTCGGCGCCGCGCTCGCCGTGCGCGAGGCACCGCAGGCCGCCCACTGGGAGGTCGTCGGCCACGTCCGCCCGGAGGGGCACTACAGCGGCGACATCGAGGCCTTCAAGGGGCACGCGTACCTGTCCAGCCGCCGCGGCCGGGAGTCGTGCCTCGCCGAGGGCGTCCGCACGTACTCACTGGCCACGCCGGCGCGGCCTCGCCTGGTCTCGACGTTCGCGCGGATCCCTGGTACGTGGACGGAGAAGACGATCGTCCGCCACGTCGAGACGAGCGCGTTCCGTGGCGACGTCGCCGCGGTCTCCGTGCAGGGCTGTACGCCCGGCGACTGGCGCGGCTTCGTGCTCGTGGACATGACGCGTCCGGCCGCTCCGGTCGAGCTCGCCCGCGTCCCGCTCGACCCGCGCGGCTCGCACGAGATCTGGCTCGCCCAGGCGGGCGGCCGCGCCCTCGTGTTCACGGCGATCCTTCGCTCGGAGGTGCTGGACTCGCCGGACGGTCGCACGCCGGGCCGGCCCGACTTCCGCGTCTTCGACGCGTCCGACCCTCGCTCGCCGGTGCAGGTGGGAGCCTGGGGCGCCTGGCGGGAGTTGGGGATCCCTCCCGGCGTCGATCCGCGAACGCCGCTCGACGGCAATTTCACCCACTCCGTGATCACGAATGCTGCGGGCACGCGGGCCTACCTCTCGTACTGGGACCTCGGCACGGTGATCCTCGACGTCTCGACGCCGGAGCGGCCCCGGTATCTCGGGCGCACGGGCGACGCCGTGAACGCCCACTCGGCGTGGCTCGGCCGCGGCGGCCTGCTCGTTGAGACGCACGAGAGCGCCGGCGGCACCCCGACCCTGCACGACGTCTCGACGCCTTCGGCAGCGCGGACGCTCGCGACGTTCCGGCTGCCGAGCCGGGTGCTCGCCGCGGGCCGCAGGGCGGCCGGGCATTCGGCGGTGAGCGGCCTCGATCTCGGCGACAGCGTCCACGACGCGAAGGTGTCGGGCTCAACGGCGCTGTTCTCCTGGTACGGGCAGGGGGTTGTCGCCGCGGACGTCTCGGAGCCCACGCGCCCGCGCTTCCTGGCGCGGTTCCTGCCCACGCCCGCCGCCGACCGGGAGCGGCTGCTCTGCCCGGGGAAGCGCTGCATCGCGGTCTGGGGCGTCGATCACGCCGGTCCGTACGTCGTCGCCTCGGATCTGCTGTCCGGCCTCTGGGTGCTGCGCCTGCGGCGGTAGGCGCCGACACCGCGAGGTCGGTCTCGGGCTGTGCGGTTACGAGTCCTCGGGATCGATCAACAGCCTGTCGGCCGAGGCGAGCTCCCACTCCTGGCCGCCCAGCCAGCGCTCGGCCTCGTCGAGCAGCCGCTCCGCCTCGCGCGCCTGCCGGGCGACGCAGGCGACCGTGAGTCGTGCGCGCTGCCAGGCCTCGTGGTGGTCGACCTCGGCGACGGACGCCCCGACCCGGTTCACGAGCTGCTGTTTCGCGGAGCGCAGGAACATGCGCTTCTCCTTCAGCGAGTGCGCTTCGGGGAAGCGCAGCTCGACGGTGAGGATGCCGACGAAGCCCGCGGCCATACGGCTATTCAAGCGCGGTTGGGCGGCTGTTCGTCACGTGAAGGTGACGGTGTCAGACACCGTCCCGGTTGGCTGACGCGGGCGCGCAGTCGGAGGTAGGCACCACCCGCTGGGCTGACGCGGGGTGTTCGGCGGGCGGGCGCGCTGAGCTCAGCTGGGGGGACCTCCCGGTTCCCCAGACCCCCTCCACTGGTCCGCTTCGCGGACAGGCCGTTACGCGGCCGGCTCGTCCAGACTGGTGCGCTCGACCTCGCGCGTCTCGTAGGCCTCGAGCACGTCGCCTTCCTTCACATCGTTGAAGCTGTCGAGGAGGATGCCGCACTCGAAGCCCTCGGTCACCTCGCGGACGTCGTCCTTGAAGCGCCGGAGCTGGGCGATCGTCGTGTCGTAGATCACCGTGCCGTCGCGGACGACCCGCACCCTGGCACTCCGACGCACGAGACCGGTCGTGACCATGCAGCCCGCGATCGTCCCGAGCCGCGAGACCCGGAACAGCGCACGCACCTCGGCCTCGCCGAGCGTCTCCTCGGTGGTGACGGCCGAGAGCATGCCGACGAGCGCCTGCTCGATGTCCTCGGTGAGCTGGTAGATCACGCGGTACGTGCGGATGTCGACGCCCTCGCGGTCGGCGAGCTGGCGCGCCTCGGCGTTCGGCCGCACGTTGAAGCCGACGACGAGCGCGTTGGACGTGGCCGCCAGCATGATGTCGCCCTCCGTGATGCCGCCGACGCCCTGGTGGATGACGTTGACGCGCACCTCGGGATGCTCGATCTTCGCGAGCTCGGACACGGCCGCCTCGACCGAGCCGCCCACGTCGCCCTTCAGGATGAGGTTGAGATCCTGGATGCCGCCGGCCTGCAGGTCGTCGAAGAGCGTCTCGAGCGACGGTCCGCGCCTCGAGCGCTGCGCGAGCTGCTCGCGGCGCAGCCGCTCCTCGCGCAGGTTTGCGAGATGACGCGCCTGGCGCTCGTTCTCGACCACCCGGCAGAGCTCGCCGGCGGGCGGAGGCCTGTCGAAGCCGAGGATCTCGACCGGCGTTCCCGGCCGGGCCTCGCGCAGCTTCTCGCCGCGGTAGTCGTAGAGCGCCCGCACCTTGCCCCACGCGTCACCGGCCACGACGGCGTCGCCGACATGGAGCGTGCCGCGGTGCACGAGCATCGTCGCGACCGGGCCGCGGCCGACGTCGAGGCGAGACTCGATGATCGGGCCGGAAGCGTCGGCCTGCGGGTTGGCCTTCAGGTCGAGCTCGGCGTCTGCGACCAGCAGGATCCGCTCGAGCAGGTCCCCGAGGTTCTCCTTCTGCTTCGCCGAGACGAGCGCGAACTGCGTCGTCCCGCCCCAGTCCTCCGGCTGCAGGCCCTCGGACGCGAGGTCGGACTTCACACGATCGGGGTTCGCGTCGGGCAGGTCGACCTTGTTCACGGCGACCACGATCGGCACCTCGGCCGCGCGGGCGTGGGAGATCGACTCCCGCGTCTGCGGCATGACCGAGTCGTCGGCAGCGACGACGAGCACCGCGATGTCCGTCACCTTCGCGCCGCGGGCGCGCATGGCGGTGAACGCCTCGTGGCCGGGCGTGTCCAGGAACGTCACCTTCCGCCCGTCGACGTCGACCTGGTACGCGCCGATGTGCTGCGTGATGCCGCCGGCCTCGGTCTCCACGACCGCGGTCTCGCGAATCGCGTCCAGGAGCGACGTCTTGCCGTGGTCGACGTGGCCCATGATCGTCACCACGGGCGGCCGCGGCGCGAGGTCGGCGTCGCTGTCCTCGAAGACCTCGGGCTCTTCGTCCTCGTCGCCGACGTGCTTGATGACGACCTCGCGCTCGAACTCCGAGGCGACCAGCTCGACCTCCTCGTCCGAGAGCGACTGCGTCGCCGTCCGGGCCTCTTTCAGCTCGTTCATCAGGAACATGATGATTCGCGGCATCGGCACGCCCAGCGCCTGCGAGAGGTCGCGGACGGTGACGCCGGACTGGACGGTGACCGGCCCAGTCGGCGGCGTCGCAGGCTGCTGCTGCTTCGGACGCGCCTCCTGGCGCTCGCGGGCCGCGCGCGCGTCGCGCTGGCGCGCCGCGCCACCCTCGATCACCACGCGCCGCTTGCGGCCCGAAGGGCCGCCGCCGCGCGGGCGAATGGGGCGGTTGGGTCTGTTCGGTCCGTTCGCCATCAGCGGTCAGTGTAGAGGCGCGCGAGCGCCGGATCGACAGTCACGGTCTGCCGCAGCACGCGGTTGAACGCGCGGCGCGCCGCCGCCCGCTCGAAGCACGCGAGCCGCCCGCACGTGTAGACGCCGCGGCCCGAGAGCGTGCGACCCGGCGCGAGCGCTCCGTCCACCGCGGCGAAGCGGATCAGCTCGCTCTGGGCCGCCTTCCGGCCGCAGCCCGCGCATGTGCGGATCGGCGTCACGCAGGCGACTCGTCCTCCTCGCCGCCGTCCGACGCCACGGGGTCGGGCGCAGCCTCGAGTCGCTGACCGTTCGTTTCCACGATGTCGGCGTCGCCCTCCGCGAGCGCGACCGCGACCTCCTCGCCCGCGACCTGCTCCTCCTCCGCGACCTGCTCCACCGCGACCTGCGCTTCCTCGGCCTCGACCGCAGGAGCGACGGCCTGCGCGGGCTCTGCAGTGGTGAGCGCCTGGTGCGCCGACACGCCGCAGTACTTCGAGCCCGGGAGCGCCGCGTTCGGGCAGCGCTTGCCGTTCGAGAGCACGGCGGAGCAGCGGCCGGAGAAGTCCTCCCCGTCCTCGCCCTCGCCGCCGAACGCCGCGTCGGCCTCGGCCTGCGCGAACTCGGTGTCCGACTGGATGTCGATCTTCCAGCCGGTGAGCCGCGCGGCGAGACGGGCGTTCAGGCCCTCCTTGCCGATGGCGAGCGCCAGCTGGTCGTCGGGCACGACGACCGTGGCGTCGCGTGTCTCGTCGTCGATGTAGACCTCGCGCACACGGGCCGGCGACAGTGCCTTGGCCACGAAGCGCGCCGGCTCGGTGTTCCACGGGATGATGTCGATCTTCTCGCCGCGCAGCTCGGAGACGACCATGCGGACGCGCGAGCCGCGAGGGCCGACACACGCGCCGACGGGATCGACGCCCTGAACGTGGCTCTCGACGGCGATCTTCGACCGGTAGCCCGGCTCGCGCGCCACGCCGCGGATCTCGACCAGCCCGTCGGCGATCTCCGGCACCTCGAGCTCGAAGAGCGTCTTGATCAGCTCCGGATCGCGCCGGGAGAGGATCACCTGCGGCCCCTTCGTCCCCGAGCGCACCTCCGTGATCACGGCCTTGATGCGCGAGCCCTGCTCGTAGCGCTCACCGTCGACCTGCTCCGAGCGCGGCAGGAGGGCCTCGACCTTGCCGAGGTCGACGAGCACGTTGTTGCGGTCGCCGGCCTGCTGGACGATCCCGGTCACGACCTCGCCCACCCGGTCCACGTACTCCTCGTACATCATCGCCCGCTCCGCCTCGCGGATCCGCTGCTGGATGACCTGCTTCGCCGTCTGCGCGGCAATGCGGCCGAAGTTGTCGGGCGTGACGTCGGCGCGCGCGATCTGCTCCTCGGCGACCTGCGACCAGTCGAGATCGAGCTCGTCCTCGTTGATCAGGGTGTGCTGCTTCTCCCCGGTCTCCTCCTCGAGCCGCTCGAGCTCCTCGATCTTCGCCTCCATCGCCTCCTCGAGCAGCCGGCTCTCGAGATCCGTGGGGATCTCGATCGAGAACACGCGGAATTCGCCCTCGTCGTCGAGCTCGACGGCTGCGTGGCGCGCTGCACCGGGTGTCTTCTTGTAGGCGGCGAGGAGCGCGTCCTCGAGCGCGTTGACGATCGTGTCCTCCTCGATGCCTCGCTCGCGCTCGAGCGCGCGCATGTTCTCGATGATCTCCTGGCTCATGTCCTACCTCTCGTGGATCAGGTTGCCCCGCACGATCTCGTCGTACGGGATCGCGAGCGGCTGACCGTTCGCAGTGAGCGTGACACGGCGCTCGTCGGCCGCGACGACCTCGCCGCGGAACTTCGTGCGCCCGGCGACCTGGTGGGCCGTGCGCAGGGCGACCGTCTGCCCCACGGCGTTGCGGAAATGCGCCGGCTTGCGCAGCGGACGATCGAGGCCGGGCGACGAGACGTCGATCGTGTACTCGCCGCGGTAGCTGTCCAGCAGGCCCGTGACGCGGGCGCACAACGCGTGATCGACCCCGGTCGGGTGATCGACGTAGACGCAGAAGCGGCTCGGCGTCAGGAGCTCGACCGCGAGCACCTCGATGCCCGGCACGCCGCGCTCGACTGCAGGCGCGATCTCGCGCTCCAGCGTGCGTTCTCGGGCGTGGATGTCGGCCAAATTTTGCTCCCCTGTCACAAGAAATGGGCGCGTCGCGCCCATTCCAAGACCTGCTCGAAATGCGGTGCGAGGAGTGTAGCACCGGGTCAGATCGCGAGCGCCAAAACCCCTGCTAGCACTAGGGACGCACCGGCGAAGCGACGCGGTCCGACCGGCTCGTGGAGGATGAGGCCGGCGAGCGCGACCGCGATCACGACGCTCGTCTCGCGCACCGCTGCGACCGGGGCCGCCGGCGCCAGGCGGAGCGCGAAGAGCACGAGGCAGTACGCGGCGAAACCGGCGAGCCCGGCCACGACCGTGGCGGGTCGGAGCTCGGCCCGTAGGCGGGCCGGCCCGGCGGCGAGCACTGCGACGGCGGTCGCCGGCAGCAGGACGAGCTCGAGGTACGCGACCGGGCCGGCGTGCTCGATGCCGGCGTTGTCCACCAGCGTGTAGCCGGCGATGCACGCGGCGACGGCGAGCCCGAGCGCCAGCGACCGACCGTCGCCGCGCAGCCCGCCACGAACCGCGACCACGCCGATCGCGACGAGCGCCACGCCTGCGATCTCGAGCGCGGTCGGGCGCACGCCGACCGCGATCGCTCCAAGCAGCACGAGCACGGGCGCGCCGCCCCTGGCGAGCGGGTAGACGACGCTCACCTCGCCGCCCTGGTAGGCGCGGGCCAGCAGGAGGAAGTACGCGAGCTCGAGGACGGCCGACGCGGCGAGGTACGGCAGCGCCTCGGCCGACACGTCCCAGGTCGCAGCCGCGATCGGCGCCGCCGCGAGCACGCTGACGCACAGCGCCACTGCGGTGGCCGCGAGCACGTCCCGCGCGCCGCCGAGCAGCACGTTCCAGCCCGCGTGGAGGCACGCCGCGGTGAGCGCGAGCCCGAGCGCGGCTGCGCTCACCTCCGTGCCCGCTCAGGCCCCTCGGGGACCGACCCTACGACGATCGGTTGCGCGACACGACCCGCACCGGCTGTCGCGACTCGACCTTGCGGCGGAGCCAGATCGCGAGGAGCGGCAGCAGCACCAGCCCTCCAAGCGGCTGGCCGCTGCGGAGCAGCCAGACGACGCCCGTCATCACGACCGCCGTGTATCCGAGGCGCACGAGCACCACGACCCGAGTCTACGACCACGTCGATGATGTGTCGAGCACCGTTAGACGGGCAGGATCGACGCCAGGTCCCAGACGCGTGGTTCGTCGGCGGTGAGGCGGAGCAGGACGCCCGGCTGCGGCCGCTCGGCGGCGAACCGCCCGCCCGGCTCCTCGCCGAGGTAGCGGCCGGCGATCTCGCGTCGCGCCGCCGTGACGTCACCCTCGACCAGCTCGGGCGCGCCGCGCACCTCGATGCCGCGGAACGGGGGCACGGTCTCGAACACGAGCAGCACGCACTCCCGTCGGGTGGCGAGGTGGCGCAGCTTCATGTCTCCCTCCGCGATCACGACCTCGAACGCGCCGTCGTGCCAGCGGAACCAGACCGGCGACGTGTGCGCCGAGCCGTCCTTCCGGTACGTGACGAGCACCGCCGGCGACGGCGCGTCGAGGAGCGGCCGAACGCGATCGAGCCGGCCGGTCAGTTCGCGCCCGAGGCTCCGAGCCGGGTGAAGCCACCGCTCACGGCGACCTCCTGTCCGCTGCGGATCGACATCGAGCACGATGGTGACAGGACCGTCGTTGACGAGCGACACCGCCATTCGGGTACACGGGTTTCGAGGCGTTCGTCAGGCAGATTTCGTGGCTGTGAAGCAGAACTGCGTGCTCGCGAAGTAGAACTCGTCTCGTTCCATCAGCTCGCGCTGCTCCGCGCCCCACGCTTCGGCTTCCGCCTCACCGATGCCTTGCCTGCCCGCGACGAACGTCGCGATGAACGGCACGAGCGCCGACCCGTACCTCTCCTGGTCATGCCCGCTGGCAGCGAACGCATGTGCCTCCACACGCACGTCCTCGAATCCGGCTGAGCGTAGATGCGCGCCGAGCGTTCGCGGCAGCGACGGGTCGGCGAGGTGCTCATCCCAGGCTCTGAGCACACGCGTGGTCAGAGCGCTGTCTCGCGAGTGGATCGACACCGTCGCCCAGTCCACGTCCCAGACGACTGCACGTCCGCCCGATCGAAGGGCTCGGTGCAGCTCGCCGACAGCTGCATCCACGTCCGAGACGTACTCGAGAACCTGCACGCAGACTGCGCCATCGAAGGTCCCACTCTCGACCGGGAGCGCTGTCGCTTCTCCTTCGATGAGCCCGACGTTGTCGCGACCAGCGCAGCGGGCGCGAGCAAGCTGAAGCATCGCGGGGCTGCTGTCCACGCCCACGACGGAGCCGGACGAGCCAATGATCTCGGAGAGCTCCAGACAGTAGAAGCCCGGCCCGCATCCAACATCGAGGATTCGGTCACCGCGGACTGCCCCGAGTGCCTCGCGAACCAGTTCGCGGCGATGCACCGCATCGCGAATCTGGTAGAGGGCCTCGATCCGCCTGGCGGCGTCGGCGTCGAATTGCAACTGGGGCGCACTCACGGCGACCTCCTCGTGTTCCTATCGCCGGCGAGGACGAACGTTATAGGGCCGTCGTCCACGAACGAGACGTCCATCCTCGCGCCGAACACACCGGTCGCTACAGGTACGCCCAACTCGAGTACCGCGTCGCAGACCGTTCGTAGAGCGGCTCGGTCGTCGGTCGTCGTAACGAAGTTGAGCAAGGCTGCCGATGTGTGCCTCATGAATCTGGAGGGTGTCGTCGGCAGGCTTGCGGGGGCAGCCGCCGATCCCGACGCACATGGCCTCTTGGTCGGCTTTGTTCGAGGCGACGGCTCCTTCGACCTCCGACAACCGCCGGCGGGACTGCTCCAGGAAGACTGCTTCAGTCGCCGTGGGGCGTTCATGTGTGCGCTCCGCGCATTCATCCACGAAGCGGAAGCATCCGCGGTTGGCGTCCTGCTGCCGGTGCGAAACGTGTGGGGCGAGGATCAAGTCTGTGACTACCTCGACGCAGAGGCGGTTGTTCTGGTCGCGGTCGAGTACATCGGTTCCGGTGTGTTGAGCGTCGGTCTGCGCTGCGCGCTTCACGAGCTACCCGGCGGCTGGGAAGAGGCGCATGACTCACTGCAATGGATCGCTCGTCCGTTGAGGCTCGTGCTCGCGCCAGGAGAACTGAGCGAAGACGAAGCCGCCCCTGGAGAGCTGGAGGAAGACCGAGCGCAATAGCCGGTTCGAGGCGCGGTCTCGGCTGGTCCAGTGCTACGGATCGATGTCGAGGACGATCGTCACAGGGCCGTCGTTCACGAGCGACACCTCCATCCTCGCGCCGAACACGCCGGTCTCGACCTGAACGCCGTGCTCGCGCAGCGCCTCGCAGAAACGCTCGTAGAGCGGCTCGGCGACTTCGGGCCGCGCGGCGTTCGAGAAGTCGGGTCGAGTTCCCTTCTGGCGTCTGCTGTCGGCGAGGAGCGTGAACTGGCTGACGACGAGCGCAGCGCCTCCGGTGTCGAGCAGGCTGCGGTCGAACCGCCCGTCCTCGTTCTCGAAGATGCGCAGCCGCGCCACCTTCCCCGCGAGCCGGGCGGCTTCGTCGGCACCATCGCGCTCGGCCACGCCGAGCAGCACGACGAGGCCCGCGGCGATCGCTCCGCGCACCTCTCCGCCGACCTGGACCGCGGCCTCGGACACGCGCTGCACCACGGCCCGCACGACGGCGATTGTCCCTCAAGTCAGGGAACGGCGCCGCCGATGAGGCAAGGGCATGGAAGCGGCCCATCACCGGCTGTGGCCTGCGCTTGGCGTGCTGCTCGTACGCGGAGGCGCACTGACCGCCGAACAGCTCGACGAGGCCGTCGCACTCCAGAAGGAGTCGGGTCTCAGGCTCGGAGAGCTTCTCGTCGAACGCGGCATCGTCACGCGCGCAGCGGTCGCCCGCGCACTCGCCGAGCAGCACTCGCTCGAGTTCGTCGACCTCGGCGTGACACCGATCGACCACGAGGCGGTGATGCTGCTGCCCTCGGCCCTCGCAAGGCGGTACGGAGCCGTCCCGGTGCGCTTCCTCGAGGACGGCGCGCTGCTCGTGGCCGTCAGCGATCCGACGAACGTGGTGCACGCCGACGACCTGCGCCTGGCGCTCGGCGTCCCGATCCGCGTCGGGGTCGCCGCTGCGGACGCGGTCACTGCCGCGATCACACGCGCCGACGCGGCCGAGATCGAGATCGACGACGACGACGCCTACGACGACTTCGAGGCCATCCCGACGACCGACACCGACAACGTCGTCGACCTGCAGGAGGCGGCGACGAGCGCGCCGGCGATCCGCCAGGTCAACAAGCTCATCCGGCACGCCCTCGACCTCGGCGCGTCGGACATCCACTTCGCGCCGGGCAAGAGCTCGGTCCGCGTCCGCGCCCGCGTCGACGGCGTCCTGCGCGAGATCGCCACCATCCCGAAGGCCATGCAGTCGGCCGTGACGAGCCGCCTCAAGATCATGGGCCAGCTGGACATCGCGGAGCGACGCCTGCCCCAGGACGGCCGCGCCTCGATCCGCATGGGCGGGCGCTCGATGGACCTCCGCGTCGCCATCCTGCCCACGACCCACGGCGAGAAGGTGACGATCCGCATCGCCAGCACGTCCGAGCAGGCGATGTCGCTGGCGCAGCTCGGCATGACCCCGGAGACCGAGTCGATGTTCATGAAGGCGATCTCCGAGCCGTTCGGAACGATCATCTCGTGCGGTCCGACGGGCTCGGGCAAGACCTCCACGCTCTACGCGGGGCTCGAGCTGCTGAACGACTCGGAGCGCTCGATCACGACGATCGAGGACCCGGTCGAGGTGCAGGTCGCCGGCATCGATCAGATCGAGATCAACCCGAAGGCCGGCCTCACGTTCGCGTCCGGGCTGCGGACGATCCTGCGCTCGGACCCCGACGTAATCCTGATCGGCGAGATCCGCGACGAGGAGACCGCCCACGTCGCGTTCCGCGCCGCCATGACCGGCCACCTCGTCCTGAGCACGCTGCACGCGCACAGCGCCGCGAGCTCGATCGCGCGCCTGAAGGACATCGGCATCGACCCCGCCCTGCTGGCGACGTCCGTGAACGCCGTGGTCGCGCAGCGCCTCGCGCGGCGGCTCTGCACGGAGTGCCGTGAGGCCTACAAGACGTCCGCCGCCGAGGCGGCGGAGGTCGGCGTGCGGCGCGGAGCCACGCTCTACAGGCCGGCGGGCTGCGCCTCGTGCGGCGACACCGGCTATCGCGGCCGGGTCGGTCTCTACGAGCTGATGATGATCGACGGCGACGTCCGCCGGCTGCTGGACCGCTCCACGGAGGAGATCGCCGAGGCCGCGGTTGCGCAGGGCATGACGACGCTGCGCCAGGACGGCCTGCGGCTCTGCCGCGAGGGCGTCACCTCGCTCGCCGAGGTGCGGCGCGTGTCGAGCGAACGCTTGGACTAGCGCTTAGGACTCGTCCTCGAGAGCCGTGCCGAGGTCGCGCACGCGCGCCGCGTAGGCCTCGCTGTCCGGCCGCAGCGACCGCGCGAGCTTGTAATGGCCGTTGGCCTCGGTGTCGCGGCCCTGCTTCTCGAGCGATCGGCCAAGCGCGTAGTGGGCATAGTCGTCGGCGGGTGAGAGCTCGAGCACGGCCCGGAACTCAGCCTCCGCCTCGGGCCAGCGCTGGATGCGGAAGTACGCGATGCCGAGCGCCTCGCGGATCGACGCCTTCTCCGGCTCGATCCGCTTGGCCTTCTCGAGCGCGACGGTCGCCTGCGCGGCCATGCCGTCCCGGAGGAGCTGACGGCCCTGTTGGAAGAGGTCGTACGCCTCGGTCACCGGATCGCCTTCAGGTAGGGGAAGTTCTGTTCCAGGAGGTCTAGCGGCTCGGTGAGGTCCCGTGTGGGGCCGATCGGGACGGCGGCGACCTCCTCTCCCGCGTCGATGGCCTCCTGAAACGCCCGGCCGAGCTCGTGCGGCGGGTCGTCGAGCGCGAGCCGCTCGTGCACGGCCGGCCGGAGCCCCCAGAGCGGCGCACCGCTCCACTCGCCGTCGGCATCGAAGACCCGGGTGATGCGGCCGTCTGCGACGCCGATGGGCGCCTTGCCGGGGTGTCGGCGCACGGCGATCGCGCCGGCGGCGCCCTCCCGCTCCTCGAAGGCTGCCGCGAAGCGGCCGACGTCACCAGGGCCGAAGACGGTGTCTGCCGCGAGGGCGAGGTACGGCGGCTCCAGCGCGGCCCGGCGGACGGCGTCGGCCGACCCGTCCGGCGAGGGCTGGCGGACGATACGAACCGGCACGCCGAACGCTGAGCCGTCGCCGGCCAGCCGCTCGACCTGCTCGGCGAGGTGGCCGGTGACGAGCGTGACGGCCGGGCACCCGGCCGCCGCGAGCTCGCGCAGCAGGCGCCCGAGCACCGGCTGTCCGTCGACCGGCAGGATCGCCTTGGCGACGGTGCCGGTCAGCGGTCGGAGCCGGCTCCCGAGGCCGGCCGCCATGACGACCGCCGGCAGGGTCACGCGCCGCGCAGCGAACGGATCGCGAGCCAGCCGCGCACGCGGTCCGCGGTCGAAAGCCGCGACCGGACCGCCCGCAGCAGGTCGCGCAGCTCACTCCGCGCCCGGCGGGCCGCGGCATCGGCGCCTTCGGGAGGCCCGTAGCGCGCCGCGCCGGCCGCTGCGGTGAAGGGGCCGGCGTTGACGCCCAGCTCCGAGGCCAGCAGCGCCCTCAGATCGTGAAGCGTGGCGCTCGCGGGCACGTCCAGCCCCTGGTCGCGCAGGAACTCGGCCAGCTCCGAACGAGCGGCCGCAGCACGCCGGCGCGGATCGGACGTCGCGTAGCGAAGCCGTCGGCGCACGCGCTTGACGAGCCCGATGCCCAGCGCGGCCGCGGCCAGCACGACCAGCGCGATCCGGGCGAGGCCCCATCCCCGCGCAGCGTCGTCGGCGAAGCCTCCGCCGGTGCCCGTGCCGAACTGCGGCCCGCCGACGGTCGGGTCGAGCCCGCCGCCGACTCCCTGAATCGCCTCGCCGATCTCCTCCAGCGCCGTGGCCCGCGAGTCGGACGCGAACGTGTACGTCCCGGCGAGCGTGCCCCGCCCCGGCGTCGGGTCGAACGAGACCCAGCCCTGCCCGGGGAACCAGACCTCGACCCACGCGTGCGCGTCGTGATCGGTGACCGTCCAGCCGTTCCGCTCGTAGCGCCCGCTCGTGAAGCCGACCGCGACACGCGCCGGGATGCCGAGGTAGCGGAGCATGAGCGCCATCGCCCCGGCGAAGTGCTGGCAGTAGCCGGCCTTCGTGCGGGCGACGAAGTCGACGAGCGGCGGCAGCCCGGCCGTCTGCGGCGGCTGCTCCTCGTACCTGAAGCCGCCCGTGCCGCGGAACCACGACTCCAGCGCGACGACGGCCTGGTACGGCGTGCGCGCCCCGCGCGTGACCCGTTGCGCCGCCTGGACGAGCGGCCGGTACGCCCAGAGGTTCTGGGTGCGCTCGTCGGTGAGCACGGCCTGGAGCTGCGCCGCCCGGCCCGGATCACCGAACGGGAGCATGCGGACGCGGGGGTCGACGTCGAGATCCGGAAGCACCCCGCCCGGGTAGTCCGGCCGGAGGCCGGCGAGCGCCCGCGGCGTCGGCGTCGGCACAGCGCTCCACACGACGTAGGTCTGGCCCGGCCGCAATGAGCGGTCGACGAGTCGCGCGACGCCGCCGTTCAGGATGTACAGCGGGCCGAGGGACGGCGCGCGGAGCTGCACCGGCGGCGCCGCGGCCACGAGATGGTCGTCGCGGAGCCCCACGACCTCGACCTCCTGGCGCACCCACCGGTCCGGAGGCTGCTCCCGAATGAGCGGATCGGTCGGCAGCCGCCCCGTGACCGGCCTCGTCGTCAGCGGGTAGAGGTTCTCGAACCAGCGGCCACCGCCGAATGCGTCGAGCGTCGTGGCGCGCCAGTAGAGCGACCGCCGCGGCGCCGTGATGCGCAGCACGACGGTCCGCTTCTCCGGGAAGTCGATGCCGTCATACCTCGCGTCCCAGACGTAGTCGACCCCGACCGGCCGCGCCGGAGCGTCGTAGGGATCCCAGCGCTCCCAGTCGAGCAGCGCGCCCTTGGCGATCGACTCGGAGGTCGCCGCGGCTCCCGCGACGGCGACGACCGCGGCCCCGACGATCGCCGCGGGCACGGCCGCGCGAGGGGCGCGCACCCGCAGGCCCGCGAGGATCCAGAGCGCCGCGGCGAGAATCGCCGTCCCGAGGAGGAGCTCGCGGCCGTCGGCGATCAGCGTGGCGGGCCACCCGGCGCCGGCGACGACGGCGAGCACGGCCAGGAAGGGCCGGCGAGACGCGATCGCGAGCGCGAGCGCAAGCGCCGAGGCGAAGATGCCCATGAGCAGGGCCCCGTGCATCTCGGGCTGCTGCGAGGGATCGAACGGGACGGCCACGTCGTAGAACTCGAGCGCGCCGTCCTTCAGCGAGTCCCACAGGCCGCCCTCGTCGAAGGGCGACACGTCGAGCGCGACCCGCGCAGCGACCAGGCCGGCGACGACCGACCCGGCGAGGCGCAGCCGAAGCGACGGGAGCAGGGCGGGTGCGAGCGCGAGCAGCAGGATCGGGGCGGCCTCGCCGCCGGACGGGGTCTCGAGCCGCAGCCAGCAGATGGCAATCAGGATCGCCGGGGCCGAGTAGACGAGGATCGTCCTAGCCACCGACCGCACGCTCCAGGCTCGACCCGCCGAGCACCGCGCGCAAGTCGTCTCCCCGCCGAACGACTGCGACGGCGACGCCCGCCGCCTGCAGCCGCAGCAGGGCCGGCTCGCTACGGGCCGCGCGGCCCGCGTACGTCGCCGAGTCGACCCACACAAGCGAGACTCCGCGATGCGAGGTCGCCCGCTGCGCCAGCCGCTCGACGAGGGTCGGATCGAGATGCGCCGTGACGACGGCGAGCTCGAGGGCGCGCGACACGACGCCGCCGTCTCGCGCGACGAGCGCCGACAGCGGGCTCATGCCGTCGGCGCGCGCGGCCGCCAGCGCCTCCATCGCGGCACGCCAGTCGCCGTCGAGCGACGCGATGCGGTGCACTTCCGGCCGTGCCCGGTTCAGTGCCAGCACGGCGCGCCGGCCCCGGCGAGCCTGCGCGTGCAACACGGAGCCGGCCGCCCGCACCGCCTCGTCGAAGCTCGAGTTCGGCGGCGTGCCGACGTCGCAGGCCCTGCCGCAATCCAGGAGGACCACGACCTCGTCCCGCGGTGCATCCTCGAGCTCCTTGACCATCAGGTGACCGCGCCGCGCCGTCGAGCGCCAGTGCACCTTGCGGAGGCTCTCGCCCTGCTCGTAGTCGCGCACGGAATGCAGGTCGAAGCCGCTCGGACGGCGGAGCAGCAGCCTCCGTCCGTCCTGCGCGTGCCGGCCCGACTCGGAGAACAGCGTCTCGAGCGCCACCAGGCGCGGGAAGACGACCACGGCGCCGGGGGCGTGCAGCGGCACGGCCACCCGTTCGAGGCCGAATGGATCTTCGATCACGACCTCCGCCGACTCGACGTCGTAGCGGCCGCGAGGCAGTCGTTCCAGCACGTACTCGCCGGCCAGGCGCCGCCCGTCTCGGCGCAGCCGTGTCCGGTACTCGCCGAGCTCGCCCATCTGCTCCACGAGCGTCAGTGGCCCGGTCGGGACGTGCGAGCGCCGTTCGAGCTCGACCGTGACCCAGACGTCCTCCCCTTCGAAGTGCTCGCCGCGACCGGCGCGCCGCCGCAGCTCCATCGGCCCGGCAGCCAGCCGCGTCCATGCCCAGGCCGCCACGGCGACGAGCGCGAGGCCGATCGCAAGCGGGTACAGGGCGACCGAGCCGAAGGCCCACGCGACGAGGTACGTGGCGGCCGCGAGCGCAAGCGCGACGCGGGCTCGGGTGCTCATGACTGAGCGGCCACCGTCCTAGACGGGAACCGGCGTGCTCTCGACGGCCTCCCGCACGATCTCGCCGGCCTCGGCGCCGGCGGAGCGAGCCTCGGGAGCGAGGATCAGCCGGTGGGCGAGCACCGGGACGGCCACGGCCTGCACGTCCTCGGGCATGACGTAGTCGCGGCCGTCTGCGAGCGCCCGCGCCTTCGCCACGCGCAGCAGAGCGATGCCGGACCGCGGGCTCGCACCGAGCGCCAGCCGCCCGTTGGCGCGCGTGTGCCGGAGCAGCGCGACGACGTAGCGCGAGAGGCTGTCCTCGACGTACACGTCCTTCGCGTCGTCGATCGCCTGGTGGATGTCCCGGCGGCTCGCCACGGAGCGCAGCGCCTCGAGCGGCGGCTCGGTCGTCTGCTCCGCGAGCATGCGCGCTTCGTCGGCCAGCGCCGGATAGCCGAGCGCCAGCCGCATCGTGAAACGGTCGAGCTGCGCCTCCGGCAGCGGATAGGTGCCCTCGTACTCGATCGGGTTCTGCGTCGCGATGACGAGGAAGGGCCGGTCGAGCGCCATCGTCGCGCCGTCGATCGTCACCTGGCTCTCCTGCATGGCCTCGAGCAGGGCCGCCTGGGTCTTCGGCGACGCGCGGTTGATCTCGTCGACGAGCAGGACGTTCGCGAAGACCGGGCCGTGGCGGAGCTCGAAGCCGTTCGTTCGCTGGTTGAAGACGTTGACGCCGGTCACGTCCGACGGCAGCAGGTCGGGCGTGAACTGCATGCGCGAGAAGTCGAGGTCGAGCGACCGTGCGAGCGCCTTCGCGAGCATCGTCTTCCCCACGCCCGGGAAGTCCTCGATGATCAGGTGGCCCTCGGCGACGAGACACAGGACGCAGAGCCGGAGCGTCTCGGCCGGTGCATGCACCACGCGCGAGATGTTGTCGACGACGGACCCGACGACGTCGGCCGCGCGCGGCTGCTGGGCGGGCTGGCTCATCGTGCCTCCAGCAGGCGTTCGACCTCGTCGAGGATGGCTGCGGCGACCTGCGGCTTGGGGGCCTTCGGCACGCGGCGTTCGCCGTCGCGTGTCACGAGCACGACCTCGTTGTCGGCGGCGTCGAAGCCGATGTCGTCACGCCCCACGTCGTTGTAGACGATCAGATCGGCGTTCTTGCTGGCGAGCATCTCACGCTTGCGTGCGAGACCCTCCTCCCCCCGCTCCGCGCCGAACGCGACGAGAATGCTGCCGTTCTTCCGCTCCCCGAGCGCCCGGGCGACGTCCACGGTCGGCTCGAGCTCGATGTGCCATGGCTCGGCGTCCTTCGGCCGCTTGTCGCTCCGTGCGCGGGCCGGCCGATAGTCGGCGACCGCCGCCGCCATCAGGATCACGTCGGCGTCCGTCCGGGCGAGCGCCTCGGCCTCGACGTCCGCGGCCGTCGGCGCCTGCACGACCTCGACGCCCTCCGGGACCGCCACGGCGAGATTCGAGGCGAGCAACGTGACGGTCGCGCCGCGGCGGCGGGCCTCGACGGCCAGCGCGACGCCCATCCGCCCCGATGAGCGGTTGCCGACGAAGCGGACGGCGTCCAACGGCTCACGGGTGCCTCCGGCGCTCACGAGCACGTGCTTCCCGGTAAGCCCGTTCGTGTCACCTCCCCCGAGCAGCTCCTCGATGCGGGCGGCGATTGCCTCCGGCTCGCTCATGCGGCCGAGACCGCTCTCGCCCTCCGCGAGCTCGCCCTCCTCGGGGCCGATGAACACGACCGCTCGCGAGCGCAGCAGCGCCACGTTCGTCTGGGTGGCCGGATGTGCCCACATGCGGTGGTTCATCGCCGGTGCGACGAGCACCGGGCCGTCGTGCGCGAGTGCCGCTTCGGTCAGGACGTCGTCGGCGAGGCCGTGAGCCAGGCGCGCGAGCGTGTGCGCGGTCAGCGGCGCGACGACCAGCAGGTCGGCCCGTCTGAGATGAGGGTACGGCTCGGCCTCCGGGCTCGTACGCGCCAGTGCCCAGAACGTCTCGGCCCGGACGAACCGCTCCGCGCCGGCCGTCACGAGCGGGATCACCTCGTGGCCGCCCTTGACGAGCAGGCGTACGAGCTCGCAGGCCTTGTAGGCCGCGATCCCACCGGTCACGCCGAGCAGAATGCGCGCCACGGGCCTCATTGTGCCCTCAGCGCGCGCGAGCGTCGCGCGTCAGCGCTTGTACTCGTAGTTGATCTTGCCCTGACTGATCTCCTCCATGGACATCGTCAGGTAGTTCTTCGAGCGTGACTCGATGAGCGGCGGCGGGGCCTCTTCGAAGCCGATGCCCTCGCCGAGCTGGTGGTGGTAGTTGTTGATCTGACGGGCGCGCTTCGCTGCAACGATGACCAGCGCATAGCGCGAGTCGACGTTCTCGAGCAGTTCGTCGATGCGGGGATGGATCATGGGGGCGTCATGGTAGCGGCAAACGCGAGCTCGGCCTCGACGAGTGCCGTGAGAGCGTCCGCGGCGCGTCGCAGGTCGTCGTTGCGCACGACGTAGCGGAAGCGGTGCGCCTGCTCGAGCTGCAGGCGGGCGAGCACGATGCGCTCGGTGATCTCGCCGGAGCTCTCCGTCGCCCGGTCGCGCAGACGCCGCTCCAGCTCGGCCACGTCGGCGGCGATGAAGACCGTGACGCTGCCGGGCACCGCGTCCTGGACGCGCAGGGCGCCTTCCGTCTCGAGCTCGAGCACGCAGATGCGACCCTCGTCAGCGATGCGGTCCAGCTCGGAGCGCAGCGTGCCGTACCGCGCCGAAACGAAGCGGACGTGCTCCAGCAGGTCGCCTGCCTCGGCACGGCGCACGAACTCGGACTCGGAGAGGAAGTAGTAGTCGCGCCCCTCCTCCTCGGCGTCTCGCCGAGCCCGCGTCGTCGCCGACACGGCGACCTCGAGCTCGGGCAGCCGCTCGACCAGCGCCCGGATCAGGGTCCCCTTACCGGCACCCGAAGGACCGGTGACGACGAAGACAGGCAAGGGCTCTTTCGACACGGACGGAGAGCCTACGCAGGACGCAGCGCTTCGTGGACCAGTGAGGAGTCAGGTCCTTGCGTGGGCACTTTTCGGCGCAGCCGGAAAGTGCCTAGCGGTTGAAGAGCGCGACAAGCTCAGTGCGCTGGCGCTCCGACAGGCCGCCAACGGTCTTCGACTGGCTGATCCGGCACTGGTTGAGCAGACGCGCCGCTTTGACGCGCCCGAACTTGGGCACCGCCATGAGCATGTCGAACACCTTCGCGGTCGAGACCCAGTCCGGCGGATCGAGCAGGATCTCCTCGATCTGGGCGTGTCCGTCCTTGAGGTCCTTCTTCAGTTGGGCACGCCTGACGCGGATGTGATTGGCCCTCTTGAGCGCCTCCATCCGCTGGTCGAGCGAGCGGACGGGAGCCTGGGCCTGCATCTTCGTCGTGACCATGAGCGCGGGAGTCTAGCAAGGTTCGCGGTTCGGTCAAGCGGGAACTTTTCGTGGGTTTTGCAGGTATTTTTGTGATTCCAAATTAGGCAACACCCCCTCGCCGTGTGCGACTCCACGGACCGTAGAGGGAGTGTCGAATCCTCGGGCGACCGCCTCGGCCTGCAGCTCCTCGCGAATGCGGGTCGGTGCGCTCGGGTCCGTGAAGAGGACGGTCCCGAGCGCGACGGCGTCGGCGCCGGCAGCCACGAGCTCGAGCGCGTCGAGCCCGGTCGAGACTCCGCCCATGCCGACGATCGGCAGGTCGACCGCCTTCGCGCAGGCGTAGACGGCGGCGAGCGCGATCGGCTTGATCGCCGGGCCCGAGTAGCCGCCGACCGCCCTCGCGAGCCGCGGCCGGAGCGTCGCCGGATCGAGCGCGAGGCCTCTGATCGTGTTCACGAGCGAGAGGCCGTCGGCGCCGGCGGCCTCGACGGCGCGGGCCGCCTCAGCCACGTCCCACACGGCGGGCGAGAGCTTCGCGTAGAGCGGCTTCGCCGTCACGGCACGCGCCGCACCGACGAGCTCCGCTGCCGTCTCCGGCGCCTCCTCGACGTTGGGGCACGACAGGTTCAGCTCGATCGCCGCCACGGAGTCCTCGCGATCGAGGCGTTCGCAGACCGTGCTGTAGTCGTCGGCCGAGAACCCGCCGACGGACACCCAGAGCGGCAGCTCGAGCGCCTCGAGCCGAGGCAGCAGCCGGGTCACGAACGCGTCGACGCCCGGTCCCTGCAGGCCGATCGAGTTCAGCATCCCGAAGTCGGTCTCGGCGATCCGTACCGGCGGGTTGCCGGCCCGCGGCACCGGCGTGATCGTCTTCGTGACGAAGGCGTCGAGCTGGGCGGCCGTCTCCGGCGCGACGAGCGCGTCGAGACAGCCCGAGCCGTTGAGGATCGCGATGCTCATGCCGCGCGGAGCACCGGCCCTTCCACGCACAATCGCTTGAAGGTGCCCTCGAGCTCGACGACGCAGCCGTAGCAGGCCCCGTAGCCGCAGGCCATCGGCGCCTCCCACGCGAGCTGGGCCGACGGCGCCCGCGAGCGCAGCACCTCGAGCAGCGGCGCCGGCCCACATGCGAGCACGTCGCCCGGCTCGGCCGGGAGCAGATCCGTGACGAGCGCCGGCTCAACGACGATCTCGGCATTCGGCACGAGGGTGGCCGCCTCCGCATGCCAGTGTGAGCGGAAGCCGAGGATGGCCGGAGGCCTGCCGAGGGCCTCGGAGAGGTAGGGCAGCGGCGCCACGCCGATGCCGCCGCCGACGAGCAAGGGCTTGCTGACGAAGAGCTCGAAGCCCACGCCGAGCGGGCCCAGCACGTCGAGCTCGTCCCCCTCCTGCAGCGCACAGAGCGCGCGCGTTCCCGGCCCGATCGGATCGATGAGGAACGCGAGCTCACCCTCCGGCACGAGGCAGACGCTCATGGGCCGCGGCAGCAGCCGGCCGGGCACGCCGAGCATGAAGAACTGCCCCGGCATGCCGACCTTGAGCGGCCCCCGCTCGAGGCGCAGCAGCGTGTACGGGCCGACCTCCTCGGTGCCGGTGACGGGCACGCGCTCGCGGGTCACGAGCCGGCCTTTCCGTCCACGGGACTAGCTCGCATTCGCCACCTCCAGCCGCTCCTGGAGCGACTGGGCGATCTCGGCGCGGGCGTTCGCGATGGCGTGCACCGCTGCCGCCGCGCCCGACAACGTCGTGATGCACGGCACCCGCGCGACGAGGGCCGCCTCGCGGATGCGGTAGCCGTCGGCGCGGGCGCCCGAGCCCTGAGGCGTGTTGACGACGAGGTCGCAGCGGCCACGGCGGATGAGGTCGACGACGGACGTGCCGCCCGCCGCCTCCGACACCTTGGCCACCATCTCCACGTCCAGGCCGGCGCCGCGGAGCGCCACGGCCGTTCCCGTGGTCGCCACGAGCCGGAAGCCGAGGCCGGCGAGCGCCGCGGCGACGGGCACGAGTGCGAGCTTGTCGGCCTCTCGCACCGAGAGGAAGGCGGTGCCCTCGGAGGGCAGCGAGCGTCCGGCGGCGCGCTCGGCCTTGGCGTAGGCCGTCGGCAGGTCGGCCGCGCTCGCCATCACCTCTCCGGTCGACCGCATCTCGGGGCCGAGCACCGGATCGGAGCCCGGGAAGCGCGCGAAGGGCAGCACGGCGGCCTTGACGCTGACCTCGGTCGGAGCCGCCTCCGGCGGCAGGCCGAGGTCCGCGAGCCGGGACCCGGCTGCCAGCCTGCACGCCGCATCGACGAGGTTGAGGCCGGTCGCCTTGCTCGCGAACGGGACCGTCCGGGATGCCCTGGGATTGGCCTCCAGGACGTGCACCTCGCCGTCCGCCACGGCGAGCTGGACGTTCAGCAGGCCGACGACGCCAAGCGCGGGCCCCAGCCGACGGACGACGTCCTCGATCTCGCGCTGCGCCGCGGCGGTGAGCGACGGAGCCGGCAGCACGCAGGTCGAGTCGCCGGAGTGCACGCCCGCCTCCTCGACGTGTTGCATCACTGCGCCGATGTAGACCTCCTCGCCGTCGCAGAGCGCGTCGACGTCGATCTCGACGGCGCCTTCGACGAAGCGGTCGACGAGCACCGGCCCCTCTGCGGCCTCCACGGCCGCGGCGACTGCGCCGTCGTCGTAGCAGACGCGCATGGCCCGGCCGCCGAGGACGTACGACGGCCGAACGAGCACCGGATAGCCAACTCGCTCCGCCACGGCGACTGCTTCGACGGCGGATCCCGCGATCCCCCAGGCCGGGCAGCGGACGTCCAGCCGGTCGAGCAGCGCGCCGAAGCGCTCGCGATCCTCCGCGAGATCGATGGCCTCGTGCGGCGTGCCGAGGATCCGGTGGCCAGCCTGCTCGATCGCGTGGGCGAGCTTGAGCGGCGTCTGCCCGCCGAACTGCGTGACGACGCCGACGGGCTGCTCGCGCTCCAGCACCGCGAGGACGTGCTCGGGTGTCAGCGGCTCGAAGTAGAGGCGGTCGGACGTGTCGTAGTCGGTGCTGACGGTCTCCGGGTTGCAGTTGACCATGACCGCCTCGAAGCCGAGGCGGCGGAAGCTCCAGGCGGCGTGCACGCAGCAGTAGTCGAACTCGATGCCCTGCCCGATGCGATTGGGACCGGAGCCGAGGATCACGACGCTCCGGCCGGGCACCGGCGTCCGCTCGTCCACCTCGCCGATCGTGGAGTAGAAGTACGTCGACGCCGCCTCGACCTCTCCGGCGCAGCTGTCGACGCGACGGTAGACCCGCCGCCCCTCCGGCAGCCCGTTCCGCGCGAGCTCATCGAGCTCGCGCTTGAACCACGGGTGCACGCCGTCCGGAATCCCGTCCAGGTCGGGCCACGGAGCGGCCGACCCGCGATCGAGCTCCCGGCTGGCCATCGCCTTCGAGAACGCCTCGACGAACGTGCGGCCGATGCCCATCGCCTCCCCAACCGACTTCATCTGCGTGCCGAGCGTCGTGTCCGCCCCGGCGAACTTCTCGAACGCGAAGCGCGGCGCCTTCACGACCACGTAGTCCAGCGTCGGCTCGAAGCTCGCCGGCGTCGTCCCGGTCAGGTCGTTCGGGATCTCGTCCAGCGTGTAGCCCACCGCGAGCTTTGCGGCCACCTTGGCGATCGGGTAGCCCGTCGCCTTCGAGGCGAGGGCCGACGAGCGCGACACGCGGGGATTCATCTCGATCACGCGCAACTCCCCCGACTCCCGGTGCCGCGCGAACTGGATGTTGGACCCGCCCGTCTCGACGCCGACGGCGCGGATGATCGCCGCCGCGGCGTCCCGCAGCTCCTGGTACGCCTCGTCGGACAGGGTCATCTGCGGCGCCACCGTCACGGAGTCGCCGGTGTGCACGCCCATCGGGTCGAGGTTCTCGATCGAGCACACGATCACGACGTTGTCGCGGCGGTCGCGCATGACCTCGAGCTCGAACTCGTCCCAGCCGCGCACCGACTCCTCCACGAGCACCTGGCCGATCGGGCTCTCACGCAGCCCGATCTCGACCTGACGGCGTAGCGCGTCGGGCGTGTCCACGAAGCCGCCGCCGTGACCGCCGAGCGTGAACGCCGGCCGCACGACCGCCGGCGGCGCGAGGCCCTCGAGGTCGTCGACAGACGTGACGATCCGCGACGACGGCACCTGCAGCCCGACGGACTGCACGGCCTCCCGGAAGAGCTCGCGGTCCTCCGCACGGCGGATGACGTCGACGGTCGCTCCGAGCAGCTCGACGCGCAGTGCCTCGAGCACGCCGGCCTCCTTCAGCTCCACCGCCAGGTTGAGGGCAGTCTGGCCGCCCAGCGTCGGCAGCAGCGCGTCCGGCCGTTCCCGGCCCAGCACGTCCGCGACACCCTCGAGGTCGAGCGGCTCCAGGTACGTGCGGTCCGCGAACTCGGGGTCGGTCATGATCGTCGCCGGGTTCGAGTTCACGACGATCGTCCGGTAGCCGTCCTCCCGCAGCACCTTCAAGGCCTGACAGCCGGCGTAGTCGAACTCGCACGCCTGCCCGATCACGATCGGCCCGGACCCGATCACGCAGATCGAGTGCAGATCGCGCCTAGCGGGCACCGGTGAGCTCCTCCACCCAGTCGTCGAGGAGCGGGCGCGCGTCGTGCGGCCCCGGGCCGGCCTCCGGATGGAACTGCACCGACCGTGCACGCAGCTCGGGGAAGCTCAGGCCCTCGACCGTGCCGTCATAGAGCGAGACGTGCGTGGCTCCGCGCTCCTCCGAGGGGCGCACGGCGAAGCCGTGGTTCTGACTCGTGACGAGCACCCGTCCGCTCGCGCGCTCGAGCACCGGGTGGTTCGCGCCGCGGTGCCCGAAGGGCAGCTTGAAGGTCTCGTGGCCGGTGGCGAGCCCGAGGAGCTGATGCCCGAGGCAGATCCCGAGCACCGGTGTCCTGCCGAGCAGCTCACCGACGACGACGGCCTCCTCGCGCAGCGGCTCCGGATCGCCTGGGCCGTTGGAGAGCACGACGCCGTCGAACCCCGCCAGCTCGTCGGCATCGGCATCGTGCGGGAGGACGGTGACGGCCGCGCCCGCGTTGACGAGGCGGCGCAGGATCGACCGCTTGACGCCGTAGTCGACGACGGCCACGCGCACGCGGCCCTGCGGGGCCACGACGTACGGCTCGCGCGTGGAGACGGCCTCGACGAGCGCGCGTCCCTCCATATCCGGCTGGGCGTGGATCGCCGCGAGGGCGTCGTCGACCGGCACGTCGCCGGCGACGGCCACGGCGCGCATCGCGCCACCCTCGCGCAGCCGCAGGACGAGCGATCGGGTGTCGATCCCAGTCAGCCCCACGAGGCCGTGGTCCCGCAGCCAGCCGGTCCACTCCGGGCCCCGCGCCTCGCGCATGATCGCGGCCCGCGCATGCGGCCGGTCGGACTCGTCCCGCGGCTCGGCGACGCCGTAGTTGCCGACCATGGGCGCGGTGAAGCAGACGAGCTGCTCGGCGTAGCTCGGATCGGTGACGGTCTCCTGGTAACCGGTCATCGCCGTGGTGAAGACGGCCTCTCCGAAGGCCAGGCCCTCGGCGGCGACCGACTCGCCGTGCAGCACCGTGCCGTCCTCGAGTGCGAGGTAGCCGCTCACGGCGCGAACACCAGCCGGCCGTCGGCCACCGTTCGCGTGACGACGCCGCGCAGGCGCTCGCCGAGCAGCCAGGAGTTGGCGGACTTCGACCGGAACCCACTCTCCGTGACCGTCCACTCGGCGTCGAGGTCGAGCTCGACGACGTTGGCGAGCTCGCCGACCGCAATCCGCGGCACCGGCAGGCCGAACGCCCTCGCGGGCCCTGCGGACATGCGCTCGAGCAGCGTCTCGAGCGGCAGGACGCCCGGGACGACGAGGTGGGTGTGGAGCGCCGCGAACGCCGTCTCGAGCCCGGTCACGCCGAAGGGCGCCGCCTCGAACGGCGCGTCCTTCTCCTCACGGGCATGTGGCGCGTGATCCGTCGCGACGCATGTGATCGTCCCGTCCCGAAGCGCGTCCACGAGCGCCGAGCGGTCCGAGTCGGTCCCGAGCGGCGGGTTCATCTTGGTGTTCGGATCGAGCGAGCGGACGGCGTCCTCGGTCAGCACGAGGTGGTGCGGCGTCGCCTCGGCGGTGGCGGCGACCCCCTCCGCGCGGGCACGCCGGAGCGCGTGCACGGACTCGGCCGCTGACAGGTGCATGAGGTGGAGCGGCCGCTCCTCGTTGCGGGCGAGCGCGAGATCACGCTCGACCATGACGCTCTCGGCCACCGCCGGCCAGCCCGCGACGCCGAGCTCGGCCGACACCCGCCCCTCGCGGAGGTGCCCCTCGCCGGACAGGGTCGGCTCCTCGCAGTGGACGGCGAGCGGGCGCCCGTGGACGATGCCGTAGCGGAGCGCGCGCCGCATGAGCGACGCCGCGGCCACCGGGCGTCCGTCGTCGGTGAAGCCGGCGGCGCCCACCTCCGCCAGCTCGCCCATCTCGGTCAGCTCCTCCCCACGCTGTCCCTTCGAGATCGCAGCGAGGAAGCCGGTCGGCACGAGCGCCTCCTCGCGCGCCTGCGCGAGCAGTCCGCGCAGCACGGCGGCGGAGTCCACGACCGGGTCCGTGTTCGGCATGGCCAGGATCGCGCAGTACCCGCCCGCCGCGGCGGCAGCTGTCCCGGTCGCGATCGTCTCCTCGTCCTCGCGGCCGGGCGTCCGTAGATGGACGTGCGGGTCGACGAACGCGGGCGCGAGCACCGCCCGACTGGACCCGCCGGGCTCGATCCGCGCCACCCGGCCGTCCTCGACCGTCACCCGCAGGCAGTCGTCGATCCCCTGCGCGGGATCCACGACGCGGCCCTCGAGCACCAGCGAGTCGCGGCGACCGTTCGCGGAGGCGAGCATCACGCCACCTCCAGCAGCGAGCCGGCGCCGACGAGGTCGTACAGCACCGCGACGCGTACGGCGAGCCCGGCGCGCACCTGGTCGACGACGAGCGCGGCCGACGAGTCGGCGACGCGGGCGTCGATCTCGACGCCGCGGTTCATGGGCCCGGGATGCATGACCCGCTGGCCTGGTCGCACGCGCCCGGGCGTGACGCCCCAGCGGCTCGCGTACTCGCGGAGTGACGGGACGAACGATGCTCCCGGCGCCATCCGCTCGCGCTGCATGCGCAGGACGTAGACGACGTCGGCGGCGGCGATGTCCGCGATGTCCGCGGAGACGGGCACGCCGAGTGCCTCGGGGACGAGCGTCGGCGGCCCCACGAGCGTCACCTGAGCCCCGACGAGCGCGAGCGCCTGGACGAGCGAGCGCGCGACGCGTGAGTGCAGCACGTCGCCGACGATCGCCACGTGCAGGCCTTCGAGGCGTCCGCATGCGGACCGCATCGTCGCGAGATCGAGGAGCGCCTGGGTCGGGTGTGCCCGCTTGCCGTCACCGGCGTTCACGACGTGGGCGCCCGTGTTACGGGCGACCACCTCCGGCGCGCCGGCCTGTGGATGGCGCACGACGATCGCGTCGGGCTCGTACGCCGAGAGCGTCAGCGCGGTGTCGCGCAGCGACTCGCCCTTGTCGACGGATGAGCCTGCGGAGCGAACGGTCATCACCGCGGCGCCCAGTCGGCGCGCCGCGAGCTCGAAGCTCGACGACGTGCGCGTCGAGCTCTCGAAGAAGAGGTTCACGACTGTGCGCCCGCGAAGCGCGTCGGAGACGTCGGCCTCGGCCAGCGCCTCGGCTGTCGTCAGGATCCGCTCGACGTCGTCCGTTGTCAGGTCCGCGATGGTGATCAGGTGGCGGCGCTCAGGCATTCGTCGCTCCCTCCGCGCGAAGCAGGACGACCTCGTCCGCTCCGTCCGTCTCCGCCAACCGCACCTGCACCCGCTCGCCGCGGGCGGTCGGCAGGTTCTTGCCGACGTAGTCCGGCCGGATCGGCAGCTCGCGGTGCCCGCGGTCGGCGAGCACGGCCAGCTGGATCGCCGCAGGCCTGCCGTGCTCGAGCAGCGCGTCCATCGCCGCCCGCACCGTGCGGCCGGTGTAGAGGACGTCGTCGACGAGCACGATGGTGCGGCCCTCGAGCTCGAACGCGAGCTCCGTGGCGTGCACCTCCGGCCGACCGCGGAGCGCCGCGTCGTCGCGATGGTGCGTGATGTCGAGGGCGCCGAGCGGCACCTCGACGCCGCTGCGCTCGGCGACGAGCCGCCGCAGCCGCTGCGCGAGCGGCACGCCGCGCGTGTGGATCCCGACGAGCGCGACGGAACCGAGCTCCGGATTCCGCTCGATCACCTCGTGGGCGAGGCGGCTGAGGCTTCTGGCAACGGCCTCGGCGTCGAGCAGCATGGTCGACGCCGGCCGTCCGGGGGCTTGCATGGTCATCCACCGCTCCTTCCCGGCCTCGCTGGACCGGCTTAAAGGGACGCCCGGCACTGTACCGCCCCGCGCGGACGGCGACGACTGCCATCCTTCCGGCCGTGCCCAGGCTGACCTCTCGCGGCGCGGCAGCCGGTCTCGCCCTGCTCGTCGGCGTCTCGGCGCTGCTCAGGGTGCTCGCGTCCGCCGACATCCCCGGCCCCTTCATCGCGCCGGACGAGATGATCTACTCCCTGCTCGGGCGCTCGCTGTGGGCCGACGGCGCGCTCACGATCCTCGGCGGCGACACAGGGTTCTACAGCCTCCTGTACCCGGCCTACGTCGGCCTGCCACTGTCGATCGGGAGCCTCGCGACCGGATTCGAGGTGCTGCAGGCGGTGCAGGCCGTCGTCGTCTCGCTGACCGCGGTCGCCGTCTACGCGTGGGGCCGGTCGTTCCTCTCGCGCGGCTGGTCGCTCGTGGCCGCGGCGCTCTCGCTCACCCCTCCCGCGCTCGCGTACTCGGGGCTCGTCATGTCGGAGGCGCTCTTCCTCCCGATGGCGACGCTCGCCGCGTGGGCGCTCGCACGCGCCGTCGAGCGGCCGACGCTGGGGCGCCAGGCGCTGCTCGGACTCGCCGTCGCGGCGGCCGTGGCGACGCGGCTCCAGGGCGTGGTGCTCGTACCGGTCGCCGTCACCGCGATCCTGCTGCAGGCCGCATTCCTCCGCGATCCCGGCCGGCTCCGGCGCTGGCTTCCGACCGTTGGCGTCGTCGCCGTGCTGGCCGTCGGCTGGCTGGGGTGGCGCACCACACAGGGCTCGTGGAGCAGCGTCTTCGGTGCGTACGCGGCCGCACTCGGTGGCTACGACGCGGGTGAGGCGGCGAGATTCGTGACGTGGCACATCGCGGACGTGCTGCTGCTCTGCGCAGCCGTGCCACTGCTCGCCGCCGCGGCGCTCCTCGTGGAGGCCGTCGCCGGCCGGCTCAGCGGGCATTCCGAGACCGCGCTCCTCGCCGTCGCCCTCAGCCTCGTGGTGTGGCTCGCGATCCAGGTGGGCGTCTTCGCATCCCAGTTCGTCCGCCATTTCGCCGAGCGCGACCTCATCGCCGTCCTGCCGCCGCTGTTCCTCGTCCTGGCGCTCTGGCTCCAGCGCGGCGCGCCTCGCTCGCAACCCTGGACCGCCGTGCTCGCGGTCGCCGTCGCGTTGCCCGCCTTCCTGCTGCCGATCGAGCGCTTCGCCACGCTCGTCGCGGCGCCGGACGCGTTCATGACGATCCCGCTCGAGGACCTGGCGGCCCGCTGGGGCACCGGCACGCTGGAGACGGTCTGGCTGCTCTGCGTGGCCGCCGTCGTCGCGGTCTTCGTGCTGATCCCGCGACGCGCCGCTCCGCTGCTCGCCGTCGGCACCGGGGTGCTGCTCGCGGCGGTGTCGGTCTCGGCGAGCCGCGAGGTGACGAGGTTGGCGGAGGATGCGCGGTTCCGCTTCTTCGGCGGCGGCGACCCGTCATGGATCGACGCCGCCGCGCGCGAGACCGGTCACCCTCCTCTACGACGGGGACGCGTACTGGAACGCGGTCTGGCACCAGGTGTTCTGGAACGAGCGGGTGCGCGCGATCCTCCATCCACCCGGGGTGCCGGTGCCCGGGCCGCTGCCGCAGCGAGGCGTGAGCCCGCGCTTCGACGGGCTCCTCTTCGACGTCACCGGCCGGCCGGTGACGAACCCGCTCGTGGTCGCACCGACCGTGATGACGTTCCGCGGAGAGCGCATCGCCGGGCTCGAGCAGCGGAACCTCGATCGCGCCGGCCTCGCGCTGTGGCAGGGCGAGAGCCCGCCGCGCCTGCGGACGCAGACCACCGGGGTGCTGCCGAACGGCGACTTCACCGAGGCGCGCGTGATCGTGTACGGCTGTCCGCAGGGCCGGCTGGAGCTGACGCTGCTGCCGAAGGTCGGCACGTCCGTGGAGCTCGTCGCCGACGGCGAGACGGTCGGGCGCGCACCCCTCGACGGCGAGTTCTGGAACGGGACGATCCACGCGCCCGCGAGCGCGGACGGCAACGGCTCGTGCGAGTTCATCGTGCGCGCCAACGGGCCCGTCGGCTCGACGCGCATGGAGTTCGTCGAGAGCTAGAACCGAGCCTAGAGCTGGTACTCGTCGTCGGGCTCGCTCATCGCCTCGATGGCGTCCCGGGCAGCGTCGACCGACGTCTCCTCGACGAGCACCTTCACGTGCTCGGTGTCGGGGACGCCCGCCTCCTCGTCGATCGAGGTCTCGAGGGACGCGTCGATGCCGGCCGTCGCCAGCATGCTCTGGAGCTCCTCGGCCTCGGTGACGTCTCCCGCGACCGCGACCTGGACGAGTCGGGTCATGGGTCGGAGGCTACAACAGGTCGGCCGCCCGCGGCCCCGCCCTTCACGAGCTCGGGTGGGCCGCGCTCCGGGAACGGAAGGTCGACGACGTCGAAGTCCCTCGGGACGACGGTGTCGGGGAAGATCGCCTGAGCCTCGCGCGCCACCTCCGACCCGAAGTACCGGTTCGACAGATGGTTGAGCGCCAGCAGCCGTACTCCCGCAGCGAGCGCCACCGCCGCCGCGTCGGCGGCCGTCGAGTGCGACGTCTCGCGCGCTCGATCCTCCTCCTCCGCGCAGAAGGTCGCCTCGTGGACGAGCAGGTCCGCGCCCGCGGCGGCCGCGACGACGTGCTCGCTCGGCGCGGAGTCGCCGGCGAGGACGACCTTCCGCCCGCCTCGGGGCTCTCCGACGAGCTCACCCGGCTCCACGACGCGCCCGTCGGCGAGGGTCACCGCCTCCCCGCGCTGGAGCCGTCCCCGTTCCGGGCCGAACGGGACGCCCAGCCGGTCGGCGGCCTCGTCGTCGAACCGCCCCGGCCGCGACTCCTCGACGAGCGAGTAGCCGACCGCACGGACGCGGTGCTCGACGGCGAACGCCTCGATCGCGTATCCGTCGCGTTCGATCCGGTCGCCGGGGGCGAGCTCCACCAGATGCAGCTCGAACGACAGCCGGCCCGTCAGCCGCCGCAGGGCCGCGAACAGGTCGCCGAGCCCCTGCGGGCCGTGCACCGTCATCGGCACCTCGCGTCCACGCAGCGAGAACGTCTTCAGCATGCCGGGCAGCCCCAGGTAGTGGTCGGCATGAAAATGCGTGAGGAGGACGTCCTCGAGGTCGGGTAGCCCGACGCTCGAGCGCAGCAGCTGTCGCTGGGTACCCTCCGCGCAGTCGACGAGCAGACGCTCGCCGCCGCGCCGAACGAGCGTGGCGGCCGGCGCCCGCTGCGCCGTCGGCGTGGAGCCGGCCGTCCCGAGAAAGACGACGTCGAGGTCCACGGGCGCCGATTCTACGGCCGCCCGGCCGCCGGCTCAGGGCAACACGAGCACCTGCCCCGGAGCGATCGTCGATCCCCGCAGCCCGTTCCGGCGCTGCAGCTCCCAGACTGCGGCGCGCGGATCCCCCGCGTAGCTGCGCTCGGCGATGGCCCACAACGTGTCGGCGGGCCGCACGACATAGCGGCGTTCGGGCCCTTCCGCCGATGATGATCGCGCGAAGACTGCCCAGAGGACGATCCCCGACGAGCACCAGCAGAACGATTCGACCGAACATCTGTTCGTATGGTGGCACACGAACAGGTGTTCGTCAAGGCGAGGGCGGTTACGGCTACCTCGGGCGCGTGTCGCCCGGAACGACGCGGAACGGGCCCGTGACCAGCACGCTCGTCCGCTCCCTGCTCGACCAGGCCGCGAGGCGGACGGCGAGCACGTACCGCCCGGGCCGCCACAACCGCCGGCTCGGCTCGACGCGCGCGAGCCGGCTCGCGCGGACGATGCCCCGCACGGCGCCGGCCGGCAGCCTCGGGCCGGCAAGGGCGCGCGCGATGACGCTGCGCCGCGTCGCCGCCGGGAACACCGCGGCCCGCAGCTGCGCCTCCTCACTCGCCGTGACGGCGACCAGCGGCGCACGGCTGCCGGCGGGCCGGGTCCTCGTCAGCCCGCCGACCTCGAGCTTCGCGCCGAGGACGCGCTTCGGCACGCGCCAACCCGTCAGCGGGCCGAGACAGCCGCCGCCGGTCTCGGCGAGCGCCAGCTGCAGCGCCCCGGCGGCCGGACGCAGCGTGCCGTCGTAGCGCATGACGCCCGCCTGCCACCCGGCCCGCTCGGGCTCGTCGCGGAAGCCGAAGAGGTTCACGGCGGCCACGGACGGGTCGCAGCCGAGCACGCGGACGAGGCTGCCGTAGACCCTCGCCTGCGAGCGCTCGTCCGTGACCGCGACGTTCTCCGAGCCCGCGTACCCCGTGTCGCTCGTCGTGTCGACCTGCCAGCCGACCTCGTCGAGATCGAGGGTGAGGCCGCCGGCGGTCGTCGGCTGCGCGGTGCCGTGGAACGCGTCCCAGAGCGCGAGCTTGACCCGTCCGAGATCGGCCACGCCCGCGTTCGGCCAGACGTAGCCGCGGTCGTGGCGGTCCCGGTTCGAGGCCGGGTAGGGATGGAACGCGAGCGAGTCCATGAGCGGCCGGCCGCGTCCGACTCCGCCGGTACCAGTCGCCGAGCGCCTTCAGGAAGCGGACCGGCGAGGTCGAGACGTTGCTCGGCGCGCCCGGCCTGTCGTTGCCCCGCGGCGAGAGACCGAGGCCCGCCACCGTCAAGCCCGGGTCGACCGCCTTCAGCGCGTCGTACGCGGCGGCGAGCACGCTGCCGAAGGCGGCGGCGCTCGCCTGCCCGCCTCGGGGATGGAACTGCGGCCGCCAGAAGCGCGGCTGGTTCGGCTCGTTCCCGACGACGAAGCGACGCACCTGCGGATACGTCCGCGCGACGAGCGCAGCCCACTCCGCGAACGCCGCCGGGGCCGCTGCCTCGGTGGTGAAGACGGTCGGTCGCGCGCCGTACAGGGCGAGCACGATCCGCACCCCCGCGGCCTCGGCTCGGGCGAGCGCGGCATCGAGGACGAGCCGCTCGGGGATCGCGGCCGGCAGCGACGGCTCCCACTTCAACGCGATCACGTTCGTGCGCAGGCCCAGCGCGGCCATCGCCTCGTAGTAGGGGCCGCTGTCCGACCCGAGGAACTTCCCGGTGTCGTCGTTGGCGCCGAACTCGGCCGCGCGCGCACCGCCCGCGAGCACGCAGGAGACGAGCACGAAAAGGATCAGAACCTTCTGCAAGCTGGAGTTTCTTCGCCGCCGAGCCGGCGGAGCCTAGTCCATGGCGAGCACGGCGTCGAGCAGGCGCTCGGGCCCGAAGCGGACCGGATCGTCCGCCGGCAGGCCGGTCTCCTCCTCGGCGGCTGCGATCGCCGACCGAGCTGCGGCCTCGTCGGCGAGCGGGCTGGTGTTGAGCGCGAGGCAGGCGACACGGGCTTTCCGGGCCGGGAGCGAGATCTGCTCGTGCAGCTCGACGAGCTCTCGGAGCGGCGGAATCGGGTGCCCCGGGTAGCCCTCCACCTCCGTCGCGCCCGCCATGTGGCAGAGCACGAACACGTGCGGCGCGGCGCCGTGCACGAGCCCGAGCGTCACGCCCGAGTAGGCAGGGTGGATCAGCGAGCCCTGCCCCTCCACGAAGAGCAGCTCGCCGCCGCGTTCGACGCCCTCGAGCACCAGTTGCTCCGTGGCGCCGGCGAGGAAGTCCGACACGACGGCGTCGACCGAGAGCCCCCAGCCGGCGATCGCAATGCCCGTCTGCCCCGTCGGGACGAAGACCGAGGCGAGCTTCCGGCCCCGAGCGGCGCGGTCGAGCTCCAGCGACACCGTCATCTTCCCGATCGCACACTCGGAGCCGACGGTCAGCACGACCCGCGCGCCGTGGCGCATGTTCTCGCCGGTCGGCGTGTTCAGGCCCTTCGGGGGACGGCGTAGGTCGCGCAGCTCGACTCCGTGCCGGCGCGCCAGCTCTGCGAGCTCCGGATCGTCGGCGATGAACTCGTGCAGCCCGTTCTCGACCGAGAGGCCGCTGTCGATGCAGCGCTTCAGGAGCTCGCGCCACGCCGGCGGGAAGCGACCGCCCTGCGTCGCGACGCCGACGAGCGCGGTCGTCGGCTCGAAGCGGAGGGCGTCGTCGACGCTGCCGACGACTGGAAGCCCGGCCTCCGTGTCGCCCGCACGCGTCGAGTCGAGGATCGCGACGACGTCCTCGCGGCGGTAGCGCAGGACGCCGCGCATCGTCTTGCCGTAGTGACTGTCGCCGGAGAAGCCTTCGGCGAGGATCAGGACGCGGCGGCTCACGCGCCGAGCCTAGTCGTCGTCGCCACGCCCCCGGCCGCGCCCGCGCCCCGAGCCGGAGTCGTCCGAGCCCGGGCCGGAGTCGTCCGCGTCGTCGCCCCCGCGCCCCCGTCCGCGACCGCCGCCGTCGTCATCGTCCTCGCCACTCGTCGTCGTCGTCGTGCCACGGCCCTCATCATCACCAGTCGTCCCGGTTGCCGTCCCCGCCGGCGCGGGAGGCGGCGCGGGCCGCGCCCGGACGACACCCGAGGCGGTTGCGGCCGGCGGCGCGAGCGCGTCGCCGGAGGGCAACGACGTGGCAGGCAGCGCGATCGTGTCGCGTGCGATGACGTATCCCGACAGGCCGAGCAGCGCCGCCGCGGCCAGCCCGGCGAGCGCCAACAACGCGACGCCGCCCCGACCGCTCATCCGACCACGACCCCGGTCGGCGACGCGGCGTGGACGAACGCCGGCGCGGACGCGGGCAGCGTCAGCGCCACGCATGCGCCTCCGCCGGGCCGCGCGGCGACCGTCGCGTCCCCGCCCCAGCGGCGCGCGAGAGTGCGCACCACCGCGAGGCCGAGTCCGGTGCCGGGTGCCGTCCCGTTCCGGCCGGCCGTGCCGCGGGCGAAGCGCTCGAAGACCTGCTCTTCCTCGTCGGGCGCGAAGCCCGGCCCGCGGTCGAGTACCGCAATCGCCGCCTCGCCGTCCTGCAGCAACCACGCGATCTCGACGTCGGTGCCCGCGGGCGAGTAGAGCAGGGCGTTCTCGACCAGGTTGTCGAGGACGATGGCGACGTCCTCGTCGGAAGCAGCAGCCCAGGCCGGCGACGGGCCGTTGCAGACCAGCCGCCGACGGCCGAGCTCGGCCTCGGCGCGCCACCGCTCGCAGGCGAGCTCGGCGGCGACCGCCAGGTCGACCGGACGCGGTGCGACGGGGTCGCCGCCCTCTCGTGCGAGCGCGAGCAGCGCCGTGAGGAGCTGCGAGAGACGCTCCGTCTCCCGCTCGGCAGCCGCGATGTCACGCTCGAGCTCCGGGTCGTCGGCGCGGAGCGCTGCCGCCTCGAGCCGCAGCCGCAGCCCGGTGAGCGGCGTCCGCAGCTGGTGCGACGCGTTGGCGACGAACTCCCGCTGCGCGTCGAGCACGCGACCGAGCCGCCCGGCCATGTCGTTGAAGGCGGTGGCGACCTCGCGGTGCTCCGTCGAGCCGGTCACCTCGGCGCGTGCGGACAGGTCGCCGGACCCGACGCGCCGGGCGGTCGCCGCGAGCCCGCGAAGCGGTCGGGCCAGTGAGCCCGCGAGCAGCCACGCCAGGGCCAGGCCCAGCGTCAGCGCCGCCGCCGCGATCCCGGCGACGGCCAGGCGGTCGCGGCGGACGCGCCGTTCGATGGGCGCCACGCTCCGGGTCACCCGCACGGCACCGACCGGCCTGCCGTTCGCGACGACCGGCACCGCCGTGTAGAGCAGCTCGTCGTCGAGCGTGGCGCTCCGGCGCCGCCCCTGCTCGACCGTGCCGTCGGCGAGCGCGGCGCGTAGCTCGGGCCGGTCGGCGTAGCTCGTTCCCACGAGCCCGTCGCCCGCCGAGTCGGCCAGCAGCCGGCCGCGTGCACCGACCACGACGACCCGCCCCCGCACGTCGTCGGCGGCGCGCCGCACGATCGCCCGCAGAGCGGCCGGCTCGTCGAGGCGGCCGGTGACGCTCGCACCGATCAGGTGGGCCTGGCTCGCGGCCTGCGCCTCGACCTCGGTCTCCACGCGGCTCGAGGTGGTGAGCGCGAACGGCAGCGCCAGCGCGACGAGCACGAGCACGAGCACGTACGCGAACGCGGCGAGCAGCCGGATGCGGAGGCTGTTCACTGCTCCTCCGGCGCCGCGAGCCGGAATCCGACCCCGCGTACCGTGCGGAGGTAGCGCGGCGCCGCGGGGTCGTCACCGAGCTTGCGGCGCAGCCCGCTGACATGGACGTCCAGGGTCTTGGTCGAGCCGAACCACGTCGTCTCCCAGACCTCCTCGAGCAGACGCTCCCGCGTGACGACCCGGCCCTGCTCGGCCGCGAGCAGCGCGAGCACGTCGAACTCCTTGCGGGAGAGCTCGATGGGGCCTCCGCGCAGGCTCGCCGTCCGCCGCCCGACGTCGACCTCGAGCTCGCCGACCACGAGCGGCGCACGGTCGGCGTCGGCACCGGCCGCCGGACGGACCTCGGTGCGCCGCAGCACGGCCCGGATGCGAGCGACCACCTCGCGGGCGCTGAACGGCTTCGTCACGTAGTCGTCGGCCCCGAGCTCGAGCCCGACGATGCGATCCGCCTCCTCACCGCGCGCCGTGACCATGATGATCGGCACCGACGACTCGCGCCGCAGCGCGCGGCAGACGTCGAAGCCGGAGCCGTCGGGCAGCATCACGTCGAGCAGCACGACGTCCGGCGCCGACGCGTGAGCCAGCTCGATCGCCTCGGCGGCCGTCCGGGCGACGGTGGTGTCGAAGCCCTCGCGGGCCAGAGCCTCGCGCAGCGGCTCGACGATCGACTGTTCGTCCTCGACCAGCAACACCGTTCGTCTCCCCAAGAGCAGCGACACCCCCTCCCCCATACGGGCAGTGTGCCCGCACGGATCGGCGCCGGAACGGGACGGGCGGCACCGCATCGGCGGGCCGCCCGTCCCGGCCGGCGCTAGCGGGCGACGAAGCTGCCCGTCATGCCCTTCTCGGCGTGAGAGCCGACGCCGCACCAGAAGCGGTAGCGGACGCCGCGCTTGAGCGTCGCCGTGAGGCGGGCGGAGCGGCCTCCGGCCACCACGCTCGTCCTCCACGTCCTGCCGCCGCCGCGAATCCAGAAGTCGTGACCGTCGTCTCCGGCGTTGCGGACGACGAACGCGACCTGTCCGGCCTTCGGCCTCGCCGCGAGCGAGATGCCGTACTCCCGCTCGACGACACGCACCGTCTGCCCGCTCGGCGCGGCGAGCACCGGCACCGCGAGCGTCGTGGCGACCGCGAGCGCGGCCCCGGCGATGAGCAGCTTCAACATGCCTCTCCTCCTGTGCTCGGTGTGCGATCAGCCGCGGCCGCTGTTCGAGCCGCCGCGGTCGTCGTCGTCGTCGTTGTCGTCGTCCCGGTCGTCATCACCGCGGCCGCGGCCGGAGTGGTCGTCGTCGTCATCGTCGACGTCGACTGCCGCCCCGGTGCACCGCGGGTCGTTCCGATGCTCGGCCTCGTCGCAGGGCCCGGAGATGTCCTCCCCGGTCTCGACCGTGGTCGCCGTCGTCGTCGCGGCGGGCGCCGCGGGCGCGACGCCGGCGCACCGCGGGTCGTTCCGATGCTCGGCCTCGTCGCAGGGGCCCGAGATGTCCTCCGACGTCGTGGCGGCTCCGGTGGTGGTGGCCGGGACGGTCGTCGCGCCGGTTGTCGTCCCGGTGGTCGTGGTGCCGGCGGTCGTCCCGGCGGTGGTGGTGCCCGTCGCGCCGGCGGGATCCGACGAGCCGACGAGCTGCACGGTGGCGATGCCGGCTCCGAGGAGCAGCGCGCCGCCGAGCACGGCGATCAGCTTTGACATTGGTGTCCTCCCTTCGCTCACGCACCCACCGTGCCCGCGGGTCGCCTCGGGCCGGGCAAAGCCGGGTCAAGCGCAGGGAAGGTTGTGGTTAAGCCTTCGGACGCACGCCGAGGCCCGGCGCGTCGGCCGGAACCTGGACGCCGTCCTCGAACGACGGGCCCGGGAGCGGATCCTCGGCGAGCAGGAGGTTCCCGTCGAGGTCGACGTAGTCGCAGAGCGGTGCGACGACACAGCCCGCGGCGATGCCCAGGCCGGACTCGATCATGCAGCCGAGCATGACCCCGAGCCCGAGCGCGCGCGCCGTATGCGCGATCCGCACCGCCTCGCGGATCCCGCCGGACTTCGCGAGCTTGACGTTCACGCCGTGGGCGAGCTCGGCGCAGCGCGGCACGTCCGCGGCGGTGTGGCAGTCCTCGTCGAGGTAGATCGGGATCGGCGAGCGCTCGCGCAGCACCGTTCCGCCGGGATCGCCCGCCCGGAGCGGCTGCTCGCAGTACTCGACGCCGAGCGCGGCCAGCTGTGGCAGCGCCTCCAGTGCCTCGTCGACGCTCCACCACTCGTTGACGTCCACCATCAGCGGCCGGTCGGTCACGCCGCGCACCGCGCGAACGCGGTCGACGTCGAGCCCGTCGCCGCCGCCGAGCTTGAGCTTGAGGCGCCGGAAGCGCGGCGCCGCCCGCTCGGCGCGCCGGGCCATGTCATCCGGGTCCCCGAGCCAGACCGTCCAGGAGGTCGGCGGGCCGGTCCGCGGCAGGCCGAGCAGCCGCCACACCGGACGGTTCGTGAGCTGCCCGCAGAGGTCGTGGAGCGCCGCGTCGAGCGCACTCTTGGCCGCGCGCTCACCGGGGGTCTGCTCGAGCCGCGCGCCAACCTGTTCCAGCGCGAACGGATCGTCGCCGAGCTCGTCGGCGTGAGCCTCGACGAATGCGAGCGCCGAGGCGGCGGTCTCCTCGTAGCGGTCGATCGGTGCCCCCTCGCCGCGCCCGACGAGGTCGCCGTGCCGCACCTCGACCTGCAGGACGTCCTCGAAGTCGCGCGACTCCCGCGAGATGACGAACGTCTCGGCCAGCTGCAGCCGGACGATCTCGGCCCGGACCTCCACCCGCGCGACCTTACTGAACGCCGGTTGACCGCGGTCGTTCCGCGCCAGTAGCGTTCTCGCGCCTTGCCGTCCAGACCAGGGGGACCAATGAAGAGATTCGCCCTGCTCGTCGTTGCGCTGCTCGCATTCGCGGCGTCCACGTCGAGCGCGACAGCCGGTGGCCACTCCGCCGGCTCGGGGCTCGACCCCGACTGCGTCGAGCTGTTCAGCCCGCTCGCGAGCCTGACCAGCGGCTCGTCAGCGAGGGGCTTCCAGCGCGAGCCGGTGCTGCGGAACGCCCCGCAGGACAGCGAGATCGACGGTGCCCAGCCGTCGACGAGCTCGCACTTCGGCACCGTCGTGCGCACGTACGTCCACGTCGTCACGAACGGCGACGAGGGCTTCGTCGACCCGGGCGTCATCAACTCGCAGATGGGCGTGCTGAACGCCGCCTTCGCGGGCTTCTACGGCCAGGACGCGGCCCGCACCGGGTTCCAGTTCAGGCTGAAGGACATCACCTACACCGACAACGCGGCGTGGTTCAACGCCTACCCGGAATCCGTGGAGGAGCGCGAGATGAAGACGGCGCTCAAGCGCGGCGGGCCGAGGACCCTCAACGTGTATCTGACGAACGCCGCGGATCAGCAGCTGCTCGGCTGGGCGTACTTCCCGAAGATCAACAAGAACAAGCAGGATCGCGTGCTCGACGGAGTGATCGTCAACTACCTCTCACTGCCGGGCGGACCGTACGGGTCGGCGTTCTCCCTCGGCCAGACGGCCACGCACGAGGTGGGCCACTGGCTGGGGCTGTACCACACGTTCGAGGACGGCTGTGGCGGCCGCGGCGATCGCATCGACGACACGCCGGCAATGCTGGAGCCGACCGGCGGCTGTCCGATCGGCAAGGACACGTGCCCGCAGCCCGGGCTGGATCCGATCCACAACTACATGGACTACTCGTACGACTCCTGCTACCAGGAGTTCACGAAGGACCAGGCCAGGCGCATGCAGCGCCAGTGGCTCCACTGGCGTGAGGGCGACAGGGACCACCGGGACTAGGTCGAGCGACGCACCGTGGAGGGCCGGCGCGAGTCGGCCCTCCACGCGTGGAGCGGGACTCGAGCCCCGCTAGACTGGCGTTCCCCGTGCGCCCGTAGCTCAGGGGATAGAGCGCGCGCCTCCGGAGCGCGAGGTCGCAGGTTCGATTCCTGCCGGGCGCACTTCGTTCGCGCCGCGGCGCGCAGCAGGTGCGGCGGCCACGGTAGACTCGCGGTCAACGCGGCTCGGGGCCGCGTCCAGTCCGCGGGCAGGGCCGAGCCCACCCCTTTCGATCGAGCAGCACCGACAGCAGCTTCTTTCCGCCCGAACGTGCGGACGCCGGGCACGACGGAGAGGAGACTGCCGTGACCATCCAGCTGGATCTCGAACAGCTGCGCAAGCAGGCGAAGGAGCGCGTGCGCGCTCGCCGCGCCGCCGGGGAGCAGATCAAGCTCAGCGACGCCCAGTACGAGCTCGCCGTCGAGCACGGCTTCGCGAGCTGGCCGAAGCTGAAGGAGCATCTGGACCGCGCCGGCGCCGAGCAGCCCTTCCGCACCGACCTCGAGTACTTCGAGGGCCGGGCCGAGGGCATCGCGACCGTCGAAGCGGTGAGCCTGGCGGACGCCAGGCGCGACCTTGCCCGCCGCCACGGCTTTCCCTCGTGGCGACGGCTGGAGCGCCACGTCGAGGCGCTGCGCGACGGCAGTGAGCCGGCGACCCCGTTCATGCGGGCTTACGAAGCGATCGAGGCGAACGACCGCGACGGCCTGGTCGAGCTGCTCGACCGACATCCCGAGCTCGTTCACGTCCGCGGCACGAACGGGAACGACCTGTTCGGCATGGCCGGCGACATCGAGATCGTCCGCCTGCTGCTCGAGCGCGGCGCCGATCCGAACCGCGGCAACGACTACGGGTGGACGAAGCTGCACCAGGCCGGCTACGGGAATCAACCGGATGTCGCTCGGCTGCTCCTCGACGCCGGTGCCCGCACCGACCTCTTCGCGCGCGGGGACGGGGGCACTCCGCTGATCGTCGCGCTGTTCTGGGGCAACCGCGAGGTCGCCGGGCTGCTCGGCCGCGAGCCGGGCAACCTGCGCGTGGCGGCGGGGCTCGGGCTGGTCGACATGATCCGCGAGCTGGCCGGCACGCCACAGGCCGGCGCGCACCGCGGCTTCTACCGACCGCACGGCGGCTTCCCCGCCTGGCAGCCGTCCGACGATCCGCAGGAGGTGCTCGACGAGGCGCTCGTCTGGGCCGCGAAGAGCGACCGCGTCGAGGTGCTGCCTCTGCTCGTGGAGCTCGGCGCCGACGTGCACGCCGATCCGTACCGCGGCACCGCCCTCGCGTGGGCTGCCGCGAGGGGCTGCGAACGCTCGATCCGACTGCTCGTCGAGCTCGGCGCCGATCCGAACCAGCGCGGCACCTTCGGCGGGCCGAGCCACGGCGCGGGCGTCACCGCCCTCCACCTCGCCGCGCAGTCGGGCAGCCGCGGCGCGGTGGACACCCTGCTCGCTCTGGGCGCCGACCCCACGATGCGCGACGGCCTGCACGACGGGCCGGCCTGGGGCTGGGCAGAGTTCGCCGGGGAGCACGAGATCGCCGAGCTCCTGCGCGTGCACGCCGGGGAGGCGGCGGCGCCGGGCTAGGAGGGTTCGGCGAGCGCGGCCGACTGCTCGCGGAACGAGTCGAAGGCCGGTTTGCGGGTGCCGTCGGCGGCGATGAAGCCCGACTGCCAGCGCGTGACGTCGTCCTCGTCCTTGAGCAGGAACCAGAGCAGGAGCTCGACGCGAGGATGCCGACGCGCCACGGCCACGGCCTGACGCACGTAGCTCGCCTGGCGAGCCCACGACACGCCGAAGATCCGATCCGGCGGGTTCGTCTGGTAGCCGTACTCGGTGATCCAGATCGGCTTCGGGCCGTAGAGCCGCGTGAGCTCGCGCTCGAGGGCGTCGAGGTTGCCGAGCGTCACGGCCGTCGCGCCACGCGGTCGCGTCGCCGGCGTCTCGGACGGCGAGCCGTAGTACGGGTGATGGGCATATGCGTCGAAGCCGCGTGCACCGCCCTTCTTCATCGCGCGCAGGAACGCGAGGGGTGACACGGACGGCTTGCGGCCGCGCGGGTTGTTGTTGCCGCGGGCGGCCGTCACGCCGCAGGCGATCCGCTGTTGGTCGATGCCCGTGCCCCGGATCCCGTCGACGATGGCGTTGCAGATGCGGGCGTAGTCGGCCGCGCTCTGGGGCACCCAGCGCCCGCCGATCCGCTTCCACTGGGGGACGAGCCCGATCTTCAGGTTCGGCTCGTTCCATGCCGTCCACAGCCGCACGGGGGGCAACACTGTCCCGTCGCGGCGCACGTGCTCGCCGCTGTACCGCCACGCCGCGGCATAGGCGAACTCCGTGAGCCGCACCGCGTCGCGAGGCGCCCGCGTCGGCGGCGCGCCGCCGTTCGCCCACGGCGGCGTGCCGAAGATGGTGAACATCACCTCGACACCGGCGTCGGCGGCCTCGAGCACCACGCGGTCGTAGATGCGCCAGTCGTACGCGGGGTCGTCCGGGTCGGTGGCGTCCACGGGACGCCTTCGCGCGACGCCGCGCCTGCCGCCCCACTGGAGGTGCACGCGCAGCACGCGGGCGTTGAGCTCCCCGAGCAGCGGGAACAGCGAGCGGTCGTCGTAGTACGCCGCAGCCGTGTCGGTGATGCCGAGGCGGAGCGGCTCGCCGCCGGCGACGGCGGCGGCCGGAGCCGGGGCCGACGACGCCGCCGCGAGTGCAGCGCCGACCACGCCCAGAGCCGCCGCGAGGAGGGCGAGTCGTCCCACGAAATGCAGCCTGAAGCCGTCGTGTGACGGATCGGTGTGGAACTCGTAAGCGTTCCGCGACGCCGCCGATAGGCTGGCCGGATGCGGGCGCTGACCGCCTACCTGCGTGCGCTGAACCCGAATCTGCCGCGCTCCGTGCAGACGCTGCAGCTCGGCGGCCTCTTCAACGCGTTCGGCAACGGGCTGATCCTGCCGTTCGCGTTCATCTACCTTCACAACGTCCGCGGCATCGGCCTCGGCACCGCCGGGCTGATCCTGGCCACGAACGCGGCCGTGAGCATGGTGCTCGGCCCCGTCTTCGGCACGCTGGTCGACCGCTTCGGCGGCAAGCGGATGCTCGGCGTCGCGCTCGTCTTCCTGGCGGTCGGCTTCAGCCTCTACGCCTTCGTCCGCGACCCCTGGCTCGGCTTCGTGGCGTCAGCCCTGACCGGCGTCGGCAACGGCGGCTTCTGGGCGGCGCAGTCGACGCTGATCGCGAGACTGACGACGCCCGCGCAGCGCCCGGCGGCCTACGCGATGCAGCGTGTGGTCATGAATCTCGGCATCGGCCTCGGCGGCGTAGCCGGCGGCTTCATCGCCAGCACCGACGATCCGCTCACGTTCCAGCTGCTGTTCTTCGGCAACGCGGCGACGTTCGTCGTGTACCTCGCCATCCTGCAGGCGTTCGTGCCCGAACCTGTGCGGGCAGGGCATGGCGGCGACACGTCGCGGCCCGGCCGGTATGCCGACGTGCTCAGGCACCGGGCCTTCCTCGGCGTCCTCGCGCTGAACACGCTCTTCATCTTCGCCGGCATGTCCGGATTCGAGCTGCTGCCGGTGTACGGCAAGAACGAAGCCGGGATCAGCGAGGAGGCGATCGGCTTCATCTACCTCGCCAACACGCTGTTGATCGTCGCGACGCAGCTGCCGATCGTCAGGCTCTGCGAGGGACGCCGACGGATGTCCGTGCTCGCGCTGATGGGCGTGATCTGGGCTGCCGGGTGGGTCGTCGTGCCGGTGGCCGGCACCTGGCTCAGCGGCACCGAGGCCGCGCTCCTGCTCGGGCTCGCAGTCTGTGTCTTCGCGATCGGGGAGTGCTTGCACGGCGCCGTCCAGGGCCCCCTCGTCGCCGACCTCGCGGAACCGCGGCTGATGGGCCGCTTCATGGCGATGTCCGCGCTCTCGTGGCAGATCGGGTTCACGCTCGGACCCGCGATCGGCGGCTTCGCGCTCGCGTTCTCTCCGAGCGGCCTCTGGCTCGGCGCGGCCGTGCTGTTGCTCCTTGGCAGCCTCGCCGCGCTGTCGCTCGAGTCGACGCTCCCCGCCGCCGCGCGACGCTCTCCGACGAGGACTTCGGCCGCGCGGGCAGTAGAATCAAGCGCCATGACGCCGATTGCCGAGGACCCCCTCAGTCATGCCGAGCCTGCCCAGGATCCGCAGGACGAGGCCGTCGGCGAACGACGTCGCCCGCGCACGGCCTGACGTCCTCGAGCTAACAGCCGCCGGCCTCAGCTGGGTTCACCTGGAGCGCCCCGACGCCGACACCGTCGGCGAGCTCTCCGACCGCTTCGGCTGGCATCCGCTCGACGTCGAGGACGTGCTCTCGAAGCGGCAGCGACCGAAGATCGACGAGTACCCGGAGGAGCGGTACCTGTTCGCGGTCCTCCACTTCCCGGTCTACGACAAGGCGATCCAGCGGCTGAACGCTGCCGAGCTCGACATCTTCCTCGGCCCGGACTACCTCGTCACGCTGCCGAACGTCGAGCTGCTCCCGGTCACCCGGCTCTTCCGCCGCTGCGCCGACGACGCGGCGCTCCGTGAGCAGCTCTTCGCGAAGGGCTCGGGCCGGCTGCTCTACGAGGTGCTGGACGACCTCTTCGACTACTGCTTCCCGATCCTCGACAAGATCGGCCACAAGCTCGACCGGGTCGAGGACGACATGTTCGAGGGGCACGCCGAGGACGTCGTCCGCGACCTCTCGAACGTGAAGCAGGAGATCATCAGCTACCGCAAGATCATCAAGCCCGAGCGTTCGACGCTGCGGCTCCTGGAGCGGCGTGTGGAGCGCTTCCTGCCCGAGGAGCTGGACCTCTACTTCGACGACATCGTCGACGCCGCCGAGCGGGTCTGGGACCTGCTCGACAACTACAAGGAGGTCGTCGAGGGGCTCGAGTCGACGAACGAGTCGGTCATCTCGCACCGCCAGAACGACGTCCTCCGCCTGCTCACGATCATCAGCGTGACGATGCTGCCGCTGACGCTGATCACGAGCGTCTTCGGCATGAACGTGCTCTTCCCCGGCGAAAGCGGTCGCGAGGCGTTCTGGATCATCCTCGCCGCACTCGGGGTCACGCTGGCGGGGATGCTCGGCTTCTTCCGCTACAAGCGCTGGCTCTAGGCGGCGGGCCAGGGGCCCGGCCGCCGGTCAGCCGCCGTATCCGAACAGGCCGAGGACGGCGCCGCCGAGACCCAGGCGCAGCAGGAGCCGAGGGGCCGGACGGCGTCCGCCTGACCCCCTCCGCCCACCGCCGGCCGCGCGGCGCAGATCGTTCGCGGACGTGAAGGTCGCCACGAAGCGTGCGTCGGTCACGGCGCGCGGCTCGTAGGTCACATCTCCGCCACTGGCGCGCGCGCTGGCGCGGGCCCGACTGAGACCAAGCCCGCTCCCCGGGACGACCCGGGCCGACTCCGGGCTGCGTGCGTTCGGCTCGAACAGCCGGGACCGGAACGAGTCGTCGATGCCGCGGCCTGCGTCGACCACCGCGACCCGCACGGCACCGGAGACCTGCTCGGCCACGACCTCGATCGGTGCGGCGCCGTAGAGGCAGGCATTCTCCAGAAGTGGCGTGAGCACCGCAGCAACCTGGTCGCGGTCGACGAGACGGTCGCCGGCAGCGGCGACATCGACGACCAGTCCCTCGTCCGCGCCGGCCACACTGCCGATTGCTGCGTGAATCGCGGCGCGTAGCGGAATGAGCTCCTGCCGTGGCGGAGCCCGCCGCACGGGCGGTTTCGCCGATCCGACCTCGGCGGTGTCGCCGACCTGCGGCCGCCGCTTTCGCGCGAGGGCAGGGCGCTCGACGTAGACGTACAGCACCGCGGCCAGCGCGACCGAGAGCGTGCCGATCAGCGCAAGATTCACCACGAATCCGGCACGCCCGTCGAGCGTGACGCCCCATTCCCGCAGGCCGCGAACGAGCGGGTCGTGGACCAGGAACAGGCTGTAGGACGCGAGCCCGACGAGGACGACGGGCCGGACCTCCAGGGCACGGACTGCGACATTGCCGGGCTGCGCGAAGACGATGGCCGCAAGCACCAGGGCGCACGCCAGCGCGATCGGAGTCTGCTGCTCGAGCCCGTCGAGCGTGCCGCCGTAGAACAGCTTGGTCGCTGCGACCACGAGCACCACAGCCGAAACGAGCGCCGCGGGCCTCCAGCCACGCGGAAGGCGCAGGCGTCCCTCCTGCCACAGCACGTGGGAGACGGCGACGGCCATGCCCGCGGCGAACCAGTCCGCGTGCGTGGGCAGGCTGTGCTGGAACACCGAAAGGGCTTCTCCCTCCTGCCAGCCGCGCGCGGCGACCTTGGCTGCCAGCCCCGCCACGAACATGACCGCGACCGGCGCGAGGACGACGACGGCCCCGCCTCTGCCTGCGCGGGCACCGCGAGCCGCGAGCAGCGCGAGGAGCGGCAGGGCGACGTAGAAGGAGACCTCGATGACGAGTGACCACGCCGGCGCGATCCCCGCGAACGCCTCGCCCGAGACCGCGTACGACGGGACGTAGTTCTGGACGAAGAGCATGTTGGCGACGAGCTGCGCCGGCTCCGTCAGCAGGCGATGCTCGAAGACAACGGCCACGCCGAGGAGGACGACCCAGTAGGCCGGAACGATCCGCAGGGCACGGTTCCGTAGATAGCGCCGGATCGACGGCAGGCGTCCGTCGCCGAGCAGCGAGGGGACGAAGACGCGGTAGAGCAGGAAGCCGCTCAGCACGAAGAAGAGCGTCACACCGGCCTGCAGGCCGTCGAACGCCTTCGTCAACGGTCCGAGGTCGACCGGCGCCCCGTCCGGAGCGCCGTACAGCCACACGTGGTACACGAGGATGCTCGCCGCCGCCACGGCGCGCAGGCCCTCGATCCCGGCAAGCCGTGTCCCCTTGTCGCCGCTAGCCACCCGTGTTCCCTTCGTCCGGCATCGCCGGAGCCGCCCACGCGCAGTATGGGTCGATGCCCGCCGGACAATCGATCCCCCGAATCAGGTATCGGCGGCGCTCACGGCGGCCACGCCGTGTCGGGCAGCGGCAGGACGGCCGGGATCGCGATCGTGAAGGTCAGGCTGCCTCGAGCGCCTGACGCTGGCCGGGGGTGCTCGGCTTCTTCCGCTACAAGCGCTGGCTCTAGGAGCTTCAGCCGGTTTCGTCGTCTTCCGCGTGCCGTCGCTGCTCTTCCTGGCCGAACGCAATGTGATCACCCTCGAAGACATCGACGAGGGAGGCGATTCGGTCGGCGAGATCGCTGAACCCAGCCTGGCGAAGGTCAGAGTCGGGCACCGAGTGCTTGGCGGCGAGATCCCGCAACTCTCGAAGCGTTTCCTCACTCGCCCTGATCCGTGCGTCGCTTGCGGACTTCTGCTGCTCGCTCATGAGAACACCTTTCGTTGCCGAGCTCCGCCCGGGTACGAAGTTGTACCCGCCTCACCTGACTTCACGGCACCTGGGCGGAAACCGCGGTATCAAGCGGCTCCCTGATCCCGCTCACGAGCCCCCGCGTCAGGCGGCTTCGAGCGCCTTGACGAGCTCGTCTTTCGACATGCTCGACCGGCCCTCGATGCCGGCCTTGCGGGCGCGCTTGTCCAGCTCGCTCTTGCTGAGGCCGTCGAGGTCGCCGTTCGACGAGCGCCGGCGCGACGTCGCGGCCTTGCCGCCGGTGCGCCGCTCGAGGCTCTCGCGGAGCGCGGCGAGCAGGTCGATCGGCTCGTCGTCCGCGCCGCGCGGCTCGACGTGCACCTCCTTGCCCTTCCGCTTCGCCCGCACCACCTTCAGCAGCTCCTTGCGGTACGTGTCCTCGTACTTCTCCGGCTTGAACGAGGTCGTGAACCGGTCGATGAGCGCGCCGGCCATGTCGAGCTCCTGCTTGCCGACGGTGACCTTGCGCGGCCGGATCCCGGTCACATCGCGGATCTCGTCGGCGAAGTACATGCGCTCCAGCGTGATCGTGCCCTCGCGGATCCGCAGGCAGCCGAGGTGCTGCTTGTCGCGCATCACGTAGCGGGCGATCGCCGCCAGACCCGAGGAGTCCATCGCGCGCAGGAGGAGCGCGTACGTCTTGGCCGCGTTCTCGTCCGGCCCGAGGAAGTACGTCTTCTCGAAGTAGATCGGGTCGATCTCGTCGTAGGGGACGAAGTCGAGGATCTCGATCGTCTTGTACGTCTCTCCCTGGGCGGCCTGGAAGTCCTCGTCGGTCATGTAGACGTACTCGCCGTCGCCGTACTCGTACGCCTTCACGATCTCGTCGTCGGGCACCGACTTGCCTTCCTTCTTGCAGACCTTGTCGTAGCCGATGCGCGAATCGTCCTTCTCGTGCAGGTAGTGGAAGTGCAGGTCCTGCTCGTCGATCGCGCTGTACATGCGCACAGGGACGTTCACGAGACCGAACGTGATCGAGCCCGACCAGATCGCACGCGGTGCCATGCCAAGGTTGTGGCCGAGAGCCACAGCTCCCAAACGGGCGGTTGGCAACCCGCGCCAAGTGGCATCTGAACGGCCAGCGACGAGGGGAGGCACGACGGATGACGATCCCGTACGCAGGCGTCTGTCTCGGCAGCGGCCAGAGCCCGAGGGAGGGCAGCGTCGAGGACGGCGGCCAGCCGACCGGCGTCTGTCCGACCTGCTCCGGGCGGTTCGAGCTGCGGAACGACCAGCTGCCGGAGCACGAGACGGCGCCGGAGGACGCACGCGAGGCTGCCCCAGACTCGGGGTAGCGCCGGTTCGTCCCGTTGAAAAGGAGAAGGGCGAGCTGTTCGCTCGCCCTTCTTGTGCCCCCGTAGCCGTTCCCCTTCGGTGTCGTCCGGGCCGCCCAGCCGTGAACGACGTTGTCGATTCTGCTCATAGCGCGGCCGCAGCGGAACGGCCGAAAGGACGGACCGACCTAGCCGAACGTCCCAGACTGGTCGTTCTCGGTCCTACCCTCCCTCGGATGAGTCACGGACCGACGGCTGGCTCGGTCCAGACCTCCGTGGGGCGCGGTTCGCCGCGCGATGGCGCACTCTGGAGGCGAGGCAGTTCCCGATCCGCGGAGGCAGTGCATGACGGCGGCGCAGTTCGAGCGACTGGACGAACGAGAAGCGGAAACGATCCTGCGGTGGCGTTTCCGCGTGCTCGCACGCGCCGGCTACGAGGCCTCGGCGGCGGTTCGACTCGCCGCCGAGGTGCATGTCGACCTCCACGAAGCCTGCAATCTGATCACGAATGGCTGCCCGCCCGAAACCGCGGCGCGGATCCTCCTCTAACGCCTTGAGGACGATCCTCGTCGTCGAGGACTACCGTCCCTGGCGTCAGCTCGTTGCGGGCTGGCTCCGAGAGGCGGGCTTCGTCGTGCTCGAGGCGGGTGACGCCGACACGGCCGTGAAGCGAGCGAGCCGCGGCGGCACGATCGCGGGATTCGTCGTCGACTCGCTCGTCCCGGGACCGGTGCCGTTCGATCTCAACGCCCGGCTCCGCGAGCTCCAGCCCGACGCGGCGATGCTCCGCATCTCCGGCCACGACGCCGACGATCTCCGGCGCGCAGGCCTGCTCGGTGCCGACGAGCCGCTGCTGCGCAAGCCGTTCTCGCGCGAGCAGCTACTCGACGCGATCGACGCCGTGCTCGCGGCGCCGGCCGCCGCCTAGCTCTGCGGCATACGTTCGCTCCGTTGCGCGCCAGGGCGCGCGGGAGCAGAATGAGCCGGATGCACGAGCGGCGGTTGCGGCCCGCCACCTGACCAAGGGGGACGTTCGATGACGGGCGCAAAGCATCAGTCGGTGGACCTTGTCTTCGAGGGCGGAGGAGTCAAGGGCATCGGCCTGGCCGGGTCTCTCGCGATCCTCGAGGAACGCGGCTTCATCCCGCAGAACGTCGCCGGCACGTCCGCGGGGGCGATCACGGCCGCGCTGCTCGCGGCGGGCTACCGCGGCCAGGAGCTGCGCGACATCGTCATGGACCTCGATTTCCGCCAGTTCCAGGACCGGGCCTGGGAGGACAAGGTGCCGCTCATCGAGCGCTCGCTGAGCCTGCTCCTGGACCTCGGCGTCTACGAGGGCGAGCGGTTCCACACCTGGATGAAGGAGCGCCTGGCCGAGAAGAACGTCCACACCTTCGCCGATCTCGTGCGTGACGGCGAGGAGGACCCTCGCTGGCGCTACGACCTGCAGGTCGTCGTGTCCGATGTCACGAAGCACGAACTGCTCGTGCTGCCGCGTGACGCAGGACGGCTCGGCGTGAAGCCGGACGAGCTCGAGGTCGCGCTCGCCGTGCGCATGAGCATGAGCATCCCGATCTTCTTCGAGCCGGTCCGCCACGAGAACCCCGAGACCGGCGAGACGCACGTCATCGTCGACGGCGGAATGCTGTCCAACTACCCGGTGTGGCTGTTCGACAACAACAGCGCCGATCCGCCCGAGTGGCCGACGTTCGGGCTGCTGCTGGTCGAGCCGAAGCCGAAGGTGCAGGTCGGAGCCCGGCTGCCCCAGGCGGAATCGATCCACGAAGGCCCACGCGGGCTCCTCACGTACGTGAAGGCGCTGGCGCAGACGATGATGGAGGCGCACGACCGGCTCTACGTCGACAGTGCCGATTACGCGCGCACGATCCCGATCCCGACGCTCGGCGTCAGCACGACGGCGTTCGACCTCACTCCCGAGCGGAAGCTCGCGCTCTACGACTCGGGGCGGTTCGCAGCCGAGAGCTTCCTCAAGGACTGGGATTTCGAGGCGTACGTCGCCGCGTTCCGCAGCGGCCGCCAGCACTCGCGTCGCAAGGCTCTGACCGAGGCGATCGCAGGGAGCCCGGCGCCGCTCGCCTGACCGGAGCCGTCGGACCGGAGTGACCAGGCCGTTGTGGGCGCCGTGGCGCCTCGAGTACATCGCGCGCGCCGACGAGGACGACGGCTGCGTCTTCTGCGCCGAGGCCGGAGGGGAGCTCGCCGACGACGAGAGCCTCGTCGTGCACCGGGGGACGGGCTGCCTCGTCCTGCTCAACAAGTTCCCGTACTCCTCCGGCCATCTGCTGTGCGCGCCACTCCGTCACGTCGGCGGCTTCGGCGAGCTCGACGACGAGGAGGCGCTCGAGCTGCACCGGCTCGCAGCGGCCGCGATGACCGCGCTCGACGCCGTCTACGCGCCGCAGGGCTACAACCTCGGGTGGAACGTGGGCCGGGCGGCGGGCGCCGGCATCGTCGACCACGTTCACCAGCACGTGGTGCCGCGCTGGGGCGGCGACACGAACTTCATGCCGGTGCTCGCGGACGTGAAGGTGCTCCCCGAGCACCTGCGCGAGACGAAGCGCCGCTTGGCGGAAGCGTGGTTGGGCCCGTGACCTTCAATTCGTCCGACGGGGCGCCGATGCTCTCCTCGTGACCGCATCCACGCGTTCGAAGAGCGGTGTCCGCTTCCAGGATCTCGTCGAGCAGCTGCCGCTGGTCGTCTACGTCGACCGGACCGATGCCATTTCGAGTGCCGTCTACCTGAGTCCGCAGATCGAGGAGCTCACGGGCCACCCGCGCGAGTCCTTCCTGCGGGACCCGGAGTTCTTCCTCCGGCTCGTCCATCCCGACGACCGTGCGGGCTATCTCGAGATGGTCGAGGCGCGCAACCGCGATGCCGTGCCGGCGACCGGTGAGTACCGCCTCGTCGCGCGCGACGGCCGCATCGTGTGGGTGCAGGACGCCGAGCGGCTCGTCCTCGATCCCGACGGCCGACCGCTCTTCGCGCAGGGCTACCTGCTCGATGTCACCGAACAGCGCGGCAACCGCCTGCGGCTCGAGGCGATCAATGCCGTCCTCGCAGCCTTCTCGGCAGGCGCGGCACCTGACGAGGTCGTCCGGCGGGGCCTCGAGTCGCTGGCCCGCAGCCTGCGAAGCGTCCGCGTGAGCTTCGTCGCCCTCGATCACGGACGGGAGATGCGGTTCCTCGAGTCCGTGTCCGACGGTGAGCTGGAACCGTTGCCGCGGACGACGCTGCCCGGCGTCGACGTGCCCGAGTTCTTCGAGCTGATGGAACGCGGCGAGCCGGTGCTGGCGGAGCAGGGCTCCCGCGCCGAGCGCTTCGGAGGTGTCTTCGCACGCATCGGCGGCGAGCCGGCCGCGTACGTGGACGTCCCGGTCAGCCGGGCCGGGCGTCTGCTCGGGATCCTGTCGATCGACGCCGCGGCGCGGCGGCGGTTCAGCGGGCTCGAGGTCCAGGGGCTCACCGAGGTCGGGCGCCAGCTCGCCGCCGTACTCCTGCGCGAGCGCGCCGAGGTCGACCTGCGGCGCCGCGACGAGATCCTCTCGACGGTCAGCCGTGCTGCGAGCGTGCTGCTCGCCGGCGCGTCGTGGGAGACCGCGGCGCCGGGCCTGCTCGAGAGCCTCGGCCGGGCAACCCGTGCGAGCCGGGCGTACGTCTTCGAGCTCGGCCGCCGCGACGACGGCGCGCTGACGGCGTCGGACCGCTACGCCTGGGTCACCGAGAATCTGCCGCCCGAGTACGACCACCCGCCCGTCGAGGACATCGCCTTCGTCGATCACGGCCTCGACGAGATGGCCGAGCACACGATCCGGAACGAGACCTATGCCGCGCACGTCCGAACGCTGCCTCCGGCCGCCCAGGCGCTGTTCGAGCCGCAGGGCGTCGTGTCGCTGCTGACGGTGCCGATCCATGTCGAGAGCCGGCCCTGGGGCTTCATCGGCATCGACGACTGCGTCGAGGAACGCGACTGGTCGCCGGCCGAGATCGACGCGCTGCGGGCCGCGTCGAGCCTGCTCGCGGCCGCCGTCGTCCGCGAGCGCTCGGAAGCCGTGCTCCGCGAGCAGGAGGAGAAGCTGCGGGCGGTCTTCGATGCCTCGTTCGACGCGATCTACATCACCGACTCCGAGCGCCGGCACGTCGATCTGAATCCGGCCGCCGAGGTGCTCTACGGACTGCCGCGTGACGAGGTCGTGGGCCGGCGCGTCGACGATTTCGTGGCCGCCGAGGTGCGGACGGGGCTGGACGCGACCTGGTCGCGGTTCGTCGCGGCCGACGTCGTCACGGGCGAGTACGACCTCCCCCGGTCCGACGGCAGCATCCGCCACGTCGAGTACTCGGCGCGCCCGAACTTCATGCCCGGGCTGAACATCGCGTTCGTCCGCGATGTCACCGACAGGCGCCAGCTCGAGGCCAGGCTGCACGCCGCGCAGCGGCTCGAGAGCATGGGTCGGCTAGCGGGCGGCGTCGCGCACGACTTCAACAACCTCCTGACTGCAATCAGCGGCTACACGAGCCTGGCGCTCGAGCGAGCCGATACCGACGACGAGCTCGCCGAGGATCTCGCCGAGATCCGTCGAGCCGCCGACCGCGCCGCGGAGCTGACCCGGCAGCTGCTCGCCTTCGGCCGCCGCCAGGTGCTCCAGCCCCAACCGCTCGACCTGGGGGCCGTCGTCCGCGGTGTCGAGCCGATGGTGCGCCGCCTCGTCGGCGAGGACGTCGAGCTGTCGTGCGCATGGATCCAGGCCTCGGCACCGTCGTCGCCGACCCCGGGCAGCTCGAGCAGGTCGTCGTCAACCTCGCCGTCAACGCGCGCGATGCCATGCCGAGCGGCGGGACGCTGTCGATCGCGACGTACGCGACGGAGCGCCGGGGCATGCGGTTCGTCGCACTCGAGGTGACGGACACGGGTGTCGGGATGGACGACGAGACGAGATCGCGCGTCTTCGAGCCCTTCTTCACCACCCGTCCGGACGGCGTCGGGCTCGGGCTGGCGTCGGTCTACGGGATCGTCACGCAGTCCGAAGGAGACCTGGAGGTCACCTCGGAGCAGGGTCGCGGGGCGACGTTCACGGTGCTTCTCCCGGAGCGCGACGTGGCGATCGCCCAGCCGCCGCCGGCGCCCGCTGCCGACCTCCGGCCCGGCAGCGAGACCGTGCTGCTCGTCGAGGACGAGGACGTCGTCCGCGCCCTCGCGCGGCGTGTGCTCGAGCAGCGCGGCTACACGGTGCTCGAGTGCCGGAACGGCCACGAGGCGATCGGGCTCGCCGAGACCCACGAGGGCGACATCGACCTGCTTCTGACCGACGTCGTCATGCCCGGCATGCGCGGACACGAGGTCGCCGACCGAGTCGCCGCCACGCGGCCCGAGATCCGGGTCGTCTACATGTCCGGCTACGCCGACGAGGCGCTGCTCGGCCGGGCCGCCGAGGGCGGCTCGCACCTGCTCGAGAAGCCGTTCTCGAACGATGCGCTGGCCCGCAAGGTGCGTGAGGCGCTGGAGGCGGAGGCGGCCTGACCGGCTAGACTGGGCGTCCCACGCGGGCGTAGCTCAGTTGGTAGAGCATCAGCTTCCCAAGCTGAGGGTCGTGGGTTCGAGCCCCATCGCCCGCTTGAAGAAGGCCCCGGAAACGGGGCCTTTCTGTTTGCAGCGGTGGCGGCAACGAGGCCGCTTTCGGCCCGAATGTCAGCGGAATGTCAGCCGGTGCTGCCGAAGCCGATCTTGGTCAGCGCCTTGCGCACCCGTTCGCGCTCAGCCGCGTCTTGAAAAGGGCCGCACATGGTGCTTGTCACGCAGAACGACGAAAGCCCGCCGTAGCGGGCCTTCGGTCGCAGCAGGCTGCTGTAGTCGGATTAGCAGACGGTCTTGTACTCGGCCGGTGCGCTTGCGTGGTACGCCTTGATCCACTGGTCGACGCGGGTGAGGTCCGGGTTGGGGACGGTCACGGTCTTCTGGACGAGCTTGGTCGTCCACTTTCCCTTGACCTTGACGCGCTGTCTGACGAGCTTCGTCTGTTTGACCGTCGCGGGCAGGCCCAGGTGCTTGACCGCCGCCGGCAGCGCCAGCGGCAGCGCCGCGCACTCGGTCTGGCCCTCGTCCTCGACGCCGCGCTGATGAACAGCCTCGTGCGTGAGCGTCAGGATCGCCTGCGCGTAGTAGGCCATGCCGGCATCGCGGTAGCCGGCCGGCCCGAGGTCGACCGCCATGTGCAGCGCCTCGCAGACGCTCGGGTTGACGTAGACGATCGGCTGGTCGAGCCACGTCATGCCCAACAGGTGGTGGCCGACGATGTTGTTCGAGTAGGCGAACTGATCCCAGCTGGCCCAATCGCTCTCGCAGTAGGTCTGCACCGGCTTGCCGGCGATCTCGCTGGCGAAGGCATCGGCTTGCGGCAACGTCCAGTTGCCGGCGGTCGCCGCCGAAACGAGCGCGAGGCCCATCACGAGCACCCCGAGCAGGGCACCGATCTTGCGCATGTTTCTTCTCCTTGGATTGGGGCCGACTTGCGAGGCGACGAATCGGCACTCCTGCTCAATCTCTCAATGACGCAGACGCGTCATAAGGAACATGCGCGTCGTCGCAGGACCCCGAACCCGCTAACCAGGTGGCTTCGTGCTTCTGACGGGCTACGGGTCGATGCCGAGCTTGCGTAGCTCGACGATTGCCGTTCTGCGCCAGCGGGTCGTATCCGGAGAGAACGGCAGCATGAACGGCATGCCATTCGCCTTGCGCAGCGGCTTTCCGTCACGCAGGACCCGGTAGTGCCCCGGCGTCGACTCGACAGTCAGGCCCGCGGCTTCAAGCCGACGGATGAACTCACGCACGTCCTTCCGCATCTCGCGCCTCGCCAGGTTGTCACATCCGCAGCGGGCGTTGCGCGCATTGGCCAAACGACCGCCTGGTACGGCAACCGACATGCGCTCGGTCGAACGCGAGCCGCCGGATAGGGTCGGCCAGAGCCGAGGACGGGAGGATCGCGTCATGAGCATCGTCGTTCGTTTCAAGCCCGCATCTCTGACAGCAGAGACGTATGACGAAAGCAGCCGGCAGCTCGAGGCAGCCGGCGTCGATCCTAGGCCGGATGGCCTCGACCGCCACATCTGCTTTGGGGCCGACGGGGACCTGCAGGTCATCGAGATCTGGGACTCGCGCGAGCAGTTCGAGGCGTTCGGCGAGCGGTTGGGACAACTGCCCGTGCTGGCGGAACTGGGCATCGCGTTTTCCGCACCACCGGAGATCTTCGATGTCCACAGGCTCGTCGAGCGTGAAGTCGATTCCGCCGAACCTTCCTAGGCTTCGCGCCATGGAGCTGGGCGTCTACACGTTCGCCGAGCTGACGCCGTCCGCGTCGGGGACGACCGTGAGCGGCTCCGATCGCATCCGCGACCTGCTCGAGGAGATCGAGCTCGCCGACCAGGTCGGGCTCGACGTCTTCGGCGTCGGCGAGCACCACCGCCCCGACTTCGCCGTCTCGTCGCCGGCGGTCGTGCTTGGCGCCGCTGCTGCCCGGACACGGACGATCCGCCTCACGAGCGCCGTCAGCGTGCTCAGCTCGGACGACCCGGTGCGAGTCTTCCAGGACTTCGCGACCGTCGACCTGCTGTCCGGCGGCCGCGCCGAGATCATGGCCGGACGCGGCTCGTTCATCGAGTCGTTCCCGCTGTTCGGGTACGACCTCGCCGACTACGACGAGCTCTTCGCCGAGAAGCTCGAGCTGCTCATCCGGCTCCGCGAGTCGGAGCACGTCACGTGGTCGGGACGCCACCGTGCTGCCCTCGACGGCCTCGGCGTCTACCCGCGACCCGTGCAGGATCCGCTCCCGGTCTGGGTCGCCGTGGGCGGGAACGCGCCGTCCGCCGCTCGCGCCGGAGCACTTGGCCTGCCGATGGCGCTCGCCATCATCGGCGGCCTGCCCGAGCGCTTCGCGCCCTTCGCCGACATCCACCGGCAGGCGGCGCGCGCCGCCGGCCACGAGCCGCCCGCGCTCAGCATCAACTCCCACGGCTACATCGCGGACTCGTCGCAACGAGCCGCGGACGAGGCTTTCGCGCCCTTCACGGGGATGATGAACCGGATCGGTCGCGAACGAGGATGGACACCGATGGACCGCGTGGACTTCGACGCCATGCGCACGCCGCGCGGCGCGCTCTTCGTGGGCAGTCCTCAGGAGGTGGTCGAGAAGATCCTGCGCCAGCACGAGATCTTCGGCCACGACCGGTTCCTGCTGCAGATGAGCGTCGGCACGATGCCGCACGCAGGCGTCATGCGGTCGATCGAGCTGCTGGGCACCGAGGTCGCGCCGGTCGTGCGGCAGGAGCTCGCGCCGGCTACTGCTTCCACTTGACGGTGCAGCCGACCGCCGGGGTATCGGCCACCGCCGGTTCGCGCCCGTCGAGCACCGCCGCGATCGCGTCGCGCAGGTAGCGCTGCCCGGACCGCCGTGTCGTCCCGGTTGTCGTCGATGGCGCCGTGGTAGACGAGCCTGCGGTCGCGGTCGAAGAGGAAGACCTCGGGCGTCCGCTCGGCGCCGAGGTCGCGCGCGAGCTCCTGGCTCTCGTCGTAGAGGTACTCGAAGGCGAAGCCCTCGGCACGCGCGCGCTCGGCCATGGCCTCGAACGAGTCCTCGGGGAAGCGCTCGGCGTCGTTCGAGCTCACCGCCACCAGGCGGAAGCCGCTGTCTCCGAACTCGCGCTGCAGGTCGCTCATCCGGCTCTCCCAGGCCTGGACCCACGGGCAGTGGTTGCAGGACTGCACGAGCGCGAGCAGCGGTGCGTCGCCGTAGTCGGAGAGCGACCTCGTCGAGCCGTCGACGGACGGAAGCGAGAAGTCCGGGGCCGGCGAGCCGAGCGCGAGCGTCATGGTCGAAAAGCCTCCTCGAGTTGCAGACGGCTGGGAACGGGCGAAGGCCGCCCGTCGGGCAGATGGTAGATCCGGCATGTCAGCGACGGCCGTGAGCCGGCGCCTGCGGGGTCGATGTCGCGGCCGGCGACCCGGATCGTGGGCGAGCCCGGGAACGCGAGCCGCTCGGCGTCCTCCTGCGTGTGCACCTCGACGATCTGCACCGCGTCGGGGTCCTCCCCGGCGTCGGCGAGAACGTCGCGGAGCAGCTGCAGAGCCTCCTCGTGGGAGGGGCACTCCTCCCAGAAGAGAAACTCGACCACGTCCGGCTGCGCTCTGGCTACCGGGAGCGGGAGCGAGACTCGGAGGCCTCTTGCGAGCCGCTGCGCCAGGCCGCGTACGCGACCGTGAGCGCCAGGCCGGTCACGACCACGCCGAACGCCGGGCTAGCGAACCAGGCGGCGACGACCGCGGTGGCGACGACGAGCGCTCCTAGCTCCCATGCCAGGAAAGAAGGGGGCACGAGCGCGACCCTAGCGGATCAGGTCGCACGCGCAAGGTCCTCCATGTCGATCGAGTAGCGGCCGCCCGCGGCGGCGCTGTTCAGCCGCGCGCGGTGCAGGAGCATCTGCTGCCCGGCCTCGACCTGGCCGGCCTCGCCCGACCACGCGGCCAGGGCCGGCGCCTGCAGGGCGCGACCGTAGGAGTAGGAGAGCTTCCACGGCTGCTGTCCGTGCGCGTTGATCGCGTTCAGGTTCTCGCTCGCCTGCTGGTCCGACTGGCCACCCGAGAGGAAGACGATGCCGCCGATCGCGGCCGGGACGGTCTCGTGGAACGCCTTCAGCGTCAGCTCCGCGACGCGCTCGGCGTCCGCCTGCTCGGAGCAGCCCTTGCCGGAGACGACCATGTTCGGCTTGAGGAGGGCGCCCTCGAGCTGAACGCGCTGCTCGTGCAGCTCGCGGAAGACGTGGTGCAGCGTCTCCTTCGTGACGTCGTAGCAGCGCTCGATCGTGTTGTCGCCGTCCATCAGCACCTCGGGCTCGACGATCGGCACCAGCCCAGCCTCCTGCGAGAGCGCCGCGTAACGGGCGAGCGCATGGGCGTTCACGCGCAGGCAGTAGTCGGTGGGGATGCCGTCGCCGATCGTGATCACGGCGCGCCACTTCGTGAAGCGCGCGCCCAGGTCGACGTACTCGGTGAGCCGCTCGCGCAGCCCATCGAGGCCCTCCGTGACGGTCTCGTCCGGCGAGAACGCCAGGGGCTTCGCGCCGGTATCGACCTTGATGCCGGGGATCATCCCGTTCGCCGTCAGGAGCTTCGGGAACGGCGTGCCGTCCGCGCTCGACTGCCGGATCGTCTCGTCGTAGAGGATGACGCCGCTGATGAACTCGCCGAGTCCCGGCGTGGTGAACAGCAGGTCGCGGTAGGCACGGCGATTCTCCTCGGTCGACTCGACCGAGATCGAGTCGAAGCGCTTCTTGATCGTGCCCGTGCTCTCGTCGGCGGCGAGGATGCCGCGGTCGTTGGCGACGATCTCCTCCGCAGTCGCCCTGAGGTCAACGTCCATCGCGAGCTCCTTTCCTGAACGGCCTGATCTTCTCCGACGGATGGTAGGCGGCGATCCGCCGCACCGTTCCCGACCGCGAGCGCATGACCACGGACTCCGTCTCGGCACCGGCGGCGCTGACGCGCACGCCGCGCAGCAGAGCGCCGCTCGTGACGCCCGTCGCGGCCACGAAGACGTCGTCGCCGGCCACGAGGTCGTCCTGGGTGAGCACGTGGTCGACGTCGAACCCCGCGTCGACGAGCGCCGAGCGCTCCTCGTCGCTCCGCGGCCAGAGCCGGCCCTGGAGCGCCCCGCCGAGGCACTTGATCGCGGCGGCGGAGATGACGCCCTCCGGCGTGCCGCCGACGCCCATCAGCATGTCGACTCCGGTGAACGCCTGCGCGGCCGCGATCGACGGCGCGACGTCGCCGTCGCGGATGAGATTGACCCGCGCCCCGGCGTCGCGGAGCTCGGCGATGAGGGCGTCGTGCCGGTCGCGCTCGAGGACGACCACCGTGACCTCGTTCGGCTCCAGGCCCTTGGCCGTGGCCACGCGACGGACGTTCTCGGTCGGCGTGGCGTCGATGTCGATGGCGTCGGCTGCCTCACGTCCGACCGCGATCTTGTCCATGTAGACGGCGGCGCCCGGAAAGAACATCGCCCCGCGCTCGGCGACGGCGATCACTGCGATCGCGTTCGGCATGCCGAGCGCCGTCAGGCGGGTGCCCTCCAGCGGGTCGACGGCCACGTCGACCTCGGGCCCGTTGCCGTTGCCGACCTGCTCGCCGTTGAACAGCATCGGCGCTTCGTCCTTCTCGCCCTCGCCGATCACGACGACGCCGTCCATGTCGACGGTGTCGAGCATGAGCCGCATCGCGTCGACGGCGGCCTGGTCGGCGCTCTCCTTCGCACCACGCCCCACCCAGCCCGACGCTGCGAGAGCGGCGGCCTCGGTGACGCGAACGAGCTCGAGCGCGAGGTTCCGGTCCGGCGCGACGCTCACTGCGGGCGCGATCCTACCGCGCCGCTACATGCGCTCGGGCGGCTCCACCCCGATCAGGTCGAGGCTGCGTGCAACGACGATCTGGGTGGCACGCACCAGCGCGAGCCGGAACGGCGTTGCCTCGCCGCTGTCGAGCACCCGGTGCTCGTGGTAGAAGCGATGGAAGTCGTCCGCGACGCGAATGGCGTAGGTCGGCAGCGCGTGCGGCCCGCGCCGCTCGGTCGCCTCGGCGACGACGCCCGGGAACTCGGCGAGGCGCTTGACGAGGTCACGCTCCTCCGGGGCGAGCTCGGCCCGCGGCTCCGCCGACGCGGCCGCGTCGCCTGCGTTCCGCAGGATGCCGGCGATCCGCGCATGCGCGTACTGGACGTAGTAGACGGGGTTCTTCTGCGTCTTCTCGGCGGCGAGGTCGACGTCGATCTCGATCGCCTGGTCGTGGCCTCGCGAGACGAGGTACCAGCGGGCGGCGTCGACCCCGACCTCGTCGACGAAGTCGTCGAGGAACACAACGTCGCCACGGCGCTTCGACACCTTCGCCGTCTCGCCGCCGCGGACGAGCGAGACCAGCTGGTACAGCAGCACCTCGATTCGCTCGGGGTCGTAGCCGAGCATGCGGCCGACGGCGGCGTACCAGTTGCGCGTCCCGTGGTGGTCGGCGCCGAGGACGTAGATCGCGCGCGCGAAGCCGCGGTCGAGCTTCTCGGCGAGGTAGACGACGTCGGCGGCGCGATACGTCGGGCCTCCGCCGTCCGAACGGATCAGCACCCGGTCCTGCTCGTCGCCGTACGCCGACGAACGGGCCCAGACCGCGCCGTCCCGCTCATAGGTGTCCAGCCGCGGCAGGTACTCCGGCAGCTGCTGCTGCAGCTCGCTCTGCTTCGCCCACGAGTCGAAGGGGATCCGGAATTGCTCCAGGGAGCCTTCGATCCGCCGCAGCATCTCGGGCACCGGATCGCCCGGGAGCGTCGCGAGCTCCGCGACGTACTCGCCGACGTAGCCGTCCGCGGGCGGCTCCTCGCCGCGCCTGCGGGCCTCCACCGACGCGCGGAACTTGTCCATCTGCGCACCCGCGTCGTTGTAGTAGTACTCGCGCTCGACCTCATGCCCGGCGAACTCGAGCAGCCGCGCGAGGGAGTCGCCGTACGCGCCGTTGCGGGCGGCGGCGACCGTGATCGGGCCGGTCGGGTTCGCGGACACCATCTCGACCTGAACCCGCTCCGATTCGGCCGCCGAACCCGATCCATAGCGGTCGCCGGCGGCCAGGATCTCGGCCAGCGCCTCCCCGTACCAGGCTGCTTCGAGCCAGAGGTTCACGAACCCGGGCCCTGCGACCTCGGCACGCTCGACCGCGGGCAGCGCCTCGGCCGCTCCTGCGAGCTCCTCCGCGATCGCCCGCGGCGCCTGGCGGCGCTCCTTCGCGAGCCGGAGCGCGACGGTCGTCGCGTAGTCGCCGTGCGTCGGGTCGCTCGGGCGCTCGAGCTCGACCGGCGCGCCGGCCGCGCGTGCGAGCTCCTCCTCGAGCCGGGTGACGGCCTCAGCCGGCAAGGGCGGCGCCCGCTCCCGGCGCGAAGAGCTCCTCGAGCGCGCTCAGCTCGTCGTTCGTGCCGACCCCGATGAGCACGTCGCCCTCCTCGAGCACGGTGTCCGGATCGGGCGTCGTGTCGAAGGCGCCGTCGCGCTTGCGCAGGCCGACGACCAGTGCTCCGGTGCGGTGGCGCACGCGCAGCTCGCGGATCGTGCGGCCTGCCTGGCCGCAGACGGCCGTCACCTCGATCTCCTCGAACCGCAGCTCGGGGCCGCCGTGCGTCGAGACGATGTCGAGGAACGCCGCCACCTGCGGCTTCAACGACAGCTTCGCCATCTCCATCCCGGCCGCCGCATAGGGCTGGACGACCCGGTCGGCGCCCGCGAGCCGCAGCTTCCGCTCGGCCTCGCCGGTCGATGCCCGCGCGACGATCATCAGGTCGGAGCGCAAGGCCCGCGCGGAGAGCGTGATGGTGAGGTTGTCGACGTCGGAGTCCGAGGCGGCGATCAGACCTCGCGCGCGCTCGATGCCGGCCTCGAGCAGATCGGCGTCGGCGGTGCCGTTCCCGACCACGAACGGCACGGCGTCCTCACGCGCGCCGCTGATCGCCTCGTCGCTGAAGTCGAGCACCACGTACGGCACGTCGGCGGCCGCGAGCTCGTGCCCGCCCCGGCGGCCGACCCGCCCGTATCCGCAGATGATGTAGTGGTCACGCATCGCGTCGATCGCCTTTCGCCGCCGCCGATCGGCCCATGCCCCTCCGACCACGCCCTGTGCGATCGCCTCGACGATGGCACCGGCGACGTACGCGAAGATTGCCAGCCCGAGCAGGAGCAGGACGATCGTGAAGAGCGCGATCCCGGTCGAGTCGGCGCTCGAGTCGATGCCGCTCAGCGAGACCGTGAGCACGGATCGATAGAGCGAGTCGATCCAGCCCTCGTCGCCGATGGCGCGGAAGCCGAGCGTGCCGACGGCGAGCAGGACGGCGAGCGCCGCGACCGCAAGGCCGAAGCGGCGCCAGCTCGAGGAGTACACGGGGCGTAGTATCCAGCACGGTGGACGACGTGGACGACGAGGGCGCCGAGCGCCGTCTCAACATCCAGATCGACGAGAAGCACCTCTCTGGCGTCTACGCGAACTTCGCCAACGTCAGCTTCTCGGACTACGAGTTCACGATCACGTTCGCCCGCATCGACCACGAGGTCGAGGAGGGGGACATGCCCGGAGTCGTCGTCTCCCGGGTGAACATGTCGCAGCGCTTCACGAAGGAGCTGCTCGACGCGATCCAGGACGCGTGGTCGAAGTACGCCACCGTCAAGGGGATCCAGGACCTCCCGGAGACGCCGCCGCGCGACTGAGCGCGACCCGCTCGGCGAGGGTCGGATGGGTGCCGTTCAGGGCGTGCCAGAGCGCCGGCGGGTCGGGATCGGTGAGGCTCGTCCTGGTAAAGCGCCGGAAGAGGGCCTCCGCCCCGTCGGTGTCCCCCGTCGCGCGGAGCGCCAGCCAGTCCGCTTCGCGCTCGTAGCGACGCGAGACGGCGTTCGCGAGCGGGCTGAGGGCGAGCGCGAGGAGCACGGCGACGAGCGCTGCGAGCGGGACGTCGGACGGTCGCCGCAGATCGGTGAGCCGGAACAGGAGCCACGTGCACGGCAGCGCGAGCAGCGCGAACCACGCCAGCCCCTTCTCGACATGCCGGCGGGCGACGTGCGCGAGCTCGTGCGCGGCGACGAAGCGCACCTCGCCCGCGGCGACGTCCGGGGCGAGCAGGGTGTCCCAGAGCACGACGGTGGTGGTCGGCGGCGCGCCAACCGCCTCGGCGTTCACCGCACGCGTCCGTTCCGCGGCGCGGCGCACCTCGACGCGGACGTCGTCGACGCCGAGCTCGGCGCCGAGCGCGCGGATCTCCGCGCGGAGCCGCTCGTCGCGCAGGGGCTCGAGCCGCGGCGACAGGAGCAGCGGGCCTGCCAGCACGTACGCCGCGGCCAGCCCGACCAGCGCCGCCCATGCGGCGAGCCATGCGAACCGTCCGAGCCGGCGCGCGAGGAAGACGACCGCCGCCGACGCCAGCGCCGCCACGACGAGCTGCCCGACGAGCCACGGCCACCCGCCGAGGAGGTACGACGCATAGTCGAGCTCCGAGACGTCGTGGCGACGCCGCCACCAGTGCCGCGCCACGGCGACCGGTACGCGCACGACCCAGAGCGCGGCGACAAGGCCGGCTCCGAACAGGGCCGCCCGCACGAGCGGTGGGCCGACGAGGAGCCGGCCCAGCGCCAGTCGGTGCCTCGCGGCAAGCATGAGTACCGCGAGCTGCGCCGCCAGCGACGCCACGAGCAGCACGCGCAGCAGCGTCGCGTAGCGGGCGTTGTCGGACACTGTCTCGACGCCGAAGACGCCCGCCGCGTCGATGACCGGCACCACGAGGTTCCCCGGCACGTCGGTCTGCCACAGCAGCGCGCCCGCCGCGATCCAGACCGCCGTTAGGGTCGCCGCCACGGCCATGCGCGTCGCCGTCATCTCCGACATTCACGCAAATCTCCCCGCGCTGGACGCCGTGCTGGCGGCGATCGACAGCGATTCGCCGGACGAGGTGTGGTGCCTGGGCGACCTCGTCGGCTACGGCCCGCACCCGAACGAGACGGTCGAGCGGGTGCGCGACCGGGCGGACGTCGTGCTCGCCGGGAACCACGACCTCGCAGCGATCGGCAAGGTCGGAACCGACGAGTTCGGCGGCGACGCGGGTCCTGCGATCCAGTGGACGCAGGGCGTCCTGTCCGAGCGTTCGCGGTCCTTCCTGGCCGCCCTCGAGCCGAAGGGCGTCCGCGCCGGGTTCGGCCTGTACCACGGCAGCCCGCGCGATCCCATCTGGGAGTACGTGCTGGACGGGCACACCGCCGCCGCCGCGCTCGCCGCCGCGCCCGAGCGCCACGTGCTCGTCGGCCACAGCCACGTGGCGCTCCGCGTCGAGATCGCAGACGACGGCGCCGCTGCCAGCGCGGGGCTCGCCCCCGACGGCACGGACGTCGACCTCGCCGCCGGCCGCGGTCTCTTCAACCCTGGCTCGGTCGGCCAGCCGCGCGACGGCGATCCGCGCGCAGCGCTGCTCGTGATTGACACAGAGTCCGCACGGGCAACGTTCCGCCGAGTCGATTACCCGATCGCCGAGACGCAGGCCGCCGTGCGTGCCGTGGGCCTCCCCGAGGGGCTCGCGGCGCGCCTGGAGCACGGTCTGTAACGGCGGCCCGACCGAAGGAGACGACCATGCCCAGAGCACGAAGCGCGTCGACCCGCCGCCGCAGGGCCGCGAGTCGGCGCCCGACCCCGGAGCTGACCAACCTCGAGGCGAAGCTCGGCGAGGTGATCGGCCTGGCGATGGCGGCGCAGGGGGCGACCGACAAGATCGCGAAGCTCACCGGCGACCGCGAGCTGAAGCGCACGCTGAAGACGATGAAGAGCGAGGCCGCCGCCGGCGAGAAGGGCGGCGCGGAGGTCGCCGGCACCTTCTCGGGCAAGAAGGGCGCGATCATGAAGGAAGCCCGCGAGGTCCGGCAGAAGGCGACGAAGATGATGTCGACGTACCTCGGCCGCAGCGCCGACGGGCTCGACGGCTTCGAGTTCCTGACCATGGCCGAGGCGGCTGAAGTCGGTCACTGGACGGTGCTGGACGAGCTCAACAAGCAGGCGAAGCACGCAGGCATCCGGCAGTTGACCCGCACGCAGCTGCCGATTCAGCGCCGGCACCTCAAGGAAGCGATGGCGGGCAGCGTCCGGCTCGCGGCGAAGGAGGACGCGAACGGGGCGGCCTGACGGGCCGCCTCGCCGTCGCCGCTACGACCGTGCCGGCTCGGACGCGGCGGCGGCCGGGGCTTCCCGCTCGTCGCCGTACGTGATGCCCTCGCGGGCGAGCGCCAGCTGTACCTCTTCGCGCGCCTTGTAGATCCGCCACTTCACGGTCGCGAGCGTGATCTCGAGCGAGTCCGCGATCTCCGTGTAGGACAGACCGACGACGTCGCGCAGCAGCAGCGCCATCTTCAGGTCGACGTTCAGATGCTCGACCGCCCGCCAGACGGCGTCGATCGCCTCGACGCGCTCGAACGGCGCGTCCACGACCTCGAGCGGCGGGATGTCGTCGAGCGTCACGACCGCGCGCGGGCGGCGCTCGAGCGCCCGCAACTCGTCCAGGACGCGGTTCTTCGTCACCTGGAACAGCCACGTCGTGAAGCGGCACCGCAGCGAGAAGCTCGAGAGGCCCTGATAGACGCGGAGGAAGACCTCCTGCGTCAGATCCTCGGCGAGCGCACGGTCACCGACGAGGCGCAGAACGTAGTTGTAGACGGGAAGCTCGTACGCTCGGACGATGAGCGAGAACGCTCTCTCGTCGCCGCGCTGTGCCTTCCGCAGAACCCCGAGGTCAGGCTGTGGGAGCGCCAAGTCGCCGGAGTATAGCCCCCGTCAGCGGATATCGAGTAAAGCTTTTCCGGACATCTCGACCGGCTGCTCGACGCCCAGCAGAGCGAGGATCGTGGGCGCGAGGTCGCTCAGTTCGCCGTCGGTGCGAAGGTCCTGACCGGCGGCCGTGAGGATCAGCGGCACGGGGTTCGTCGTGTGCGCCGTATGCGGGCTGATGCCGTCCGGCTCGAGCATCGTCTCGGCGTTTCCGTGGTCGGCGGTCACGAGACACACACCGCCTGCCGCCGCCACGGCGTCCACCACCCGGCCGAGACAGGCGTCGACGGTCTCGACCGCCCGTACCACCGCCGGAATCGACCCCGTGTGCCCGACCATGTCGGGATTCGCGAAGTTGACGACCGCGAATGCGTAGCCGCGGCCGATCTCCTCGCAGACCCGGGCCGTCAGCTCGTCCGCCGCCATCTCCGGCCTGTAGTCGTAGCTCGGCACGTCGCGGGGCGACGGCACGAGGATGCGCGTCTCCCCCTCCCACTCCGTCTCCACGCCGCCGTTGAAGAAGTAGGTGACGTGCGCGTACTTCTCGGTCTCAGCCGCGTGCAGCTGCTGCAGGCCATGGGTCGCCAGTACCTCGGCAAGCGTCTTCGGCACCTCCTGCTCCGCGAAGGCCACCGGGCAGGAGAACGTCTCCCGGTAGACGGTCATCGTCGTCAGGTCGCGTCCGACGGAGAGCAGCCGCACAGAGAGCTGGCGAGCGCGGTCGGGGCGGAAGTTGAAGAAGATCGCCGCGTCGTCCGCCGCCAGCCGCGGCGCTCCGTCGACGACCAGCGGCTCGATGAACTCGTCGGTCACGCCGGCGTCGTAGCTTTCTTGCACCGCGTCCAGGATGCTATGGACCTGGGCGCCCTTGCCCGTGGTGATCGCGGCCAGCGCCCGCTCGGTCCGGTCCCAGCGACCGTCTCGATCCATGGCGTAGTAGCGCCCGACGACCGTCGCGACTCGGTCCTGCGGCAGCTCGGCGAGATCGCGCACGGCCGACGTGGGCGAGACGTCGCGCCCATCCGTGAATGCGTGGATCCACGTACGAGCGGCCATGTCTTCGCGTTCCGCGAGCTCGAGCAGCGCCCGCAGGTGGTCGATGTGCGAGTGGACGCCGCCGTACGAGACCAGGCCGAGCAGGTGAACGTCGCCGCCGCGCTCCTTCGCCCGCCTGAATGCGCCGACGAGCGCCCCGTTCTCGAAGAACGAGCCGTCGCTGACCGCGACGTTCACGCGCTGCAGGTCCTGGAACAGGATCCGCCCGGAGCCGATCGTGAGGTGACCGACCTCGGAGTTCCCCATCTGACCCGGCGGCAGGCCGACTGCTCCCCCGGAAGCCTCGAGCGTCGCGTGCGGGAAGTCGCGCCAGAGCCGGTCGAAGACCGGTGTGTCGGCGAGCTCGACGGCGTTGCCCGGGCCGGCTGGGGCGCAGCCCCAGCCGTCGAGGATCACCAGCGCTACGAGGGGATGCGCGCCGCCGTCTCGCAAATCGCCGCGAAGGACTCGGGGTCGAGCGAGGCGCCGCCGACCAACGCACCGTCCACGGCCGGCCGGCTGAGGAGCTCCTCGGCGTTCTCCGGCTTGACCGACCCGCCGTAGAGCACCGGGCGGTCGAGGATGCTCTTCACGAACTCGTGCGCCTCTTCTGCCTGGTCGGGCGTCGCGACCTTGCCGGTGCCGATTGCCCAGACCGGCTCGTAGGCGATCACGAGACCTTCCTCGTCGCCGGCGGCGAAGGCGATCGCCTCCACCTGGATCTTGAGCACCAGCTCGGTGTCGCCGGACTCGCGCTGCTCGACCGTCTCGCCGACGCACGCGATCACCTTCAGGCCCGCCGCCAGGGCGGCCCGGGCGCGGCGCGCGACGGTCTCGTCCGTCTCGCCGAAGAGCTGCCGCCGCTCCGAATGGCCGACCAGTGTGCCCTGGACGCCGAGCTCGGCCAGCATGTCGGGCGCGATCTCGCCCGTGTAGGCGCCGTGCGGCTCCCAGTGGACGTTCTGTGCGTACACGTCGTGCCCGCGGTCGACGGCGGCGGCGAGCGAGACGAACGGCGGGCACAGGACGACGTCGACCCCGGCGGGGGCGCTGAACCCGTCGAGGAAGGCCAGCGTCTCGCCCGGCCCCTTGAACATCTTCCAGTTCCCAGCGACCAGCACGGCCGGATCTTAGGATGCTGAGCGATGTCGACGGGGGATTGGGTCACGCTCGTCCTGCTCGCCGGTGCCTCGTTCGCCGCGATTGCGATCGGGATCCGCCGCCACCGCCTCGCGGCGTACGCGTACGGGGCCACGTGCGTGCTCGCGGTGCTCTGGACGCTCGCGCTCTGGCTCTCCCTGAGCGGCCTGGGGGACGCGGACGGCTGGGTGGAGTGCGACTCGTCGTGCTCCACGCTCCAGGACGTCACCGGCACGCTGCTGACCTGGGGCGCCGCGCTGACCCTGCTCGTCGCGCTGATCGGCATCGGGTCGCTCATCGGGCGGCGCCGGCCGCCGTGAGCAGAGCTCAGCCGGCGGGGATGGCCGCGACGCCTGGCAGCTCCTTGCCCTCGAGCAGCTCGAGGGAGGCGCCGCCACCGGTCGACACCCAGGCGATCCGGTCGGCGAGCCCCGCCTCCTGGACCGCCCGGACGGAATCGCCGCCGCCCACGACCGTGTAGCCGTCGGCGTCGGCGACCGCCTGCGCGACCGCCAGCGTGCCGGCCGCGAAGCGCTCCCATTCGAAGACGCCCATCGGCCCGTTCCAGAACACCGTGCCGGCAGCGCGGATCCGGGCTCCGAACGACTCCCGCGCCTCCGGCCCGATATCGAGGCCGAGCCAGCCCTCGGGGAGCGCGTCGTACGCCACGACCCGGGTCTCGGCGTCGGCCTCGAACGAGTCGGCGGCCACGATGTCCTCCGGCAGCTCGACCGGGAAGCCGAGCGGGTTCTCGTCGCGCAGCTCCTCGGCCATCTTGCCGCCGACGAGCACCGTGTCAGCCCGTCCGCCGAGGTGCTGCAGCACGCCCAGCTTGTCCTCCACCTTGGCCCCGCCGGTGATCAGGACGAACGGCCGCTCGACGTCGCCCAGCAGCCGCCCGAGGTGCTCGAGCTCGTCCAGCAGCAGCAGCCCGGCATACGCGGGCAGGAGCCGTGCGACGGCCTCCGTGGAGCTGTGCGCCCGGTGCGCGGAGCCGAACGCATCGTTGACGTACAGGTCGCAGCCCTCGGCGAGCTCGCGGGCGAAGGCTTCGTCGTTCGCCGTCTCGCGCGGATCGAAGCGCGTGTTCTCGAGGACGTGAACTCGCCCGTCGTCGAGCAGCGAGCGGAGACGCTCGGTGACCGGCGCCATGCGGTACGCGGGATCCTCGCCCTTCGGCCGTCCGAGATGCGAGCAGACGCGCACCTCCGCAGCCCCCCGCTCCAGGAGCAGCCGTAGCGTGGCCAGGGCGGCGCGGATGCGGGTGTCATCGGCGACGCGCCCGTCCTCGAGCGGGACGTTGAGATCGGCCCGGACGAGGACGCGCTTGCCGCCGACGTCCGCGGTCACGACCGAGCGGGGCAGCCCCACTAGAGCAGTCGGCCGACGAGATCAACGAGCCGACACGAGTACCCCCACTCGTTGTCGTACCAGCCGAACACCTTCGCCGTCCGGCCGTGCGCCATCGTCAGCTTGCTGTCGAAGATGCACGACGCGGGGGACTTCTGGATGTCCGACGAGACGAGTGGGTCGTCGGTGTAGCGGAGGATGCCGTCGAGCGCGCCGCCGGCAGCGGCCTTGAACGCTCCGTTGATCTCGTCGACGCTCACGTCGCGGCCGAGCGTGACGACGAGGTCGGTGATCGAGCCGGTCGGGACCGGTGCGCGGATCGACATGCCGTCGACCTTCCCCTGCAGGTGCGGCAGCACGAGGCCGATCGCCTTCGCGGCGCCGGTCGACGTCGGCACGAGGTTGATCGCGGCCGCGCGCGCGCGGCGCAGGTCCTTGTGCGGCGCGTCCTGAAGCACCTGGTCCTGCGTGTACGCGTGGATCGTGGTCATGAAGCCGCTCTCGATGCCGGCGAGGTCGTCGAGCACCTTCGCCATGGGCGCCACGCAGTTCGTCGTGCACGACGCGTTCGAGACGATGTGGTGGCTGTCGCGGTCGTACCCGTCGTCGTTCACGCCGAGCACGACGGTGATGTCCGGATCGGTGGCCGGGGCCGAGATGACGACCTTCTTCGCGCCGGCGTCGAGATGCTTCTGCGCGCCTGCGCGGTCGGTGAAGAAGCCAGTCGACTCGAGCACGACGTCGACGCCGAGCTCGCCCCAGGGCAGGTTCGCCGGATCGCGCTCGGACAGCCACTTGAGCTCTTCGCCACCGGCGCGGATGGCGTCCTCGCCGAGCTCGACCTCGCCGGGGAAGGGCCCGAGCGTCGAGTCGTACCTGAGCAGGTGCGCCATAGTCTCGCCGGCGCCGAGATCGTTGAACGCCACGATCTCGACGTCCGCGTCGAGCTCGTGCTGCGCCCGGAAGAAGTTGCGCCCGATGCGCCCGAAGCCGTTGATCCCGACCCGTACCGCCATGTCCTCCCCCGCTCTCGCTGGCTGAACCGCTGGCGAGTCTAACGAGGCAGGCACCATCACCAGTCGTCGGTCAACCTTGTCATCGGCTCGCGGCTCGTTCGCCTCAGGCACGTCGGTGCGGGTGCCGGGCCGGAGGGGATAGTGCATCAGCACAGACCCGGAGAGCCCGGTGCCCGCAGCGGCGTGAGGCGCTGCCGGAGGCCGGCTCCGCCGGCCGGGAGGCAGCGCCGGCCTGTGGCGAACGTTCGCCTCAGGCGGCTCGCTCGCGGTGCCGGGCCGGAGGGGATAGTGCACAAGCACAGACCCGGAGAGCCCGGTGCCGCGAGCGAGCCGAGCGCTCGGGCGGAGCCGGGCTTCGCCCGGCGGGAGCCCGAGCGCGGCCTGTGGCGAACGGGCGGACGGGCGGGCCGGAGGGGGAGCTCCGAGGACGACCTCCCCCTCCGCGGTACCGCGCTCCGGACCGGGGCGACGGACGGGGTCTGAATCCATCGCCGGACGAGCGCGGACCCGCCCTGCGAGAAGGTTACGCAGCCTAGGGCGCCGAGTCATCGGATTTACAAGACGGAAAATGCCGATGCCGTTTACGCGCTTGCCAACTCGACGAGGCGCTTGAGCCGGCGATGCATGCCGGCCTTGGACGCCGGCGGGTCCGCGCGCCCGGCGAGCTCGGCGAGCGAGAGCGTCGGGTGGCGCAGCCGGAGGCGGCCCGCCTCGCTCAGCCGATCGGGGAGCGAGTCGAGCGTGCCGTCGGCCACCAGGCGGCGGACCGCGTCGAGCTGGACCTGCGCGGCACGGGAGGTCCGGACGAGATTCGCGTGGTCGGCGTTCGCGAGCCGGTTGGCCTCGGCCCGGAGACCCGCCACCACCGACCGCTCCTCGAACGCGAGCACCGCGTCGCTCGCGCCCGCCGCCAGCAGCAGGCCCTCGATCGCGTCCGACCCCTTCGCGTAGGCAGCCACATGGCGGCGCCGGTCGACGATGCCGAGCGCGATGCCCTCGGCCGCCGCGACGCTGCGCAGGAACTCGGCACCTTCGGGGGACGCGGTGCGCAGCTCGAGGTGCGGGCTGCCGGGCCCGCTCAGCGAGCCGCTGCCGAGGAGCGCACCGCGCAGGTAGGCGCGCCGGCAGCACGATCTCGCGACCACGCGCCGCGGCGGGCGCTCGAGGGGACGCGAGCGGTGGTCGAGCACGCCGGCGTCGCGGAGCAGCGCGCGTGCGGTCTCGTCGCCGGCGACGTGGAGCTGGTAGCGCGTCGCCTTGGCGAAGGCGCGCTGGCGGTACGTTCGGATCTCGGACTGGACGCCGTGCTCCCGCAGCAGTGCGAACGCGCGCCGGGCCACGCTGGAGGCCGAGACGTCGAGGTGGACGGTGATCTCCCCGCGCCCGCGGAGATGGATGCTGCCCGCGGTGTGGAAGAGCGCCGAGAGCTCGGCAAGCCGGTCGCAGGCGCGGCCGGGGGCGATCGCGGCGAGCTCGCTGCGGAGCTCGTCAGAGAGCGCCAACCGGAACGCCCTCGAGCTCGAGCAGGCGCTGCTTGAGGCCGGTGCCGCTCGCGCCGTAGCCGCCGATGCCGCTCGCCGCGACGACGCGGTGGCAGGGGACGAGGAGCCAGAAGCGATTGCCGGCGCACACCGACCCGACGGCCCGCGCCGCACCCGGGTAGCCAGCGTGCGCGGCCAGCTCGCCGTAGGTGACGACGTCGCCCCAGGGCACGGCGCGCGCGGCCTCGACGACGGCGCGCTGGAACGGCGTGCACCAGTCGAGGTCGAGCGGCACGTCCGTGAAGTCGACCGGCTCGCCGGCGAGCTGCCTGTGGACGCGTTGGAGCACATCCGGCACGAAGGCGTCACCGTTCCGTTCCCCGGCCGGGGCTACGGTTCCAGAAGGGGACTCGGGGGTCCCCTTGGGGTCGCCTGCCGGGGCGTGGTCACCCGCGCGCGCGGCCCCTCCGACCGTGAAGGCGTGCTCCACGACGACCCCGGCGGCCGTCCACAGCTCGCCGACGCCCCACCCCTCGACCGCGTAGGCGTGCCGCGCCACTCGCACCCGGCCCACTCTAGTATCCGACCTGTGAGCGCCCCCGGCATCTTCCGGCCGCCGCCGCCGGCGAACGAGCCGGTCCGGGGCTACGCGCCGGGCTCGACGGAGCGCGCGGAGCTGCAGGAGCGGCTGCGCACGATGTCCAACGAGCGCCTGCGGATCCCGCTCGTCATCGGCGGCGAGGACGTCGAGACCGCGGAGACGTTCGAGGCCGTGATGCCGCACCGCAAGCGGCACGTGCTGGCGGACGTGGCGAAGGGCGGCCCCGCGGAGGTCGAGCGCGCGATCGCGGCCGCCGCGGACGCCTGGCCAGACTGGTCGCGCACGCCGTGGGAGGAGCGGGCCGCCGTGCTGCTGCGTGCTGCCGAGCTGCTCGCCGGCCCCTGGCGCAGCACGCTCAACGCGGCGACCATGCTCGGCCAGTCGAAGACGGCTCACCAGGCGGAGATCGACGCCGCCTGCGAGGTCATCGACTTCTTCCGCTTCAACGTCGAGTTCATGGTGCGGATCTACGAGGAGCAGCCGATCTCGTCGCAGGGTGTCTGGAACCGGATGGAGTACCGGCCACTGGAGGGCTTCGTCTTCGCGGTCACGCCGTTCAACTTCACGGCCATCGGCGCCAACCTGCCGACCTCGGCGGCGCTGATGGGCAACACGGTCGTCTGGAAGCCGGCGTCGACCGCGGCCGTGTCGGCGTACTACGTGATGAGGCTGCTCGAGGCGGCGGGTCTGCCGGACGGCGTCATCAACCTCGTCTACGGCAGCGGCGCGGACGTCGGCGACGCCGCGCTCGCGAGCCCCGACCTCGCCGGCGTGCACTTCACGGGCTCGACACCGGTCTTCCAGTCGATGTGGCGCACGATCGGGACGAACATCGGCGAGTACCGCAACTACCCGCGCATCGTCGGCGAGACCGGCGGCAAGGACTTCATCCTGGCGCACCCCTCCGCCGACGCCGAGGCGGTCGCGACGGCCATCGTCCGGGGCAGCTTCGAGTACCAGGGCCAGAAGTGCTCGGCGTCGTCGCGCCTCTACATCCCCTCGAACATCTGGGACGAGGTGCGCGACCGGGTCGTCGAGGACGTCCGCGAGATCAAGATGGGCGACGTCGCGGACTTCGGGAACTTCATGGGCGCCGTCATCGACGAGAAGGCGATGCGCGGGCACGCGGAGGCGCTCGAGCTCGCAAAGCAGGAGGCGAAGGTGCTCGTCGGCGGCGAGGTCGACGACTCCGAGGGCTTCTTCGTCCAGCCGACCGTGATCGAGACGAGCGATCCCGACTTCCGGCTCATGAAAGAGGAGCTCTTCGGGCCGATCGTGACGGCGTACGTCTACGACGAGGCGAAGTACGACGACACGCTCGAGGTCGTCGACCGGACGGCCGCGTACGCCCTCACCGGGGCCGTGTTCTCCCGCGAGCGGGACGGCATCGACCGGGCCCACGAGAAGCTCCGCCACGCGGCGGGCAACTTCTACGTGAACGACAAGCCGACCGGCGCCGTCGTCGGCCAGCAGCCCTTCGGCGGGGCGCGCGCCTCGGGTACGAACGACAAGGCCGGCTCGATGTGGAACCTGATCCGCTGGGTGAGCCCGCGCACGATCAAGGAGACGTTCGTGCCGCCGACGGACTTCCGCTATCCGTTCATGTCGTCGGACGGGGACGGCACGCCCCCGGTCGACGGTTCGCGTTAGCGCAACGCGGCTACCGTCCCGGGGATGCACGCGGTCCTCGACGCGATCGAGGTCTTCTTCGAGCGCCTGGGCGCGGTCGACTTCGTGCCGCTTGCCCTCGCAATCGGCTGTCACCTGCTGAAGACGACCTGCACGAGCCGTGCGTGGCGGAACACGCTCCAGGCGGCCTATCCGCAGCAGCGCGTCTCGTGGCGGAGGATCTGGGCGGCCTACGTCTCGGGCGTCGGCGTGAACGCGATCATGCCGATCCGCGGCGGCGACGCCGTGAAGCTCTACATGGCGCATCGCGCCATCCCGACCAGCACGTACACGACACTTGCCGCCAGCCTGCTCGTGCTGGCGATCGTCGACAGCGTGATGGCGCTGTCGCTCTTCGGCTACGCGCTGTCCCAGGACGTCCTGCCGACGATCGACGTGCTGTCGCGCCTGCCGAGCTTCGACTTCGCCTGGTTCCTCGACCATCCACGGGCCTCGGCCGTGGTCGGCGCCGTGCTCGTCGTGCTCGGGATCATCGCCGCGCTGTGGATCCACCGCCGCGTCTCGGAGTTCAAGGCGCGTGTGCGGCAGGGCGTCACCGTCCTGCGGAACCGGCCGCGGTACCTCCGCACGGTCGTGTTCTGGCAGCTCTGCGACTGGACGCTGCGCTTCGTCACGATCGGGTTCTTCCTGCGCGCCTTCGACATCGACGCCACGGTGCGGAACGTCCTGCTCGTCCAGGTGACGACCAGCATGGCCAGCCTCGTGCCGGCGACCCCCGGCGGGATCGGCACCGAGCAGGCGTTCATCGTCTACGTCTTCCGCGGCACGGCGCCGCGCTCGACGCTGCTGGCCTTCAGCGTCGGCATGCGGATCACGCTGACCGTCGTGAACGTGATCGTCGGCTTCGCCGCGATCGCGGCGACGCTCGGCACGGTCCGCTTCCGCCGCCACGCCGACGCCGCGAAGGCCGAGAGCGCGGCCGCCAAGTAAGCGCTAGGACGCGCGCGCTCCCGCGGTCTTGTGCAGCTGGTCGTAGATCGCGCGCGCCGTCTTCGCCGGCAGGCCGGGCACGCCCTCGAGCTCCTCCTGCGAGGCGGCGAGGAACCGCTCGGCGGAGCCGAAGTGGCGGAGCAGCGTGCGCCGCCGGGCCGGGCCGACGCCCGGCAGCTCGTCGAAGATCGACCCGAACGCCTTCGCCTCCCGGCGCTGGCGGTGAAATCCGACCGCGAAGCGGTGCGCCTCGTCGCGGATCCGCTGCAGGAGCTGCAGGCCGGGCGTGTGGTGCTCGAGCAGGATCGGGTGGGGGCTGCCCGGCACGAACACCTCCTCGACCCGCTTGGCGAGCGCGATCACGGCCACGCGGGGCAGGTCGTACGCCTGCATGGCGGCCAGCGCGGCGGACAGCTGGCCCTTGCCGCCGTCGATCACCACGAGGTTCGGCACGGCCGCGAACCCCTCGTCGTAGTCGTCCGAGCTCACCGACACCGAGAGCCGTGCGAAGCGGCGCGCGATCACCTCGGCCATCGCGGCGAAGTCGTCCTGGCCGTCGAGCGTGCGCACGCCGAACTTGCGGTAGTGGGCCTTCTTCGCCACGCCGTCGGAGAAGACGACCATCGAGCCGACCGCCGACTCGCCCTGGATGGTCGAGATGTCGAAGCACTCGATCCGGATCGGCAGCGACTCGAGGTTGAGCGCCTCGCGCAGCTCCTCCAGCCCTTCGAGCCGCCGCAGGCGCTTCGCGTCGCTGACCGCGGTGTCCGAGGCGAGCGCAACGCGCGCGTTCTCAGCCGCGAGCTCGGAAAGCCGCCGCTTCTCGCCGCGCTCCGGCACCCGCACCTCGACGCGCGAGCCGCGCCGCTCGGAGAGGAACTCGGCGAGCGCCGTGGTGTCCCCCACCCCCGGCGGCACCACGAGCTGCGGCGGCACCGCGGGAGCCGACCCGTAGTACTCGATGCAGAACGCCTCCAGGATCGTCGTCAGGTCCTGTCCGGAGACGTTCTCGAGGTGGAAGCCGTGCCTGTCGACCATCTTGCCCCCGCGGAGCGGAAAGACCTGGACGGCGGCGCGGTCGCAGTCGGCGGCGATGCCGATCACGTCGATCGTGCCGACGGCGGCCTTGTCCGCCGCCTGGCGCTCGGCCAGGTGGCGCACGGCGAAGAGCCGGTTCCGGTAGCGGGCCGCATCCTCGAAGCGCTCCTCGGCCGAGGCCGCGGTCATCCTGCGCTCCAGCTCACGCAGGATCGGCCGCGACTCGCCCGAGAGGAACTCGATGACGCCGTCGATGATCCCGCGGTAGTCCTCTTTCGAGATGTACCCCACGCAGGGCGCCGCGCAGCGCTCGATGTGGTAGTCGAGGCACGGAATGCCCGAGTGGCGGCCTGGCTTCGGCCCCTCGCACGGGCGGAACTGGAAGACGCGGTTGAGCACGTCGAGCGTCTCGCGCACCTTCTTCGCGTTCGCGTACGGCCCGAAGTACCAGACCCCGCGGCGGTGCCGCTCGCGGGTGAACATGACCCGCGGGTAGTCGTCCTGCACGGTGACCGCGATGTACGGGAACGACTTGTCGTCGCGCAGCCGGACGTTGAACGGTGGCCGGTGCCGCTTGACGAGATTCTGCTCGAGGTGCAGCGCCTCGACCTCGGTGCCGGTGACGATCACCTCGATGCGGCAGATGCGCTCGCGCAGCTGCGCGGAGCCGGAGCGGACGTCGCCCGTCTTCTGGAAGTACGAGCGCACGCGCGAGCGCAGGGACTTCGCCTTGCCGACGTACAGCACCTCGTCACGGTCGCCGTGGAAGAGGTAGACGCCGGGCTTCGCGGGCAGCCCCCGGAGCTGCTCCCGGATGCCGTCGGTCATCGCGGCTAGCGTATCGGCCGTGCTGCGTGGCGCCGCCTGGCTGGTCGCCGTGTTGCTGCTCGGCGGCTGTGGCGGGGGCGATGCCGGCGGCACGACAGGCGCGCCGGGAGAGGCGCTCGTCGTCGGCGTGGTCGACGACGCCGTCCGCGAGAAGGGGCGCGGCGCCGAGGTCATGAAGCAGCTCGCCGACGCGGGGTTCCGCGCCGTTCGGGTCACGAGCATCTGGGACCCGGGCGAGACGACGCCCGCGCCCGACGAGGTGGCGACGCTGCGTCGCGTCGTCAGGAACGCGCACGACCGCGACGTCCGTGTCTACGTGAGCGTCTACCACGCCGGCTCGGCGACGACGCCGCTCACCGCACAGGACCGCACGGCGTTTGCCACCTACGCCGCCGGCCTGGTGCGGGCCGTCCCCGAGCTGCGGGACGTGATCGTCGGCAACGAGCCGAACCTCAACCGCTTCTGGCTGCCGCAGTTCGGCCCGGGCGGCGAGGACGTCGCCGCGCCGGCCTACCTCGAGCTCCTCGCGGAGACCTACGACGCGCTCAAGGCGGTCTCGCCGGACGTGGTGGTGTACGGCGGCGCCCTCGCGCCGCGAGGCATCGACCGGCCGGGCACGGGCCGCGACACCCAGTCCGCGACGGCCTTCATCCGCGACCTGGGCAAGGCGTACCGTGCGAGCGGCCGCGACCGTCCCGTGATGGACGCCCTCGCCCTGCATCCGTACCCCGAGAGCTCGCGGACACCGCCGGACCGACCGCACCCGAACACGGCCACCATCGGCCTCGCCGACTACGAAAAGCTCGTCCACCTGCTCGCCGACGCGTTCGGCGGCACCGCACAGCCGGCGCGCGAGCTGCCGGTGCTGTACGCGGAGTTCGGGGTGGAGACCACGATCCCGCAGGAGAAGACGACCGCCTACACCGGCCGGGAGCCGGCTGCGACCGTCGACGAGGAGACGCAGGGTCTCTACTACCGGCGTGCGATCCAGATCGCGGCCTGCTCGCCGAACGTCGTCGGCATCCTGATCTTCCACTCTCACGACGAGCCCGCGCTCGAGGGCTGGCAGTCCGGTGTCTACTACGTCGACGGCACGGCGAAGGACGGCCTCGACACGGTGCAGGGCGCGGCCGTCGCAGTCCGCACGGCCCGCTGCTGAGGCTTAGCCGATGCTCAGTCGGGGGCGCGGGAGCTCCTCGTAGCGCACGAACGCGTTGCCGGGCGCCATCGCCGAGCTCTCGGGTCAGCATCGCGGACACGGTGTCGAGGATGCGGCTGACGACCTCGTCGGAGCGCGGCGCGCCCGAGACGCGCACGAGTGGTGGATGCGTCGTGGCCGGCTGCTCGGTGACCGTCACCCCGCCCTCGGAGTAGTGGGTGAACGGAATCTCCTCCCACGTCGCCCAGGTCCCCCGCGGCTCCTCCCCGAGCACGGCCGCAACCGCGTGCGTGACGACGTCGAGCACGCGCCCGATGTCGACGTTCGCCGGCTGGGGGAGCGCGCGGATCTCGATCACGGGCACGGCGTCCTCACCCCCCGGCCGGGCACGCCCCGTCGGCGTATCTGCCGTAGTCGTCGGGCCCGATCACCCACCGCCAGCGTCCGTCGACCGCGAACAGGTGGACGGTGAGGTCGAACGTCTGGGGCTCCGAGTCGGGCACCGCCAGCGTGAGCTCGAGGGTGACCGCCGTGCTGTCGTCCCGGTCGTCCTCGCCCGGGACCGGCCAGGGCTCCTCGCGCACGTTCGCGACGCGGATGCCGGTGACCTCGCCCTGGATCGGGTCGCGCTCCTCGCACGAGATGTAGCGGGCGCGCGACACGGCGTCCTGGTGGCTCGGATGCAGCGCGTCCCAGGCGAGCCCCGTCTGGCCGCGGTCGAGTTGCTGCACGAGCGTCCTGGCGAAGGCAGCCGGGTCCTCGTCCGGCTCGTCGTCGCCGCCGCAGGCCGCGAGCGCCAGGACGGCGAGCAGAACGGCGGCGCGCGTCATGCCGCGTACGATAAGCGCCGTGAGCGAGCAGTCGGCCGGCCAGTACGTCGCCTACACGTTCTTCCGTGTCGATCCGGCATGGCGGCGGCTGCCGATCGAGGAGCGCGCGGCGGGGAAGGACGCGTTTGCGGACGTCGTGGAGCGCTGGAGCGAGCGCTTCGACCACCTGCGGACCTACTCGACCGCCGGGGTGCGGCCCGAGACCGACTTCTTCCTCTGGAAGATCACGGAGCGGTACGACGACCTGGGCGAGCTCGGCGCGGAGCTGAACGCCGGCCCGCTCGCGGGCTGGCTCTCCACGCCCTACTCGTACCTCGCGACCACCAAGGCGTCGGCGTACACCCAGGCGCGCCGGGCCCGGAAGGTCGCGCCGAAAGGCTCGCCCTATCTCGTCGTGTACCCCTTCGTGAAGGTGCGCCCCTGGTACGCGCTGCCGTCCGAGGATCGTCAGCGCGCGATGGACGAGCACATCCGCATCGGCCGTGAGGAGTTCCCGACCATCCACAACCACACGACCTACTCCTTCGGCATCGACGACCAGGAGTTCATGACCGCGTTCGAGTGCGACGAGCCGGCCGATTTCATGCATCTGATGCTGCGGCTCCGCGACTCCGAGGCGAGCCGCTACACGGAGCGCGATACGCCGATCTTCGTCGGCAGGCACGTCCCGATCCGCGAGGCGCTCGACGCACTCGACGGCGCAGCGACCCGCGTCGAGGCGTAGAACCGGCCCCTAGCCGTACCGGTGCTCGTCGCGCCACACGCGGACTCCCGCGTAGACGCACGCCGCGAGCACGAGCACGAACGCGAACGCGTCCGGCCCCGACGGGCGGAGGCCGATCAGCATGCCGATGTCGACGACCGCGACGATCACCGCGGCGTAGAAGACCCGCCTGCCGCGCTCCGACCACGCCTCGATGTCGCTCCGTCGTTCGCGCCAGAGCAGGAAGAGGAAGAACGCGATGGCGAGGAAGAAGGCGATGCTGAGGAGGCCGCCGATCGCAGCCAGCGTCTCCTCGAGCGACAGCACGACCACGACCGCGACGATCGCCGTGATGATCATGAACCCGCGTGCGGTCGGGTGGTCGGAGAGCCAGCGCCTCATCGACTCATCATCCCGTCAGGAAGGCCCGGACGGCGAGCGCGGCCGCGAGCAGCGTCGTGAGCGAGAACCAGAGCAGCCGCCGTCGCCCCTCCGCCGGCGCGTAGAACCACGGCACGAGCGCCGCGCCGAGCGCGAGCGAGCCGTACGCGTAGTGCAGGTCGTCCGGCGCCCGCCGGTCGTCGGAGAGGAGCAGGAGGCCGATGCCAACCTGCGCCACCAGCAGCGTCTGCGCCAGCGCCAACACGTGGGCGAGGACGTGTCCCGCGCCGCGCCGGCGCCAGTAGACGAGCCCGCCCCACATCGCCGCGAGCGCACAGACGACGATGAGCGTTGCTCCCAGCCACTGGTGCAGGGATAGCATCGCGGCTGACCCTAGCTACCGGCCAGGAGGCGACGTGATCGAGCAAAGCAAGCCGGCTCCCATCACGATCTCCCCTGCGAACGAGGCGAGCTGGGAGGATCTCCAGGCCGTCTTCGGCACGCGCGGTGATCCGTCCAGGTGCTTCTGCCAGCGGTACAAGATGCAGCCCGGCGAGTCGTGGGCGTCGTTCCCCGCCGAGGAACGCGCCTTCCGGCTCCGCGCGCAGACCGACTGCGGGCACCCCGGGTCGGGCACGACGAGCGGTCTCGTCGCCTACCTCGACGGCGAGCCCGTCGGCTGGTGCGCGGTCGAGCCGCGCAACGCCTATCCGCGTCTACTGCTCAAGACCCGCGTCCCGTGGGACGGGCGAGCGGAAGACAAGAACGACGAGACCGTCTGGGCCGTGACCTGCTTCGTCACCCGCACGGGCTTCCGGCGCCGCGGGGTCAGCCGGGCTCTCGCACGCGCGGCCGTCGACTTCGCCCGTGACCGCGGCGCTCGCGCCGTCGAGGGCTATCCGATGATCACCGAGCCAGGGCGCGACATCATGCCGGTCGAGGTGCACGTGGGCAGCCGCAGCGCTTTCGCCGAAGCCGGGTTCGTCGAGGTAAGTCATCCGACCCTCCGTCGGGTCGTGATGCGCATCGATTTCTAGGCAGGGCGTCTCACGCCTCGCGGTATGCATCCCAAGGACGACACGTCAGCAACGTATGGACAGTAGGAGCGGGTGAACCTCGAAGAAATCGAGCAGTTCGTCCTCGACGAGATCGCGTCGTACCGATACGAGGTCTCCGACGGAGCGCTGGGGCGAGCGTTTTCGGCCGACAAGGTAGAACGCCTTCTCGCCGAGATGCGAGCGGCACTCGTCAAGCCGGAGTGGCACATGGTGGACACGTCGAATACAGGTGCCGTCGCACGTGGGCTCGCGGAACCACGTCGGTGCGCCCTCGTCGCCGACGACGGCACGTACCAGCTGTACTACGACCCGTTCGCGGGCGAATTCGCGCTCGCGAACGGCGACCCGCCCGCGACGATCGGCGTCGACGGCGACGCCGTCGGCTGCTGGATGGCCCGCTGAGAGAGGAGAGCAATGATCGAGGAAGGAACCGTCGCGCCGGACTTCACTCTGCCGAGCGACTCCGGCGAGAGCATCACCCTCTCGGCCCTCCGCGGAAGGCCAGTAGTGCTCTACTTCTATCCCAAGGACGACACCCCGGGTTGCACGGCGCAGGCCTGCGGTATCCGCGACGCGTGGGGCGACTTCGAGCAGCGCGGCGCGGTCGTGCTCGGCGTCAGCCCCGACAGCGAGAACTCTCATGTGACGTTCAAGCAGAAGTACGGGCTGCCGTTCACCCTCCTCGCCGACCCCGATCACACAGTCGCCGACGACTACGGCGTCTGGGTGGAGAAGTCGTACGCCGGCCGCACGTACTGGGGCGTCGAGCGGTCGACCTTCGTGATCGACGCCGACGGCACGATCGCGAGCGTGATGCGCAAGGTCAAGCCGGACACGCACGCCGAGCAGGTGCTCGAAGCGCTCCCGGCCGCCTAGCTGCAGGCCTGCCGCACAGCCTCCTGTGGCGGCCGCGAACGGCCGATGAAATGGGGGAGCGCCGGTGGGCGGGGAGAGGAAGGGACGCCCAACCGGCGCTCTCAGACTGCGTCGGGCTGCCGCAGTCGCGGGATCTTCCACGGTCGTCACGTTCGGTGCAACCGGCAACGTGCGGTCGCCGCTTCGAAAGGACTGCGGAACCTTGCCCTGTATAGGGTGCCAGGCTTCGTCATGCCACCCGCGACGGCCGCCGTCCCTCGATCGAGGGAGGCGGAGCGCCATGCCGCCGTCGATCCGACCCTCGTAGGCCCGGAAAGGAACGCTCCCAGATGACGAGACGATCACGCCTGACCGCCCTCCTTGCACTCGTGGCCGTGGTCGGAGTCGGTGCGGCCGCCGCGCTCGCGGCCGGCGGAGGGAGCGTCCTGCCGACGTTCGAGCTGACGATCACTCCGAACTACGTCCACCGGTACGACGATCCGGCGAGCAACTACCAGGGCTTGTGGCTCATGGGCAAGTCGCCGGCGACGCCGTATCGCTCTCCCGACAGCCAGCGCCAGATCCAGCGGTACATGCTGCTCGACTCGCGCTATCGGGACGCCGACGGTCGGCGCGGGCACGACGAGTGGTGGTTCGTGATCGAGCGCTACTGGCCGTCTTCGTACGACTCGAGGAACCATGGCAAGTGGGGCACGCAGGTCAACTTCCACAACGTGGCCGGTGACGCGGGGCCGCCCAACTCCGGCGGGATCGGCTGGGGCTTCGGGCGCGGGATCTCGTCGCTGTACCTCGGCTGGAAGCCCGAGCTGCGGCACCCGACGATCAACATCGAGCTCGATCCGAGTACGACCAACCTGTCACTCCCCGTGGCCAAACGGGACGCCTGGCACACCTACGTCGTGCACTGGATCGCAGGTCGGACGGATGGCACCACGGTCCGACCCGGCTCCATCACCGTCTGGGCCGACGGAGCCAACCGGCCGGTGATCACGCGCCGCAACATCAACACGGTCCAGCGCGCCAAGGGCCCGGATGGACGGTCGTACACCCAGCGCTGGATGCAGCTCTGGGAGGGCGACTACACGAGCGAGCTGCCCGTCCCTGCAACGACACGCCTCGTGCTGACGCGGATCGGGAACACGCTCGCCGGGGCGCTCGCCGACCGTCCGCGGCTCGCCGGGACCACCCTCCGCGGCTGGCAGTACACCGGCTCCGGCAGCGATCTCGGCCCGCCGACGGCGCGCCAACTGCCCTCCCGCCCCGCGTCGGCCGCGCGCATCCCACCGAGCCTGCGGGGCGCCGCGGCCCGCGGTCGGTAGCAGCGTCTGGCGAGCCCTTCTCAGGCACCGATCGAGAGTGCCACGCGACCGAGCCGGCCCATGTCCGCGACCACCTCGTCGCCACGGCTGACCGGGACGTTGACCACGAGCCCCGTGATCACACGGTCGCCGGCACACAGCCGCTCGCCGACCCCGGCCAGCACGCGCGCCGCCGCATCGACGCGCTCCGCGACGTCGAAGCCGACCTGGCCGGTCGCACGCGTCCGGCCGTTGACGATGAGCCGCGCCGCCGTCGGTTCATCGGGAGGCGCCGACTCGAACGAGCCGAACGCGACGGCACGGTGAAAGACATTTCCGGCGACGACGGCCTCCGGATCGTCCGGAGGGTGCTTGACGTCGCAGATCTCGAGCGCCACTGCGTACCCGGCAATCGCGCCCTGTGTCGCTGCGACCGAGGTCCTGGAGTCGACGTCGCTCCCGAGCCGAACCGCCACCTCGGCGTCGGCGAAGAGCACCGCGGCGCTGTCGTCGGCGGCATACGCCGAGCCACCGCGCAGACACGTGTCCGACGTCAGGTGACCGACGGCGATCTCGTCCTCGATGCGCTCGCGCTCGCCAAGGCCGAGCTTCCAGCCGACACGCCGAGCGCCGCTTCGCAAGACCTGGTCGCGCTGCTCGAGCTGGACCTGCAGCGCCCGGACGAGCCGCTCGTCCACATCGCTCTCGAGCTCGGCAGCCAGGCGCCGGCGGAGCTGCGACAGCGACCTGTCGAGCTCGTCGTGCTGCCTATCGTCCTCGATGTCGGCGAAGGCTCGCTTCGCCGCGTCGGTCACCTTTTCGAGCCACCGTCGCCGCTCGGCGTCCATCCATCCATCGTCACCGCATGCGGTGGCCGTTAAGCACGCGGTCGGGTCTGCAAGGACTCGACGACGTCGGCCGCCTGCCCGAGCTTCTCCACCACGACGTACGTCTTGTATTCGGCGACGGTCCGCTCGACGTCCGGGTAGACATGGCCGGGGAGCACCGCGAAGTGCCGAGGCTCCGCCCTGATGCCCTCATACCGCGGAGCCGAGATCGCGAGCGTCCGGACACAGGTCGGATCGGCGCACTCACACGAGATCACGTGGCTGCCGGTGAGCTCGGCGAGCGGATCGTCACGCGTCAGGCGCTCGTTGATCTCGCGGAACATCGCCTGGTTACGCCCAGCGCGGACTTCGCGTTCGTCGCTCGAGACGGACTCCATGTGGTGGCTCCCCGGTGGTGGGTCGACGTCGCCGGGGGAGGTCCTCTCGAGCACCCGCCTAAGTACAAGGCCGGGTCAGAGTCATGGGCACCGAAGGGCACCCTGGCGACCTCATTGTACCTCGTTGGAGCCGCCGACCGACCCGCCGGAGCGCGGACCCTAGAGTGCCGCTGTGCGTGTCTTCACCTACGCTGAGAGGCCGGACCTCGCTGCGCGCACCGGCGAGATCGACGACGTCCTGGCCGCGTTCCTGGGTCACGGCGAGGTGGCGCTGCGGCACTGGCACCGGCTGCGTCACGAGCTGCCGGAGCTGCAGCTCGTGCTCTGGGACGACGAGCAAGACGCCGTGGTAGGCCACGCGAGGACGATTCCGGCGCGGACGTCGGAGGCGCTCCCCGGCGGAATCGACGACCTACTGGAGGCGTGGTTCGGAGACGGCGCCCGCCCCGAACCGGATGTCCTGTCGGCGCTCGTCGCGGTCGTCGACCGGAAACGCCAGCGAGAGGGGCTGTCGTCCGTGCTCATCCGCGCCATGGGCGATATCGCCGTTCGGCAGGGCTTCCCCGCGCTCGTCGCTCCCGTTCGCCCGACGTGGAAGGACCGCTACCCGTTGATCCCGATGGAGCGCTACGTCGCCTGGAGACGCGACGACGGCCTCCCCTTCGACCCGTGGCTCCGCGTGCACACCCGCCTCGGCGCGGAGCTGCTGGAGGTGTGCCCCGAGTCGATGCGGATCGAGGGCAGCGTCGACGAGTGGGAGGAATGGACGGGCATGGCCTTCCCGGAGGACGGCGACTACGTCGTCCCCGGCGCGCTCGTCCCGGTCCGGGTCGCCGGCGGTCGCGGCCTCTACGTCGAGCCCAACGTCTGGATGCGCCATACCGTGGTCGACGTCGTAGAGCCACTCAGCCGAACCGCCGGATTGCGTTGAACGGCCCCCGGGAGCAAGGGTGAGTTCCGCGGGGAGGTCGCGGCCCCGCGCTCCAGGTCACTCGTCGGGTTCGGCGATCCCCTGCTGAACAATCCACGTGCCGGCGAATTCAGCCGGAATCGTCGCGGCCAGCTCCAAGGAGGGATTGGCGGTGTCGCCCACTAGAAACCCGTTAGCGGGACGTATCGAGCCGCGGCCGTCCGAGGATTTCATGGACGGTCAAGCGACCGTCGGGCTTTCGCACGGTCAAGCCCCAGCGCCGCTGTCCGAGGCGCACGATGCGCTCGTACTTCGGCTGCGCCTCGTAACCCGGCTGAGCGACCATCGGATACAGCCCTTTGCGCTCCTGCTTTTGCTTCCACGCGCGGATTTCGTCCCACGTCATCCCGTCGAAGAAGCTGTTCTTATGCCGGATTCCGAACCACCGGGCCGGGAACCACCACTTCACCGCTCTCCCGACAGCGGTGCGGCGACACCAACAGTCCGGGTCGCAGCCGCACTCGTAGTTGCGCGGGTTGTGGATGCGATGGAGCAGCGGGCGCCCTGCCACGGAAGCAGCGTAGCGCGGCCTACGCGGCCAGAGCCGCGCGCCTGCTCGGACGAGCGCTGACTCGTCCGACAGCGGCGACATTGCCATCTACTGAGGCCGATCGGAGCCGTCTACGCTTCCGCGGCTACCGCCGGCGCGGCAGCCCTGGACGGGTGGGGTTACGAGGCGCGTCGGCACGGGCAGACAGGTGATAGCGCGCGCCTGACGCTGCGGCCACGGCACCCTGTGGGGGGTCGGTGCCTTGCCTGACGGCGCGCGCTTCAGAGGCTCGCCTCAACGAAGAAACGTCTCTGTGGCCACGACCGAGCGCGAGATCTACGGTGGCTCGCCGGTACGCGCCAGTACACACACCTCGCAGGAGCATGGGGTCGTTCCCGCGTGCGCCCGGATCGTTCTAGAGTGCCGTCGTGCTGAGGGGGCGCTGCGCGTGCAATGCCGTTGCGTTTGAGGTCTCGGACGAGTTCGTCGCCGCGTACAACTGCCACTGCTCGAACTGCCGTGCGGAGACAGGCTCGGCGTTCTTGCCCTGGGGCGAAATCGAGCCCGTGAAGCTGAGGATGACCAAGGGTGCGGACTCGTTGATAGTGATTGGCGATGCCCAGGGCCACCACGCGAGGCGCTGCGGGAAGTGCTTCTCGCTGCTGAATTGGACGGGTTACGAAGGCAAGATCCGTGTGCCCTATGGGTCACTGATCGACGAGCCGGCGCTCAAGCCGATGGCGCACATGTTCGTCGGCTCGAAAGCTCCTTGGTATGAAATCCTCGACGACCTCCCTCAGCACGACGAGTACCCGTGGTCTTGATCGGCTGATACGGATCTAATCCATGCTCTAGGCTCTGACGCTCGCGAGTGGAGCGGGCAGCCTGTGGGGGGTCGGTGCCTTGTCTGACGGCGCGCGCTTCAGAGGCGCCCTCAACAAGGAACGTCTCTGAGGTTAGTTCGCTGGACTGACATCGCAAGCTCAGCTAGGCGGCCTCGGCGCGACAAGTAGGAGCAGCCGAGATCGACCAAACCTACGGGCACCTGCGACCCGACTCCGAGGGTATCTGCGCGGCCTGCTCGACCCTACGATGACCTCGTGGACTGAGCGTGGACTATGGGAACGGCCGACAGCCCGCAATCCCTTCCGTAGAACCGAGATGCGGATGAGAGGACTTGAACCTCCACGGGGTTTCCCCCACACGGACCTGAACCGTGCGCGTCTACCAATTCCGCCACATCCGCGGGCGGCGGACATCATAGCCGCGTGCTCCCGGCCCTCCCGAGCCGCGATGTGGCTGTTCAGGACGTACCATGGCCGCCGTGCTGAGGGTCGCGGTCATCGCCGTCATCGCCGTGCTCGGCTTGTCGGCCGGTGCCCAGGCTCGCTCGGATTCGCCGTCGGGCCCGTTCGTCCAGGTCGTCCTCGCGCTCGACCAGGCGCCGCTGGCCGACGCCGCTCCGGCGCGCACGCTGGCCGGGCGCGGCCGCGCCGGACGCAAGCTGAGCCTGCGGGCGCCGGCGAGCGTCTCGCACCTGCGGACGCTCGCATCCGCCCAGCGGTCGCTGGAAGACCGGCTCGAGGACGCGGTTCCCGGGGCGTCCGTCCGCTGGCGCTACCGCATCGTCGCGAACGGCCTCGCCGTCGTGCTGCCGGCGAGCGAGGTCGGCCGCCTGTCGAAGGTGCCCGGTGTCGAGGCGGTCTACCCGAGCGTCTCGTACGGACCTGCCCTCGACCGCGCGCCCCAGCAGATCGGAGCGCCGCAGCTGTGGGGCCAGGATCTGGCGGGCAGCACCGGCGCCGGCCTCAAGATCGGCGTGATCGACACCGGGATCGACCGCGACCACCCGTTCTTCGAACCGTCCTCGTACACGATGCCGGGCGGCTTCCCGAAAGGGCAGCGCGCCTACACGAGCGCGAAGGTCATCGCCGCCCGCGCGTTCCCGCCGCCCGGGGCGGACTGGCGCGGAGCCGCCCTCGCCTTCCACGGCGACGAGTCCGACCACGGCACGCACGTGGCCGGCATCGCGGCCGGGAACGCAAACACCTCCGCGGACGGTGGCACCGGCCGGGTCCGCGTCTCCGGAGTGGCGCCGGGCGCGTACCTCGGCAACTACAACGCGCTCACGATCCCTAGCCGGTTCGGCCTGAACGGCAACTCACCGGAGCTCGTCGCGGCAATCGAGGCGGCTGTCGCCGACGGCATGGACGTGATCAACATGTCGCTCGCCGAGGCGGAGATCGAGCCGTCGCGCGACCTCGTGGCCCTCGCGCTCGACCGCGCGGCGCGCGCCGGAGTCGTGCCGGTCGTGTCGGGCGGCAACAGCTTCGACGAGCTCGGCCAGGGCTCGGTCAACTCCCCGGCGAGCTCCGCGCAGGCCATCAGCGTCGGCGCCGTGTCGACGACGCGCGGCGGGCCGCCGAACACGATCGCCAGCTTCTCGTCCGCGGGCCCCACCCCGCTCTCGCTGCGGCTCAAGCCCGACGTCCTCGCGCCGGGCTCCAACATCCTCTCCTCCGTTCCCGGCGGCTGGGAGCTGCTGTCCGGAACGAGCATGTCGAGCCCATGGTCGCCGGCGCGGCAGCGCTCCTGCGACAGCGTCATCCCGAGTGGTCCGTCGCGCAGCTCAAGTCGGCCCTGACGCTGACTGCGACGGACGCAGCGGGTGGCCTGCCGGTGACGCGCCAGGGCGGCGGTGTCGTGAGCCTTCCTCGCGCGGACGCCCCGCTTCTGTTCGCCGCGCCGAGCTCACTGTCGTTCGGGCTCGTTCGTCGAGGCGCCTCCGCAACGCGCGCGATCACGCTCACCGACGCCGGCGGCGGCCCCGCGCCGTGGACCGTCGTCGTGACGCCGGGCCGCTCCCTCCGGGGCGTGACGATCAGCGCGTCGGCGGCGACAGCCGTCGCACCGGGGACGATTGCGCTGCGGGTCCAGACCACCGCCGGCGCCGAGCAGGGCGAGCTCTCGGGCCGGCTCGTGCTGACGCGAGGCGCAGACGTGCGCCGGATCCCGTTCTGGTTCCGCGTCACGGCGCCGGCGCTGCCGAAGCCGGCCCGGGCGCTCGCCGGGCCCGGCGCCTACCGCGGGTCCACGGCCGGACGCCCGGGCCGCGTCTCGACGTACCGCTACCCGGATCGGCCGGCCGACTTCGGGTTCGCCACGACGCTGAACGGCCCCGAGCAGGTGTTCCGCGTGCGCCTTCAGCGCTCGGCCGTGAACTTCGGGGTCGTGATCACGCAGCGGGCGCCCGGTGTGCGTGTCGAGCCTCGCGTGGTTTACGCCGGCGACGAGAACCGCCTGACCGGGCTCGCGGGCCTGCCGTTCAACGGCAACCCGTACCTGCGCGGATACGGCGAGGTCGTGCTCGCAGCCGGCGCGATCCTCCCCAAGGCGGGCAACTACGACGTGGTGTTCGACAGCGGCGCGCGAGCAGGAGCCGGCGCGTTCGCGTTCCGGTTCTGGCTGAACGACATCACTCCGCCCGCGCTCGCGCTCGCGAGCCGCACCGCCCGGGCCGGCGAGCTGTCCGTGAGCGTGAGCGATCGCGGCAGCGGCATCGACCCCGCGTCGGTGCTGGTCGAGGTCGACGGGCGCGAGGTCTCCGGACGACTCGACCAGGGCCGGCTGACCATTCCGGTCTCCGGCCTCCCGGCAGGACGCCACACGCTGCTCGTCCAGGTCTCCGACTACCAGGAGACCAGGAACATGGAGAACTCAGGCCGCCTGCTGCCGAACACGGGCACGCTGCGGACGACGTTCGCCGTCCAGTAGCTCCTAGGTCCGGTCCCGCTCCTCGATCGTCGGCAGCGAGTCGAGGTCGCGCTGCACGCTCGCCGCGAACTCGTCCTCGTCCGTGTGCACGACGTGCAGGTTCGCCTTGCGGCGTTGGCGGTCCCGGCGGCGTCTCGCCTCCGGCCCCAGCACGCCCGACAGCCGCGGCCACTCGGCACCGATCACGACGACGAGGGCCGCGGCGAGCACGGCGATCCACGGCCAGCTCACATCTCTGATTCTAGCCTGGCGACGGGACTCTCACAGCCGCGGCACCGCGAAATGACGCTGCCTGTAAAGGCGCAGCGCATGCTGCCGATACCCAGGGCATGGGCTTCGGACTCACGTGCATGTACCTCGCGCTCGCCGCAGTGCTGGTACGCGCTCTCGCACTGAAGCTCCGGCTCGGTTCTCCGACGTGTGCGCGCTGCGGACTGACGTTCGAGCGACGCGCGCTCGGCGAGCCGGTCTGCCACTGCGAGCGCTAGCGGGAGCCGGGCGGCTGGAACGCCTCCCGGGCCCGCTCGGCGCCCTCTCGCGCGTCGCAGCCCTCGATGTGGTCGTTGACGAGACCCATCGCCTGCATGAACGCGTACACGGTCGTCGGGCCGACGAACCGCCAGCCGCGCCGCTTGAGGTCCTTCGCCAGCGCGACGGATTCGGGCGTCTGCGCCAACTCGAGGAGCGCCGCGTGAGTGACCCGCGGCGGGCGCGAGGCCGGATCCGGCTCGAAGCGCCAGACGTACGCTGCGAGTGATCCCTCCGCCTCGACGAGCTCGACGGCGCGGCGGGCGTTGTTCACCGTCGACTCGATCTTGCCGCGGTGGCGGACGATCGACGCGTCTTCGAGCAGGCGCTGCACGTCCCGCTCGCCGAAGGTCGCGACCGCCTCGAAGTCGAAGCCGGCGAACGCGCGCCGGAACGCGTCGCGCTTGCGCAGGATCGTGAGCCACGAGAGCCCGGACTGGAAGCCCTCGAGGCAGAGCTTCTCGAACAACCGCCGGTCGTCCGCGACCGGGAAGCCCCACTCGGCGTCGTGGTAGGCGCGGTACTCGTCGGTCGAGTCGCCCCACGAGCAGCGCACGACACCGTCCGCGCCACGGGCGAGACCGTCGGTCAGGGCAGCGTCGCGAGATACCGGGCTGCCCGCGCCTCCTTGCGGTAGAGCGCGAGGCCGCGCGGCTTCGAGCGCAGCTCGTAGACACCGCTGCCGCCGCTCCAGCCCTTGTTGAAGTAGACGAGGCCGATCGTCCGCGGATGGGAGGCCACCCACGCGAACATGCGACGCGCGAACTCGACGTCGTCCTCCGCCTCGAGCGCCCACTCGGCGACGAGATACGGCTTGCCGAAGGCGTACAGCTTGTCCATGCCCTGCCAGGACGGCTCGCCGCTGTCCGAGTACATGTCGTTCGCGACGATGTCCACGTAGCCGGGGCCGGGCCAGTACGCGCTCGGCTCGTTCGCGGCGATGAACGGCGTCCCGTGGCCCTGGGGGTTCCAGACGATCGCGACCTTGCCGGAGGGTGCGACATCGGCGCGAGCCCGGAGCTTCGGCAGGCCGGCTGCCGCCAGCCGGCGGTCCACCGCCGCCGCCGATCCGCCGCGCAGGATCACGGCGATGCGCCGGAACGCCCGCACGAAGGCGGCCGTCGAGCGCTTCGCGCCGCGCGGGCGGCCGGACGCGTCGAACGCGCACCAGGAGTTCCACTCGCCGTTCATCTCCGGCAGCGGCCGCAGCCAGACGTCCTGCCCGAGCCCGTGCACCTGACGCGAGAGCCCGACGAGCCAGGCGTCCTCGGCGCCGGCCGCGATATCGGCCGGGGCGACCTCGGACGGCAGCGACAGGATCGGTAGGCGCCCGGCCTCGTGCTCACGGGTGATCAGCTCTGTCACGTCGCTCCGGAAGGCGCCGAAGACGAGGTGCAGCGCGTGGTGCTTGCCCGTCAGGCGGTCGAAGCCGTCCGGATCCGGGCCGACCATGCCCAGCAGGACCTTGCCGGGGGGCGGCTTGCCCGGGATGGCCGCTCCGGCAGCGGCGGCGACGAGCAGGAACACCGACAGCGACGCGGCCACCGCAATCCGACGCACCGCCGGAGGCTACCGCTGTGCTGCCCTGTTGCCTAGCCCGCCACCTCGAAGACCCGCATCGGCAGGCCGGACAGCGGTTCGCCGCCCGTGCTCGGTGACGAGCCACGTGTCCTGCATGTACAGGCAGTCGCGGCCGTTCTCGGCGATCGCATGCGGGTGCATCGAGAAGACCATGCCGGCCTCGAGCTCCGTCTCGACGCCCTCGCCGATCTTCGGGTGCTCGATCATCGTCATGCCGATCGAGTGGCCGGTGACGTGCCCCAGGTGGTAGCCGCGCTCCGTGAAGCCGGCCGAGACGGCCCGGTGCACGTCGTGGGCGGTGGCGCCGGGTCGCATCGCGCCGAGCGCGGCCTCGTGGTACTCGACGTAGGCGTCGAGCATGCGGCCGACCTCGCCGTTGGCCCGGCCGATCGCCCGCGAGACCTCGACCCAGTGCATGCCCGGGCCGGCGATCTCGAGCGACGGCAGGACGAACTCGCCGAGCGCAGCCTCCTTCTTGGCGATGGCGAACTCCGGGCCGACGAGCACCATGTTCATCGTCAGGCGGCCGCAGCCCTGCTCGACGAAGACACGCTCGGCCGCCGCCATGACCTCACCGGCCGGGCGCCCGGGCCGATACTCGGCGAGGAAAGCGTCGAAGCCCGCTTCGTTGATGCGGACGCTGTCGCGAACCGACGCCAGCTCGGCATCGCTCTTCACCGCCCGCGCGAGGTCGAACTCCTCGTCGAACGGCACGAGCTCGAGGCCGTCGACGCTCTCGAGCGCACGGTAGTCGCGCACGGTCATCACGTAGTCGAGCCCGTACACGCCGACCCGTCGCCAGCCGGCGTCGCGCGCGCGCAGTGCGATCGCCTCCCCGGGCCGGTCGTGGAACACCTGCTCGATACGGGCGGTGCCGTGCTCCCCGACGTAGCGCGCCTCGCTGGGGAAGACGACGATCGGGTCGCCCTCGGCGGGAACGACGACGTAGGCGTACCTGTGCACGATCTGAAAGCCCGTGAGGTACGTGACCGCGCCCTCGAAGCCGGTGTACTCGCTGCCGGAGACCACCAGCGCGTCCAGCCCGTGCGCCTCCATCGCGCGGCGAACGTTTGCGTACCGGCGCGCTAGCTCGGTGTCCATGACGCTTCTACCCCCTTGATCAGCGCCGCGACGGCGTCGTTGAGCGGCGTCGGCACACCGTGCTCGCGGCCGAAGCGCGCGATGCCGCCGTTCAGGAAGTCCACCTCGGTTGCTCGGCAGGCCTCGACGTCCTGGAGCATCGAGGCCTTGTGGTCGTACGCCACCTCCCGCTTCGCAGCGTGGTCGATGAGCGCCTCGGGATCGGCGTCCAGCTCGATGCCCTGGGCGGCCGCCACGGCCTTGCCCTCGTCGACGAGCCCGCTGACGAGCCGCCGCAGCGCCGGGTTCTCGCAGACGCGGCCGTGCGTGAGGCCGGTGAGGGCGCCGACCGGGTTCGTCGAGGCGTTGAAGATCACCTTCCGCCACTGCGCCGGCCGGGCATCCGGGACTGCCGCCGCGGGCATGCCCGCACGCGTGCAGGCCTCCGCCAGCCGCTCGATCTCGTCGCTCCGTGCCGGGCGCGGCTCGAACGGCCCGAAGGTCGTGTCGCCCTTGACGTCCCACTGCACGTGTCCCGGGCCGAGCAGCTTCCCGGCCGGGAACGTCGTCCCGCGGATCACGCGCGGCACGTGCGCGGCGAGCACCTCCTCGTTGCCGACGCCGTTCTGAACGGTCGCGAGGGCGCCGTCCGCGAACGCGTGCGCGGTCGCCTCGACGGCGGCCGCGGTGTGCATCGCCTTCGTGGCGACGATGCCGAGCTCGCAGGGCGGCAGCTCGGCGGCGTCCCAGGTCGCCCTGGGCCGGCCGACCACGTCGCCCGCGCCGGAGAGACGCAGGCCGGAGGCGTTGATCGCGTCCACGTGCTCGCGGTACTGGTCGTACGCCCACACCTCGACGTCGTCGAGCGTGGCGAGGTTCGCCGCGAACAGCGATCCGACAGCCCCGCAGCCGACCACGCAGATCCTCATGCGGTCGCCTCCTGGGTCGCAGGCCCGGGCCGACGGCGCGGTCCGCGGGGCAGCCGCAGCTCCCGCCCACCCGTGAGCCCGGACGGCCGCAGGATGAGCACGAGCGCCATCAGGCCGGCGATGACGATGAGACGTGTTCCCGTCGGCAGGTTCAGGTCGACGCCCACGACGCTGACGCCCTGCTCGGCCTCGCCGAGGAAGGCGTCCACGCCGCTCACGACGAGCGCACCGACGACCGCGCCCCACAGGCTCGACACGCCCCCGACGACGAGCATCGCCAGGGTCAGGAACGTGAACTCGAGGTACACCTGCTCGGTCGTGATCGAGCCGAGGAAGTGCACGTACAGGCCTCCGGCGAAGCCCGCGAGCGTCCCGCTGAGGGTGAATGCCCACAGCCGCTGCCGGTGCACGGAGATCCCCACCGCCTGGGCGGCAGCGGGATCCTCGCGTGTCGCGCGGAGCTTCCGGCCGAGCGGGCTGCGCTGGTAGAGGAACGCGCAGGCGACCACGACGATCGCCCCGAGCGTCGCCTGGCGGCCGGTGGTCGTCTCCGGTACGAGTGAGAGCGTCGTCGCGCCGGGGCCGATCTTCGTCCATTCGCGCAGCAGGTTGTGGGTGATCTCGAGCACGGCGAAGGTCGCGATCCCCGCTGCCAGGCCGGACAGTCGCATGAGCGGCAGCCCGACGAGGAGCGCGAACGCGCCGCCCACCGCCGCCGCCAGGAGCAGCGAGGGAACGTTGCCGATCGTGTGGTCGCGGAGGATCGGGAAGAGATCCGGCAGGACGCCGGTCTTGGACTCGAGCGGCACCGTCATCACGCCCGCCGCGAACGCCCCGACCGCGACGAAGCTGACCTGACCGAACGAGAGTACGCCAGAGTTGCCGATGAACACGTAGATGGCGACGACGATCGCCACGGAGACGAGCGCGTTCAGCACGTGGATCTCGGTCGAGCGTGAAACGACGGTCGAGAGCAGTCCGACCACCACCACCAGCACGACGGGCCCGAGCAGCTCGACGGCGGTGTCGACGCGGGACCTCATACGCGCTCCACGAGTGAGCCGCCGCCTCGGGCGAACAGGCCGGCCGGCCGCAGCAGCAGCACGAGGATGACGAGCGCGAAGACGACCGACGGCAGGAAGACGGTCTTGTCGGTCGGCAGGGCGCCGTTGATGACGCCGATCGCGAAGCCGATCGAGAAACCACCGAGCGTCGCCGTCCACAGGCGGTCGATCCCACCGAGGACGACGCCGACGAGCACGACGATCGTGTCGCGGAGCGCAAAGTCCGGGGCGACGAGCGGGAACTGCACGGTGAGGATCACGGCCACAGTGGCCGCGAGCACGCCGGAGAGCAGCACGGCGAACGAGATCACGCTGTCCGCGCGCACGCCGAGCAGGCGCGCGGTGCGGAAGTCCGTCGCGGCGGCGCGCATGTGCAGGCCGATTCGGGTGCGTCCGAGGAGCAACGCCAGCAGGCCGAGCGAGACAACGGCCACGACGATCGCCACGATCGTCACCTTGCGGACGTCGACGCCGCCGACCGTGATCGCCTGGTTGAGGGGCGCCACGGACGCGGCGACCTCGCCGATCGTCTCGTCGCGCGTGTCGATCAGGAGCGCGACGCTCTCCAGCAGGAACGCCACGGCGAAGGTGGTCACGAGCATCACGGCCGGCGACTGCGTCCGGAGCGGCCGGAAGACCGCACGGTCCATCGCCATCGTCAGAGCGATGACGACCGCGAAGCACGCCGCGACGCTGCCCGCGACCGGCCACGTGGACGTGAACGCGAGCGTGTAGGCGCCGGCCATGATCAGCTGCCCGTACGCGAAGTTGATGAGCCGCAGCACGCCGAAGACGAGGCCGATGCCGACGGCCATCAGCGCATAGACCGAGCCGAGCCCGACGGCGTCGACGATGGTCTGGGCGTCGACGGCGGCGACGATGCTCACGAGAGGTAGGCGGCCACCATCCGCTCCGTGTCGCCGGCGTCGGCCTGGGTCAGGGTCAGCCGGAGCTCGCCGTTCGCGATCAGGTACGTCCGGTCCGCGAGGGCGACGGTCCGCTGCGCGCGCTGCTCGACGAGCAGCACGGTGACACCTCGTGCGCGGATCGTGCCGAGCGCCTCGAAGACGACGTCCACGAGCCCCGGCGCGAGCCCGAGCGACGGCTCGTCGAGCAGGAGCACGTCCGGGCTGGCGACGAGCGCCCGCGCGATCGCGAGCTGCTGCTGCTGGCCGCCGGACAGCGCGCCGGCAGGCCGGCGCCGGAACTCGCGGACGACCGGGAAGAGCTCGTGGACGGCCTCGACGTCTGCGTCGACACCGGCACGCGAGCGGCGGCCGGCGAGGCCTAGGCGAAGGTTCTCCTCCACGGTCATGCTCGCGAAGATCCGGCGGCCTTCCGGCACGAGCGCTACGCCTGAGCGCGCGACCGCCTCCGGCGACTTGCCGCGGGTGGACACGCCGCCGAGCCGGATCTCGCCGGCGTGATGCGGGACGAGGCCCATGATCGCGTGCAGCGTCGTGGACTTGCCCGCGCCGTTCGGGCCGATCAGGCCCACGATCTCGCCTCGCCGGGCCTCGAACGACAGCCCGCGCACCGCGGCGACCGCCCCGTGCCGAACGCCGAGGTCACGCACCTCCAGGACGGCGGCGTCAGTCATCGTGCACCGCGCTCTCGCCCAGGTAGGCGGCGCCGACGTCCAGGTTCGCCCGTACCTCGGCCGGCGTGCCCTCGGCCAGCGTGCGGCCCTGGTCGAGCACGTGGATCCGGTCGCAGACCTCCATCACGAGCGCCATGTTGTGGTCGATCAGCAGCACGCCGGCGTTGTGCTCGTCACGGACGGAGCGCACGACGGCGGCGAAGTCCGGCACCTCCGCCTCAGGGAGCCCCGCCGCGGGCTCGTCCATGAGCACGAACCGCGGCTCCGTTGCCAGCGCCCTCGCGACGCCGAGACGCCGCTCGTCGCCATGGGCAAGCGTGCCCGCCGATGCGTCCGCGTAGCCGTCCAGACCGAGCAGGCCGAGCAGCTCGTCGGCCCGCGCCCGCGCGGCGCGCGGCCGGGAGCCGACACCGAGGGCCGCCACCTCCACGTTCTCGCGCACGGACAGCCCCGCGAAGGAGCGGCTGTGCTGGAACGTCCGGGCGAGCCCGGCCCGGCCGCGCCGGTGTGCGCTCCAGCCGGTGATCTCGCGCTCGCCGAGCTCGACGCGCCCGCTGCTCGGCGCGTCGAAGCCCGAGAGGAGGTTGACGAGCGTCGACTTGCCCGCTCCGTTCGGCCCGATCAGGCCGACGACTTCGTGGCGCCGCAGCTCGAGAGTGACGCCGTCGAGGGCGCGTACCCCCTGGAACGAGCGCGAGACGGCGGAGGCCCGGAGGGTCTCTCCGGGCCTCCTTTCCGACTCAGGTGCGAGCGTCTGCGTCAAGCGACGTCCTAGAGCGTGGGGACGACCTTGGCCCGGACGGCGCCGACGTAGCGCGCCTTGTTGCCCTCGATCTTGATCACGCGGTACTGCCGCCCGAAGACGGTGTGGTACTGGCGGGAGAAGGTGACCAGGCCCGACAGCGTCGGCACGTTCTTGAACTTCTCCAGCTGCGCGGCGAGCCGGATGCCGCTCGTCGACCCACCGGCACGCTTGATTGCGGCGGCGACGCCGTCGATTGCCGCGGCGCCGGTGACGAAGCCGCCGGTGCCCGCCTTGACCTGCTTCGCCAGCGTGCGGACGGCCTTGTTCGGATCGTCGCCGAAGACCGACGCATAGGTCACGGCGTAGTAGTTCGTGACCTGCGGGTTCTTCGGGTTCCAGTACGTGCCGTCACCCGCCCACGAGTTCAGGATCGCGGTGCGATTGCCGAGCGCGCGGAGGCCCGACACGAGCGCCGGCAGCTCGCCGAACGCCGTCGCCGTCACGATCACGTCCGCCGTGCGGCTGTTCAGCCGGCTGACCGCGTTCTGGACGTTGTTCGCTCCGGTCGCGTAGCTCTCGCGGGCGGCGATCTTGCCGCCCAGCTGCGTGAACCGCTTGTCGAACGCCTGCACGACGTTCTTGAAGTAGACGAGCAGCGTGTTCGTCGCGAGCGACGCCGTCCGCCAGCCCTTGCGATAGGCGTACTCCGCCATCGCCGAGCCCTCGTCCTGGGCGAGGTTGCCGAAGCTGAACGCGAGGCGTCCCTTCGTGCCGAAGCGCTTCGGCCCCATCTGGTCGGTGCCGATGCACGGCGCCACCGCCAGCACGCCGCGGTTGATCGCCTCCTGCACGACGGGTGTCGCGAAGTCGACGTCGCACGTCGTGAAGATGACGTGCGAGCCCTGGCCGAGCAGCGACGCCGCACAGGACTTCGCCTTCGCCGGGTTGTTGTTGTTCGTGTCGCAGGTGAGGATCCGCAGCTGGCGGCCGTTGACGCCGCCACGGCTGTTCAGCTGGTTGACGCGAATCTTCGCGGCGGCCAGGGCAGGCCCGTCGAACGGGGCCATGTTGCCCTTGCTGTCGTACGCCCAGCCGATCGTGATCGGCGAGCCTCCCTTGCTCGCCGCCCTCACCGAACCGGCGACGACGGCCACGGCCACGGCCGCCGCGACGAGCACGGCGAGCGCAGCCCAGGTCCTACGTGTCATGACGCCCTCCTTGAAGCAGTTGACCCTTCTGGAACCGGTCCCTCGGACTCGGCCGACCACGACGCCTCCCTCGCCTTGATCAGCCTGTACATCGCTTCGTGCAGCGGTACGGGCACGCCGAGGCGCTGGGCCTCGCGCACGAGCGAGCCCGTGATGAGATCGACCTCCGTCGGCCGCCGGGCCTCGACGTCCTCCAGCATCGAAGGGTAGTGGGCGCTCCCCCTCCGCGTGGCGAGCACGTTCATCTCCCACGGATCGTCGTGTAGCTCGACCCCCGCGGCGGCGGCGACACGCTTGCCCTCCTCGACGAGCTCCTTGACGAGATGCCCAAGGTCGGTCGGCTCGTCGAGCTCGGCGAAGTGGCGGTCGTGCGGGAGCCCGGTCAGCGCGGCGACCGCGTTGACCGTGGCGTTGAAGATCAGCTTCGACCACTGGGCGGGCAGCAGGTCGGGCAGCGCCTCGGCCTTCAGGCCGGAGCGCTCGATCAGACCGGCGATCTCCTCGACCGTCTCGAACGACGTGTCCTCGTACGGGCCGAGCCACGTCGGCGTGTCGAGGATGTACTCCACGTGGGTGTCGTCGTGGCGCGTGCCGCTCATGAACGTGACGGCGGAGACGATGGGCCAGTTGCCGCGGCGGCGGACGACCTGCTCGGCGCCGAGGCCGTTCAGCACCGGCATCACCGTGGCGCTCCGGAAGTGGCCGGCCATCGCTGCGGCGGCCGGCTCGAGGCCGGGCGCCTTCGTCGCCACGATCGCCAGGTCGGCGGGCTCGAGATCGCCGGGATCGTCGCTGGCCGTGACGGTCGCAGTGAAGTCGGACCGACCCGAGACGCGGAGCCCCTCGGTGTTCAGGGCGTCGGCGTGCTCTCGGCGTCGCGTGAGCACGCTGACCTCGGCCTCCCGGGCGAGGTGCCCGGCGAAGAGGCTGCCGATGACCCCGCCTCCCACGACGCAGACTCGCTCGATCAGACCCCGACCGCCTCCGACTCCCGCGCGCGGGCCGCGAAGTGCGGGACCACGCGGCTCGCGAACAGCTCCTGATTCTTGATCGCCTGCCAGTGGTCGGCGCCGCCCGCGTTGACGGTGATGCCGATCTCGCCGATCCCGGTACACGTCTCGAGCGTGGCCTCGATGCGCTCGATCACGTCGTCGGGCGTCCCCACCCAGACGTAGTCGTCGGCCACGAGCTGCTCGAACGGGATCTCGACGAGCGACTCCATGATCCCCGCGGTGTAGAAGCCGTAGTCGGCCTTGATCAGGTCGTCCTTCGGCGGCTTGTCGTATTCGATGAGCGGCGACGAGTTTCCGGCGATGAACCCCAGCATCCACTCCTTCGCCTCGCGCATCGCCGTCTCGCGGTCGTCGTCCAGGTGCACGGCGTGGATCCACACGATGTCCGGTTCGGTGCCGAACTCGGCGCACTTCTCGCGATAGAGATCCATCTGCTTCTCGAGCGCCGCGTACGGGAGCAGCGGCGGCACCGCCACCGACCAGCCGTGCTCGGCGGCGAGCTCGTAGGTGCGATCGGACGTGCCGCCGAGCGTGACCCGGAACTTGCGGTCGGGGAACGGGATGATGTGCGAGTCGCCAACCTGGAAGTACTCGCCGCTGTGGGAGAACCGCTCGTTCGCGAGCGCCTCGAAGAGCAGGTCGACGGCCTCCTCGTACCGCGGCCGCGCGTGCTCGTCGAGTGGCACGCCCGCCTTGGGCGGGATCCAGCCGTGGCCGCGTCCGACTCCGAACTCGTAGCGGCCCTGCGTGAGGATGTCCGTGACGGCGATGGCCGAGGCCAGGACGGTCGGGTTGTGGAACGGCAGCGCGTGCAGCATCGTCCGGAAGTTGATGCGCTTCGTCCGCTGCGCGGCGGCGGCGAAGAGCGCCGTCGGGTTGGCCGAGATCGAGAACTTCGGGAAGAAGTAGTGCTCGATGACGGCGTAGACGTCGTAGCCGAGCCGGTCGGCGTTGACCATCTGCTCCAGCACCTCGTCGTACAGCTGCTCCGGCGATTTCCCCGGATGCAGCTGGATCTCCGAGTACAGGCTGAACCTCACGGGCCTCACCCTCCTACCGTGTGACATGTCTCGGGCGAGGCGGAGTATCCCGCGGTGTGACATGTCACGTCAATGGCGCATATCGGCTACGCCGACTGCGCCCAGGAACTCCCGTGCGGAGCCGCCTGGGCTTTCTGGGCGGTTCTCGCCGTCAGGCGAGAACCGCCGTGACCTCGATCTCGATCACGCACCCGGGCACGGCCAGCCCGGTGACGCCGACGATCGTCTGCGCCGGATGCTCCGCGCCGCCGGTGACGTCGTCGATGGCGCGCGTGATGGTCTCGTACTCGGTCGGCTGGAGCGTGTAGATCGTCCGGCGCACGACGTCGTCCCAGCCGACCCCGGCCGAGTCCATCGCCACCTTGACGTTCTCCATCGCCTTGCGCGTCTGGCCGTAGAGGTCGTCGGCCGCGAGCGAGAAGTCCTGCTCCAGCCCGAGCTGGCCCGCGAAGTGGACGACCGCCGTGCCCCGCGCGAGCGCCACGTGGCTGAAGCCGGGCGCCGGGTGGAGGTCGGGCGGGTTCGACAGCTCACGGTGGTGGGACATGTCGCGCTCCTCTCGCCAGTCGTCTGAACTCCGAGTCGGTCACGAGCCCGCCCTTGCGCACGCCGAGCGCCTTGACCTTCGCCAGCACGTCGGCGTAGCGCTCCTCCGGCAGGTCGACGCCCAGTTGCTCGACCTTGATGCGGATCGAGTCGAGCCCGCTCTTCTTGCCGAGCACGATGCCGCGCTGTGCGCCGATGAGCTCGCCGGCGTACGGCTCGATGGCCGGTGGATCGTGGAACTGCGCCGCGACCGCACCCGATTCGCGCGTAAAGAGATTCTCGCCGGTGACGGGCTTCCACGGCTCCAGTGGCGTGCCGGCGGTCTCGGCCACCAGCCGGCCGAGCGCGCGTGCTCGCTCGAGCCGCAGCCTCGTCGGGATGGCGTAGAGGGCCTCGAGCGCGAGCGCCACCTCGAGCAGGTTCGCGTTCCCGCCCCGTTCGCCCATCCCGTTGATCGTCCCCTGCACCCAGGTTGCGCCGGCCTGCACTGCGGCAACCGCAGCCGCGGTCGCGAGCCCGAAGTCGTCGTGGCCGTGCCAGTGCACCGGAAAGGCGTCGCCCAGCCACTCGACCACCGAGCCGACGAGGAACGCGGCAGCCTCGGGCGTCGCGACCCCGAGCGTGTCGACGACGACGACCTCGCGAGCGCCCGCCTCGACCGCCGCCTCGTAGGCCTCGCGGACGAAACCGAGGTCGGCACGCGTGCCGTCGACGCCGAAGTAGGCGACGGTCACTCCGGCGGCGCTCGCCGCACCCACGGCCGTCCGGATGCGGTCCAGCATCGTCTCGCGCGTGACACCGAGCGCCGCGAGCTTGGCGTCGGAGATCGGGCTCTCGACCACTGCGGCGCGGACGCCCAGCTCCGCGAGCGCCTCGACGTCCGCGGGCACGGCGCGTGCGAAGCCCCAGACCTCGGCTTGCAGATCTTCCTGCATGATCAGGCGAATGGCCTCGGCGTCCTCCTCCGAGACGCGGGGAAAGCCGGCCTCGATGCGGTCGATTCCGGCGTCGTCGAGCGCCTTCGCGATGGTCACCTTGTCCTCGGGCGACAGCACCACGCCGACCGTCTGCTCACCGTCGCGGAGCGTCGTGTCGTAGAGCCCGACGGTCACGTGCGGCTGCGGTTCCAGCGCACGCCGGTTCAAATCGCCGGTCCAGACCTTCGAGCGGTCGAGCATGAACGGACTATCGCATCGCGCGCTTGTCGCCTGCCGTCTACTGCCGGATACTCACGCCCGTGATCTTCGAGCCCGGCGTCGAGACGATGCCGCGCGAGCAGCTCCGTGAGCTGCAGGTGCAACGCCTCCGCGGGGTCGTGGCAGCCGTGAAGGACGCGGTGCCGCTGTACCGCGAGCGCCTCGCGGACGTCGAGTCGAACGGCATCCGTGCCCTCGACGACCTGAGCCGGTTGCCGTTCACCCGCAAGGACGACCTGCGCGACACCTATCCGTTCGGCCTGTTCGCCGTGCCGCGGGAGCGCATCGCGCGCCTCCACGCCTCGTCGGGGACGACGGGCAAGCCGACGGTCGTCGGGTACACCGCACACGATCTCGACGTCTTCGCGCGGGTCGTCGCGCGCTGCCTCGCCATGGCCGGCGCGGAGCCGGGGATGACGCTGCACAACGCGTACGGCTACGGCCTCTTCACCGGCGGTCTCGGCCTGCACGACGGCGGCGGCCGCCTCGGGCTGTCGGTCGTGCCCGTGTCCGGGGGCATGACGGAGCGGCAGGTGACCCTCATCGCCGACCTGCGCCCGGACGTGATCGCCTGCACGCCGAGCTACGCGCTGACGCTCGTGCAGGCGCTCCACGACCACGGCCTCGTGCCGCAGGAGATCAGCCTCCGCTTCGCCGTGCTCGGAGCAGAGCCGTGGACCGAGCGCATGCGTGACGACATCGACGCCGGCCTCGGCGTCCGCTGCACGAATCTCTTCGGGCTCTCCGAGATCATCGGCCCCGGCGTCTCCGGGGAATGCGTGGAGGCCCGAAGCGGCCTGCACGTGAACGAGGACCATTTCTTCCCGGAGGTCGTCGACCCGGAGACCGGCGCGCAGCTCGCGGACGGCGAGGAGGGGGTGCTCGTCATCACGACGCTCACGAAGGAGGCGCTGCCACTCGTCCGCTACTGGACCGGCGACCTCACGACGCTGACCTCGGAGCCCTGCGCCTGCGGCAGGACACTCGTCCGGATGGGGCCGATCGTGGGCCGGACGGACGACATGCTGATCGTGCGCGGCGTCAACGTCTACCCGTCGCAGGTGGGAGCAGTGCTGGGCAGCCTGCCGGAGCTGTCGCCGCACTTCGGCCTCGAGGTGCGCCGCGAGGGCACGCTGGACGAGGTCGAGGTCGTCGCGGAGCTGACGACCGACGCTGCAGCCGCAGCCGACACCGCGCTGCAGCAGCGTGCCGAGCAGCTCCTCAGGGAGACGATCGGCTGCACGATGCACGTCCGGCTCGTCCAGCCCGGCGAGGCACCCCGCTCCGAAGGCGGCAAGATCCAGCGGGTAAGCGATCTGCGCACCCGAGCCTGACCCACCCCCGGTGGTGGAGCCTCGGCGTGGAGCGCGTTGCTAGGGGCGAATCTCTTGCAGGATCCAGCTGTTGCCGTCCGGATCGCTGAAGAACGCGAACAGGAACCCGCCCAGGTCGCGCGGCTCGCTGATCTCGACCCCGCGCGCCACGAGCTCGTCGCGCGCGGCGGCCATGTCCGTGACGACCAGCTGGAGACCCTCGACTGATCCCGGCTCCATCTGGGAGAGCCCGGTGCCGATCGCGATCGAGCAGTACGAGCCGGGCGGCGTCAGCTGCACGACCCGCATCCCGTTGTCGAAGCTCCGGTCGTGGTCGGCGTTGAACCCGACCTGGTCGGTGTAGAACGCCTTCGCGCGGTCGACGTCCGCGACCGGAACCTGCACCACCTCGAGCCTGAAGTCCACGCCGGCCACCTTACGCGAGCTCGGCGAGGCGATCGGTGAGCACGACTCGGTGCTAGGCGGCGATGATGCCGTCGGGGAACGGCGAGAGCTGCTCGACGCCGCTCTCAGTGACCAGGAAGTTGTCCTCGACCCGGAGTCCGCCGCCCTCCGGCCAGTAGACGCCCGGCTCGATCGCGAGCACCATCCCACTCTCGACGGCGCCCCCGCCCGCCTGGTGGGCGTAGGGCGGCTCGTGCGCGCGGGCGCCGACGCCGTGAGCGATCGGATGCGACGGCTGACCGGGGTAGCCGGCCTCCGCGATCGACCGTCGGCACTCGCGGTCGAGGTCGGCGAGGCTCGCCCCCGGTCTGACCAGGCTGGTTGTGGAGGTGTACACCTCCATCAGCGCCTGCTCGAGCTCGCGGTAGCGGTCCTCGAGCTCGCCGCAGACGAGGTTCTTCGTGTGGTCGCACCAGTAGCCGTCGGCGCAGACCCAGATCTCGAAGAGCGTCGGCTGGCCCTCGACGACCGGGCGGTTGGACGTCGCCGTGAACGTGCGGATCCCGGGCCCGGACCACACGAGCGAGAAGCCGAGCGCGAGCTCGACCGCTCCACCCCAGCCGGTGCCTTCGCCGTGCACGAACCCCTCCCACTCCGCCGCGACCTGGGCCTCCGTCAGGCCCGGCCTGATCACCCCTCGTACGTGATCCATCGCCGCCGCGGCGATCTCGTTCGCGAGTCTCATGCGCGCGATCTCCTGCTCGGTCTTGATCGCGCGCGCCTCGTTCAGGAGCGGCGTCGCGTCGTCGGCCTCCGGAAACGCGTCGAACCACGCCTTCGGGTACGTCGTCGGCTCGCCGACCATCCGGTCCGCGGCCTGCGTTCCCATCGAAAGCTCGAGGCCCACGCGGCCGAAGCCGCCGGCGATCTGACGGGCAAGATCGAGCGTGCGGAGACCCGGCGGCCTCGGGTCGGTCTCGGCGTAGCCGGCGAAGAAGCGCACGTCGCTCGTCCACGCCATCCGGTCGGCGTCGGCCTCCGAGGCCTCGAGGCAGATCAGCACTGGGTCGCCGTCGCGCGGGAAGACAACGGCGTCGTAGCCCTTCATCCCCCAGAAGTTCGTGAGGTACAGGACGTTGTCGGGCGCGCGCACCACGAGCGCATCGAGGTCGTACTGGCCCATGAGCGCACGGACGCGGTCGAGCTTCGGATCGTCGCGCGGCCAGGTCATCGACTGCGCCGCAGCCGACAGCCGCGCGCCGAGAGCGCCGAATCGGCACAGATCCGACACGAACGCGTGCGGATGTCATGGGTATCGTCGATCGCCGAGGGAGGCGGGAAGGCGCCCCACCCAGGGTGGGGGTGCGCTTGCGGCGACGCGCCCCGCAAAGTGCGCGTCACCACCGGACGCGGGCAGGCGCCGGCTCGCCGTGCGCCTCTTGCCACGACACGACGGGGTTCCGCAGCACGCCGATGCCTTCGATCTCGCACTCCATCACGTCGCCCGGGCGCAGATAGAGCGACGCGGCATCCTCGGAGAAGCCCGCCACCCCGGACACGGTCCCCGTCGAGACGACATCCCCCGCGGAGTAGCCGAGCGCCGAGTAGTGGCTCACGATCTCCGGGATCGTGACGCTCATGTTCCCCGAGTGCGACGTCTGGCGCGGGGCGCCGTTGACGCGGAGCTCCATCCGCAGATCGTGCGGATCCGGGATCTCGTCGGGCGTGACGATCCACGGCCCGAGCGGACAGAACGTGTCGATCGCCTTGCAGAAGCTGAACACGCCCGACCGCATCTCGCGTCGCTGGATGTCTCGCGCCGTGATGTCGTTGAAGATCACGTAGCCGGCCACGTACTCTGTTGCCTCCTCCGGCGAGAACCACTTCCCGGCCTTGCCGATCACCACGGCGAGCTCCAGCTCGTAGTCGAGCTCCTCCGTCAGGTGCTCGGGGTACACGACCGGATCGTCCGGGCCGACGATCGCGTCGACGTTCTGGAAGAACACGATCCAGGGCGCGATCTCGTGGGTCCAGCCGATGGTCTTCGACTCCTCCTCGTGCTCGCGGAAGTTGCCCGCCGTGTGGAAGAACTTCTTCGGGACGATCGGAGCCCGGAGCCGGGCCCCCTCGAGTGCGACGCGCTCGCCCGTGTCCGCCGCGCCGCCGCGCTCGAAGTACTCACGCATCGTCGCGACGTCGAGGACGGCGATCTCGTCGCCGTCGACGCGGCCGACGCGGCCCTCGCCGAACGTGACGAGCTTCATGCAGCGACCCCGCACACCTTCATCGCTGCCCGAGCGTAGACCTCGGCCGTCTTGACGAGCCCGTCCACGGCCAGGTTCTCTCCCAGCTCCGCGTCGGGGAGCCCGCTCGACGTGCCGTAGTTGACCGTCTCGATGCCGTAGCGCGTCAGCACGGAGGCGTCCGAGAACCAGCGCGTCACGTCGCGTTCCGGCTCGGCGCCGAAAACATCCGCGTGCGCCTCGGCAAGCGAGCCCACGAGTGGGTGCTCGTCGTCGATCCGGGCCCCGGGCGCGGTCACGTACACCTCTGCCTCCACCCCGTCCAGACCGCGTGCCCACTCGAGCGCCGTCCGCCGAGCCTCCGCCATCGACACGTCCGGCGGGACGCGCAGGTCGAGGAACAGCTCCGTGGCATGCGGCGTTCGTGAGGCGCGCCAACCGAACCCGCCGCCGATCGCACCGAGGTTGGCCACGCCGCGGACGTCGCCGTAGGACATCCGCTCCTCCCAGGTCGGCAGCCACTCGAGCACCGTGTCGATCACGGAGCGCATCTTCACGATCGAATTCTCCTGCAGGCGGCCTGAGGAGAAGGCCGTGTGGATGAACGGGCCGCGCACGCACAGCCGCAACCACAGCGCGCCGAAGTGTGCGAGCACCAGCTTGTTCTCGGTCGGCTCGCCGAGGATGCAGACGTCCGCAGCCCCTCCGTGCCCGACGAGGTAGCGGGACCCGGCGGCGTAGCCCCGGTACTCGGCGCCCTGGGCGTCGCCCTGCTGCGTCTTCTCGATCTCGCCGCAGACGGCGGCGATCATGACGTCGCCCCGCAGCCGCACACCCGCGTCGCGCAACGAACGGACGGCCTCGGCGTAGCACGCAAGCGCGCCTTTCATGTTCGAGATGCCGAGCCCGTAGATGCGCCCGTCGCGCTCGAAGCCGGCCGGCTGAAAGCCCGGAATGCCGGCGAGCCACGGCTCGCGCCCGGAGTACGACGTGTCGAGGTGGCCGTTGAACATCAGCGTCGGCCCGCCACCCTCGCCCGGCCACGTACCGAGCACGTTCGCGCGCCCGTCCTCGACCTGCTGCCACTGGACGCCCAGGCCGACGGCACGCAGCTCCTCCTGCATGACGCGAGCACACGCCTCTTCCGAGCCGGTGAACGAAGGCGTCGAGACGAGCCGCACGGCGAGGTCGACGAGTCGGCGGGCATCGATCTTCACGCGCTCCTCCCGGCTGCGAGTTTGACAGCGACCGGCACCGCGAAGCCGTCTCCCGTCCGATGCTCCTCGAGGAGCTCGTCGAAGCGACGTCGTATCTCGTCCTGCATCGCCTGGCTCTGAGAGAGCACGAGGGGCCGCACGCGCACGGTGCCGTCCACGAGACCGTGCCAGAGCTCGTCGGCGCTCACCAGCGGCAGCATGAAGTCGACGGTTTCGACCCGCACGTCGACGAGACCGGCGTCGCTCAGCAGGCGCGAGAACGTCTGCTCGTCCGCGAAGCGGAAGATCGGCGGCCCGGCTGGAAGGTCGTCTGGCGGGGTCGCCCCGGCGGCGGCGACCGCGTCCAGCAGCAGGCCGAGCCACCGGGCGCGCGCAGGGTCGTCCCAGACCGTGAACGCCGCCAGGCCGCCGGGCACGAGCACCCGAGCGGCTTCGGCGGCAGCGTCCTCCGGCCGACCGAGGTGGAGCAGAAGGAACGCGGCGACGTAGGCATCGAAGGACCCATCGGCGAACGGCAACGATGTCGCGTCACCCGCGACGAACTCGACCTCGGGGTGGCGCGACCTCGCGAACGCGAGCATGGCCTCGGAGCGGTCGAGCCCAACCGCCTCGGCCCCTCGCGCCGCGGCGCGGCCAGCAACGTAGCCCGGCCCCGTGGCGACGTCGACGATACGCGTCCCGCGTTCGGTCCCGACCGCGTCGAGCAGCGGATCGGCGAGGCGCGCCGTTGCTCGACCGGCGAGCTGGTCGTACCGCGCCACCTCCTTCGCCGCCCACCCCTCCGCCTCGAAGTCGTCGAACGCGTCCGCGTCGTACCCGTGCTGGTCGCTCACGACCGGAAGTGCGGCAGCACCCGCTCTCCGAAGAGCCGGATCTGGTCGTGTCTGCGGTCGCCCCACAACTCGAGCATGACGTGAGTGCAGCCGGCCTCGCGGTACTCCTCGATCGCGGCGATGCAGTCGTCTGGCGTGCCGGCGATGGGCTTGCAGCGGTCGAGAATCGAGTCGGTGACCTCGGCCTTCGCCGCAAGGCGGCCGCCGCGCTCCATCGCCTCCGCCACGGGTCTGATCTCCTCCACGTCGATCTCGGCGAGCTCCAGCAGCGTGTCGGCCGCGCCCCGGATGTTCTGCACCTTGTTGGCGAGGTACATGCCGGCGATCTCCCGTGCGCCGTCCCGGCCGGTGCCGCGGTCGGACTCGTGGATCGACGCGACCACCGTGCAGCCGATGTCGATGTCGGCGGCGACGTTCTCGCGCGTGTAGCGAACGAAGGCGGGTGTCGTGATCGACGGCGTCAGGCAGCCGTCGGCGATCTCGCCGGCCAGCGCCTGCATCTTCGGCGCCGTGGCCGCGACGTAGACCGGCGGGACGTCGCGTGGGCTGTGCGCGTCGTCCGCGAGCGGCGGCACCGACGCACTCCACGTCTCCCCGTCGTACTCGAAGCTGCTGCCGCCGAGGACACCGCGGACGATCTCGACCGCGTCGCGCATCGGCCCGAGCGTTCGCTTCGTCTGGTGCTTGATGTTGTTGAGGAAGATCTTCGACGTCCCGAAGCCGAGCAGGAACCGCCCCGGACCGGCCGCCTCCTGCACCACGCGCGCGTCCATCGCCACCTGCACCGGGTGCCGCGTGAACGGCGAGATGATCCCCCACCCGATCGTCAGGCGCTCCGTCTCACGCGCCATGAGCGCCGAGACCACCGTTGACGAGCGCGCCTCCATGCCGTGCTTGCGCCACCACGGGTACGCCTCGGCGAGCCAGATCGTGTCCATGCCTGCTGCATCCATGACCCTGGCCGACTCGAGCATCTCGTCGAGCGGCTCCATCGTCAGCTGCATGACCCCGATCCGGAACGGCGGTGACATGTCACGGCGACCCTACACCACGCCGCGGCGTCTCCACGCACGCGAAAGCGGCGCCCGAAGGCGCCGCTTTCGCGTGTCGCTCGGGGCGATCTCAGGAGAGGACGACGCGCCGACGGTGGCGGATCGTGAGCAGCAGCCCAGCAGCGAGCAGCAGCACGACCGTGGCCACCACCGACCAGTCGCGCGCGTCGCTGAGGTAGGACGACGACGTGGAGACGGGCTGCTCCGGGACGACCCCGGGTCCGCGGAGCTCGCCACGGTCATCCGGGCGCACGGAGTTGGCGACCGCCCGCTCGAACGCGTCAGGCACCGGAGTCGAATACCGGGCGTTGACCGCGCGCTCGAACGCATCCGGGCCGGGCGTCGCCAGGCGGGCGTTGACCGCCCGCTCGAACGCGTCGGGCGGCGCCGGGGTGCCCGAGGACGCGACCGCGCCGCCGGTCAGGATCGCGGCGACCGCGACGGTCAGCACGATGGTTCCCATCAACCGCTGAGCCTGCACCTTCATGATCTCCTCCTTGCCTCCGATCGCCCCGTGCGATCGACTGGGCCGAGAATGCGGCGGCGCGGTTGCCAGCCGGCTGCAGACGGGTTACAACCGGTTGCGGCGGAGCAATGGAGCTGCGGATCCTCGGACCTCTGGAGCTGACGGACGACGGGCGAACGGTCGAGCTCGTCGGCGTCAGGCAGCGTGCGCTCCTGGCGATTCTCCTCCTCAACCGCAACGAGGTCGTGCCGAGCGACCGCCTGCTGGAACACCTCTACGGCGCCGAGCAGCCGGCCACGGCTGCGAAGAGCCTCCAGGCACACGTCTCTCGGCTCCGCAAGGTGGTGACACCGGACCGACTGCTCACCCGAGGCACCGGCTACGTGCTCGTCATCGAGCCCGAGGAGGTCGACGCCGAACGATTCAGCCTGCTGCTCGACGCGGGCCGCGCCGCACTCGCTGAAGGTGACCCAGCCAACGGCGAGCGTTTCTTCGTCGACGCGCTCGCGCTGTGGCGCGGCTCTCCGCTCGAGGACGTCGCGTACGAGGACTTCGCGCAGAGCGAGATCGCCCGACTGGGAGAGCTGCGGCTCGCGTGCATCGAGGAGCTCAACGACACGCGGCTCGCGCTTGGTCGCCATGCCGAGGTCGTCGGGGAGCTCGAGCGCCTCGTCGCGGCCGAGCCGCTGCGCGAGCGCCTCCGCGGCCAGCTGATGCTCGCGCTCTACCGCTCCGGCCGTCAGGCGGATGCGCTCGCGGCGTACGCCGACGCACGCCGCCTGCTCGGCGACGAGCTCGGGCTCGACCCGAGCCGGGCGCTGCAGGAGCTCGAGCGCGCGATTCTGAACCAGGACCGGAGCCTCGATCCGCCTGGAGGCCCGGCGACTGCGACTGCAACCGCGGCCGGCACGGCGGCCGGGCGCCTCGCCGCGGGCGTCTTCGTTGGCAGAGAGCGCGAGCTGGCGCTCCTCGACGATGCGCTCGCCGACGCCCGTGAGGGCCGCGGCCGGCTGGTGCTCCTCTCCGGGGAAGCGGGCATCGGCAAGAGCCGCCTCACCGACGAGGTGGCGGCCCGGGCGCAGGTCAGCAGGCGCGCGCGTCCTCTGGGGGCGCTGCTGGGAGGCGGGCGGTGCGCCGTCTTTCTGGCCGTGGGTGCAGGCACTTCGGACGTACCTGCGTGACGCCGACCCGGACGCGGTCCGCCGCCACCTCGGCCGCGGCGCGCCGGACGTCGCGCAGCTCCTACCGGAGCTCCGCGACCTCTTCGCCGACCTGCCCGAGCCCGCGTCGCTCGACGCCGAGGGCGCCCGCTTCCGCCTGTTCGACGCAACGGCCACGTTCTTGCGCGGCATCGCGAGCGAGGCGCCGTTGCTCATCGTCCTCGACGACGTCCACGCCGCCGACGCCCCGTCTCTGCTCCTGCTCGAGTTCGCGTCGGCCGAGCTCGTCGACGCCCCCATCATCGTGCTGGCCGCCTACCGCGACCCGGAGCTCCAACCGGGCGACCCTGTGGCTGCTGCACTCGGAAGCGTGGGCCGAAGAGCCGGCACGCGCATCACGCTTGCCGGCCTCCCCGAGCCCGAGGTCGCGTCGTTCATCCAGCTGAGCGCCCACGCAGAGCCGCCGCCAAGCCTGGTCGCCGCCATCGCCGCCGAGACGGAGGGGAACCCGCTCTTCATCGGCGAGATCGTGCGGCTGCTCGCGTCGGAGAACCGTCTCGCGCAGGCCGCCGATGCGTCCTGGCGCGTTTCCATCCCGGAGACAGTCAAGGACGTCATCGGCCGGCGCCTGCACCGGCTGTCTCCGGAATGCGCGGAGACACTTTCAACGGCGTCGGTCGTCGGTCGCGAGTTCGGGCTCGACCTCGTCGAGCGCCTAACCGGCCGAGCGGTCGACGAGCTGCTCGCCGCGCTGGATGAGGCAGCCGCGGCGCGCGTTGTGACGGACGTACCGGGATCGCCCGGGCGCACGCGCTTCACCCACCAGCTCATCCGCGACACGCTCTATGACTCGCTGCCGCAGATGCGCAGGCTCGAGCTGCACCGCAGCGCCGGGGAGGCAATCGAGGCCCTTGCCGGGACGGACGTCTCGCCATACCTCTCCGAGCTCGCACACCATTTCTTCCACGCACTCCCCAGAGCCGAACCTGAGGTCGCGGTCGACTACATGCGCCGCGCGGCGCGGCAGGCCACCGCCCTCCTCGCCCACGAGGAGGCTGCCCGCCTGTACGCCTCGGCTCTCCAGGCTCTGGAGCTTCGGTCCGGCACCGAGCCGGAGCTCCAAAGGTCGCTTCTGCTCGAACTCGGCGAGAGCCTCGACCGCTCGGGCGACATGCCGAACGCGCGCGACGCCTTCCTCCGGGCCGCTGCGCTCGCACGTGCGACGGGCGCAGCCGAGGATCTCGCCCGAGCCGCACTGGGCTATGGCGGCCGGATCGTCTGGGCGCGCTCGGCCCGCGACCGGCTGATCGTGCCACTGCTGGAGGAAGCGCTCGCCGCCATCGGCAAGGAGCCGACGACGCTTCGCGCTCGACTGCTAGCCCGCCTCGCCGGCGCCCTGCGCGACGAGCGTGACCCGGCGCGCCGGGTCGCGACCGCCGAGCTCGCGGTGGAGACCGCCAGGCGCACCGGCGACCCGGCTTCGCTCGTGTACGCGCTGGCGGGCCTGTGCGGCGCACGGCATGGCATCGGCGCGGAGGACGAGCGGCTCGCGATCGCCGCCGAGCTGCGAGCGGCTGCGCGAGCGGTCGGCGACAAGGAGCACGAGTTCGACGCGAACACGGCCGAGGCGCTGGTCTACTTCGACCGCGGCGCGCTGGAGGAGGTTCGCGCGCGTGTCGCGGCTGCGTCCGCACTCGCGGACGAGCTTCGCCAGCCATCGCACCAGTGGTTCGCGGCCACGAACCGCACGCTGCTCGCGCTCCACGAGGGACGCTTCGAGGAGGCCGAGCGGACCGTGGAGGAGGGCATCGAGATCGGCCGACGGGCGACGCCGGGCGACATCGCCGAGGGGACGTACTGCCTCCAGCTCTACGAGGTGCGCCGCCAGCGAGGCCGGACTGCCGACGTCTACGAGCTCGTCGCCACCACGGCGCGCGACTACCCGGCCCGGCCGGTCTTCCGCAGTGGGCTCGCACGCGTCGCGCTCGAGCTCGGCCGTCACTCCGAGGCCCGAGAGCTGTTCGAGGAGCTCGCCAGTAACGACTTCCACTCGGTGCCACGCGACAACGAGTGGCTGCTCGCCGCCAGCTACCTGACCGACGTCTGCGTCGGCCTCGGTGACGTCGTGCGCGCCGGCACGCTCTACGACCTCCTCGAGCCATCCGCGGTCAAGGTCGTCAACGACGTGGCCGAGGGGTGCGCCGGGTCGGTGCAGCGTCTCCTGGGCATGCTCGCGGCGATGCTTGGTCGTAAAGACCAGGCCGTCGCCCATCTCCGTGCCGCGATCGAGCGGAACACCGAGATCGGGACGACGCCCTGGGTGGCGGAGGCCCGAGTCGAACTCGCGGAAGTGCTCCTCGGCCTCGGCGAGCGCGAGGAGGCCGAGCAGCTGCTCGACGACGCGTGGGCGACGGCCGCCGAGCTCGGCATGGTGCCGCTCTCGCGGCGCATCGAGCTCCTCCGCCGCGCGTCGCCCTAGAGCTCGCCGTCCCAGTAGTCGACGTTGCTCTCGCGCCGCACCATGATCTTGTCCGCCCCGCCGCCGAGCTCCGGCCAGACGCCGATCTTGTCGCTGTCCGGGTAGACAGCCATGACAGGGTTGCCCTTCGTCGAGAGCATCATCAGCCGCACCGGCGCCTCGCTCCGGTTGGTCAGCTTGTGCGCGCCCCGCCGGCCCCTCCGCGAAGCAGACGGCCTCGCCGGCCGCGACCTCCTCGTCGCCCTCGGGCGTGCGCACCGTCAACACACCGTCGAGCACGATCAGCCACTCCTCGCAGCCGTACTCGTAGTGGTAGGGGCAGTTGCTCTGACCGGGGCCGAGCTGGTAGATCGTCGCGCCCATCCTCGACGCCCCGATGAGCGGGCCGATGGCCAGGTACTCGGCCTCGTAGCCGGACGGATCGTCGTCGTCGTGCTGGAGCTCGGCCGTGAAGAGGTTGACCCGCTCCACGATGCGTCAGGCCGCGGTGTCGTGCGTGGGGCCCTCCGGCTCCGAGGAGTACGTCTCCGGCGAGCCCGGATGGACGCCCTGCTCGGCACCGCCGGCGGCCGCTCGGCTCTTCGTCGCGACCGTCTTGTCCAGCGCCTCGAGCACGTTCTTCACCTGCTGGTTGACGATCGGCTGCAGCACCCGCTGGCCCATCGAGCCGACGGGACCCGCGATGCGGACGTCCGCCTCCCACTTCATCGAGGTCCGATCGCCCTCGCCGGTGAGGTGGAACTCCGTCTGCATGTTCATGATCGCGCCGACGCCGTTCCCCTTCGCCTTCAGGGACGCGTACTCGGGCTCGCGCTCCTCGAGCTTCTCGAAGTCGACGGTCAGGCGCAGGCCACCCAGTCCGAGCGGGATCTTCACCTTGGCGCTCCAGTGGCGGTCGTCCTGCACCTCGAAGCCCTCGACACCCGGCATCAGGCCCGCCATCTGCGCCGGGTCGTTGAGCACGCCCCACACGACGTCGCGGGGTGCGCCCAGCTCCTTGGTCCCCTCGAGCTTCACCGAGACACCACCTCCACGTTGGTGCGGGTCGACTCGGGATCGCGCAGCATCTCCCAGACCCGCTGGTAGGGATTGCACGAGTCGTAGACGATCGGCCTGCCCGCCGGGCGGAGGGCGTCCTGGATCGCCGAGCAGATCGCATGGATGCCCCCGCCGCCGCCCTCGCCCATCCCCTTCGCGCCGAGCGGGGCGAACGGCGACGCCGACTCGATCGCCGCCGTCTTGAGCGGCGGCATGTCCATCGCGTGCGGCACGTGGTAGTCGTAGAAGTTGGCCGTCAGCAGCGTGCCGTCCTCGTCGTAGGCGAAGTGCTCGTGGACGGCCGCGCCGATCGCGTGCGCGGTCGCGCCGTGCACCTGGCCCTCGACGATCTGCGGGTGGATCCGCGTGCCGCAGTCGTCGACGGCGCCGTAGTCGACGATCTCGATCTCGCCGGTCTCCCGGTCGATCTCGACCACGCAGGCGTGGATCTGCATCGCGTAGGTGAGCGTCAGCTTGCCCATCTTCTTCTCGGTGTCGACGACGCCGAAGTACGGGCGGTAGACGAAGCGGTGGTTGAGCGTCGGGTTGAAGTCGGGCGGCAGGAAGGCGTTGTTCGCGTTCACGATCGCGCCGAGCGCCATGAAGGGCAGCGCGGCCTCCTCGGGGCCGTCCTTGATGCGCGCGAAGCCGTCGGCCAGCTCGATCTGCTCCGGCTCGGCCTGGAGCACCGCGGCCGCCAGCTGGATCATCTCCGCCCGCAGCAGTTCGGCCGCGCCCTTCACGGCGCCGAGCCCGGTGACCGCGAACTGGCTGGCGTAGGTCCCCGAGAAACCCGCGTGCGTGTTCTGGGACGAATCGTGGCCGCGGCGCACGTTCACGTTGTCGGGTGAGCAGCCGATGATGTCCGCCACGACCTGTGCCGACGTCGTCTCGTGGCCCTGCCCCTGCGGCACGGTGCCGAGTGCCACGACCACCTCGCCGAAGATGTCGAGCTTCACCGTCGCCGCCTCGTTGTTCCCGGAGAACTGGAGCTCCGGGTTCAGGAGCTGGGACTGGCCGAAGTTGTTCGTCCCAGAGTCGAGGGTCGAACCGATGCCGAGGCCGAGCAGCTTGCCGCGCGACTCCGCGTCCGCGCGCCGCTGCTCGATCGAGGCGTGGTCGACGAGCTCGAGTGCCAGGTCGAGCGAGCGCGCGTAGTCGCCGGAGTCGTAGACGCAGCCGTTCGGCGTCTCGTAGGGCATCTCCTCGGTGCGGACGTAGTTCTTCTTGCGCATCTCGACCGGATCGAGACCGAGCTCGGCGCCGACGATGTCGCAGATGCGCTCGGTGAGCCACAGGTGCTGCATGCGCGAGTAGCCGCGATTCGGCGACACGGGGCTCTTGTTCGTGCAGACCTGCGTGAAGTCGACGTGGATGTTCCTCCAGCGGTACAGCCCCGGCGTGACCTGCGCCCAGATGATGCAGCCGAGCGGCTCGTAGCGCGGGAACGCGCCGCAGTCGTCGATCGCCTTGACCGAGAAGCCGGTCATTTCGCCATCTGCCTTCACGGCGACCTCGACGTCGAGGAACGTGCGCTCGTTGCCGTGCGCGTTCGCCGTGTGCTGGTCGGTGCGCCATTCCGTCCACTGCACGGGGCGGCCGAGCTTCCGGGCGAGCAGGCAGAGCACGACGTACTGCGGGTGCAGGCAGATCTTGTTGCCGAAGCCGCCGCCGATGTCGTCCGTGACGAAGCGCAGCTTGTCGAGGCCGACGCGAAGCGCCGGCGCCATCCAGATCGCCCCGATGCCCGGCATCTGGTGGTTGCAGTGGAGCGTCCACTGCTGGATGCCCTTGTCGTACTCGACGAGCGCGCCGGCGCACTCGAGCGGCGTCGACGCGAAGCGGTGGAAGTGCAGCTTCTTGATGGTGACGACGTGGTCGGCCTCGGCCTTCGCCGCCTCCCAGTCGCCCCAGTCGAAGACGCCCGACCAGACGACGTTCGAGCCCGCGTCGTCGTGCAGGATCGTCTCGTCCTTCAGCGACTCCTCGCCGTCGACGAGCACCGGCAGCGGCTCGTACTCCACAGCGACGAGCTCGGCGGCGTCACGCGCGAGCTCGCGGGTGGCGGCGCACACGGCCGCCACGGGCTCGCCCATGTGCCGCACTCTGCCGACCGCGAGCGCGAAGTCCTTGATCTCGCTCCCGGGGGGCGTCGACATCTCGAAGAACGGATCCGTCTGGATCGCGACCTCGTCGCCCGTGATCGTGCCGTAGACCCCGTCCAGCTCGAGCGCGGCCGTGACGTCGATCGAGACGATCTTCGCGTGCGCGTACGGCGAGCGCACGAAGTGGACGTACCCCGTGCCGTGGCGCTTGACGTCGTCGAAGAAGAGGCCCTGCCCCTGGACGAGGCGCCGATCCTCCTTCCGCGGCACCGACTGGCCGATCCAGCCGCGCTGGAGCTCGGTGCCCTCCGTCGTGACGATCGGGGTCGGCGTGGTCGTCGTCGAGCTCATCGCCCGCCGCCCTTTCCCGCCGCGACCACGGCCTCGACGATGTTCACGTACCCCGTGCAGCGGCAGATGTTGCCCTGGATCGCCTTGCGGGCCTCGTCCTCGGTCGGATGCGGATTCTGCTCGAGGAGCGCCGCGGCGCTCATCAGCATCCCGGGCGTGCAGTAGCCGCACTGCAGCGCGTGATGCTCCGAGAACGAGCGCTGGAGCGGCGTCAGCTCTCCGTCGGGCGCGAGGCCTTCGATCGTCTGCACCGTGTGACCGTCGACCTGGACGGCGAGCAACATGCAGCTCTTCACCGACTTCCCGTCGAGGTGGATCGTGCACGCGCCGCAGTTGCCGGTGTCGCAGCCGATGTGCGTGCCCGTCAGATCGAGGTCGTCGCGGATGAAGTGCACGAGGAGCCGGCGCGTCTCGACCTCGCGCTCGTAGCGCGTGCCGTTGACGTCCACCTCGATCGTCTGGCTCGTGACGGGCTGCTCTGACACCTACGACCCCTTCCTTTGCTCGGCCTGCCGCACGGCGCGGACGGCGCACACCTCGGCGAGGTGGCGTCGGTACTCGGCGCTCGCGTGCACGTCGGACGGCGGTTCGAGCGCGGCCTCGCGGACGGCCGTGCGCACGGCGTCCTCCTCGGTGCTCTCGGGCCGCACGACGATCGGCACGGCGTCGACGCAGCCGATCGCGAGCCGCGGCGCGTCGCCGCCGAGGGTCGCGGCGACATTGACGATGCAGGTGCCGTCGGCGCCAATGGTCACGGCGCCGAAACCGTCGGGAGCGTGGCCCGCGGCCGGCACCGAGACCTTCGTCAGCAGCTCGCCCTCCGACACCGCGGTCATGTAGACGCCGAGGAAGAAGTCCTCCGCCGAGACCCAGCGCGTGCCGCCCTTGCCCTGGATCGTGAACGTCGCGTCGAGTGCGGCGAAGAGCGGCGGCAGGTGGTTCGTCGGATCGTTCGAGCAGACGTTGCCGCCGATCGTGCCGCGGTTCCGAACCTGGACGTCGGCGATCGTCGCCGTGACCTCGGCGATCACCGGCCGCGCGACGTCCACCTCGGACGACTCGACGATCGCCGTGTACGTCGCCATCGCGCCGATGTCGAGCGTGTCGCCGGTGACCGAGATCCGCCGCAGCTCCTCGAGCTCGTTGAGGTCGACGAGGACGTCCGGCGAGGCCGCGCGCTGCTTCATGACGTTGACGAGCGTCTGACCGCCCGCGAGCACACGTGCGCCGTCGTGACCTCCGAGCAGTGCGACCGCGTCGTCGATCGTGCGCGGACGCGCGTACTCGACCTCGCGCAGCAGCATGGGCGTATCTAACCAGCATTGCTCCGTGACATGTCAAGCCGATAGGGTCGCCCGCAATGGGGCCGTACGACGCCGTGTTCGTGGGCAGCGGCATCAACGCCCTCGCGGGCGGCGCACTGCTCGCCAAAGAGGGCTGGCGCGTCTGCATCCTCGAGCGGAACGACCGTCTCGGCGGCGCGATCCGCACGGAGCAGGGGCTGATCGCACCCGGCTACGTGCACGAGGTCTTCTCGTCCTGGCACCCGCTCTTCACCGGCTCGGCGGCGTACGCCGAGCTGCAGGACGACCTCGAGCGGCATGGGCTCGAGTACCTCAACACCGACCTGCCGACCGGCAGCGCGTTCCCCGACGGCTCGAGCGCGTTCCTCACGACGTCGCTCGACGACAACATCGCCGAGCTGGACCGGCACGCAGCGGGCGACGGAGCCGCGTGGCAGGCGGCGTTCGAGGGCTTCATGACGAACGCCGACCTCTCGTTCGGCGTCCTGTCGTCGGAGCTCTGGTCGGGCGCGGGCTTCGGCCTCGGCCAGAAGGCCTACCGCCGCTTCGGCCGGCGCGGACTGCTGGCGTACGGCGGCGAGGTGCTTTCGAGCTGCCGCGACTGGCTCGGCGACACATTCGCGAGCCGCGAGGCGCACGGCCTGCTCGCGCCGTGGGTGCTCCACACCGGCCTCGGACCCGAGCAGCCGCTGTCGGGGTTCATGACGAAGGTGATCGGCGCGGCGCTGCAGCTCGGCGGCATGCCGGTGCCGAAGGGCGGCGGGGTGAGCCTCGTGGAGGCGCTCGCGGCGATCGTGCGCGAGGCAGGCGGCGATCTGCGCACCGACGCGGAGGTCGAGCGGATCCTCGTCGCGGACGGCCGCGCGACCGCGGTGCGGCTCGCGGACGGCGAGGCGATCCAGGCGGAGCGGGCGATCGTGGCCGGCGTCACGCCGACACAGCTCTACGGCCGGCTGCTGGCCGCAGGGGAGGTGCCGCCGACGGTCCGGGACGCGGCGGCCCGCTACCGCTACGGCCTCGCGGGCATGCAGATCCACATCGCCATGAAGGAGCGTCCGCGCTGGCGGGGCGACGAGCGGCTCGGGCGGACGGCCATCGTCCACGTCACGCCCGGTCTCGACGGCGTGTCGCGGGCCGTCAACGAGGCGACCCGCGGCCTGCTGCCGGCCGAGGCGACGATCGTGTGCGGCCAGCCGATGGCCGTCGACCCCTCGCGCGGCCCCGAGGACGGCTGGGTGGTCTGGATTCAGCTGCAGGAGCTGCCGCAGCGGCCGACCGGCGACGCCGCCGGGGAGCTCGACACGGGCGACGGCACATGGACGGAGGAGCTGCGCGAGCGCTACGCCGACCGGATCGTCTCCCGGCTCGGACAGCACATCGAGAACCTCGAGTCGGCCTCGCTCGGCCGCGTGGTCCTCTCGCCGGCCGACATCGCGGCGCTCGACGTGAATCTCGAGCACGGCGACATCTATGCGGGCGCCTGCACCCTCGACCAGAACCTGCTCTGGCGGCCGCTGCCACAGACGCCCGGCCACGAGACGCCGGTCGACCGGCTCTACCAGATCGGGGCGAGCACGCACCCGGGACCGGGGCTCGGCGCCGGCTCGGGCTACCTCGTCGCGAAGAAGCTGACGAGGCCGGCGATGCACCGTCGGCTCCTCGACCGCATCATGCCGTGAGGTTCCTCACGCCGCTGGGGCGCCGGTCGCGTCGGGATCCATCGCCGGCCAGCGCGAGGACAGCACATTCCGGTGCGGCCTCGCGCTGGCCGGCCTCGGATCGTGGCGCGAGCGGCGTCAGCCTTCGGCGGAGCCCGGCTTCGCCGGGCGGGAGCCGAAGGCGGCCAGCGCCGTGAGGCTCTCGCTGAGCCAGATCTCGACGGCCAACGCCTCGTTCGACGACGACCTGCTCGCCTACCGGTCCGCCGGATTCGAGGGCATCGGCCTGTGGCAGTTCAAGCTGTCCGGCGACTGGGTGGCCGACCGAGACGCGGTGCGGGGTGCCGGGCTGGAGGCGACGAACTGCGTGCCGCTCGTGCCGACGATCCTGCCGAACCCCGTCATGGAAGGCCCGGACGACCCCGACGAGCGGATCGAGTCGATCTGCGCGTCGATCGGGCTCTTCGCCAACTTCCGGCCCGCGTCGGTGCTGTGTCTGACCGGGCCGGTCGGTGAGTTCGGCAACGCCGAGGCCAGGCGGATCGTGATCGACGGCCTCCAGGCGGCGGCCGAGACCGCGCGTGCGCTCGGCGTCCGCTTCGGCCTCGAGCCGATCCACAGCTCGGAGTCGGAGACGTTCTCGTTCGTGCACACGATCCCGGACGCGCTCGAGCTCCTCGACGAGGCGGGCCTCGACGACGTCGGCGTGATGGTCGACACGTTCCACGTCGGCGACACGGACACCGTGCTGCAGGACCTCGAGCGCCACGTCGACCGGATCACGGGCCTGCACGTGGCGGAGTGGACGGCCGACGGGATCGGACGGACGCGCGCTGCCGGGCGAAGGCGTGCGGCCTCACGCGCGAGGCGTCGACACGCTGCGCGACGCCGGCTGGGACGGCTGGCTCGACGTCGAGATCTTCTCGACGCCCGGACGGCTTCTGGGGCTTGCCGCCCGACGAGGCGGCCCGCAGGGCGCACGCCGCGGCGCGCGCCCTGCTGTAGCAGCGCTACGGCAGCTCCGGGATCCGCTCCACGCCCATGCGCTCGCCCGTCGCGGTCGCGATGAAGCTCGCGACGACGTTGCCGGCCGGGTCGAGCACGTTGACCCTCGCCACGAGCGTGAACGTCTTGCTGTCCTGCGAAAGCCGGATCGTGCGGCTGATCTTCTGCGAGCCCAGGTACGCGCCGGTTTGCGGGTTGAAGCGGAAGAACACGGTCGTGTTCGCGTAGAGCCGTCCCGCGATCCGCTCCCACGACCCGTACGCCTCGGTGCGCGTCGCCGGCCATTCATTGGCTGTCTCGACCACGCTCCCGGTCCCGGTGAAGACCTGCAGCGACGTCAGCGGCGGCGCAGGTGCCGGCCGGTTGACGGTCACCTTCCACGTCCCGGCAATCTGGTTGCCTGCCTTCGAGCCGGTGCCGGCACCCGCCACCGCGACGATCGCGCCGGCGGCAATCAGGCTGACTAGGCCGATCACGGACCAGGTTCTGTGTGCCCTCATGCGTGTCATCTCGATTCCCTTCGCTGGTGACCGTTCCGACGCTAGAGCCATCCGCTAACGGCGCTCTAACCCCGCCCTTCCAGGCCTCGGCCGGCGCCAACGAGAGTGCTAGCGTCGTTCGGGTGTCCGTGCTCGAGTTCCGCGTCCTCGGACCGCTCGAAGTGCTGCGTGACGGCGAGGTCGTGCCCATCCCTGCCCCCAAGCAGCGTGCGCTCCTCGGACTGCTCCTGCTGCACGCGAACGAGCCCGTCGCGCAGGAGGAGCTGATCGACCAGCTCTGGGGCGAGCAGCCGCCGAGGACGGCGAAGGCGTCGCTGCAGAACCAGGTGCACGCAATCCGCCGGCTGCTCGGCGCGGAGGTGCTCGAGCGGCAGGCGGCCGGCTACGTCGTGCACGTCGAACCGGGTCGGCTGGACCTCGGGCGCTTCGAGCGTCTCGTGGACGAGGCTCGAACGGCGGAGCCGAAGGAGCGCGCGGCGAAGCTCCACGAAGCCCTCGCGTGCTGGCGCGGCCCGGCGCTGGTCGAGTTTCCGGCGGAACCGTTCGCCTCCCACGAGATCGGCCGCCTCGAAGAGGAGCGCCTGGCTGCGCTCGAGGAGCGCATCGACGCCGACCTCGCGCTCGGCCACCATGCGGATGGGGTGGCGGAGCTCGAAGGTCTGGTGCAGCGCTATCCGCTGCGCGAGCGGCTCTGGGGCCAGCTGATGCTCGCCCTCTACCGCGGCGGGAGACAGGCCGACGCCCTGGCCGCCTATCAGCGGGCGCATCACGTTTTCGTAGGCGAGATTGGGCTGGAGCCGGGCGTCTCCCTGCGCGAGCTGCAGCGGGCGATCCTGCTCCAGGATCCCTCCCTCGACGACGACCAGCATCAGATCGGTTGGACGCTCGAGCGCGCGGCCGCGATCCTGCCGGCCGAGGGCGCCGAGCGGGCCCGATCGCTCGCGGAGTACGGCAAGGCGCTCTGGCAGCTCGGCGAGCGACGGCGGGCGCGGTCGACGATGCGAGCCGCCGAGCGCCTGGCCCGCGCTGCCGGTGAGCCCGCGCTCGAGGCGCGTGCTCAGCTCGCGCTGTCGTTCTTCGCCTGCTACGAGGATCGACGCAACCCGCTCGACCATCTCGCCGAGGCCGAGCGCGTCGCGGGGATCTGCGAGGCGCACGGTGATGACGAGGGCCTGGCGCTTGCGCTCCGGGACCAGGCGTTCATCCACCAGGTGAGCGGCCGAGCGGACGAGGCTGCGCGCCTGACGGAGCGCGCGCTCGCCGTCGCGCTACGCACCGGCGATCCGTGGCAGAAGGCGGCGGCACTGGGCTCGCTTGCCCTGTGCCTCGCGGACGGATCGACTCCCGTCGACGAGGCGATCGCCCGTTGCGAGGCGATGCTGCAGGAGGTAGGCCCCCAGGTCGAGACGGAGCAGAAGATCAAAGCCGCACTGGCGGTCATGTATGCCGAAGCGAGCCGGTTCGACGAGGGCCGAGCGCTCATCGACGACGTCCTGGCTCAGGCTCGCGCGACCGGGGCGTCCTGGGGCCTCGTCGGCTTGTCCGGTCCCGCCGTCCTGGTCGAGCTCGCGGCAGGCTCGTACGACCGGGCGGCGGCGCGATGCCGCTGGGCCTGCTCGCTGCTCGAGGTCGAAGACGACCGCGGCGCATTGCCGGTGTGCCGCTCGGCGCTGGCCTGCATCCTCGTCCGGCTCGGCGAGCTCGACGAGGCGCGCACCCTCGGCCGCTCCGCGCACGCCGGGGCGGGGTCGCCGGACGACTTCTACGCGGAGGTGAATTGGCGGTGCGCGCTCGCGCTCGTCGGCGCCCACGACGGGCGAACGGACGAGGCGCTGCGACTATCGGACGAGGTGCTGGCCCGCGTCAACGCATCGGACCTCCTCACGTACCGCGGACAGAGGCTCGAGGACGTGGCGCTGGTGCGCGGCCTCGCAGGAGACGAGGTCGGAGCGCAGGATGCGCTGGACGAGGCGCTCGCCCTCTACGAGCGTAAGGGCAGCGTCGCCCACCGCGACCGGCTGCGGGCGCAGCTCGCAGACAGCGCGTAGTCACCGCCCTAGCTGCGCAGCCACGCCTGTCGTACGCTCGTCGCGGGATGCGCGGCGACCTCCCACGCGGCACCGTCACCTTTCTCTTCACCGACATCGAGGGCTCGACGCGCCTCTTGCACACACTCGGACCGGAGGCGTACGCGGAGGCGCTCGCCGAGCATCGACGCGCCCTCCGCTCGGCGTTTGCCGACCACGGTGGCGTCGAGGTCGACACCCAGGGCGACGCGTTCTTCGTCGCCTTCCCGACAGCGGACGGGGCGGCCTCGGCGGCTCTCGCCGCGAACGAGGCTCTCAGCGGCGGCCCGATCCGGGTCCGCATGGGCGTGCACACCGGTACGCCGTCGCTGACCGACGAGGGCTACGTCGGCATCGACGTCCACCGCGGCGCCCGTGTCGGAGCGTTGGCCCACGGCGGCCAGATCGTGGTCTCGCCGGCAACCGCGGCGCTGCTCGACGGGAGGCCGCTCGGCGACCTGGGACTGCACCGGCTCAAGGACTTCGACCGCGTCACGCGGCTCTTCCAGCTCGGTGGCGACGAGTTCCCGGTGCTGCGCACGCCAGGCAGCGTCGACCTGCCGACGCCGGCGACCGCCTTCATCGGCCGCGAGCAGGAGCTGCTGGATGCGGTCTCGGTCGTGTTCGAGAGCGATCCGCGCGTGCTCACCGTCGTCGGCCCGGGCGGGACGGGAAAGACGCGATTCGCGATCGAGCTCGCCAGGCTCCTCGCCGAGGAGGCCGATGGCGGCACGGTCTTCGTGCCGTTGGCACCCCTGCGCGACCCGGCCCTCGTCCTCCCAGTGCTGGCCGAGGCTGTCGGCGCCGAGAACGGCGACCCGGGAGCGATCGCCGGCCGGATCGGCGGGAAGCGAACACACGTCGTGGTCGACAACCTCGAGCAGCTCCTGCCGGACGCCGCGAGGCACCTCGCCGGCCTGGCCGATGCCGCGCCGTCGCTGCGCCTACTCGTGACGAGCCGCGAGGCCCTGCGTATCGGTGCGGAGACGCAAGTGCGACCTGCCGCCGCTGCCTGCCGACGACGCCGCAGAGCTCTTCGTCACCCGCGCCCGCGCCGTGCGACCGGACATCCATCGCTCTGAAGCCGTCGACGAGCTCTGCGAGCGGTTCGACCACCTGCCGCTGGCCGTCGAGCTCGCGGCGGCGCGGACGAAGCTGCTCGCACCCGAAGCACTGCTGCAGCGCCTCGGCGCGCGCCTCGACCTGCCCGCGTCGCGCGACGCCGATCCGCGCCACGCCACTCTGAATGCGACCATCGCCTGGTCGTACGACCTCCTGACGGCGGAGGAACGCAGTCTCTTCGCGCGGCTGGCCGTCTTCCGCGGCGGATGCTCGCTGGAGGCCGCCGAGGAGGTCTGCAGGCCGATCTCGAGACGATGGCCTCGCTGCTCGACAAGAGCCTGCTCCGACGGCGCGAGGCGCCGAACGGGGCCGAACGGTTCTGGATGCTCGAGACGATCCGAGAGTTCGGACTCGAGCGCCTGGGCGACCTCGGCGACGAGCACGACGTGCGGCGAGCACATGCCGTCTGGCTGCGCGACCTCGCCAGCTGCAGGGAGCGCGGTGCACCGCATGAGACGATGAGCCGTGAGCGGCTCGCGCTGGTCACGCCCGAGCTCGACAACGTCCGCGGAGCGCTTGACGTGGGCGCTCGTCCACGATCCGACCCTCGGTCTCGAGCTCGCGGTGGCGCTCGAGGAGTTCTGGGTCATCCGCGAGCCGGTCGAGGGCGCGACCTGGGAGGAACGACTGCTCGAGGCGGCGACCGACGCGCCGCCCGAGCTACGCGCCGGCGGCCTGGCGCGCGCTCGGCGGTGCATTCGACATCGTCGGCGAGCGCGATCGTGCGGCACCGTGCTACCGCGCGAGCCTGGAGCTGTTCGAGCGCGCCGGCGACCATGCCGAGGCCGCGTTTCTCCGCTTCCGCGTCGGCGCCAACGCGGTCAATCGCGGCGACACGACGACGGGCTGGCCGCTGATCGAGGCGTCGCTCGAGGACTTCAGGCGCTAGGCCAACCCGGTGAGAGAGGCCCAGGCGCTCTCGTATCTGGCGTGGAAGGCGGCGGACGAGGACGACGACCTCGACCGAGCGGTCGAACTGAGCCCTGCAGAGCGCCTCGCTCGTCCGCACCGTCGGTTGGACCTGGTGGGAGGGCAGACGAGCTCGTGGCGGCCGCCGAGTTCGAGCGGCGTCGCGGCAACCACGCTGCGGCGGAACGGCACGCTCGCGAAGGCGCTCGCGCTTGCCGTGGCAGTCGGCGACCGGATGTTCTCGGTCTTCGCCGCGGCCGAGCTCGCGTGCGCCGCGGCTGTGCGCGGCGACGCGGCGCTGCCGGCCGGCTGTGGGGTGCGATCGAGCGCGAGGAGTCGGCCGCCGTCGATCGCTCAGTGGCGCGACCTACCGCGGCGAGCACGAGCAACGCGTCCTGGAGGCCGCGGGCACCGAGTTCGAGCAGGCGCGTGCCGAGGGCCGGCTGCTTTCGATCGCCGAGGCCGCAGGTCTGGCGGACGACTAGATGCGGCCGCGCAGCGCCAGCACGCTCGCCACGAACTCTTCGCTCACCTGGTAGACCCCACGCTCCCGGACGGCCTTCGAGCCCTGATACCACGCGGCGAGCGCGAGCCGCAGGTCGCCCTTCCACTCGCGCAGCAGGTGGGCGAGCAGGCGCACGCCCATCTGCACGTTGCCGTCGGCGGTCGCGCCGTCGATCCGCTGCATGAGCAGCACGCCCTGGACGAACTCCATCGTCACCGGCAGCAGCTGCATCACGCCGCGGGCGCCGGCCGAGGAGACGACGTGGTTCTGGAAGCCGGATTCCTGCCACGCGAGCGCCCGCACGAGGCTCGGGTCGACGCCGTAGTGGGACGACCAGCGGTCGAGGGCGCCGCGGATCACGTCCTTCGACACGAAGTTGCCTGCGACGGTGGTCGTCGCGGTGCCGGGTACGCGCAGGCGCGTGCCGATGAGCAGGAACCCGCGCGGATCGAGATCGTTCCGCTTCGCGAGCGATTCGACGGACATGCCGTACCTGGAGGCGATCGCCGTCAGGCTGTCGCCGCTGCGCACGACGTAGGTGCCGGAGGCCGCCGTCGTTCGGGTCGACGGCGTCGGCGTGGCCGCCGGCGCGGGCGTGGCCGCCGGCGCCGCTCCGCCGCGTGCCGGTACGCGGAGCCTCGTGCCGATCAGGAGCACAGCGCCGGGGTCGAGCCGGTTTCGCTTCGCGAGAGCGGCGACGCTCGTCCCGAAGCGCTCGGCCAGCGCGGTCAGATGGTCGCCGGCGCGAACGACGTACACGCGCGACGCCGCCTGCCTCCGCGCGACGGGGACCCCTTGCCCGGCGAGCGCCGCCAGCGTCCGCGGCCCGGCGATGCCGTCCGCGACGAGACCATGCGCGCGCTGGAAGGCCTTCACGGCAGCCGCGGTGCGGGCGTCGAAGGCCCCGGTGGGAGCGTCCGAGCAGAAGCCACGTGCTCGCAGCAGGAACTGGAGCACCGACACGTCGAAGCCCACGGCGCCGCGCGCCAGATCGCGCCGGCCGAGCAGCGGTCGGCCGAGCGGCCCGAGGGCGGCGCGGGTGCGCGTGCCCGCGCGACCGTCGACCGCAAGCCCCTTGCGCGCCTGCAGCAGCTTCACGGCCGCGACGGTGCCCGGCCCCGAGACACCGTCCACGGCGCCCGTGTAGAGGCCGTGCGCCTTCAGCGCGACCTGTAGCCCCGCCACCTGCGGATTGGCGGCATGCGCGGCAGCCCCGCTCGAAAGCGCGATGAGCGCCGCGAGCGCGGCAACGACGAGTGTCCGCGTCGACCCCACGGACGCACGAACTTCGGCGCCCGCGGACGGCCTCCTGCTACTCGACGGGCATGACGATCGGGCTCGAGTACTCCCGCCGGAAGTACAGGATCGGCACGCTCGCTGGATCCGGTGCCATGCCGGCGACGACCAGCCCGGTGATGATCACGTGGTCGCCGGCCTCGAGCTCCAGCTCGGTCTCGCACTCGGCATAGGCGAGCGCATCCTCACGCAGGCAGGGCATGCCGCCGAGCCCGGGCTCCCACACGACGTCCGCGAACTTGTCCTCGGCCTTCGAGGCGAAGCGCTTCGCCAGCTCGTCGCGCCGTTCGGCGAGGAAGTTCACGACGAACCGCCTCGAGTGCTGGAGCGCGGGCAGGGTCCGACTCTCGCGGTCGACGGAGATCAGGAGGAGCGGCGGCTCCGCGGAGACGGAGCAGAGGGCGTTGGTCGTCAGCCCGCGCGGCCCGCCGTCGGCGTCGAGCGTGGTCACGACGGCTACGCCGGTCGGGAAGGCGCTCATGATCGCGAAGAACTCCTCCCGCGCCACGGCCACGGGGCTAGTGTGACATGTCATGGGTGAGGATCCGGGCTGCGTCCTCGTCGGACGCGGCGGTCGCTACACCGGCACGCAGGGGCTGACCTATGCATCCGGGCTCACCGGTGGAAGCGCCGGTTCCCGCGGCCTCAGCATGACCGAGGCCGAGCTTCCGCCAGGCGCCTGCTCGCGGGCGCACCTACACCGCGGTATCGAGACCGGTGGGTACGTGCTCGAGGGCACGCTGGAGACGCTCTGGGGCGAACAGCTCGACGAGTCGGTGGTCGCGGAGGCGGGCGAGTTCGTCTACATCCCGCCGGACGTGCCGCACGTCGTCCGGAATCCGTCACGCGACCGGCCGGCCCGCGCCCTCGTCGCCCATACCGCGGCCGACGACCAGGAGGGGATCGAGCTGCGACCCGACCTCGACGAGCTCGTCACCGCCCGGACCGGGTCGCCAACTTGAGGTCGCAGGCGGCACCTGCCACAATCCCGCGCGCGGATGCGTGCCCCTGCTGCGGCTCTTCTTTCGGCTCTCAGCGTGTTGGCCCTCGCGGTCGCCGGCTGCGGCGGTGACGACGACGGCGACGCCGTGCCCGCCACGACTGCGGCGGGCGGCGAGACAACACTCGCCTCCCCGAGATGCGAGCCTGCGGCAAGCGACCTGACGACGCCGCTGGGGAACGGGATCTCGGCCGAAGGCGCACGCCTGACGAATGCGTACGTGGTGAAGTCGGAGGATCACGACAGCATCTACTTCGTCTCGGCGGAGATCGACGGGACCGGATACGAGGACGCCGGCGACATCGCCACGTGGGCATCCACGAGCCGCTTCGGCGGGGATCTCGTCTACGCGGTGGACGATCTCGCGAACGAGCTGTCGACGCTTCGCGACGGCCGCGAGGTCGCCGACGTGTCGCTCGACGACGACGGGGTCGACGAATCGCGCGCCTGCGCAGGCGGCTAGCCTGGCAGCGTGCCCGCCGGCCCGCGCCTTGCCCACCTGGATCACGTCGTCGTCGCCGTCACCGAATGGGAGCGCTCGAACCGCTTCTACGCCGAGGTGCTGGGCGCTGAGCTCGTGCGGCGTGGCGAGGGCTGGGCCTACCGGCTCGGCGAGCAGCAGCTGAACGTCCACGGCCCCGGCGTCGCCCCGCATCCGGTCGCGACGATCCCGGTGCCGCCCGGAGGCAGCGACCTGTGCTTCGTGTGGCCGGGGACGATCGAGGATGCCGTCGAGCACCTCACGCGCCACGGCGTGACCGTGGAGGAGGGCCCGGTGGAGCGCGATGGCGCCGCCGGCTCTGGTCGCAGCGTCTACTTCCGCGACCCCGACGGAAGCCTGCTCGAGCTCATCAGCTACGACCCCGCCTGAGCGTCACGGCAGGAGCTTCGCTCCGACGAGCGCTTCCCGTGCGCCGGCGCAGTCACGCCTGGCCGCGACGAGCTGGCGACGCCCGGAGAAGCACATTGTGGTCGCGCCGAGCACGCAGACTGTCCGTTCGATCCTGCGATCCGGCGACAGCGCAACCCCACAGCGCCCCTCGCCGTATGGAACCGGGCCGCGGATCGCCCGCCAGGTCTGCGTCGAGTCGGTGACCCGCACGTAGGCCACGATCGCCGCGATCGCGAGCAGCGCCACGACGAGCCAACGCACGCGGCGGCGGCGACGACGAGGACGGGAACGGTACTGACGTGCTCGCACGCATGCTCCTGTCGATGGCGCGTTTCACCTGCATCCTGCACCATCCCGAGCGGTCCGTGGCCCTTTCGTCCACGGCCAATCGCGTTAGTGTGAAGGAGCACCGACGCGGGAGCGGCGCGCGCGGTGCACTGCGGCAACAAGGAAAGGGGTTCTGCGGTGGGGATCGACGCATCTCGCCTTCTCGCGCGACGGATCGCCGAGCAGCAACAGTGGGAGCAAGCGGCGGCCGTGCGGTCCGGCCAGCAGCCGGCGAAGGATCCGGACGCTGACAGCCTCCTCGACCTGGGCGACGACCTCCGTGTCTACGCGCGACGAGCCGGCCATCCCGAGCGGAAGCGACTCGTCGGCGGCCGGTGGGAGGAGGAGGCGTGGGTCGACTTCTTGTCGGCCGAGGAAGAGCTGCACCAACGGGATCTGGTACCGAGGCAGCCCGGCAGCGCCCGAGGGTGAGGAGCGCGTAGGCGCCTCGAGTCGGCGCTACCCCGTCGTGCGGCGTGGGTCCTTGCCGTATGTGTTCCGTTCGCGGATCTGGCCGTTGCGCCCGTGGACCAGGAGCTCCGACTCGTTGCGGCGGGCCAAGCCTCGCGCGACCTCGCGTGCTGCGGCCTGAGTCTCGTGCGTCGAGTGGACCCCTGCGGAGCCCTCGACCTCGACCCGCCAGCCATCCTGGCCAGGCAATACGTGGACGTCACCCTTCGTAGGCATCGCATCCTTCCCTGTGTCGACTGCCGTCGCCGTCGTCATGTCACCATCCCCAACGACCCGGAAACGGCGGCTGCTCTTCGTTCTGCTCGGTCACGTCGATTCGAGGACGGTACAAAGTCCAGTACAAAGAAAGGCGCCCGATGCGGGCGCCCTTCTCGCAAACCCCGTCCGTTGCAGGTGGTTCGCAGCTCCCGCGGTTGGACTCGAACCAACAACCCTCCGGTTAACAGCCGGATGCTCTGCCAATTGAGCTACGCGGGAACGCAGCGGCGGTCATTGTAGCGCCGCGATTCGCCGAACCGGCCGCGGCGTCCTGCTCCTCGACACCGTTGCGCACCACCCACGCCACGAGCGCCGCGGTCAGTGCGAGCACGTACGCGTTCGCGGCACCGGAATGCGGGTGCAGCGAGGGGCCGACGAGCCAGAGCGCGGCGACGAACAGCCACGGCGCCGACCACCGCTTCGCCCACAGGCCCACGATGACGCCGACGACGGCCAGGTAGTAGATCCAGGCGAGCGGGCTCGAGACGATCCCGGCGAGCAGAGCGAGCGCGAACCGCGCCCGATCCGACCTGACGAGCGCGGCGACGGCGAGCAGCCCGGCGGCGGCCAGCAACCCGACGGCGGTGGCGACGACGCTCGGCGCGCCCAGCCGCGTCGCGGCGGCGTGGACGAGCAGACCGTCGGCCTCGAACCGCTCACTCAGCCGGCGGAGCAGCTCCGGATAGTCGGCGAGCCCCGCGAAGCCGAGTACGGCCCAGGGAACGAGGACGAGCGCCGCACAGATCACGACGGTGCGGAGGGCGGCCCGCAGCCGGCCCGTGAACGCCATCCAGACGACGAGCGGCCAGATCAGGAACTTCACCGCGATCCCCGCGGCGACGGCGATCGGCGCGAGCCACGGGCGATCTCGCCAACGCCAGGCGAGGCCGGCGCAGAGCATGACGAGCGGCGTCGGACTCCCCCAGACGACCGACCCGGCGACGGGCAGCGACAGCGCCACCAGAAGCGAGGCAGCGGACGTCGCGGACGCCGACCGCCAGCACCGCGCCCACGGACGCGGCGGCCATCAGCACGAGGAAGATCGCGGCCGCGGCCGGATACGGGAGCGCCGCGAGCGGGGCGAATACGAGCATCACGAGCGGCGGGTAGACCGCAGCCGTCCCGGCCTGCACCGTCGGATCGTCCGGCGAGACGTACGGGCTCTCTCCCTCGAGGATCCGGTCCAACGGCGTCCAGATCGTCGACTGGAAGTCGATCGCCCGCGCACCTCGGTCCGTCTCGTAGAGCAGCAGCCACATGCAGAGCGCTGCCAGCACGGCGAGCAGGACGGCCGTGGCGATCAACGGGCGCCGGGACTCGCCGAAGAGCCCCGTCCTGAGCCAGGACACCGGGGCGGACGGACCGGCCGCGTGGATGTTCGTCACCTCGTCCACCGCGCCCGCCGCACCTTCACTCACTGTAAGCGGGCGGCCCGTCTGTGCAACCGCGCGCGACGGTTGCCGGGTCAGGCCAGCTCGGCGATCGCCTGGCGCACGCGCGCGAGCGTGGCCTGGAGCTCGGTCGTTCGGTCGAGCTCTCCGGCCGCCAGCTCTCGTCGCAGCCGTCGCTCCCGCAGCCGCAGCAGGAGCTCCTTGCCGGTGCGCACATCGAGCCCTTCACGCGCGGCCCGGGCATCGAGCTCGGCGCGGAGCACCACGAGCTCCTCGTCCTGCTCCGTTCCGTCGACGAGCGAGGCCCGGAGGCGGCGGTGCAGCTCCGAGTCGAGGTGGTCCGGCGACAGCTCGGCGAGCAGCTTCGCGAGCTCGGGATACGCGATGCACGCCGCGAGGGCATCACGCTCGAGCCGGTCGCCCGCAGCGAGCACGCGCGGCGCCTCGACGGCTCCGACCCTGCCAGCGGTCGGGCGCGCCGGCGCCATGCCGGCGAGCGTCTCGCGCGGAAGGTCGAGCCGATCGGCGAGCATGCGAAGGGCCTCCTGGCGCTCGGGCGAGTCGTCCGCGCGAGACAGCACCTCTCGCGCCCGCACGAACGCCTCCTGCCGGTCCGAGGTGCGGTCGAGCTCCAGGCGCGTCCGGTAGAGGACGTAGCTCTCGGCGCCGCCGAGCCGCTCCTCGAAGCCCTGCGGCGCGTCGGCCGGGTCCTGGCCCGTCGGCAGCGTCACGACCCGGACGTCGAACCCCTGCGACGCGGCGAGCTCCATGCCGCGAAGGGTCGCGTCCTGGCCGGCCGCGTCGGCGTCGAAGCAGAGGTACAGCCGGCGCGTGAGACGCCCCAGCTCACGGAGTTGCCGCTCGGTGAGCGCCGTTCCCATCGAAGCGACGACCGGCTCGAAGCCGGCCTGGCGGAGCGCGATCACATCCGTGTTGCCCTCGACCACCACCGCGCGCTCGTGCTTCGCGATCGCGGTCCGTGCCAGGTGGAGGCCGTAAAGGATGGCGCTCTTGTGGAACAGCTCGCCTTCGGGCGAGTTGACGTACTTCCCCCGCAGCGGATCGTCGTCGCGCAGGCGCCGTGCCTGAAAGCCCACGACACGCCCGCGGGCGTCCGCGAGCGGGAACATGAGGCGGAACGGGAAGTAATCGTTCGCGCGGGCGTTGGTGAGCCCGGCGGCGCGCAGCTCGGCGTCCGTGAAGCCGCCCGAGCGCGCCTTGTCCGCGAGCCCACGGCCCGGCGACAGCCCGAGCCGGAACTCGCGCGCGACGGCCTCGCCGAGCCCCCGGGAGTCGAGGTACTGCCGGACCGGGGCCCCGGCCTCCGTGTCCCACAGGTGCCGTTCGAAGAACGCGGTCGCCTGCTCCAGGACGCCGTGGAGACGGTCGCGCCGCTTGCGCTCCTCCTCCTGTCGGGGCGAGCTCTCCTCGTACTCGAGCGGGATGCGGAAGCGCTCGCCGAGCCACTCCACCGCGCCGACGAAGTCGAGGTTCTCCGCCTCCCGGACGAACGTGATCACGTCGCCGCCGCGCCCGCAGCCGAAGCAGTGGTACAGCTTGTCGACGGCGTTCACCGAGAAGCTCGGCGTCCGCTCCTCGTGGAACGGGCAGCGCCCGGTGTAGCGCGCGCCCACACGACGCAGAGCCGTGCGCCCGGACACGACCTCGACCATGTCCGCCGCGGCGACGACCTCCCGGACGGACGACTCCTTGATGCGGGCCACGTGTGAGGTCTAGCCGAGCCGCTCGGCGTAGTCGAGCGCGAAACGGTCGGTCATGCCCGACACGAAGTCCGTGATCGCCGTCGGCTCCTCGCCGCGTTCGGCGAGCTGGTCGACGATGAGGCGCACGACCTCTCGCGCACGCTCGTGCTCACGGCGCGCGTCCGGCGCGAGATACACGTGCTCGAACATGAACGCGCGGAGCGCGAGCATCGCCGCTCCGATCTCCTCGCTCTGCTGGATGTCGCCCGCGTCGGCCGACGACTCGACGAGATCGTGGACGAGCGTGTCGATCCGGCGGGCGCCCGTGTCCCCCAGCCGCTCGATCTCGGTGGGCGGCAGGTCCTCCGGGGTGAGAATGCCGTGGCGCACGGCGTCGTCGATGTCGTGGTTGATGTAGGCGACGCGGTCGACGATCCGCACGATCTTGCCCTCGAGGGTCGCCGGTTCCTGAGGGCCCGTATGCGTGAGGATGCCGTCGCGCACCTCGTGCCGTGAGGTTCAGCTCCTCGGCGATCCGGAGCGACTGCTCGTTGTGGCGGAAGCCGACCCCGAACCGCTCGCGGAGCGCCTCGTCCAGCGCGTCCTCGCCGGCGTGGCCGAACGGCGTATGCCCGGTGTCGTGACCGAGCCCGATCGCCTCCGTCAGGTCCTCGTTGAGGCCGAGCGCCCGGGCGACGACGCGGGCGATGCCGGTCGTCTCGAGCGTGTGCGTCATCCGAGTCCGGTAGTGGTCGCCCGCCGGGTCGATGAAGACCTGCGTCTTGCCCTTCAGCCTGCGGAAGGGCTTCGAGTGCAGGATCCGGTCGCGGTCGCGCTGGAACGGCGTGCGCACGCGACACTCGGCCTCCGGCCGGAGCCGGCCCGCGGTGCCGTACGAGCGCACGGCCCGGGGCGCCAGCCTCAGCTCCTCCTGTCGCCGGATGCGCTCGGCGAAGGAGTCGGCGATGCGGCCCGCGAGGTCGGGAGACACCGGGGAAGCCTAGTCCGCGAGTCGGCTCCGCCGCGGGCGCTCAGATGATCACCGGGACGGTGCCGCCGTCGGCGCTCCAGGCGGCGCCGGTGACGTAGCTCGCCCGCTCCGAGCACAGGAACGCGACGACGTCGGCGATCTCCTCCGGCTTGGCCAGGCGCCCGAGCGGTCGCCCGGCTGCGACCTTGCGCAGCACCTCGTCACGGTCGCCGCCCGCCTGGTCGGCGAGCCCGCCCTCACCGAGCCACGCCTCCGTGGCGGTCGGGCCGGGCGTGACGGCGTTGCAGCGGATCCCGTCGCCGGCGTAGAGGTCCGCGACGAGCCGCGAGAGCGACAGCATCGCCGCCTTCGTCACCGAGTAGTTCGGCATGCCCGTCGACGGCCGCTTGGCCGCCGTCGAGGCGACGTTGACGATCGCCCCGCCACCGCGCGCCCTGAGCTGCGGCAGCACCGCACGGATGGCGCGCACGGCCGTCATCACGTTCAGCTGCCACATCGAGTCCCACTGCTCGTCCGCCAGCTCCTCGAAGCGGGCCTGGTACGCAACGCCGACGTTGTTCACCAGCACGTCGACGCCGCCGAGCTCTCCGGCGGCCCGGTCGATCAACGCCGCGGGCGCGCCGGGGGCGCCGAGATCGGCCGAGACGTGAAGCGTCTCCCCCACGCCGGGCGCATCGCGGCGACCCGCCGTCACGACGCTCGCCCCCTCGGCGGCGAGCCGCCGTGCCGTCTCGAGGCCGATGCCTCCCGTCGACCCGGTGACGACGCACACCTTTCCCGCGAGCCCGAGATCCACGAGGGCTAGCGTACTGGCGCCATGACGACGCTTCTCCTGGCCCGACACGGCGAGACCGACTGGAACCGCGACGACCGCTTCCAGGGACACGCCGACCCGCCGCTCAACGCTGCCGGCAGAGCCCAGGCGCAGGCGCTCGCCGACCGGCTCGAGCCCGAGGACGTGCACGCCGTCTACACCAGTCCGCTGCGCCGCGCGCACGAGACGGCGGAGATCGTCGGCGCCCGCCTCTCGCTCACCGTCGGCACGGTCGAGGCGCTCCGCGAGATCGACGTCGGTTCCTGGTCCGGCCTGACCCGCAGCGACGTCGAGCGCCGGTTCCCGGAGGGCTACGCGCGCTGGCTCGCACTCGGTCCAGGCTGGGAGGACGGCGAGACGTACGACCAGCTCGGCGAGCGGGTGGTGCCGGCGCTCCTCGAGCTCGGGCAGCGGCATCCCGGCGAGCGGGTACTCGTCGTCACGCACGGCGGCCCGATTCGCGCCGCGGCGGCGCGTGCGGCCGGCATCAGCTACGCCGACGCACGGCGTGCGGCGACCGTGGTCGGCAACTGCGCGATCGTCCTGTTCGCGGCGGGGGACGGCGTGCTGCGGCGGTTAGACTGACCGCCGGTCGGCCCAGTGGAGGACTACACCAACAAGTACAAGGGCGAGCAGGTCGAGGTCGCGCTGTTCGGCGGCGAGTACCAGGAAGGCGTGCTGACCGCCTACTGCTCGGTCGAGGATGTCCCGCATATCGAGCTCAACGGCCACATCCTCGTGCCGCTCCAGAACGTGGCGTCACTGCACTGCTCGAGCCGGTGCGACGCGCCCGAGCCGGATTGGCCCCCGCGCGGTCTGACGGACGAAGACCGCGACGACGAGGGATAGTGCCCTCTCACCGGCGGAAGGAGGGCTAGCCCGTGCGGCGCGCGGCCGCCCTGAACATCGCGAAGGCGTGGCTGCTGCTCGCGATCCTCGCAGCGTTTTTCGGCGCCATCGGCTGGGCGCTGGGTGGGTATTCGACCGCGTCCATCTTCGCGTTCTGCGCGGTGCTCGCCGCGCTTGCCATCTACGCGTATGCGGACCGGGCGCTGATGGGGATGCTCGGCGCGCGTGCTTACGCCCTGGCGGAGGATCCGATCCTGTCGTCGACGGTCGAGCGGCTCGCCGCCCAGACCGGCGTGCTACCGCCGAAGCTCTACGTGATCGCCGACGGCTTCCCGCGGGCGTTCTCAGCGGGCCGCGGCCCACGTGGATCGGCCCTCGCGGTCTCGACCGGCCTGCTCGGCGCGCTCCCGCCGGCCGAGCTCGAGGGTGTCCTCGCGCACGAGCTCGCGCACGTGCGCTCCCGCGACGTGCTCGTGCAGACGTTCGCCGTCACCGTCGCCGTGACGCTCGTCGAGCTCAGCCGGATCGGCGGCTGGCTCGAGCGCGCGCTGCTGTTCGTCCTCGGGCCGATCGCGGCCGCGTTCGTCCACCTGCTGCTGTCGCCGCGGCGCGAGCTCCGCGCCGACGGCGCCGCTGCGGCCGTGTGCGGCACGCCGCACGGGCTCGCCGACGCGCTGCTCCGGCTCGACCAGGCCGCCGAGCTCGTCTCGTTCCAGGCCTCGGCCGCGACCGAGCCGCTGTACCCGATCAATCCCTTCGAGCGACGAGGGGCTCGCGAGGATGTTCGAGACCCACCCGCCGCTCGGCGAACGGATCGCGCGGTTGCGCGGCCTGGACCCGAGCGTGGAGCCGGAGTCTGGACGCGGCCTAGGAGGCGTTGGCGGACGCGTGCGCTCGAGCACAGCTCGATGTTTCGCCAAACCCTCCTAGAACGACGAAGGCCGCCTCGCGGCGGCCTTCAAAGAAATGGGCGGCGACCTACTCTCCCGGGAGCTTGCGCCCCGAGTACCATCGGCGCGAGCGGGCTTAACTTCTCTGTTCGGAATGGGAAGAGGTGTTTCCCCGCCGCTATGACCGCCCAATTGTCAAGGGCGCAGCGCATCGGACGACCGCGCACCCTCAAAACTCCATAGCACGCCACACGTGTTCTAAATCAAGACCTCGGGCAATTAGTACCGGTCAGCTGAACGCATTGCTGCGCTTGCACGTCCCGCCTATCGACGTGGTGGTCTTCCACGGCCCTTACTCCCTCGAAGGGGATGGGAAGCCTCATCTCGAGGTGGGCTTCCCGCTTAGATGCTTTCAGCGGTTATCCCGTCCAGACGTGGCTAATCAGCAGTGCCGTTGGCACGACAACTGATACACCAGCGGTCTGTTCGTCTCGGTCCTCTCGTACTAGAGACGACTCCTCTCAAACTTCCAGCGCCCATGGTGGATAGGGACCGAACTGTCTCACGACGTTCTGAACCCAGCTCGCGTACCGCTTTAATGGGCGAACAGCCCAACCCTTGGGACCTGCTACGGCCCCAGGATGCGACGAGCCGACATCGAGGTGCCAAACACTTCCGTCGATGTGGACTCTTGGGAAGTATAAGCCTGTTATCCCCGGAGTACCTTTTATCCGTTGAGCGACGGCAATTCCACTCTTAACCGCCGGATCACTAAGGCCTGCTTTCGCACCTGCTCGACTTGTCAGTCTCGCAGTCAAGCTCCCTTATGCCTTTGCGCTCTACGCACGATTTCCAACCGTGCTGAGGGAACCTTTGCGCGCCTCCGTTACATTTTGGGAGGCGACCGCCCCAGTCAAACTACCCACCTCACGCTGTTCCCGCCCCGGATCACGGCAGCGGGTTAGAAGCCCAGAATCCGAAGGGTGGTATCCCAAGGTTGCCTCCACGGAGACTGGCGTCCCCGCTTCGAAGGCTCCCACCTATCCTGGACAACGAACACCAGACTTCAACGTAAAGCTGTAGTAAAGGTTCACGGGGTCTTTCCGTCCAACCACGGGTACTCGGCATCTTCACCGAGACTACAATTTCACCGGATCCCTCGTTGAGACAGCGCCCAAGTCGTTACGCCATTCGTGCAGGTCGGAACTTACCCGACAAGGAATTTCGCTACCTTAGGACGGTTATAGTTACCGCCGCCGTTTACCGGGGCTTGGATTCAAGGCTTCGCCCGAAGACTAACCTCTCCTCGTGACCTTCCGGCACCGGGCAGGCGTCAGCCCCTATACGTCGTCTTACGACTTCGCAGAGACCTGTGTTTTTGGTAAACAGTCGCTTGGGCCGTTTCACTGCGGCCCCCTCGAGCTCGACTCCGTAAAGGAGTCTCACCCTACCGGGGCGTCCCTTCTCCCGAAGTTACGGGACCATTTTGCCGAGTTCCTTAACGAGGGTTCTTCCGATCGCCTTGGTATTCTCTACCTGCCCACCTGTGTCGGTTTAGGTACGGGCACGTCCCACCTCCCTAGACGCTTTTCTAGGAGGCATGGCTTCAAGGACTTCGCGCCTTGCGGCGCTCGGCATCCCGTCTCAGGCTTGATGGACGACGGATTTCCCTATCGTCCGCCCTACGCGGTTACCCCAGGACAACCATCGCCTGGGTTCCCCTAGCCTACCCCGTCCCGCCATTGGTGATAGCGGTGGGGACGTGGTACAGGAATATCAACCTGTTGGCCATCGCCTACGCCTTGCGGCCTCGGCTTAGGTCCCGACTAACCCTGAGCAGATTAGCTTTACTCAGGAACCCTATGGGCTTTCGGCGGGCGAGTTTCTCACTCGCCTCTCGTTACTCATGCCAGCATTCTCACTTCCCAGGCCTCCACGACTGGCTTACGCCGCCGCTTCGCTGGCCGGGGAACGCTCCCCTACCACTCAACGCTTGCGCGTGAGTCCGTGGCTTCGGCTCCTTGCTTGAGCCCCGTTACATTGTCCGCGCCCGACCACTTGACCAGTGAGCTGTTACGCACTCTTTTAATGGTGGCTGCTTCTAAGCCAACATCCTGGTTGTCTTTGCAATCGGACATCGTTTCCCACTTAGCAAGGAATTAGGGGCCTTAGCCGACGGTCTGGGCTGTTTCCCTTTCGAGCACGAAGCTTATCCCCCGCACTCTGACTGCCACGCTCTGGAATACCGGCATTCGGAGTTTGCCTGACTTCGGTAAGCTGGTAGGCCCCCTAGGCCAAACAGTGCTCTACAACCGGTATTGAACGCGTGACGCTATACCTAAATATATTTCGGGGAGAACCAGATATCTCTGAGTTTGATTAGCCTTTCACTCCGACCCACAGGTCATCCGCCCCGTTTTCAACCGAGGTCGGTTCGGTCCTCCACGGGGTCTTACCCCCGCTTCAACCTGCCCATGGGTAGATCACTCAGTTTCGGGTCTGCCTCCAACGACTGAACGCCCTGTTCAGACTCGCTTTCGCTACGGCTCCGTTTCCTTAACCTCGCCGTTGAAGAGCAACTCGCTGGCTCGTTATGCAAAAAGCACGCCGTCACCGGTCAAGCCGGCTCCGACCGCTTGTAAGCACACGGTTTCAGGTGCTATTTCACTCCCCTTCCGGGGTACTTTTCACCTTTCCCTCACGGTACTAGTTCACTATCGGTCGCCAAGGAGTACTTAGCCTTGCGGGGTGGTCCCCGCGGGTTCCGACCGGGTTTCCCGTGCCCGGCCGTACTCAGGTGCCCGTCAAGGAAGGCCAGTCGTTTTCGCCTACGGGACTCTTACCCGCTGCGGTGCGACGTTCCAGTCGCTTCGACTAACGCCTGACTTTGTAACTTCCCGACCCGCCGGCAGACGGATCAAGACGGGTCCTACAACCCCGATACGACAACGGCCGCCGCCTATCACGTCGTATCGGTTTGGGCTCTTCCCCTTTCGCTCGCCACTACTCAGGGAATCGAGGTTTCTTTCCTTTCCTCGGGGTACTAAGATGTTTCAGTTCCCCCGCTTGCCTCCGCGTGCCCTATGTATTCAGGCACGGGTACGCGCGCATTACCACGCGTGGGTTTCCCCATTCGGACATCCCGGGATCATAGGATGGTCAGCTCCTCCCCCGGGCTTTTCGCAGCCGCCCACGTCCTTCTTCGGCTCTTGGCGCCAAGGCATCCACCGTATGCTCTTATTCTCTTGATCAGAAAGAACACGTGTGTTGCCGCTATGGAGTTTTCAAGGTGCACGCGGACCGAACGCCCGCCCAGCAGAGATGCCCGCGCCAAACCTCGGCCCGGTCTCTCAAAACTCAACAGCATGCGCCCGGCCACTTGCGGCCGGCGCCGGTACGACGTTACGACGAGCTCGACATTGTTCTAGGCGAACCGAGACATCGGACGACGCCTCGAGAGGCGACATCGACGAGCTCAGCGCCTACCGGAGTTAAGTGCTCCGGTATCCCTAGAAAGGAGGTGATCCAGCCGCAGCTTCCGCTACGGCTACCTTGTTACGACTTCACCCCAATCATCGACCCTACCTTCGACGGCTGCCTCCCAGAGGGTTAGCCCACCGGCTTCGGGTATTGCCGACTTTCGTGGTGTGACGGGCGGTGTGTACAAGGCCCGGGAACGTATTCACCGCGGCGTTGCTGATCCGCGATTACTAGCAACTCCGCCTTCATGGAGGCGAGTTTCAGCCTCCAATCCGAACCGGGACCGGCTTTTTGGGATTCGCTCACCCTCGCAGGTTTGCAGCCCTTTGTACCGGCCAATGTAGCACGTGTGTAGCCCAGGACATAAGGGGCATGATGACTTGACGTCATCCCCACCTTCCTCCGATTTGTCACCGGCAGTCTCCCATGAGTCCCCGCCATTACGCGCTGGCAACATGGGACAGGGGTTGCGCTCGTTGCGGGACTTAACCCAACATCTCACGACACGAGCTGACGACAGCCATGCACCACCTGTGCACAGGCCCCGAAGGGCTGCCGTATTTCTACGACATTCCTGTGCATGTCAAGCCCTGGTAAGGTTCTTCGCGTTGCGTCGAATTAAACCACATGCTCCGCTGCTTGTGCGGGCCCCCGTCAATTCCTTTGAGTTTTAGCCTTGCGGCCGTACTCCCCAGGCGGAGTGCTTAATGCGTTAGCTTCGGCACGGAGGGAGTCGACACCCCCCACACCTAGCACTCATCGTTTACGGCGTGGACTACCAGGGTATCTAATCCTGTTCGCTCCCCACGCTTTCGCGTCTCAGCGTCAGTACCGTCCCAGAGAGCCGCCTTCGCCACGGGTGTTCTTCCTGATATCTGCGCATTTCACCGCTACACCAGGAATTCCACTCTCCTCTTCCGGACTCTAGCCAGATGGTTTCCATCGACGTCTGAAGGTTAAGCCTCCAGTTTTCACAACGGACCTACCTGGCCGCCTACACGCTCTTTACGCCCAATAAATCCGGACAACGCTTGCCCCCTACGTATTACCGCGGCTGCTGGCACGTAGTTAGCCGGGGCTTCTTCTGGAAGTACCGTCACCCTCTGGGCTATTAACCCGAGTGGCTTCGTCCCTCCTGAAAGAGGTTTACAACCCGAAGGCCTTCTTCCCCCACGCGGCGTCGCTGCGTCAGGCTTTCGCCCATTGCGCAAGATTCCCCACTGCTGCCTCCCGTAGGAGTCTGGGCCGTGTCTCAGTCCCAGTGTGGCTGATCGTCCTCTCAGACCAGCTACGGATCGTCGCCTTGGTGGGCCATTACCCCGCCAACAAGCTAATCCGCCGCGGGCTCATCCTCGGTCGGAGGCCGAAGCTACCTTTTCTCACGAGCTCGAGAGCTCGAGAGGCCATCCGGCATTAATCCGGGTTTCCCCGGGCTATTCCGGAACCGAGGGCAGATTACCCACGTGTTACTCACCCGTTCGCCGCTGTCCCCAGGGCCGAAGCCCTGGTTCTCGCTCGACTTGCATGTGTTAAGCGCGCCGCCAGCGTTCGTCCTGAGCCAGGATCAAACTCTCCGTGAAGAATTGTTGCCCCCGAAGGGGCAATCTTCGCTTCGAGCTTGTGCTCAAAGTGTCTCCTCGCCGGCGGGAAGCCGGGAGGTGACGGGTTCTTGAGGCCTCACGCCAGGCCGAAGCCGGGCGAGAGGTCTCGTCGTAAACGCACGCTGTTGAGTTTTCAAAGACCGACGCCGCTGGGGGCGCAAAAAAGCCTCCGACTCGCGCCAGAGGCCTCCGAGATTCCGATACGTGTCGTATCCGATTCGGTCGAAGGCGCTCCAGTAGGTCGCGGGACAGGAACTTCTCACACCACCCTGACGGGCAGCCGAGGAATAGTAGCAACCTCCCGAGGAGTGTCAAGCGGCGCCGTTGAGCCGAACGAAGCGCCGCTTGCCCGCCTGGAGCACCGCACCCGCAAGGGTCGCCCTCGGCACGTCGAGCTCCTCGACGACGGTGTCGCCCACGCGGACGGCGCCCTGCGCGATGAGGCGCCGCGCCTCGCTCGTGGACAGGCCGAAGGTCCCGGCGAGCAGCGCAGGCAGGTGTACGGGGTCGCCGACGGGCAGGTCGGCCTGCGGCATCTCCTCGGGCGCGCCTCCCTCACGAACGACCAGGGTGAAATGTGCCTCGCCGCTCGCGGCGCCCTCTGCACCGTGCCACCGCTCCACGACGCGGCGGGCGAGCTCGAGCTTCCAGGCCATCGGATCCGCGGGCGGTGTGCCGTCGCTGACGAGCATGCCCCACCACTGCGGCAGGGCCGTGTCCGGGATCGACATCACCTTGCCGAACATCTCCTCGGGCGCGTCTGTGATGCCGATGTAGTTGCCGCGCGACTTCGACATCTTCTCCGTGCCGTCCAGCCCGACGAGCAGCGGGAACGTCGCGACGACCTGCGGGGGCAAGCCGTAGTGCTCCATCACGTCGCGGCCCGCGAGCAGGTTGTACAGCTGGTCGCTGCCCCCGATCTCGACGTCGGCCTCGATGGCGACCGAGTCGTAGGCCTGCATGAGCGGGTAGAGGAGCTCCGAGAGGGAGATCGGCACCTGCGCGGCGAAGCGCTTCGCGAAGTCGTCGCGCTCGAGGAGCCGGGCCACGGTCATCGTGCGCGTCAGGCGCACCACCTCGGCGTAGCTGAGCGCGCCAAGCCACTCGCCGTTTCGCCGCACCTCCGTGCGCTCCCGATCGAGGATCCGAAACGCCTGCTCCGCGAAGAGCTCGGCGTTGGCGTCGAGCACCGCATCGTCGAGCACCGGCCGCTCCTTCGAGCGTCCGGAGGGGTCGCCAATCCGGGCGGTGTAGTCCCCGACGATCAGGACGACGATATGGCCGTCGCGCTGGAAGTCCGCGAGCCGCTCCAGTACGTAGGCGAACCCCAGATGGATGTCCGAGGCCGTCGGATCGATGCCAAGCTTCACGCGCAGCGGCCGGCCGAGCTCGAGCTTGGCCTCGAGCCCTCCTGCGGGAAGCAGGTCGACCGCCTGTTCCTTGACGCGCTCGATGCTCACGGGGAGCCGATTGTAGAGGCGGCCGGTTCTCGCTACGACTGACCGAACAGCCGCGCCAGGAAGCCCCGCTTCTTGACCGGCTCGCTGTGCTCGTGGTCGTGCTCGTCCTCGTGCCCAGCCTCGTGCGCGTGATCGTGCGTGTGCACGCTTCCGTCGGCGTGCGTGTGCTCGTGCTCGTGGTCGTGCTCGTTGTCGTGCTCGTGATCGTGGTCGGACATCGGTTCCCCCTCGGCTCAGGCGGGCGCGGCGAAGGCCGCGCCTCGCGCACTTCTCGGTCGTAGTTCGACCCGCATCGGGTCGAATCCCGCCGGCAGCTCCAGATCGTGGTCGGCGAGCAGCTCCTCGTCGGCGAGGATCTCGTGGCAGGGAGCGTCGGCGACGACCCGCCCGCCCGAGAGAATGACCGCGCGCTCGCAGAGCTCGGCGGCCAGCGGCAGGTCGTGGGTGACGACGAGCTGCGTGCGCTCGATCCGCTCGAGGACGTCGAGCAGGTCGCGGCGCGCCCGCGGGTCGAGGTTCGCGGAAGGCTCGTCGAGGACGAGCAGCTGCGGCTGCATCGAGAGGACCGTCGCGATCGCGACCCGCCGCCGCTCGCCCATCGACAGCTGGTGCGGAGAGCGGTCGCCGGCGCCGGTCATACGGACGGCAGCGAGCGCGCCGTCGACACGCGACTCGACCTCTCCGGCCGAGAGGCCCATGTTCAGCGGGCCGAAAGCTACGTCCTCGCGGACGGTCGGCATGAACAGCTGATCGTCCGGATCCTGGAAGACGAGACCGACGCGCGACCGCAGCTCGCCGAGCGTCCCGTCCTCCACCGGCAGACCCGCGACCTCGAGCTCACCTTCGCCGCGGAGCAGGCCGTTCAGGTGCAGGACGAGCGTCGTCTTGCCGGCTCCGTTCGGGCCGAGCACCGCAACGCGCTCGCCGTGCTCGACGTGGAGATCCACACCGGCGAGCGCCGCGTGGCCGTTCGGGTAGCGGTAGACGAGGCGCCGGAGGTGGATCGCGCAGCTCATGCCGCGACTCCGACGGCGAGCCGGAGCGCGACAAGCGGCAGCGCGACCGCGGCGAGGAAGAACAGGTCGGCCCGGCCTGCGGCCAGCGGCCGAAGGGACGGCATCGCGCCGGTGTAGCCGCGGGCCAGCATGGCGCTGTAGACCCGCTCCCCGCGGGCGTACGTACGCAGGAAGAGCGACGACGCAGCCCGACCGACGGGCCGCGCGTGGAGAGCGTGCCGCGGCCGGTAGCCGCGCGCCGCCAGCGCGGCGCGCATGCGCTGCACCTCCCCGACGACCACGAAGAGGTACCGGTACATGAACGCCGCGACGAGGACGAGAAGCCGTGGGATGCGCAGCCGCTCCAGCCCGCGCAGGACGTCCGGGAATGTCGTCGTGGCGCCGAGCAGCACGGCGCTGACCGTCCCCAGAGTCGCCTTGGCGGCGACGGCGCCGAACGTCATGAGCCCCGCCTCGGACAGCCCGAGCGGGCCGATCTCGATCGTCGGCCCGCCCTTCCGGACGAAGGGGAGAAACGCCGCCGCGAGGAGGACGAAGGGCAGCACGACGCGGGCGCGGTGCCAGACGACGTTCGGGCCGACGCGTGCCAGCGCGGCGACGGCGACCAGCGCGCTGCCGCACGCCGCATAGAGCCACCAGAGGCTCGGGGGCGTCGACACGGCGACGACCGTCACTGTGAGAAAGCCGACGATCTTCGCGCGTGGGTCGAGGCGGTGGATCGGGCTCGCCGAGTCACCGGCGAGCCCGATCCGGTCCGGGCGGTGCGCGCAGAGACCGCTCACGCCACGGCCGCCGACGCCCTGCGCCGCCGGGCGACCGCTGCCAGACCGTATGCCAGCGCGGCGACGACCAGCACGCCGACGAATCCCGCCGCCGCGGTCGCAAGCCGAGGATTGTCGATCCCGGGGAATGCGTAATCCGGGATCGGCGAGTCCTCCTGGATGTCGGCCAGGCGGCCGGCCGCGAGGAAACCGTTGTCGTCGGCGACCTTCTCGAGGCCGTCCGGCGATGCCGACGCGAAGGGCGACGCGAACACCGCCAGCCCGACCGCGAGGGCAAGGCCAAGGACGACGAAGACGTGAAGGGAGATCCGGTGCATGTCAGGCCTCCTGCGGAATCGGGATGACGCCACCGGCCACGCGCGGAACGTCCGGGAGCGCGATCAGGTCGGGCCGCGTGGCGAGGACGGCACCGACGGCGGCCACCGTGACGAGCGCCTCGCCGATGCCGATGAGCGCGTGCACGCCCAGCATCGCCGGGAGCACCGTCGCGAACGGCACCGTCTCTGAGACCCCGAGCTCGATGGACGTTGCGAGCGCGCCGGCCATGACCGCGAGCCACGCCGTCACGCCCGTCGTGCTCAGCAGCCAGCCCCGCGTGTGCGGAACCATGCGCCAGGCGCCCCAGATCAGGCCGCCGGCGAGCAGCGCCCCGAGCACGCCCATGTTGAAGGTGTTGGCGCCGAGCGCGGTGATGCCGCCGTCGGCGAAGAGAAACGCCTGGACGGCGAGCACGACGAACATGACGAGGCAGGCGAGCCACGGCCCGAGCAGCACGGCGGCGAGCGTGGCGCCGAGGAAGTGGCCGCTCGTGCCGCCCGCGATCGGGAAGTTGAGCATCTGTGCGGCGAAGATGAATGCCGCGGTCACGCCGAGCAGGGGCACGCGGCGATCGTCGAGCGTCGTGCCGGCGCGCCGAAGCGCGTAGCCGACGGCAAGGAGCGTCGGGATCCAGCAGAGGGCGGCCACCGGATTCGACAGGAAGCCGTCGGGGATGTGGAGCGCGAGGAAGGTAGGCACGCGGGTCTCCTTTCAGTGGTCGTGGTGTGCGTGGTGGTCGGGCGCGGGTTCGTCGGCGCAGTCGGCGCAGAGCCCCACGATCGGGAAGTGCGAGAACCTGGCCTCGTATCCGAAGCGCTGCCGGACGAGGTCACGCACGTCGTCGAGCTGTGACTCGTCGACTGCGATCGTCGCCGAGCAGGATTCGCAGACCAGGTACTCGTGAGCCGGACCGGCGAGGGCATAGAGGCCCGGGCCGTGGCCGAGGTGGACGTGACGCACGAGGCCGACCTGCTCGAGTAGCTCGAGATTGCGGTAGACGGATGCGAGATCCGACCGGGGTACGCGACCCGCCACGCCGTCGGCGATGCGCTCGGCCGAGACCGGCCCGTCGGCGGCGAAGAGCGCCTCGACGACCAGCCGGCGCGCCGCCGTGACGCGCAGTCCCTGCTTGCGGAGGGCGTCGGTGGCGGAGTCGACGGTCTCAACGGCAATGCCCTGCGTGCGGCGAGCGAGCGTCATCGTGCTCCTTGTTCGACGCAGCGCTTATTGCGGTTCGGTCGCAAGACCAAACCGTTCGCAGTAGTAGGGCGTCAGGCGACGCCGGGCAGCGCCCGCACGGTCATCGCGACGCCGACGCCGAGGATCAGCAGCGCGCTGACGGCGGGCAGGGCGCGCACGACCGGCCCCTCGAAGCTCACCCGGCGGAAGACGTGCTTCGCGCCGATCGCGAGCAGGCCGATCCCGGAGACCACCCCGGCCAAGCCGATGCTGAACGCCACGATCAGCACCATGCCGAAGGCGACCTGATGCAGCGAGATCGCGGCCAGCAGCACGACGAGCGCGGTCGGACAGGGCAGGAGCCCGCCCGAGACGCCCACTGCGACCAGCCCACGCCACCCGCTGCCCGGCGGCGGTACGTGGCTGTGGCCGTGCTCGTGGTCGTGCCCGTGATCGTGGTGGTGATCGTGGTGGTGGTGATGATGGTGGCCATGCTCGTGGCCATGCTCGCCGCGGCCGGCGGCGATCGCAGCCCGCACCCGCCCGCGGAGGACGGCGATGCCGACACCGACCACGAGCAGCGACGACACGAGGGTCAGCCAGGGGTAGAGGTCCTCGGGGACGATCACCTCGGAGAGCGCGAGCGTCACGCCGCCGAGCGCGAAGACGCCGATCGTGTGCGTCACGGTGACGATCCCGCCGAGGGCAAGCGCATCGCGCGGCCGTCCCTTCGTGCCGATCAGGTACGCGGCGACGATCGCCTTGCCGTGGCCGGGGGTCAGCGCGTGCGCCGCGCCCCAGAACATCGCGAGCAGCAGAGACACGAGGACGACGCCGACGCTCAGCTCCCTGCGCTCGACGAGCGCCGCGAACCCGCCGCTCTCGCTCGCCCGCTCAGGGCTCGAGCCGACTGTCGTGCCCAGCGACGGCGCGTGGCCGGGGCCGTCACCCGGCTGCACGCGCGCGCTGGCCGCTCGCACGTCGAGCGGACTCTGCAGGAGCTGTTGCGGGTATGCGCGCAGGCGCTCGGTGGCCGACGCTGCCGGCGCCGTCGACGAGACGAGTCTCGCGCCTGTGTCCGCGCGGACCACGATCTCCCGCCAGCCGAGCCGGCCGGCGAAGACGCCGTCGCGGACGCGCACGGCGCTGCCGGCGCGACCGGCGTCGAGGACGACCTCGAGCCGCGTGGTGCGCAGGCCGCCGATGCCCGTCGGGAAGGTGATGCGCCGCTCGACGACGCGCAGCGGGCGGGACTCGCCGCCCACATCGATCGCCAGGCCGCGGCGGACGCGGGCGGCCAGCCGGTCGGCGTACCCGGCCGTCCCGAGGCTCGCGCGCTCGGCACGGGCCTGGAAGGTCGGGATCTCGGCGAGGTCGAGCACGTAGAGCGCGTAGACCCGGTCGCCGGAGGCGACCACCTCTGCGTACCGGTTCGTGGTGAAGTTCCCGAGCGGGTGGGCGAGCGCGACAGCAGGGACGGAGAGCACCGCGACGGCGATCGCGGCCGCGACCAGCAGGCGCCTCACGCGACCGCCTCCCGTGCAACCGGCGCCCACAGCAGGGAGAAATGCGGGTTCAGGTCGAGCGCGCGGACGAACCAGCGGCGCGCGACATCCGGCCTGCCGGCGCACCGCTCGGCGTAACCCCGGTGGAAGAACATCGACGCGTCCCTGGTGCCAAGGCGTAGGGCCTGCCTCGAGTGCGCCAACGCCTCCTCGCAGCGGCCGTTCCGCGCGAGCGCCCAGCCGAGCGTGTCCTCGGCGACGACCGACTTCCGCTCGGCGTACCCGGCGCGGGCGCGGTCGAGCGCCTGCGGCAGCCGCAGTCCGTGATCAACGTCGAACAGGGCGGTCTCGAGGTCGGTGCGCACCCCGTTCGCGACGAGCACGCGCTCGATCGCACCGACGAGCTGGTACTGCCCATTCGCCTCCTCGCGACGGCCCGACGTGCGCAGCAGGTCGCCGAGCGTGCCGACGAACTCCGGAAGCGGCATGGCGTCCACGGCACGGCGCGAGAAGCCGAGCGCCCGCTCGCGGTGCCCGAGCGCCGCCTCGACGCGGGCGAGGCCGTCGAGGGCATACACGTAGCCGGGCAGCGAGGCGAGTGCCAGCCGGTACTCGCGGCCCGCGGCTCGGGTCTCCCCCCGGCCCCAGTGCAGCTTCGCGATCTGAACGCGGACCCAGGCCGTCGGCTCGGGCAGACCGGTCGCCGGCCCCAGGGCGAGACGCATGGCCTCGAGCGCGCCGTCCGTGTCGCCGAGGAGCTCACGCGCGTACGAGACGCGTGCATAGCTGCCGAGACCTGGACGCAGCGCGGCCATCCGGTCGAACGTCGTGAAGGCCTCGCGGTAGCGGCCGAGCTCGGCGAGGGCGTCGCCGACGACGCCGAGATGTCGAGCCGTGGACGGCGCAAGATGTTGGGCACGCCGACCGAGCTCGAGCGCGTCGCCGAAGCGGTGGCGCGCGAGCGCCAGCGAGCCGAGCCCGCTGACGGCGTCCGCGTCGGCCGGGTCGAGCTTCAGCGCGCGCCGGAGCGTCCGCTCCGAGAGCCCGTAGTAGCTCGGATCGGCGGTCTCGCGGACGCGCTGCTGGTAGGCGAGGCCGAGCAGGGTGAACGTACGCGCGCCGGCCGTCTCGGCACGGGTCTCCGCCTCCAGCCGGCGGATCGTCGAGGCGGTACCGGTCCGCGCGACTCCGGTTCCGAGCTCGTCCGCGGCGGCGGCAACGCGTGCGTCGACCGCACCGCGGGCGCCGGCGGGTGACGCGCTCTCGCGCAGCACCCCGCCGAGCAGGACGGCCAGCGCGACGCCGAGGGTCACGGCGGCGAGGGCGAGGGGACGGCTCCAGTGCATCGTCGTGATTCGCAGATCCACGACGCCCGGTTCGGGAGGGCCCGCCGCAGCGGGCCCTCCCGAAGCGCGGGCTCAGGGCTTCTGCTCTCCCTTGGGGTTATCGAACCCGCTCGGTGCCTCCTGGACGTACGGGAAGGAGGTGGTGAACGGGACGTCGTTCGCGTCGACGCCGTCGCCGAGCGGCAGGTTCTTGCCGATCAGCACGCCGCCGACGGCCCGCTCGGCGATGTCGATGACGTCGTCCTCGAGCCTCCGCCCGTTCGGGAAGCCCGCGACGTCGCCGCCGACGACACCGAGGCGGTTGCCCGCCCCGACCGCTGCGGTCGGAGCGATGCCGAGGTTGACCCGCAGCAGGTCAGCCTGGGTCGTCCCGGTGAAGTTCAAGCCCGGAACGCCGGTCAGGAGCACGGCCACGAGATCGGCCCGGTTCGTCTCCTGCACGCCGAGCCCGTACAGCGCGTTGATGACCTTCGCCAGGATCGGCGAGGTGTAGTACTTCGTGAACTGCGAGTCGAGGTGCGGCCGCGACCGGTTCCAGTGATCCTTCCTGGCGGTCGGGATGATCACCTCGTTGACGAGCGGGTTCCCGAGCCGGGACACCTGCACGTAGTCGGCGGAGTTGGAGCCGCCGTTGTTCACGACCACCTTCGGCCGCTCGGTCGTCATCCAGACGCCCGCGATGCTGTTCTTCGCCTTCAGGCTCGCGATCGGGATCTGCACCGCGACCGTGTGGACACCGTACTTCGCGAAGAAGTCCTTGCCGCCGCCCATGTCACCGGTGCCCTTGCGGATCGCCAGCAGGTCGAAGATCGCACCGATGTCGCCGAAGAACGCATCCTCGCGCTGGCCGGCGAACACTCGCGTGCCGTCGGACAGGTCGTAGATCTTGTCCTCGACGAGCTTCCGGTACATCGGCGTCGTCCTGGGGCCGACGTTGTTCGGCGGAGTGGCGAGCCCGCCGCGCAACACAACGCCCGGCTTGTTGCCGACGTACTTCGTCACCTGGAACGTTTGCGCGGTGTCCCACAGGAACGAGTCCTCGCGCATCGCCGGGTTCTTGAAGGCGAACTGGTACGACAGGTCGGCCTGCGCGTCGCCGTTCAGGTCGAGCCGGAGGTAGTACCGGGCCTGCTCGGAGAAGCGGTAGTAGTTCGGGCCGGCCGCCGTGTCCTCCGCCGGGATCCAGTTGCCGATCACCGTGAGGTGATTCGGGCGGTCCTTGCTCCGGAACGCGTAGAGGTCGGTGCCGTCCGCCGACGGATCCTCCGAGATCAGCGGCGCTTCCCGGTGGCTCGACGCGGAGCCGTCTGACGGCCCGACCGCTACGACGGCCGCGAGGGCCGCGAGCGCGGCCAGCGCGAGGCCAGCCGCCACGAGAGCTCTCTTCATCCCATCCTCCCCATCTCGATTGCGACTCTCCCTCGATCGAGGGACGGGGCTGATTCGCGGGTCGCCCGTGAACGGTTCGGCGGCGGCCGCGCAGGAACGCGACCGCCGCCGTGGTTCGGAATCGGGCTACTTGCCCTTGTCGTTGGCGAAGCCGGAACCTGGGTCCGCCTCGTAGGGGAAGGAGCCGAGCAGCGCACGGTCGTCACGGTCGACGCCGTCGCCGAGCGGCACCTTCTTGCCCTTGAGGAAGCCGGCCACCGCCTGCTCGGCGATGTCGATGACGTCGTCACCGAGCCGGCGGCCGTTCGGCCAGCCCTGCGTGTCGCCGCCGAGGACGCCGAGCCGGTTCGGCCTGGCGGTCACCGGGATGCCGAGGTTCAGGCGCAGCACGTCGGCCAGCTTCGACCCGGTGAAGTTGAGGTTCGGCACGCCTGTGAGCAGCACCGCCCGCAGATCGTCGCGGCCGGTCTCGGGCACGCCGAGCTTGTAGAGCTTGTTGATCACCGCGGCCAGGATCGGCGTCTCGTAGTAGCGCCGGTACCGGCTCTCGTTCCAGGGCTGCTGCGAGTTCCAGACGTCCTTCAGCCCGGTCGGGATGATCACCTCGTTGACGAGCGGGTTGCCGAGCCGGTTGACCTGCACCCAGCCGCCCGAGTTGCGTGTGACCGCGCCGCGCGTGGTGACCTTCTTGCGGTCGACCGACGCCCAGACGGCGATCGTGTTGTTCTTCGCCTGCAGCTCCGCGATCGGCAGCTGCAGCGCGAACGTGTGCACCGCATAGCCGGCGAAGAAGTCCTTCCCGCCGCCCATGTTGCCGGTGCCCTTGCGGATCGCGACGAGATCGAAGATCGCGCCGATGTCGGCGAAGAACCCGTCGTCCCGCTGCCCGGCGAACGCGAGACCGCCGCCGTTCACGGGCACGACGCCCTTCTGCGCCAGGCCGCGGTAGCCGGGCGTCGAGCGGGGCCCGATGTTGTTCGGCGGCGTGGTGCCACGGGCGACGACCGTCGTGCGGCCGCCCTGGATGCGGGTGACCGTGAACGGCTGCGCCGTGTCGCCGAGGAAGAACGGCCCGGTCTTCGTCCGGAAGTTGAAGCGGTAGATCACGTCCGGCGTGATGTCGCCGTTCGTGTCGATCTTCAGGTTGTACCGGGCGCTCGGCGAGAACGTGTAGTAGTTCGGGCCGGCGGCCGGATCCTCACCCGGGATGACGTTCGCCAGGATCGTCACCGTGTTGGGACGGTCCGGGCTGCGGAACGCGTACAGGTCGGTGAGGTCCGCACTCGGATCCTCCGAGATGAGCGGCGCCTCGCGATGGCTCGACGCCGCCCCGCCCTTCGGCTCCGGGCCGGCCACCGCCGCGGCGAGCGTGGCGGCCACGGCCGCGCCGAGCGCGACCACGACGAGCATGAGCTTCTTCATGCCGGTTCTCCTTGTCGGTGGTGTGACCGCGCTTGTTCGACCGGTCGTGACAAGCGGTTCATGCCGATTTGCGGGCCGAACCGGACGGGCGGCGGAGGCGAACCATCCCGCTGTGACCATTGCCGCGCCAGTGGTAGCGTGGGCCGTCCCCTCGGGGGAGGACGCGGCGATGCGCGCGCGGAGGGATCTTGCTCACCTGTCCGACGAAGCCCTGGTGGCGCTGATCGCGCGCGGTCACGAGTCGGCCCTCGGCGAGCTCTACGATCGCCTGGGCCGCGTCGCGTACGGGCTTGCGTTCAGGATCCTCCGGGACGACTCGCTCGCCGAAGACGCCGTCCAGGAGGGCTTCCTCGCACTCTGGCGCACGGCCGCGGGGTTCGTGCCGGAGCGCGCCAAGGCGAGCACGTGGGTGCTCACGCTCGTCCATCGGCGGGCCGTCGATCTGGTGCGGCGCGAGGAGCGACGCCGCGCCGAGCCGCTCGAGGCCGAGATCGGCGTCGAGGGCGGTGGTGCGACGGCGGAGGACTCCGCGCTGCTCCGGCTGGAGCGGGAGCGCGTGCAGGGAGCGCTGCGCCAGCTGCCCGATGCGCAGCGCGAGGCGATCGAGCTCGCGTACTACGGAGGCTTTACGCAGTCGGAGCTGGCCGAGCGGCTCGGTCAGCCCATAGGCACCATCAAGAGCCGCATGTTCGCCGGCCTCTCGCGGCTGCGAGAGCTCCTCGACGAAGGCACTCTGGAAGGGACATGGAAGAGCGGATTCACGAGCTGACGGCCGGCTACGCCCTCGACGCCCTCGACGCGGACGAGCGCGGGCTCTACGAGGCGCACCTCGCCGGGTGCGGCCGCTGCCAGGACGAGCTCGCCTCGTTCTGGTCGGTCACCGGATCGCTGGCCTACGCGGCGGCCGGCTCCGCGCCCGCGCCCTCGCCGGAGCTTCGCGGGCGCCTGCTCGAGCGCGCACGGGCCGAGCGGCCGAACGTGGTGCCGCTGCGCACCCGGCGTTGGGCGACGCCGGTGCTGGCGGCAGCCACTGCCGCGGCGGCCGTCGTAGCGGTCGGGCTCGGGCTCTGGGCATCGTCGCTCTCGGGCGACCTCGACGACACGCGCCGGGCGCTGGCGGACGAGCGCGCCGTCGCCCAGGTGCTGGCCGACCCGAACGCACAGTCGGTGGCGCTCAGCGGTGCGGACGGCCGTCTCGTGGTCTCCGAGTCGGGCATGGCCGCACTGGTCGTCGACGACCTCGACAGCCCGCCCGAGGGGAAGGCGTACGAGATCTGGGTGATCCGCGACGGGAACCCCGAGGCCGCGGGTCTCTTCGTCGACGGCCGGCTCGTGCCGGTGGAGCTGCCGGTCACCGACGACGCGACGGTGGCGGTCACGCTCGAGGACGAGGAAGGCGCGACAGCCCCCACCGGCCAGCCGCTCTTTACCGCGCAGGTCTGAGCCGGGCGCAGCGCCGCGTCCGATCCAGCGGCACACATTCGTCACGGATTCGGCACGAACACGTCGCGGATCGGCGCCTGGAACGGCCCTGGGCCGGCCGACCGCGACCGTACACTCGTTCGGGTGAGCGAGCTGCTCCCCGCCCTCCAACGGTACTTCGGCTTCCCGGCCTTCAGGCCCGGCCAGGAGCGGGTCGTTCGCGCAGCCGTCGCCGGTGCGGACACGCTCGCGCTGATGCCGACGGGCTCCGGCAAGTCGCTCACGTACCAGCTCGCGGCGATGCTACGGCCGCGCCCGACGCTCGTGCTGTCGCCGCTCATCGCGCTCATGAAGGACCAGGTGGACAAGCTGCCGCCGGAGCTGGCGGCGGTGTCGACGTTCGTCAACTCGTCGCTGCCCCCCGAGGAGACCGCGCGGCGCGTCGCCGGGCTCGCCGAGGGGCGGTACCGGTTGCTGTACGCGGCCCCGGAGCGGCTGCGGCAGTACGAGTTCGTCGAGGCGCTGCATGCGGCCGGAGTCGGCTTCGTCGTCGTCGACGAGGTGCACTGCGTGAGCATGTGGGGGCACGATTTCCGTCCGGACTACCTCTTCATCCGACGGGCGCTCGAGCGCCTTGGCTCGCCGCCCATGCTCGGAATGACGGCGACCGCCTCACAGGCGACCGAGGTCGAGATCGCGGCCGCGCTCGGGCGGCAGTTCGATGTCGTTCGGACGTCCGTCGTGCGCCCGAACCTCCGCTACGACGTGGTCCGGGTCGAGGGCGAGGAGGATCGGCTCCGGTCGCTGCTGGAGCGGGTCCGCGCAACCCGCGGCGCGTCCGTCGTCGTCTACGCCCGCTCGCGCCGAAGCTGCGAGCGGCTGGCGCGCCTCCTCCGCCAGCACGGCGTCGCCGCGTTGCACTACCACGCCGGCCTCGAGAGCGAGGAGCGGACGCGCGCGCAGGATGCGTTCCTCGGCGGGCGCGTACAGGTCGTCGTCGCGACAACGGCATTCGGGATGGGCATCGACAAGCCGGACATCAGGCTCGTGCTGCTCTACAACCTTCCGGACTCGCTCGAGAGCTACGTCCAGATGGTCGGTCGAGCGGGTCGGGACGGCGAGCCGAGCGACACCGTGCTGTTCGCCGGTCGGGCCGATGCGCGGGCGCTCGAGCGGTTCGCCCTCGGCGACGTTCCGAGACGCGAGGAGCTCGCCGCGGTACTGCGCCTCGTCCGCGAGCGGCCGGTGCTCGACCCGGACGAGCTCGCCGGCGCCGTCGAGGAGGGCCGCGATCCGCGCGTTCTCGTCGGCATGCTCGAGCAGGTCGGTCTGCTCAGCCGCGGCTTCGACCAGGGCCGAGCGCTGCAGGTGTCCGTCCCGCCCCCGCCCGCGGACGCGGGAGCGCGGATCGACGAGTTGCTCCGGCGGTCGGCGACGGTCGCGCGCGAACGCGCCAAGCGGCTGATCGGCTTCGCGGAGGGCGACCGCTGCCGGCACGCACAGGTCGCGGAGCACTTCGGCGAGGAGCTGTCCGGGCCGTGCGGCGCGTGCGACGTGTGCGCGCCGCGGATCACCGCGGGTGCATCGAGCGCGGCACGCGCCGAGCAGGACGCCCGCGCGCGACCTCTGCCGATCGACGCCGGTGCCGCGATCCTCGCCGCGCTCTCCTCGCTCGAGTGGCCGCTCGGGCGTACGGGGCTCGCCGCGATGCTGCACGGCTCCGTGTCCGCGCCGCCATCGGCGCGCCGTTCGCAGCACTTCGGCGTCCTCGCCGGCGTGACTCAGGCGAACGTCAAGCGGTGGATCCGGCTGCTCGAGACCACCGGGTGCCTGGAGACGTACGAGACCGAGGACGGCTTCAGGCTGCTGCGGGCGGTTCCGGGAGCCGACCCGCCGCGAATCGCGACGGGCGCGGGCGATTCACCGGCCGATCAGGGACTGTTCGAGCGGCTGCGCAGCTGGCGCCTGGAACGTGCGCAACGGGACGCCGTTCCGGCGTACGTCGTCCTCCACGACCGCACACTGCAGGAGCTCGCGAGCTCCAAGCCGCGCTCTCCAGCCGACCTCGCGCTCGTGAACGGCTTCGGGCCGACGAAGCTCGAGCGCTACGGCGACGACGTGCTCGCTGTGATCGCAGCGGCTGCCGGCTGATCGGAGGGCGCGGGAGGCTACCATTCTCGCCTTGCGGTCCCGACGGACAGACGGTGCGCCGCGCTCTCGTCGACGGCGGCGGATTCGGAAGCTTCGTCTGCTGGGTCTCCTCGCCGTGCTGATGCTGCTGAGCGCGGTGGCGTTCGGCTTCGGCCTCGTGAAGGCGATCTCGGAGGAGGTCCCGCTCCTCGACCCGGCGCGCGTCCAGCAGACCGAGCGGAACGGCGTCATCTACGACCGCACCGGCAACCGCGTGCTCGCGGTGCTCCGCGGCTCCGAGAGCCGCACGCTCGTCGAGTCCGACGAGATCTCGAACTGGATGAAGCAGGCGATCGTCGCGATCGAGGACCGCCGCTACTGGGAGCACAGCGGCGTCGACATCCGCGCGGTCGGGCGTGCGCTCTGGGAGGACGTCCGCCAGCAGAAGGTGGTCGAGGGCGGTTCCACCATCACGCAGCAGTTCGTGAAGAACGTCTGGCTCCAGGATCAGCGCTCGATCGGCCGCAAGGTGCGCGAGGCGGCGCTCGCGTGGCAGCTGACCCAGCAGTGGAGCAAGGAACGGATCCTCACGGCGTACCTCAACACGATCTACTTCGGGAACGGCGCCTACGGCGTGCAGCAGGCGGCGCAGACGTACTTCGGCCACGGCGCGCGCGACCTGACGCTGCCGGAGGCGGCGCTCCTCGCCGGCATCCCGGCCGACCCGACGCTCTACGACCCCGTCCGGAACCCGCGGCGGGCGGAGGAGCGGCGGCGCACGGTACTCCGGGCGATGCTCGAGCAGAACGACATCGACCAGGTCGACTTCGCGCGCGCCGACCGCGTACCGCTGCCCAAGCCGGAGGAGGTGCACCTTCCGGGGACGCAGGGGACGGAGGGCCAGTACTTCGTCAACTACGTCAAGGAGCAGCTGATCGAGGAGAAGGGCGCGTCACGGGTCTTCGGTGGCGGGCTGCGGGTGACCACGACGATCGACCTCGAGCTGCAGCGTCTTGCCCGCGCCTCCATCGACAAGGTGTTGCGCGACCCCGAGGGGCCGTCCGCCTCGCTCGTCGCGATCGACCCGCGCACCGGCGAGGTGCTCGCGATGGTCGGGGGCAGGAACTATCGCGAGAGCCAGTTCAATCTCGCCGCGCAGGCTGCGCGCCAGCCGGGGTCGGCGTTCAAGCCGTTCGTCCTCGCCGCCGCTCTGCACCAGGGCATCTCGCCCTCGACGAGCTTCGAGTCGAAGCCCCAGCAGATCCCGATGGGCGACAAGGTCTGGACCGTCTCGAACTACGAGGACACCTACCTCGGGCGCACCGACGTCGAGACCGGCACCGTCACGTCGGACAACTCGGTCTACGCGCAGCTGACCCTCCTCGTCGGCGCCAACCGCGTCGCCAAGGTCGCCCGCGAGCTCGGCGTGCAGAGCCCGCTGTCGCCCTACTACGCGATCGGGCTGGGCGTCGAAGAGGTGAACCCGCTCGAGATGGCCCGCGCCTACGCGACGTTCGCGAACGGCGGCCGGCGCATCGACGGGTCGATCTTCGGCAACCGGCCGCGCGTGATCCGTGAGCTGGTCGACGAGGACGGACGCACCGTCAAGAACGTGCCGCAGCCGACACGCGTGCTCGGGCCGGCGCGGAACGCGATCCTCACCTCGATCCTCGAAGACGTCGTCCAGAGCGGCACCGGTCGGCGGGCGGCGATCCCGGGCCGTGACGTAGCGGGCAAGACCGGCACGACGGAGAACTACGGCGACGCGTGGTTCGTGGGCTACACGCCGCAGCTCGCGGTCGCCGTCTGGGTCGGTTACCCGTCGACGCTGCGGCCGATGCTCACCGAGTACGACGGCGACGCGGTCGCGGGTGGCACGTTCCCCGCCGAGATCTTCAAGACGTTCGTCGAGCGCGCGCTCGTGGACCAGGAGCGCGAGACGTTCCCTGCGGCGCCGTACCTCGCCGCACAGGCGCGCCTGGTTGTACGACGCGGCGGTGAGCTCGCGGTCGACAACGGGATCTGCCGTAACACGCATGAGGTCGTCTACTTCGCCGGGTGGGGGCCGAAACGGATGGCGGACTGCAAGACCAACGAGGTGGCGGTGCCGCGCGTCGTCGGCCGCCCGCTCGCGGCAGCGCGTGAGCGCCTGGCCGCGCAGCCGCTCGGCGCCCAGATCGTCGAGGTGCCGTCGAAGCCCGGCCAGCGGCCGGGGCTCGTTGTCTCCCAGGATCCCCGGCGCGGCTTCCTCGCGTCCTACGACCAGGTCGTCCTGTACGTGACGAAGGCGAAGGACGGCGTGGTGCCGGATCTCGTCGGGTCGCCGGTCGGCGCCGCGGAACAGCGGCTGCGACGGTTGAAGCTCCTGCCCGCGATCAGCTGGGGCGACGGGCCGCCCGGGACGGTCGTCGCGCAGCAGCCCAGGCCAGGAGTCACGGCTGCGCCCGGGCTCCGGGTGCAGCTCGTCGTCGCACGGGGCTAGCGGAACGCCGGAGCAGCACAGCCCGTCTAGGCGGGAGGCGCGGGCCGGCTGAGGAAGCGCGACCCGGCCTGCACATAGCGCCAGGGCAGCTCGGCCGCACGGGTGATGCCGATCCGACGCGCCGCGGTCACGACGGTCTCCTCGCTCGGAGCATGGATCTCGAACGGCGGACGGTCGAGGCGCAGCCCGTCGTGCTCCCGCGAGACGCCGAGCGCCTGGCACAGGCGTCCCGGCCCGGAGCAGAGCAGCCGGATCTCGTCGAGCCCACGCCGCTCGCGCATGCGCTCGAGGCCGTCCGTCGGCTCGAGCGCGCGCAGCAGCACCGCGGCCGGGACCCCCTCGCCGCCGCACACGAGGTTGAGGCACCAGTGGATGCCGTACGAGCGGTAGACGTACGCCTGTCCCGCTGGCCCGAACATCGAGGCGTTCCTGGCTGTACGTCCGCGGAAGCCGTGCGCGGCCGGGTCATCGTGGTCGTAGGCCTCGACCTCGACGATGGTGCCGCCGACGCCGTCCACGAGCAGGGTCGCGCCGACGAGCTCCCGAGCGACCTCGTTCACATCGCGCGCGAAGAAGTCAGGGCTCAGCACGAGGCTTCTTTGCGTCGTAGCGGGCGAGTGCCGGAAGCGCGAGGCCGATGACGATCGTCCCGAGCACGCAGACGACGCCGCCGGAGACGATGGAGAACCGCACGCTCGTCAGCGAGGCGACGAGGCCGGCCTCGACGTTCCCGAGCGTCGGCGCGCTCGCCACCTGCGCGAACTCGATTCCGGCCAGCCTGCCCCGCATCGACTCGGTGGTCGCCGTGAGCATGATCGCGCTTCGGAACACGGCGCTGATCAGGTCGGCGCCACCTGCGACCGCGAGCAGCAGCAGCGCGAGCGGCAGCGACTCGGCGAAGCCGAACGCCGTGATCGCCGCCCCCCAGCCGGCCGCGGCGATCAGCACGGCGAGCCCCTGCCGGCGCACGTGCCCCGTCCAGCCGGAGAGGAGCGAGCAGACCAGCGCACCCGCATACGGCGCGGCATAGAGGTACCCCACGGTCTGGGCGCCGCCGCCGAAGCGCTCATCGGCCAGCGCCGGGAAGAGCGCGCTCGGCATGCCGAAGACCATGGCGTTCGCGTCTACCAGAAACGACCCCAGCACGACGCGCTGGTTGCGCAGGTAGCGGAACCCCTGCACCACCGACCGCAGCCCCGGCCGATCGGCGTCCGGCGACGCCGGGATGCGCGGCAGCGCGAACACCGCGGCGAGCGACGCCGCGAACGACACGGCGTCGACGGCGTACGTCAGCGACAAGCCGATCGCCGCGATCAGCACACCGCCGAGCGCGGGCCCGGCGACCGCGCCGAAGTTCGAATAGATGCCATTCAGTGCCGCGGCGGCCGGCAACTGCTCGGGGGTGACGAGATGCGGGGTCAGCGAGCGCATGGCTCCGACTCCCAGACAGAACGACGACGCCGCAGCGAAGCCCAGGACGTACAGCGCCCAGACCCTCGGCTCGTCGAGCGAGGCGTTGACGACGAAGCCGACGGCCGTGAGAGCCAGCGCCGACTCCGTCACGATCAGCAGGCTTCGCCGGTCGACGGCGTCCGCGATCGACCCGCCGACGAGCGTCAGCGTCAGCAGCGGCACCAGCTCGACGAGGCTGACGAGCGCGACGGCGAGCGTCGACCCGGTCAGCTCGTACATCTGGAACGGCACGGCGATCGCCGCCACCTGGCTGCCGACGAACGAGATCATCTGCCCGATCCACAGCCAGCGGAACGGCCGCGACTCGCGCAGCGGGCCGATGTCGACCGCGACCCGCGCCAGCAGCTCCCGCACCCCCGGCCGGTCGGCACCCGGCGGCGTCTCGGGGTGCTGCTCCACTCCCCGCTAGAACAGCTGCTGGGACTCGCCGCTGCGCGTGCTCGACTCGAGCAGGCGGCGGGCTCGCCGACCGAGATCGGCCAGGTCGACGCGACCCTCCTCGGCGGCGTGCGCGAGCCGTTCCGCGAGCTCGAGCGCGTCGTCGAGGACGGCCGTGCTCGCCGCCGCGTCCTGACCCATGTCGTGCAGGATCGTCCGCTCGGTGCGGCCGGCGACGAGCGGATCCGAGACTCCCTCGACCCAGACGAGGGTGCGCCTGCCGGTGCCGCGCTCGTCGCCTGTGATCGGCTGGAGCGCGTAGATGCGGTCTGCCCGCGCCCACTTGCCGAACCCGAGGAACACCATGCGTGTCGGTTCCACCGTGCGGCACAGTATCCATGTGGAGTCGGTCTGGGACTACCCGCGCCCGCCGCGCGTCGAGCCGACGTCGAAGCGCATCACGATCCTCCTCGGAGGCGACACGGTCGTGGACAGCGTGCGCGCCCACCGCGTTCTCGAGACGAGCCATCCGCCCGTCTACTACGTCCCGCTCGAGGACGTTGCCGCCGGCTGCCTGGAGCGAAGCGGCGGCCGGACGACGTTCTGCGAATGGAAGGGCACGGCCTCGTACTACGACGTGGTGGCCGGCGGCCGGCGCGCTGAGCGCGCCGCCTGGACCTACCCGTCGCCCCTGGCGGGGTTCGAGGCCATCCGCGGCGCTGTGGCGTTCTACTGCGGCCCGATGGACGCCTGCCTCGTGGACGGCGAGCAGGCGACGCCCCAGCCCGGCGGGTTCTACGGCGGATGGGTGACGAGCGACGTCGAGGGGCCGTTCAAGGGAGCCGCCGACACGGCCGGCTGATGAGGACGCCCTCGGCCGGGCGCGAGAGGGCTACTCGACGGCGCGCGCGAGCTCGGCGACGAACGGGGCGGGATCGAGCGGACGCCCGGTCGCCTGCTCGATCGTTCGCCGCCAGTCCAGGCTTGCGCCGGTCGCGTAGAGGCGCTCGCGGAGATGCCGGCCCACCTCGGGCGCCGTCACGTAGCGCTGCCAGACATCGTCGCCCCCACCGAGGACGTCATCGAGGAGGTGCGCCTGCAGCTGCGAGGCCATCATCTCGCCGAGCAGGTAGTTGTGGTAGTAGACCGGCGCCGCGGAGAGATGGATCTTCGCCGCCCAGTCCGGCGCGGCGCGCCCCTCCGGCTTCCGCATGAGCTGGAAGCGCTCGACGAGCTCCCACCACAGCCCGTCGAGATCCTGCGCCGGGTCGGCGTAGAGCGCGCGCTCGAAATGGCACATGACGAGCTCCCAGCGCGCGGCGACGAGCAGCGTGGCCGTGCGGGAGCGCTCGAGCGCGTCGGCCGCCGCCCGGGCGTCGGCCTCCGGGACCGACGCGTACTCGACGAGCCACTCGGCGTTCCGCGAGAGCCGCCCGAGCAGCATCGCCGAGGCCTCCGTGGTCAGCGTGTGCGCCGAGCTGCGCAGGAAGTACGGCAGTGACGGGTCGACGCCCTGGTCGTAGACCGCGTGCCCGAACTCGTGGAGCATCGTGTTCATCCAGTACTCGGTCGGCCGTACGTTGGCGAGCACGCGGATGTCGTCGCGCCGATCCATCCAGATGCAGAACGCGTGCTGGCACTTGCCGTCTCGCTCGTAGAGATCGGATCGTCCGAGCAGGTCGCGGACGTCGAAGCCGACCGCGGCGAAGTAGCGGCGCGTCAGCTCCTCGATGTCCTGGCCCTCGAACCATGGGTCGAGCTCGACCTCGGCCGCGGGGGCCTCCTGGAAGAACGGGTCGCTGTAGTGCCAGGGCGCGAGCTCGCCGGCGTCGATCCCGAACCTCGCGGCGAGCCGTCGGTCGAGCGCGTGCTTGTAGCGCTCGAAGAGTGGCCTCGTGCCCTCGTCGACCCGGTCGAGCAATTCGAACAGCTCCCGCTCGTCGAGCTCGTCGCACTCCAGCATCATCGAGTAGTAGGTCGGGAAGCCGAGCGTCTGCGCAGCCTCGTTGCGCATGCCGACGAGCACCAGCAGGTCGCCGGAGACCTCCGTCGCGATCTGCTTGGACGCCTCCCACGCGCGGCGGCGCAGGCCGAGGTCGTCCGAGCGCTCGAGCACCTCGCGGATGTGGTTGTCGCTGACCCGCTCGCCGTCGAGCTCGGCGCGGTAGGTGTTGAAGCGCGCCTCGAGCGAGGTCTCGAGCTTGACGACGCGCTCGATGGTCTCCCGCGGGAGCTGGTTCGGGCGGTGGGCGTTCACGAGGAGCGTCACCTGGCGGGCGAGCAGCGGATCGCCGTCGGCGCCGGCATCGGCCGCGGCCAGCAGCTCCTTGTACACCTCCGTGCGCGAGAGCAGCGTCCGGATCTCGGTGTCGAGCCGGGCGGTCTCCGCCTCCCACCGCTCGTCGCCGGTCGTCTGCAGCTGCCAGAACGCGTCGTACGCCGCCAGGTTGAGGGGCTCGAGCTCGGCTTCGAGCGCCGAGATCCGCTCGGCGGCCGTCATGCGAGGGCCTCGGCCAGCGCCTCGGCGACGTGCTCCTGGTCGGCCGCCTCGAGGCGCGTGTGGAACGGAATGGCGAGTGTTCGCCGGCTGGCGTCCTCCGAGACGGGGAACTGTCCCTCGCGGAAGCCGTAGCGCTCGCGCATGTACGGCTGCAGGTGGATCGAGGGCAGGTAGCGCGCGCTAGCGACACCGGTTCGCTCGAGCGACGAGATCACACGCTCGCGATCCGCGCCGGCCGGCAGCTTCACGACGTAGACGAACCACGACCGGACGTGGTCGGCGTCGTCCGGCAGCGGCGTCTCCAGCCCGTCCACGTCACGGAGCAGCTCGGTGTACCGGTCGGCCACGGCACGGCGAAGCGCCAGGATCTCGTCGAGCTTCTCCAGTTGGCCGACGCCGATCGCGGCCCGAATGTCGTCGATGCGGTAGTTGAAGCCGAGGCGCGCGTGCTCGAGCCAGCCGCCGCCGTCCGCCCGCCCCTGGTTGCGAAGGCTCTTGAGCAGCCGCCACTCCTCCTCGGAGTGCGTCGTGACGACCCCGCCCTCGCCGGTCGTCATCTGCTTGTTCGGATAGAACGCGAACACAGCCGAGGGGCCGTGCGACCCGACGAGAGCGCCGCGGTACGACGCGCCGAGCGCCTCGCACGCGTCCTGGATTAGCGCCAGGCCATGCCGCCGGCAGAGGTCGCGGAGCGGATCGAGCTCGCACGGGTAGCCGTAGATGTCGACCGCGATCACGGCCTTCGTCCGCGGTGTGATCGCTGCCTCGACCGCGTCCGGGTCCAGGTTCAGCGTCCGCGGGTCGACGTCCGCGAAGACCGGCGTCGCCCCTTCGTAGATGGCGCAGTTCGCCGACGCCACGAAGGAGTACGGCGAGGTGATCGTCTCGTCGCCCGGGCAGAGCCCGGCGCTCCGGCAGAGCAGGTGCAGGCCGGCCGTGCCCGACGAGACGGCGGCGGCGTACGGCGCGCCGACGCGCTCCGCGAAGAGCTCCTCGAAGCGATCGATCCACGGCCCGAGCGACAGCTGCCCCGACCGCAGCACGTCGACCACGAGCTCCTCTTCGCGCTCGTCGACGTACGGGCTCGAGAGCGCGACCTGCCGCGTCGCCGAGGTCACGCCTCGGCGCGGGCCGGCACGAAGTCGAGCCAGTGCTGGCGGTCCTCGATCTGGCCGCGCACCGTCGCGAGGTAGGCCTGCTGGAGCTCCATGGTGACGGGGCCGACGCCGAGCTCGTGGTCGTCGACCGAACGCAGCGGCGTCACCTCCGCGGCGGTGCCGACCATGAACACCTCGTCGGCGAGGTAGAGATCCGTGCGGATCACGTTCTTCTCCTCGACGACGTAGCCGAGCTCCTGCGCGATCTCGATGACGGTGGCGCGCGTGATACCGGGCAGGATCGAGGTCGACAGCGGCGGCGTCAGGATGCAGCCGTCCTTGACGACGAACACGTTCTCGCCGGAGCCGTCGGCCACGAAGCCCTCCGCCGTGAGCAGGATCGCCTCGTCGTAGCCCGCGCGCTGCGCCTCCGTCACGGCCAGCATCGAGTTCAGATAGATGCCGGTCGCCTTCGCGACGTGCGGGATCACGTTCGGGCCGACGCGCTGCCAGGAGGAGACCTTGGCGCGGATGCCCGTGCGGAGCCCCTCGTCGCCGAGGTACGCGCCCCACGGCCAGCTCATGAGCACGACGTCGACCGGATTGCCCTGCGTCGAGACGCCGAGCTGCCCGTAGCCGTAGTACGCGATCGGCCGCAGGTAGCACTCCGGGAGTCCGTTGACGGCGATCAGCTCGTGCGACGCCTGACGCAGCTCCTCGACCGAGTACGGCAGGTCCATGTACAGCAGCCGAGCAGAGTCGTGCAGGCGCTGCAGATGGTCGACGAGGCGGAAGACGGCGGGGCCCTTCGGCGTCTCGTAGCAGCGGATGCCCTCGAAAACGCCGCTGCCGTAGTGCAGGCCGTGGACGCCGACGTGAACCCGCGCGTCGGCCCAGTCCACGAGCTCGCCGTTCATCCAGATCTTCTCGGTCTCCTGCATGCTCAGCTTCCTCCCGGGATCGCCGACGGGGAATCGTATGCGGGCTCCTGGACGACGTCCAACGCCTCTGCGCGGGCCAATCGGACGAGCTCGCTCGGCGCCAGCGACGCGATGTGGCGGCCCGAGCCGGCGCCGACCCACACCACCGGCTGCGCCAGCAGCGTCCGCTCGGCGACCACGCGCTCGATGTCCGGGAGCGGGAAGGGCGCGACGCCGCCGGGCGGGAAGCCGGTGGTCGTCTCGACCTCCTTCGCCGTCGCCGTCCGCGCGCTCTCGGCGCCGGCCGCGCGCGCGATCTTGTCCGCGTCCGCCCGTCGGTCACCGGGGACGAGTGCGACGACCGGCCGGCCGTCGGCGATGAAGACGAGCGTCTTGACGATCTGCGCCTGCTCGCACCCTGCTGCCCGGGCGGCATCGGCGGCGGTCTTCGTCTCCTCCGCGAACTCCTCCAGACGGGCCTCTGCGCCCGAGCGGCGCAGGAACTCGGCGACTCGCTCGACGCTCGAGGAAGGCCACGTCGTCACTGCTCGAAGCGTACCCGCGGAGCCGCGGTCGGCAGCACGGCCGACGGTGGATCCCTCATCCGAGGGACAGGAAGCGCGCGTCGTCGAACCCCTCGCCGCGGACGCGCTCGACGAGCTCGGGCGGTGCCGTGCCGTCGATCGAGAGCGCCATCAGCGCCTGACCGCCCTCCTTCGTACGGGAGACGGCCATGTTCGCGATGTTGACACCGGCCTCGCCGAACATCGTGCCGACGCGTCCGATCACGCCCGGGACGTCCGCATAGCGGAACATCACCATGCGCGGCGCGAGCTCGATGTCGATCGCAAACCCGAGTGCCCCGGCGAGGAACAGACGCGGCTCGGGGCCGAGCGTCGTGCCCGAGACCTCGATCGGGCCCTCGCTCGACTCGAACCGGACACGGACGAGGTTCGTGTAGTCCCGGGACGTGCGGTCGCGCTCCTCGACCACCTCGATCCCGCGCTCGGCGGCGACGACAGGTGCGTTGACGTAGTTCACGGCCTGCTCCACGCGGCCGGAGAAGGCGCCGTTGAGCGCCGCCACAGTCAACAGCCTGGTGTCGTACTCGGCGAGCGGCCCCTGCGCGGCGACGGCGATCCGTGCGGGCGATCCCTCGGTCAGCTCCGCGGCGAGCCGTCCGAGCGCCGCGGCCAGCGGAACGAACGGCCCGAGCACCTCGAGGTCCGCGGCGTCGATCGTCGGGATGTTGACCGCGTTCGTGACGAGCTCGCCGGACAGTGCCGCCGCGACCTGCTCGGCGACGATCAGCCCGGCGCGATCCTGGGCCTCCTCGGTCGAGGCCGCGAGGTGCGGCGTCACGACGATGCCGTCGAGCTCCAGCAGCGGCCCGTCGTACGGCTCGCTCGAGAAGACGTCGAGCGCGGCCCCCGCGACGTGGCCCGACCGCACCGCCTCGGCGAGTGCATCCTCGTCGACGAGCTCTCCGCGCGCGGCGTTCACGAGGCGGACGCCCGCCCGCATGCGCGAGAACGCGGCACGGTCGAGGAAGCCCCGGGTCTCGTCCGTCAACGGCAGGTGCAGGGTCAGGAAGTCCGCGGCCGCCATGACCTCCGCCGCCGTGTCGGCATGGTCGGCGCCGAGCTCGCGTACCCGGTCGGCCGCCACGAAGGGGTCGTACGCCAGGACGCGCATGCCGAGGCCGAGGGCGCGCCGGGCCACCTGCTGGCCGATGCGCCCGAAGCCGAGCACCCCGAGCGTCTTGCCGGCGAGCTCGACCCCGCCCCACGCCGACCGCTCCCAGCGGCCCTGCTTGAGGGCGGCGTGCGCCTGCGGGATGTTCCGCGCCAGCGCGACGAGCAGCCCGATCGTGTGCTCGGCCGCCGAGACGACGGTCGACTCCGGCGCGTTCGCGACGACGATCCCACGGCGCGTCGCCGCCGCGACGTCGACGTTGTCGACCCCCACGCCGGCCCGGCCGATGACGCGCAGCCGTTCCGCGCGCTCGAGCACCTCCGCGGTCAGCTTCGTCCCCGAGCGGACGACGATGCCGTCGTACCGGCCGATGATCGCGGCGAGATCCGAGTCAGCGTCGAGGTCGACCTCGAAGCGCTCGCGCAGAAGCTCGACGCCCGCGTCGGCGATCGGCTCCCGGATCAGGACCTTCAAACGCGCGCTGCCGACTCGTAGGCCTCGAGCGCCGCCGACACCGCCGCCCCACGCTCGACGTCGGCTCCCGCCTCGACGAGCTCGACCTCGACGGCGCCCAGCACCGCGGCGATGTCGTAGAGGTCGACCCAGCCTATGTGGCCGATGCGGAACAGCCGGTCGGCGATGTCGCCGTGACCGCCGGCGATCGTCATGCCGTGCCGGTCGCGGAGCGCGAGACGAAGCGCGATGGCATCCACGCCCTCCGGCGTCAGCACGGCGGTCAGGATTGCCGAGCGGTCGTCGTCGGGCGAATAGAGCTCGAGGCCCATCGCCTTGACGCCGGCGCGGCATGCGCGGCCGAGCGCGGTGTGACGGGCGAAACCGGTCTCGAGCCCCTCGTCGAGCAGCCGGCCGAGCGCGACGTCGAGCGCGACGACGGTCGAGACGGCGGGGGTGAACGGCGTCGTGTCCTTCTCCGCCTCCGCCCGGTACCGCCGCCAGTCCCAGTAGAACCGCGGCAGGCTCGCGGACTGGACACGCTGCCAGGCCCGCTCCGAGGCGGTCACGAACGAGAGGCCCGGCGGTGTCATGAGTGCCTTCTGCGACCCGGTGACGACGACGTCGACGCCCCAGGCGTCGGTCTCGAGCGGCACGGCGCCGAGGCTGGAGATCGCGTCGACAACGCTGAGCGCGCCCGCGGCGCGGCAGACGGCGACGAGCGGCTCGAGGTCGACGACGACGCCGGTCGAGGTCTCGGAGTGGACGAGGAACACGACCTCCGCGCCGGTCTCGGCCAGGCGCCGCTCGAGGTCTGCCGGCTGAGGTGTGTCCCCCCAGGCATACGCGAGCGGCTCGACCTCGCAGCCGAACGCGGTCGCGAGCTTGGCCCAGCGCTCGCCGAAGTTCCCCCACGAGGGCGCGAGCACCCGCTCTCCGGGCGACAGCAGGTTCGCCACTGCCGACTCGAACGCGCCGGTGCCCGAGGCGGTGAGCAATAGCACCTCCTGCTCCGTCCGGAACACCTCGCGCAGGCGCGCCTGAACACGCGCGAAGACGACCTTGAAGTCAGGCCCCCGGTGGTGGAGCACCGGCTCGGCGAGCGCGGCGAGCACCTCCGGCGGGACCGCGGTCGGCCCGGGTGCGAGGAGGCGGCGCTTCGTCGGAGGCATCGACGGCGAGCCTACCCATACTCTGCGCGCGTGGAAGCGCTCGTCGCCTTCGCCGCGACGCTCGTCGCCGTGCGGCTGGCCGCCGAGCTGGCGCGGCGTTGGCGCGCACGGCGGACGCCCGAGCTCGCCGCCTGGGCAGCGTCGCTGGCTGCCTACGCGGCCGCGGCCGGCGCGATGGCCTGGGGCGCCGCCGCGGGGTGGGACGAGGCGTCGTTCCGCGTCTACTACCTCGGCGGCGGCCTGCTCACGGCAGCGCTGCTCGGCGCCGGCTCGCTGCTGCTCGCCGGTGTGCGCGTCGCAGCGCCGGTGGCGCTCCTCTACGCAGGCCTCGCGATCGGCGTTGCGATCGGGGTACCGGTCGACGGGGACTTCGCGAGCAGCGGCATCCCGGAGGCGCAGCAGCATCTCGACTTCTTCCCGGCCCGGCTGCTGGCGATCCTCGGGAACGTCGCCGGCACGGCCGCGGTCGTGGTGGTCGCGCTCCGCAGCATCCGCCGCCGGCCGCTCGGGAACGCCCTCATCCTCGCCGGCGTGGCCACGGCGGCGGTCGGGAGCGCGCTCGCCGGCCTCGGCGAGGCCGAGACGGCCGCCTTCGTCGCCGCGGCGGCAGTCCTGCTGTACGCCGGTTTCGTGGCCGGACCCCGTACGCAACGTTCGTAGCCTCCTGCTACCCTCCCGCGGTTCTCAAGACAACACGCCGCCCGGCGGGCCACTGCGGCTCCTCTCCCCACCGGCCGGCATGACGTGTCCCCTATCGAGGAGGTCGTGTGACGAACGCGTCACTGCGCCTGCTCGTCCTCGCCGGCGTCCTGGTGCTGATCGTCGCGGCGTTGACGGGCGCCAACCGAGCACATGCAGCCGAGCAGCGAGTCGGTCTGCTCGACCAGATCGAGGATCTGCGGAACGAGACGTGGGACTGGCAGCGCCTGATGCGCGTGTCCCGCACGCCGACCGACTACGCCGAGCGGAAGGCGACCGACGTCCACCGCGAGCGCCTGCGGGATCTCTGGCGCCTGCGTGCTGACCGCGCCGAGGCGACGGCGCAGGATCCGCCGCACGAGCGTGCGTGGCGATGCATCCACCGTCACGAGGCGAGCCGCGCCGGGGGCTGGGCCGCGAGCACCGGCAACGGGTACTACGGCGGCCTGCAGATGAGCGTGGCGTTCCAGCGCTCCCTCGCGCCCGAGCTCCTGCGCGAGAAGGGCACCGCCGACAACTGGACTGCGATCGAGCAGATGTGGGTCGCCGAGCGCGCGATCCGGCGCGGCTACGGCTTCACCCCGTGGCCGAACACGGCCAGAGCGTGCGACCTCACCTGACGGCTTCCTCGTCGTCGCGGAGCTCCGCGGGCGCGCGGTCGGACGTGCGCCGGCGCTCGCGGAGCCAGACGGCGAGGAAGAACGCCGCGATGGCGACGGCGATCAGCGTCTCGCCGACCGCCCCATAGACGCCGCCGTGGCCGACCAGTGTCGGGCTCACCCCTGCGAGAGCAGCCACAGTCCTCCCACCGTGTAGACGACCATCAGCGCGAGCATCGCGTACTGCGAGCGTAGCGCCGCGTCGCGGGAGCGGAACAGCGCGACGGCGCGGTCGTGCGCGATCGCGAGGCCCGCGACGTGCCCTGCGACGAGCGCGCCGACCTGCACGTACCAGATCGCGTTCGGCGACAGCGGCGCCTGGTTCGGCCGGTAGTCGCCGACCGAGCCGAGCAAGTCCCACCCCCAGCCGAGCGGGTCGCTGGCGAGCGGCAGGACGTACTGGCCCTGGATGACGAGCAGCGAGAAGTAGTGCGCGACGGCGTAGACGAGCGCAATCGGGACGAGACTGAACACGAACTGCCTGACAAGGCTCTGCTGCGCGTCCACGGTGTTCCTCGCCGCGGTGACGGCTGCGAGGTAGGCAAGGCCGACGGCGACCACGCACACCAGCAGGCCGAGGAGGTTGAGTCCCGTCACGAGCAGCTCCGCGAGGCCCGGCGAGGTGAGGATGTACGGCGATTCGACGTCCGCCGCGAGCTCCTGCCAGAACGTCGATCGCGAGAGGCCGTCGAACCCGACCGAGCCCAGCATGACCGCGACGACCGCACCGGTGCCCGCGACGCGCGGCGCGCCGGCGAGCCCCGTGAACGGCCACCGGATGACGAGCCGCCCGCCACGCTTGGCGAACGGAGCGACGCGCGCGAGGAGGCCGAAGTACGCGGTGAACGCCTCGCCGCGGTCGAGCCATCGCTCGCGTCCGAACGACGCCATGCCGAAGAACGTCACGTAGCTGTACAGGGCGATCGCGAGAGCAAGGGCTCGTGGGCTCGCCGGATCCACGTACGCGAGCTCCAGCGCGGCGAAGCAGAACAGCAGGCCCGCGGCCGGCCAGCGGCCCACGTGCTCGGGCAGCTCGCCGAGCGGGCTCATGGGCCGGCGGAGCAGCCGTTCGAACACCCAGACCGCCGCGTCCGCGATCGCCCGCCACGGGTTGAGCACCCGCCAGACGTCTCCGAGCAGCACTTGCACGGGCACGAGGCCGAGCCAGAACACGACGTAGACGAAGGTCGGCGTCAGGTTCTCGCTCGGGTTCGTCTCCCCGAGCAGCGCGGCGAGGAACGTCAGCACGAGCAACCCCGCCGACACGGTGCCGAGCAGCGCGCGCAGCGCCCGGGAGCGCAGCACGCCGTCGAGCCACCCCGGCAGCGGGCGGCCGTCGGCGTGCCGGTCGAGCAGCGGCTTGCGCCAGAGCGCGCCGAGCAGCACGAACGAGACGACGAGGACAATCGCCGCGCCCCAGAAGAACATCCACGTCGGAACGGGCAGGTCCCGGACCCCGCCGATCCCGTGCGCGACGAACGTCATGGCTCGACGGTCAGCTCGCCGATCTGGATCCCGCGCTCCTCGAGCTCGATCTCGAAGCGGCCCGGTACGTCGGCGACGAAGACGATGCGGGCGGTCGTCCCCGGGCCCGCATCCGCCATGAGGTCGTAGCCGTGCAGGTGCACGTGGTCGGCGACGTCGGAGGTGACGAGCAGTGTCACACGGTCGCCCTGGGCGACCTTCGGGCGCTGGATCCCGCCCTTCGGCCTGCCGCCGACGACGGCGATGCGAACCGTCTCGCGGCCGTCGGTCGGGTTCGGGCCGGTGATCGGCGGCGTCGTGACCGTCTGCGGCTCGGTCGTGGTGGGCGGCGCCTCGGTGGTCGTCGGCGGCGCCTCGGTCGTGGTCGGCGGCTGGGTTGCGGGCGCGGCCGTGTCGTCCTCGTCGCTGCCGCACGCGGCGACTGCGACGCTGAAGGCGAGGCCGAGGACGGCCGCCACGAGCGCGACCCTGCGAAATGTCGGATTCATCACGTCTCCTGGTTCGGTGGGACTACCGGGCCGGATTTCCGGCCGGCGGTCCACGCGGCGCAGCGGCGCCGGCGGCGACCAGGGGGCGTGCGATCAGCAGGGCGCGATGACGGACGCGCGACGTCGAGGATCCGCGGCGAACGTCGAGGTCGCAGCCGGAGCGCGCCCGCCACGCGGATGAGCAGGCGCGCCAGCAGCCAGGCGGCGAGTGCGAACGGCAGCTGGAGCGCCAGCCCCAGGAGAAAGACGGGGCGGTCGAGCAGAAACGGCAGCTCGCCGGTGTGCGCAAGCCGCTCGACGTGCTCCTGCACGACGAAGGCCGCGAGCGCGACGACGGCGACGGGCCAGGCGCGCGGCGCCCGGGCACGGCCCGCGATGGCAAGCGCGAGCAGCACCGGCAGCGCGAGGATCGCGAGCAGCTGCGGGAGGTGCGCGAGGTAGCCGTGCACGCCCTCGGACGGCGCGCCGAGCAGCGCGTACGCCGCCGCGTGCGCGGTGAGCGTGCCCGCGGCAGTGAGCGGCACGGTGAGAAGCAGGACCAACGCGATCCGCCGCACGCCACCAGTCTGCCAGCCACTGGCGGACACCGTGACACGACGCTGACCACGATCCCGCCGAGTAGCCTCCGGGCATGGAGCTTCCCGAGGAGGCCCGCGCCGTGCTCGAGTCGGACGCGCTCGGACACCTCGTCACGATCGGCCGCGACGGGGCTCCCCAGGTCTCGGTCGTCTGGGTCGGACTCGAGGGCGACGAGCTCGTGACGGCGCACCTGCGGTGGCAGCAGAAGCTCCGGAACGTCGAGCGGGACCCGCGCATCGTGCTCTCGTTCGAGGGCGAGGGCATGCAGGGGGCGCTACGGCACTACCTCGTCGTCCACGGCCGGGCCGCGATCGAGGAGGGCGGCGCCGCGGCATGGCTGCAGCACCTCGCGCACACCTATCTCGGGCCGGACGTCCGCTTCCCGCCGATGGACGACCCGCCGCCGGGCTGGCGCCTGCGCATCGTGGTCGACCGCATCGGCGGCATCGGCCCGTGGGCCGGCTCCCAGTAGCTACGCGGTCAGCTTCTCGCGCAGGAGGTCGTTGACGACCCGCGGGTTCGCCTGTCCCTTCGTCTCCTTCATCACCTGGCCGACGAAGAAGCCGAGCAGCCCTTCCTTGCCGCCCCGGTAGGCGTCGACCTGGCCGGGGTTGGCGGCGAGGATGCGCTCGACGATCGGCTCCAGCTCGGCCGTGTCGGACACCGCCTGCTGCGCGATGTACGGCTCCGCGGAGAAGCCGGGCTCGCCGAGCTTCGACACCGCCTCGTCGAAGGCGGCGCGCGGGATCCGCTCGCGCGCGCCCACGAGCGTCGCCAGCTCCGCGGCGTTCACCATGGTCGGATCCACGCCTGCACCGACGAGGTTGTTCGCGATCACGTTCGCGGCCGCGCGCCGGTCGGCACCGGCGCCGACGGTCGCTTCGTAGAGCCGGTCGAGCCCACCGGTGACGAGCACGCCGGCGGTCGCGTGGTCGAGCTCCGCCTCGAGCCGGCCGATGCGGGCACCGGGCAGCTCGGGCAGCTCCGCCCGCAGTCGCTCGATGACGGCGGGATCGGGCTCGAGCGGCACGAGGTCCGGCTCCGGAAAGTAGCGGTAGTCGTCCGCCTCCTCCTTCGACCGGCGGGGCGTCAGCGTCCCGGTCTTGGCGTCGAAGTCGTAGGTCTCCTGCTCCACCGCCCCGCCCGCTTCCCAGATTTCGATCTGGCGGGCGATCTCGGCATCGATCCCACGCGCGATGTAGCTGAAGGAGTTCATGTTCTTGATCTCGGTCCGCGTTCGCAGCTCGTCCGAGCCGGACGGCCGCACGGAGACGTTGGCGTCGACGCGCAGCGTCCCCTTCTCCATCTCGGCGTCCGAGATGCCGAGCTCGACGATCGTCTGGCGCAGCAGCTGCAGGAACCGCCGCGCCTCCTCCGCCGAGTGCACGTCCGGCGCGGTCACGATCTCGACGAGCGGCGTGCCGCCGCGGTTGAAGTCGACGAGCGAGTGCGTTGCTCCCCCGATCCGTCCGGTGGCGCCGCCGCGGTGCTCCGTCTTCGCGGCGTCCTCCTCGAGGTGCGCCCGCACGATGCCGATCTCGAGGTCGCCGTCCTCGCCCGGTACGATCATCTTGCCGTTGATGCAAAGCGGCAGATCGTACTGGGAGATCTGATATCCCTTCGGAAGGTCTGGATAGAAGTAGTTCTTGCGCGCGAAGACCGCTCGCTGCGCGATCTCGCAGCCGAGCGCGAGGCCGAGCTTCACCGTCCAGTCGACGGCCGCGCGGTTCGTCACCGGCAGCGCGCCGGGGAAGCCGAGGCACACCGGACACGTCTGCGTGTTCTCGCCGGCACCGAAGCCCACCGCGCAGCGGCAGAACATCTTCGTCCGCGTCTTCAGCTGGACGTGGATCTCCAGCCCGATGACCGGCTCCCAGGCGGTCATCGAAGGCGCTCCGGGACGGAGTCGAAGCCGATCGCACGCTCGAGTGCGTGGCCGGCTCGGAAGAGGGTGTTCTCGGCGAACTGGGCGCCGATCAGCTGCAGACCCACCGGAAGGCCCTCCGACAGGCCGACCGGGACGTTCAGGCCGGGCAGCCCCGCCATGCAGGACGGGATCGTGAGCAGGTCCGATGCGTACATGGCGAGCGGGTCGGCGGCGCGCTCGCCGATCCGGAACGCGACGGTCGGCGACGTCGGCGAGACCAGCACGTCGAAGCGCTCGAACGCGTCGGCATGCTCGCGAATGATCAGCGTGCGCACCTTCTGCGCCTGGCCGTAGAACGCCTCGTAGTAGCCGGCGGAGAGGGCATACGTCCCGAGCATGATGCGCCGCTTCGGCTCGTCGCCGAAGCCCGCGTCGCGCGTTCGTTCGACCATCTCGCGGTACGTCTCCCCCGCCTCGCGCGGGCCGAAGCGAACGCCGTCGTAGCGGGCCAGGTTCGACGAGGCCTCGGCCGGAGCGATCAGGTAATAGCAGGGGAGGCCGTACTCGACGGAGCGCGGCAGCGAGCATTCGTCGACGGTCGCTCCGAGCTCGGCGAGCGTGTCGACGGCGCGCCGGACGGCGTCGCGCACGCCGGGCTCGATCCCCGGATGCTCGTTGAGCTCGGTCGGGACGCCGACGCGCAATCCGTCGAGCCGCTCGTCCGTGGGCAGGTCGACCGCCGCGGGCAGGTCGACCGTCGTCGCGTCGGCGTCGTCGCGACCGCTGATGATCCGGTAGAGCAACGCGGCATCGCGGACGGTCTTCGCCACGGGGCCGACCTGGTCGAGGCTGGAGGCGAACGCGACCACGCCGTACCGCGAGACCGAGCCGTACGTCGGCCGCAGCCCCACGTTGCCGCAGAGCGCCGAGGGCTGCTTGATCGAGCCGCCCGTGTCGGAGCCGAGCGCCCACGGCGCGAGGCCGGCGCTCACCGCGGACGCGGATCCGCCGCCCGACCCGCCCGGGACGCGCGTCGGGTCCCACGGGTTCCGGGACGGCCCCCACGCCGAGTTCTCGGTCGACGACCCCATGGCGAACTCATCCGTGTTGGTCTTGCCGAGGAGCGACAGCCCGGCCGACTTGCAGCGCGCGGCCACGGTGGCGTCGAAGACCGGAACGTAGCCCTCGAGGATCCGCGAGCCGGCCGTCGTCTCCACGCCGTTCGTGGAGATCACGTCCTTGAGCGCGATCGGGATTCCGTCGCCGTTCGGGTCGTCCACCGTGCGCAGGAAGCAGTGCAGCTCGGGGTCGCGCTCGCCGATCGCGGCGAGATAGGCACCGTGCAGCTCGGCCGCCGAGACCTCGCCGCGCTCGACGAGGCCGATCCCGTCCTCGGCCGTCAGCCGCAGCGTGTCGACGACGGCGCTCATGCGGTCGGAGGGACGCGGAACAGGTCGCCGTCGCGTTCGGGCGCGTTGGCGAAGACGTCGTCGAGCGGCAACGACGGGCGCGGCTCGTCCTCGTCCCACACGTTGACGAGATCGAGCGGATGCGACGTGGGCGGCACATCGGTCAGGTCGAGCTCGGAGACCTTGCCGACCGCGTCCAGGATCGCGCCGAGCTGCTCGGTGAGCCGCTCGATCTCCTCGTCGGTCAGCGCCAGCCGCGCGAGTCGCGCGACGTGCAGCACCTCGTCTCTCGTGATCGCCATCGCGTGCTGATCCTTTCAAGCGAACGGGCCCCCTTTCGGAGGCCCGCCCGGGAACTTGGGTGTTTCGAAACGGGCCTCAGATGGCCATGACGTTCGCGGCCTGGGCGCCCTTGGGCCCCTGCACGACCTCGAACTCCACCCGCTGGCCTTCGGTCAGCGACTTGTAGCCCTCCATCGCGATCGCGGAGAAGTGGACGAAGACGTCCTCCCCACCGGCGCGCTCGATGAAGCCGTAGCCCTTCTCGTTCGAAAACCACTTCACGGTGCCCTCAGGCAAGGCCGTCCTCCTAGAACACGAAGCGACGGCACGGGCACCGCGCCGCCGACCATTGATACAGCGCGGGCACCATAGCCTCATGAACCGGGATACGCAAGCAGCCCTCGGCGGTAGCGCGCGGCCTGCACCGCGTTCCGCAGCAGCATCGCGATCGTCATCGGTCCGACGCCCCCGGGAACGGGTGTGAGCAGCGCCGCGACGTCGGCGACATCCGGCGCCACGTCGCCTCGCAGACCCTCCGCTTCCCGCGTGATCCCGACGTCGATGACGGCCGCTCCCGGCTTGACCATGACGGCCGTGACAAGGCCCGGAACGCCGACCGCCGCCACGACCACGTCGGCCTCGCGGACGTGCGCTGCGAGGTCACGCGTGCGCGAGTGACACACGGTCACCGTCGCGTGCTCTGCGAGGAGCAGCAGGGCGGCCGGCTTGCCAACGATCTCGCTGCGGCCGATGACGACGGCGCGCGCTCCGCGGAGCTCGACGCGGTACTCGTCGAGCAGCGCCATCACGCCGAGCGGCGTCGCTCCCACGAACGTCGGCGACCCGCCGAGGAGGCGGCCGGCGTTCAGCGGATGGAGCCCGTCCACGTCCTTCGCCGGTGCGATCGCCGCGATCACCGCCTGCTCGTCGAGCGTTCCGGGCAACGGCAGCTGGACGAGCAGGCCGTCCACCTCGTCGTCGGCGTTCAGCTCCGCGACGTGCCCGAGCAACTCCTCCTGCGACGTCGTGGCCGGGAGGCGCACGTCGCGCGACTCGATGCCCGCGTCAGCGGCAGCGCGGTGCTTGCCGCGGACGTAGACGTCGGAGGCGGGGTCGTCGCCGACGAGCACCGTCGCGAGCCCGACGCGCCCGATCTCAGCCACCTCGGCGGCGACGTCGGCCCGAATCCGCTCGGCGAGCGCCTTCCCGTCCATGAGTGTCGCGGCCACGGCGCCGAAGGCTAACGTCGACGGACGCCGGACTCGAGCTCGAGCGCCTCGGGTCGTCCCGCGGCGTAACCCGATAGGGGGTGAAGCGAATCCCCCATTCGGCCGATATAGCTGGCGATCTCGGTGCGGTCAGACCGAGTTCACACGACCGCCACCATGTCTCGCATCATTCTCATCGCCGCCCTCATCGCCGCGTTCCTCGCGTACGCGAAGCACGAGCGCTACTTCGAGCGGGCGGGCATCGTGCACAGCTGCACAACGATCGGCGCGCCGGCCGGCCAGGACGGCGAGTGGCACAGCTGCGAGCAGGGATTCCTCGACGGCTACCCCGACCTGTCGCTCGACGCCTGCGACCGGATGGGCCGCACGGCAAACCGAGAGCTCTGGCGCTGTCCGGTCGAGCTCTCGAACGGCTTCGAGCCTAGCGCCTCCGGCGCAGCGCGATCCCGGTCAGCAGCTCTCTGACGGCGCGCTCGGCGACGAGCGCCGTCACGTCCGCCGAGCCGATCGCCGTCGGCAGCACCTCCACGACGTCCGCACCCGCGACCTCGGCGCCCGCCGCCAGCAGCCGGCAGAGCCGTAGGAGCTCCTGCGATGTGAGGCCGCCGGGCTCGGGCGTTCCGGTTCCCGGCGCGAACGCCGGATCGAGCACGTCGACGTCGACCGAGACGAAGATCGGGCCCTCCCCGAGGGCCTCGAGCGTACGGCGCACGATCTCGTCGACGCCCAACTCGCGGACGTCGTGCGCGAAGAGGCTCGTGATGCCGTGCTGCTTCTGCCAGGCGAACTCCGCCGGCCCCGGCCAGTAGCCGCGCAGCCCGATCTGGACGTACCGTCGGGCGTCGACGTGGCCGCCCTCCACGAGCCGGTACATCGGCGTGCCGTGCGAGCGCTCGACACCGAAGACCTCCGCGCCCGTGTCGGTGTGCGTGTCCAGATGGACGAGCCCGACCGGGCCGCGCCGCGCGGCGACAGCGCGGATGTCGGCCTCGGCGATCGAGTGGTCGCCGCCGAGCACGATCGGCACGACACCGGCATCGACCGCCTCGCCCACGAGCGCCTCGAGCGCGTCGAGCGACCGAAGCGGGTCGGCCGGCACCACCGGTGCGTCTCCGAAGTCCACCACGCGCAGCTCCGCAAACGCGTCGACCCCGGCTTCGAGGTGGGGACCCGGCGGGCAGCTCGCCGCCCTGATCGCGCGCGGCCCGAAACGCGCGCCCGGACGGTCGGAGACGAGGTCGTCGAGCGGCGCGCCGATGATCGCCACGTCCACGCCTGCCAGGTCGGCGGCGCTCTGCGTGTACGGCATTCCGGCGAACGTCAGGAGACCGGCGTAGTCGGGCTTGTCCGGCAGTCCGGCCGCGCGCCAGCGTTCCAGCGGGTCGATCACGATGTGAGCTCGCGCTGCAGCCGCCGCCGAATCGTCGCGACGCTGCCGAGCACCACGGGCTCGCCGAGCACCGACGAGCCGAGCTCAGCCGCCTCCCGCACCGTGCGCTCGCGCTCTCCCTCGAGCCCGCTTCGCGCGACGAGCAGCGCCGCGTGCGTCCGCTTGGCCCATTCGGCGACGCCCTCGAGGCCGCGGGTCGGTCCGATCACGCCGGCCGCCGCGACCCTGGGCGCACAGGCGAGCTCGGCTGCTAGCACCCGGGTGTCGCGCTCGACGCGCGACGCCTCCTCGCGAGCGCGCCGCTCCTCGTCCCGGAGCGCCTCGCTCTGCGCCGCGAGTCGCGCGATCCGTTCGTCCGCGGCCTCGAGGTTCCGCCCTGCGTCGGCCACCGCTCGAGCCGCCGCGTCCGCGTCCTTCCCGGCAGCGGCGCGCTGCTCGGCCTCGGCGGCCTCCGCTGCCAATCGGTCGCGACGCCCCCGCGCCTCCTGTTCGAGCGGCGCCAGGCCCGCAAGCTCATCCGGAATCGACGCCAGCCTGCTCTGAAGCTCCTCGGAGCGCAGACGCAGCTCGTCCGTCCGCCGGGCGAGATCGGCGATCTGCGCGACGGCAGCCGCCTGCTCGCCGTCTCGCCGCTCGAGCTCCTCGGCCGCTGCGAGCACGTCGTTGCGCCCCGGCTCGGCCACGGAGCCGATCCTACGCGGGGCGCCGCGTCAGGCGGGTGCGACGACCGCGGTCGGCGGCGAGACTGCCGCGATGCGGCCGGCGCCGTTCCGCGCGGTGACCGTCACGCGGAGCGTCGCGCCGACATCCGCGGAGGTGACGGCGTAGGTCGCGAGCGTCGCGCCACCGAGCCGCACGCACTGCGAGCCGGTCGGGTCGCAGCGGCTCCAGCGGTAGGCGTACGCGGTCGGACGGTTGCGCCAGCTGCCGCTCGAGGCGGTGAGCTGGGCCCCGGCCCGCGGCTCGCCGGCTATCGAGGGCAGCGACACGTTGATCGGCGCGAGCTGGGCGAGCGCCTTCTGCGCCGTCAGCCGGAGCAGCCGGTCGAGGTCGGCGCGCACGACGGGGTCGCCGGCGACCGAAGTCGTCACGAGGATGCGGTCGACGCGGACGTAGGTCAGCACGAGCTGCAGCCTCCCGTCCGTCGTCTTGACGGAGATCGGAACGACGATCGCGCCGCCCCCGATGGTCGGGTAGCGGACGGTGCCCATCGCCGCCGCCTCCAGCGAGTCGCCGAGCGTCTGCCGGAGCTCCTCCTCGATGCCCTTCACCATCTCGACGCGCCCCGCACGCTTGGCGAGGCGCGTTCTGACGTCCGCGAGCTCGGCCTTCGTGGTCTCGGGCGTCCGCGCGAGCTCCACCGTCGAGGTGAGGTAGAACAGCAGCGAGCTGCCGACGGCGCCGGTGCGGAACTCGAGCTCCCGCTCGAACGCAGCCTGGAACCCCGCCGCGCGAACCGAGCCCTGGCGGACGACCCGCGCCCCGCCGCCGACGTCCTTCGGCGCGAGCGCCACGAGCGAGAGGTCGGGGCCCGACGGCGTCGCCGCGCGAGTCGCGCCTGCGCCGAGCGCCAAGCAGGAGAGCCACCGCCGCCGGCAGCACGAGGAACTCCACCCGTCGCATCGCATCAGAGGCTAGCGCCCACATCGGGCGGCCGGGCGTCGCTTTCTTCCCTGCACGTTCTATGGGATCGTGGGAGTGCATGGACGCCGGAGCCGCGCCGGGGTCGCTCTTCGGGAGGGGGCACGAGCTCGTCGAGATTCACGGGCTGGTCGAGCGCGCCGCAACGGGCTCGTCGGGTCTCGTCCTCGAGGGCGAACCGGGAATCGGCAAGACCAGCCTGTGGCAGGCGGGCATCGGCGCCGCACTCCAGCGCGGCTACTCGGTCGTCCGCTCGCGACCCGCCGAGGCGGAGCGCGATCTCTCGTTCTCGGCACTCGGCGATCTGCTGGAGCCGGTTCTCGACCGGCTCGACGCTCTGTCGCCTCCGCGCCGGCGCGCCCTCGAGATCGCTCTGCTGCTCGTCGACGAGCCGTCGACGGTGCCTGACTCCCGCGCGGTCGGGCTGGCGACGGTCGACCTCCTGCGGGCGCTCGCCGAGGAGGGGCCGTCGTGATCGCCATCGACGACACGCAGTGGCTCGACCGGCCTTCACGGGAGACGCTGGCGTACGCCCTCCGCCGCCTCGACCGCGACCAGGTGGCGCTCCTGTCCGCCGGCCGCCCCGGTGCCGACCCGCTGGGGGATCACGAGCGGGTGATCGTCGGCCCGCTCACGGTCGGTGCACTGCACGAGGTCATCCGAAGCCGCGTGAGCACGAAGATGACACGCCCCACGCTCGTCCGCATCCACGAGACGTCGGGTGGGAATCCGTTCTTCGCGCTCGAGCTCGTCCGTGCCCTCGAGGGACGCGAGCTTCGTCCCGGCGATGCCCTGCCCGTGCCGGCGACCTTGAGCGCCCTGACGGCATCCCGTCTCGAGCCTCTCGGCCCGGTTGTCCGGGAGGTGCTGCTCTACGTCGCCGCGCTTGCGCGTCCGACGGTCGCAGCCGTCACGGCGGCCGCCGGCGAGCATGCAGGCTCGGCACTCGACACCGCGGTATCAAAGGGCGTGGTCGAGTCGGACGGCTCGCGGCTGCGATTCACGCACCCGTTGCTCGCGTCGGCGCACTACGGCTCGGCGTCGCCGGAGGAGCGAGCGCACGTGCACCGTCGGCTGGCCGAGGTCGTCAGCGACGCCGAGGAGCGCGGGCGGCACCTCGGCGCGACGGCGACCGGACCGGACGCGCAGGTCGCCGCGGCGCTCGACGAGGCAGCGGCCGCCGCACGTGCGCGCGGTGCCCCGGCCGCCGCGGCGGAGCTCGCCGAGATCGCGGTCCGGCTCACACCGGCCGACGATCCGCCGGCGCGGCTGCGACGCCTCTGCGCGGCGGCCGATCACCACTTCCGTGCGGGATCTACGACACGGGCTCGAACGCTGCTCGAGCAGGCGTCGACCGAGGCGACGCATGGCCCCGACCGGGCGCGGGTGGCGCTCCAGCTCGCAACCCTGCTCGACTCCCAGAACCTCGTCGGAGAGCGCCCGCTCCTCGAGCAGGCGCTGCTCGACGCGGAGCCCGACGTCGAGCTCCAGGCACGGATCCACGAGCAGCTGGCCGTGCATTTCGACGGCCTCGACCATCGCGAGTCGCAGCGGTACGCGCATCGCGCGTTCGAGCTGGCGGAGCAGACCGGCGACTCGCAGCTGATCGCCGAGACGCTTGCGTGGTCGGTGGACCGCGATTTCTGGGCCGGCGCGGGAATCGATCGGGAGCTGACCAGCCGAGGGCTCGCGCTCGAGAGTGAGCTGCCGCGACTCTCGCTCATCAGTCGCCCGAGCTGCGCGCAGGCGTGGGCGCTCGACTGGTCCGGCGAGCTCGAGCAGGCGGGACAGCTCTGGGAGCGTCTGCGCGCGGTCGGTCACTCGGAGGGCGATCTCGACGTGATCCACATCCTCTTCTTCAGCACGTACCACGAACTGCTCGCGGAGGACTGGGCGCAGGCGGCTCGGTTTGCCGACGAGGCCTGGGCGCTCGCGGTCGATGCCGAACGCGACGTCGAGGTCTCCCAGTGTCGCAGGGCACGGGCGACCGTGGACGCGCTACAGCGGACAGGTCGAACGCACCCGCTCCACTGCGGAGGAGGCCCATCGCGTCGGCGCCGCCGTCGGCCTCTCGGGGCACCGTCTGTCCGGGCTCGGACTTGGCGTGCTCGACCTCTCGCTCGGCGAGCCCGCCTCCGCGCTCGCACACCTCAGGCCCGGGACGCAGAAGAAGCTCTCGAGCGGAGTGAAGGAGCCCGGCCTCATGCTCGGGTTCCCGGAGCACGTCGAGGCGGCGATCGCCTGCGACGAGCTCGAGGAGGCGTCCGAGCTGCTCGACTTCGTCGAGGAGCACGCGCGGCGCCTCGATCGCGCCTGGGCACTCGGCTGCTGCGCGCGCGGGCGTGCGCTCCTCGCGACCACGCGCGGCGACGACGATGCGGCAGAGGCGGCCTTCGCCGTGGCGTACGACCACCATGCGCGACGGCCGCAGCAGCTCCCGACCTACGAGCTGGCGCGCACCTCGCTGCTGCACGGCTCGATCCTGCGGCGGCGTCAACAGAAACGGCGGGCGCGCACGGCACTCGAGCGGGCGCACACGCTGTTCGGGCAACTGGGCGCACAGGTCTACGCGGAGCGTGCCCGATCCGAGCTGGCCCGCATCGGCGGACGCTCGGCGGCCGCCGGCGACGAGCTCTCCGAGACGGAGCGGCGCATCGCCGACCTCGTCGCGCAGGGCCGCTCGAACAAGGAAGTCGCCGCCGCACTCGCCCTCAGCCCGAAGACGGTCGAGTGGAACCTCTCGAAGGTGTACGCGAAGCTCGGCGTCCGCTCGCGCGTCGAGCTCGCGAGCCGGAGACACTGACGGACGTCGTCGCCGAACCGTTGGTCGGCCGGAAGGCGGAGCTCGAAGAGATCGTTGCCTTCCTGGACCGCGCAGGCGCCGCAGCGCTGGTACTCGAGGGCGAGCCGGGGATCGGCAAGACGACCCTCTGGCAGGCGGGTGTCGACACCGCACGTGCGCGCGGCCGCCGGATCCGTCAGGCGCGGCCGACCGAGGCCGAGCGCGAGCTCACCTTCTCCGCCCTCGGCGACCTGCTCGCACCGGAGCTGGAACGAATCGAAGTGCTCCGGCCGCCTCGTCGCCGGGCGCTCGAGAGCGCGCTCCGACTCGTGTCCGATGCGCAGGCGGCGCCGGACGCGCGCGCCGTCGGGCTGGCGATCCTCGACCTGCTGCGCCTGGTGTCGGGCGAGCAGCCGCTGCTGGTCGCAATCGACGACGCGCAGTGGCTCGATCGGGCCATCACGCGAGGCGCTGGCGTACGCGCTGCGCCGGCTCGATGGCGAACCGGTGGCCGTGCTGACGGCACGTCGCCCGGGTGGTGAAGCATCGGTGGTCGACGCGTCCGAGCGCGTTCTCGTCGGGCCGCTCTCGCTCGGAGCGCTGCACGAGCTGCTCCGGCAGCGCATGGGAGGGCCGGTGGCGCGGCCGACGCTCGTGCGCATCCACGAGACGTCCGGCGGTAACCCCTTCTTCGCGCTCGAGCTCGCCCGGGCGCTCGCGGGACGCGAGCTCCGGCCCGGAGAGCCGATGCCGGTGCCGGCGACGCTGGGGGAGCTGACCGCGTCGCGGTTCGAGCGTCTGGGAGCGGACGCGCGCGAAGTGCTGTTGCTCGTAGCCGCGCTGGCGCGTCCGACGATCGGCATCGTGACGGCCGCCGCGGGCGAGCGTGCCGCCCCGGCGCTCGAGACGGCCGTTGCCGAAGGGCTGCTCGAGAGCGACGGCTCGCGGCTGCGGTTCGTCCACCCGTTGCTCGCATCCGTGCACTACGGGTCGGCGTCGCCGGACGAGCGCGCACGCGCACACCTCCGCCTCGCCGAGGTGGTGACGGACGCCGAGGAGCGCGGACGGCACCTCGCCGCGACGACGACCGAGCCGGATGCCCAGGTCGCCGCGGCGCTAGACGAGGCAGCGGCCGCGGCGCGTGCGCGCGGTGCGCAAGGTGCGTCGGCCGAGCTGTCGGAGCTGGCGGCCGGCCTCACGCCGCACGAGGAGAGCGATGCTCACAGCAGACGCTGGTTCGCGGCGGCAGACGCTCACTACGCCGCGGGTGATACGCCGCAGGCCTGCGCCATCCTCGAGCGCCTCGTCGAGGAGCTGCCGCTGGGCGGGTCCCGCGTGGATGCGCTCTTGCGGCTCTCCGAGTACAACGACGTCTATCCGGTCACATTCGAGCTCGCCGAGCGAGCCCTGGCCGAGGCGGACGGAGACGCACCGAGGAGCGCCGCCGCCGAAAGCCTGATCGCGCTCCAGTGGCTCGTCCTGAGGGCGGATCTCAGGAAGGCCCTCGACCACCAACGGCGCGGAGTCGCGTTCGCCGAGCAGGCGGGAGATCCGGTGCGGCTCGCTCTCAACCTGGCGCAGACGTCACACCTCGAATCGCTCACGGGAGACATCACCCCCGGCTTGCTCGAGCGCGGCGTGGCGCTCGAGCAGGAAACCGGCCTCCTGCTCGACTACGGCCCGACGTTCGTCCTCGCCCTGCGGTCGATGTACCAGGATCGACTCTCCGAGGCGCGGGAGCTGCTGGTTCGAGTCGCCGGGACCGCCTTCGAGCGCGGCGACGAGCCGCACCGCGCCGTGACGGTGTTCCATCTCTCGGAGCTCGAGAGCCGTGCCGGGAACTACGACGCCGCCACGGCCTATGCCGACGAGGCTCTCGTTCTCGGCCGCGATCTGGCCTGGACTCCACAGTCGCGGCAGCGCTGTACGCCGGTGCGCTCGCTGCTGCGTACTCCGGCCGGCACGCAGGAGGCGCGCACGCTCGCCGAGGAGGGGCTCGAGTTGTCGACGGGCGGCGGCGGCGGCGCGTTCATGATCCAGAACGCCTCGGTGCTCGGCTTCGTCGAGTTGTCCGTGGGCGACGCCGCGGGCGCGGCGCGGCGACTTCGCCCTCTGCCTCCGTTGCTCGAGCAGATGGGCTACGGAGAGCCGAGCGTGAACCGCGTCCTGCCGAACGCGATCGACGCTCTCGTGCAGCTCGGGGAACTGGACGAAGCGCGTCCTCTGGTCGACCGTCTCGAGCAGCAGGGGCGCCGGCTGGACAGCCCGTACGGGCTGTCGACCGCCGCTCGCTGTCGTGGGCTCCTCCTGTCGGCGGAGGGCGACGTGGACGGCGCCGAGCGGGAGTTCGAGCAAGCGCTCGGACATCACGAGCGCATGCCCGGCGTCTTCGAGCGCGCCCGCACCCTGTCTGGCGCTCGGCTCCGCGCGGCGACGCGCAAGGCGGAAGCGAGCTGCGCGAGAGGCATTGCGGGAGGCGACTGCGATCTTCGAGTCCGTGGGTGCGCCGCTGTGGGCTGCGCTGGCAGAGCAGGAGCTCGCGCGGATCGGCGGCCGCGCGGCGGCCGCAGGCGACGAGCTCTCGGAGACCGAGCGGCGAATCGCCGACCTCGTCGCGCAGGGCCACTCGAACAAGGAGGTCGCGGCCGCGCTCTCGCTGAGCGCGAAGACCGTGGAGTGGAACCTCTCCAAGGTGTACGCCAAGCTCGGTGTCCGCTCGCGGACCGAGCTCGCCGGCCGTCGGCGCTGAGCAAATCCCGGGATTTCCCCGGTTGTTGAGGCGTCCATCGGCTCCTAGCCTCGAACGGCATGAACGAGCTGACTTTGCAGCGCGCCGGCGGGCTCCGGACCGCCGGTGAGGCACACGAGTAGCGGTGCCGACGTTCATGGTCGAGCGCTACGTACCGGGTGTCGGAAGCGAGCGGTTCGTCGAGACGGTGCGGCGCGCAGCCTCCGCCGCGGCGGCGATGACCGACCAGGGAATGCCCGTCCGCTACCTCGGCTCGTTCTACGTCCCGCAAGAGGAGTGCAGCTTCTGCTGTTTCGAAGCCTCCGACGCCGAAGCTGTCTGCGAGGCCAACCGCCGGGCGGGGCTCCCGTTCTGGCGCGTCGTCCCGGCAAGGGTCATCGAGCGATGACGATGAGGCGACGGCCGATCATCTGGCGCAGGCTTCGACGCTGGGCGGCTGCGTCGGCCGCGATCGCGACGGCGGTCGTGGTTCCGTGCGCCTCTGGAGCCTCGATCACCGCGGTCGAGCAGTACCCCGTGACCACCGCGAACGCCGTCCCCTACGGCATCACCGCGGGCCCGGATGGAAATCTCTGGTTCACCGAGAACAACGCCAACAAGATCGGCAGGATCACGCCCGCCGGGGACGTCACCGAGTACGACCTCCCGACCGCCATTGCCTTCCCGAGCGTCATCGTGGCCGGCCCGGACGGGAACCTCTGGTTCACCGCGGAGGGCGGGAACAAGATCGGCAGGATCACTCCCGCCGGGGACGTCACGGAATTCGCCATCCCGACGGCCGGCGCGTTCCCTTACGGCATTGCGGCCGGTCCGGACGGGAACCTCTGGTTCACCGAGATCCAGGGGAACAAGATCGGCAGGATCACGCCCGCCGGCGTCGTCACGGAATTCGCGATCCCGACGGCCGCGCGCATTCCCCTACGGCATCACGGCCGGTCCGGACGGGAACCTCTGGTTCACCGAGAACAACGCCAACAAGATCGGCAGGATCACGCCCGGCCGGTGTGGTCACGGAGTACGACGTGCCCACCGCCGGCGTGAGCCCCTACCACATCACCGCCGGTCCGGACGGGAACGTCTGGTTCACCGGGGAGCAAGATCGGGAGGATCACGCCCGCGGGCGTCATCACCGAGTACGACGTCCCGATCGGCGGCGGCGGGGCCTGGATTGCGGCCGGCCCGGACGGGAACGTCTGGTTCACCGAGGGCCCTGGGCACCGGATCGGCTCGGTTACGCCGGCCGGCGTCGTGACCGAGCACGACGTTCCAGCCGACGCCTACGGCATCACGACCGGGCCGGACGGGAACATCTGGTTCGCCGAGCTCGACGCCAACGCCATCGGCAAGGCGACGCTCGACTCGCCGCCGCCGGTAGGCCCGTGCATCACGATCTCGGAGACGTCGGTGAGCGTCTCCGGCATTGCCTCGACACCGGAGCAAAGCCGCGTCACACGCCGCGATGGGCTCATCGGTGACGAACTGCGGCACCTCTGACGTCAACGTCGAGGCGCGCGCGACCGACGCGACTGGTGCAAGCGGGACGTGGCAGCTCACGGACTACCCGCGAGGCAATCCGATCGAGAATCTCTGCGAGGTCGGACCGAATCGGTTTGCGGCCGCGATCGGGCTGATGACGACGGCGACCAGCGCCGAGGGCGGTATCTACCTGACGACGCAGGATCAGGTGCTCGTCGACCCTGCCGACGAGCTCACGCCCTTCGTCTTCCCGGCCGCAGCCGCGGCCGACGCCTACATCCAGGTCGCGATGCCGTGCGTCGGCAGCGTCGGCCTCGGCCAGCCCATGACAACGGACCTCACGCTCGACGGCGGTCGCGCCGTAAGGAAGGAGAGAACGATGCGCAAGTACCTCGTCGCAACGGTTGCACTGGCCGTCGTGGCACTCGCGGCGAGCGCCTCGCCGGCGTTCACGGCGGACCCCAGTCCCACCGGCACGTTGACGGTCACGGTGACCGCCCAGGCTCCGGCGGCGCCATGCGTGGAGTTCGCCACCGGTCCGGGTGACGCCAGGGACGCGGTGGAGTTCGGGACGCTGGCCTTCTCGACGCCCGCGGCTGCCAGTCTGCTCCGCTGGAGCGACACGAACATCGCCGAGGCCGTCAACTGCGGCACCGCGGCCGAGAAGCTGCTGACATCGACGGAACGAACGCGACCGGAAACGCGGGTCGAGGATCGGCGCTCGCCTACACCTGGGACGCTCGACCTCTGCCGGGTGCTCGAACCAGTCCTACCTGTACATCGTATCGGCTGGCCTACGGAGTCTCGACGCTGTACATAGCAACGGCACTTCGGCGCACGCCCGCTCGAGCGACGAACGCCAGAGATCGCCGGCGACGATCCCGGTGAGAGCAAGCTGTTCAACCTCGGGCTCCACATGCCGTGCACGGGGAGCGACGGCGCCGGCGAGGCCAGTTCGACTGGGCGTCGACGTTCACGGCGGCGGTCGCATGAGGGCTTCAGGCAGCGGCAGCCGACGGGCGCCATGGCGATCGGCCCTTGTGGCCAGCGCGTGCGGCGATGGCGAGCGGCGCCTGCCCGCGCAGTCCGCCGCGGACGGGTCGGTGGCCGCGACCGTCACCGTGCCGCCGCCGCCGGCGCCGTGCATCAGCCGTCGACGCCAGACCGCCGTCGACTTCGGGACGCTGTCGTTCTCGGCGACCCGGCGGCGACTGTCGACGGCGAGGCAGTACGTGACGAACGTGCGGTACGGCCGTCGCCTCGGGTTCGACGGGCACCGACGACATCAGCGTCCGTGGGAACGCTGCGACGCACGCCGGTCGGGCGGGACCGTGGGCAGGCGCCCTCGCTACGTTGCGCGGGCGTGCCGCCCAAGACCTGCTCCCTCGGGACGAACGTGTACGTGCCGTCCGATCCGCGACTCGTACGCGAGATTTCCGCCGTCGGAGGTCTCACGAAGCGGTCCACAGTCGACCTGCGACCCGGCGAGTTCGGCGACGCTGACGTTCGGCGATCAAGATGCCCTGTGCCGGCAGCACCGGCGCAGGCGAGACTGTTCTCGTCTGACCATCGGCTTCCTCGCGACGCTGGCCTAGCCATGATGCGCTTCGTCACCGCCACGATCCTCGCGACGGCGATGCTCCTGCGCGACAACCGGCATGGCGGCCGCCGACCGCGGGGTCGCGCTCGACCTCGGCCGGCTCGACGTCGCGCAGACGCTGACGCCCGGCGGCGGCTACCGATTGCCGCCGGTGGGCGTCCGCAACCCCGGCGACGAGGTCACGAGCTACCGGATCGTCGTCTCGCACGTCCACGGGCAGCAGGGCACGCCGATCCCTGCGGACTGGGTGCGCTTCGAGCCGGCCGAGCTCACGCTGAAGCCCGGGAAGCACGAAGAAGGTGCAGACGCGGCTGAGCCTGCCGACGGGCGCCGACCCCGGCGACTACGAGGGCCTTCTCGCCGCGCAGATCGTCACCGAGGGCGAGGGCGCCCAGGTCGGCGCAGCCGCAGCTGCGAAGGTGACGTTCTCGGTCGAGTCCGAGACGCTGCTCGGCGCCTGGTGGTACCGAATCCGGTCGTTCGTCTCCGACCACCAGCCGTGGACGTGGCTGATTCCGGCGCTCCTGACGCTGAGCCTGCTAGCCGTACAGGTGCGCAACCGATTCGCGCTCAGGGTGGAGCGGCGCGCGTGAGGTATGCGGCTCTCGTCTGCGGGCTGTGCGCGGCGTTCGCCGTGGGGGCGGCGAGCGCCGCCGGCCCGCCCGCAGGCACCGTGCTGGCGCGGGTGCAGGCGAGCCCGCTGTCCGTGATCGGTGCTGGTGCCGTCGGATCCGGAGAGGACGGGCCGCAACTTCCGCATCCGCGCCGACGTCACGAACTGGGGCTCGACCGTGCTGCGCAACGTCGCCGTGACGCTCGTCTCGCCGCCGCAGCTCGTGCTCCGCGACCCCCGGACACAGGTCCTCCCGCGCGTCGGCGCGGGGGTGGATCGCCGAACGAGATGGGACGTGTGCACGACGACGGCCGGCGGCTACGTCGTCATGGCCCGCGCAACCGTCGGGCCGTTCACGGCCGAGAGCCCCGGTCAGCTGGTGCAGGTCACGTCCGCCAGGCGGCCGACGTGCTGACGGTGGGAGAGGGCGAGGAGGGGCATCGACCGGCGGCGAGCGACGGAGCCGATCTGGGGATCGACGGCAACGGCTCCGTCGCCGCCTGCCGGCAGTTGGGGGCACCAGGGGCGAAACTACCGAATCGCCGGCGCTCGTGTCCGAGAGCGCTACCGAGAGCAGGACGACCGGCGCACGGACGACGCCAGCGTCCTCACGTCGTGTCCGTGCTCGTCATCGTGGACCTCGACGTCGCATGCGGCCCTCGATCTCGAACGGCGGCAGCAGGCACCACTGCAGGACGAAGCTGTCATCGGGCCGGCTGCCTCCCGCCACGATCGTGAAGGGCTCGTCGAACTCCGAATCGAAGATCACCTCGCCCCGCCGCTTGTCGATCTCTCTCGCGGTGCCCACCAGCGTCACCGTGCCGTCCGAGGAGACCGAGCCCGACGTGACCTTGCCGGTCAGGACGATCGTGTCGCACGTGCCCTCGCAGACCGGGTCTCCCCACACCTCCGCGAACGAGCCGCGCCAGACGAACCGGATCCGCCCCCTGGCCGCCCCGTCGTCGGCGACCGTCCCCCGCACGTGGAACCGCTTGACCCGAAACTCGAGCCCGTCGGGATCGGTCAGGACTCCCCGGCCGCCGCCCTTGACGACAGCCGCCTCGCCGCGCCCCGATGCCGACCCGCCCGCGGCGGCGGACGCCACGGCGGCCGCGGCGATCGCGACGACGAGCACGCCGACCGCCCGTTCGAGCCGAGTGCGTGTGCTGGACATGGACAACCCCCCTGTCGCTCCTGCGGTTGCGGGTGGCCCCGCTCCTCGCTCCATCGCAGCAACGCGCATGTCTCGCCGCAATACGCCGACCGGCGTATCTTTCGAGCCGAGGTGCTTCTCGCCCACGAGGCCGTCCTTCCACGGGGTGCAGAGAACCGATCGGTTCGTCTCCGCCCTGCGACCGGCCGTGCACTGGGCGAGCTCCTCGCAGTGCTCGGCGCGGCCGCCCGCCGGGGCGGAGACGGTGTCACGCAGGCCCTGCTCGCCGGCTTGCCGAACGTCATCGACTGCGATTCGGCCTGGCGCGCCGACTGCGACTACCGCGCGCGACGTAACACCATGCTCTCGACCGATGGGCGCGTCGACGACGCGTACACGCGGAGGCAGAACCGCTGGTGGCAGCTCTACGGCCAGCACCCTCTGCTCGCCTACCGGGACTCGACCGGGGACGGCCGCGCGCTACGGCTGTCGGACGTCGTGCAACGCCGCTCGCTCCGCCGGCTGGAGCTCTACGGCGAGTTCTTCGCGCCGTTCGGCATCGAGTCGTCGCTCAGCATCCGCATCCAGTTGGCGCCCGGCCTTGCCGTCGATCTCGGCTGTACGCGCAGCTCTGGCGACTTCTCGGCTCAGGACCGTTTGGTCCTGGACGTGGTGCGGTCCTTCCTCGACCGTGTCGTCGTGCTGCACGACGAGCGCCGTCGTGAAGTGCACGGGCTGACGAGGCGCGAGCGCGAGATCCTGACCGTGGTGGCGACGGGGGCGTCGAATGCGGAGGTCGCGGAGCAGCTCGTGATTTCGCCGGGCACCGTGAAGAAGCACCTCGACAACATCTACCGCAAGCTCGGGGCGGCCAATCGCACGGACGCGGTGGCCCGCGTCCCCGAGCTCGCCGCCGGCCATCCGCTCGAGGAGCCCTAGCGGGCCGCGAGCAAGGCGACGAGCGGACTCGAACCGCTGTACGAGGCTTTGCAGGCCTCTGCCTAACCACTCGGCCACGTCGCCGCGAGCGCCCATCGTAGCGGGGGCGTAACCACATCCCCCGCGTCGGCGTTGTACCGCCGAACACCGACAAACAGGGGGATCACATGTACATCGGCGGAGGCTTGCTGACGCTGATCGTTGTCATCCTGCTCCTGGTCTGGCTCTTCTAGGACAACGAAAATCGGGCGCCGCCGAAGCGGCGCCCTTTCGTCGTCCGAGCGCGTCCCGCAGCCGGATCAGTGGTCGCCCCTCACCTTGACGAGCGCGCGCATCCACGGGTGGAAGCAGCAGAGGAACCGATGGTTGCCGACGGCGAGCCCGTTGACGGTTGCCCGTCCGCCGGGGGCGATCTCCACCGATCCAGGGCATTCCGGTGAGAGTGACGAGCCCCTCGTTCAGCGCCGGGTTCGGCGCGATGCCGCCGCCGAAGGCTGCCACCTCCGTGAACGTGTGCACACGGCCGCCTTCGTTCTTGACACGGATCTTGCTGCCTTCCTTGATCTCGAGGTACGGCGGATCGTTCCGCCATGCCTGGTGACCGACGACCGAGCTCGCGAGCGGCGAGTCGTTCTCGCCCGCGAACTCCGCCAGCGAGACGTCGCCACGCTTGGTGCAGCCGCCCACCGCCGCCCAGCCGGGGTCGCGCCGGTCGCAGTCGTCTCTGATCGCGATCCGCTTCCCGTCGTGGTCGTCGTCGGAGCGACTCGCGGGAGTCGCCGCCGCGAAGACCGCGGCTGCGAGCGCCAGAAGCGCGACAAGCCCCAGAACGCGGTTCCGGGTCATGACTACCTCCTCGTGGGGTGTGTGACCCCGCCGAAATCATGCGCCCGCTCACGGAGCGAGTCAATGGCGGCCAGGGCCTCGGCCGGCGTCGTCCCGTCCGTCCTCTAGCCTCGTTGCATGGTCGTCTCGGCACCGGAGTCCTGCCTGCGCTGCGGCGCCGCGATGGAGTGGCGCCACCAGACGTGGCAATGCCCCCGCTGCCGCTTCAAGCTCGGCTGCTGTGAGGGCGCCGATGCCGGGCTGCGAGGCGCCTCCGCCTCGTCCGTCAGCCTGAGCGCGGGCGCACGACGGCATAGCGGCCGTGATCGGCCACGACTTCCTCGACCTCGGGCTCCTCGTGGCCGCTGATGACGACGAACGTCTCCGGAGAGGCCCGCACGTCGTCGTACTGCTCGAACGTCAGCGGTAGCCGGCTCACGCAGTCGGGGCGGCTGCACTCGCAGAGCACCTCGAGCGTTCCATGCTCGGCGTGATCGGCGAGCGTGTGCGTGATCTCCGCGATGCGCTCGTTGACCTCGCGGAAGAGCTCCTGATTTGCGGCCTTCAGCCGCAGGCGATCCCGGTCCATCGTCTTCGTCCGAGTCTATGCGCGCTACGCGCCTGACAACACGGGTGCCGCGAGACTGTGGTCCCCGACGTTTGCTCGACGAATCTCGTCGCATAACGGAGCCATGGGCGACGACGATGCAGAGGACGAGGCGCCCGCCGAGCGCCGCCTCGCGACGCTGCGTGCGCTCCTGGCGCGGCTCGACGCGGAGGGCACACCGGACGATCCCGCGATTCGCGCAGTCCGGTCGCTGCTCGACGACGCCGCCCGCGACGCGCCGAACGACCCGGACGCCGCCTAGCGGCGGCCTAGAATCGGCATGGTGGCGTTGACCTCCATGAATGAAAACCTCGGGACCAAGGAAGAGAAACGGGCATCACGATGAGCGACTCTCAGACAAGCAAGTCTCCGTCTCAGCTGATCGACGCGAGAATCGAGGAGCTGGGCGACTGGCGGGGCGCGATGCTCAGCCGGCTCCGTACCCTGGTCAAGGAAGCCGACCCCGAAATCGTCGAGGAGTGGAAGTGGGTCAAGGCCACGAACCCCGGAACACCGGTCTGGTCCCACAACGGCGTGATCTGTACCGGTGAGAGCTACAAGAGCGTCGTCAAGCTGACCTTCTTCAAGGGTGCTGCTTTGAACGATCCTTCAGGTCTCTTCAACTCCAGCCTCGACGGGAAGGTCAGGCGTGCCATCGACTTCCGCGAGGGCGAGACGATCGACGAGGAGGCGTTCAAGACTCTCGTTCGCGCCGCCGTGACCCTGAACACGTCGACAGCCCAGAGCTAATCGCCGCCGCCTACCATCGGCGGTCTCCTAGAGCAGCTCGGCGATGAGCCTCGCCGCACGCGCGGCACCGTCGGTCTCGACCGGCCGGTAGTCGACGTCGCGCCCGATCTCCTCGGCGATCGCCGCTGCGATCTCGTCGGGGCCGTCGTGCTGGAAGTCCATGCAGCGCCCGGCCCCGTAACGCCCGAGCCGGTGGCGCACATGGAAGTTCTGCTCGAAGTGGTGACGGAGCGGGAAGTAGAGGAATGGACGCCTGTTCGCGGTCAGCTCCATCGCCGTCGTCAGGCCGCCCTGGACGACCGCCAGGTCGCACGCCGCCAGATGGCGGTAGAGCTCGTGGACGTAGGCGCGCACCTCGAGGCCGTCGTGCTGTGGCAGGGAGTCCGGGGCGATGCGCGGGCCGGCCACGACGATCATCCGCAGATCCGGCACGCGCTGCTTTGCCTCCGGGAATGCCTCGATGACGCGACGCAGCAGGTGGGCGCCGACGCCTGACCCGCCGACGGTCACGATGCAGACGCGCTCGTCGTCACGGTAGCCGAGCGCGCCACGGTCTCCTAGCTCGCGGGGGTCGAAGCCCGTGACATAGCCGGCGAAGTCGTAGTGCTGTTCGGTCCAGTCGCGGATCAGCGGCAGGTCCGGGCCGAACGAGTCCGGGACGACGTCCTCGGCGTTGCCGACGAAGACGGCTCGGTCGCGCACCCGTGGGAAGCGCGCGATGTGCTCGATCATCTCGGCGTTGTAGTCGGCGGTGACGAACGCCTCGCGCCCGCCCCCGTCGTCCATCGGCAGCCAGCCGACGAAGTCCGTCAGCCAGACGTAGGGGGCGCGCTTCTGGTCCGGATTCTCGTGCAGGTAGTAGTCGAGCTCCCAGGCCTCGTCGCCGATCCAGAGGTCGTAGTCCTCGTCGCGGACGAGGTCGTGGAAGACCATGAAGTTCGCGAGCAGGATCTCGTCCATCCGCCGGATCGCCTGGAAGCAGTGGAGGTCGTGCTCGGCGGACTCGCTCTCGATGTGACGCGATTCGTTCGCCAGGTGCGCGCTCGCCGGGTGCACACGCTCGCCGCGCGCGTCGAGTACCGCGGTGACTGGATGCTGGGCGAGCCAGTCGATCTCGAGGTCGGGGTGCAGCTTGCGCAGCTCGTCCGCGATCGCAGCATCGCGCTGGGCGTGGCCGAGGCCGATGGGCGAGGAGACATAGAGCGCGCGCTTGCGGCGTGACTTGCCCCGCACCCACCGCGTGGGCCGCGACGGTGGCACGACGAAGTCGCGGAGCAGCAGGTTGACCTGGACCGGGTCGCGCACGTGCGGCCCGTGCCCCGAGCCCTCGAGCAGGACGACGTCGCCGCCGGTGTGCTCCGCGAGCGCGACCCCGCGAGTGAACGAGCAGATCGCGTCGTCGACGCCGTGGATGACGAGCACCGGGCAACGAACACGAGCGGCGAGCTCGCGCGCCTCGTCGCGTCCCGGCATCGCCGCGCCCTGTGCGGTCACGAGTGTCTCGCCCGTCGTCTCGAGGCCCCAGCCGACGCAGTCCTCGATCGGCTTCGTCGAGTGCGGCTCGGTGAACATCCGCGAGAAGAAGAACTCGAGGAAGCCGCGGTAGTCGCGCAGCCAGACGTGCTTGTTGTACTTCGCCCAGCCTTCGTCGGTGTCGTGCTCGTCCTCCCAGGAGTAGACGGCGCGCTCGGGCAGCGGCTCGCCGCCGCCTGCATAGACCGGGCCGATGAAGACGGCGGCCTCGATGCGCTCGGGGTGCTCGGCGGCCAGGATCAGCCCACGGACCCCGCCGAGCGAGAGTCCGACGATCGCGGCCGTGTCCGTGCCGGTCGCGTCCATCACCGCGAGGGCGTCGGCAGCGAATTCGCGCTCGCCGTAGGCGCCGGTCTCAGTGGGCCGATCCGAGCGGCCGTTGCCCCGCCCGTCGAACGTGAGCACGCGGCAGTGCCGCGCGAGGTACGGGATCTGCATCTTCCAGTGGCGCGAGTGGATGATCGACCAGGTCGGCAGCAGCAGGACGGTCGGCTCGCCCGACCCGTAAACCTCGTAGTAGACGCGTACGCCGTCGCGCTCGACGAATCCCGACTCGTCGGGGTAGCGCGCCCGCGTCTGTTCGGGCGCTTCCGCCGTCAGCTCGACAGCCATTGGTCGATCCATGCGAGGAGCTCCGCGTGCCCCGTGTCGATGCCGCCGAGGCGCTCGACGATGATCCCGAGGTTGAACGTCATCACGAGCGAGACGAGCGTCCCGAGCGGCATCTCGATCCCGAGCTCGCGGTGCGGCTCTGCGAATGCCTCGGTGAGCACGGCGCGCCACTCCGCGTTGACTCGTGTGAGGCGCGCGCGCAGGTCGGCGTTGTTCCAGGCAAGCGCCTGGAGCTCGAGCCAGATCTTCTCGTAGGTGACGTCCTCGCTCACGAGGTAGCGCATGGCCGTCCGCCACTTCTCCACGAACGGCATGTCGGCCGCGTAGAGGTCGCGCTGCCGGGCGACCAGCCGCTCGGTGAAGCGCTCGAGGGCGCGTACGAGCAGGTGTTCGTTCGAGCCGAAGTAGTAGTGGACGAGACCATGGTTGACGCCCGCCTCCTCGGCGAGCCGGCGCGTCGTGATGCCAGCGGAGCCGACCTCGACGAGGAGCCGCTCCGCGGCATCCAGGAGCGCCTCCTCGGCGGCGGAGCGCGCGGGCGTCTTCTGCGCGAGCTCGCTCACGTCGGCCGCCAGAGAGCGTTCGCGATCCTCCACCCGTCGCGCGTTCGCACGAGGTGCAGGTACTCGCGATACACGGCCGAGCGGACCGTGACGCTCGCGATGTCGCCGTGGACATCCTCGATCTCGACGTCGAGCCGCCGGTCGCGTCCGTCTTCCGCGCCCTCTCCCGCGCCGGTCAGCTCGAGCATCCGCTCCTTCGTCGTGATGCCGAGGTGCGCGCCGTGCTCGCCGCCGGGCGAACGCTTCACGAGGTCAGGGTGCAGTGCTCGGTCCATGCGCTCCACGTCGCCGTCGAACCAGCCCTCGAAGTAGTCGAGAGCCGTCTGCGCGATCAGCTCATGCTCCGTCGACGTGGCCACCCGCTCACACTCCGATCATTCTTAGTCACTTGACTAGGTCATTTGACAAGATCCGGAGTTGTCCGTCAAGTCGGCTGAAACGGCCGGCCCTTGACGATGTCATGCGGACTCACCTCGCCTCCCTGCGCGGCAGGGATGCACCGTCTGTGGGCGAACTTCTGCGCAGTCGACGCGGCTTGCAGCGTCCTCAACGGGAGGTACGGATGAGCTCCAGAAGCATGGCAGGCTGGATCGGCTTCGCTGGAATCGTGATGCTGGTCATCGGCGGCATCGACTTCTTCCAGGGCTTGATCGCCCTGTTCGAGGACGAGTACTACCTCGTGACGCAGTCCGGCTTCCTCGTCGTCGACCTGACCACGTGGGGCTGGATCATGCTGATCTGGGGGGTGCTGCTCGTGCTCGCGGGCTTTGCCCTGATCTCCGGGCAAAGCTGGGCACGCTGGTTCACGATCGTCGTCGTGTCGCTGAACTTCTTCGCCCAGCTCGGCTTTCTCGGCAACAGCAACTACCCGCTGTGGGCGCTGACTGCCCTCGCGTTGAACGTGGTCGTGCTCTACGCGCTGACTGCACGCTGGGACGAGAGCCAGGCCTCCATGGCAACACCCAGGTAGCCGGCTCTTTCGGGCCGTCACGCAGCTCGCGCTGTGTGACGGCCGCTGCCCCGTCGCGTGCCGACGTCCAGCACGAGGAGTCTACGATCGCGCCGTGCTTGCGAAGGCTGCGTTCTGGGGGTCGCTCACCGCGCTCGGCTGGACGCACATCGGCTACCCGCTCCTGGTGGCGGCGCTCGCGCGAGTGCGTCACCGGCCCGTCGTCAAGAGCGACAGCGAGCCCAGCGTGACGCTTGTCGTCGCCGCGCGCGACGAGGAGGCGGTGATCGAGCGACGCATCGCGAACCTCCTCGCTCTCGACTATCCGCGGGACAAGCTCGAGCTCGTCGCCGTCTCCGACGGTTCCGAGGACAGGACGGACGAACTGGTCGAGTCAGTGGCTGCACGCCATGCGAACGTCCGTCTGCTTCGAGTCTCCCGCGGTGGCAAGGTGGCCGCCCAGGACCATGCCGTGCGCGCCACGGGTGGCGAGATCCTCGCCTTCTCGGACGCGAACACGCTGTGGCGCCGGGACGCAATGCGCAAGCTCGTCCGCAACTTCGCCGACCCCGAGGTGGCGTACGTGTGCGGTGCTCACTTCTACGAGGGCGGCGCCGGGACGAACCGTGAGGGCCTGTATGCGCGCTTCGAGGGGTGGCTGCGGCGGAACGAGTCGCAGCTCGGTTCGATTACGGCCGGTGTCGGACCGATCTACGCCGTGCGCCGCGACGACTACCTCGAGCTGGACCCGCGCTTCGGGCACGACCTCGCCCTCCCCTATCGGCTGGTTCAGCGTGGGCGCCGGGTCGTCGTCGAGCCGGAGGCGATCGCGTGGGAGAAGCCTGCCCGGGACATCGAGGACGAGTTCCGGCGCAAGATCCGGATGTTCGAGCACTGCTGGCTGATCCTTCTGCAGGGAGGCATGCTGCGAGGGGTCGGGACGACGTACCGGCTCCAGCTCGTGTCTCACCGGCACCTCCGCTACGCGAGTGGAGTCGTGCACCTGCTGCTGCTCGCGTCGTCGCTTCGCCTCGTGCGGACCGCCAGGATCTATCGAGCGGCACTTGCTGCGCAGATCTCGGTGCTGACGGCTGCCGCCTTGCGCCCCGGGGTCGCCCGGTACTACGTCCTCGTGACGTGGGCGACCGTGCCCGCGCTGCGCAACTACCTCCGCGCCGGAGTGTCGCCCGTCTGGGACAAGGCAGCCGGCACGCGCTGAGCGCGCCGCCCGCCGACGCGCCGCAGCGATTCCTGCGCAGTCCGGCCGACCGCCGACTGAACCATCTCCCACCCGACCGCCCGGTTCGCGACCACCAGCTTCGCGAGCTCATGGAACCGGCGATTGCGGACGTAGAGGTTGACGTAGGCCAGGATCTGATAGCGCTTGAGTTGGGCAAGGCTGACCGTCTCCAGCTCGAGCACGCCGCTCGAGTACTTGTCGAAGTCCTCCCAGCCTCCTCCGAGGAAGCGGTAGCCGCCCTCCCCTCGCAAAGCCATGTCGTGAATCGGCGTGCCCGGGAACGGCGTCATGATCGAGACGGACAGCTGGTGCGGGTTGATCTTCGCGATGAAGTCGAGCGTGTCTCGGATCGTCCCGTGGGTCTCGTTCGGGTGTCCGAGGATGAACTTGCACCAGACGCGGAGTCCGTTGGCCTTTGCCAACGCGACGGCGTACTCGACCTGCTCCAGGGTGATTCCCTTCTTGATGCTCCGGAGGACGTCCGGGTTCCCTGTCTCGACTCCGAGCTCCAGTGTCTCGAAGTTCGCCGTCTTCAGGAGGCGGATGAACTGCTCGTCGATGCGATCGACGCGCGTCTGCGCGGAGAACTGCACGTGACGGTGGTACCCGCGCGAGATGATTCCCTCCAGGATCGCCTTCGTTCGTCCCATGTGGAGCCCGAAGGTCTCGTCCTCGATGCGGATCCGACGCGGCCGATGGCGCGCCACGACCTGCTCGACCTCCTCCAGAACGTTCCCCGGCGTGCGATACCGCGGCTTGAAGCCCGAGTTGTGCGAGCAGAACACGCACTGGAAAGGGCAGCCGCGGTGGGTGATCAACGGCAACGTGTCGACGGGTCTGAAGAGGTCCCAGGCAGGAAAGGGCAGCGCGTCGTAGTCGTCGGGGGGCGCACGTGGCACGGCCGTCACGATCTCGTTGCCGCGGCGGGAAACGAGTCCGGGAATCGCCGACGGATCTGCGCGGCGCTCGAGAGCGTCCGCCAGCTCACACGCAACATGCTCCCCTTCGCCGACGCACGCGTAGTCGAAGCCTTCGCCCTCCTCGAGCGCTTGGCGCCCGACGGCATTCACATGCGCGCCGCCGACGACGACGGGGATGTCCCCGCGCTGGCTCTTGATCCGCCGCGCGATCTCGACCGCCCGCGGGTACTCCACGGTCATGCACGTGATGCCCACGAGGTCGGGCTGCAGGGTGCGAACGCGCGCCACGATCTCGTCGACGGTCAGCCCGGCGAGCTTCCCGTCGAGCAGCTCGATCGTGTGGCCGGCCGCCCGCAGCGAGCTCGCGACGTAAGCGATGCCGAGCCCCGCAAACCGGGCCCAATGGCGGTCGTATTCGCTGCGCGGCGGCGGCTGGACCATTGCGATCCTCATGCCGGGCCTCCGAGCATGGTCGCGGTCGCCAGAAAGCCGCGCCGTCCCGGTCGATGGAAGCGGACGCTCGAGAACCCGGCGCCGAGGAGAAGCTCTTCCACGTCCTGCTTGCTGTAGTCGAAAATCGGGACACCGTGCACGAACCGGTAGTGCAGGTGGCGCAGCGGCGCCTTGAGCCAGTCCCAGCACGTGAACGAGGCGACCAGCGTCGAGCGGCACCGCTCGCGGAGCCAAGCCGCCGCTCGCACGGGCTCAGCGAGGTAGTCGAAGAGACCGAGCGCGAGCACGACGTCGAACGTGCGCTCGACGTTCATCGCGAGGAAGTCGCCTTCGAGCAGCTCGACGCCGGCGTACGGCGCAAGGCGCCGGCGGGCGAGCGCCAGCATCTCTGGCGAGACATCGACTCCGACGTACGCCGTCGCGCCGGCGCCGAGGACCGCCTCCGCGACACGGCCCGGCCCGCAGCCCACGTCGAGGACGTCCGGATCGGGGTGGCGCCTCACGACGGAGACGGCGAGATCGCGTCCGCGGTCGGGTCCCCGCCGCAACGGCCGAAGGATCGCGGGGCGCGCGTACCGCCGGTCAAACGCGGACGCGTGCCTGTCGAAGTAGCGTCTGGTCGAAGTCATCGCGGGTGGTGCCGAGCACGTCGCGGAAAGGCACGAGCCTGAAGCGCGCCACGGCCTCGCGGAGCCGCGGCGGAATGAGGTGCCGGCGCGTGTTCTTCGAGACGTCTCGCCATGTCTCGCGCACGCGCTCTCGGTTGCTCGCCGCCGTCGGAAGCACCGCGCGCAGCGGCTCGCGCGCGAACTCGTACGGGTGGAAGTACAGGACGGGGAACGTGCTGCGGCGGCTGAGCTGCTCGAGGCCATGCCAGAGCACGAGGCCGGGGAGTGCGCGCCAGTAGGCGCCGCCGCCCAGCGGGAGGACGATCCGACCGCGCCTCCAGACTGCGACCGGGAACTCCCACAGGGCGTCATGGCCGTCTCCGAGGCGCCATGGGCCCGTCGGGATGGGCTGGATGCGGTTCGGAATACGGGGTGAGTCGAAGAGGCTGGAGTCGTAGCGGACGCCGAGATCGCGCAGTATGTCGTAGGCCCAGAGCGAGTCGCGCGTGATCGAGAACCACGGCGCCCGGTAGCCGGTGGGCGTCACCCCGCAGATGCGCTCGACTGCGTCGATGGAGCGGAGGACGTCCCGTCGGAACTCGTCCGGGGTCTGCCGGAACGCCCGGCGATGCTCGTAGCCGTGACAGGCCAGCTCGTGGCCCCTAGCCGCGACCGCTGTGAGCGCACCGGGATGCCGGTCGGCCGTGACGCCCGCTACAAAGAAGGTCGCACTGACGTCGAGCTCGTCGAGCAGGTCGAGAAGCGTCGAGACGTGCTGCTCGAACGAGGCGCTTCCCGCCTCCCAGTCGGAGCGGCCGATGCGCCGGTGAACGAGTTGGTGCCAGTCTTCGAAGTCGATCGACAGCACGAACGTCCTGGTGGTCGGCTCGGCGAGTTGCGGCACCGTCAAGCGACCACTTCCGAAGGCGCGCGCTCCAGCCGCGGCGCGACCTGCATCTCTGCCAGGACCGACCGGACACCATCGGCGTACGCGTGCCTCACGTGTCGGGCGAGCGCCGCGAGTCGGTCGTCCAGCCAGGCGGGATCGACCGCCTGAGCAGTCGTTCTCCAGACGTGCTCGCAACAGGTGGCGGCGACGTCGTCGCCGTTGCAGACGAGGCGCTCGTGGAGCCGTTCGCCCGGCCGCAGGCCGACGAGCTCGATGCCGACGTTCTGCGAGACGGACGACGCCACGCGTTGGGCGAGCTCCAGCATGCGTACCGGAGGGCCCATGTCGAGCCAGAAGACACCGGGTGCGTCGGCCAGGCCGGCCGCGACGATCGCGAGCCCCGCCGCCTCGCCCGTAGTCATCAGGTAGCGAGTCGCGTCCGGATGCGTGACCGTGACCGGGCCACCTCGTGCGGCCTGGCGACGGAAGACTGGCACGATGCTCCCCGCCGAGTCGAGGACGTTGCCGAGACGGATCGAGGCATATCGTCCGTCCGCGGGCCTGCGACCTGCCGTGGCGACGATCCACTCCGCGACAGCCTTCGTCTGGCCGAGGACGCTCGTCGGCTCGACGGCCTTGTCCGTGGAGAAGAGGAGGAAGCGCTGCACGCCGGCACGTCGCGCAGCGTCGACGACGTACTTCGTCCCCAGGACGTTGGTCGCCACGCCTTCGACCGGCGATGCCTCGAGCAACGGCACGTGCTTGTACGCGGCGGCGTGGAATGCGACGTGCGGGCGATACCGCTCGAAGACCTCGATCATGCGTGGACGGCTTGCGATGTCAGCGAGAACGGGCACCGCCTCGGCGAAGCCCAGCTCGTACTGCAGCTCTCTCGTGAGCCGGGCGAGCTCCGCCTCGGAGCGATCGACGAGGACGAGTCGATGCACGCCGTGACGCACCAGTCGCACACAAAGCTCGGCACCGATCGAACCGCCGGCGCCGGTGACGAGGACGGTCGTGCCGGACAGGTAGGCGCACAGACCATCCCCGCCGAGCTCGACGACCGATCGACCCAGCAGACTCTCGAACATAGAGCCGTGAGGAGCAGTGCCGTTGCGCGCGGCCACGGCGAGACCGTCCGCCGCTACATGCGCCAGCTGCGACTCGTCGGCGATTCGCCCTAGCTACAACACCCGCGAGGGTGTGTCAACCTCGCCGACCGTCCCGCAGCGCACGCGCCAGGGCGTCGACCACCCGCTCCTGCTCCTCGATCGAGAGCCCGGTGTGGAAGGGCAGAGCAAGCCCCCGCTCCCCGGCGGCCTCGGCGACGGGGAACATCCCGGGCGAGAACCCATAGCGGTCGCGGTAGGCCGGCTGAAGATGAATCGCGGGCAGGTACGGCTTCGACGCGATCCCTTCGGCAGCGAGCAGGTCCATCACCGCGGAGCGATCGACCGGCGGCTGGACGAGAACGACGTAGACGAACCACGAACGCCGGTGCAGGTCGTCGTCCGGACACAACAGACGGACGTCCTCGACGTCGGCGAGGAGCGTGTCGTACCGCGCCGCCACCTCGTCCCGGAGCGCCAGGATTCGGTCGAGCTTGCGGAGCTGCGCGACGCCGAGCGCAGCCGACAGCTCGTCGAGCCGATAGTTGTAGCCGATGCGCGCGTGGGCGAAGGTCTCACCGCGGTCGATCCGGCCGTGGTTCGCGAGGCTCTTGACGAGCTCCCATTCCGCCTCGGTGCCGAGGGCCACCGCGCCGCCCTCTCCGGTCGTGACCTGCTTGTTGGGATAGAACGCGAAGACGGCGGGATTCCCGAACGACCCGATCGGCCGTCCCCGGTAAGTCGAGCCGAGGGCTTCGCAGGCGTCCTCGATGATCGTCAGCCCGTGCCTGGCCGCGAGCTCGTGGAAGGCGTCCAGCTCCAGGGGGTAGCCGAACAGGTCGACGAGCACGAGCGCCTTCGTCCTCGGCGTGATCGCCGCCTCGACCGCCGCCGGGGCGAGGTTGAGCGTCCGCTCATCGACGTCGACGAAGATCGGCACGCCGCCTTCGTAGACGATGGCGTTCGCCGAGGCGATGAACGACAGCGGCGTCGTCACCACCTCGTCGCCCGGCTCGATGCCCGCGAGCTTCATGCAGAGGTGCAGCCCTGCGGTACCGCTCGAAACGGCAGCGACATACGGCGCTTCGACCCGCTCGGCGAGTGCCTCTTCGAACTGCTCGATCATCGGCCCGAAGGCGAGTCGGCCGGACCGGATCACCTCGAGCACGAGCTCTTCCTCGGTCTCGTCGACGTACGGGGCCGAGAGGCCGATTGGCCGCATGGTCGTCGCGCGCGTCACGGCCTCGCATCCTGGCAGATCCCCGAGCAGCACTCGCCCGGCGGCTGCCATGTGCGAGTTCGGCGATCATGGCCGCCTAGCACCGTCCTGCTCACATGCGGTCTGTCTCAAAGGAAGGCGAATCGCTCTCGCATCTCATTGGGCGATCGGGGATACTCGCGGCTCCTCCCCCGTAGGCGTGCCCAACGTCTACAGCCCTGCGAGCGGCCCGGCTCCTTCGCCGGGCCGCTCCCCCTCTCCCGCAGGGCCCCAGCTGTGGCCTGTCCGAGCGCGAGTGGAAGTCCCGCTCGAGATGGCAGGAGGGCCATCCAGTTCCATCCCGAGCGGACTCCCTGACAGGCACCGGTCTCGAACGTACTCTTGCGGGCGCCGTAGTGCTCGCCCGATCCGGTTAGCGTTTGGGCGCGGTCTGGATCCATCTGGGCGAGCTGGTGCAGCGAGCTCACTCAGTCCGCTTGGGCACCGGGACTGTCTCGAAGCCGCAAGATGCGGAGCGCCCGCAGTGTGTTCCAACGACTGTCCTGGCCGGGCTTCTCCATCTCCACGAGCAACGTTCCGGGGATGCGCTTCTGCAGCGGCCAACGGCCGTTCGGCTTGCGCCGCGCTCGCAGCATGTCGATCGGATCGGCAAGTCGCTCGTCGGAGATCGCCGGTGTAAGTCGCAGGTAGTCGAGGCCGCGCAGGACGGTGTAGTGCCAATGCCATGGGTAGGTGAGGTGCGTGAATCGCTCCGAGATGACCTCGCCCGTCCGATCGGAGCGGTACAGCCGATGGGAGAGCATGAACTCGATTGCCCGTGACTCGCTGGCCCGGAAGGCGTCCTGCGCGACGATCCCACGGCCGGCGCCAATGCGGAGGCTCTCCAGAACATCGAAGGTCGTGTGAAACGAGCCGTGCTTCGTACTTGGGTAGTTGCGCATGTGACAGTTCCAGCCGCCGTCATCGAACTGAGCACTGAGCACCGCATCGGCGAGCGCGGGGAAGACGCGAATCGTCCTCGAGGAAGTGCGCGCCGAGTCCGAGCCAGAACCCGAGATGGCAGAGATCGACCCGCCTGAGCAGGTACGCGCCATCGACCCTTGCGTCGCGCGGGATGAACCGGTCGAGGAGAGCTTCGAGCGGCGCCCGCGCAGCCGGATGGCTCTCGGGTATGCCGCACGCGACCAGCAGCAAGAGCGTCCAGGTCGAGGCGGTCCATCGTCCCTTCGGCCATTCGCCGTCGGCACCCTGGTGACGCAGCAACTCGGCCACCCACCCCGTGTCCAACGTGCGCCACCGCTCCCGCTCCCAGGTCTCGACCGGCGCGTCGAGGAGATCGCGCTTCACCTGCCAACGGATCGCACTGTCGCCGGCGAGAAGCCAGTCGATCACTGAGTCGTCGCTCGCCACGCGTCCACCGACGACGATACTCGTAGCGCTTGGAACGGCGCCCAGCAGGCGGTTGTTCGCGCCGTGGGCTCTAGCGGCCCGCGATCCACGCGGCGACCTGCTCGAGCAGCTCAGGATCCGCGTGATGCTTGAGCTGGGCCGGATAGGTCGCGAGGCCCGGAGGGCCGGTGTGTCGGCGGAGGATGTGGGTCAGCGCGTCCGGTGTGGCTCCCGTGAATGGGCTGGCAACCAGTTGTCCGATGCGCGCGACGTCGTTGGGGTCGACCTGGACGTCGTTCTGCCCGGTGATGGCGAGGACGGGACAACGGATCGTGCGCAGGTCCTCGGTTGGGTCGTATGCCATGTACTCGCGAAACCAGCGAGCAGGAAGATCCGTCCCGTCGGCTCGCACGATGTCCTCGCTGGATTCGAGCAGCAGCTGACGCGTGTCGGCTTGTCGACGCTTGAATCGTCCGCCGAAGAGCCGCGACGGCCAACCGAGCGAGCCCGCGATCCGGTCTGTTTGCCAGCGCATCACCTCCTCCCCGGATCGAACCGAGCCCGCAAGCAGGACGGCGCCTGCGATCCATTGCGTCTCGCTCGCGAGCCTGATCGCGATCGTCGCACCAACCGAATGGCCGACGACCACGACCTGGTCGCGGTCGATCCCGTCCGCGAGCCGTAAGGCGTCTAGCGCCGACGCCGCGTCACGCGTTTCCCGGTCGAAGCCTGTCGTGAGGTAGTCGCCGTCCGAGTGGCCGACGCCGCGCTTGTCGAAGCGAAGCGATCCGACTCCGTGCGCGAGGAGCGCCGACGCGAGAGCGTTCCCGATGTTGAGATCTTGGCCGGGCATGTTCGAGTCGCGGTCGAGCGGACCTGAGCCGCTCAGCAGAAGCGCGCCGGGAACACCGGTCGGCGCGGAAGGCATTTCCAGCGTTCCCCGCAACAGCGTTCCGTCCTCAGCGGAGAACTCGAACGGCTCCGCACCCACGGCTCGAACCCTACGCAGCGTCAGGCAGACGACGCCAGAAGCGCGACGCAGCGCCGCCTGGGCGAGCGTGTCCGGGACAACGTCCGGCGCGCCAAGTGGCCGCCCGGACCTGCCCGTCTACGGGTGTTTCGTATCGCGGTGGTTGGACCTGTTGGCGGCGCTACTAGCTGCCTCCGCCTCCGCCGTCGCCACCACCACCGCCACTGTCGCCGCTCCATCCTCCGCCGTCGGTGCCGACCGACTCGCCAGGGTCAGATGACTCGACGTCTTGTGCGCGATCGTCGCCGGACGTCGCGACTACCGCACCCGCTGCGACGGCGCCGTACTCGGCACCCGACCGCTTTCCACCGAACAGCTCACGTATCCGATCGATGATGCTCATGCCAACAGCCTACGCTGCCGGAGGTCGTCAGCGGTCAGGTTCGCACTAGCAACGCCTTCGCACTCCCCGCGGTGCCGACGGAGGCATAAACCTGCGTGACGGGCGTCGCCACTGCGACCAGCAGGCGGTGCCACGGGTCGACGAGTAGCATCGCTCGGTGGGCCGGTGTCTCGTGGTCGGCGGGGGAATCGTCGGCGCGAGCGCGGCGTACCACCTCCTCGCGGCCGGTCAGGAGGTCCTCCTGGTCGACCGTGAGGATCCCGGCCAGGCGACCGCGGCCGGGGCCGGCATCGTCGCGCCGGGCCTGTCGCGAACGCTCGCTCCCGCCTGGCAGCCGCTCGCCTTTGCAGCGGTCGCCTTCTACGAGGAGCTGTTGGAGGGGCTCCGCGAGCGTGGCCAGACCGAGATCGAGTACGACGTGGTGGGTGCGATCCAGCTCGCCCGGAGCGACGAGGAACGGGAGCAGCTCGCGGGCATCCTGCCCATCTTCGAGGAGCGCCGGGAGGCGGGCGTCGCGAACGTCGGCGAACTCTCGCTGCTCGGCGGCGACGAGCTGCGCGCGCTGTGTCCGCTCGTGAACGACGCGCACGGCGGCATTCACGCGACAGGGGCCGCACGCGTCGACGGTCGGTCGCTGCGGGACGCGCTGCTGCGGGCGTTCGAGACCGGCGACGGCGCGCGCAGGCGTGGCAGCGCCGAGATCGTCACGAGCGGGTCGCAGGTCGTCGGCGTCCAGGTCGACGGCGATCGCCTCGAGGCGGACGTCGTCGTGCTCGCAACCGGAGCGTGGCCCGACGCACTCGTGAGCGCTGCTGGCCGGGACTTCGGCGTCGCGCCGCAGCGTGGCCAGATCCTGCACCTCGAGGTCCCCGACGCCGAGACGTCGCGGTGGCCGATCCTCCTCGGCTACGAGCCGTACTACGCCCTCGCGTTCCCGCCGAACCGCGTCGTCGTCGGCGCGACCCGCGAGCACGGCAGCGGCTTCGACCGGCGCGTGACGGTGGCCGGTCAGCACGACCTCGTGCGCCAAGCGCTCGCCTTCGCGCCGGGGCTCGCCTGCGCCACGGTGGTCGAGACGCGCGTCGGCTTCCGGCCGGCGACCGCTGACGAGCGCCCGCTGATCGGGCCTGTGCCCGAGAGGGAAGGCGCTGTTCGTCGCGACGGGCCTGGGACACCTCGGCCTCACGCTCGGCCCGTACGTCGGCGCGCTGATCGCCGACGTGGCGCTCGGCAGGCCGACCGCGGTCGACATCACGCCGTTCGCGCCCGACCGGGTTCATTGATCCGATTGCGGATCCTAGGAGGCGTTCGCGATGGCCAGCTTCCCCCGCGTGTGGGTGCCCGTGAGGGACTCGAAGGCGCTGCCGGCTTGCTCGAGCGGATACGTGTCTTGGATCTTCACGCGCAGCGCACCTGTATCCAGGAAGGTCGCTAGGCGATCGAGGTTCTCGGTAGTTCCAGATGCCATGACGTTCGCGCGTCCTGGCCCTTCTCCGGCCGCACCAAGGGGGGAGGCCAACCGCCCGCCCTCCTTGAGCACGGAGGCATCGGGAGCGAAGGACACGAGGTCGAGAAGCGCGTCGACGCCCTCGGGGTAGCGCTCCCTGACCTGCTCGATGAGATCGGAGTCGCGCTCGAGGACCTCGCTGACTCCAAGCTCGTCGAGATACTCACGGTCGTTGTCCCGGGCGGGAGCGATCACGTGTGCCCCTGCCGCGGCCGCGAGCTGGACGAAGAAGGTGCCGACGCCTCCGGTTGCGCCGATGATTAGGACGCTCTCTCCTGACGACGGTTCGAGGGCATCGAGTCCGGCGATAGCGGTCAGGCCCGCGACTGGCGCAACCCCGGCGGATGAAACATCGACACTCGCGGGCTTCCGCGCCACCAAGCCTTGGGGAACGACTGCGTAGTCCGCCCAGCTTCCCTCGTGCACGGCCGGACTGGCGTGACGAACGAACCCGTAGACCGCATCCCCGGCTGCGTGTTGGCTGACGTTCGCACCGACCTGCTCGACGACTCCCGCGAAATCGCGTCCGAGCGTTACCGGGAACTCGTACTCGGCCATCTCTTTGAGCATCCCGGACGCGATCGCTGCATCGGCGGGGTTCACCGATGAAGCTTGCACGCGCACGAGCAGGTCGTCGGCCCCGACTGTCGGTATCGGGAGGTCGTCGCGGAAACGAGGGGCGCTGTCGAAGCTGTCGAGCGTGAAGGCGCGCATCTGTGTCCTTTCGATCCGGAGTCAGGCCCGTCGCGAAAGTAGAGCACCGGTCTGACTCGACCGGCGCCCGGCACGGCTGAGATGACTTGCCGAGCCACACAACCGCCCGCGCGTGGCCGCTGCCGATCGTGGTGTCTTACGGTCCGCCGGGGGGACGGCGGCGGGCTTCGAGAAGGTCGGCGTCGGCGCGGGCGATCAGTTCGTGGAGGTTGTCGGCGGGTTCAGAGTTGGCCAGGCCGAACGTGACCGAGTGTTCCGGGTCGGCCGCTGTCAGTGCCGAGGTGATCCTCTCGAAGCGTGCCTTGGCTTCGGGAAGGCTGAGGTTCGGCATGCCGCAGACGAACTCGTCCCCGCCGTAGCGGACGATCACGTCGTAGGGGCGGACATTCGCGCGAAGGGTCTCGCCGACCAGCCGCAGCAGCGCGTCGCCTGCCAGATGTCCGTGGCGGTCGTTGACCTCTTTGAGGCCGTCGATGTCGATGAACGCAAGCAGGAGCGTGGCGCCCGTACGGTGGGCACGCTCGAGCTCGCGCGACACCGCCTGGAGGCCAAACTTGCGCGTCCATGCGCCAGTCAGTTCGTCGGTCGCCGCGACCTTCAAGTTGTCTGCGGATTCGGTCCGCGTCCGGGCCGCCTCGGCGCGTTCACGGGCTGCCGCTTGCCGGTCGGCGGCTGCCCGGGCACGGTCGTCGGCTGCCTTGGCCCGATCGGCTGCAGCTCGTGCGCGATCGCGCTCGGCGCGCAAGAGAATGTCTTCGCGACTCGCGTCCGCGTCGTCCTGTTGGTCGTGCAGACGAGCCAGTGCATCACGGCCCTCGGCGCCGCGGTCACGAAGGGCGGCAGCCTGATCACGAGCCTCCGCGGTCCCAAGCCTCGCCGCGGCACTCTCGTCGCGCAACACTGCTACGGCCCCACGGTTGCGACTCGACCGCCCCCGCGCCAGAGCGGTGCGGTGATAGCTGTCCGCGTCGCCACCTGCCGCGTAATCCACATCGGCGGCGTGCTGATCCTCGTCGGCGCTTCGCTGATCCCGCTCGCTTCCTGTCTGGTCGTGATCCGACCAGGTCTGATCCTGATCACTCGCGGTCTGGTCGCGATCGCTCGCATCGCGGATCTGATCGTCGGCACCGGCTAGAAGTTCGGCGCCACAGGACGGACAGGCCGAAACGCCGGTCACCTCGCCGCAGGCTGGACACCTATCAGCCATCGCCCGGCCCTTCCCCCAGCGTCATCGCTGGGACGGTGATGGTAGCTGCCGCCTCCGCGGGAGGGTCGCCGGGGTAACGGCTCGGCGGATCCCGCGGGCAGGACTGCTAGCTCGCCGTGACGTCGACCGTCCATGTCGCCTCCGACGTGCCGGCGGAGGCGCTTTCCGCAGTTCGGACATCGCCGCTGCGTCGCCTCGCGAAGCTCATCGCCCGGCCCGCTGATCTGGGATTCGACACGCGTTCCGCAGCTCGGGCAGGCATCAGCGTCGCGATCCTTTTCGGAAGTGTTCACACCTTCGGTGAGCCGCGAACTGGACGGGGAGTCCGGGCAACGATGCGGAGCCTGCCGGTCGTAAGACCACGCTGTGGGCGGCTCCCCGCGTCTCGATGCTCGCGCAGCGCCCCGCCTTCGTCCTCCCAACCAGCGATCGCCCGGCCTCGAGGCATCTGATCGAACACCTCCTGAGGCTTCGAACGGCGTGGGCGGAAGCGGGGATCGAACGGTCCGTGTCGGCGGGAGTGCTCCATCAATTTGGCCATCGCGTGCTCCTGACTGCCGCGCGAGCGGCACGACGATCACGGTCCGAATGCATCCAGCCTAGCGCCAATGTGACGACTGTCACGAATTTCGGCTATGGTGGACAAGCGTCAGGTCGAGCATCGAAGCCGCCGAGGCACTAGCACCTCCCTCTTCAGCTGTTCCAGGCCCGAGCGCAGCAGGGAGCTCAGCCGAGCCTCCTGTTCTGAGCCAAGAGTGAGGAGCACCCATGCATGCGACCATCGGCCGCTACGAAGGCTTCGACCGCAATCGGACCGAGGAGCTGACCCGCAAGGTCGGCGAGAGCCTCGTTCCGGAGCTGCGCAAGCTCGAGGGCTTCAGCGGCTACTACCTGATCGAGACCGACAGCGGCGTCCTCAGCTCAGTCGGCCTGTTCGAGCACCCGACGCAGATCGACGAGGCGACGAAGGTCGCCGCCTCCTGGGTGAAGTCGGAAGGGCTCGAGTCCGCCCTGCCCAACGCGCCGAAGATCACCACCGGCAAGGTCGTCGCGCAGGAGAACCTCATCGCGGTCGCCTAACCAGTCCGAACAACCCGCCGGAGCCCGCCTGCCGGGCTCCGGCGGGATCTGCAAGCCCCGACCAGAGGTGACTTCCGAATGACGAACTTCCTGCACTGGCGCAAGATGACCTGGGTCCTGCTGCTCTGGAGCGCCGCGGCGGTGCTCTTGCTGCTGGTTGCCGACTCCGGCGCGGCAGTCGTCGGCTTGCTTTGGCTCCTCGGCATGGTCGGCATCGGCTTCGTCTGGTTCGCATACCGGCCGTTGTTCCGCCAGGGCCGAGGCTTCGGCGGCGGCCTCTTCGTCATGCCCGGCCGCGGGCACTGGCGGCTGGTGAACCGCCACCGCGCGTTCTGAAGGCCGCCGTCTCGGCGACCGGCGGGCAGCCTCCTCCTTGGCGGACAGGCTTCCGCCGGCCGGCCTCGCGGGCGCGGGCGTGGGAAGGCGCCAAGACTTGCATGCCGCGTCTTCTTGAGGCTCGGCTAGTTGGTCAGAGCTCCGCGTCGGGTGTGAACGCAACGTAGGTGCCGCCGTTGCCCTCAGCGATACGTTTGAGCCGGCTGGCGTAGCGGTCCTGCTCGTCGTTCGGGAACTGAAAGGCCAGGCGGTTGAACGTTCGCCAATGGGGCCCGAGCTGGTGGATCTCTACCTCAAAGCGTCGGCCGCGCGCATCCCGTGCCGCTGTCGCGGCGCTGGCCTCGTTCGAAAACCTGAGCTCGAACACGCCGTTGCCCATCACAAAGGGCGATCCGCCGCCTGACACGCCTTCCGATTCTGACGGGTCGGCCAGCTCGGCCCCTTCGGCACCCGCCACGCCGATCTTCTCAACCAACCAGTAGCGATCGGCCCGCTCAACGACCCGCTCGCCCCGCGGCACGACATGCGCTCCATCCGGCAAGACGGCGAAGCGGGCCGGGTGCCCGCGCAGCGCTTCGTACTCCCCCAGCGTCATCTCGATCCGCTCCTGACACGTCGTGTCTGCGCATTCGCAGATCCAGCTGCCATACGGCGCTTGCTGCACGAGCGTCCCGTTCAGTTCGTGGATACGCTCGTTGATCGCGCGAAACAACGACTGGTTGCGCGCTACCCTCTCTTCTCGCTGCGACCGCTCCATGAACCACACCGACTTCCCTGCGCCCCGTAGGCCGGGGCGGTTACCTACGGTGCACGGCCTCCCGGGCACACCGAAACGGTGGCGACACGAAGGGGAGCGCAAGAGCGGTCGCGCCTGAACACCTACAGTAGCGCCGAACGTTCGGTAGCACGCTCCTGCAGGTCATCGGCGTGGGCTCGCCCGCCTCCTGCGCGTTCAGGCCGACGCTGCGTGATGGAGTCGCACTTCGCGGTTTGCTCCGGAAGTGGCATCGCGGTAGCGGGGAGGGCCGCCATGCCAATCGAGACACAGCGCCGTGGCGTCGTCGCGGAGCTGACCGCCGCTTACGTGGAGAACCGCCTGTGTGAGGTGCTGTACCGCCTCGCGGGCGTGCATGTTCATGCTTGTGGTCAGGATGGCGGCCACGTTCATGCCCGCGGCGTCGCGCTCCAGCATGCCGTCCGTGACGAACATCAGCCGGTCGCCCACCTCCAATTGCAGCGCTTGCACCCGGTAGCCGGATCCGGGCTGCAAGCCGAACGGGCGGTCAGCCTCCAAACGAACCTGCTCGACGTGCCCGCCCCGCAGCCGGAACGGCGGGGGGTGGCCGGCGTTGACGACCCCCGCCGTAGCATTGGCCAGGTCGATCCGTACGAGCAGACCGGTAACGAATTGGCTGTCGCCCGCGTGCTCGGCGAGCGCATCATTCGCCAGCCGCGCCTGCTCGGAAAGCTCGACGCCCCGCCGACGGGCGTTGCGGAGACCCCCGACCAACACGGTGGCCAGCAGGGCGGCTTCCATCGTGTGGCCCATCGCGTCGGTCATCGACACATGCAATGTGTCTCGCTCCAGCGAGAAATCGAAGGTGTCACCGCCGATCTCACCCGCCGGTTGCAGCCAGGCGGCGAGAGTGAACTGTCCGGCCTCACACGTAAAGGAACCAGGCAGCAGCCGATGCTGGATCTCTGCCGCCAGCGACAACGGAACCGAGCGCTGTCCCCACTCGAAGAGATCGGTGTACCGGCGGTTCGCAATGACCACGTAGGCCAAGAAGTGCGCCGCCAGAGCCACATCGGCCACCGTCTGCTCAACCGGGAAGCGCTCCAGCCTCAACTCCAGGACACCGACTGCTTCACCGCGGCTGGTCACCGGCGCGAACAACCGAGTGCCGCCATCCTCGACGATCACCTCGACGGCCTGGCCGGCCAACGCCCGCCCGTGCGGCGTCCCAACCAACGGCACCCGCTCCGCAGTCTCCTTCCCCTGCAACCGGAGTGCCCCCTCCCCGCCCGAGTGGCCCAGTCGGATCAGCGACCGCCCACTGAAGTCGGCGATCAGGAAGCTGACCTCGCGGGCACCGAACGCTTTCGCCAGCGCCGCGGCCAGCACATCGACCGCGGCGACCGGCGGGGCTGCCTCGACCGCCGCCAGCAATGAACTCAAGTTCAGCGGTGATTGCCGACCCTGACCCATCTCGCCTAACCTAACGCGACCGG
>CAVTBT010000005.1:0-980028 GCA_963733065.1 uncultured Gaiellaceae bacterium
GTCGTCAACGTGCGCGATGCCGAGTGGTTCTCGTCGCAGACGAGAGGCGCGGCGTGTTGGTTCGCCAACGAGTACGGCGAGTCTCCGATCGAGTTCGCGCAACTCGGGATCAATGTGACCGTCCTCGAGCCCGGCCAGAGCAGCGTTTACCACGCCGAGGCGAATCAGGAGGCCTTCCTCGTTCTGGTCGGCGAGTGCAGGCTGCTCGTCGAGGGCGAGGAGCGACTCCTTCGAGCCTGGGACTTCTTCCATTCACCTCCCTGGACGGAGCATGCCTTCGTGGGAGCTGGCGACGCGCCGTGTGTAGTCCTGATGGTTGGCGCGCACATAAGCCCGGAAGTGCGGTATCCCGTGTCGGACGTCGCAGCGCGCTACGGCGCGAGTGTGGAGAAAGCGACATCCGATCCGGAGCAGGTATATGCGACGGCCGAGCGTTTCCGGCGAGAGCGGCCGTCGTACTGGTCACGGCTGCCCTGGGGCTAGAGCCGTTCGCGGTAACCGTCAGGCGTCATTCCCGAACACTCGCGCAGCCGACCGGCCCAACGCGCCCGATCAGTTGCCCACGGCCGAGTCACGTCCGAACTCGCGGACTTCTTGAGCGCAGCGGCAGGCGGCTGCGATCTTCGCAGCCCACTCCAAGGCTGCCTTCCGAGAGGTCACGTCGATGACCGTGAACCCGCCGTTGAACTCCTTGGTTTGCGGGTAAGTGCCAGCGGTGGTCGTCCCGTCACCGGCCACCATGACGGGATCCACGTTCTCGGCCACCCCGCCGCCGAAAACCAACACGCCTGCGTCCATGGCCTCTTGAACCACCGCATGAGCAGCCTCTCCCACGGCCGGGAGCTCCTCAGCGGGGATGTGATCCATCGCGCCGCTGGGGAACGAAATCAGGTACCGCGTCATCTATGACTCCTTTCTCGGCGGCCTGCTCCGGCCGCATCCCAGCGCCCGTACGCGGTAGAGACTGACAAACCACCGAGGACTCATCGCTGCTCCGGCCGATCCGGGTTCACCCTCGTCAGGCCCATTCCCGAACGCTGGCCCAGGCGATGAACTGACTACTCGCCTGGGGGCGTCCAGTCCTTCGCGATTCGCCACTCGCTGCGAAGTACGGCGGCGTAGACCTCTCCATCCCTTGCCGTGCCATCCGTCGCGTCTAGGATCGCTTGCGTACGTGCCGCGCGGGCCGGAAGACCTCGCTTGCGTGGCACCTCGCCGAGGAACTCCCACCGCTCCGCGGCCACCTGGCGCAGGACTACGAATCCGGGGGCAGCGTCCTTCGCCTTGTTCTCCACCATGCTCTCCCTCGCGTCGGTTCAGACAGCGTGACACACGCGAACCGACAGATCTCAGGGGACATTCGTGAACACTTGCGCAAGCGACGGCACGGTCACAAGACCGCGATCTATGTCGCGGCCATCGTGTCCGCGTCGCTTTCGGCCTGACCACGAGTCCGCTCACCAACCAAACCTAACGTGGGTACGGCGAGGCTCCCGCGTCGGCCAGCGTTCGGGTACTGCGGTTCAGGCGACCCAGATGCCGTTTTCCTGCACGACCTTGCCGTCGAGCTCGATGCGCCCACCGAAACGGAGGTCCTTGACGATGTCCCAGTGGATCGCCGAGACGTTCGTGCCGCCGATGTCGTCGAAGCCGAAGCCGAGCGCGAGGTGGATGGTTCCGTTCATCTTTTCGTCGAAGTAGACGTTCCGCATGTAGCGGTCGATGCTGGGGTTGCAGCCGATCCCGAGCTCACCGATGCGGCGCGCGCCTTCGTCGGTGTCGAGTGTTTCGATCAGGAAGTCTTCCTCGCTGTCGGCTGACGCATCAACGATGCGGCCTTCCGAGAAGCGAAGACGGATGCCCGGTATCTCACGGCCGCCGTGCATCGAGGGGAACTCCGTGAATGCGATCGTGCCCTCGGCCGACGTCTCGACCGGGCAGACGAAGAACTCGCCGCCCGGCATGTTGCCGGTGCCGGCGTCGACCTCCGCGCGCCTACCGGCCACGGACAGCCGCAAATCCGTTTCGTTGCCGACGATCCGGACTTCCTCCGCCTCGTCGAGGAGTTGCGCATGACGCGAGATTCGCTTGTGCAGACTGTTCCAGTCGATCAGGCACGAGCCGTAGAGGAAGTCGGCGAACGCAGGCAACGTCATTCCGGCGTCCTGGGCCAGCGCCGGCGTCGGGTACCAGCACAGCACCCAGGGAATCTCCACGCCGAGGCGTGACCTGGCGTCGCGATACGCCCCCTCGAGAGCGCTCGATCGCTCGGCCGGGATGTCCGCGCCGTCACGTGTGTTTTCCGGGGCCGACACGCCGAGCCACGCATCACACTGCTCCCACGCGTGTACCTCGATCGGTGCCGGCTCGGAGATCACGTCGAGCGGTGCATGCCGCAGCCATGCTCGGTGGTACGCGCTGCCGCCGCTGAAGGTGAGGCGCAGGAGCGGGTAGGCGCCGCGCTCGCCCAGCTGCTTCATGACCTCCTCCAGCAGCGGCCGAGCCCACGGCGTGCCCCACACGATCACTTGCCAGCCGCGCTCTACGCCTAAGCATGTACCGAGCAGTAGCTCGGCGTAGCGTTCAACACGACCATCTCTCACCGACGTTCGTCCTCGCTCCGACCCGATGCCACGATCATAAGTGTGCGCAACGGAAGGTAGTCAGGGTCATTCCGGCACGCTCGCGCAGGCGAGCATCTACGGTGTCGCCGCGGCGAGGTGGTCGATCCGTGCCCGGGGCGCTCGTTAGGCTGGGTCGCCTGCTTTTTCCCGCAACCCGAAGGAGGACGGCCGAATGAGCGGTTACGCGCTGGCCCAGATCGACGGGATCGACGAGATCAGTGACGGCCGCAGTCCTTATCGGCCTGTCCGGTTCCACTTCGGCATCACGTCCTTCGGCGTCAATGCCTTTACAGCTCATCAGGTGGGCGATCGGCTCATCAACGAGCACGACGAGACACAGGAGCATGACCTGCAGGAGGAGCTTTACCTCGTCCAGCGCGGGCGCGCGACGTTCGAACTCGACGGCGAGCGGGTGGACGCACCCGCGGGCACACTCGTCTTCGCTCGCCCCGCCGTGAAGCGGACAGCGTTCGCTGAGGAGCCGGGGACGACGATCGTCGCGATCGGCGGAACTCCGGGGAAGGCGTACCAGCCCCAGGGCGGCGAGATCTGGATGCCGCTCCACCACCTCTACGAGTCAGGCCAATACGCCGAGGCCGCCGATCAGGGACGTGAGTTGATCGAAGCTCACCCTGAGTACGCAGGGCCGCTCTACAACCTCGCGTGCTGCGAGAGCCTCGCCGGTCGGACAGACGACGCGATCAGGCATCTCCGGCTCGCGATCGACCGCAACGAGCCGTTCCGTTCGCTTGCTGCCGAGGACAGCGACTTCGACCCGATCCGCGCCGAGACCGCTTTCAGGGAGTTGGTTCAGGGCAACGCAGGCGAGCCGACTACGGGGTAGCAGACTCGCATCGGTCGCGGCGGGTGACTTCCCGAACGCTGGCCCAGTTCAGAGCTTCGGCGCCTGACCTTCGAGGCGTCATGACTCGCACACGGGTTTGACATGATCGCCGGTTTATCGAGAGCTGGGGTTGAGTCGATCACGTTGAGTCGATCACAGAGGAGGGCGAGACGTGAGTGAAGATCCGACACCAGATCAGATCATGCAGGTCGGCCTCGGCTTCTGGGCCTCGAAAACGCTCTTGAGCGCAGTTGAGATGGAGCTGTTCACCGAGCTTGCGCGGCATCCTGAGAGTGGCGAGGCTCTCCGGGACAGGCTGGGGCTTCACACGCGCTCGTACCAGGATTTCCTCGATGCGCTGGTGGCACTCGGGTTCCTCGAGCGCGGCGATGGGGTCTATCGCAACACGCCCAGCACGGACCTGTTCCTCGACAAGCACAAGCCCTCGTACATCGGCGGCATCTTGGAGATGGCCAACCACCGCCTGTACGGCTTCTGGGGTGGCCTCACCGAGGCGCTGCGGACAGGGCAGCTGCAGAATGAGGCGAAGTCGGGCGAGACGCCGTTCTTCCAGGCGCTGTATGCGGATCCGGCCCGCTTGAAGGGGTTTCTCGCCGCGATGACGGGGCTTAGTCACGGCGCCAACCTGGCGATCGCAAGGCAATTCCCCTGGCACGAGCACGAGACGTTCGTCGACGTCGGGACGGCCCAGGGCGACCTCGCGGTGCAGATCGCGCTCGCGAACGAACACCTCACGGGCGTCGGCTTCGACCTGCCCGAGGTGGCGCCGGTCTTCGAGGACTACGTCGAGCAGAACGGCCTGCAGGAACGGCTCCGGTTCGCCGCCGGCGACTTCTTCGCGGACGAGCTACCGAAAGCCGACGTGCTCATGATGGGACACATCCTCCATGACTGGAGCCTCGACGAGAAGCGAACGCTCATCAGCAAGGCGTACGAGGCGCTGCCGGAGGAGGGCGCGCTCATCGTGTACGAGACCATCATCGACGACGACCGGTCGAAGAACGCGTTCGGACTGCTGATGAGCCTCAACATGCTCATCGAGACTGAGCACGGCTTCGACTACACGGCCGCAGACTGCATGGGCTGGATGAGCGATGCCGGATTCAGCCGGACGCGGGTCGAGCACCTGATCGGGCCGGACTCGATGGTCATCGGCGTGAAGTAGCAACCTTCATCGGACATTCCCGAACGCTGGCCCAGGCTAGAGGCGTTTCCTCATGAGGTCGCTTTCGAGCCTCTGGTAGCCGAGCCGCTGGTAGAACCGGACGGCGTCCGGCGCGGCGACGAGGTCTAGACGCATGCCGAGCCTTCTCTCCGCCGCCATCGACTGGAGCCTCTCCATGATGGCACGCCCCAGTCCGTTGCCCTGGGCCCCTGGATCGACAACGACATCAACGGCGAAGCAGTAGATCCTGCCGTCTCCTACAAGCCGACCCATGCCTACGACGACACCCGTGTCGACCGCGCAGACAGACGCGATGCTTCCCTCGAGTCCCGCTGCGCAGTCTTCGGCGGATGGGGAAGGCCAGCCCACGCTTCGCAGCAGTGCGACGTATTCGGCTGCCGTTGGCAGCCTCTCAACAAGCGCCACGACCTCGATCATTGCGTTTCGCAGCGCGCGTCGCTCAGGGAACATTTAGACATGCTCGCCCAGCGCAGGGTTTGAGTGGTGGAGGGCTAGGCTGAGTTGGTGGTGGGGTTGGGGTACACGATTAAGGCTCTCGATGAGTCGAGCTGGGATACGTTCGCCAGGCTGGTCGAGGCGAATAACGGCGTCTTCGGGGGTTGCTGGTGCATGGGCTTTCATCCGGATGACAGCCGCGAGCCGGCGCTGAACCGGGAACGCAAGCTCGCACGGGTGCAGGCAGGCAAGGCGCACGCGGCCCTTGTGTTCGACGGCGACGACTGTGTGGGTTGGTGCCAGTTCGGCGCGCCGGACGAGGTGCCGAAGATCAAGAACCGGGCTGCCTATGAGAAGAGCGTCACGACCTTGCCGGACTGGCGAATCGCCTGCAACTTCGTCGGCAAGGGGCACCGGCGCCAGGGCGTCGCCACGGCGGCGCTCGCGGGGGCGCTCGACCTGATCGCACGTCTCGGCGGCGGCAAGGTAGAGGGCTATCCCGAAGCCGCGGGTTCGGTCCCTGCCGGCTTCCTCTTCAACGGCGCCCTGTCGACCTACGAGAAGCTGGGATTCGTCCGCGACCGCAGGATCGGAAAGCACCGCTGGGTCGTCACCAAGGTCGTCGAGCCAACGTCGTAGGCGGTCTCGCGACGCTCGGTGATCATTGCGGAACACTCGCGCACGTCAGCGGTGGGGACGAATGACGAAGCCATCGTGCCGACGGCGTACCATCAGCCGATACGCTCGTCGGGTGGGCGTCTCCAAGCAACAACACGACTAGACGGTCGGCGTGACGCTTCAACGCATGGACAACGTCGGGATCGTGGTGGAATCCCTCGATACCGCTATCTCCTTTTTCGCCGAGCTGGGCCTCGAACTCGAAGGTCGAATGATGATCGAAGGAGACTGGTCAGGGCGCGTCACTGGACTGCGCGACCAGCGCGTCGAGATCGCCATGATGCGTACGCCGGACGGCCACGGCGAGATCGAACTCTCGCGCTTTCTCACGCCGCCCGTGGTCGCCGATCACCGAAACGCCCCGGTGAACGCGCTGGGCTATCTGCGTGTCATGTTCGCCGTGGACGACCTCGACGATACGCTCGCCCGGCTCCGGAAGCACGACGCGCAGCTCGTCGACGAAGTAGTCCAGTACGAAGACATCTATCGGCTCTGCTACGTCCGAGGCCCCGAGGGCATTCTCATCGGGCTGGCCGAGCAAATCGGCTGACGCCCGACACGGACTCAGGGCGACGGTGTAACCAGGAAAAAGCATCCATGAGGCTTCTGCTTACTTCCGCTGGCATCAAGAACGCGAGCATCCACGACGCGCTGGTCGACCTACTGGGCAAACCGATTGCCGAGTCGAGCGCCCTCTGCATTCCGACCGCGGCGTACGGGCACCCTCTGACTCCTGGTGTGGCATGGCGGTTCATCAGCGGACGAGAAGACCGCACCCCCATGTGCGAATTGGGTTGGAAGTCCCTTGGAGTGCTGGAGCTCACCGCATTGCCCAGCATCGATGAAGAAACAGATGGGTCCCCTCGGTCCAGGCGACTGACGTGCTGCTGGTGGGGGGCGGCGATGCCTTGTATCTGTGCCATTGGATGCGGCAGTCCGGGCTGGCGGACCTCTTGCCGTCGCTAGGCGAGACGGTCTACGTGGGACTGAGCGCCGGGAGCATGGTGATGACCCCCAGCATCGGGGAGGACTTCGTCTTCTGGAGGCCGCCCACCGGTGGTGACAGAACGCTGGGAATCGTTGATTTTTCGATCTTTCCGCACCTGGATCACGAGGACCTCCCGGAGAACACGATGGCCGACGCAGAAAAGTGGGCCGCCCGTATGCCGGTGCCGGCATACGCGATTGACGATCAGACCGCCATACAGGTGACCGACGGCACCGTCGAGGTTGTCTCCGAGGGGCACTGGAAGCTGTTTGCCCCCTAGTACAGAGATGGTGCAGATTCGGTCGGTGAACTGGGTGGGTCCGTAAGCCCCGCCCACATCCCGGATCCGACAAGTTGGGCAGCCCGTGCGCGTTACGAGCGCCCAGAAGGCGGCGTAGTAGCGCACCGAAACCCGCCCGACGACGTGTTGCCACACGCCGAGGTCCACCATCAGCGGGATCCCGGACGTGGCAGCCGACGAGCCAGGGTTGTACGTCGTCGGGCTTCTTCCTCAACGCGATGTCGTCCGGGTTCCTTGCCGGTGTCGGAAGGGACGCGGCGCACATCGAGAAGACGGTTCGCCTCGGGCACTCGGTGAAGCCGCTCCATGCCTGCGGAGCGTCGCACAGTTGGTACCCGGGCGATCTACGAGAACGCTGAGGTATCCATCCGGGTCTGACTGCGGATGATCGGCGAAGCCGTAGGCTGCGCAGGTGGCCTCCGTTCTCGCCCTGCTCGCGGCGTTGTTGTTCGCCCTCGCGGCGACGCTGCAGCAGAAAGGAGCCCTGAACCTTCCGGAGATTTCGCTTCGGAGCCCCGCGTCGCTTGCGCGCCTGGCCGGTCAAAGGATGTGGCTCGTCGGCACTCTTGCGCTGCTCGCCGGCTACGTGTTCCAGGCGGCGGCGCTCGACCGCGGGCGACTCGTGATCATCCAGCCGTTGCTCGTCACCACGGTCGTCTTCGCGCTGCCGCTCGGATACTTCCTGACGCGACAGCACGTCGGGCGCCGCGAGGTGTTCGGAGCAGCGGTGATCGTGATGGGTCTGGCGCTCTTCGTGCTCTTCGGCGACCCGGCGGGTGGGCGCGAGAACGCGCCGAGCAGCGAGTGGGCGATTGCGATCGCCATCCTGGCCGGCCTCTGCACCGTCCTGCTGATATTCGGGGGACGGGGAAGCCTGGTCCTGAAGGCCGCCGCGTACGGCACCGTCGCCGGCATCCTCTTCGGCCTCTCGGCGGCGCTGACGAAGCCCACCCTGGAGTACCTGCACGACGGAATCGACGAGCTGCTCTCCAACTGGGAGCCGTACGTGCTGGCGATCGCAGGCGTGCTCGGCTTCGTGCTGCAGCAGGTCTCGCTCGGCACCGGGCGCCTGGCGCCCTCGGTCGCCACGGTCTCGGTCGCGAACCCAGTCGTCGGCATCCTGCTCGGCATCATCCTGCTCGAGGAGCGGCTGAGCAGACCGGCCTGGCACGTCCTCGTCGCCTGTATCGGCCTCGCGTTGGCGCTCGTTGGCGCGGTTGTGATCTCTCTCGTCCGCGAAACGGGCAACGAGCCCGAACGACCCGTCGCGGCGCCGGTCGACGCCACGACCGTCTAGAGGCCGGAAACCCGAACGCGTCCAGCCCCGGCGTCGCGTACAGTCCGGGGCGTGAAGGCTGTTTGGCAGGGCCGGATGGTGCAGACGGCGGCGAAGTACAGCGAGCACGCGCCTATGGCGGCGGTCTGCTGCAACGCCTGCCGCACCTGTGTGCAAACCAACGCGCTGAGCCTCGGCCTCGCCGCCGTCCTCGGAGTCGGGGCAGGCGTCACCCGGTTCGGGCGGCGCGTCTTCGCCAGACCTTCCTAGTCGCTCGTCGCAGTTGCGAGCTCGCCACGGCCGCTTCGGCGATCCTGCTCCTCTAGATCGCCGGGGAACACTGGTCGGGAGGGTCCCCCGGCGACCTACGTCGGCGCCTTCTTCAGCGCCTGGCCTCGTGAAGTCACGTTTCTACTCGCGCTCGACCGAAGGCGTACTTCGCGACTGCCCACGTGCCGATGGTCGCGAACATCGCGACGGCGATTCCAGACGGAATGGTCGTGCTGGTCGTCCCGGGGTCGCGGAGACGAAGTCCGGTCCCCACAGTGCGCTCACCGCAACGGCGATCCACATCGCTGTGATCGCGAGCGACGCCCACAGCTCCCTGACAAGGAAGATCGAGGCCCAGCCGCGCTCGTGAGCGGCTTGGCCGGTGGATGCGAAATGGTCGACATCCCACACCTCCTTCCTTGCCACGACGGTCGCACGTCCCTGACCCAGCGACATCCGGGAGAACCCCGATACCCGTTGCCGGCAAGCACGGAGCACATGTTTTGGTTGACAAGACCAAAACCATGCGCGAAGGTTAGAGTCATGCCGACAAGAGCACGTACGGCGGATGTTCCCACCGCGTACGACCCGGGCGCGTTCCCGGCGTTCGCCGTCACGGTCGACGTCGTCATCCTGACCATGGTCGAAGGCGTGCTCCACGCGCTGCTCGTGCGGCGGGGACAGGAGCCGTTCGAGGGCATGTGGGCGATTCCCGGTGGGTTCAAGCGTCCGGATGAGACGCTGGACGAGGCGGCCAGACGCGAGCTCTCCGAGGAGACCGGTGTCGACGTTCCAAGCCTGCTGACCCAGTTCGGCGCCTACGGTGATCCCGAACGCGATCCGCGCATGAACGTTGTCACGGTCGGCTACCTCGCCGTGCTCCGCGACGTGGGAGCGATCGTGGCCGGAACGGACGCAGCGCACGCCGCACTCGTCCCGGCCGCTGACGTCCTCCAGGAGCGGATCGAGCTTGCGTTCGACCACCTGCGAATCGTCCGCGACGCGGTCGAGCGCGTCCGGGTCGAGCTCGAGGTGTCGGGGATCGCGACTGCCTTCGTCGGCACGACCTTCACCATGGCGGAGCTCCGCGCGGTGTACGAGGCGATGTGGGGCGTGCAGCTGGACGCCGCGAACTTCCGCCGCAGCCTCGTCGGCGAGGACGGCTGGGTGATCCCCACCGGCCGCACCGCGCGACCCGGGCCTGGTGGCGGAAGGCCCGCCGAGCTCTTCCGGGCCGGGCGGGCCTGGCGGCACGGCACGCCCATCCAGCGGAACCGACGGGAGGGAGTAACCGAATGAGAGCAGTCGTCCACGACCGGTACGGACCTCCTGAGGTGTTGCGTGTTGCCGAGGTCGAGCGGCCCACGTTGCAGGAGGACGAGGTGCTCGTCAGGGTTCACGCGTCGACCGTGACCCGCGGGGACGCGATGGGCGTACGCAGCGTCGAGTACCGATTCACCCGGCTCTTCTACGGCATCCGTCGCCCTCGGCGGACGACGTTCGGGTCTGAGTTCGCAGGCCGCGTCGCGGAGGTCGGGGCAGCCGTCACGGAGCTCCGGGTCGGCGACGGGGTCTTCGGCGTTGCGAGAGGCGCAACCGCGGACTACGTGACCGTCAGCGAGAGCGGCGCCATCGCGCAGAAGCCGGCATCCCTGGCGTTCGACGAGGCGGCGGCCGTTCCCGACGGCTCGCTGCTCGCGCTCTCCTGTATGAAGCCGGCATTTCCGCTGCAGGGGAAGAGCGTCCTGGTCTACGGTGCCGCGGGCTCCGTCGGGACGGCCGCGGTGCAGCTCCTCGCGCATCACTTCGAGGCCGAGGTGACGGCTGTGTGCGACACCAAGGATGTCGAGCTCGTGCGATCGCTCGGCGCGCGGAACGTCCTCGATCGTCTGCGCGAGGACTTCACGAAGACCAGCGCGACGTACGACGTGATCTTCGACGCGGTCGGCAAGCACTCGTTCCGCCGCTGCCGTCACTCGCTGAAGCGCGGAGGGATCTACATCTCGATGGACCTGGGGTTCATGTACCACGTGCCACTTCTCGGCCTCGCGACGAAATTCGTCGGCAGCAAGCGTGGGACCCTCGGCCTCGGCCAGTACCGCAAGGAGGACCTCATCCTCGTCAGGGAGCTCGTCGACGCGGGCGCCTACCGGCCGGTGATCGACCGGACCTACGAGCTCGACGAGATCGTCGAGGCCACCCGCTACGTCGAGAGCGGCCAGAAGACGGGCAACGTCGTGGTCAGGATCAGCGAGCCCGCGCGCGGCGAGCGTCCCGAGCCCGCCGCGACGCAGGACGAGGACGTTCTCTCAGCCGGCCCCTCGCGGCGTTCTCCGGCGTCGCAACAACTCGACTAGCTCGCGAGGTGCGTGCCGAACCAGCCCGTCATCCTCCGGTAGGCGGCCGCCGCAGCCGCGGGGTCGTACCGCGCACTGGTCGGGTTGAAGAACGCGTGGTCGACGCCGGGGTAGGTGACGATCTGATGCCGCAGGCCGGCCTTCCGCAGAGCGGCGCGGGCCGTGGTGCGGGTCGCGTTGACCCTCGAGTCGAACTCCGCGTACACCCCGAGCACCGCCGCCTTGGCGCCTGCGAGGTTCCCGTTGTCGGGGAACGGGCCGTAGAACGGGACGGCGGCCGCCACGCGAGGCTCCTTCGAGGTAAGCAGGAGCCAGGTCATGCCGCCGCCGAAGCAGAACCCGGTGAGGCCGACCTTCTTCCCCGGGACACGGCGCCGCAGTTCCGTCACCCCCGCCTTCATGTCGGCCACGAATCGGGACGGTGGGACTGCTCCGAGCGCCGCCATCGCTTCGAACTCGTCGCTGAACGACCTGGTACCGCCCTCCTCCGACAGCAGGTCGATCGCCAGCGCCGAGTAGCCGCTCGCTGCCAGGCGGCCCGCCACCATGCGGATCGAGTCGGTGAGCCCGCGGTTCTCGTGGATCACCAACACGCTCCCACGGGGACGGCGTGCCGCAGCCCAGGCGCCGATCAACCTCCGACCCTGCGGCCCGCGAAACGTGATCTCACGGGTCGGGAGGGCCGCCGCGTCGACCTGCGCCGCCTGCCGCCCTCCGGCCGATCCGGGAACACTTGCGACCCTCGTCAGCGCTTTCGCCTGCTCCGCCAGGGCGCCGGCCAGCAACGACGCCGCTGCCGCACCGCCCAGCCCGAGCAGGCCCAGGCGCCGCAACGCCTCGCGCCGGGACACCAGTCCGTCGGCGTGGTCCTCCGCGACCTCCTCCGCCAGATACCGCTGAAACTCCGTCACGACCCGAACCTCCTCCGACTGTCGTCGCGATCGCCCTACAGCAGGTGGCGTCCGAAATCGCGCTCGAAGTCGCGCCAGACGCTGTGGATGTGTGTGCCGCTGTTGCGTGAGTTGTCGAACTCGAGCACAAAGGTCGGGCCTTGCAGCCGGTAGTACTGGGGCTCACCGGGGCGAGTGCTGCCCGCCCAGCCGAAGCGCGTGCGGGCGAGGCCCGCCCGCTCGACCCGCGCGAGCGCATCGCGCGCCATCGCCGGCGGGTGGTTCGCCAGGTAGACGCGGACGATCTCGTGCACCCGTCTCTGCGCCGCGGACGGCAGATCACCCGTGAGGATCCCCACCCGGTCGAGGGGCCGCACCCGTGGTGCGTTCTGCGTGAGGTGGTCGGTCAGCGATTCCGACGAGAACACCGCCTGCCGCCGCAGCCGGCCGTCGAGCAGGAGCACGATCTCCCGGGCCGCGTCCTCCTCACGCGGCATCGTCCGGTAGCCCCGCCGGACCGTGCGGTACGCGCTCCCGGCGCGGGTCGGCCACGCGCCGAGGAAGAACGGCTCGGCCACGAGAGTCCCGCCGACGACCGTGAAATGGCGGGAGAGATGGTGCCCTTCGAGGCGCCAGCCCCACGCCCGGGCGCCCGGCGTGCCAAAGACCGAGACGTAGTAGAGGTCGGGGTCGAAGGAGTCGGTGGCACCGGCGGCCATGCGCTGCAGCACGGCCTGGAGCGCCATGATGTCGAGCGCCTTGCGGTAGCCGGCGGCGGAGCTGCTCGTGCGCAACAGGGCGAGCGCGAGCCTACGCTGCTCGGCCGACACGTCGCCCAGCGGAAGGCCGTTCCGCGGCACCGAGGCAGGGACGGTCCAGTGCCAGCGCGTGCGCTCGCTGCCGGCGAACGGGAACGACGCCCGGCGACGGAGCGCGGGCGACAGCGACGCGAGGAACGCGCTCGCCGCGGCCTCGACTGCCGCCGGCGGTGTCGCGGCTCGTACGGGGCGAACGCCGAGCGCGAGCCCGGCGGCGGCAGCACCGGCGAATTGCAGCGCGGCGGTCCGTGTCAGTCGCCGTTCGAGGTGGTCGTCGTTCACGTCGGAACCTCCTTCGAAGCTGACAGGCCTTCCCCGGAAGGATGCCTCATCGCCGAGAAACCGCTGCGCAGCGCGTCCCACGACGAAGCCGGCAGGTGAGCTGAAGGGTTTGGCGAGAGAGCTCGCCAGGCAAGGCACCGTCGTCGAAACCGTTGATTCTGCGGCAGGGGGTACGAACGAATGCGTGGCACGCTCGGACGCTTGTCGATACTGCCGGTCGTCACCGCCGTCTGCGTGTCCGCGGCCGTGGTGATCGGCTTCGCCTCGCGCGGCGAGGCCGCCGCTCAAACCGCGCCCGCAAACACGGCGCCGCCGGTGATCAGCGGACAACCGGCCCTCAACGAGATCCTGGTCGCCACCACCGGCGCGTGGACCGGCACCGAGCCGATCACGTACACCTACGCCTGGCAGCGCTGCAGCGAGACCGGCGCCAACTGCGCGGCTGTGGCCGGCGCCACCGCACGGACGTACGGGCTCTCGAGCGCGGACGTGGGCTCGACGATCCGTGTCGTCGTCACCGCCACCAACCTCGACGGCAACGCCGGCTCGACGTCGGTGCCGACCGCGATCGTGCAAGGGAACAACCAGCCGGGCACCGGCTGCCCACCCGTCCAGCAGGCCGGGCCGATCGATGCCGCCGACATCACCTCGCCGGCGCGTCTGCTCGTCGACCGGCAAACGATCACACCGCGCCCCGTGACGCGGAACACGCAGGTGATCCGGCTCCGCTTCCACGTCGTCGCCTGCGACGGCCGGGAGATCCGCGGCGCGCTCGTCTACGCGACCCCCACCCCCTACCAGCAGTTCGACGACACCGAGAGCACCACCGACGCAGACGGCTGGGCCGAGCTCACCATGCGCCGGTTGCGCTTCTTCCCGGCCAGCGGCCGGCAGCAGCTGCTCGTCGTCTTCGTACGGGCTCGCAAGCCCGGTCGCGGAACCGAGGAGCTGCTCGGCGGCATCTCCTCGCGCCGGCTCGTCTCCTTCCCCGTCCGTCTTGGCGGCTAGCGCCGAGGCTCGCTTGGCTGTCTGACCGACTGGTCCGGCACACCGTCCACCGCCGGCGACCCCGCGGGCGGCTCGGCAACGGCGTTCGGCGCCCCCTGGAGCTCACGCCGCCACCCCGCGAGGATGCCGTGCACGCTCGCGGCGCCGAGGATTGGCCCGGTGGGTAGCTCGAGGCGCGACGGATAGAGGATGAACGGGCGGGTCTGGAAGCCGCCGATGCCGCCGTGGAACGAGATCAGCTCCTCGAAGGCGCAGCCCTCGTCGCGCTCCGGGTCGTAGAAGCTCCCGACCATGATGTCGGCGACGTGCTCGAAGCCGTCGGTTCGCAGCAGGTGCGCCGGCGCATGCGGAGAGAACGTCGCCAGCGGGTCGTCGCCCTCGACGCGGCCGTCGGCGAGGTAGTGGACGCCGCTGCCACCGAGCGCGACCGGCCCGTGCTGCGACGAGCGCACCAGCAGCCACCCCACGTGAGGATGGGCCCGAAGCGCGGGAATCAACTGCGGATGACGGTCCTGGATCTCCTCCAGCGTCAGCCGTCGCCGCTCCTCCATCAGGTAGATCGAGGCCGAGGTTGCCCGAGCCGAGCACGACGACGTCGCGGTCGGAGACGTCGTTCTTGGCTTCTTGGTCTTCGTGCCGGTGGCCTCGCCGACGGCATGGCCGACCATCGAGCTCTGCTCGTCGCCGCCGGCGATCCCGGCCACATCGCCCCGCGAGACCGAGCGCTCGACGAGCTCGTCGAGGCCGTAGCCGTTGCGCTGCTTGAAGGTCGCGCCCTGCGTCTGCCCGTGGTCGGAGAGCACGACGATCTCGTACGGCCGGGGGGCGTAGCGGCGCGCCCGCTCGATGTCCGCGAACTTGCCGTCGAGCTTGCGCAGCGCCTCCAGCGTGTCCGCGCGCTCCAGCCCGGAGTGGTGCGCGACCTCGTCGTAGCTCGAGAACGTCGCGTACACCGCCGGTCGTCCGCGCATCATGTCGGTGAGCACGCCCGACACGATCAGGTCGCGCACGAACACGCAGAGCGCCCCTCGCATCAACGGGTAGATGCCGCCGCGGTGGCCGCGCGGATGCACGTCGCGGCGGATGGCCCGCAGGGCGGCCGTCCACTCGAGGAGGACCTCCCATGCGAAGAGGACGAGCGTGCGTGTGACGTTGTCGCCGTTGGCGAGAAAGGCCCGATAGCCGGGGTTGGACTTCTTCTCCGCCTCCATCCGGCTGACGGTGAGGATCACCTCGTCCGCTTCGCCCGAGAGCAGGTTGCCGCGGCTGGCGCCGCCGTCGGTGAGGAGGCCGATGCCGGTCGAGCGACGCCGCTCGATCTCCGCGCAATCGGGTGGAGCCGAGCACGTCATCAGCGTCGCCGTCTCCTTTTCCACCCAGCGGAAGGCCGAGATGTCCTCATTGGATCCCAGCAGGATCCCTGCCTGGCTCGCGCCGGTCTGCGAGGAGAGATCGGTCTCCCACTCCGCCAGGCGATGCGAGTTGTCGCCGAGCCAGCGAGCCATGGTCGGCGCGTTGCCGTCGCGCATCGCGCGGCGTAGCACCGGCAGTGCGAGCCCGTCGATCTCGAGGAACACGATCCCCGGGACGTCGGTCGAGGCGATGATGCCCTGCCGACGCGCGATCCGATGCGCAATGCGGATCGAGGACATGTCGTCGGAGCCGAGGACGACCGCGAGCACGACGCTCACGGCAGCGACCACGAGCGCCGCGAGCAGCGCCCAGCCGAAGTTGTCGACCCGGAGCACCTCCTCGAACACGTCGGCCGCGATGACGAGGATGAGGGCGTCCGCGATCAACACGAGCAGGAAGCCGAGCACGAGCGTCAGCGGCAGCCGGAGCGCCGCGAGCGCGGGCGGAATGATCGCGTTCAGCACCGCCACGAGCGCCGCGATCAACAGCGCACCCCAGAAGTCGTCGATGTGGACGCCGGGCAGGATCCCAGCGGCCACCATCAGCGCGACGCCCGTCCCCAGCCATGAGACGACGAGCGGGTACAGCCGCAGGCGGGGGAGCTCGGGCTTCCAGGCCGTGGAGTGGCCGTAGGTCGGCTCGGACTGGCTGGACATCAGGTTCTCCCTCTCATCCGTCGGGTGTGCTCCGAACAGCCGCGTTCACCGGCGCGCTACGCCGTCTGCCTGGCCATCTTGCCCTTCGCGTCGGCGTAGGCCGTGTGACGAGGAGCTTCCCCCGCTCAGGGCGAAGACTAGAACGAGGAGCACGATCGCGAAACAAGGACCCCTGTGACGCCGCCGCCCGGAATACCAAGCGAGACGAAACTCGAACAGCGGCTCGACCGGGCGATCGACCGCGTCGTCACACCGCGCGGGGCGGCCATCGTGATCGCCGCAACGACGATCGCCATGACGGCCGGGGCCGGAATCCTGATGACGGTCATCGACCGCGAGAACTACCCGACGATCGGATCAGGGCTCTGGTGGGCCGTCCAGACGACCACCACCGTCGGGTACGGCGACAACGTGCCGACGACATCCGCCGGGCGATTCCTCGCCGCGCTCGTCATGCTGTTCGGGATCGGCTTCCTCACTGTCATCACCGCCGCGATCACGAGCACGTTCGTCGCGCGCTCGCGCGTCGAACTGATGCGCTCCGGTGAAGATGCTCCGACAGCCGAGCAGTTCCGCCAGCTCGACGGCCGGCTCGAGCGGATCGAAACCGCCCTGGCCGGTTCCCCGCGCCTCGAGCCGCCGCAGTCGGCCGGCGAAGCTGCGACGGCGGAGCAGCTCCGTGAGCTCGACAGGCGGCTGGAGCGGATCGAAGCCGCCGTCACTCGTCCCTCGTAACGCATCAAGGACTCTGCCTGCACCGGCCGAAACCAACTCAGATGACGTCGGGCGGCACCAAGCGCGTCGAGTTGATCCTGCCGATGCGAACGGTGCTGCTGGTGGCCGCGACGGTCGGTGTGCTGGCGGCGTTCGTGGCGATCGGCGACACCTTCCTGATCGTCTTCATCGGGATCTTCCTGGCACTCGTGTTCGAGGCGCCGGTGCGCTACCTGATGGCGAAGACGCGAATGTCGCGCGGGGTGGCGGCGACAGTGACGGTGCTCGGCACCGCCCTCGCGGTGCTGGTGATCGCGCTGCTGTTCCTGGTGCCGCTCGTGGGCAACGTTCGAGACTTCCTCCAGGAGCTGCCGGCGACGGTCGAGCAGCTGCGCGAGTCCGACGAGCTGTCGTGGCTGGGCGACAGCGGGGCCGCCGGGAACGTGCAGGACGGATCGGAGCAGCTCTCGGCGTCGGTGCCGGACGCGATCTCATCCGTGCTCGGCATCGCAGGCGACTTCTTCTCCGCGTTCCTCGTGACGTTCACGATCATCTTCATCTGCGTGTTCCTGCTCAGCGACGTCGCGAACCTGAAGCGGTCGTTGGCGAGCGTGCTGATGCCGGGGGACGACGACCGCTGGCTGGAAGTGTGGGAGCGTGTCACGACCTCGATCTCGCGCTGGGCGATCGGCGTCGTCGCGATCGCGGTGATCGCCGGCACGACCCAAGGGCTCACGGCCTGGCTGCTCGGGTCGAGCTATGCCGTCGCGCTGGGGGTCATCGCGGGGCTGCTCGACATGATCCCGAACATCGGCGCCACCATCGCCGGAGTGATCCTCGTTCCGGCGCTCCTGGCCGAGGAAGGACTCACCGCGGCGATCATCATGCTCGTCGTCCTGCTCGTCTACCAGCAGGTCGAGAACAACGTTCTCACCCCGAAGATCCAGGGCAAGGCTGTCAGCCTCTCCGGCTTCTTCATCATCGTCGCCGTCACGCTGTTCGGCGCGCTGCTGGGCGTCCTCGGCGCGCTCACCGCGGTGCCACTCGCCGCGACGATCCAGATCTTCGTGCAGGAGCTGACGAAGGAGCGCCGGGCCAGGGTCGAGGCGGCCAACGCTGCGCTCGAAGCTCCCGCAGCGCCGGGATAGCGCAAGCGGCGCTGCTCGTCCTCGCCGACGGTCGCCGTTTGACCCCCGGGCACTGCGCGCGAGAGGATCGCGGTCCGCCGCAGGATCCCAGCGGCGCTCTACCGCTCTCTCGACGCCGTTGACGCCGCTTGCCGACAAAGTGTCCGCCCTCATGCCCGGGCTGAGGGCAGATCTCGCGCGGCTCGTCGCGATCCCGTCGGTCTCGATGACCAACTACCCGCCGGAAACGCACGCAGAGCTCATCGCCGCTCGAGATGCGGTCGTGGAGCTCCTCGAGGGCGCCGGAGTCCAGACGATCCGGTCCCTGGAGCTGCCGGACACCGCGCCGGTCGTGATCGGCGAGATCCCCGCACCGGAAGGCGCACCGACCGTGCTGCTCTACGGGCACTACGACGTCGTCCCCGCCGGCGACGAGGAGAAGTGGGGCTCCCCGCCGTTCGAACTGACCGAGCGCGACGGAGCGCTCTACGGACGCGGATCCGCCGACACGAAGTCGAACATCGTCGCCCACGTCGGTGCGCTCCGGGCGTGGGAAGGGCGGCCGCCGGTCGGGATCAAGGTCGTGGTCGAGGGACAGGAGGAAGTGGGCAGCGCGCTCAACGACTACCCCGCGACTCACCCCGGCCTCTTCCGCGCCGACGCGATGCTCATCGCGGACATGGGCAGCGTGCGACCGGGGGTGCCGACGCTCACCATCGGTCTGCGCGGCATGGCTCAGACGACGATGGAGGTCGAGACGCTCGCCGGCCCGAAGCACTCGGGGCAGTACGGCGGCGCCGCGCCGGACGCGCTCGGCGTGCTCCTGCAGGCACTCGCGACGCTCCACGACGAGCACGGCGACGTGGCGGTGGAGGGCCTCAGGCGCGAGCCCTGGACCGGGGCCGGCTACTCGGAGGACGAGTTCCGCACGCTCGCGGAGGTGAAGGACGGGCTTCCGCTCGTCGGGTCGGGCGATCTCGGGTCACGGGTCTGGTCGGGCCCTGCCATCACGGTCACGGGCATCGACATCACCTCGGTCGACGACGCGCTCAACGCCGTCAACCCGCGCGCTCGGGCGAAGATCAACACGCGCGTCCACCCGGCCCAGGACGCCGACGAGGCGCAGGACGCGGTCGTCCGCCACCTCGAGGCTGCGCGGCCGTTCGGGATCGGCCTGACGGTCCATCCCGGCGTGACGGGCAACGGGTTCCTCGCCGACACGACCGGCCCGGCCTACCGGGCGGCGCGCGAGGCGATGGAGGCCGCGTGGGGCATTGAGGCCTCGTACGCGGCGACCGGCGGATCGATCCCGCTCGTGAACGCCCTCCATGTCGCCGTGCCGGACGCCGAGATCCTGCTGCTCGGGACGACCGACGGCTACGCGAACATCCATGCGCCGAACGAGCGGGTGCTGCTCGAGGAGTTCGAGAAGGCGGTGCTCGTCGAGGCGGAGTTCCTCGGCCGCTTCGCCGAGGCGTTCGCGAAGGGATCGAGCGAGGAGGGAGCATGAGCGAGCAGGCGGCACCACCTCCTCCGGCCGCCGAGCCCTCCGACGGGATGATGCAGCGGATCCTGGGGGCGATCGAGCGCGGCGGCAACAAGATGCCGAACCCGGCCATCCTGTTCGTCTGGCTCTGCGTGATCGTGATCATCCTCTCCGCCCTGCTCGCCTGGGCGGACATCAAGGTCACCTACCAGGTCGTCGAGCCCCCGCCCATTCCGGTCGAGGAGGTCGTCCAGGGCGGCTCCACGCAGCCCTCCGGCGGGCTGCCGAACGCGTCCGTCCAGGAGGGCGACTACACCGTCCGCGAGGAGACGGCGTCCATCCAGAGCCTGCTGTCCGCCGACGGAATCCGGTTCCTCTTCACCTCGTTCGTCGCCAACTTCCGCAACTTCGCGGCCGTCGCGATCATCCTCGTGGTGATGATCGGCGTCGGCCTGGCCGAGTCCGCCGGCCTGATCGGAGCGCTGATCCGGAAGCTCGTCAGCGTCTCGTCGGAAGCGATGCTGACGCCAATCATCATCTTCATCGGCGTCCTCTCGAGCATCGCCTCGGACGCCGGGTACCTCGTGCTGATACCCCTGGGCGCAGCCGCGTTCAAGAGCGTCGGCCGCAATCCGCTCGCCGGTATGGCGGCTGCATTCGCAGGAGTCGCCGCCGGGTTCGGCGTGAACTTCCTGATCACGCCGCTCGACGGCGTACTGACCGAGATCACGAACGACGCGAGCGCGCTCGTCGACCCCAACCGCTCGATCGACCTCGCGGCGAACCTCTACTTCGGCATCGCCTCGACGATCCTGGTCACGATCGTCCTGACGTTCGTCTCCGTGCGGATCGTCGAGAAGAGCCTCGGCAAGCACGACGCCGCGCTCGAGAGCGACGACGAATCGCTTGACGCCGACAAGGGGCCCGAGGTCTCACCGGAAGCCGAGGCGCGGGGCCTTCGCTACGCACTGATTGCCACCGCTGCCGTCGTCGCCGTGATCGCGCTGCTCACCGTCCTCCCGGACGCGCCGCTCCGCCATCCCGAGTCGGGGGACATCATCGGCGACTCGCCGTTCATGGACAGCCTGATCCTGATCATCACGATCATCTTCTTCGCAGCGGGGTTGGCCTATGGCCGCGGAGCCGGGACGATGCGGACGAGCGACGAGGTGCTCGCATCGATCACGAAGTCGTGGGCGGGCCTCGCCTCGCTCCTGTTCCTCTTCCTGCTGATCGCGCAGTTCATCGCGTACTTCAGCTACTCGAACATCGCGCAGGTGTCGGCCGTGAAGCTCGGCGACTGGCTCGAGGAGGCGAACATCGGGGCGGTGTGGCTGCTGATCGGCTTCGTCTTCGTGACGATGCTGGTCGACATCATCATGCCGGCCGCGATCGCGAAGTGGGCCATCCTCGCCCCGATCTTCATCCCGCTCTTCCTGCGGCTCGACGTCGCACCGCAGACGGTGCTGGCTGCCTACCGCGTCGGCGACTCGCCATTGAATGTGGTCACGCCGCTGATGGCCTACTTCCCGCTGATCATCATCTTCGCGCAGCGTTACCGCAGGGACGCCGGGATCGGCACGGTCGTCGCGATGATGCTGCCGTTCGTCGTCGTCCTGTCGATCGTGTGGACCGCGTTCTTCGTGGCGTGGTACCTGCTCGGGATCCCGCTCGGCCCGGGCTCGTCGGTCCACCTCGACTGAGACCGGACGTGGCCGCCGAGGCCTTCGTCTCCACAGGGGTGCTGCCGGCGCCCGAGGAGGTGCAGGCGCTCGTGCACGAAGCACATGCGCGCTTTCGCGCGAACGACGAGGGCACCCTGTCCACGGTCTATCCCGCACTGCAGCGAGCGTCGCCCGACGACTTCGGCCTCTGCTTGGCCGGCGTCACGGGATCGTTCTACGCGGCCGGTGACGCTGACGTCGGGCACTCCATCATGAGCGTGGCGAAGCCGTTCGTTTTCGCGCTCGTCTGTGAGGAGCTCGGCCCCGTCGAGGCGGCCCGCCGGGTCGGTGCCAACGCGACCGGGCTGCCGTTCAACGCGTCCGAGGCGATCGTCAGGAGCTCCGACGGACGCACGAATCCAATGGTCAACCCGGGTGCGATCGCGACGACGAGCCATGTCCCCGGCGCGACTCCTGAAGCGCGCTGGGAGGCCATTCGCGACGGGTTGTCGTCCTTCGCCGGGCGCGCACTCGCTCTCGACTCCGAGATCTACACGTCGGCGACGGCGACCAACAGGACGAACCGCGAGCTCACGACCCTGCTCGAGGAGCGGGGTCTCCTCGGCTGCGAAGGGACGGAGGCCCTCGACCTCTACACCCGTCAGAGCTCGCTCGCCGTCACTGCCCGCGACCTGGCCGTGATGGGAGCGACGCTCGCCGACGGCGGCGTCAATCCGCACACGGGACGGCGGGTCGTGAGTGCCGAGGCTTGCCGTTGCACGCTCGCCGCGATGGCGACCGCCGGGCTCTACGAGACGTCGGGTGACTGGCTGGTCGGCGTCGGCCTGCCCGGCAAGAGCGGAATCGGCGGCGGCATCGTGACCGTCTCCCCGGGCAAGGGCGCGCTCGGGACGTTCGCGCCGCTGCTCGACGACGCGGGAAACAGCGTCAAGGGTCAGTTGGCCGCCCGGTTTCTCGCCCGCGCACTCGGACTGGACGTGTTCGCCTCGACGGCCTCGGTCGCCGAACGGCCTGCGGGCTGACCGTCGCCGCCGACGTCGGCGTCGTCGCCCCGGAGGAGACGTGGGCGCGGCTAGTGCGTGACGCGGTGCTGGCCGGCACCATCGTCGCCGCGTACTGAACCGCCACGGCAAGGCGCACGTTCCTCGTCCCGCGCGTCATCGTGACAAGCGTCGCGCTCGTGCTCGTCGTCGTCGGCGCGGTCGAAGGCGCGACGACGCAGTCCGCTGCGGCCGTCATCTTGGCGACGCTGACGGCGGGCATCGCGGTGCTCGTCGCGCGCGACCTCTTTGACCGCGGAAAGGTCGACCTGCAGACCGTCTTCGGCGCGCTGTCCCTCTACGTCCTCGTCGCGATCCTCTTCGCATCGCTCTACACGCTCGTGGCCGAGCTGGGCGACGAGGCATTCTTCACGAGCGGCGACGATGGATCTCTCGGCGAGCGCCTCTACTTCAGCGTCGTCACGATCTCGACCACCGGCTTCGGCGATCTCGCCCCGGCGAGCGGCATCGCTCGCTCTCTCGTCGCGCTCGAGATCGTCGTCGGCCAGCTCTATCTCGTGACCGTCGTGGCGATTCTGGTGACCGCCGCGACCGCTCGGCTGGCGCCGCGAGACGGCGGCGACTCGACCACCCGGGATTGATTCACGGCGGCGGCACCCGCCGGGCTCAGGCTCGTTGGGCGAGCAGGGCGGAGGGCCGACCCGACTGCAGCCGCAACTCGGATCGATGCGCGCGCTGCGGAGCAGCAGCGCGCTGAGGGCGAGGAGCCAGACCGGGAAGACGAGCACGAACCACCGCTGGAAGGAGCGCGGGCGGTCGCATTCCTCGACATCCGGCGCGACGTATCCGCCCGAGACGGTGTACAACGATCGGGCCATGATCCGCAGCGAGCGTGAGCGAATCTTCCCGGTGCCCGTCGAGCGCGGGTTCGCCTACATCACCGATCTCGACAACTGGCCCTCGTACTGGCCGGGCCTCGTGCACATCGAGCAGGATTCGCGCTGGAGCGTCCCCGGCGACCAGGCGTCACTGGTCGTCCGGCTCATGCGCCGTGACGTCGAGCTGGCGCTGACCCTCCGCACCTTCGAGCCCGACCGGCTCGTGGTCTACGACAGCGTCCAGGCCGGCCTGCCGGACGCGCACCACGAGCGGCACTTTCGAGCCGTCGACGGCGGCTTCGCGTATCGGATCGTCGTCGACTACGAGCCACGGCCGGGCCTTCATGGGCTGCTCGACAAGACGGTCGTGCGCCGTGGCATCGGGCGCGCCCTCGAGCAGACGATGGACAACCTGGAGCGAGTGCTCGGCTCCACGTGACGTACCGGGTCCGTCATGCGCCTCGCGCATGATCGACCGGGCGTGGATCCCGACGTCCTACGAGCGAGCGGCCGGTGTTCTTCCGGCTGAGCAGCATCGAGCTCGGGCTGATCCTCTTCGGGATCGTGCTCGGGACGACGTTGCTCGGTGTCGTCGCCGGTCGCCGGCTGCGCGCCCACGCGGAGACCTTGCGCGAGCCGTTCGGCGTTGTGCAGGCAGCGCTGCTCGGGCTCGTAGCGCTGATTCTCGCGTTCGGCCTGACGATGGCCGTCGGTCGGTACGACTCCCGGCGCGCCGCGGTCGTCGCCGACGCGAATGCGATCGGGACGACGTACCTGCGCGCGCAGACGCTGCGTGAGCCGATGCGGACGCGATCGCTCGAGCTGCTCGTCCAGTACACAGATACGAGCATCGCGCTGTCGAATTCGGTGCCGGGCGGCACGGCCTCCAAGGCGGCGATCGCCCGCGGTGAGCGGCTGCAGCGCGCGCTGTGGCGCCTTGCCGGCGAGGCGCTGGCCGACTCGCCGACCGACAGCGCGCCGCGCCTCTACGTCGAGACGCTCAACGAGATGATCGACATGCAGACCGTCCGCGTCTCCGCCCTCAACAACCGCGTGCCGAGCGCCGTGCTGCTCATCGAGATCGTCGGCGCAGCTGTCGGCCTCAGCCTGCTCGCCCTCTACCTGGCGATCCTGTCGCGCGGCGTGATCACCGTGGTCCTTGCCGCTGCGTTCGTCTCGGTGCTGCTGCTGATCACCTTCGACCTCGATCGCCCGACCCGCGGCTTCGTGAAGGTGCCCGACGCACCGACGGTCGCGCTTCGGGCGTCGATGACCCTTCCGCCCGCCGCCAGCGCACCTGCCGAGCCGTAGCCCTAGCGGGCCGTCAGCCGTCGAGCCGCTCGATCAGCCGGACTGTGACCTCCTCGCCTGCCTGCTTCCCGATCGCCTTCCGCACGTCGGCCTTGACCGGCAGCTTGTGGGTTCCGTCACCCATCGCCATGAACGAGCTCCGGAAGGGATGGCCGTCGATCGCGCCGCGCACCTTGACGAGGCCGCGGGTGCCGAAGTACTCCGCCGAGCCGGGCCAGACGACATAGGTCCAGCCGCCCTTGCTCGGACTCTTCTGCAGGGTCGCCGTGAACTGCTCGTCCACCGAACGCTCCTCTCGTACGCGTTTTCGCATGTGGACCTCCACCGGAACGGAAACTCATCGCTGGCGTGCGGGCGAGCCAAGGGCGAGACGGGACCGGCGGCGCGGGTGTAGCGACCTAGTTCCAGGGCAGGTCGTCGAGGCGGGCGAGGTCGAGGTTCCCGCCGCTCAGCACGCAGCATGTCCTGGTTCCGGGAGGGGCGGTGACGAGGCCGTCGCGGACGGCGGCGACCGTCGCCGCCGCGGCGCCTTCGGCGACCAGCTTGCAGCGCTCCATCAGCCACACGACGTCGCGTCGGATCGACTCCTCCTGCACCGCGACGACCTCGTCCACGAAGCGCTGCACGAGCTCGAAGGTCTTCTCGCCGACGCGCTTCACGCGAAGGCCGTCCGCCGTCGTCTCGGCACGCTCGAGCGTCACGAGGCGTCCCTGCTCGACGCTCAGCTTCATCGCCGGCGCGGCGGCCGACTCGACGCCGACGACCCGGATCGCAGGGTTCGCCTGCTTCAGTGCGGTCGAGACACCGGAGATGAGGCCGCCGCCCCCGATCGGCACGACGACCAGCTGCACGTCGGGCCAGTCGTCGAGGATCTCGAGGCCGAGCGTCCCCTGGCCCGCGATCAGATCGAGGTCGTCGAACGGATGGACATACGTGAGGCCCTCGGACTCGACGAGCTCGCGCGCCTTCTCGTCGGCCTCGTCCCAGATCGATCCGTGAAGCACTACCTCGGCGCCGTACCCCTTGGTGGCGGCGATCTTCGAGGGTGTGGCGTTCTCGGCCATCACGACGACCGCGCGGATGCCCATCATCGCCGCCGCCAGCGCCACTCCCTGGGCGTGGTTGCCGGCAGACGAGCAGACGACGCCGCGCTCACGCTCCTCCGGCAACAGGAGGTGGAGCTTGTAGAGCGGGCCTCGGAGCTTGTACGAGCCCGTGCGCTGGAAGAGCTCCGCCTTGAGGCGGACGTCCAGGCCCGTCTCCTCGGACAGGAGGCGCGAGGGCAAGAGCGGCGTGTGGTGGATGTGCGGCGCGACGTGCGGACGCGCTGCACGCGAATCCGGGGTCGAGGAAACCATCGGCGTGAGCACGTTACGCCAAGTCGATCTCCGGGCGCGAGGCGTGACGTTCGTCATGCCTGACCGGTGACGCCTGTGCAGACGCGGCCTGCTACGCCACCTGCGCGGTGCCGGCGAGCACCTCGCCGAGGAACGCCAGCACGACGGGGTGGGCGGCGTCGATCAGGTGGCCGCCCTCGACCCACTCGACCGTGGCCGAGGGAATCGCCCCGGCGACGAGCTTCGTCACCTCGGCGAACGCCGGCGGCGAGTCCTCGGCTGCGACGAGCAGCGTGGGCCGGCCGACGGTGCCGAGCTGCTCGACGGTCACGTCGAGCAGGCCGCCGCGCGCCTCGGCCACGATCGCCGGCCCGTTGGCGACGAAGATCTCTCTCACCGGCTCCGGCAGGCCATCCCAGCCGGCATCGCCGAGCACTCCTCGAAGCAGGACCTCTGCGACAGCGTCGACGTCGGCCGCGGCCGCGGCGAAGACCCGCTCGTCGAGCTCCGCAAGCCACCGCCGCAGGTCGTCGCCGAGCGCCAGGCCACCGCCCTCCAGCAGGGCAAGCGCGCGGACGCGCTCCGGGTAGCGCAGCGCGAGGTCGACCGCGATCTCGCCACCCTGGCTGCGCCCGATCACGATCGCCGGCGCCGCATCGAGCGCCTGGAGCAGCGCGGCCGCGTCGTCGGTGTGCTGGTGCACGTTCGTGACGAAGGGCTCGGGCCGCTCGCTCCTGGAGAACCCGCGCCGGTCGTAGATGATGGTGCGTCCGTGCGCGGCCAGCCGCTGCGCGGCGTCGCTCCAGAGCACCGACGAGCTCCCGGTGCCATGGATGCACAGGATCGGCTCGCCGGCGCCGTGCTCCTCGTAGTAGAGGGATACGCCGTTGACGTTGAGCTCGGACATGGGTCGAGTATGCGAGGCGAGGCCGCACGGCGCATCGGGTGAATGACCCATCTGCTCAGTCGAGCAGGCCGTGCTCCATCGCGAAGACCGCTGCCGCCGCCCGTGAGGAGACGTCGATCTTCGCGTACACGTTCTCGACGTGGCGCCCGACGGTCCGCCGCGAGATGACCAGCAGCTCGGCCACCTCGCGATTCGACCGGCCGCGCGCGATCAGCCGTAGCACCTCGACCTCCCGATCGGTGAGGTCGGCGGGCCAGCGCGGCCGCGGCGGCAGGTCGCGCCGGCCGGCCGCGGCCAGGACGCAGGCGACGGCATCGTCGTCGAGCCCGACCGCAGCTTCGAGCGCACGGGCTGCGTCGTCGGCCGCGAACGCAGGCCGGTGCGGCCGGTCGGCGACGAGGGCGGCGAAGACGTCCGCGGCGGCGAGGATGCGGTCGCTGCGGGTCAGCGCCTCTGCGGCGAGCGCACGGTGGTACCCGGAACCGTCGACCCGCTCGTGATGGGACGACGCCGGGGAGACGAGCGGAGCGAGCGCACCGCAGCGGGAGAGGATCCGCTCCGTGAGGTACGGATGCAGCCGCACCCGCTCCCATTCCGGGGTCGTGAGCGGGCCCGGCTTGTCCCAGATTCCGTTCTCGACCGCAACGCGGCCGATGTCGTGCACGAGGGCCGCTCGACGCAGGAGCTCGCAGTCCGCATCGTCGAGCCCGGCGTGGCGGCCCGCCGCCTCGGCCACCTGCGCGACCGCTCGCGAATGTCCGCGGATCCACGGCGACTTGAGGTCCCCGAAGTCGGCAAGGGCTGTGAGCACGGCGTCGCGTCGGGCAGGCTCGACGGTGGCCACGGGCACCGGCTCGGCCGCCAGCGCCGCTGCCCACTCGTCTCCGGCGTCCAGCTCGGCCCGAACCTCGGAGCCGGCCCGCTCGAACGCGTCAACGACGGACGGGTCGTAGGCCCGGCCGCGGCGAGCGCGCATCCACTCGCTCGGATCCTTGCCGAGCAGTGCAGCGAGATCGGCGTCCCGCGCGACGCCGACGACGCGAACTGCGAGCGGAATCCGGTCACCCTGGAGACCGTCGGGGTAGCCCTTGCCGTCCCAGCGCTCGTACGCATGGCCGAGCGCCTCGACGACCGCGGGCTCCAGGCCCATCCGCTGGGCCAGCATCGTGCCGACCTCGCAGTGGGTGGCCAGGGAGCGCGCCCCGGCCTTCGGGTCGGCGAGCCCCCGCACCACGAGGCCGGCGCGGCGCAGCGGCGGCCCGCCCGGTGCGACGCTGCTCACGTGCCGGCGCAGGAGCTCCGCGGTCGACCCCATCACGACCGGTCCCATCGCAGCGAGATACCTGAGATCGTCGCCGCCGACGGCGGCCGCAGTCTCCGCCGCGTCGGATGTGCAGCCGAGGAAGCGGAGCAATGCGTACTGGTGGACGATGCGTACCTCGTCCGGCCCGCAATCCATCGCCTCCGCGAGCGCCGTCGCGAGCGTGCAGGTCCGGAGCGCATGACCCAGCGGCTGACCCGTGCCGAGGTCCGTGGCCAGCGACACGGAGGCGAGGAGCTCCGTCAGGCGCAGCGCCGAAGGACGTCCCTCTGCCTCCGTCAGCCGCTCGATTCCGCCTCGCACCGGCCGATCGTGACGATGCGATCCGCCGCGACGTCGTACGCCGTGCCTCTGAAACTGAGCGTCGGCCGGCCTGCGTCGACGACCACGGGCGCACCCATCGCTGTCATGCTAAACAGACTCGTGACCGCCCCGAGAATCCGCGCGAATCTCCGATGACGGAACGACCGCGGCCGGAATCCTCGGTACGAGCGGCCTTCAGCCGCGAGGACTGGAACGGACGCTACGAGGCGTCGGAGCTGCTCTGGTCGGCCGAGCCGAATCGCCGCTTCGCCGCCGATGTCGGGTCGCTGGAGCCCGGGCGCGCCCTCGACCTGGCGTGTGGCGAGGGCCGGAACGCGGTGTGGCTCGCAGAGCGCGGCTGGCAGGTGACCGGGGTCGACTTCTCCGAGGTCGCGCTGGGAAAGGCGGAGCGGCTCGCCGCCTCGCGCGACGTCGAGGTCGAGTGGACGCTCGCCGACCTGCGCGAGCACCGGCCGAGGGCGCGAGCGTTCGACCTCGTCGCCCTGCTCTACCTGCAGCTACCGCCGGACGAGCGGCGCCTCGTGCTCGGCCGGGCTGCCGACGCCGTGTCGCCAGGAGGCTCGGCGTACGTGCTCGGACATCACACGCGGAACCTCACGCAGGGACACGGTGGCCCGAAGGACGTTGCCGTCCTCTTCACGCCGGAGGACGCCGCAGCCGACCTCGGCGGGCTCGTCGTCGAGCGCGCCGAGACGGTCGAGCGCCGGGTCGAGCAGGAAGACGGGACGGCGGTCGCGATCGACGCGCTCGTCATGGCGCGACGACCGTCTGTGCGCTGACGCGGCCCCGACGACGTCCAGGCGGCATGCCACACTCTGCGCCGACTCGCGGCGACCCTCGAGTCGGCTGACCACCCGACCCGGGAGGGCACGTGAGGTGGCGTTGGCGATACGCAGATCGGCGCCGAAAGTCCGTGGCGCCGCCGCCCGCTGCCGCGCCCGCGCCTGCGGAACCGCAGGTGATCAAGATCGACGCCGATCAGCTGCGGGAGCTCTCGTCGGCCTTCTCAGCCCCGCGCTGGCTGCGCGACCTCGGGATCGCCGCGTGGCTGCTCGCGGGTGTCGCCGCCCTCCTCGTCGGCCTCACCTTCCTCCTCGCCGTCACCGCCGTCATCGTCGTGCCCGTCATCGTCGGCCTCATCTGCGCAAGCATCGCCATGCCCGTCGTCAACTGGCTTCAGCGCAAGCGAGTACCCCGCGCCGCGGGCGCGATCCTCGTGCTGCTCGGGTTCATCGCCCTCGGCGTCGTCATCCTCCTGCTCGTCCTCGGCGGCCTGGTCGGGCAGGCGGACACGATCGGGGGCCATCTCGACGCGGCGGGCGACAAGGTGCAATCCTGGGTCGAGGACGCCGGCGTGAGCACGTCGGGAGCGTCGAGCGCGAACGACAACGTCACCTCGGGTATCTCGAGCACCATCCCGACGTTCGTCAAGGGGCTCGCCAACGCCGTGCAGGGCATCACGTCGCTCGTGTTCTTCGTCGTCTTCACGGTCTTCAGCCTGCTGTTCCTGCTCAAGGACGGACCAGTGATGAGAGCCTGGGTCGACGCTCACATGGGCGTGCCCCGCGACGTCGCACGGACGATCTCCGGAGACGTGATCGCGTCGCTGCGCCGGTATTTCGCAGGCGTCTCGATCGTCGCCGCCTTCAACGCCGTCGTCGTCGGCATCGGCGCGCTCGATGCTCGACGTGCCGCTGGCGGGCACCATCGCCGTGGTGACGTTCGTCACGGCGTACATCCCCTTCATCGGTGCCTTCGTCTCGGGCGCGTTCGCGGTGCTGCTGGCGCTCGGCGCCGAGGGCACGTCGACCGCGTTGATCATGCTCGTCATCGTCCTGCTCGCCAACGGGCTGCTACAGAACATCGTGCAGCCGATCGCGTTCGGCGCGACGCTCGGCCTGAACCCCCTCATCGTCCTGATCGCGACGATCGGCTTCGGCAGCCTCTTCGGCATGCTCGGCCTGATCCTGGGCGCGCCTCTCACTTCGGCGGTGCTCCACATCAGCCGCGACCTCGCGGCCTCGAAGGAAGCAGCGGCAGGCGCCGCCGAACGTCCGCCGGACGGCGCCGAGCCGAGCCCGGTACCGGGCTAGCCTTCGCGGCCGGCGCTCACGAGCCGGCCGCCGCCGCGGCGCGGCGGTTGCGCCACGAGAAGAAGTACACCGGGATCGCGATCGGCGCCAGCACCGTCAGCGCCAGGAACCAGACGATCTTCGCCCCGATCGAGATCGTGTCGAGCGCCAGGGCGACCAGCGAGGCCACCCAGAGCAGGAACAGCACACCGACGACCAGGATCAGCAGGATGATCGTCGCGTCGCTGGCCGCGACCACGGCGGCGCTCATCGGCATGGCCCTACGCTACGCCAGCGGCGACCCGCGCGCGTCATCCCGATCGGTCGAAGACGGACGATCTGCGCGCAAATCATCCGGATGGCATGATGGCGCCTGCGGTGGCCGCCTCTAACGTCAGAGGAGTGCGGAACCGCCGTGCATGCCCCCCTACAGGAGGTCGCGATTGATCGTTGGAGCCGACTACCCGTTCCTCGACATCCTCTGGACGATGCTGATCTTCTTCGCCTGGGTGATCTGGTTCTGGTTGCTGATCACCGTCTTCGCCGACCTCTTCCGGCGTCGGGACGTCGGGGGCGGCATGAAGGTCATCTGGGTCATCTTCCTGATCCTCGTGCCGTTCCTCGGCACCTTCATCTACCTGCTCGTCAACCACGACGAGATGGCCGAGCGGAACATCAAGCAGGCGCAGGCGCAACAAGCCCAGTTCGACCAATACGTCAGAACGACGGCCGGAGCCGGCGGCGCCGCCGCCGAGATCGAGAAGGCCAAGGGGCTCCTCGACAGCGGCGCGATCAGTCAGCAGGAGTTCGACGCGATCAAGCAGAAGGCGCTCAGCGCCTGACGCGCTAGGACCGCGACGGGGCGCCGGTCTCGTCGCACGGCAGCGGCGTGTCGTCTCCGACGATGCGCCGCTGCTCGTCCAGCAGGCTCAGCGCCCGTTCCATCGCCACGGGTTGCAGCCCGCCCGAGCCGTCGTGGAACGGCGTGTCGAGCGTCCGCAGCAGCAGCATCGTCGCGACGATCACGACCGTTACGGTGCCGATCAGGACCGCCTGCACGATTGCACGCTCGCCGCTGTCGGCGAAGAACAACATGAAGACGAAGATGAGGGCGGCGCTGAGGAAGAGGACGATCCAGAGCGGCGTCGGGATGATCCCCTCGGCGGGATGCAGTCGGTCCTGGCGTCCCACCTCGCGGGCAGACGTTTGTTCGAGCCATTTGTCGTACGCCGACTGCTCGGACGCCGAACGAGGCTCGACGGTCTTCAGCGTCCTGAAGAGCGCCACCGCCCAGGGGTTGATCGGCCTCACTCCCGAGCCGGACTCCATCGCCGGCCACTCCTGTGACACGACGGCACGGCCGTAGCAGACCAGCTCCGTGCCGAGACGTCCCCGCGCCGCCTCCGGCATGAACTGCGCCGTCTGGAACTGTTGCGTGACCACGATCGCCTCGCTCTCCGCACCGGCCCGCGCACCGTCGTAGGCCTCGAACGCCAGGAATACGACGAACCCGAGCAACACGGCGAAGCCCGTCGCAAGCACGCCGAAGACGCCCGCGGCGCGGTCGCCGTCGTTGAAGTAACTGCCGTCGGGCGCGTTGCGGCGGACGAGGAGCATTGCCGTCACGGTGAAAGCCGCAGCGGCAGCCGTGATCAGGAGCGCCCAGAGGAGGTTCATCGCTGAACGTGATTCCGTCGCGCCGCCCCGAACCGAAGCGGCTCACGCATCCGGGTCGGAGTCGGCCTCGCGATCATCCTTGCGGCGGAACAGACCGGACAGCCGACCGTCGGCGTCGTCCTCGTCGTCTGCCTCGCGCTTCGCCTGCCTCTTCGTCGCGCGCTCGGCCTTCTGCTCGGCGACCTTCTCCTTCGCGTCGACGTACGACTGCCCCACCAGCAGTTTGCCGCCCGTCCAGCCGAAGACGAGGACGACGAGCACGATCGCGAACACGACGTTGAAAGCGGTGGTGATCAGCTGCTGTGCCGTCGAGTAGTCGACCGCCGTGCTCCGCGCCACGCCGCAGCAGGTGTCGAGGGCGAGCGCGTTCGTCGCCTGCGTGATGCCGACCGCGCCGGGCGTGAACGAGGCGACGTTGGCGAGCGAGCCGGAACCGACCACCCACATGATCGACTCGAACGTGACCGGGATCGCGAACGCCGCCAGGAAGATCCCGACGACCGTCAGCTTGCAGAGCCACGAGAGAAACGACGGCAGGAAGGCGTGCGTCAGGTACTCCTTCGGGCGGGTGAGGATGACACCGCCCTGCTTCGCCTTCTCCCACAGCTTCTTCACCTGGCGCCAGAAAATGCGCGCGAGGATCACGATCAGCATGATCGCGCCCGCCACGATCAGCACCGTCAGCGCCGGGTGCTCAGAGAGGTTGCCGAGGTTCTCGTCGAAGGAGCCCGGCACCGAGAGGAAGAGGTAGAGGTAGACGAAGGTGCCGGCGATCGTGAAGAAGATCTTCTGAACCAGGTAGGCGGCGATCGACCCAGCGAACGTCGCCGCCGGGATGATCGCAACGAACATGACGAGCGTCACGAACGTGCCGATGTTGGCGGGCAGGAAGTTGTTCATCGCCACGCCGACGGCGTACGCGGTCACGATCGGCCAGAACTTGACGTGGCCGGGATAGGCGGCGCGCAGGATGCCGTAGTAGGAGACACCGGCCAGCACGGTCTGCGCCGCCTGGAACACGAGAGCGGCGATGATGTAGCCGACCGGGACGTCCTTGATCTGCTGCCAGAGGTCGGACAGCCAGCCCCGCACGTCGACGCCGAGCAGCTCCAGCAGCAGGACCACGAGCACGGTGCCGCCGAGCCAGGCGGCGACCTTCACCAGCCGCCTGCGCCTCGACGGGTCGTGGAACGGCAGCACTGGCGACGGGTCGGCCCCCGCGGCCGCCGGAGCGACCGAGGCGTCACTCATCGCCGCACCGAGAGGCCGGCCACCGGGCCGTGCCGACCGCACCGCGCGCGCACTGCTCGCATCGCACCTCCAACGTCGTTCGTCCCGATCGTCGCCGCTCCTCCGCTGCACCGCGCAGTCTGGAGGAATCGTCGATCGAGTGCACGCCGATGGGCCGCCGGCTGCGGGTTTCATCCGCTTCGGACGATGTTGCGGGGCGGCTGCCGTGCGACCGTCACGCCAGGCGTGATGGGTCGCATCAGCAACCACGAGTCGCCGTGACGGCCGGCGGTCCGACCACGGCCGGCATCGCGGCGTCCCGCGCGCCTGATCGCTCGGCGCTCGTGCTCGCCGCGCTGATCTCCGTGGCCGCGGTCGCCAACCTGAATCTCGCAGTCGCGAACGTCGCGCTGCCGTCGATCGCGGTCGCGTTCGACTCCTCGCAGACCGCGCTCAATCTCATCGCCGTCGGCTACTCGCTCGGCCTCGCGGCCTCCGTCCTGTACTTCGGTGCGATCGGCGATCGCTACGGGCGCAAGTTGATGCTCGTGCTCGGCATGGTGCTCTCCATCCCGGCCTGCCTGCTCGCCGCGTGGGCGCCGTCCGACGACGTGCTCTTCCTCGCCCGGGTGCTCGGGGGGCTGTCGGCCGGGATGGCCTTCCCGACCACGCTCGCCCTCATCACCGCGCTGTGGGCCGGGCCAGGCCGAACGAAAGCGATCGCGCTCTGGTCCGGGATCGGCGGCGCGATCGCCTCCCTCGGGCCGGTGCTCTCCGGCGCGCTCCTCGAGCACTTCTGGTGGGGATCGGTCTTCCTCGTCACGCTGCCCCTCGCCGTGGCCGCTCTCGTGCTCGCCGTCGTGCTCGTGCCGAGTCACGTCAACGAGGCGACCGAGCCGGTCGACAACCTCGGCGGGATCCTGTCCGTCACCCTCGTGGCGGCACTCGTCCTGGCGATCAACTTCGCCGCCGTCCCGAACAAGGGGATGCTGACCCTGGGCCTCGCCTGCATTGCACTGGCCGGGCTGATCGCGTTCCTGATCCGGCAGCGCCGCGCCAGTAACCCGCTCTACGACCTTCGCATCGCAGGCCGCCGCATCTTCTGGGTCGCTGCCTGCGCCGGGGTGATCGTCTTCGGGACGCTGATGGGTGCGATGTTCGTGGGGCAGCAGTTCCTGCAGAACGTGCTCGGCTACTCGACGTTCGAGGCCGGCCTGTCGATCCTCCCGGCCGCGGCGCTCATGGTGCTGATCGCGCCGCGCTCGGCCAAGCTCGTCGACGCGCGCGGCGCCCGTTTCACCCTGCTCGTCGGGTACGTCTTCTGCCTGCTCGGCTTCCTCACGATGCTGCTGCTCTGGAACGAGGGCGTCGCCTACTGGAAGGTCGGCCTCGCGTACGCGTTGGTGGGCGCCGGCGTCGGGTTCGCGGGAACGCCCGCCTCGCATTCGCTGACAGGCTCGGTGCCGGTGACGCGCGCCGGCATGGCCTCGGGCACGGCCGACCTCCAGCGGGACCTCGGCGGCGCGATCATGCAGTCGATCCTGGGAGCGCTCCTGACCGCCGGGTATGCGGCGGCCGCCTCGGCGGCGATCGCGGCGGCGCCGGACGCGGACGAGATCACGGACAACGTCGCGAGCCAGCTGACGAAGTCGTTCGCCGGCGCGGAGGCGATCGCCGAGCAGCATCCGCAGTATGCGAGCCAGATCCAGGCGGCGGCCAAGCAGTCCTTCCTCGACGGCGCCGACTGGGCGTACACCGCCGGCATCGTCGCGATCCTGCTCGGTGCGACCGTCGTCTTCTTCCTCTTCCCGAGAAAGGAGCAGGAGGAGCAGCTCCTCGGGCAGTACCACGCCGAAGACGCCGCGGCTCCCTCGGAGGGGCGCGAGCCGACGCCGCCGGGCCGGCTGCAGCCGGCGGGCGGATAGCTCGGCGCTCGGCCTCCGCCTTCCGGGCGGCCACCGACCGCCGCGTCATCATCCGGCCGGATGGCGCCGACGAGCACGCAGGGGTGGTACCCGGGAGAGCGCATGGCTCGCCGGCGGGCGAGCCACAGCTACGGCTTCGTCCTCGTCCTGATCTTCGCCTCGTTCCTCTTCACCGCCGCCGGGCCCGAGGACCACTCCTGGAGCCAAAGCCTGCTGCTGATCCTGCAGAGCGCGACGCTCGTGGCGGCGCTCTGGACATCGGGCCTTGCGCACACCGCCGGCCGCTTCGCGGTCGTGCTCGCCGGCGCGAGCGTCGCGGTGGCTGCGGTGCAGATCCTGAGCGACGGCGACGTACTCACCGGCGCCACGGGACTGCTCAACGCACTGCTCGTCGTCGCCATCGCCGTCGTCGTCGCCGTCGGCATCTTCGACCAGCGCTCGGTCAACAAGCAGTCGGTCCTCGGCGCGATCTGCATCTACCTGCTGATCGGCATGCTGTTCACGTTCGTCTACGGCGCCGCGGCGGCGCTCGGGTCAGGCGACTTCTTCGCCCAGGGCACCGACGGCACGCCGTCACTGCGCCTGTACTTCAGCTACGTGACGCTCGCCACCCTCGGCTACGGCGACTACACCGCGGCGGGCGACCTGGGACACACGATGGCGATCACGGAGGCCTTGCTCGGCCAGATCTACCTGGTCACGGTGGTCGCGGTCATCGTCGGGCGCCTGCACCGTCCGGCGCGCGCATCCTGACGGAGCCTCCTACGAGTCGGGTGCCCCACCCGCGACGTGGGTCACCGGGATGTCGTACCGCTCGCGCGCGAGGTCGACGACCCCACGCTCGAGCCAGTTCGCATCGTCGCCGCCCGTCACGAACACGAGCTCGTCGGCCTCGAACGTGCGCAGCGCGTCGTCCGCGGCCTGGATCGGGTCGTCTGCGCCCACCTCGCCGCGGGCAGAGATCCCCGCGCCCGCGAGACCGTCCAGCGTCTCGGCGAGGTGCGTCTCGGCGTCACCGCGCTGCGAGTCGTCGCCCGTCCAGTGGGCAAGCCGGGAGCGCAGCGCCGGAGCGACGACGAGCGCCTCGACGGGCCGACCGGCGGCACGAGGTGCGATCTCCGCCTCGAACGCCGGCGCGGTGAGGCTGTCGTCGGCGACGACAAGCACTCGGAAGCGGCCGTCCGCGGCGGCCGCCGTCCGCGGTGCCGTCGACGGCGCGTCGAACGCCGGCGGGTGCCGGCGTCGCCGCACGACCACGGCGATCGCGCCGACGGCGAGCACCACGAGCGCCGTGACGAAGACGACCCACGCCCAGGGCCCGATATCGGCCGCAAGCATCAGGCCGAACAGCACACCGAGCACCACGAGCACGACGGGGATCGCGATGAACTCGGTGCGGCTCGAGTCGTTCTTCATGGCTGTCGGCTCTCCGGACGCCCGCTAGCCCGGGTTGTCGCGCGAGAACTCACTGCAGGGAACGGCGTCCTCGAAGGCCTGCTCGAGCTCTCCCTGCGCGTCGAGCTCACGCACGTCGTCGACAGTGGCCGTCACCTTGCTGCCCATGGTCGTGAGCGTGCTGCCCACGGTCGTCACGGCGGCGACGACACCGCTGACACCCGAGCCAGAGGCATCCTCGACCGCGCTCTCGATCTTGTCGGCCTCCTCACCAAGGTCGTCGGCGAGCTGGTCGACCGATTGCTTCGCCTGCTCTCCAGCTTCGGTGTCCGGCTTCGGGAGGTCCTTCAAATCGCGAACGAGCGTGTCGGTCGCCGTCTTGACCTCCTCGGCGGCGCCCTCGAGCGATTCACTGGAGATGTTCCCGCCCCGCAGGTCCTCGGCGGTCGACGTGAGCACTTCGCGCCAGCCGATGAACGCCGTGCAGAGCTCGCCCGCCCAGACGGTGGCGGAGTTCTCGGCTTCCTCGTCAGAGCCTCCGCAGCCCGCACCGATGAAGACGGCGGCGAGGACGACGACGGCCGAGGCTAGGAGGCGGTGCATCGGGCTGAAGCCTACTTCTGCGCGCCGCCGTCGGCATCATCCAGTTCGGACGATGAGGGACGAAGCGCTTCGACGCGCGCTCCGGCATCGATTCTCACCACCTCGTCCATGCGCTGCAGCCCTTCCGGTCGGTGCGTGATGAGCAGGATGCTGCGGTCGCCCGCCGCATCGAGCACATCGTCGAGGAGCACGCGGGCGGTCTGCGGGTCGACGTGCGCGGTCGGCTCGTCGAGCACGAGCACCGGCGCATCGGCGAGGAGGGCGCGTGCGAGCGTGAGGCGCTGCCGCTGCCCGCCGGAGAGACGGGTCCCTTCCTCGCCGACGAGCGTGTCGAGCCCGTCCGGGAGCGAGTCGACCCAGTCACGGAGTCGAGCCCGCCCGAGCGCCTCCGCGAGGTCCGCATCGGAGGCCGTGGGGCGGCCGATCCGAAGGTTCGCGGCGATCGACGTGTCGAAGACGTGGGCTTGCTGGCCCGCGATCGCGAAGTGCCTGCGCACGTCCGTCTGACGGTACTCGCGCACGTCCCGCCCGCCGATCGTCACCACGCCCGCCTCCGGGTCGAGGAACCGCAGGAGCAGGTTCGTGACCGTCGTCTTGCCGGCTCCGCTCGGGCCGACCAACGCCACCCGTCTGCCCGGCTCCAGCCTGAGGTCGAGGCCGAGGAGTGCGGGCTGCGCCTCCTGGTCGTATCGGGCGACGACGCCCCGCAGCTCGACGGAGGCCCGGCGCGGCGGCGCGGGCAGCGGGTCCGCGGGATCGACGACCGTCGGCTCCCGGTCGGTCAGCTCCAGCACGCGCCGGCCGGAGGCGAGCGCCGCCGTGAGCTCGCGCGCCGCTCCTGGAAGCGCGACGACGGCGTCGAACGACGAGAGCGCGAGGAAGGCCAGCGTCGCGATGAGCACGCGGTCCAGGCCGCTCGTGTCGTGCGCCGCGACCGCCGCTGCGAGCACCGCGACGAGCGTCGCGCCCGCGACCAGGATCGACAGCGCGTCGCCGACACCGGCAGTGATCGCGTCGCGGCGGCCGAGACGGGAGAGCTCCCGGTCGAGCTCACGGACGCGCGCGAGCGCGCGTTCTTCCTGTCCGTACGCCGCGAGCTCGGGCGCCCCCCGGAGGAGCTCGACGAGCTCGGCGCTGAGCATCCCCCGCGCATCCGCCTGGCGACTGCCGGCGCGGCGTGCCAGGGCTGCGGCCAGCACTGGAACGGCGACCCCGCCGAGTACGAGGCCGGAGGCGAGCAACAGCCCGGCGACAGGGAGCAGCACCGTGCAGAGGACGACGCTCGCGATGCCCGCCGCCGCTGCCACAAGCGGAGGACCCAGGCCCTTCAGGTACAGCCCTCCGAGCGCATCGACGTCGTCGACCATCCGCCCGAGTAGCTCCCCGCGCCGATACCCGTCGAGCTGCGCGGGCGCCAGCGGCTCGATGCGCTCGTAGAAGCAAGCGCGGGTCCGGCCCAGCGCTCGCAGCGCGAGGTCGTGCGAGGCCAGGCGGTCGAGGTAGCGGGCGACCGGCCGCGCGAGGCCGCAGAAGCGGACGATGACGATCGTCACGGTCAGCGACAGGATCGGCGGGCGTTCCGCCGCACGCGAGATCAGGTAGCCGGCCGCCGTCAGGAGGGCGATGCCGAAGCACGCGGCCGCCGCGCCGAGCAGGATCGTGAGCGCCGCACGGCGCCACGGGACGCCCGCGAGCGCAACGACGCGGGATGCGGTGCTCGTCACGCTGCCTCCCGAACGGCCTCGACGATCCGCCCGTCCACGAGCGTGACGATCCGGTCGGCGCGACGGGCGAGCTCGGGGCGGTGCGCAATGAGCAGGACGGTCCGAGCCGACCGCATGAGCTCGACCGCCGCTCCGACGAGCTCGGCGCTCTCGGAGTCGAGATGCGCGGTCGGCTCGTCGAGGATCACCAACGGCGCTTCGCGCAGGAACACACGGGCCAGGGCCAACCGCTGCAGCTGCCCCGCCGAGAGCTGGCGGCCGCCGTCCCCGACGACGGTCTCGTACCCGTCGGGCAGCTCCCGGACGAACGCGTCCGCTCCGGCGCGCACGGCGGCGCCACGCACGCGGCCGTCGCTCGCCGCGGAGCCGAGCCGGATGTTCTCCGCCACGGTGCCGCGGAAGAGCGTCGGGCGCTGGGGCAGCCACGCGATCTGCGTCCGCCAGAGCGCGGGGTCGCACGTGGAGAGGTCGACCCCACCGGCGAGCAGGCGGCCACCCGTCGGCTCCGCGAAGGCGAGCAGCAGCGACGCAATCGTGCTCTTGCCGCTGCCGCTCGGGCCGACGAGCGCGACCGTCTCGCCGGGTGCCAGCGCGAGGTCGACCGCATCGAGGACCAGGCCCGGCCTGGCCGGGTATGCGAACGAGACGCCCTCCAGGCAGACGGCGACCTCCCGCACGCTCGGCGGCGCGGCTTGGCCGGCCCCGGCGGCACGTCCGTCCTCCACGAGGTCGAGCAGGCGCCCGGCCACGGCGAGCCCGTCGGCGCTCGCGTGGTACTGCGCGGCGAGCGCCCGCAGGGGCTGGTAGAGCTCGGGCGCGAGCACCAGCACCGTGAGGCCCGCCTCGAAGCCGAGGCCTCCGTTGACGAGGCGGACGCCGACCGTCACGGCCACGAGCGCGATCCCGAGCGTCGCGGCGAGTTCCAGGACGGCTCCGGAGAGAAACGCGATGCGGAGCGTCCCCATCGTCGCCCTGCGGTAGTCCTCGCCGACCTCCGCGACGCGCGCGGTCTGAGCCGTGCCGCGGTCGAATGCGCGCAGGGTCGGCAGCCCTCGAACCACATCGAGGAAGTGCGTCGCGAGCCGGGCGAGCGTCTGCCAGCGCTCGCGTGTCCTGCGCTCGGTGTCCCGGCCGACGAGCCACATGAAGACCGGGACGAGCGGCAGCGTGAGGAGCATCAGACCGGCGGTGACGATGTCGATCGAGGCGACGAAGGCGATCACGGCGACTGGCACGACGCACGCAAGCACGACCTGCGGGAGGTACCGCGCGAACGCCGTCTCGAGCGCGTCGACGCCGTTCACCGCCGCGGTGGCGACCTCGGCGCTGTCGGCGCCGTCGAGCGCTGCAGGCCGGTCGCGCAGCCTCCGCTCGACGACGTCGAGCCTGAGGTCCGACAGCACCCGGTTTGCGGCGCTCCTGCCCGCGACCTCGAACCCCCAGGCCGCCGCGGCGCGCGCGACCACAACGGCGACGAGGAGCACGAGCGGGACGGTCACGTCGGCGAGCGTCGCGCCGTCGAAGGCCCGTGCCGCGACCCAGGCGAGCAGCACGGCCTGGACGAGAACGAGCAGGGCGGCGAGCAGTCCGAGGGCCGCGTCGACGACGAGCAGCACACGCGCTGTGCGCCCTCGGCGCAGCAGGCGCGGATCGATGGCCCTCACGGGCTCCTAGCCTTCGGGCTTCCGCGCGACGAGGTCGACCGGGTTGCCCACGTGCTCACCACCGAGGCGGGCGCGGAAGACGTGGTACGTCCACGCCTGATAGAGGACGATGACCGGAACGAGGATGGCCGCGACGATCGTCATCACCGTGAGCGTGTAGTTCGCCGAGGACGCATTCTCGACCGTGAGGCTGTTCGCGAAGTCGGGATCCGAGACCATGACCCGCGGATAGAGGCTGACGAAGAGCGTGACGACCACGGCGACGATGGTCGTGGCGGTGGCGACGAACGCCCATCGCTCCTGCCCCGCCCGGACGAGGAAGACCGAGCCGACCGCGGCCGCGATCGCGCCGACGACGACCGGCAGGATTCCCGGGGAACAGGCCCTTGTCGTTCACGTCGCCGGCGACGACGAGCGTCCAGACGAGGAAGACGCCACCGACGATCGTCGACAGCGGCGCGAGGCGCGCGGCCGCCCGACGGCGCGCTCACGGAGGTCACCGAGCGTCCGCAGCGTCAGGAACACCGCGCCGTGAAGCGCGAAGAGCAGGCAGACGGCGATCCCCGCGACAATCGACGTACGCGCTGAAGAGGTCGCCGAAATCGCCGGCGAACGTCTGGTCAGACGCGATTGGCACGCCGTGGAGGAGGCTCGCGAGCGCGATGCCCCACAGGAACGGCGCGCCGATCGACCCGATCGTGTTCATCCACGCCCAGAACGCCTTCCAGCGCCGAGCGTGCTGCCTTCCCGCGCCACTCGAACGACAGGACGCGGACGATGAGGAGGGCAAGGATGAGCAGGAGGGCGAGGTAGAAGCCGGAGAACATCGTCGCGTACCAGACCGGGAAGGCGGCGAAGGTCGCCCCGCCGGCGATCACGAGCCAGACCTCGTTGCCGTCCCAGATCGGCCCGATCGACTCGAACATCGTCCCACGATCGGCCTCGCTCCGGCCGAGGAACGGCAGCAGGATCCCGACCCCGAAGTCGAAGCCCTCCGAGCAGGAAGTAGCTCGCTCCAGAAAGACCGAGCAGGCAGAACCAGAGGATCTCGAGGTCATCTCAGTACGCAGGCGCCGGCTGCGTCGGCGCCTCCTCGCCGCTCCCGGCCGAGGGTCCGGCGGATCGAGGCGCGCGTACCGGCGCATCAGATAGAAGTCGAGCGCGCCCAGCACCACGTACAGCGAGGCGAACACGCCGAGGCTGAGGCCGACCGTCCAGGCGCTGACCGAGCCGGAGACGGCGTCCTCCGTCTTCAGCAGCCCGTAGACGACCCACGGCTGGCGTCCGGCCTCGGTCAGGATCCAGCCGGCGAAGTTGGCCAGGAAGGGGAGCGCGATGGCCGCGAGAGCCGCCCGCTGGAACCACTTGGCGCCGTCCAACCTCCCACGCCAGAGCAGCCAGCCGCCCCAGGCCGCGAGCAGCAACAGCAGCGTCCCGAAGTAGGCCATCACGCGCATGCTCCAGTAGACGAGCCTGACGTCGGGGATGTAGTTGCCGGGACCAAACTGCTGCTCGGCCTGGCGCTGCAGCTCGTTGATGCCGACAACCTGGCCTTTGAACGAATTGGTGGCGAGGAACGACAGCAGGCCGGGGACCTCGACGTCGAAGGACGGCGTCTGGTCGTCCACCGTGAAGCCGCCGATCTGGAACAGCGAAAATGCCGCCGGTTCCTCGGTGTCCCAGAGCGCCTCGGTGGCGGCGATCTTCATCGGCTGCACGTCGGTCGCGGCGACGCCGAACTCGCTGCCGACACCGAGCTGGACGAACGTCACGGGCAGTGCGACGACGATCGCCAGCTTCGCCGAGCTGCGGAAGACGTCCACGTTCGACCGTCGCAGCAGATGCCAACAGGACACGCCGAGCACGAGGAAGCTCGCCGTGACCAGCCCGGCCAGGATGGCATGCGCCCACGCGAAGAGCACGAACCCCTGGAAGAGGATCTGGAAGATGTCCGTTCGCCTCGGCACGGCCGGTCTGCTGAGTTGAGCTCGTAGCCGACCGGGTGCTGCATCCACGAGTTCGCCGAGAGGATGAAGTACGCCGAGAGCCACGTGCCGAGCCAGACGAGGTAGATCGTCGCGAGATGCACCCGCGGCGACAGCCGGTCCCAGCCGAAGATCCAGAGGCCGATGAAGGTGGCCTCGAGCATGAACGCCCCGAGGCCCTCGATCGCGAGCGGCGAGCCGAAGATGTCGCCGACGTAGGCCGAGAACACCGACCAGTTCATGCCGAACTGGAACTCCATGACCAGGCCGGTGGCGACGCCGATCGCGAAGTTGATCAGGAAGAGCGTCCCGAAGAAGCGCGTGAGCCGCAGCCACTTGTCGTCGCCCGTGCGGTGCCAGAGCGTCTGCATCACCGCGAGCAGCGGCGCCAGCCCGAGGGTCAGCGGGACGAAGATGAAGTGGAAGAGCGTCGTCAGCGCGAATTGCCAGCGGGCGAGCTCGACCGCGGTTGACGCAACCGTCACCATGCCCAGCGACGGACGCTAGGCCCGGCATCGCGGCCGGGCATCGTCCGGACGGGATGATCCGGGGCCCGCGACCGGCGGATCAGCGCGCGACGAGGCCTGCGACCGGGAGCGCTCCCCGGACCGTGGTGCCGCGCCCGGGCGTCGAGTCGACGGCAAGCGTGCCTCCGACCGCGGCCATGCGGTCGGACATGTTCGTGTAGCCGGTGCCTGCGCTCCGGGCCGTCGAGACGTCGCAGCCCACACCGTCGTCGTCGACCTCGAAGCAGAGGTGATGGTCGTCCTCCCAGAGCCGGATCGCCGCGTTTGCCTCGGGCCCTGCGTGCTTGCCGACGTTCTGGAGGCTTTCCACGCAGCAGAAGTACACGGCTGCCTCGACGTCCTCCGAATAGCGTCCGAGCGACGGCGCCGCCTCGAGTCTCGCCGGTCGAGCCGAGCGCCGCGCGACGTTCGCGAGCGCCTGCTGCAGTCCGTACAGGCGAAGGGAAGGCGGGTACAGGCCCTGCGCGAGGTCGCGGAGCTCGTCCAGGATCTCCTCGAGCTCGCTGCCGACATCCGCGAGCCGCCGCGCGACGTGGGGGTCGGCCAGCTCGCCGGCCAGGCCAACCTTGATGCGCAGCGCGACCAGGTGCTGCTGTGCGCCGTCATGGAGGTCGCGCTCGATCTTGCGCCGCTCGGAGTCGCCCGCGGAGACGATGCGGGCGCGCGTCTGCCCGGAGCTCCGCGTTCGTCAGGTGGAGCTCGGTCGTCAGCCGATCGTTCTCGAGGGCGAGCAGCAGCGCCTGGCCCGCCACGTCGACGAGCTCCGGGTCCGTGTTCAGCGCGTCGTCGTGCACGATGACCGCGACGGTCTCGCCGTGTCGAGTGACCGGCGTCAGCCGAGCGTCCGGCGCTCGGAGTCGGGTCGATTGCCGTCCCGCTCGAGTCGACGAAGCCTCCGGTGGGGTCGACCTGGAACGCGATCTCGAGGTCCGGCTCGTCGAGCGCCTCGGCCAGGGTCGTGCGCAGTTCCGACGCGTTCGGGGTGTCGGCCATGCGCCCGACGATCTCCTTCAGCGCGGTGGCCGCGAAGAACGCGCTCAGCACGATGGCCAGCAGGAACCCGTACGGCAGCGCGATGCGGCTCACGGTCACGAACCAGCCGGCCTTCGAGACGGTGTCCGGGCTCAGGGACAGCAGCTCGGTGATGACGCCGTGGAACACGAGGATCGGAACCGTCAGCGTCATGGCGGGGACGTAGACCGGCACGAGCGCACGCCGTCTCGGACGTGTGGCCGTCGCCAGCCGGTAGACCAGGCAGGCGAGCGTCGCGGACATGATCGCGATGACCGCGTAGGACCCGTCGCTCCCGTAGCTGGCGGCGATCGTCGGCCGGTCGGCGATCATCAGGGCGTTCTCCGGACACGGATTGCAGCCGGCGAGCGGCGCCCCGCCCCCGACGGACCGGAGAGAAGAAGAGGTAGGGCACGAACCCCGTCAGGAAGTACAACGACATCGCCGCGAGGAGCGCCTACTCCCAGCGACCGTCGAGCCGCCCGTCCGGGAAGGCGAAGACGACGTAGTACGCGAGGAGGAAGAACACCGGCTCGATCGCCACGCCGAGGCTGTGGGCGAGCGGCGCCGATGCCCCCTGCAGGGTCATGACGGCGGTCGCAGCCGCGAGCGCCAGCAGGGCCAAGCCGAGTCGGTTGCCGGGTCGCCGGACGAGCCAGTAGAGCGCGGCGCCGACGGTGCCGACGATCATCAGCGCCAGCTGGTGGCGAACGCGACCGGGTCGACGAGCTGGTCGCTCGTCGCGACGAGCAGGCAGCCCCCGGCAGCCACGAGCAGGCCGGCCCCGGCGACGGCGATGAGGGCGCGCCGGTCCAGTGAGATCCGCTCCGCGGTCGCGGCGGCGGACACCGACCCCTGCGGTGCCACGACGGTGGACACATCTCTCCTTCGGCTACGGACGTTGCCTGCTGGGCAGCCCCATTTAGCCAGGGCAAGACCCGTCTGTCTATTCGATCCGACGCCGATCCCCGCTTCTCGGCCTCGGATGCGGGCCGCACCACGCCGGGTCTGTAGGGTTTCCGTATGACGACGATCGTTGTCGGATATGACGGCGAGGAGCCCGCGACGCGTGCTCTCGACGCCGCCATCGACGAGGCCCGGCACAAGTCGGGGCGCCTCGTCGTCGTCGCCGTCTCCGAGATGCTCCTGAACCCGGAAGGGCCGCAGAACTTCGGCACGCTCGACGACAGCCCGGCCCGCATGATCCCGCTCGTCGAGCCACCCGAGCTCGAACCGGTGTTCGCGGCCGCGAGGGAGCGGATCGGCGCGGCGGGCGTGTCCGCCGACTTCGTCTGGGCGGCGGGCGAGCCGGCCAACGCCATCGTCACCGCGGCCCGCGATCGACACGCGGACCTCGTCGTGCTCGGCGCGCACCATCACGGCCTGTTCTCGCGCCTGCTCGGAACGGACGTCGCCGCCGAGGTGAAGCGCTCGGCCGGCTGCGACGTGCTCGTCGTCGACTAGCTCCGACGTTTCATCCGCTCGAGACGATGCGCAACGGCACGGTTCGTGGCATCACCGCGGGTGGCACTCACGCGGCGGCCCACGGCGATGAACCAGGACGAACTCCATCTAGACATCGACTCGTCCTCGGTCGCCGGCGAGCAACGCTGGCCGATGGTGGCAGCCGTTGTCGCCGCCATCGTCCTGACGATCCTGCTGCCGGACGATCTGCAGCCGGGTCCGAGCTGGCTGCTGCCGCTGATCGAGGGCGTTCTGCTCGTCGCCCTCGTGCTCGGCGACCCGGGCGCGATCAGCGTCCGCTCGCGGGCGCTGCGCACCCTGTCCATCGCGCTCGTCGCGGTTCTGGTCCTGGACTCGCTGTGGTCGACGGTGCAACTCATCGACGCCCTGATCAACGGCGGCCAGGCGACGGACTCGGCCCGCGAGCTGCTCGCAGCCGGGACGAACGTGTGGGTCACCAACAACATCGCCTTCGCGCTCCTGTACTGGGAGCTCGACGGCGGCGGCGCGGCGGCGCGCGCTCACCGCATCCCTACACACCCCGACCTCGCGTTCCCCCAGCAGCTCAATCCGGGCCTCGGGCTGCCCGACTGGCGGCCGGGGTTCATCGACTACCTCTACCTCGGCTTCACGAACGCGACGGCGTTGAGCCCGACCGACGTCATGCCGCTCGTGCCGTGGGCGAAGATCGCGATGACAGTGCAGTCGGTCGTCTCGCTCGCGATCCTCGCCCTCGTGATCGCGCGCGCCACGAACGTGTTCACGTAGCGCGCCTAGGAGGGTTCGGCGGAACGTCGCTCGTCGGCGGGGTGCGCTGGTCGCGGTGAGGCAAGGACGCAGGGAGCGTCCATATGCAGACATATGGACGCGACTGAGGACGCCGCATCGCCGCGACCAGCGCGGCCCGACGGCACAGCTCGATGTTTCGCCGGACCCTCCTAGTACTCCGGGACGGCGAGGTCTTCCACCGGCTCGACCGCCGTGCCCCGGCCGACGATCGCCGTCGCCAGCAGTGGGAACACGAGGACGGAAATCATCCCTGCGCCGATGAGTGACGTGCCGACGTCCGTGGCAATCGCACCCCGATCGGTGGCGATGTCCACGATCGCGACGATCAACGGCAGGCCGGTCGCGGCGAACAACGCGAGGCTGACCGTTCGCCGGGGGCCTAGCTCGCGCAGCCAGAGAAGAGAGGACGTGCCGCGCACCACGAAGAGCAGGCCCAGGAAGAGCGCCGCGAGCGCTAGCCCGGTCGGGGCCAGGAGGCTGTCGAGGTCGAAGGTCATGCCGGTCACGACGAAGTAGATCGGGATCAGGAGCCCGAACCCGATCCCCTCCAGACGCACCCGTACCGGCTCGCCTTGCGGCGAGTCGAGCGCCATCCCGACGATCAGCCCGGAGGCGAAGGCTCCGAGCACGAAATCGAAGCCGACCTCGGCGGAAAGGAGCACGAGCGCGGCCAGCACGAAGATGGACAGCCGCACCGCGGTCTGGCCTGTCGTGTGCAGGGTCTCCTGCAGGATCCGCAGGAGTCGCGGCGGCCGCGCGCGCAGCGCCACGGCAGCGGCGATCGCGACCAGAGCTCCGAACCCGAGCAGCAGCAGTATCTCGGCCTCCGCCCCGTAGGCGCCCGTGAGGAACACCGAGATGACCACGATCGGCCAGAACTCTCCGGCGACGCCCGTCCCCAGCACCGCGGAGCCGAGCGGTGTCGGCAGAAGTCCTGCGTCGCTGAGGATCGGGACGAGCGTGCCGAGCGTCGTCGTGCAGAGCGCGACACCGAGCAGCCACGACTCGGCATCCAGGCCTGCCTCCTCGAGCGTGACACCGACGAGGACCCCGATCGCGATCGAGATCGCCCAACCGATCGTCCCCAGCTGGAGCGATCGGCGCTGCACGCGCTTCTCGATCACCTCCATCCCGGCGATGAAGAACAGGAAGACGAGGCCGAGGTTGGCCAGGAACGTGATGTACGAGTCGACCTCCGCGATGTCCAGCACCTCCGGGCCGATGACGATCCCGAGCACGATCTCGACGACCACCGTCGGCAGCACCAGGCGGTGGTGCACTCGCGAGAGGAACGCGCCCAGGGCCGACGCGAGCAGGACGAGCACGAGGGAGTGGAGATCGGGCGTCAATGCGGCCGGTTCGACGAGACGATGCCCCACGCGCTCGTCGTCGAGCCGCCCGGCTCGAGGCGGATCACTGCGTCGCCGGTGCGGAAGGCGTTCGGCGGGCACGTCATCGGCTCGACGGCGAGGCTGCGGCGGTTCACGTCAGGCAACGGGTCGCCGGTGAAGATCATGAGATAGGCGTAGCTCTCGTCGACCCACAGCGTGAGCGCCCTTCCGCTCGCCGGATCGTGGAGCTCGACGTGTGCACGACCGTCCTCGTCCCGCTCGAGGTCGGTGAACGCGTTGTCGAGCTTCGTCGAACCGATGGGCCTCGGCTCGCGGAAGTCGTACTCGGTGTCGTCCACGCTCGCCGTCCCGATCGGAAGGCCACGGTCGTCGGACTCGAGCATAGTGCGCCCCGGAACGCGCAGCACCACCGGGTCGACCGTCGCCGTTCCAACAGTGAGGTACGGGTGAGCACCGCTCCCGTACGGACAGGCGTCGCTGCCGACGTTCGTCACCGTCGTCCGCACCTCGAGCCCGCTCTCGGAGAGCGAGTACTCCAGGCTGAGCGCCAGCGAGAACGGGTAGCCGGGCTGCGGGTGGAGCGCGTGCTCGAGCACGACGCGGTGCGGCTCGCGGTGCGCCACGTTCCAGGCCGTCCAGCGCACGAGGCCGTGGATCGCGTTGTGTGCCTCGGGCTCCGTCAGCGCGAGCTGGTGCCGCCGCCCGTCGAACTCGTAGCTGCCGTCCTGCAGCCGGTTCGGCCACGGAAGAAGCACCTGCCCGCGGCCGGAGGTGCTCATCTGGTCGGCGCCGTACCCGTCCAGGAGCTCGAGACCCGCCGCCGAGTACGAGCGCAGCCCGCCGCCGACCTCGACGATCACGGCGCGCTGCTCGCCGAGCGTGAGCTCGATCTGCTCCCCGGACGGAGAGGTCCTCGTGGCCACGTCGTCGGCGCCCGTCGTCCGCTACCGGCCCCGGACGGCGTTACTTCAGCCGCTCGAGCAGGTGGTCGCCCACGCGCAGCGAGTTCGCCATCGCCGTGAGCGCCGGGTTCACCGCGCCGATGCTCGGGAAGACGCTCGTGTCGACGACGTAGAGGTTGTCGACCTCGTGCGCGCGGCAGTCCGTGTTCAGCACGGACGTCGCCGGGTCGGTGCCGAAGCGGGCCGTGCCGGCCTGGTGCGCGCAGCCGGCCACGGGGATGTCGTTCTTCATGTACGCGAAGCGGTGGATGAGGTGGCCGGGGTTCATGTCGAGCTTGCCGAGCATCGACTTGAGCTTGTCCTGGAGCCGCTCCTTCGCGGTGGCGTTCGTCTCCGAGTAGGTCAGCTTGATGTTGCCGTCGGGCTCGACCGTGACTCGGTTGTCCGGGCTCGGCAGGTCCTCGGTGGAGAGCCAGAAGTCGATCGCATGGCGGGCCACCCGCTCCAGCGTCCACTCGGGCGCCAGCCTCGTCGCACCTGGTCGCTCGCCGCGGAACATCTGCGCCTGGGACTTGCCGACCATCTGGATGTTGCCGAGCGGATAGTCGAAGTCGTCGCTGCCGAAGTAGAAGTCATTCAGCCCGAGCGTCTTCTGGAAGACCGTCGGGTTCTCCTCGCGCGAGAGCGCGAGCACGGCCTCGCTGTCGTGGAACATGTAGTTGCGGCCGACCTGGTCGGAGCCGTTCGCCAGCCCGTTCGGATGCTTGTCGCCGCCGGAGACGAGGAGCAGCTTGGCGGTGTTCGCGGCGCCGCACGCGACGACGACGACGTCGGCGGCATACCGCTCCTCGGCGCCGTCGCGCTCGACGACCACCTCGGAGACGGCCGTTCCGGCGGGATTGGTCTCGAGCTTGAGCGCCCTGGCGTTCGTCAGCAGGGTGACGTTGTCGTGTTCGAGTGCCGGCCGCACGCCGAACACCTCTGCGTCGGACTTCGCGTGCACGAGGCACGGGAAGCCGTCGCACGTGTTGCAGCGGATGCAGGTGCTGTACGGCATGTTCGCCTCGTTGAGCCGGATGCCGCACGGTGCGTGGAAGGGGTGGTACCCGGCCGCCGTGAGATCGTCGGCGAGCTGCTGGATCCGGGGCTCGTGCGACACCGCCGGGAACGGGTACGGGGCGCTCGCGGGCGGCTCGGTCGGGTCCTCGCCGCGCGCGCCGTGCACCTCGTAGAGCTGCTCGGCCAGCGTGTAGTACGGCTCGAGCTCCTCGTACTCGATCGGCCAGGCCGGCGAGATGCCGCCGTGGTGGCGGAGCTCGCCGAAGTCCTCCTTGCGGAGGCGGTAGAGCGCCGCCCCGTAGAGCTTGGTGGCGCCGCCGACGAAGTAGTGCACCTGTGGCTGGAACGACTTGCCCTTCGCGTCGTACCACGTGTCGTCCGAGACGTAGCGGTTGTCGACGAAGACGTCGTGTGCGTCCCAGTTCGGCGGCTCGCGCGGCAGCCAGTCGCCGCGCTCGAGCAGGAGGATGCGCTTGCCGGACGGCGCGAGATGCCGGGCGAGCGTGCCGCCGCCCGCGCCGCTGCCGATGATGATGACGTCGTAGGACTCCATGTCAGTACTCCGCGAGCAGCTCGGGGACGATGATCCGCGCGGCGGCCTCCATCAACGCGAGATGGGAGAAGGCCTGCGGGAAGTTGCCGAGGTGCCGGCCGGTGTCGGCGTCGAACTCCTCGGCGTAGAGACCGAGCGGCGAGGCGATCCGGAGCAGTCGCTCCATGAGGTCGCGCGCCCGCTGCAGGTCGCCGACGATCGCGAGGGCCGACACGAGCCAGAACGAGCAGATGAGGAACGTCCCCTCCTTCCCGGACAGGCCGTCGTCGGTCTCGTCGGTGCGATAGCGGAGGACGAAGCCGTTCTCCGTCAGCTCCTCCGCGATGGCGTTGACGGTTGCCCGCAGGCGCTCGTCGTCGGCCGGGAGGAAGTCGAACATGGCCGCGAGCAGCACGGAGGCATCGAGGGCGTCGGTCTCGTAGTGCTGGCGCAGCACGCCCCCTTTGCTGACGCCGTGCTCGAGGATGTCTGCGCGGATCTCCTCCGCGGTGGCTCGCCACGTCGCCGCCCGCTCGGGGTGGCCGCGGATCTCGCGCCAGCGCGGCGGCGCGGTCGAGCGCCACCCAGGACATGAGCTTCGAGGAGACGTAGTGCTGCGGCGCGCCGCGCGCCTCCCAGATCCCCTGGTCGGGCTCGCGCCAGACCTTCGTGGCGCATTCCGCCTGCGACTCCACGATCGGCCACAACCGTCGCGGCAGCCGCTCGCTCTTCCGCGTGTGGACGAGGATCGAGTCGAGGACGGCGCCGAAGACGTCGTTCTGACGCTGGTCGAACGCGCCGTTGCCGATCCGGACCGGCTTGGCGCCCGCGTAGCCGGTGAGGTCGTCCCGGGTCGTCTCGGTCAGGTCTCGGCGACCGTCGATGCCGTACATGATCTGGAGCGACCCGTCCTCGGTCGGCTCGAGGTCGGCGACGAACTGCATGAACTCGTCGGCCTCCCAGTCCAGGTTGAGCCAGTGCAGCGCCTGCAGGGTGAACGTCGTGTCGCGCATCCACGTGTAGCGGTAGTCCCAGTTCCGCTCGCCGCCGGGTGTCTCCGGCAGGGAGGTCGTGAGCGCCGCGACGGTCGCACCGGTCGGCATGTAGGTCAGGCCCTTGATCGCGAGGGCCGAGCGCTGGAGCGGGTCGCGCCAGAGGTGGTCGGGGATGCGCGCCCGGCCGAGCCAGCCGCGCCAGAAGCGCGTGGTGGCAGCGATCATCGCCTCGGCCTCGTCGACGTCGCGTGGCGCCTCGAAACCCTCGGCCCACGAGAGCGCGCAGTAAGCCCGTTCGCCGGCTGCGAGCAGGTGGCGCCCGCGCACCCGGTTGCCCTCGATCCCGAGCGCGAGGTCGGAGACGAGACGGACCGTCACGCCCGCACCGGTGGCGTCGGCCGCGTGCCTGCCATCGTCGACGAGCGCCCACTCGCCCTCCGTGCGGCCGTAGTCGAAGGCGGGCTCGCAAATGAGCTCGATCTCGACCTCGCCCTCGATGCACTCGACGGTCCGCACGAGCACGTGGTCGCCGTCGTCGTCCGCCGGCGGCCTCGTGTGCGGCGTGACCGTGTCCTCGCGGCCGCGGGGCCCCATCGTCAGCGCGTCGCGGACGACGATCCAGCCGTGCGGCGTCTTCCACGTCGTCACGAGCACGTTCGTGCCGGGCTCGTACACGCGAGCGGCGGGGTGGTTGATCCCGAACGGCCCGATCCGCCAGAAGCCGGCCTCGCGGTCGAGCAGGCTGCCGAAGACGCTCGGCGAGTCGAAGGCGGGCACGCACAGCCAGTCGACGGCGCCGTCGGGGGCGATCAGCGCTCCGGTGTGGCAGTTGGAGAGGAACGCGTAGTCCGCGATCGGCGGGAACGGCGACGGCGCGGCCGCGCTCTGCTCGACCCGCTCGGTGGGTGCCTTGACGTCGGTCATGACACGATCCAGGGCCCGTGCCAGCGCCCGTGCCCGGCGACGAGCTGCTGCGCCGCCTCGGGCCCCCAGGTGCCTGGCGCATACGGGTGGACGGGGGGAGGCGCGTCGACCAGCGGCTGCATGATGCGCCACGTCTCCTCCACGCCGTCCTGCCGGGTGAAGCGCGTGCTCTGGCCCGCCATCGCGGCCTCGAGCAGGACTTCGTAGGGCGTTGGCCCCTCTCCGCCCTGCTCCGCGAACTCGACGTCGAACGTGATCTGGCTCCCGCCCGGCGCGTCGGCGCGGTGCGCGGCGAGCCCGATCTGAACGCCGGTCGTGGGATCGAGCTTGATCACGAGCTGGTTCGGCTCATCCGGCCGCTTCGATACCGAAGCCCAGCTTCGGCGAGTGCTTGAAGACGATCCGCAGCTCGGTCTGGAGCGCGGGAAGCCGCTTCCCGGCGCGGATGAAGAAGGGGACACCTGACCAGCGCCAGTTCTCGATATCGAGGCGCAGCGCCGCGTACGTCTCGGTCGTCGAGTCGTCCGCGACGCCGTCGATCGCCCGATACCCGTCGTACTGGCCGCGCACGTAGTGGGCCGGGTCGGCGGTGCCGACGGCACGGAACGCCGCGACCATCGAGTCCTTGAGCGTCGCCGGATCGCCGCCCGCCGGAGCTTCCATCGCGGCCGCGCCCACGACCTGCATCAGGTGGTTGACGACCACGTCGCGAAGGGCGCCGACCGGGTCGTAGAAGTGGCCGCGGTCCTCGACCCCGAAGTCCTCGGCCATCGTGATCTGGACGGACTCGATGAAGTTCCGGTTCCAGACCGGCTCGAGCATCGTGTTGCCGAACCGGAGGTAGAGGATCTCCTCGAGGCCCATCTTCCCGAGGTAGTGGTCGATGCGGTAGAGCTGCGACTCGTCGATGAACTGGTGGAGCTGGCCGGCGAGCTCCCGCGCGGAGGACTGGTCGTGGCCGAATGGCTTCTCGACGACGACCCGGGCCGACTTCGTCAGCCCGGCCTTGGCAAGGCCCTCGACGACCGTGCCGAAGAGGAACGGCGGGATCTCGAGGTAGAAGACGGGCGTAGCGGCGTGGTCGATCGCCTCGCCCACACGCTCGTAGGTGGACGCCTGCGAGAAGTCGCCCTGCACGTACGAGAGGCGATCGGCGAACCGGTCGAACACCTTCTGGTCGAGCTCTTCGCCCGTGCCCACGATCGAGTCGCGGGCGCGCTGCACGAGCTGGTCGTCCGTCCAGTCGTCGACGGCGACGCCGACCACCGGGCACTGCAGCAGCCCGCGCTTCTCGAGCCGGTACAGCGAGCGGAAGGTCATCACCTTCGCGAGGTCGCCGGTGATTCCGAAGGCGACGAGGACGTCTGCGGGCCGTTGTTCGCTCCCCCTCGGCGCCGCCGTCGGTGCTTGCAGTGTGGATTCCGCGCTCGTCGTCATCTCACTTCTCCTCCGTGTGGCTCGATGGCTCAGGACGCCCGCGAACGCGCTCCGCGACGTGCCGGCTTGCGGCCCCCGCGACCCGATCCGGCCGCGAGCTCGTGCAGGACGGTGCCGAGCTGTTGTCGATTGCCCTGCTGCTGCTCGACCCCGACCCGGCCACGCCCGAACGCATCGAGGCGGCCCCAGCGGCCGGGAATGTCGAGCAGCTCGAGGTGGCCGATCCCCCTCGGCAGCGCCGGATCGACGATCAGGTGATCTCCCAGGGGCTCCAGACCGAGCATCGTGCGCAGGAACAGCAGTGGCGCGCCCGTCGACCAGGCCTGCGGGCTGCACGCCGTCGGGTACTGGACGGGATACGTCGTCACCGAGCGGTCGTAGCCGCCGAACGCCTCCGGCAGCCGCCCCTCGAACAGCTCGGCGGCGTCGAGGATGCCCGCGGCGATCTGCGCCGCCTCGTCCTTGAAGCCGTAGCGACGGAGCCCCCACGCGATGAACGAGTTGTCGAAGGGCCAGACCGTGCCGACGTGGTAGCCGATCGGGTTGTAGCGCCCGTCGCCCTCCGCGAGCGTGCGCACGCCCCAGCCCGAGAAGAGCCTCCGCCCCAGCAGGTGCCGCGCGACTGCCTTCGCCTTCGACTTGTCGACGATTCCGCTCCAGAGCAGGTGCCCGTTGTTCGAGGTCAGGGCGTCGACCTGCCGGCCCTCGGTGTCGAGTGCGAGGGCGAAGTACTCGCCGTCCTCGACCCAGAAGTCCCGGTTGAAGCGGCGCTTGAGGTCCGCCGCCTCCTTCTCGAGCCGCTCGGCGAAGGCCTGGTCCTTCCAGACGAGCCGCGCGAGCCGAGCCCCGCGGATCTTTGCGTCGTACGCGTACCCCTGCAGCTCACAGGTGGCGCGCGGAAAGCCCGGCAGCCGGCCGTCACGGTAGGAGATCGAGTCCCACGAGTCCTTCCAGCACTGGTTCTCGAGGCCGGTCTTCTCGTTGCGGCGCTGGTACCAGACGTAACCGTTGCCCAGCAGGTCGGCGTACTCGTCGATCCAGTTCAGCGCCGCCCGAGCCTCCCGCTCGAGGCCGCGGACGAGCTTGCGGTCACCCGTCCACCGCTCGTACTCGTCGAGCAGCACGACGTAGAGCGGGGTCGCGTCGGCGCAGCCGTAGTACGGCGAGTGCGGCCGTTCCTCGAAGGCCGTCATCTCGCCGTAGCGCAGCTCGTGGAGGATGCGCCCGGGATCCTCGTCGCGGAAGTCGTCCAGCCGGCTGCCCTGCCACGAGCCGAGGGCCCGCAGCGTCGTCGCCGCCAGGTCCGGCGTGAACGGGATCGCCTGGAGGCTGGTGAAGATGCTGTCGCGGCCGAACATCGTCATGAACCACGGCAGGCCGGCCGCGGGCAGGCTCTCGCCTCCGGCGACCGGCGGCGCGAAGCGCAGTGCGGCGAGATCGACGAGGCTGCGCCGGTACGTCGCCTTGAGCGGCTCCCAGTCGCACTCGAGGCGCGGCGCCTCCGCGAGCCAGCGCTCGAGGTCGACGCTCATCTTCGGGCGCGCCCGCTTGTTGCCGCGGTCGTACTTGGGCCGGATGTACGTGCCAGACGCCCCGATCTGTGCCGTGACGACGTTCAAATCGGTCGTCCACGAGCCGTGCGGCTCGATATTTGCGATGAACGTCAGCCCGCTCTCGTCGAGCGAAGCTCGAGCGGTCGCGGAGATCGCCGTCTCGCGGCGGTACGACTCGCGTTCGTACCCGAGCAGCAGGCGACCACGCTCGACGCGCGCGTAGTAGGTGCCCTTCTTCTGGAGCGCGTCCTTGACCTCGAAGAGGTCGGCGAAGTCGCAGCCGGCCTCGACGCGGATCTCGAGGCGCACTGACTTGTCCTCGTGGTTGAGGATGGTCAGCTCCTCGTGGAAGCCGTCGCCGACGGCGCGCTCACGGATGACCGAGAGCTTGGCGTCGACGTAGACGGTCCCGGTGCCCGGCACGAGGAAGAAGCGGGTCTGGAAGTACTGCAGGTCGTCGATGGAGAGCGGGTTGAGCCGCTCCCCGTTCACGGTCAGCACCCACCGGGAGAGGAAGCGGGTGTCGAACGAGAAGAGGCCCGTCGGGTCGGTGCGCGAGGCCTCGATGTCGCCACGCGAATCGCTGACGACGAAGGTGTTGCCGTCGAGGATCTTGACGAGGCCGTCGTTCACGACTGCCTCCTGGCGTAGCCGGCAGCGGCGCGCGGGTCGCGTGAGCCGGCCGGCCCCGGGAACAGACGCTGGAACAGCACGACCAGCCCGGGTTCGCCGTCGACGCCGATGGCCCCCCGGAGCATCGCCGCCATGGCGTTCACCTCGCCGCTCGCGATGCCGTCGAAGAGCGCCCGGTCGGCTCGTATGACGCAATCGGCCCTTGCGTTTCTGCGGGAGACCGCAATGTCGCCCTTGTCAATGGCGACGAACCAACGATCGGTTCCATCGTCCCGTGCGAGGTCGAAGCGCATGGTCGCCTTGACCTTCTCGAGCATCGGCTCGTGCCCGCGCTGACGCAGCCCGTCGAAGAACGCAGTCGTCGCATCCGTCATCGCTTCTGCTCCTACTCCTCGTCGGCGGTGACAGTGATCCGGCCGGTGCGCTGGTGTGTGAACGCAGCTCCCGCCCAGTCGATCACCGCCTTCGCGCGGTCCTCGTTCGTCGGCAGGAGCGCGAGGTGCACGGTGCCCCACGCGAGCTGCGCCGTCTTGCCCTTCATGGTTCGCCCGCCCATCATCTGGACGACCGCAGCGCCGCGTCCGATCGTCGCCATCGTGCCCTTGTCGTGGTACTTGAACGGCTCGGTCTTCTTGCCGGCGATGCGCCGCGCGATCGTCTCGCCGGCGTGCTCTCCGGACTGCAGCGCAACCGATCCGAGCTGGGGGAGCACCTGGTTCGTCTTCGCATCGGTGATCGCCGCGATGTCGCCGACCGCGTACACCTCTGGATGATCTGGAAGGTCGAGCTCGGGCCCGACACCGATCCGGTTGCCTCGCTGGAGCTCGAGACCGAGCGACCGGACGAGCTCGTTGCCCTGCAGGCCGGCACCCCAGACGAGCGTGTGCGCCTTCAGCTCGGCGCCCGACTTGAGGGTGACCCGGGTGGGCGTGATCGATGCGACGGCGTCGCCGGTCACCAGCTCGACGGTGCGCTTCTCCAGAGCCTTCACCGTGTAGGAGCGGATGTCCGGCTTGAACATCGCGAAGACCTCCGGCCCGGCCTCGACGAGGGTGATGCGAGCGTTGTCCTGCGGCAGGTGCGGGTAGTCCGTGACGAAGTCCGCGCGGTAGAGCTCCGCCAGTGCGCCTGCGGTCTCGACGCCGGTCGGGCCGCCGCCGACGACGACGACGTTCAGCGCGCCGTCGTCGACGAGCGCCGGGTCCTTGTCAGCCGCCTCCCACCGTCCGAGCACGTGCTCCTTGAGGCGTATCGCATCGGTCAGCGTGTACATGGGGAACGCGTGCTCCGCGGCGCCTTCGGTTCCGAAGAAGTTGACCTCCGCGCCGAGCCCGAGGACGAGGTAGTCGTAGCTCAGCGGCTCCATATCCTTGAAACGAACCTCCCGAGCGCCGAGGTCGACCGCCGTCACCGTCGTCTTGTGGATGTCGGCGTTGTCCTGGTGCTTGACGAGATCGCGGAGCGAATGTCCGACCGCGCTCGTCTCGAGCAGACCCGTCGCGAGCTGATACAGCAGGGGCTGGAAGGTGTGGTAGTCGTGCTTGTCGACGAGCACGACGTCCGCGTCGGCCTTCTCGAGCTTGCGCGCGGCGCCGACGCCGGCGAAGCCACCGCCGAGGACGGCAACGAGCGGGCGACGGCTCTCAGTGTTCGGCATCGACGTCCTTCCTCACGATCCGAGTTGGGTACTGCAGCACCCGCCACGCTACGGAGACGGCGTCGGGACGACATCGTCCCGAGCGGATGAAACGTGTCGGCATCGAACACCAACGATCGTGTCTCTCGCGATGCGCTTCAGCGCGTGGTGCCGCCGTGCTCGAACGACTCGAGCGCCTCGCCGACGTCGTAGCCCAACGCGAGCCCGAGGTTCGGCGCCGCCGAAACGACGCGCGCGATCCCGACGGTCGGCAGGACTGCGATCAGCGCTCCGACGATTTCCTCGTGCGTGACGCCCGCCTCGCAGGCGGCGTCGACCGCGCTCATGTACGAGGGCGGCGCCGCGTCCATGGCGATCAGCGCGCCGACCCGAACGAGTGCGTGCGCCCGCGGGTCGATTCTCGAGATCGCCGCGCTCCCACGCTCGTCCGCGAGCAGCGACTCGATGAACCGGTCGTCGCGGAGGGCAAGCCGTCGGAGCGTTGTCTTGTAGTCCTCCACGACCCTCTCCGTCCATTGGACGCCCTTCGCGGCCCCCGAACATCATCCGGGGAGGACGATTCGACCGACGCCCGGGACGGAGGACGTCGTCGGCTGAGCTCTACCCGGTCACGCCGGGGCGGCGGCTGCCGTGCGCGTCCCACAGCCGTTGCAACGCGACCTGCCCGAACGCACGCTTCGGCAGGAATGCGACCGCGCCGCAGGCAACGGCGGTCAGGTCGGGCGGGTCGTCGGTCGAGACGAGAACGACGGCCGCAGTGGGATGTGCCGCACAGAGCCGGCGCGTCGTCTCGAGCCCGTCCATGCCAGGCATCCGGACGTCCATCAGCACGAGATCGGGGTCGACCTCGTCGGCCAGCGCAAGGGCCTCCTCGCCGCAGGCGGCCTCGCCGAGGAACTCGAATCCGGCCGTCGCCTCGATCACGTCGCGCGCCACACGCCGGAACATGGCCTGATCGTCCACCGTCACCACGCCAACGAACTCGCGAGGCTGCTTACCCGTGCCGGTCATGCGACCGGAAGCTTCGCGACGAACCGCACGTCCCGCAATGTGGCCGACTGGTGTACCTGCGTAGGTGCGCACCCGCCGACGAGTGATGTGTGCACGGTGCACGCCGACGCACCGTTATCGTCTCTCCGTGACGATCCGCGTCGTTGTCGCCGATGACAGCCTGCTCGTTCGGGAAGGACTCGAGCAGATCCTGGCGACCCAGTCCGACATCGACGTCGTCGCCTCGTGCGCGGATCTCCCCTCCGTGCTCGATGCGGTCGCTGCCGAGCAGCCCGATGTCGTGCTGACGGATATCCGCATGCCGCCGTTGCGGACCGACGAAGGGATTCAGGTCGCGACCACGCTGCGGGAAAGCCATCCCACGGTCGGGGTCATCGTGCTCAGCCAGTACGCCGAGCCAAGCTATGCGCTGACGCTGCTCGAGACCGGCTCGGACGGCCGTGGATATCTGCTCAAGGAGCGCGTGCACGACGGCCAGCAACTCCGTGCAGCCGTCGAGACGGTCGCGGAGGGCGGATCGGTCATCGACCCACGGGTGGTGGAGCTGCTGGTGTCGGCGACCGGCAGGATGCGCGACTCACCCCTCGCCGAGCTCACGCCCTCGCGAGCGCGAGGTGCTGGCCGCGATCGCCGAGGGCAAGAGCAACAGCGCGATCGGCGACTCGCTGGTGCTCACGAAGCGATCCGTCGAGAAGCACATCAACTCGATCTTCCTGAAGCTCGATCTCTCGGACGCCGAGGACGTGAGCAAGCGGGTCAAGGCGACATTGCTCTTCCTGGCGGAGGAGAACGCCGCTCCCGGCCGGCTCTCCGGCTAGCCGCGCCCGCGGGGCGCGCCTGTGTGCGTTGACCGTGCGGGCACCACCCCGAAGTTCGGTGCGGGCGTCATTGTCGGCGAGCACCCTCGCGCGATTGACTCACGGCTGACCACGGGTCGGTAGCCGTGCCGACGGGTTTGGGGGAAGAGTCGGAGATGTCCGCGTGAGCCAGCTGGAGAGCGCCCGGTCCACACAGCCGGCCGCGCGTACGCGTGCCGCGAGCCGCTGGCGGACGGAGCCGCTCGAGCTCCTCGAAGCGAAGCTACGGGTGCCGCGGGTGCGCACTGGGACCGTTCCGCGCCCCGGTCTCGTCAACCGGCTGCGCGCGGCGCGGGCCGCGGACGTGGTCTCGATCGTCGCCCCGGCCGGATTCGGGAAGACGACCCTGTTGTCGCAGTGGGCGGAACGTGACGAACGGCCCTTCGCCTGGGTGTCGATCGACGAGGGCGACGACGACCTGCTCGTCCTGCTGCGGTACGTGGCGGCCGCGCTGCATCGCGTGGAGCCGGTCGCGCCTCCTGTCTTCGACGCGCTCGCAGCATCGACGCGATCTCCATGGTCGACGGCATTGCCCCGGCTGGCAGGGGCGCTCGCCGGGGTCTCTGCGCCGATCGTGCTCGTGCTCGACGACGTGCACGCGCTCCGGTCCACGGATTCGGCACGGGCGATCGCCACGCTCGCCAGGCACGTAGCGGAGGGATCCGCGCTCGTCCTGGCAGGGCGCACGCTGCCCTTGCCGGTCGCGCGGCAGCGCGCCGCGGGCAGCCTGCTCGAGATCGGCGCCGACGACCTGGCGCTGAGCCGCCGCGAGTCGCAGCTGCTGCTCCGCGGTGCTCAGCTCGAGCTCGAGGACGTCGAGGTCGCAGACCTCACAGAGCGGACGGAGGGCTGGGCGGCGGGGCTGCATCTCGCCGGCCTCGTGCTCCAGCGGACGGCCGACGCCCCTCCCGCCGCCCGAGAGTTCACCGGCGCGGATCGGTTCGTGGCCGACTACTTCCACTTCGAGCACCTGTCGCGCCTCGGGCGCGCCGATCTGCGCTTCCTCACGAGGTCGTCCGTGCTCGACACCATGTCGGGACCGCTCTGCGACGCCGTGCTCGGTCGTGGGCGCCAGGGATCCTCGCGCAGGCTCGAATCGCTCGAGCAGGCGTCCCTCTTCGTCGTCCCGCTCGACCGGCGCCGGGGCTGGTTCCGCTATCACCGTCTCTTCCGCGAGACCCTCAGGGAGGAGCTCGAGCGCCGAGAGCCGGAGCTCGTCCCCGAGCTGAACCGGCGGGCGGCGGCCTGGTGCGAGGCGAACGGCGCGCCCGAGGAGGCCAGGCGCTACGCCACCGCGGCCGGCGACATCGACATGCTCGCGCGCCTCGTGACCGCGCACGCCGTGCACGAGGACGGCGCCGGACGGCTGGAGACGTCGGTCGACTGGCTCGACGTGTTCGGCGATCCGGCGGTCCTCGAGCGCTACCCGGCCGTCGCCGCGCTCGGGAGCTGGATCCACGCGCTCGACGGCCGTCCGGCGGAGGCCGACCGCTGGCTCGAGGTGGCCGAGCGGACGCCGTTCGAAGGGAAGCTTCCCGACGGCACGCGTTCGCTGACGGCCTGGACCGCACTGCTGCGGGCGGCGTTCTGCCGGAACGGGGTCGAGCGCATGCTCGCCGATGCGGAATCCGCAGTCGAAGGGCTCGGCCCGGGAAGCCCGTGGCGTCCGACTGCCCTGTGCCTCGTCGGAGTCGCTCACCTGCTCCTCGGGGCGGAAGACCGGGCAGACGCGATCCTGGCCGAGGCTGCTGAGTCAGCCGGAAGCGTGGGCGGCAGCGACGCGCGAATCCTCGCTCTCGCAGAGCGGTCGCTGCTCGCCACGGCCGGCGGCGATCATGCCGTCGCCAGAGATCTCGCGCACGAGGCGCGCGCACTCGCCGGCGACGGTCCGGGCACCCCGCTCGCGATCGCGGTCGGGTTGGCTGCGTCCGCGCGAGCAGAGCTGCGGTGCGGGAGCTGGGAGCGGGCGCGCGCAAACCTCGACGAGGCCGATGGCCTCCGCCCCAGGCTGACCCGCGCACTGCCGTGGTACGCGGTGCAGAGCTTGCTCGAGTTGGCACGCGCCCGGATGGCGCTGCTGGACACCGTCGGCGCTCGTGCGCTCCTGCGCGAGGCGGAGGCGATCCTCGTCCAGCACCCCGAGCTCGGCGTGCTCGTGTCGCTGGCGGACGAGGTGCGCGCGCAACTCGACGACCTCGAGCTCAACCGTGCACGGCAGAGCTCGATGCTGACGGCGGCAGAGCTCCGCCTGGTCCCGCTGCTGACCACCCGACTCACCTTCCGGGAGATCGGCGAGCGCCTGCACATCTCCCGCACGACCGTCAAGACGCAGGCGATCGCCGTCTACCGAAAGCTCGGAGTCTCCAGCCGGAACGACGCGATCGACCGAGCCGCCGAGCTCGGGCTCGTCGTCCTCGCGGCGGACTCGATCGTCACCGCCTAGTCCGGCTCACGCAAAATCCACGACGGAAAGCAGGCGCGTCGCCGTCACGTCCGGACCGGCTCCGTCGGGGTACACCCACGCACCGATGATCGCGTCGTCGCCGACGAACCGACCCCGGAAGTACGGCGGCTCGCCGCGCTCGCCGCTCCAGATCGTCAGCGTGTCCCCCTCGAGCTCGTAGACGTGGTCGTACGTCTCCCCGTTGTCGCCGAAGAAACGGGCGTGGATGTCGTCGCTCGGCTCGGCGCCGATCGGCCGCTCGCGGCCGATGATCTCGATCCCGCGCAGCCCGTCGAGCTCGATGTGCTGCACGAGGAAGTGGCGGCCCTGGGTCCACTCGAAGCGGATCTGCCCGTGAAGGCCACCCGACAGCCTCCAGGATCCGACGAGCCGGCCCAGGTGCTCGAGCCCGACGTCCCGCTCCCTTGCGCGAGGCCCGTCGGTCACTCTGACGAGCGTTCCGCGGCGACTGTCCGCGTCGGCATTCACCGCCGCGCGGCCTGCCTGGCTGAAGCTCATCCGCGCCACCGGCGCCTCGTTGTCTGCTGCTTCTGGATCGTCAAAGCGGGCAGAGTAGAGGCTCAGTGATCCATCCGCCAGGCCATTTCGATGCAATTTTCTTGGACCACTTCCGCTGACACGCTGCAACTCGCCTTGCGTACCGGCGGGCCGCGCCGCGCCGCTCTCGAAGAGGCGCTCCGCTCCGCGATCCGCGACCAGCGCCTCGTCGCCGGCACGCGGCTCCCGTCGACCCGCGCCCTGGCCGCAGACCTCGGCGTGGCACGCGGCACGGTGGTCGACGCCTACGCCCAACTCGTCGCCGAGGGCTACCTCAACGCGCGGCACGGCGCCGGCACCTGGGTCGCCGACGTGGCGCTCGTCGAGCCTGCCGCCCCGACGGCGGAGCCGACGCCTCGACCGGTCCGATTCGACTTCAACCCTGGACTGCCCGACCTGACTGCCTTCCCGCGCGCCGCGTGGACGGGCGCGCTCCGGCGCGGTCTGCGCGACGCGCCCGCCTCGAGCCTCGGCTACAGCGACCCGCGAGGAAGACCCGAGCTGCGCGCCGCGCTCGCCGCTTATCTGGCCCGTGCTCGTGGCGCCGTCGCCGATCCCGAGCACATCGTCGTCTGCGCCGGCTTCGTGCACGGCCTGTCGCTCCTCGCACGCGTGCTCCACGCTCAGGGAGCAAGCCGAGTCGCGATGGAGAACCCTTGCCTCAGCTGGCACCGTCACGTGGTCAGGAGCGCCGGCTTGCGGGTCGTGCCGGTGCCGGTCGACGAGCGCGGCGCGCGAACGGAACTCCTGGCAGGGACCGGCGCGAGCGCCGTGGTGCTCACCCCCGCGCACCAGTATCCACTGGGCGCACTGCTCCAGCCGGAGCGGCGGAGCGCGGCGATCGCCTGGGCGCGCGACGCGAACGGCTTCGTGATCGAGGACGACTACGACGCCGAGCTCCGCTACGGCCGGCAGCCGATCGGCGCGCTGCAGTCGCTCGACCCCGGCCGCGTTGCGTACGCCGGCACGACGAGCAAGACGCTCGCCCCCGGTCTGCGACTCGGCTGGCTCCTGCTTCCACCCTCGTTGCTCGAGCCGGTCGTCGCCCTGCGGTTGGCCGAGGACGTCCACGTGTCCGCCCCCGACCAGATCGCGTTCGGGGAGCTCCTGCTGTCTGGAGCGTTCGAGCGCCACGTGCGCCGCATGCGCTCGCGCTACCGAGCCCGCCGCGACCGGCTCGTCGCGATGCTGGCGTCACGCGCGCCCGAGGTGACGCCGGTCGGGATCTCGGCCGGTTTGCGCGTGCTGCTCGAGCTGCCGCCCCACGGGCCGTCGGCCGCAGAGCTCGTCGACCGCGCGGCGCGGCGGTCGATCGAGATCTCCTCGGTCGAAAGGAGCTACCACGGTGGTCGCGCGGCTCGCGACGGGTTGATCATCGGCTACGCGGCGCTGCCCGAGCACGCGTTCGAGAGCGGTCTCGACGCACTGGGGGACGTCCTGGCGACCTCGGGACTGGGCCGATGACCGCGCTCGAAGGCTCGTCCGGCGCCCCAGCGGGCATGGTGCGGCCAACCGTACCCCGAGACGCCTGGCTACCCCACTGTGGCCGGACGGGTAGGTCTGCGAGCCTCAGTCCTGCAAAGCTGACGCACGACAAACGCCGCCCGCACGCGTTTCGGGGGGAACTCGGCTGCGACAAGGGGATGAACGCATGACGGATCAGATCGACGGACGGGACGAAGACCGGGCCATCAGCCGCGCGGACGAGGAGGTCGGGCCGGAGCGGCGCGCTGCCCACGAACGGCTTGCGACCGGCTCGCTCGCGCGCTGGGCGCGCATGTGCGCGACCCACCCGTGGCGTGTGGTGCTCGGGTGGCTCGGCATCGTCGCCGCCCTGATCGCCCTGGTGGCGACGGTCGGCGGCAGCCTGCGCGACGAGTTCGAGATCCCCGGCTCCGATACCCAGCGGGCGACCGACCTCATCGAGTCCGAGTTCGCCTCCGAGCAGGGCGGCGTCCTGAACATCGTGTTCGCGGCGCCCGAAGGCGAGCAGCTCGACACGCCGGAACGCCGCGAGGCGATCGAGGGTGCCATGGCGCGCCTCAAGACCGAGGAGTTCGCGCCGGCGGAAGGCAAGGCCGGCCTCGAGAGCGTCGGCGATCCGTTCAGCGAGGACACCGTCTCAGAGGACGGCCGCATCGCGTACGCGGAGGCGCAGTTCAGCGAGACGATCGAGGACGCCGACCGCGAGGAGGTCGTCGCGGTGCAGGAGGCCGTCCGTGAGGCGGTCGAACCGGTCGGCGTGATCGTCGAGTACAACGGTGAGGCCGAGTTCCCGCCGATCGAGCAGGGCACGTCGGAGCTGCTCGGACTGCTGGCGGCGATCATCGTCCTGCTCTTCGTGTTCCGCACCTTCGTGGCGAGCATGATCCCGATCGCCCTCGCGATCGCGGCGCTGGCGACGGCGTTCCTGCTGCTCTTCATCCTCGCCGGCCTGACCGACATCAACACGATCACGCCGATCCTCGTCTCGATGATCGGCCTGGGCGTCGGCATCGACTACTCGCTGTTCATCGTCACGCGCTTCCGACAGATGCTCCACGAGGGGTTGTCCCCGCAGGACGCGGCCGCCGAGGCGGGCGCCTCCGCCGGGCGGGCGGTGATCTTCGCCGGCGTGACGGTCGCCATCTCCGTGACCGGCCTGGCGTTCTTCGGCCTGGACTTCGTCACGAAGCTCGGCATCGGCAGCGCGCTCGGCGTGCTGACGACGGTGCTCATCGCCAACTCGCTGCTGCTGGCGGTGCTCGCGCTGCTCGGCCACAAGATCGACCGGCTCAAGGTGCCGTTCCTCCGTCAGATCGACGACTCGGAGGCGGCGCGCGAGAAGACGCTCGTGGCGCGGTGGGGCCGGTTCGTGACCTCGCGTGCGAAGATCGTGTTCCCGGTCGTGCTGATCGGGGGCATCGTGCTGGCGTTGACCTCGGGGCTCGTGCGCCTCGGCGCCGCCGACCAGGGCACGCAGCCCAAGGAGCAGACCAGCCGGCGCGCCTACGATCTCCTGGCCGAGGGCTTCGGCCCGGGCTTCAACGGCCCGATCCCGATCGTCGTCGACGTCAACGGCGACGCCCAGGCGCCCCAGCGGATCTACGAGGGCGTGCAGGGGCTTCCGGGCGTAGCGTCGGTGCGCGAGCCGCAGCTGAACGACGAGGAGACGGTCGGCATCGTCTTCGTGACGCCCCAGTCGGCGCCGCAGGACGAGGCGACCGACAACCTCGTCGACCGCCTGCGAGAGCAGGTCGTGCCGACCGCTACGGAGGACGGCGACGCGGTCGCCTACGTGTCCGGCCAGACTGCGGCGTTCAAGGACATCGGCGACCGCATCATGGAGCGGCTGCCGCTGTTCCTGCTCTACGTCATCGGCGTCACCTTCATCCTGCTGGCGATGGCCTTCCGGTCGATCGTCATCTCGCTGACGGCGGCGATCACGACGATCATGTCCGCGTTCGTGGGCTTCGGCGTGCTGACGCTGGTGGTGCAGGAGGGCCACCTGCTCGGGCTGACCGGCCTCGACCGGACGGGCCCGATCGAGACGTTCGTGCCGCCGATCGCGTTCGCGATCCTGTTCGGCCTCTCGATGGACTACATGGTCTTCATCATGAGCCGCATCCGGGAGGAGCACGTGCACGGGCTCAACACCCGTGAGGCGGTCGAGCACGGCATCTCGGCCATCGGCCGGGTCGTCGTCGCGGCGGCGCTGATCATGGGCACGGTCTTCGCGGCCTTCATCCTCAGCGCCGATCGCATCCCGAAGGAGTTCGGGCTGCTGCTCGCGGTGGCGATCCTCACCGACGCGCTGGTCGTACGCATGACGCTCGTGCCGTCGTTCCTGACGCTGCTCGGCGAGAAGTCGTGGTACATGCCGCGCTGGCTCGACCGGGTGCTGCCGAACATCACGATCGAGGCGCCGCACGAGGGCGAGTCGCGCCGGCCGGCGGAGGTCGAGCGCCCCGCCGAGGCCGTCGGCGGCTTCCTGAGGGGGGAAGCGGGTGGCGGAGCCGCAACGGCTCCGCCACCTCTGGGCGTCGTCAAGCCTCGCAGTTCTTGACCTTGTTGCTGCCGCCGCCGGGCCGGCAGGTGTCGAACCCCGCTCCGCCGTCGATCGTGTCGTTGCCCGACCCGCTCGTGATCGAGTCGTTGCCTGCGCCGGCGTTGACCGTGTTGTTGCCGTTGCCGGCCTGAATCGTGTCGCCGTCGGCGCCGCCGTCGATCACGTCGTTGCCCGAGCCCGGTCGTGACCACGTCGCTCCCGGCGCCGCCGTTCACCGTGTTGTTGCCGTTCCCGGCCTGAATCGTGTCGTTGCCGGGGCCGCCCTCGATCCGGTCGTTGCCGCCCGCGGTCGTGATCGTGTCGTTCCCGCCCTTGCCGTCGATCACGTTGTTTCCCGCCGGCATCGACGATCACGTCGTCGCCGGCCGTGCCGGCGATCGTGTCGTTGCCGGTTCCGCGGACGATCAGGTTGGCCGAGCCGCCCGCCGGAATCGGGGTCACGGTGCCGCCGACCGAGACCGTCACGCCGTCGCCCGTCACGCCGGCGATCGTCGCCCCGCCGCCCGGCGCGGTGTCGACGGTCCCGCCGGTGCCGGCCGGGAACGTCACCGTCGCCTGGCCGCCCGGGACGTGCACGGTCACCGGCCCGCCCGTCACGTTCTCGACGACGACGCTGCCACACGTCACGGTCACGGCGCCGCCGGCAGGGATCTCGAGCTCGAAGCCGAGCGGACAGACGGACACGACCGCGCCGCCCGGACCGCCCGTGATGCGGACGCCCTTCGGATCGGCGACGTCCTCGACCGTCACGGAGCCGCTCAGCACCTCGCCGGTCGTGACCTTCCCGTTCCCCGTGTCGTCCGCGAAGCCGGGCGGGCTCGTGCCCGCTCCGCCGTCAGGATCGATGTCGTCGGGCACGCCGTCGCCGTCCTGGTCGGGGTTCCCCGCCGGAGCGTCGACGTACCTGATCTCGGTCGTGCTTCCGTCCTGCGACGTGTAGTAGATGTACGCGATCCTCCCGCGCTAGAGCTTGGCGATCAGAGCGTCGCAGACGAGATCGACGCGCTGCTCGCCAAGGGTCGGGTAGAGCGGCAGCGTCAGCAGCCGCGGGGCGAGCTCCTCCGTGACGCTCAGCGCCGCGGGGCGCCGGACGTCCGCGAAGGCTGCGAAGCCGTGGATCGGGGGGTAGTGGACGCTCGTCTGGATGCCGTCGGCCTGGAGCGCCGTCCGCAGCTCGTCGCGATCGGTCCCTTTCGGCAGCACGACCACCGCCAGATGGTGCGCCGAGCGTTCGCCGCCAGCGTCCGCGAACGGCATCGTGAGCCCCGGGACGCCGTCGAGGCGCTCTCGGTAGCGGGCGACGAGTCGCCCACGCTCGGTGTTGCCGTCGTCGAGCCGGCGCAGCTGCACGAGCCCGATCGCGGCGCGCACCTCGTCGAGCCGGTAATTGAAGCCGCTCGTCACGACCTCGTACGAGTGGGCGTGGCCGCGGTGCCGGTCCCACGTCAGGGTCGTCATGCCGTGCGAACGGAGCAGGCGGATCCGGTCGGCGACGGCGTCGTCGTCGGTGACGACCATGCCGCCCTCGCCGATCGGGAGGTTCTTGTTGCTGAAGAAGCTGAAGCAGCCGGCGGCGCCGATCGCACCGCACATCCGGCCGTCGAGCTCCGCGCCGAGCGCGTGCGCCGCGTCCTCGACCACGACCAGCCCGTGCGCCTGCGCCAGGGCGAGCACGGCCTCCATGTCGCACGGGTGCCCGCCGTAGTGGAGCACCGCGATCGCCTTCGTCGCCGGCCCGATCGCCGCCTCGACGCTCGCGATGTCGAGATTCAGGTCGTCCTTGCCCCGCACGTCGCAGAAGACCGGCTCCGCGCCCGCGTGGCGAATCGTGTTCGCCGCCGCCACGAACGTGAGCGACGGGACGATCACCTCGTCCCCCGGCCCGCAGCCGCACGCGGCGAGGGCGAGGTGCAGGGCGGACGTCCCGCTCGAGACGGCGAACGCGTGCCGCGTGCCGCAGTACGCCGCGAACGCCTCCTCGAACTCGGCCACGCGCGGCCCCATGCTCCACCAGCCGGAGCGCACGGTCTCCTCCGCCGCGGCGACGAGTTCGTCGTCCACGTCGATGTCCGACAGCGGCACCTGCCAGGGCGAATCGCTCATCAGACTGATGCTATGCACGCCGTCCGCGGGCGCCTCGAGGACAGGTGAAACCCACCCATCCACCTAGACCTTCCTAGACCCGAAACTGGACTCGACTCTCTCGACCTCTCCCCTTAGCATCGATGACGGGACCGGGGTAGCCGTAAAGGCCTCCTCGGGAGATGGGATTGGCATAGGGGGAGGACGTGCTGGACGAGGGTCCGAGCGGCGGGGGCCGCGCTCAAGCCCCATTCACGGATTCGTCGGCGAGAGGGAGCACGCTGCGTTGGCGGCTGCTCTTCACCGCGGGATCGCTGGCCAAGCGCACGGTCGACATCGTGCTGGCGCTTGCGCTGCTCGTCGTGCTGCTGCCGGTGATCCTCGTCATCGCGAGCGCGATCAAGCTCGAGAGCCCAGGCCCGATCTTCTATCGCGCCACGCGCGTCGGCAGGTTCGGGCGGCCCCTCGCCGTGCTGAAGTTCCGGAAGATGGTCGAGGGGGCACGGGGCTCCGCGCTGACGATCAGCCGCGACGACCGCCTCACACGCGTCGGCCGCTTCCTCACGGAGTACAGGCTCGATGAGATCCCGCAGCTCTGGAACGTGCTGCGGGGCCAGATGAGCCTCGTCGGACCGAGGCCCGAGGACCCCAAGTTCGTCGAGGTTTACCCCGACGAGTTCGCACCGATCCTGGCGGCACGCCCGGGCATCACGGGTCTCACGCAGCTCGCCTTCGCGCACGAGGGCCGGCTCCTCGCCACCGAGGATCGCGAGCGCGACTACCGCGAGCGCCTGCTACCGAGCAAGCTGGAGGTCGACCGCCTCTACGTCGAGCGGCGCTCGATCGTGATGGACCTCCGGATCATCGCCTGGACCGGCGTGGCCGTCGCACTCGGCCGCGACGTCTCCGTTCATCGCGAGACCGGGCGCCTCGGCGTCCGGCGCAGGCCCGCCGAGGAGACGGCACTCGCGACGATGGCACACCAGCGGGTCGAGGAGTCCGTGAGCACTCCGCCCGTCCTCTCGTGACACAGCGCGCCTACGAATACGACCTCACGGAGGCGCTGGTCGAGCAGGCACGCGGCCCCGAGCCCACCCCGGCGGCGCTCGTCGATCCCGCACGCGTGCGCATCGCGATCCTCGCGGGCGGCAAGGGCACGAGGCTCGCCCCGTACACCTCGGTGCTACCCAAGCCGCTCATGCCGGTCGGCGACCGCGCGATCCTCGAGATCGTCCTCGAGCAGCTGGCGCGCACGGGATTCAGGCACGTGACGCTCTGCGTCGGGTACCTCTCGCACCTGATCCGCGCCGTCGTGGACAACGGCGGCCGCCACGATCTCGAGGTGTCGTACGTGCAGGAGTCGGAGCCGATCGGAACGGCCGGCCCGCTCAAGCTCATCGACGTCGCGGACACCTTCATCGCCATGAACGGCGACATCCTGACCACGCTCGACTACGGCGATCTGCTGCGCGCCCACCGGGCGAGCGGGAACATGCTCACGATCGCCACGCACGTCCGCACCGTCTCGGTCGACTACGGCGTGCTCCACTTCGCGGACTCGGGCGAGACCGTGTCCGAGGTCAGCGGCTACGTCGAGAAGCCGGAGTTCACGCTGGCCGTGAGCATGGGCATCTACGCCGTCGAGCCGCAGGCGCTCGAGCACATCCCGGACGGCAGCCACTTCGACTTTCCCGATCTCGTGAAGGCGCTCCTGCGCGAGGGACAGCCCGTGGGCGCCTACCAGTTCGACGGCTACTGGCTGGACATCGGGCGCCACGAGGACTACGCCGAGGCGGTCACGGCGTGGGAATCGGCGGAGCACGCGTTCCTGCCCGCATGAGCCGGCGACACGAGGGGTCGGAGACCGGCCGGATCGGCCGAGTCTCGGTCATCGTGCCGATGTACAACGAGGCACGGCACGTTGGCCACCTCGTCGACGATCTCGCCGCGCAGGACTTCGACGGCGACGTCGAGGTGTTCGTCGCCGACGGCGCCTCGGACGACGGCTGCGCCGAGCTGCTCCAGGAGGCCGCCGACCGTGCCGGCCTGACCCTGACGATCATTCCCAACCCGTCGCGATGGGTGTCGCCAGGGCTCAACCAGTGCATCGCCCGCAGCTCGGGCGAGCTGATCATCCGGCTCGACTGCCACTCGCGCTACCCGCCCGACTACCTACAGCGCTCCGCAGAGGCGGCACGAGAGACCGGAGCCTGGGCCGTGGGCGGCGTGCCCACACCCGTCGGCCGGACGGAGACCGAGCGGGCCGTCGCCTGTGCGCTCGACGGACCGTTCGGCGGCGCGCACTGGACCCGGCACGGCGACAAGGACGAGCGCACCGAGGTCGACAACTTTTACTGCGGCGCCTTCCTGCCGATCGCGTTCGAGCGTGCCGGGCTGTTCGACGAGACGCTCGTCCGCAACCAGGACGACGAGCTGAACTTCCGGATTCGCAAGGCGGGCGGACGTCTGATCCTCGACACGTCGATCCGGTCCGAGTACGTGCCGCGCGGGAGTTTCCGCGGACTGTGGCGGCAGTACTATCAGTACGGGCTCTGGAAGATCCCCGTGATGAAGAAGCACAGGCGCATCCTCAGCGCCCGCAGCATGGCGCCCGCGGCGCTGGCCGCCTCGGTCGCACTGCTCCTGCCGGCGGCCACGAGGAGCCGGTTCGCAGGCCGGCTGCTCCTGCTGCAGACGACCGCCTATCTGCTCGCCTCCACGGCGTTCGCGGCAGAGGCGACCACGCGACGCCGTGAGCCGTTGCGGCTGCTGCCCCGCGTCGCCGCCGCCTACCCGACCATGCACGTCGGCTACGCCGCCGGGCTGATCGCGGGCCTGGCCCGGCTGCTGCGGCGATGAGCGTCAGGGCCGGCACCGCCTCCGCCCGTCCCGGCGTCCCCGCCTGGGTCGGGGTCGCGGTCCTGTCCGGTGCCATGGTCGGCGGCGCTGCTGCGACGGGCGGGGCCGAGGCCGCCATCGCGCTCGCCGTCGTCGGGACGTGCGGAGCGCTGCTCGCGCTGCGGCCGCTGTTCGTCCTGGTGATCATGGGCGCCACGGCCTACATCGAGGCCGTCCAGCTCGGCGGCACGACCATCAGCCGGTTCGTCGCGGCGGCGGCGGTCTTCGTCGTGCTGGCCGAGCTGGCGCGGACGCGAACCCTCACCGCGCCGTCAGGCGCGCCGCTCGTGTGGGCCGTCTGCTACTCGCTCTGGGCGTTCGCGAGCGTGCTCTGGACTGTCGACCTGCACGAGACCTGGCTCGGTCTCGCGCCGCTTGCCGTCTCGGTGGCGTTCATGGTCGCGATCCCACTACTCGTCCGGACGCGGAAAGCGTTCGACCTCGTGCTGTACGGCATCGGCGTCGCGGCGGCGATCGTCGGCCTGGTGGCCGTCCTCGTCTTCGTCTCGACGGGCGGAGGACGGGCGGGCGGATTCGTCGGCGATCCGAACTTCTTCGCGGCCTATCAGGTCGTGGCGTTCCCGATCCTGATCGTGCTCGGCGCACGCGCCAAGGAGTGGTGGCTGCGCATGCTGTTCTGGGGCGGTGTCGTCACGGTGGTCGGCGCGACCTTCAGCACGCTTTCGCGCGGCGGCATCCTCTCGCTCGCGTTCGTGGCGATCCTCCTGCTCGTCCTGCCCGCCCGCAGCATCTTCCGCTCGTTCGGGCACAAGTCGCTTGCGACGCTCGTCATCGCGGTGGGCGTCGCGCTCGCGCTCGCGGTCTCCTACACCGAGGTCACCGAGCGGGTCGTCTCGCTCGTCCAGGGCGAGGAGGCCACGGGCTCCGGGCGCGTGAACGAGTGGCTCGCCGCCTGGCGGCTCTTCAAGGAGAACCCGGCGACGGGGATCGGCATCAACGCGTTCCATACGGTCTCCAACGACGCCGTGCGCACGACCCCGGGCACCGACCTGCGGAACTTCGAGGAGCGGCCACCGGGGGTGTACGTCCACAACGCATACCTCGGCAGCCTCACCGAGCTCGGGCTTCCCGGCTTCCTGTTCTTCGTCGGGCTGCTGTTTGCGACGGCGCGGACGCTGCGACGGGCGGCAGTACGGGCCCGCTGGCTGGGAGACCTCGAGCTCGCGCGAACCGCGAACGCCCTGCTGCTCAGCCTGGGCGGCTGGGCGATCGCCTCGTTCTTCCTGAGCTCGGAGACGGCGCGGCCGCTCTGGATCCTCGTCGGCCTCGCGCTGGCTCTCCCGCGTGTGATCGCGGAGGCCGAGCGCGCGCGGCAGCCGGCGCAGTGAGCGACCAGGAGGTCCGCCGCCTCGAGGAGGTCTACCGGGGCTACGCCGACGAGGACCGCTCGGGGACGCGATGGGGGCTCGACAACCGTGGGAACCAGGCCATCAGGGCCGAGCGCGACCGGGTACAGCGGGACCTGCTCGGTTCGCAGGGTCTGTTGCCGCTCGGTGAGCGCGAGATCCTCGAGGTCGGCTGCGGCACGGGGCACGTGCTCGCGCACCTCGTCGAGCTCGGCGCGACCCGAGAGCGGCTGCACGGCGTGGAGCTGCTCGAGCCCCGCGTCGAGATTGCGCGCCGGGAGCTCCCGTGGCTCGACGTCGTGGAGGGGAACGCCGAGAGCCTTCCGCACTCGGACGCGAGCTTCGACCTCGTCCTGCTCTTCATCGTCTTCTCCTCGATCCTCGACCCGGTGATGCAGCGGAACGTCGCCGCCGAGTGCGCGCGCGTGCTGAGGCCCGGCGGCCACGTCCTCTGGTACGACTTCCGCTACGACAATCCGTCGAACCGGAACGTCCGCGGCATCAGTCGGGACGAGCTCGAGGGGCTGTTCGTGGGATTCGAGACGTCGGCGCGCACGCTCACGCTCGTGCCGCAGATCGCGCGACGACTCGGGCCGCTGACAGGCACGCTCTACCCGGCGCTCGCGGCGATCCCACCGCTTCGCACGTACTACATGGCGCTGCTCCGCAAGCCGCTCGGGCCTGCCTAGGTGTAGGACCCCGCGAGGAAGCGGGCGACCCGCTCGGCCTCCGCCTCGAGCGTGAGGCTGCGGGCGAGCTCGAGCCCCCGGCGGCTCCGCTCCAGCCGACCGTCCGCGTCGGAGGCCGTCCGGCGGATCGCGCCGACGAGCGCGGGCAGGTCCGAAGGCGGGACGAGGAGCGCGGCCCCGGGGTCGCCGAACGCCGCACGCACTCCGCCGACGTCGGTCGCGACCACCGGCACGCCGTTGGCCAGGGCCTCGACGATGACCTGCGGCACGCCCTCGGTGAGGGAGACGTGAACGAAGAGATGCGCCGCGCGGTAGAGCTCGAACAGCTCGCGGCCGAACGGGACGTAGCCGCGCTGTGTGATGAGCTCGCGGACGCCGAGCCGCTCGGCAGCGGCGAGCACCTCGTCCTCGAGCGGGCCACGCCCCAGCCAGGTGAGGTGGAAGCGCCCGGGGTCGCCCCGCTCGAGCTCGGCGAGCGCCTCGACGAGCAGGAGCGGATTCTTCTCCTGCTCCAGCCGGCCCACGGTCAGAAGCTCGACCGTGCCCGACCAGTCGCGGTCGGCCGGCGCCTCGGCGACGTCGGCCGCGCGCATCAACGTCACCGTCATGGGCAGCACGTTGGGGCGCCCGCTGCCGTACTGCTCGGCAATCGCCTCGCCCACGACCGTCGTCGGGACGCGCCGGGCGAGCAGCCGATAGACGCCGTCGACGCCGCGCATCGCCGCGACGAACGGCCACCACCGCGGATTCGGCACGCGTGACGCGAAATAAGCGCGCGTGTCCTGGCGCACACCGAGCGCAAGCCGTCTGCGCCGCGCCAGCGCGAAGGCGATGACGATGAGGTCGAACGGGTTCGGGCCGATCACCCAGACCGTCCCGACCGAGTCGACGCCACGCCACATCGCGCGCACGGTGCCTGGTAGCGCCCGCAGCACCTCGAGCGGGTAGAGCAGGCTCGTGTAGTGCGGCAGCTCGACGAGCTCGACGTCTGGCGGCAGCTCGTAATCGGCGCTCTCGGCCGACTCGATCGTCCGCCCGAGCAGCGCAACGCCGTCGAAGTGCGTCGCCACCTCGGCCACGAAGAGCAGAAACGCCCGGTCCGTCGACACGCGCGCGCCCTGCCGGCGGTAGACCGCGTCGACGTAGACGCCGATCCGCCCGGCCGCTCCGGCGCCCGCCGACATCAGCGCTGGAGGCCCGCGGTCAGGCGGCGCATGACGGAGCGGAGGTTCTGGCCCACGCCGACGATGTCGCTCCCGCGCGGCACGAGGTCCGCCGCGCGGCCGCCGAGAGTCCTCGCGAAGATCACGCAGCAGACGAACCCCCCGAGGCAGTACGCCGTGCTCGAGGCGATCGCCGCGCCCTCGCCGCCCCAGCGCGGGATCAGGAGCACGTCGAGCACGACCGTCGCGACGAAGCTCACGCCGAGGGAGATGCTCTCGCGAACCGGGAAGCCCTGCGCAGTGAGCGCCGAGCCCAGGAGCTTGAGGGCGACGACGCCGAACGCCCCAGGGATGAGCAGGCGCAGGTCGTCGGTCGCGGCGCGGAACTGCTCGCCGAACAGGAAGCCGCAGAGCACAGGCGCGAGCAGAAAGAGCGCGATCGCGATCGGCACCGTCAGCACCACCGCCGCCCGGAAGATCGCGGCCGCCCGCTGCACGGCCTCGTCGGCCGAGGAACGGACGATGTCCGGCCGCTGCACCGAGGCGAGCGCCGTCGGCAGGAAGAAGAGGCCCTCGGCCCACGCGACGGCGACGCTGTAGAAGCCGAGCTCGCGCGCGCCGGCGATCGAGCCGGTGAACCACTGGTCCATCCGGTAGTTGCCGATGAGCATGACGTTGCCGATGTGGGCCTTGAGGCCGAAGCGGAGCGTGCGCAGCGCCAGGGCGACATCCGGGCGGCCGTAGCCGGCGAGCCGGCTGTGGACGTACCAGGCGAGAACGGCGACGCCGAGCGCCTGGCCGACGGCCCAGACGACCGTCGCATAGCCCACGGTCAGGTGCGCGAAGGCCGCGATCGCCCCGTTGGCGACGACGTTGACGATCGGCCCGATGATCCAGGACAGGTTGCTCGCGCCGAAGCCGTAGTCGGCGAGGACGAGGAACACGTAGTAGGTGCGGAGGATCTGGATCGGGATCGCCGCCAGCGCGACCCCCAGTAGCCAGGGCGCCGAGTCCGCGCCGACGGCGGGGAAGAGCGCGATCAGGATCACGATCAGGAGCGACGTGATGCCGCCGTTGACGATCGACAGGATCAGCGCGTTCGTCGCGAGCGAAGGCCGGACGGCGGGGTGCGTCCCGGCCAGGTTGGCGCTCGCCTGCTGGACGCCCAGCGTGGCGACCGTCGCCGAGACGAGCGACACGGTGATGAGGAACGCGACCTCGCCGCGACCGTCGGGTCCGAGCGCGCGCGAGATGATGAGGACGTTCAGCAGTGACAGGGCCGCGACGCCGAGGTTCGTCGCGTACGTCAGCGAGGCGGCCCTGACGAACGACCGGCCGCTTTTCACGGCGTCACCTGCCTCCGGCCGCGTCTGCTCGTTCATGTCGGGGTCACGCACGCGCGGAGCTTCGCACTCACGACAGCCGGAGCGGCCTCGAGCCCGGCCCGCCGGCGATCAGTGCTGACAGGTGTCTTCGGTGGCGACCGGCCTGAACCCGGCGAGCTGGGCGAGTCCCGTCGGGAGCGCATCGCCGAGCACGCCGTCGCTGCTGACCGGCGCAGCCCTGTGGCGGACGCCGTCGAGCTCGTACACGACGTTCGCGTCGCGGTAGCCGGCGACGAGCCGGCGTGCGTCCATGAGCACGAGCTGCTTGCCGTTGTACGCCTCGACCTTGTCGGCCAGCTCGGGGTCGTCGACCTGCACGAAGTCGACGAGGCCGTCCTGCCAGTCGAACGGGTGCATCTCCGGCACGATCAGGTGGTTCCAGCGACCGGGCTCGGTCTGCAGGTTGCTGTACATCGTCAGCGAGTAGCGGGTCTTGAGGCCGACGTACGGGCTCGCGGCGTTGACGACGAGCACGACGAGCGCCACGAAGAAGATGGCCTCGCTGAAGCGCAGGCCGCCGCGAAAGCCGGGCGAGAGCACGAAGCGCCCCCGCTGGTACCCGAACAGGAGCCACGCCCACACCATCGCGTAGACCGCGAACGGCAACGCCGCGCCCCACCGGCGCATCGGCGCGACCCAGTCCTCGGGGACGACCTGGACGACGCCCAGCGCCGCGAGCCAGAACGCCGACAGAGCGACCCAGAGCAGCGGCGACCGCAGCACCTCGGTCATCCGCCTGCGCGTCGGCCGCGAGAGGTAGCCGACCGCCGTGGCGGCGATCCGCGCCAGCGTGCGCTCGGACAGGAACAGCAGGTAGAAGCTCCACGCGAGGCCCGAGAACGCCGTGTGGCCACCGGCAGCGGACACGAGGTGGAAGCCGAAGCCGAGCGCGATCGCGAGCGGTCGGGTGCGCCGGAAGATCAGAAGCGTCGGGATCGTGAACTCGATCACCAGCGTGCCGGCCACCATCAGGCCGTGCAGGCTGTCCGGCGTCGGCAGCAGCGGCACCTGGTCGAGGATCCAGACCGCGCAGGCGGTGTCCGTGTCCACGAAGCCGTGGTTCAGCTTCGCGAACCAGGCGATGTACCAGGCCGCGATGAACGACGTCCGCAGGAACGGCGCGATGCGCCGGAAGAAGAAGGGGGCGTCGAGGGCGAGCGCGCGGCTGCGCGCGAACGTGATCAGCCACCAGATCGTGATCGCGCCGCCGACCACCCCCGCGAGCACGGTGTGGTTCCACGGGTTCGGCAGGTCGAAGGCGAGCTCGACGGTGAGGATCGCGAACAGCACGACGATCCGCGCCACGGATGTCGGCCGGAGGATGACGGCGATCGCGGCCACCGCGGCGACGGCGTGGATCGACCAGGGCGGCTGCCCGGTCTGCCATTCGTGGAAGAGCACGCCGAACGAGAACGCAGTCGCCCAGACCGCCATGGCGATGCGCGTGACGGCCTCACTCCCCCTGTGGACGGCCCTCTCCACCACCAGGATCGTAGGACGGCGCGGGCCCGGCGAGAACAGGCCTTTCGGCTAGGTTTCCACCGGTTTTCGGGTGGTCCTAGTCGGCGAGTAGCCGCCGCAGAACGGCCTCGGCGACCGGCACGATCTCGTCCGGATTGCTCACGAGGTAGTGCTGGGCGATGCCCGGGGTCGTGTTGACCTCGACGACCACACCGCCGGCCTCGGCGAGCGGCACGGACGGGTCGGGCGTCACGACCTCGACGCTCGCGAGCCGCGCCCCGATCGCGGTCGCCGCTCGCGCGGCGTCGCCCACGATCCCGGCGATCCGCGAGTCGTCGACGTCGACCACGGTCGCATCGCGCTCGCCGCCCTCGCTCGTCGTGCTCTTGGCGTCCACGACCCTGCCGGGCTCGGGCACCGACCGCGGCGTGAGGGACTGCCCGCGGAGCGCGATGAGCGCGTCGAGATCGAGCCGTACCGGCCAGAGACCTGCGCGGCCGTGCGCCTGCAGGCGCCGCTCGTTCTCGGCCTCGACGAGCGCTGCGACCGTCGCAGCACCGTCGCCGTGCAGCCGCGGCTGGTACCGCCTGACGACGCCGATCGGCTCGCCGTCCAGCACCAGCACCCGGTACTCCTCGCCCTCGGCGTGCCGCTCGAGCAGAAGCCGCTCCGAGTCGTGCCGGGCGGCGACGACGCGCGCCCTGAGCAGGTCGCCGGGGGTCTGCACGCCGCCGGTCACGCCGCTCCCGGCGCCGGTGCTGCTCGCCGGCTTCACGACCACGCGCCCCTGCTCCCGCACGAACGCCGCTGCGTCGTCGAGGTCCGCGACGGCCACGGTGCGATGCGCCGGCACCGGCAGGCCGGCGGCCGTGAGCACGACGTGTGCGGCGGGCTTGTCGCCGGCCAGACGGAGCGTGACGGGATCGTCGACCGGAATCAGGTGCCGCCAGAGCCGGACGCTGCCTGCCCCGTTCGAGATGGTGAGGAAGCCCGGCGGCTGCTCCGAGACCTCGGCACCGACTCCCACCGCCGCCTCGTCCCAGATCCGCCGGTACACCGCGAGCCGGGCAGGCCCGGCGAGGGTGGCGGCGGTCGTGTCGCGCGCCTGCCGCGCGTAGCGCACCGGGCCGAGGGAGCGCAGGAGGTCGAGCTCGCGGCCGAGCGCAGCGGCGCCTTTCCCGTGGAGCGCGAGCTTGCCCAGCAGGCGAAGCGGGAGCGGCCCGCTCGCCTCCGACCGGCGGCTCACACCGCCACCGCTGTCGGCATTGGCCCCACGAGCGGGCAGTAGTCTAGCCCCGTGCGGCGGGGGAAGCGCGAGGGAGTCCGTGGCTGACGACACTCACGATGCCGTCGTCGTCGGCTCGGGGCCGAACGGGCTCGCGGCAGCGGTCACGCTGGCCCGCGCGGGGCGGCGCGTGCTCGTCCTGGAGGCGGCCGAGACCATCGGCGGCGGCTGCCGGACGCGCGAGCTGACGCTCCCCGGCTTCCGCCACGACGTGTGCTCCGCGTTTCACCCGCTCGCGACGTCGTCGCCGTTCTTCCGCGATCTGCCCCTGGCCGAGCACGGCCTGGAGCTCGTGCAGCCGCCGGCGCCGCTCGCGCATCCGCTGGACGGAGGCACGGCCGTCATGCTCGAGCGTTCCGTGGACGAGACGGCCAACGGGCTCGGCACGGACGGAGCCGCGTGGCGGCGCCTCTACGCTCCCTTGGTCCAGCAGGCCGACACGATCGTGGCGGAGACCCTCGGGCCGATCAAGCCGTACACCCGCCACCCGCTGACCCTGTCGCGCTTCGGGCTGCTCGCCGTCCGGTCGGCGACGGGGCTGGCCCGGGCCCGTTTCGAGGGCGAGCGCGCACGCGCCCTGTTCGCGGGGCTCGCCGGGCACTCCATCCTGCCGCTCGAGCGCTCGCCGACCGCCTCGTTCGGATTGCTGCTCGGGATGATGGCCCACGTCGCCGGGTGGCCTGTGGCCCGCGGCGGCTCCCAGGCGATCGCCGACGCACTCGCCTCCTACCTGCGCTCCCTCGGCGGCGAGATCCGGACCTCGACCGAGGTCTCCTCGGTGGACGACCTGCCGCCGGCGCGCGCGATCCTGCTGGACGTGTCCCCGCGCGACCTGGTGCGGCTGGCCGGGAACCGGCTGCCCGACGGCTTCCGGCGCCGCCTGCACGGCTATCGCCACGGTCCCGGCAGCTTCAAGGTCGACTGGGCGCTCGACGGCCCGATCCCGTGGGCGGCGCCCGAATGCGCCCGCGCGGGCACCGTCCATCTGGGCGGAACGCTCGACGAGATCGCGGCGGCGGAGCGGGCGCCCTTCGAAGGCCAGCACGCGGAGCGGCCCTACGTCCTCGTCGGGCAGCAGAGCCTCTTCGACGACTCCCGGGCACCGGAGGGCAAGCACACCGTGTGGGCGTACTGCCACGTCCCGAACGGATCCGACGTCGACATGACGGAGCGGATCGAGGCGCAGCTCGAGCGGTTCGCACCCGGCTTCGGCGCGCGGGTGCTCGGCCGCCACGTGATGGCGCCGGGCGACCTCGAGGCCTACAACCCGAACTACGTCGGCGGCGACATCGTCGGCGGCCTGCACACCCTGCGCCAGCTCGTGTTCAGGCCCGCCGTGCGGCCGACCCCGTACCGAACGCCGGCGCGCGGCATCTACCTCTGCTCGTCGTCGACGCCTCCCGGAGGCGGCGTCCACGGGATGTGCGGGTACTACGCCGCGAAGGCCGCGCTCCGCGCCGACTGAGCGGCCGCTCCGAGGAACACCACCGGCAGCGCGGCGCCGATCACCAGCAGCAGCGTGGCCGCCACGCCGCCGGACCAGCCGGTCTCGAGCAGCGACCGCGGCCCGACCCCGTCGCCGGCTGCCAGCGCCGCGAGCGCCAGAACTGCTGCCCCGGCGACCATCAACCAGGCGCCCTCGCCCGCCGGCCCCGGCGCGGCGGCGGCGAACGCGTCGACGAGAAAGGCGACCGCGAGCGCGAGCGCGTAGGCCCCCAGGACGTCGCTCGGATAGTGGCTGCCCTCTGTCGCCGAGGCGACGCCGACGGCCGCGATCCAGGCGCCGGCGAGGATCAGGACGAGCCGGCGCCGGTGGCGCGTGGCGAGCACGGTCGCGGCCAGTCCGGTCGCGGCCGCCGCCGAGGTGTGGCCGCTCGGGAAGTACATGATGTCCGGGTCGCGCTCGGCGCCGAACGGATCGAGCTCGAACAGGCCCCAGCGCAGCGCGTACGCGACGGCGACGGTCGCCGCGAGCACCCCCAGCGCGACCAGCCCCCGTTCGCGGCGCCCGCGCACGACGGCCCAACCCGCCAGGAGCGCCACCAGCAGCGCCGGCACCCAGACGAGATCCAGCAGGTTGTCCAGCGTCTCGATCTCACGCGTCGCTGAGAGCGACGCCAGGTCGTCTCGCGCGGTCGTGTCGAGCTCCTGCACGCCCGGCACGCCGAGTGCGAGCACGTAGGTCGCCGCCACGGCGAGCGCCGACAGGGCTGCCGGCAGCAGCCGTTGCCTCGTGGGGTTGCCGCCGCCGGCTACTGCTCTGCCACCGCGTCGGCGCGGTCTGCGCTCGACAGCGGCGCGTCGCCAGGCGGCGCGGACCTGGACGCGACCGCCGGAGAGCCCTCCGGCATCGCATGCGCTCGCAGCGACGGCGTGTGCCGGGCCATGATCCGACGCACGATCCACCAGTGCGACATCACGGTCGGCTTCGGGTCCGACCACGTGAAGAGCGGGAACTCCTGCGGGTGCAGGATGCTCCGCAGCCACTTGCGGAACGTCAGGCGCCCGGCACGCCGGTGTACGAGGAATGCCCGCGTGTCGTCGATCGGGTACCACAGGCGCACGCCGCGCCGGTAGGAGTCCACTGCGGGAGGCGGCTCGCCCGCGAGACGGGAGTAGACGAACAGCGCGAGGTCCATCCCCGCCGCGCGCAGCTGCCCGTTGGCGGCCGTGAAGCGGTGATTGCACTCGATCAGCTTCAGTCGCCCGTCGCGTAAGTCGCGCTTGAACTCGACGTTGGCGAGACCACGGATGCCGACGCTCCGGAAGAAGCGGAGCCCGAGGTCGGCGACTTCGGGGTTCCAGTCCGTGATGTGGTAGCAGCCGAGCCCGAAGCCGGACGGATACTGGCGGATCTTCCGCTTCGTGAGGTGGAGCAGCGGCTCGCCCCGGTCGTCGAGGTAGCTGTAGTAGCTGCAGAGCTGGTCGTCGCCGCCCGGGATGATCTCGGTGACGAGCACGCGGACGTCGAGGCTCCTCATGAGGGCGAGCCCGTCGTAGAGCTCGTCGGGCGAGCTCACGACCACGGCCTTCACCGGGTTGGCCGCACGGCGCTGGAAGAGGTGTGAGTGGATCGGCTTCAGGGCACACGGGAAGGTGAGCTGTCCCAGCATCTCGGCGACGCTCTCGTCGCCCTCCGGCTCGAAGGTCCTCGGCGTCGCGATGCCGGCCTCAGCCGCCAGCGCGTACGCCGTCTGCTTGTCCAGCATGCGGAGCAGCACCTCGTCGTTCGCCTCGAACGGGCGATAGCCCTGAGCCACGAGCGCCGCCCGGTTCTGCGCGATCAGCTCGAGCCCGTCGTCGTCGCAGGGCAGCAGCACCGCGCCGGCCGGCCCATGTTCGAGCCACTCGAGCCAGGACGCCTGGAGCCGGTCGCCTGCTGCAAAGGGGACGAAGTGCGAGCAGTGCCGCGAGTGGCGAACCGGGCTCTCGCGTCGCCCCAGCGCCCACACCTCGACGCCGGTGACGTCCAGGCTGCGCGCCACCGAGACGGCGTTCGTCGAGCCACCGAGGACGACCGCAGGCGGCTTGACGGTCACGCGCTGCGCTCTCTGCCGCCGAGTCGCGCGACGAGCGCGTCGACGAGCTCGCTCGTCCGCGCCGGCGGGCGCCCGTTCTCCGCGACGTGCAGGTCGTACGTGAGGTGCCGCCCCTCTGCGATCAGCTCAGCGACTGCCGTCTCGACCCGCTCGGCCGCCGCGTCCTCCCCGACGTGCCGCAGGAGGAGCGCGCCCGACAGGATCAAGGCGAGGGGATTGGCCTCGTCCTTGCCCGCGTGGGTCGGTGCGGTGCCGTGCGCGGCCTCGAACACCGCCGCCGAGTCGCCGTAGTTCGCACCGGGCGCGAGCCCGAGGCCCCCCGCGAGCCCCGCTGCGAGGTCGGACAGGATGTCCCCGTAGAGGTTGGGCGCGACGAGCACGTCGAGCTGCTCGGGCCGCCGCACGAACTGGAGCGCCAGCGTGTCGACCGCGCGGTCGTCGAATTCGATGTCCGGATAGTCGCCGGCGACGTCGCGAGCCACGTCGACGAAGAGCCCGTCGGTGTGCTTCATGACCGCCGCCTTGTGCACTGCCGTCACCCTGCGGCGGCCGTGGGCGCGCGCGTAGTCGAACGCGAAGCGGAAGATGCGGCGTGTGCTCCACTCGGAGATCGGCTTGACGGAGATCGCGGACTCGGGCCGCAGCCACGAGTGGCCGTGCTCGCCGAGCCAGGCGATGAGCTCGGCGGTCTCCGGCGCGTCGGCCTCGTACTCGACGCCGGCGTAGAGATCCTCGGTCGTCTCACGGATGACCAGGACGTCGAGCGCGGCAACCACCGTGGGCGCGCCCTCGAAGAGGCGGCACGGGCGCACCTGCGCGTAGAGGTCGAGCGCACGCCGCAGCGCGATGTTGACCGAGCGGAAGGGCGCGCCGGGAGGTGTCGCGACCGGCCCCTTGAGCGCAACGCCGTTCGCCCGCACGGCCTCCAGGACCGAGTCGGGCAGGGCGGTGCCCTCGCGCTCGAAAGCCCGCGCGCCGACGTCGCGGACGTCCCACGTGAGCTCGGCGCCGCTCGCGTCGAGCACGCGGCGGGCCGCCGAGGTCAGCTCCGGCCCCGTCCCGTCGCCGGGGATCAGGGTGACGATGTGTTGCACGCTCGGCCCCCCGAGGAGACGTGCTCAGTCGGCTCCGTCGGTCCCGACGCTCACGCCACCCTCCCGGAGGATGTCGTCGACCCACGTGTTCGTGAACTCGCCGCGCCCGACGGCGGCGACGTACGCGGCCTCGGTGGCGGCGCGTCCGCGCAGTCGCTCCAGGAGCTCCGGCGCGATGTCGCGCGGCACGACGACGACCCCGTTGAGGTCGCCGACGATGACGTCCCCCGGGTGCACGACGATGCCGCCGGCCGAGACGGGCAGGTTGACCTCGCCGGGCCCACGGTGCAGCGGCCCGAGCGGCGTCACGCCGCGCGCGAACACCGGGAAGTCGCCGAGCTCGAGGATGGCCGGCAGGTCACGGATCAGCCCGTCGACGACGACGCCCGCGATCCCGCGATGGCGCGCCTTCGTGGAGACGAGGTCGCCCAGCACGGCGGTCATCTTCGAGCTGCTCGAGTCGACGACGAGGACGTCGCCCGGGCGCGCGATGTCGAGCGCCTTGTGCACCATCAGGTTGTCACCCGGGTAGCACTTGACCGTGCATGCCGGGCCGAGGATGCGCAGACCCGGGTCGGTGAGCGGCCGGATCTCGTGCACCATCGTGTACAGCCGGTTCATCTGGTCCGAGATGGCCGGCGTCTCGAACTCGCCGAAGCCGGAGACGACGTCCGGATCGGGTCGCTCGACGTCCCACCGGAGCCTGAAGCCAGGCCCCGGATGCATCTCCGCGGTCTTCGGTTTCGCCGATCCGACATCGGCGTCGCCACGTCTCGTTGTCGCCATGTCCGCCTCGCCTCGTAATTACGACGGCACACCGCCGTCGGCCCTGTCCCCTATCTATCGAGCGTACACGGTTTTACAGCGAAAAGATCGCTTCGGACGGGCGGCGGCCGCTACTGCTCGTAGGCGCCGAGATCCGGCCCCGTGCCCTGCGGTCGGCGCCGTCCGTCCCGGTCGAACGGCATCGTGCGCGACCCGTTCGCACGGTCGATCGCCGGGCTGTCGGGGCTCAGCCGGTAGTCGCCGCTGGGGGCGTCGACGAAGCCCGGATGCTCGGTCAGCGTGCCGGTCACCGCGAGCCCGTCGCCGACGACGACGCCTTCGGGGTTGCCGAAGACGAGGTTCGTCGAGGCGACGTTCCCCCGCCCGACGGGGCCGTCCCAGAACGTCCGGATTCCCTGCTCGCCGTTGAAGCCGACGATGTTGTTCACGACGATGTTGCGGTCCGAGGTGGTGTCCTCGCCGCCGACGATCACGCCGGAGCGGCCGTTCTGGACGATCGTGTTCTGCGTGACGACAGAGTCGTCCGCGTTCGGGTAGAGCTGGACGCCGTAGCCCACGTTGCTGCTGATCACGTTGTTCGCGATCAGCGTGCGATCGGCGTTCTCGACGTAGATGCCGTGGTCGAGGAAGTCGTTGCGGCCGTTCGCGTGGATCCAGTTCGAGACGATCCGCGTCCGAGTCGATCCGTCGCCGACGAAGACGCCGGACTGGCCCGCCCGCGTGACCTCGCTGTCCGTGATGCGGACGTCGTCGGCGCCTGACACGTAGACCGCGACGTCCCTCGGATTCGTCCCCGTCCGACCTTCGATCAGGAACCCGGAGACCCGCACGTGGTCGGACCCGACCTTCAGGCGACCGGTCAGCCGCGGACGCTCGCCGGGAAAGCCCTTGACCGTGATCGGCGCCGAGTCGCTGCCGCTCCGCGCGATGTCGACGTTCTCGGCGTAGGTCCCGGCGCGGACGAGCACGACATCGCCGGGGTCCAGCTCGCTCGTCGCGCGGCCGAGCGTGCGCCACGGACTCGCCATCGTGCCCGGGCCGGCGTCGTCGCCCTGCGGCGCGACGTAGTACGTCGCGCCGTTCTCCTCGACGACCGTCGCCGGCGGGACGGTCGCCGCTGGATCGCCGTCGGAGGAGGAGCCGCCGTCGCAGGCGGCGACCAGCAGCCCGGCTGCGAGCAGGGCAGTGCCGGCACCCACTCGCCGCAGACGTGCGAGGTGCCGGAGCGTCGGAGCGCATCTCACCGCCCTTGACGATAGACGGAGCGGAGGGCCGAGTGAGGCTCAGGAGGGTTCGGATCAGCGGCGGAGGCGCCGGAAGGCGCGGCGCACGAAGGCGAGAAGCCAGGCTGCAAGCGGAGCGGGATCCGCGACATCGGAGACCGCGTAGACGACCCCTCGGCGAGGGCGTGCGACCGAGAGCGCCGTCCCGAGACGGCCTCGCCGCAGGTTCCAGAGCACCGTCCCGAGCTCGCCCTCCTCCCACCGGTAGCGGACGCCCGGCGTGGCGACGACGCGGCCGTCCGTGACCGTTCCGTCGAGCAGCCACTCGCACCACGGGCGCAATGGATCGGCGCCCGCGTGGAGCGCCAGCGTGAACCAGCCGTGGAGGCGCGGGTTGAGGTCGAGCATGAAGACGTCGTCACCGGCGAGGAGGAACTCGACCTCGAACAGCCCCTCCCAGCCGATGGCGTTCAGCAGCCCCTCGATGCGCTCAGGCATCCCGTCGAGCGGCGCAACGGTCTCGGCCAGTGAGGCCGACCCGGCGTGCGGCGGCCACGTCCGCAGGTACCGAACGGGCGTCAGCGCGCGCACCCGGCCGTCGACGACGACCCCCGACAGCCGAGCGCAGCACCGCGTCGGACACCAGCCGCTGCACGATGAACCGAGGGCCGAAGCGACTGTGCGTGCGCAGGAGCTCGGCCTCGCTGGAGACGAACTTGCCCTCCTGCCGCCAGACGTCGTCACCACTCCGCACCAGGGACGTCGCAGGCTTCACGACCACGGGCGGGCCGAGCTGCCGCAGCGCGTCGATTCCCGCGGCTGGCGACTCGCAGACGATGCTGGTCGGCGTCGGCGCGCCGACGGCTGCCGCAGCCTCGGCCAGGGCGACCTTGTCGAGGCAGCGAACGACCACGTCGTGCGGGGGCAGGCCGAGAGGGACGAGGTGGGCGAGGCGGTCGCGTCCTTCCGACAGCGCCAGCAGCGACGCCTCGGTCGCCGTGATCACGCCCGCGTACCGGTCGCGGTCGAGGATCTCTTCGAGCGCAGCGACGAACGCCGCGGGCTCGGTGTCGGGACGCGGAACCACGAGCGCGTCGGAGCACGCACGCGACAGGTGCGCCAGCGAGGCTCGGTCGCTGCCGGCCGCCGCTGCGCGGTAGCCGTAGCGAGCGGCGGCGCGAACGGCGGCGAGCGTCGAGCGCTGTTCCGCATCCAGGAAGAGGAAGCGCGGCGGCCCGGTCGCCGCGATCCGGTCGGCAGACCGGCCATGCACGGTCAGCAGCTGCTGCGACTCGGGTGCCGGCAGCGGCTGCGGCGCGATGGACGCGTCGAGGCGGTTGTTCACGGGATGGATGTCGGCAGACGCCGCGCGATCCTGGAGGCGTTTCGACCTCGGCCGCCGCGGCTGCGCCGTCACTCGGTCGACGGCGTGCTCCGGAGCGTCGGGCCCGGCCTCGTCCCGCTGATCATCCGGGTCCTGCTCCGCCTCCTTCGCCGCTCCGCGTCGCCGCCGCGTTCGCGGGTTGGGAGCGGCTCGCCCGGCGGCGCGGTACGACTCGTACTCGTCCGACCGGGTCGCCGCCGCGCCGCCCTGGTGGGCAGGCCACAGCGCCGCCGCGAACGCCAGCACGGCGACGACCATCGTCGGACCGCGAACGACTTGAACCGGACCCCACCGCCTCACCGCAGCGATGTCGCAGCTTGCCGGTGCTCGTTGGTGCCGAGCTCGGCATGGGAGGCAGCGCCGGGTTGGCGCTGCTCGAGCCGGTCGTCTCGTGGCGAGCCCGGTTCAGGAACAGCTGGTCGAGTACGTGTTGCCGCCACCGTCGACGAACGTGCCGCCGTTCTGCATCACGCCCGGCTTGCCGCTGACGTTGCCGGCGCTGGCCGCGCCGCAGACCACCGAGTTGCGCAGCGTGACCTTGCCGCCGGAGGCGGCCTCGACGCCATAGCCCCGGCCGCCCGCCACCTGGATGGCGTTGCGCAGCCTCGACCCCTCGACGGTGATGTCGTTCCCGGATCCCCAGGCGACGACGTTCCACGCTGCCCGGCCGAGATCGCTGTTGCGAACGACACCGGTCGCTCCACCCGAGTAGGCGTGGATGCAGCCCCCGTGCGCCGCAGTGCAACTCAACCGCTCGATCAGGAAGTTCGTGGTGCCGTTGAGGTAGAAGCAGTGGTCGTAGAACTGGTCGCTGCCCGGGTCGGAGCACGTCACATCCAGCGCCTTGAGGCCCGTCCCGCCGCTGATGTAGATCGCCTGGTTCTGCTGGCTGCCGTCGCCGCGGACCGTGACGTTACGGATGGTGAGGTTCGTCGAGCCTGACCCGTCGATCGTGGCCGGCCGCGAACGATCCCTCGTCGCGTTCGTGAAGTGGATGCCCTCGATCACGACGTTGGCGACCGACACGCGGATGCTGACATCGGACAACGGCCCGGCGGCACGGATGACCTCTCCGGCCTTGGCGTTGTACATGCCCTTGAACGACGTCGGCAGCACGGTGGCGGAGCCAGACGGCGGCGGAGGCGGAGGCGGCGGCGGCGGAGGCGGCGGCGGCGGCGGAGGCGGGGCGGCAGGAGGAGGAGGCGGCGGCGGAGGAGGCGGAGGCGGCGGAGGCGGGGGCGGCGGAGGCGGAGGCGGAGGCGGGCTCGACGTCGAGCACGTCGCCGAGTACGTGTTGCCGCCACCGTCGACGAACGTGCCGCCGTTCTGCATCACGCCCGGCTTGCCGCTGACGTTGCCGGCGCTGGCCGCGCCGCAGACCACCGAGTTGCGAAGCGTGACCTTGCCGCCGGAGGCGGCCTCGACGCCATAGCCCCGGCCGCCCGCCACCTGAACGGCGTCGTGCAGCCGCGAGCCTTCGATCGTGAGGTCGTTGCCGGATCCCCAGGCGACGACGTTCCATGCCGCTCGGCCGAGATCGCTGTTGCGAACGACACCGGTCGCTCCACCCGAGTAGGCGTGGATGCAGCCCCCGTGCGCGGCAGTGCAACTCAACCGCTCGACCGTGAAGTTCGTGGCGCCGTTGAGGTAGAAGCAGTGGTCGTAGAACTGATCGCTGCCCGGGTCGACGCATGTCACGTCCAGTCCCTTGAAGCCTGAGGCAGCGCTGAGGTAGACGCCCTGGTTCTGCTGGCTGCCGTCGCCGCGGATCGTGACGTTGCGGACGGTGAGGTTCGTCGAGCCTGACCCGTCGATCGTGGCCGGCCGCGAACGATCCCTCGTCGCGTTCGTGAAGTCGACCCCCTCGATCACCACGTTGGCGACCGACACGCGGATGCTGACATCGGACAACGGCCCGGCGGCGCGGATGACCTCTCCGGCCTTGGCGTTGTACATGCCCTTGAACGACGTCGGCAGCACGGTGGCGGAGCCAGACGGCGGCGGCGGAGGCGGCGGGCGGAGGCGGAGGCGGAGGAGGCGGCGGGGGCGGCGGCGGGGCGGGGGCGGCGGAGGCGGAGAAGGAGGCAGCGGAGGCGTGCCCGCGGCCGACCGGAGCGCGACCGACTGGCCGAGGACGGCAGTGCTCGAGGAGCTCAGGCGCGCCTGGCTGCTCGAGCCGCCCCCGGACGAAACGCCGGCCGCAACGCTGACTCGGTCGGTCGCCGTGGTCGAGAGCGTCGCGTCGTTGCTCGAGAACGAGCGGCGGCTGGTTGCGCCGAAGCCGACGACCACCTTCGTCCCCTTGGCCAGGCTCGACAGGCTCGGAGCCGTGACGTTCCGCGTGGATGTCGCGCCGCGTGCCCCGGTCGCGAGGATCGGAGCACCGGCGTCGACACCGTCGACGGTGACAATCCGGCCGGCCGGGGCATCCCCGGGGACGCTCCACGTGTACGAGGCAGGCTCGTCCTCCCCGGCCACGCGGTAGTAGAGCGCCTGGTAGAGCGAGCTCGAGCCCGATCCGCTCCGGTCGCGGCGGACGTACGTCCAACCCGCCGGAACGCCGACCGTGGGCGAGCCGCCGGCGCGGAAGGAGATGAAGGCGAGCAGCACGTCGCCGCGCTTCGCCGCGGCAGGAACCGACACGCCCGCGGACGCCCGCTGAGCGCTCGCCCCGGCGTCGACGGAGTTCGCGGCGAACGCGAGCATCGGCACGAGCGCAACGACCGCGAGGGCGATGACGATGAGATCGTTGAGCTGCGGGCGGCGGTGCATCGGGCGGCGGTGCATCGGGCGTTGCATCGGCCAGAGACAACGACGCTTGAGCCGTCGTCCCCCGAACGGGGTAGTAAAGAGATGAGGTCGGCTGGCGCACCGAGGCGCGGCCGGGAGGCGCTTTTACAGGGGTTTTCTAGCGCTCGTAGGCGCCGAGCTCGGAGCCCTGCCCCTGGGGCCGTGACCGGCCGCCCAGGTCGTACGCGAGGGAGTACTCCGGCACCGCCCGGTCGAGGGCGGGACTGGCGTCGCCGAGCCGGTAGTCGCCCCCGGGCACGTTCGCGAAGAGCGGGTCCGCCTCGACGGTATCGAGGAACGTCCAGCTGTCGGCGAGCGTGCCGGAGCCGTGGTTCCCGGCCGCGTTGCCGAAGGCGACGTTGTTCCGGAAGAGGTTGCCCGTCCCGGGCAGGAGGCCCCAGTAGCTGCGAACGCCGTGGCCGGCATTGAAGGCCACGATGTTGTTGACCACGACGTTCCCGTCCGAGGTCGTCAGCTCGCCGCCGGCGAGCACGCCGGAGCGGCCGTGGCCGACGACCGTGTTCTGCGTCACCAGCGCGTTGTCGCAGTCCGGATACAGATGGATGCCGTAGGCGTGGTTCCGCTCGAAGAGGTTGTTGGCGATGACGCCGCCGGTGCCCGTGCCGTAGTAGATGCCGTGATCGAGGTTGTCGTGCGTACCGTTGTCGTGCACCCAGTTCGAGAGGAACTGCACGTCGTCGGCGCCGTTGCCCGGATCGCCGACGTAGATCGCGGACATCGCCGCGCCGGTCAGCTCGTTGTTCGAGATCTCGACGTGATCCCCGCCCGAGACGTAGATCAGCACCTGCTCCGGGTTGGCCGCCGTCCGGCCCACGAAGCGGAGACCCGAGACGCGCACGTAACTGGCGGTGATCTTGAGCCTGCCCGTCAACTCGACCGTCTCGCCGGGGTATGACCGGAGCGAGATCGGATCGGCGGCCGTGCCGCTCCGGGCCATCGTCAGCCACTCGCCGTAGGTGCCGCCGCGGAGGAACAGGGTCTGGCCCGGCTCCAGCACCGACAGGCCCTGGGCGACCGTCTGGAAGGGCAGCGCCAGCGTGCCCGGGTTCGAGTCGAGGCCGGTCGGCGCCACGTACAGCGCCGCGCCGGTCGACGGCGCCAGCGGCGCCGGCACCGACGAGCCCTGGACGGGCGGAGGCGGAGGCGGAGGCGGAGGCGGAGGCGGAGGCGGAGGCGGAGGCGGAGGCGGAGGCGGAGGCGGAGGCGGAGGCGGAGGCGGAGGCGGAGGCGGAGGCGGAGGCGGAGGCGGGGCGGAGGCGGAGGCGGAGGCGGAGGCGGAGGCGGAGGCGGAGGCGGAGGCGGCGGCGGCGGAGGCGGAGGCGGAGGCGGAGGCGGAGGCGGAGGCGGAGGCGGAGGCGGAGGCGGAGGCGGAAGAGGCCGCAGGGCGACCACTTGTCCGAGCACGGAGCTGCTGTTCGAGTCGAGCCGCGCAGTGGTGGCAACGCCGGCCCGCAAGGTGATGCCGACGCCGACGGTCACGCGGTCCGTGGCGGTCGTCGACAGGGTCGCGTCCGGGCTGGTCATCGAACGGCGCGTGAGCGCTCCGAACGCCACGACGACCTTCAGCCCCGAGGGCGTCGTCGCCGACGCCGGTGCCGTGATCGTCTTCGTCGACGACGCGCTCTTGACGCCACTGGCCACGATCGGAGCGGTCGGAGCTACACCGGAGACGGCCACGATCCGGCCGGCGGGCTGCTCACCCGGCGCGTTCCACGTGTACGAGGACGGCTCCGAAGCGCCCGCCACCCGGTAGTACAAGGCCTGGTTGAGCGCGGACGAGCCCGACCCGCTCGCGTCCCGGCGCACGAGCGTCCAACCGGCCGGCGCGACGACCGAGGACGACGCCGACGCGCGAAACGTGATCGCGGCGAGCATGAGGTCGCCCGGCGCCGCGTTGGCAGGGCGCTGCACCCCCACGTTGACCGCTGCCGCCGACGGGGCGAAGAGGCCCGTCGCGCCAAGCGCAAGGACAACGAGGGGGATGAGGTGACGTCGCAGCCGCATGCGAGCCTGAACCACAGAGGCCGACGACGTCGGGGCCGCCACCCTCGTCAACTCCCGAGTATGAACCTCCCGGCGGTCTGAGGTCAACGTTGCGCCGCGACGAGCCCTGTATATCGTGCGACAGGTGGGGTGGGCAGGGAAGAGCGTCCTCGTGACCGGCGCCGGTGGGTTCATCGGCAGCCATCTCGTGGAGTGCCTCGTCGAAGCAGGCGCGCGGGTGCGCGCCTTCGTGCGCTACACGTCGTCGGGGTCGATCGGCAACCTGGCGGACTGCAGCGGCGAGATCCTCGGCGAGGTCGAGATCTTCCGCGGCGACCTCACGAACCCGGAGGCCGTGACCCGCGGGGTCGCGGGCTGCGAGGTCGTGCTCAACCTGGGCGCCCTGATCCCGATCCCGTACTCCTACGTCCACCCGCGTGAGTACGTCGCCGCGAACATCGAGGGCGCGATCAACGTGCTCGAGGCGTGCAGGCGCGCCGAGGTCTCCAGGATCGTGCAGACGTCGTCGAGCGAGGTGTACGGCACCGCGCAGACGACCCCGATCGACGAGCTCCACCCGCTGCAGGCGCAGTCGCCGTACGCAGCGACAAAGATCGGCGCCGACCAGCTCGCGCTCAGCTACTGGCGCTCCTTCGAGCTCCCGGTCGTCGTCGCCCGGCCCTTCAACACGTTCGGCCCGCGGCAGTCGGCGAGAGCGGTGATCCCGACGATCATCGCCCAGGCGCTCGTGCGAGACGTCGTCGAGCTCGGCTCCACCGCCCCGCTGCGGGACTTCTTGTTCGTCCGAGACACGGCCAGCGGTCTGATGGCCTGCGGAGCCGCGCCGGCGTCCGTCGAGGGCGAGGTGATCAACCTCGGGACGGGGGCCGAGATCTCGATCGGCGAGGTCGTGGAGCGTGTGCTCGCGATCGTCGACCGGAGCGTGCCCGTGCTGACCGCGGACGAGCGCGTCCGCCCGGGCGCCAGCGAGGTCGAGCGGCTGCTCGCCGACGCGGGCAAGGCCGAGCGGCTGCTCGGGTGGCGGCACGAGACGTCGTTCGACGACGGCCTGCGGGCCACGGTCGACTGGATGCGCAGCTCGATCGACGCCTACGGCGTCTCGGTCTACAGCGTCTGAGTCGGGTAGCGCTCGAGGTCGCCGCTCGGCGGCCCGCGCCTGGTGTCCACGTACGAGTCGGCGTCGCGGTCGTCGTTGGCACCGGTGAGCACGACCGAGAAGCGGCGGACGCCGAGGCTCTCGAGCGTACTGCGGACGGAGACCGCGACCCCACGCGTCGCCTGCCCGTCCGGGGCGACCACGACGACGCTGTCGGCCAGCCTCAGCAACGGGAAGGCGTCGCCGAAGACCAGCAGCGGCGGCGTGTCGATGACGACGAACTGCGCCCGCTCCCGGAGCTCGTCGACGAGCGCGGCGGACCGCTCCGGACTGAAGACGTCGGTCGGGTTCGCCGGCACGCGTCCCGCCGGCAGGACGTGGAGGCTGCCGCCGAGCGACGTCATCGGGTCCTCGACCTCGAGGTGCTGACCGTCGGTGGGATCCGAGCCGTTGCCGCCGCGATGACGCCGGAGGATGCGCTGTCCCGACCCGTTCTCCGCGGTCGGAGACGGCACGCCGATCTGCACCGGCTCGAGCGCGAGGTCGAGCGACACCTTGCCCTCGAGCAGATCGACGAGACCGAAGCCGCCGTCCTGATCCGGCCCCAGGTCCGGCCGCAGCTGCGTGCTCGCGGCCAAGCCGGTATCGGCCAGGCCGGCGTCGGCCTGGCGGGCGCGGCACGCGTCGACGTCGAGGCAGAAGCGCTTGCCGGTGCGGCGCGAGCGGACGAGCTCGGTGGTGCGCTGCCGCTTGCCGCAGAGCGCGCACGGTGATGTGGGCGGCACGCCGAGCGCGACGCCGAGCTGAGGCCGGCGCAGGTCGGCCTCGACGCAGATCACGTCGTAGCCGGCGACGGCCAGCCGCACGGCCACGTTCGACGCGACCTGGGTGTGGCCGTCGCCGGTGACCGCGCTCGTGACGGCCATCACCGGGCCGGCGGTGCCTCCCTGCGAGTACTGGAGGTTGGCGCGCAGGCGGTGGAGCGCCTCCACCACCTCGGGGTTGCGCGGCGCCGGATCGCCGGCGAGCCCGTAGGGCCGCTTGCCGAGGCCCTTCGGCAGCACGCCGACGACGGGAGCGCCGAACCACGCCTCGGCGTCGCGGCGGCCGCGGATGCGGTCGTCGAGCGCGGCCCGCGCGAAGGCGAGCACGAGGCCGATCAGGAACCCGAGCACGCCGGCGGCGATCATCGTGCGCCGCGGCTGCGGCGAGACGGCGCCCGGCTCGAGGTGTGCCGGGTCGAACACGCTGACGCTGATCGGGATCAGCGGCTCCTGTCCCGGCCTGGTGCCCTCGACGCCGCTGCCGAGCTTCTGGTCGACGAGCCGGCCGAAGACCGTCCCGATCTCGCTCAGGATGGCGACGGCCTGTCCGCCGCGCGGCGAGTCGTAGGCGAGATGGAGCACGGAGCTCTCCGTGCGCGTCGTCACGTTGAGGTTGCTCAGGAGCCCCTTCGGGGTCTGGTTTAGCTGGAGGTTGTCGATCACCGTGCTCGCGACGATGTCGCTCTCGAGCAGGTTCGTCATGGTCTGCGTGAAGGGGAGCGCCTGGGCTCCGTACTGCGGCTGGAAGACGCCGCCGCCCTGGCCGACGACGATCTTCATCGAGGCCCGATATACGCTCTCCTGCACGTAGAACGAGATCAGAGCGGCCGTGGCGACTGCGATGGCGGTGACGCCGAGCACGAGCCAGATCTGGCGCCGCACGATCGACACGTAGTGCCGGAGAGGTGGTGAAGAAGACTCGATCACGAGAAACCTGAGATGACCTCGGCTTCCGCGCACGCTGACTTGAGGCGCAGGGCCGATTACCGCCGTCTCAGTTTACCCATGCACCCTCTAATCCTCTGTTACCACGCCGTGAGCGCCGACTGGCCGTCCTCGCTCGCCATGCCGCCGGACACTTTCGGGCGGCAGCTCCGCCGCCTCGCCGGCAAGGGCTACGTCGGCCTCACGCTGTCGCAGGCGGAGGAGCGGATGGCCGCCGGCACGCTGCCGAAGCGCACGGTGGTCGTGACGTTCGACGACGCCTACACCTCGACGCTGCTGGCGAAGCCGATCCTCGCCGAGCACGGCTACCCGGCCACCGTGTTCGCCGTGACCGACTTCGCCGGCCGGGCGGCCGGCGGCTGTCCTGGCCCGGGATCGACGAGTGGATCGACGGCCCGCACGGGCACGAGCTCGAGCCGCTCGACTGGGACGGGCTCGCCGCGCTGGCCGGGGACGGGTGGGAGATCGGCTCGCACACCGTCACCCACGCCTCGCTCCCCGACCTCGACGACGAGGCGCTGGAGCGCGAGCTCACGGCGTCTCGACAGGCGATCGCGGACCGCCTCGGCACGTGCGACTCGATTGCCTATCCCTATGGCCGCGCCGACGATCGCGTCGCGGCCGCGGCCGCCCGCGCCGGCTACCGCGTGGGCGTCACGCTCACCTCGGCGCACGACCGCGACGAGCCGCTGCTGCGGCCGCGTACCGGCCTCTACCCGTCGGACGGCTGGCGCGAGCGGCTGAAGCTCTCGCCGACCTTCGTCTCCGTCCGGCGCTCAGCGCTCGGCGGAAAGGTCGTGCAGGCGCTGGCGCGGGACTGACGTGGCGCCCCAGGACTCGAGCACCTCGTCGAGCCGCCCGAACCGCATCGACCGCAGCAGGCCGCGCAGCCGCCGGACGAACGCCTTCCGGCCGAGCCCCTGCATGCGCCGGAAGCGCTCGGGCACGCGGCCGCGGTAGTCGTCGAGCTCGTCGGAATTAAACTCGTAGGGGTGGCAGTACACGATCGGAGGCCGTCCGTCGGCGACGATGCCGCGGAGGCCTCGCTCGAGGAGCGGCCCGGGAGCCAGGCGGACGTAGCCACCACCCGCGAACGGGAGGCGCACCGGCCCGCGCCGCCAGACCGCGACGGGTGCCTCGACGAGGTCCGCCCCGCTCTCGAGCCGGATCCGGTGCGGGGCGAGCTCCCAGCCGGCGATGCCGTAGCGGCGCGTGCGCAGCGGAAAGATCGACGAGTCGACGCGGAAGCCGAGCTCGGCAAGCGTCTCGAGCACCCAGAGGTTCCCGCTCGCGATCGTGAAGTCGGGCGCACGGAACGCCGTGAGCGCGACACCGGCCGCGTCCTCGACCGCCGCCTTGCCGCGCGCGATCTCATCGTGTACGGCTGCAAGGTCCATCGTGTCGAGCGGGCGATGCGTGTGGGCGTGCGACTGCACCTCGTGACCCGCCTCGGCGAGCTCGCGGATGAGCGCGGGATGCGCCTCTGCGACGAGGCCCTGCACGAAGAACGTCGCCCTGGTGGCTGCGGCGTCGAGCTCCTCGAGCAGGAGCGTCGTGTTGTGGACGACACGGTCCGAGATCGCCGCGTCGAAGTCGATGCAGGACTGGTACCAGTCCTCCATGTCGACCGTCAGCGCCGCAACGGGCGCACCGGGCGCGGGCACGCTGAGCCCCTCGAGCCGCTCGACGGAGCGAATCGGGCGGCCGACCGGGCTCGAAGCTCCTTCGGACAATGGCGCGGATCGTACGCGCTCGGCCGGTGACCACCCGCGCGGTCGGCCTGCTGGCCGCGGCGGCGGCCTGCCTCACGCTCCTCGGCTGCCAGCAGCGCTCGGACTCCCGCAGCACGGAGCAGCTGTTCTGCGTCTCCCCGTCCGGCTCGGACCTGAACGACGGCTCGTGCTCGACGCCCTGGAAGACCATCCAGCACGCCGTGGACTCGCTGAAGCCGGGCCAGACCGCGCTGCTGCGCCGCGGCGTATATCGCGAGCGCATCCTCGTCACTCGGAGCGGGACCCCGCTGAAGTCGCTGGCGGTCCGAGCATACGGCGGTGAGCGCGCCATCCTCCGGGGGCAGTTCAAGGTCCGGGGGTCGCACGTGCGCGTCACGGGCCTCGAGGTGGACGGAACGGGCGTGGCCAGGCGCGGCCCGCTCGTGTACGTCGACGGGGGCCGCTCGGTGAGGATCGAGCGACTCGAGGTCCGCAACTCCCGGCAGTCCGGGGTCTTCGCCGGCGCCGGCGCACGCGACGTGACGGTGATCGGCTGCTGGGTGCACGACAACGGCCGGAACGCACGGCTCGACAACGGCATCGCGCTCGAGCGAGGTGTCGGAGGCACGATCGCGAGCAACCTCGTGGAGCGCAACAAGGGCGGCGGCATCCAGATCTATCCGGGCTTCGACGGCCTGCTCGTGAACCAGAACACGGTCGTCCGCAATGGGAGCTTCGGCATCCTCGTCGGCGGCAACCGGAACACCTCGGACGACGTCGTCGTCGTGAACAACATCCTCTCGATGAACGGCGGACAGGGCATCCGCACGTTCTGGCGCCGCAAGCAGGGCACCGGCAACGTCGCCATCAACAACCTCATCTGGGACAACGGCGAGAACGACGTCTCCCGCGAGGGGATGCAGCAGCAGGACAACGTACGAACCCCGCCGCGCTTCGTGGACGTGGCGAAGGGCAACTACCGGCTGCGCCGGCGCAGCGGGGCGGTCGGCACGGCTCTGCTGCAGTACGTCGCGCCGATCGACCGCGACGGCAAGCAGCGCCCGGTCGGCCTGCGCCCCGACCTGGGCGCCTTCGAGCGGTAGAAGGGTTCAGACCACGCCGGCGTAGGTCGACTGGAGGTACTCGCGTCGCGCCACCGCGTCGCGGCTCGATCGCAGGTAGCGGGCCCAGGCCTGCTGCTCGTGGCAGACCGCCCCGAGCTCCCACACGCAGAACGTCGGGCGGTGCGGCCCGTTGACCGGCCAGGGCTTGAAGACCCGGTCGCCCTCGCCGTCCTTCGCCCAGACGGTCTCCCAGAGCTCGTTGTCGTTCCACCAGGTCGTCACGAGCAGGAAGTAGAAGCCCTGCCCGCAGCGGTGCAGGATCACGAAGCCGAGCTCTCCGCGGAGCGCGATCGAGCCGGTGCGAGCCCCTTCTCGGATCGCGCTGCGGGCGAGCGCCTGGATCTCGTCCGAAACGGGTGCGTCCGCCGGCGCGACGTCGTACCACTTGAGCACCGCGCTCTCGAGCGCGAGGCTCGGCCCCGGTACGGCGACCTTGGCGACGTGGACGTAGTCGGCGCCGACCTGCGCCGTCTGCGCGGCGAAGCTCACCGGTCGCTCCCCACCTGTGTGAAGTCCATCACCCAGTTCGTCTCCCAGGTCTCGCCGGCGTCGTCGGAGAACGCCTGCTCCCAGCGCGGAGTCCCGGTGGTGACGCCGGACCACCTGAAGCGGACGCGGATCGGTCTGCCCTCGAACGTGTCGTCGCCTTCGAAGACGCCGTCGTCGCCCACGAACGAGCCGAAAACCGGCGGGTCGAGCACCCCCGACCTGCGGCTGTCCGCCCAGTAGATCGACCACACCTTCGCCCCGGGGTCGAAGAACCGAAACGACATGCCGACGAAGCCGCCCTCGTGGTCGGTGCGGAACTCGTCCTCGTTGCCGAGCCCGTCGAGGAGCGGCCGGGCGACGACCGTCGCGTCGAACTCCTCCCACTCGTCCGAGCCCGCGAGCCGCTCACGCAGCCGGCGGTTGTGGACGTGCCACTCGCCCATCCAGAAGTCGAAATCGCGGGCCGTTCCCTCCAGCTGCGCCGTCTGGCTCATGTCCCCCTCCAGTCGTTGTGCTGCAGGACTGACGCTAGCGGTCAAATAGGGCGGAACACGCCCTCTATGTGTGCTTCACTGAGCGCGTGCTGGCGCCGACCTCACGCCTGCTCGAGCTCCTCGAGCTGCTCCAGACGCGGCCGCTGACGACCGGGCGCGAGATCGCCGACCGACTCGAGATCGATCCACGCACCGTGCGGCGGTACGTGGCGGCGCTCCAGGCGCTCGGCATTCCCGTCGAGGGCCAGCGCGGAGTGGGCGGCGGCTACCGGGTCCGCCCGGGCTTCCGGCTGCCGCCGCTCATGCTGACCGACGACGAGACGGTCGTCGTCGTCCTGGGCCTGATGGCAGCCCGCCAGCTCGGGCTGGACAGCGCGACGGCGTCGGCCGACGGGGCGCTCGCGAAGATCCACCGCGTGCTCCCCGCGACGCTGCGCCGGCAGGTCTCCGCACTCGAGAGCACGATCGGCTTCACCGGCCGGGCGACGGTCGGGCAGCCCGTCGCCGGCGACGCCGTGCTCCTCGTCGCCGAGGCGATCCGCCGCCGCAGGCGGATCCGCACGACGTACCGCTCGTTCGAGGGCGAGGTGACCCGGCGCGACCTCAGCCCGCTCGGCCTCGTCGTCCATTCCGGACGGTGGTATCTCGCGGCGTTCGACCACACGCGCGACGACATGCGCACGTTCCGCGTCGACCGCATGCGTCGAACGGCCGTCACGGACGGCGCCGCGGTCGAGCCTCCGGACGACTTCGACGCGGTGGCACACGTGAGCCGCTCGCTGGCGCGGGTGCCGTGGCGATGGGAGGTCGAGGTATTGCTCGAGCTGTCCGCCGACCAGGCCGCCGCCCGGCTCCCGCCCACGCTCGCGGAGTTGGAGGCGTCCGAGCGACGGCACGCTGCTCCGCATCCGCGTCAGCTCGCTCGCCTGGGTCGCGGGACTGCTGGCGGGTCTCGGCTGCCGCTTCACGATCGTCCGCCCGGACGAGCTCCGGGCGAGCGTCCGGGCACTCGCCGACCGCCTGGCCGCTTCGGCCTGACCTCGCCCCCGCGCGACGAGCGCGACGGACCGGCACGGCGGGCGGGAGGACGGCGCGTGCGCGCGACCAGCCGTCCTCCACCGCGCCGTCGGGAACGCGACGTATCAGGCGAGCGCCTTGGCCTTGAGCCGGTCGAACTCCTCCTGTGTGATCGCGCCGCTGTCGAGCAGCTGCTTCGCCTTCTCGATCTCCCCGGCGGACCCGCCGGTCGCCGCCACGGTCTTCACGTAGTCGTCGAGCTCGGCCTGCGACTCTCGAGCCTGGCGCACGTTCCGCTCGCCCATCTCCTGGCCGTTGGCGATGAGATAGACCAACACGCCGAGAAACGGCAGGGCGATGACGAAGATCGTCCACAGAGCCTTTCCCCAGCCCGACACGTCGCGCCGGCGGAAGACATCGGAGAGGACGACGATCAACACCCAGATCCAGGCGATCCAGAAGAAGACGAGGATCATCGTCCAGAACACGTCGAGGAACGGGTAGTCCGCCGCGATCAGCATCTGCACCTCCTGCCCGCCGGCTGCGAGCCCGCGGGCGATCGTTTCGTCGTTTGCGGATCAACTATCCGGCGCAGCACGCGTCCGAGTCCACCCGGAGCAAGGCGTTCACCCGGGTGAACGCCTTGACGCGCGGCTCACTGCCGGGCCATCGCCACGCGCAGGCGCTCCTCGGGGCTGATGAGGTGGTCGGTGTCCTCGGCCGCCGCGTCGACGTCGATCTGCACCCAGCGCACTCTGCCGGTGAACTCGCTGTCCTTCGGGCCGTAGTCGTCGCTCACCGGCGTCGCGGTGTCGCTGCCGACGTCCGTCGTCTCGTCGGCCGAGAACACCATCGGGACGGTGCCGTCGACGCGCCCCTCGCCGACCTGCTCGCCGTCGACGTAGAGCTTGACGTCGCCGCCCTTCCCGAGCCCGCCGCCGTCGTAGGTGAACTCCATCCGCACCTGGTGCTCGCCCGCGGGGATGGGCTCCTCGCCGTAGACCTTGAACCGCTGGAGGCCGAAGAGGTTGTAGCAGTACGCCGGCCTGCCGTCCTTCGCGTAGAGCGCGAAGCCGCCGAACGCACCGCCCTGGGCGATGATCACGCCGTTCGCGCCCGTCTCCGGGACGTCGATCTGCGCCGTGATCGAGTGCGACTTGTTCTTCGTGCGCGACGACCGAGTTCTCGGACAGCCGTCCCATGCGGCCGAACAGGAGCTGGGACGTGCCGCGAACGAGCTGCGGCCGGCCGGCGAGGTCGGGGTTGAAGCGCTCGAAGCGCCGGTCGTCGAGCGGGAGGACGTTGTACTTCCCGGCCTCGATCAGGAACAGGCGCTGCAGCTCGCGCAGCTTCTCGGGCTGCTCGTCGGCGAGGTCGTGGGCCTGCGTCCAGTCGTCCGGGCCGTAGAGCTCCCACACGTCGTCGTCGAACGCGGGCATCTCGGTGGCCACCCACGGGGTGCTGTGCCGCGTCACGGCGGTCCAGCCCTCGTGGTAGATGCCGCGGTTGCAGAACATCTCGAAGTACTGCGTCGTCCGGCGGCTCGTCGGCCCCGGCGTCGTCGAACGAGTACGCCATCGAGACGCCGTGCAGCGGCTCCTGCTGGACGCCGTTGACGCTCACGGGCTCCGGGAGGCTTCGCCACGTCGAGCACCGTCGCGGCGACGTCGATCACGTGGTGGAACTGCGAGCGGACCTCGCCCCTCGCCTTGATGCCGCCGGGCCAGTGCACGATCGTCCCGTTGCGCGTGCCGCCCCAGTGCGACGCGACCTGCTTCGTCCACTGGTACGGCGTGTCCATCGCGTGCGCCCAGCCGACCGCGTAGTGGTTGTAGGCCGTCCGGCGTGCCGAAGTCGTCGATCCGCGAGACCATGAACTCGGTCGTCTCGAGCCCGAACGCTCCGTTCAGGATGACGAGCTCGTTGAAGCAGCCGTTCGGCGTGCCCTCGGCCGAGGCTCCGTTGTCGCCGATGATGTAGTAGACGAGCGTGTTCTCGAGGATCTCGAGCTCGCTCAGCGCGTCGACGAGCCTGCCGACGTAGTGGTCGGTGTGCTCGAGGAAGCCGGCGTAGACCTCCATCTGGCGCGCGAGCACGGGCTTCAGGTCGTCCGGCATGTCGTCCCAGGCGGGGATCTCCGCGGGACGCTCCGTGAGCTCCGCGTCGGCCGGGATGACGCCGAGCTCCTTCTGGCGGGCGAACGTCCGCTCGCGCAGCGCGTCCCAGCCGTCGTCGAACTGGCCCTTGTACTTGTCCGACCACTCGGGCCGCACGTGATGCGGAGCGTGCGTCGCGCCGGGCGCGAAGTAGATGAAGAACGGCTTGTCCGGCATCAGCGCCTTCTGCTGGTTGATCCAGTCGATCGCCTGGTCGGTCATGTCCTCGGTGAAGTGGTAGCCCTCCTCGGCCGTCTTCGGCTGCTCGATCGGCACCGTGTCGCGGTAGATCGCGGGCGCGTACTGGTTCGTCTCGCCGCCGATGAAGCCGTAGAAGTGCTCGAAGCCCGAGCCGGTCGGCCACGCGTCGAACGGCCCCATCGGGCTCGTCTCCCAGACCGGCACCTCGTGGCACTTGCCGAACTGCGCCGTCGAGTAGCCGTTCAGCTTGAGCGTCTCGGCGAGCGGCGCGCACGTGTTCGGGCGGATCGAGTTGTAGCCCGGCGCAGAGGTCGCGATCTCGGTGATGCCGCCCATCCCGACGGCGTGGTGGTTCCGGCCCGTGAGCAGGGCCTGGCGCGTCGGCGAGCAGAGAGCGGTGGTGTGGAAGCGGTTGTACTTGAGGCCGTTCGCGGCGAGCCGCTCGGCGGTCGGCGTGTTGATCGGGACCACCGAAGGCGCTCGACGCGGCGAAGCCGACGTCGTCGAGCAGCACGACGAGGACGTTGGGCGCGCCCTCGGGCGGGCGCAGCGGCTCGATCGGCGGGAACGACGTCGCCGGATCCTTCGCGTCGTAGGTCGTCAGGCCGACGTACGGCCGGTCCGGGATCGGGAGGTGCTCGCGCCCTCCGCGGTTGCCGTCGCTGCTCATCGATGGTCCTCCCTCAGCTCGCGTCCAGGTGCACGCGCGGTCAATGCTCGCACGACCCGGGGTGCCGGCGTCCAGCCAAGCACCCTCGGTCAGCCCAGGTGAGCTAGAGGCTGACGCTGATCGGCGAGCTCGCGATCCACGCGAGCGCCACGACGAAGACGAAACAGCCGAAGCCGAGGGCCACGACCCTCAGGCGCGGCGTCGAGAGCTTGGTGCTGATCCCGGCGAAGAACAGGGACGAAGCGAACAGGACGACCGCGAGGACATAGTTCGAGCTCCGCTGGATGTACCTCCGGGCGTCCGCTGCGTGGGCCTCCGCGGTTGCCGCCAGGCGCTCGGCCTCCGTGTTCGCGGCGAGCCGGTACTCGGGCAGATCGAAGGGCGTCAGCGGGGCGTCCGGATTCGTCCGCGGCCTCGTCGCCGCCCAGGCGTCGAACGCGGGACGGAACTCCGGGCGGAATCGCTTGCGGTAGAACGCCTCCAGCTCGGTCTGATCCTGCGCGAACGCGTTCGCCCACTGCGTGAAGAGCGCGACGTCGATCTGCACCTGACGGTTGACGACGCCCGAAGCGCGCGTCGACTCGATGCGAGCGGCGTTCCCCCTCGCCGCCGACTTCGCCTGCTCACCCGTCCAGCGGTTGGCCTGGTACGCGCTCCAGGCGGTCGCGACCGTCGCGACGGCGAGCAGGGTCGTTGCGATCAGCTCAACCCGGTCGCGGCGCGCCTTCGTCGTCTCGGCCGTCGTCACGACACTGATGTTCCCGCACCGGCAGGACGATCGGTGCGAGGAGACGTCCGATCACCCGGGTGAGCGCTCGCCCGGTGGCGGCGGCTCGTGCCCGATGAGCCATGTCTCCGCGTCGTGGATCGCGCCGGCGGTCGACTCGCCGAGCACCTGCGTGGCCTCGTAGACCTCGACCGGCCCCTCGACGTGCACGCGGCGGCCCGGCGAAGCTCGCGTACAGGCCGTGCACCGGGTTGACGCCGGCCAGCACTGCCGACGCCATGCCGTCGGGGACGCTGCCGATCGCGCCCGGGACGCCGGCCACGGCGTCCTGACGCAACGAGCCGCGCTCGGGGCGAACGACCGCGCCCAGCCGGTCAGCGCCGCGAGCGGGCGTCTCGTCACCGCTGCACCGTCCGCGCTCGGCTCAGCTCAACCTGTTCGTCGGCGCCCTCAACGGTGGCGCATCCTCGACCAGGACCGTGATCGTAGTGGGTCGCCTGATCCGCTCGCGGCAGCCGGCGCCGACGTGAGATCGTCGGCGGGCTCACCGTGCCCCGCCTCGTCCCCAACGCTCTGCTGCGCCCGGTTCGGGCGGTGAGCGCGACGCGCGTCGGCCGTGCCGCCCGCGCCGCGCTGACGGCGTTCGGCGCCGGGCACTGCCCGCAGTTCGCGGCCGCGATCGCCTACCACGTGCTGCTCTCGCTCTTTCCCCTCGCTCTGCTGGCGGCGTCCGTCGCGGGCCTGCTGCTCCAGGACGACGAGCGCCGTGCACAGGCCGTCGACGAGATCACCGAGCGCGTCCCCCTGCTCGAGGACGCGGGCGTCGACCTCGACGGGGCGCTCACGACGTCCCCTGCCTCGCTGGGCGTGCTCGGCGCCATCGGTCTGCTCGCGCTCGTCTGGGCGGCGAGCGGCATGATGGCCTCGCTGCGGATCGGCCTGAACGAGGCGCTGGGGCTCGAGCGGCACCAGTTCGTCCGGGGTAAGGCGATCGACGTGATCCTCGTCGTCGCGGTGAACACGGTCGTGCTCGCGTCGGTCGCCCTGACGCTCGTACAGCCGCTCTTCGTCGCGTCGTGGCCGTCGTCGCTCAGCTCGGGCGTCCTCACGGCCCTCATCGGCTGGTTCCTCGCGCTCGCCGCGCTCTACCGGTTCGTCCCCGCCTCCCGGCCGGACGGCCGGATCGCGCTGATGGCCGCAGGGCTCGCGGCGGTGGCACTCGTCGTGCTCGAGCAGGGCTTCTCCGTCTACGCCACGCGGTTCGCCGACTACGACGCGGTGTACGGCTCGCTGGCGACCGTCATCGCGTTCCTGATCTTCATCTACCTCTCGGCGACGGTGGTGCTCGGCGGCCCGATCGTCGCCACCGCGTGGCGGGCATCGCGTCCGCAGGCGGACGCGTCGGCGGAGCCGCGCCGCGACTGAGGCGTAGACCATGCCTCCTTCGCTACCGTGACATGGTGTCCGGGGAAGTTGCAGTCGAGGCCCGGGGGCTACAGAAGCGCTACGGGGACGTCGAGGCGCTGCGCGGGGATCGACCTCTTCGTCGAGACCGGGAGCGTCTTCGGCTTGCTCGGTCCCAACGGCGCCGGCAAGACGACCGCCGTCCGGATCCTGACGACCCTGCTCCCGCCCGATGCGGGCACGGCGCGCGTCGCCGGCTACGACGTCGTCACCGAGGGTGCGGGGTTGCGGCGGAACATCGGCCTGGCGGGCCAGTACGCAGCAGTGGACGAGAACCTGACCGGCTTCGAGAACCTCGAGCTGGTCGGCCGCCTCTACCACCTCGGTCGCCGGCCGTCGCGCGAGCGGTCGAACGAGCTGCTCGAGCTCTTCGAGCTCACGGACGCCGGCGGGCGCCTCGTGAGCACCTACTCAGGCGGCATGCGCCGCCGGCTCGATCTCGCGGCAGCGCTCGTGGCGCGGCCGCCGGTGCTGTTCCTGGACGAGCCGACGACCGGCCTCGACATCCGCAGCCGGATCGGGCTCTGGGACGCCATCGAGGCCCTCGTCGCCGAGGGCACCACCGTCCTGCTCACCACCCAGTACCTGGACGAGGCCGACCGCCTGTCCGACCGCATCGCCGTCATCGATCACGGGCTCGTGATCGCCGAGGGCACGCCGGACGAGCTCAAGGGACAGGTCGGCGGCGACCGACTCGAGATCCGGCTCGAGCAGGGCGAGAGCTCCGACGACGCGATCGCGGCGGTGTCGCCGATCGCGAAGGAGCGCCCGTTCTGCGAGGACGGCACCCTGCGGGTGCCTCTGCGCGAGCGCCGCGGGGCGATCGCCGAGGCGGTGCGCCTGCTCGACGACGCGGGCATCGGCATCGACGACCTCGCCGTGCGCAGCCCGACGCTCGACGACGTGTTCCTCACGCTGACCGGACGTGCGGCCGAGTCCGAGAACGGCGGCGAGCCGGAGGCGGCCGTCGAGGAGCCGGAGGTCGCGCGGCGATGAGCGCGTTCCAGTACGCCGTGTCCGACACCGTCGTGCTGTCCAAGCGCAGCCTGCTGCGCATCCGCCGCCAGCCGGACCTGCTGGTCGGCTTCACCGTTCAGCCGATCATGTTCGTGCTGCTCTTCGTCTACGTCTTCGGCGGCGCGATCGACACGGGCGGCCTCGACTACGTCGACTTCCTGATGCCCGGGATCATCGTGCAGTCGATGGTCTTCGGCGGCTTCGTCACCGCTCTCGGGCTCGCCGAGGACCTCAAGAAGGGGCTGATCGACCGCTTCCGCTCGCTGCCCATGTGGGGCCCGGCGGTGCTGTCCGGCCGGATCCTCGCCGACGTCGGCACGAACGTGATCCAGCTCGTCGTGATGTTCGCGGTCGGCATCCTGGCCGGGTTCCGGTTCTCGACGAGCGTGCCCGAGATCGCGGCCGGAATCGTCCTGCTGCTCTTCCTCGGCTACGCCTTCTCCTGGGTCTTCGCGTTCATCGGGCTGACCGCCTCGTCGCCGGAGGCGGCGAACGCGTACGGGTTCACGATCCTGTTCCCGCTGACGTTCCTCTCGTCGGCGTTCGTCCCGGTCGACACGATGCCGGGCTGGCTGCAGCCGATCGCGGAGCACAACCCGTTCACGACGATGGTGGACGCGGCACGCGCGCTCTTCATCGGCACGCCCGCCGGCAACGACATCTGGATGGCGGTGGTCTGGGGGATCGCCATCACCGTCGTCTTCAGCCTGCTCTCGGTGTGGCGCTACCGCCGCGCCGTGACCCGCTGAGCACCGACCGGCAGCGCCGCAGGCGCAACAATGCAGGGCGGTGTCCGAGACCGCGCAAGGGGGTCGCGTCCGACCGGATGAGCGCGGGCTGGGCCGCAGCTCGCCGACGGCCACTGGGAAGTCGCGCGGGCGCTCTTCGAGGCCGCGCTCGCGGACCGGGAGTCCGCGGAGGCACTCGAGGGGCTGAGCTGGGCCGCGTGGTGGCTGGACGACGCCGCTGCCGTGTTCGCGGCCCGCGAGGGCGCCTACCGTCTGTACCGCGCCCGCGGCGAGCCGGCGAGCGCGGCGCGCATGGCGACCTGGCTGGCGGCCGATCAGCTCGACTTCAACGCCGCCGCCGCCGTGGCGAACGGCTGGCTTCGCCGCGCCCGGCGCCTGCTCGAGCCGCTCGAGCCCGGACCCGAGCACGGGTGGCTCGCGTTCCACGAGGGGTACCTCGCGCACGCGGCGGGCGACACGGCGACGTCGCGGGCGCTCGCCTGCCGCGCCGCGGATCTCGGCCGCCGCTTCGACGTCGCCGATCTGGAGATGCTCGGTCTCGCTCTCGAGGGCGCGTCGCTCGTCGCCTGCGCGGAGGTCGACGACGGGATGCGGTGTCTCGACGAGGCGACGGCAGCCGCGCTGGAGGGCGAGGCGACGATCCCGATCTCGGGCGCGTGGGCGTGCTGCTTCCTCGTGTCCGCATGCACGTCCGTCCTCGACTACGAGCGCGCGGTCGAGTGGTGCGACCGCATCGCGAGCTTCGCGGAGCGCTTCGACAGCCGGTACATGCTCGGGTTCTGCCGCGCCGAATACGGGGCCGTCGACGTCTGGCGCGGCCGCTGGTCGGAGGCCGAGACCTTGCTCGCGGCCTCGCTCGACGACTTCGCGCACTCGCGGCCCGCCTGGGTCGCGAAGCCCGCTGCTCGAGCTGGCCGAGCTCAGGCGTCAGCAGGGCCGGGCGGACGAGGCCGCGGAGCTCCTGGACCGGCTCGGGCCGTACACGCCCGCACAGATCTGCCGGGCGCGGCTGGCGCTCGACAACGGGGACGCACTCCGCGCCGTCGAGCTCCTCGAGCGCGTGCTGCGCCGCACACCGCCGGAGCGGAAGCTCGCACGCGTGGCCGCGCTCCGTCCACTCGTCGAGGCGCGGATCGCCCGCGGCGAGCTCGACGAGGCCGCCGTCGCGCTCGACGGCCTACGGGAGGCCGAGCGCCTGGTCGGCACGACGGCGCTCCGCGCCTCCGCCGACCTGGCCGAGGGCATGCTGGCGGCCGCGCGCGGCGATGCCGACCACGCGCGGACGCTGCTCGAGGACGCCGTCGACGGCTTCGCGGGCAGCGGCGCGCCGTTCGAGACCGCCCGCGCGAGGATCGAGCTCGCCACCAGCCTGGTGGCCCTCGACCGTGGTGCCGCCGCCGAGCGAGAGGTGAGGACGGCGCTCGACGCGCTCGTCGAGCTCGGCGCGAAGGCCGAGGCCGAGCGCGCACGGCGTGTGCTCCGGGCGGCCGGCGGAGCCCGCGACGGCCCGACCGTGCTCACGGCTCGCGAGCGGCAGGTGCTGCAGCTCGTCGCCGACGGGCTGACGAACCGCCAGATCGCCGAGCGGCTGGTGGTCAGCGAGCACACCGTGCACCGGCACGTGACGAGCTTCCTGCGGAAGCTCGACGTTCCGTCGAGGACGGCAGCCGCCGCGTACGCCGTGCGCTCGGGCATGCTCGATTCGTCCGGATAGCCCGTTCTGGCTAGTGCCAGCGCCGCGAAGTTGGCCGGTGCCGGCGATGCGGGCCTGCGCCGGCGCGCCTACGGTCTTCCACATGGAGACCTCACCCAGGCGAGTCATGGCGCAGGTCGCAGCGCTCGCCAGGATCGAGGAGATCGGAGGACTGATGACGACCCAGCAGGGATCCAGGTCCGGCATGCCGCGGACGCCCAAGGCCGACGAGCGTGCGATGTGGGCGCTCGGCGACTACCACCGCTTCGCCAAGGCGACGGTATGGGAGGTCGGCCCCGTGCTCGTTGCCGCATGCGGGATCGCACCCGGCAAGCGCGTGCTCGACGTCGCGGCCGGCACAGGCAACGTGGCTATCCGTGCGGCGGAGGCCGGAGCCTCGGTCGTCGCGGCGGACCTTACGCCCGAGAACTTCGAGGCCGGCCGACAGGAGGCGCGCGCCCGCGGCGTCGAGGTCGAGTGGGTGGAGGCGGACGCCGAGGCGCTGCCGTTCGGCGACGGCGAGTTCGATGTCGTCACGTCGTCGTTCGGCGTGATCTTCGCGCCGGATCACCAGGCCGTCGCCGACGAGCTGCTTCGCGTCTGCAGGCCCGGCGGGACGATCGGCATGGTCAACTTCACACCGGAGGGCCTGGCGGCCGAGTTCTTCGAGGCCTTCGCCCGCTACGCGCCCGCGCCACCGCCCGATGCACAACCGCCGATCCTGTGGGGCAGCGAGGAGCACGTCCGCGAGCTCTTCGGAGACGCCGTCGAGTCACTCGAGCTGACGCGGAGGGAGTACGCGGAGCGGGCCGAGAGCCCGCGCGCGTACATCGAGCTCTTCAACGAGACTTTCGGGCCGATCATCGCCCTGCGCGAGCTGCTCAGGGACGAGCCCGACCGCGCGGCCGCGCTCGACCGTGAAGCGATGGAGTTCGCGACCCGGGAGAACCGGGGCGCCCCCGGCGGGCCGGCCGAGTACTCCTACGAGTACCTGCTCGTGGTCGCCCGCAAGCGAGGCTAGGAGGGTCAGGCGGCGAGCGCGAGCTCGCCGCCCTCCTCCATCGTGTCGCCCGCGAGCGAGCGCAGGTCACCCGCGAGACTGCGGAGCGCGGCACCCTCGAGCTGTCGGACGCGCTCGCGCGACATCCCCAGCTCGGCCGCGATCGCGTCGAGCGACATCGGTTCCGTAGCGAGGCCGAACCGCAGCTCGAGCACGCGACGCTCGCGCTCGGGCAGCTCGGCGAGCGCGGAGTGAACCGCCGCCCGCCGCAGCGACGCCTCGACGAGCTCGCCGGGATCGTCGGCGTGGTCGTCCGCAAGCAGGTCGCCGAACTCGCCGCCGGCCTCGTCGCCGACCGGCTGATTCAGCGACACCCTCGCCTCGACGACGCCAAGTGCCTCCTCGACGTGCTGAAGCGACAGCCGCGTCGCCGCCGCGAGCTCCTCGTGGGTCGCGGGGCGGCCGAGCTCGACCTCGAGCTTGCGCGAGGCGCGCGCCAGCTTCCCGCGGCGCTCGTGGACGTGGGTGGGCACGCGGATCGTCCGCGACTGACCGGCGATCGCGCGCTGCACCGCCTGGCGGATCCACCAGGTGGCGTACGTCGAGAACTTGAAGCCCTTACGGTGGTCGAACTTCTCGACAGCGCGGTTGAGGCCGATCACGCCCTCCTGAATCAGGTCGAGGAAGGCCATGTCGTGCCCGCGGTAGCGCTTCGCGATCGAGACGACGAGGCGGAGGTTCGAGTTGATCATCCGCTCCTTGGCGTCGGAATCGCCTCGCTCGATGCGCTTGGCGAGCGCAACCTCTTCCGCGGCGGTGAGCAGCGGGTAGCGGCCGATCTCGGACAGGAAGCGCTGCAGCGAGTCCGCGCTCGCGGACAGCTCGGCGTCGAGCCGGCGGTTGGACGTCGCCTCGTCGCGGTCTGCGTCCGCGCGCACCTCGACATCGCGCTCCTCGAGCGCGTCCGTGAGCTGCTCGAGCTCGGCGGCGCCGAGCTCGTACAGGTCGGCGAGAGCCTGGATTTCGTCAGCCTCGACGTAGCCGCGGCGCTCGCCGTCGTCGAGCAGCGCCTGGACGTCGTGGGCATGGAGGATGGTGCTGATTGGTGCTCCTTTCGTGGTGCCGTGTGTCGTGAGAGCGCGCGTGCTTGCGGACAACGCCGCAAGTCGCCTGCTCACGTCATTTACAACGCGCCGCGGGGCGCTGGCATTCCCGCGCGAGCACTCGATCGCGGTGTGATCAGGCCGGCTGCCGCGTGATGCGGCGGGCTCGCCGCCAGGCGGCGAACGCCTCTCGGCGCGCCCCCCGCGGCGAGCTCCGCACCACCGTCTCGGCCGGCGCGCCACGTGCAGACACCGCCGCTGGCCCATCCTCCCCCGCGTCGCCGACCAGTGCTCTGGCGACGACGAGCGCTGCGAACGCATTGGTTCCCGGCACGATGTCGACGCTACGCAGGTGGCGCGGCCGGAGCTAGCGGGTTTCCCCTAGCCGTTTGCGCGTCAAGCCCTCGCTAGGGCTCGGGGGAAACGGGAACGGCGCCATCGGCGACGAGACGCGTCAGCTCGCTCCGGGAGCCGATCTCCAGCTTGCGGTAGATGCGCGTCAGGTGCGCCTCGACGGTGGCGACGCTCATGAACAACGCCTGCGCGATCTCCCGGTTCCTCCGGCCGTCCGCGACGAGCGCGGCGACGCGACGCTCGGCCGGGGTGAGCATGCCGGAGGTCCTGCCGGGCGCGGCGCGCTCCAGCTCCTCGCCGGCACGGGCCGCCCAGAGCTCGGCACCGATGGCGGCGAAGCGGCCGCGGGCGCCCGCGAGCGCGTCGGCCGCATGCGTTCGGTGGCCGCCGCGGAGCAGTGCTCGACCCAACGCCAGCAGTGTGCGGGCGGCGTCTGGTCGGTAGCCCAGCTGATCGAAGGACGCGAGCGCGCCGTCCAGCTCCTCCGCCGCGTCGTCGGCCCGCCCGTCCGCCAGGAGCACGACGCCGCGGGCACGCTGCGCCGCCGCCTCCGCCCACTCGCCTCCGACCGCGGCGGCCTGGCGCTCGAGACGGTCGAGCAGCTCCATCGCGCCCGGCTCGCCCGCGTGCGCCACCGCCTCCACCGCATCCGCGAGCACCGGGAACGCCGCCGGGTTCGCGAAGCCCATGGACTCGAGCAGGTCCGCAGCCGAGGTGAGCTCCCGTGCAGCCGTCGCGGAATCGCCCTCGGAGAGCGTGAGCAGCCCGAGCACGCTGCCCGCACGCACGAGCAGCGGTCGCACGCCGTGGCGTTCGGCCTCGGCGTGGAGCCGCGCGACGGTCGCACGGGCGTCGTCGGACCGGCCGAGCCACGCCTCGACCAGCGCCAGCGGGTAGAGCAGCTCGCGCTCGCCGTAGGTGTTCTCGGCGTCCCGGGCCGCCTCGATGCCGCTGCGCACGAGCTCCTCGGCCACCTCGAGCTCGCCGGCTGCGCACTCGATGAGCGCGCGGTCGTAGAAGCGCTGCGACCGCTGGATCTCGTTGCCGGCACGCACGGCCGTCGCGTGCGCGGCCGCGAGGAGCGAGCGTGCACCGGCGAGATCCCCGGCCCAGAGGCGGTGCTTGGCAAGAAGCGTTCGCGGCGTCACGGAGAGTGGAGGGCTTCCGATCGTCTCCTCGAGCCGGACGGCGTGCGCCATCAGCTCCGGACGCGGAGTCCCCGCCAGCGTCTCGAGATGACCGAGGTAGGCAGCGGCGTGCACCTCGAGCCCCGCGTCGCCGGCGCGCTCTGCGAGCATGAGCGCCTCCCGGGCGCACTCGATCGCCCCGGGGACGTCGCCGAGGCCGAGCCGGCGCAGCTGGGCGAGGTGACCGAGCACGCGGCCCCGGAGCGGCGCATCCGCGCCTGCATCGTCCAGCGCGTCGAGCAACAGCGCCTCGGCGGTCGCGCGGTCGTCGTCCTCGAGGTCGGCGCGGCGCACGAGCGCCTCGACACGCCCCGGCCCGGGCGGAAGCGTGTCGACCAGCCGGTCGGCGAGCGCGAGCGCACGGCTGACCTCACCTGCGGCGGCCAGCTGCTCGATCTCGGCGAGGGCCCGGCGGAGCGCGGCATCCTCGTCGTCGGGCGGCGTAAGCCGAAGGCTGTGGGAAGCGAGGTCGGCTGCTGCTTCGGAGGCGCCCCGACGGCTCGCGCGGACGGCCGCGTCCTCGAGCAGCTGCGCCACGCCCGCATCCGGCTCGTCCGTCGACAGCGCGAGGTGCCTGGCACGCACGTCGGCGTCAGCGGCGCGGGCCGCGAGCCGTGCGTGGAGCTCCCGACGCGCCAGCGGGCCGATCCGCCCGTAGACGCCGGCACCGACGAGCGGGTGCGCGAAACGCACGCGCCGGCCCTCGTCGAGCGCCAGCAGGCCTTCCTCCTCCGCACGGGCCAGCAGCGCATCGAGGTCGCCGCCCGGCAACAGGTCCCGCAGCTCGGTGACCGGCGTCGGCCCGAACGAGGACACGAGCTCGAGCAGGGGCAGAAGCTCGGGCGGCGCCCCGTCGAGCCGCTGCGCGATGGCGGCCCGCAGCGAGGTCGGCAGCGGCAGGTCGGCCGTGGTGGCGTGCGCCCGGCCGTCCGTGTCCAGGCCGCGCGCCAGCTCGATGGCGTAGAGCGGGTTTCCGCCCGAAACGGCGTGGATTCGCCGCAGCGCCGGGCGAGAGATCGCCGCCACCGTCCCGACGAGCACCCGGCGCAGCGAGCCCAGCCCGAGCGGGCCGAGGACGAGCTCCTCGTGGCGTCCGGGGGGCACCGTGCTCTCGGCCGCGAGTGGATCCGGCACGCCCGTCCGTGACGTCGTCAGCAGCGCGACCGGCTGCGTGTCGAGCCGGCGGAAGGCGTAGCGCAGCGCCCGCGCCGACGCGACGTCGAGCCACTGCACGTCGTCGACAGCGACGACGGTCGGCCCCTCGCCGGCGACGGACCGCAGCTCCTCCAGCACCCGTCGCCCGCAGTCGAACGGGTCGTCGCGGCCGCACAGCGCCTCCGCATCGAGCTTGGTGCCCTCGAAGAGATCCACGACGCCGCCCAGCGCGATCGACATCTCCTCCTCGGCGGGCCGGGCGCGAAGCACGCGGAAGCCTGCGGTCTGCGCACGCTCGAGCGCATGCCGCCACAGCGCGGTCTTGCCGATGCCCGGATCGCCGCGCACGGCGAGCGAGCGAACGCCGTCGGTCGCGGCGGCCAGGAACGCGTCGATGCCGGAGCGCTCGAGATCGCGCCCGACGAGCTTCGACGTGCGTCCCACAGGCGGGGCGGCGGCGTCGCCCACCCGCCCAGTATCGCGCGCGCGGCCGTTCCGGCCTAGAGCTAGGCGGCCGCGGCGACGGGCTCGACGGCCCGGATCCGCCGTGTCTCGCGAACTTCCTCGGCCAGCTGCGCCACGACGTCGCGCAGCTCGTCGCGCGCGTCGTCGTCGACGAGCCGGCCGCCCTCGAAGCGGGTCGCCGCCTGGCCGAGGGCAAGCTCTGCCGGCAGGACACGGGCACCCGTCGCGCCGAGCACCTTGCGCAGCTCGGCCTGCGACCACACGGCGCCGAAGACGCCGCTGCTCGCGCCGACAACCGCAACGGGCTTGCCCCGGAGCGGATTCGACGCGAGCGGCCGGGACAGCCAATCGAGGGCGTTCTTCAGCTGGCCGGGGAGCGAGTGGTTGTACTCCGGGGTGGCGAACAGGACGCCGTCGGCATCGGCGACGTCGCCGCGAAGGGCGGCGACGCCCGCCGGCGCCGGATCGACGTCGTCGTCCTCGTCGTACGGCGGCACGGCCTTCAACCCGTCCCAGAGCACGAGCTCCACGTCGGCGGGCGCGACCTCCGCGGCCGCCCGCAGCAGGTTCGTGTTGTGGGAGTCGCGGCGCAGGCTGCCGGAGACGGCGAGGATCTTCAACGCCTACGCCTCCTTCACGAACTGCAAGTCGGCGACGATCGTCACGTCGTAGGCAAGGGCCGGCTCGCCGCTCGGAAGTGGTGCGTTCCAGCTGACGCCGAAGTCGGTGCGGTCGACGACCGTGGACAGTTCGAGCCCGACGCGCTCACGTCCGTAGGGGTCGACCAGCGGCGCGGCGACCGTCCCGGAGACCTCGACGGCCTTCGTCACGCCCTTGATGGTGATGTCGCCCTGGACGGTCACGGTCTCGCCGTCGAGCGCAACGTTCCGCGCCGCGAAGCGCAGCTCGGGATGCCGCTCGGCGTCGAAGAAGTCGGGCGACTGCAGGTGGGCGGACAGCGTCTCATCCTTCACGTCGACGCTTGCCACCGCCGCCGACCCTGCGAGCGACACGGTGTCGGCGCCGAGCTCGAGGTCGGCTGCGATCTCGCGGAACTGGCCCTTGAACGTGCCTGCGAGGTAGGGCACCTCGAAGCCGACTGCCGAGTGCACGGGATCGAGCCGCCAGGTGCCGACAGGCGCGGCCGTCAAGATTCCGGTGGTGCTCATGCTGTGTGCCTCCTCTTTGAGTGCGGTACTATTGAGTACGCAAGCAACTGTAGCGAGGAACCATTGAGTACGCAAGTATTGTCCACACAAGTAGTTACCGATGAAATCCCCCCTGCCGTCCTGGCCTGGACACGGCTGCTGCGAGCCCACGCGTCGACCACCCGGCTGCTGAGCGCCTCGCTGCAGGCCGAGCACGGCCTGACGATCAACGACTACGAGGCCCTGTACGTCCTCTCACACGCCGAGGGCCGCCGTATGCGGCGCGTCGACCTCGCCCGCCGGCTGCTGCTGACGCCGTCCGGCGTCACGAGGCTGCTCGAGGGCCTCGAGTCGTCCGGCTACGTCGAGCGGGCGGCCTGCGCCAGCGACCTCCGTGTGACGTACGCACAGCTGACGACCGCAGGCGCCGAGAAGCTCGAGACCGCCTCGTGCGCCCACGTGGGCTCGATTCGCACGCTCTTCGAGGAGCATTTCTCGCCGGAGGAGCTCGATGCCCTGGCGGCCGCGCTCGCCAAGCTGCCGGGCGCCGAGCACGCCGACGAGGATTGCCGCCCCGGCTGACTCGCGAGCGACCCACTCAAGCTCCGGCCGCGCATGTCGATGCAATACGCGTGGGGAAGCTTCTCGGACAGAGGACGCTATCGTCCGGCCTGGAACTGTTGATCCGAGGCCACGACCGTAGCGGCGCGTGCGTCGGCCTCCGCCGAGTTTCGGTTTCGACGGAGGGCTGTGCGTGAAGGCGACGACCGCGACGAAGACGATCCTCATCTGTGAGGACGAGGAGGCGTTGCGCGAGCTCGTCCGCGTCTCGCTCGGCGACGGCTACAGCTACGCCGAGGCGGTCGACGGCGTCGAGTCGCTCGAGCTCGCCAGGGAGCTCCGGCCCGACCTCGTCGTCCTCGACCTCATGCTCCCGCGGAAGAGCGGCGTGGAAGTCCTCGCGGACCTCCGTCGCGACCGCACCATGCGCGATACTCCGGTTGTCGTGATCACGGCGTGGACGCACGCCCAGCAGGCAGCCGTGGCTGCGGGCGCCGACCGCTTCGTCGCGAAGCCGTTCGATCCCGACGAGCTCAAGACCGTCGTGAGCGAGCTGCTCGAAGGGCGGTGACGACGACGACCGGCGCCCCCGCAACCCAGGACGCCGAGGGGACAAGCCGCGGCCGCAGCCGACTTGGCTCGTTTCCGCTCGCCGCACGCATGCTGCTGGCGAGCGTCGTGCTCGCCGTGCTCATCGGCGGCATCCTGGTGGCGCTGGTGCTCGCGATCTCGACGACACGCCACGCGACCGAGCGCGAGACCCGCGCGAAGGAGGTCGTCCGCCTCGCCGTCACCACCGAGAACCTGTTCCTCGGGCTCGACACCGCGCTCCGCGGACTGGCGCTCGGCGGGGGAGACGGTGTCCTGGCGCCGGCGAGCCGTGCGCGCCAGCGGCTGCCCGCTCAGCTCGACCAGCTCCGGGCGCTCGTGGCGGACGATCCGGAGCAGTCCCAGCGTGCGCGACGGATCGCCGGTGAGATCGACGCCTACATCAACGACTACTACGTCAACATCGTCGACATCGCCCGCGACAATCCCGACGCCATCGCCTCGTCGGTCGCGAAAGGCGAGGGCCAGCGTCGCGTCAACCGGATCACGAGCGAGCTGAAGCGGTTCATCTCCGCCGAGGACGCCGAGGCGGCGCGCAGCGCGCAGACCGCGTCGGAGCGGGCCGACCAGGCGATCGCCCTCGGCACCGTCGGCCTCGTGCTGACCGCGGCGCTGATCGTGCTCTACGGCGCCTACCTCGCGCGCTCGATCGCCGGGCCCGTGCGCAGCGCCGCCCAGGGCGCGAGCCGGATCGCCGCCGGCGACCTCTCGCACCGGCTCGACGAGCACGGCCCGGGCGAGGTCGGCGAGCTGACCCGGTCGTTCAACGTCATGGCCGAGGAGCTGGAGCGTGGCCGGGCCGAGCTCGAGGAGCAGAACGAGCGGCTGCGCGAGAGCGAGCAGGCGAAGTCGGAGCTCGTCGGCATCGTCTCCCACGAGGTGCGGACGCCGCTCGCGGGGGTCCTCGGCTTCACGTCGTTGCTCCTGAACCGCGACGTGGACGAGGCGTCACGCCGCCGCTACCTCGAGATCATCGACACCCAGGGCCGGCGTCTGAGCGCTCTGCTCGACGACTTCCTGGACGTCCAGCGGCTCGAGGAGGGTCGTCTCGAGCTTGGCGCCGAGCGGGTCGACATGGTGGCGCTCCTGCACGAGCAGGTGCAGCTCTTCGAGGCCCAGAGCGAGCTGCACAGCCTCGAGCTGGAGGCCGCCGAGCCGCTCGCCGTGAACGGCGACGCGAACCGCCTCGCGCAGGTCGTCGGCAACCTGCTCTCCAACGCCATCAAGTACTCGCCGGAGGGCGGCACGGTGGAGGTCGTGGCCGAGCGCTCCAACGGGGACGTCCGCGTGACCGTCCGCGACCACGGCCTCGGCATCCCCGACGAGCAGCACGAGCAGATCTTCACGAAGTTCTACCGGGGCGACGCCGCCACCAGCGGCATCGCCGGGAGCGGCCTCGGATTGGCCTTCGCGCGGGCCGTCGTCGAGGCCCACGGCGGCCGCATCGGCTTCACGAGCGCCCAGGGTCGCGGCTCAACCTTCTACCTTGAGCTGCCGACAGCAAGACCATCATGAACGGCCGCCAGGGAAGGTTCGGGCGCGGGGCGCCCGACCCGAGGCATCCTGCGCTGCGCGGCGTCGCGACGGCGCTGGCCGTCGCGGGCGCGGTCGCGCTCGTTGCCGGGGCCACCGGCAAGGGCTCGGAAGCGGCAACCGGGCCGGCGCAGATCGCCATCTCGGGCCAGGAGATCGGGTACTCGCGCGTGGACGTGGGCAAGCCGAGCACGAGCCCCGGCGACATGGAGATCGTGCGCTACCGACTCTTCAACCGGCGCGTCACCACCGACGCGATCGGACGCGGAGAGCTCGTCTGCACGTTCACCTCCGGCCGGTCGCGTGTCTGCCGCGGCACCTACTTCCTCCCCCGCGGCAACCTCGTCGTCGGAGGCTCGATCACGTTCCGCGAGTTCTACGAGCTCGCTGTCGTCGGCGGCACCGGGCTGTACGACAACGCCCGCGGCTCGGTCGTGGCCACGCGCATCAATCGCAAGCCGCGGCGCGAGTTCCTGCTGTTCAGGCTCGTCGGCTAGGGTCGCCTCGTGATCGGGTTGCGCGAGCGCGCCTCGTGGCGGGTGCTCGAGTCGCACGCCGCCGAGACCGGACGGCTCCACCTCCGTGAGCTCTTCGCCGCCGACGCCGGACGTGGCGAGCGGCTGACCGCGCAGGCGGCCGGCTGGTTCCTCGACTACTCGAAGCAGCGCGTCACCGACGAGACGCTGCGGCTGCTCGTGGCGCTCGCCGAGGAATGCGGCGTCCCGGGCCGGATCGAGGCGATGTTCAGGGGCGAGCGCATCAACGTCACCGAGAACCGGCCGGCGCTGCACGTCGCGCTCCGCGCGCCCAGGACCGCGTCGATCGTCGTCGACGGCGAGGACGTCGTGCCGAAGGTGCACGACGTGCTCGACCGCATGGCGTCGTTCTCGGAGCGCGTGCGGAGCGGCGAGTGGCGCGGCCACACCGGCGAGCCGATCCGAGCCGTGGTCAACATCGGGATCGGCGGCTCGGATCTCGGGCCGGCCATGGCGACGCAGGCGCTCGCTCCGTACACCGACCGGGAGCGCACCTACCGCTTCGTCTCGAACGTCGACGGCACCGACTTCGCCGAGGCAACGCGCGACCTCGATCCAGGCTCGACGCTCTTCGTCGTCTCCTCGAAGACCTTCACCACGGTCGAGACGCTCACCAACGCCCGCACGGCACGGGACTGGCTGCTCGTCGGCGTCGGGGGCGACGAGGCCGCCGTCGCCCGGCACTTCGTCGCCGTGTCCACGAACGCCGAGCGCGTCGCCGAGTTCGGGATCGACACGGAGAACATGTTCGAGTTCTGGGACTGGGTCGGAGGCCGCTACTCCGTCGACTCGGCGATCGGGCTCTCGCTCATGGTCGCCGTCGGGCCGGAGCGGTTCCGCGAGCTGCTGGACGGCTTCCACGCGATGGACGAGCACTTCCGGACGACGCCGCTTGAGAACAACCTGCCGGTGCTGCTCGCGCTCTGCGGCATCTGGAACGCCAACCTGCTCGGCGCCGAGACCGTCGCGGTGCTGCCGTACGACCAGTACCTCGCCCGCTTCCCGGCGTATCTGCAGCAGCTCGAGATGGAGTCGAACGGCAAGCACGTCGACCTCGACGGCCGCCCCGTCGACCACGACACCGGCACCATCGTCTGGGGCGAGCCGGGCACGAACGGGCAACACGCCTTCTACCAGCTCATCCACCAGGGCACGCGGCTCGTCCCGTGCGACCTGATCGGCTTCGAGCAGAGCCTGAACCCGCTCGGACGCCACCACGACCTGCTGCTCGCGAACCTCGTCGCACAGGCCGAGGCGCTGGCGTTCGGCCGCACGGAGGAGGAGGTGCGCGCCGAGGGCGGGCCCGAGGAGCAGGTCGCGCACCGCGTGCTCCTCGGCAACCGGCCCTCGAACCTGCTGCTCGCCGAGCGTCTGACGCCGGCCGCTCTCGGGGCCCTCGTCGCGCTCTACGAGCACAAGGTCTTCGTCCAGGGCGTCGTGTGGGGCATCGACTCCTTCGACCAGTGGGGCGTGGAGCTCGGGAAGGTGCTCGCCGGGCGGTTGACCGAGGAGCTGGAGGCCGGCGCCGACCCCGACCTCGACCACGACTCGTCGACGAACGCCATCGTCCGCCGGCTCCGCGAAGCGCGGCGGCACGGCTGAGCCGACCGCATCCGCGGCCCGGCCTTGGCCGTTGTTAGCGCGTGAGCGTCGACACCCTCAGGCACAAGGGCCGCCGCGCGGGCAACCGCGAGGAGGTCGAGTGGCTCGGCCGCACCGGCCTCGTCGCGAAAGGCGTCATCTACGGCCTCGTGGCGGTGCTCGCGCTGCAGGTGGCAATCGACGGGCGCGACGCGGCGCAGACGCCCGACAAGGAGGGCGCTCTACGCCTGGTCGCCGACCAGCCGTTCGGGCGCTGGCTGCTCGTGGCCCTCGCGCTCGGCTTCGCGGCCTACGCGCTCTGGCGCCTGGCGCAGGCGTTCGCCGACCGCGAGGGCAAGGGCGGCGATGCGAAGGGCCTCGCCAGGCGCGCCGGCTACATGTGCCTCGGCGGCTGGTATGTCGTCCTCACCTGGCTGACAATCACGACGCTCCGCGGCGCCGGCGAGGCCGGCGGCTCCGGCTCGAGCGGCGCCGGCAACGCACAGGAGCAGCAGGCAACGGCCGACGTCTTCGACCTGCCCTTTGGCCGCGAGCTCGTGCTCGGGGCAGCAGCCTGCTTCGTCGCGGCGGCGGGCTGGAACGTCTACCGCGCGCTCAGCGGCAGGCTCGAGAAGCACCTGCGCACGAGCGAGATGAGCGAGACGACGCGCACGACCGTCCTGTCGATCGGCGCGGTCGGGCACATCGCACGCGGCGCTGTCTTCGGCCTCATCGGGCTCTTCCTCGCCAGGGCGGCGCTCGAGTTCGATGCCGACGAGGCGCGCGGCCTCGACGGCACACTGCTCGAGGTCGTCCGGCAGCCGTACGGACCGGCACTCCTCGCCGCGGTCGCGGTGGGCCTCGGCGCCTACGCGCTGTGGTGCTGGGCCGAGGCGCGCTACCGCGACATCTGACGCGGTTACCGGTTCTTCCCTGCAAAGCAACGTCTTTTCGGCCCATGCGCGACGCGGCGCCGCCCACTATTCGGGTATGAGAACGCGTGTCGGACCATTGCTCGCCGAGCTCCACGCGCACACGACCTGGAGCGACGGCGCATTCTCCGTGGGCCAGCTCGTCGACATCTACGGCGCTCGCGGCTTCGACGTGCTTTGCGTCACCGATCACGCCTGCCGGCCCGACGATCCGTGGCTCGAACCGTCGGAGCGCCACGAGCGGGGCGTTCGGCCGGAGATCTATGCCGACTACCTCGCCGAGCTCGAGCGCGAGGCGGAGCGCGCTCGAAGCACATACGGACTGCTGCTCCTCCCCGGGCTCGAGCTGACCTGGAACGACCTCGACCCGAGCGAAGCGGCCCACGCGCTCGCCGTTGGACTGCGACGCTGGACAGCTCTCGACCATGGCATCGAGGCGGCGATGGCCGACGCAGGCGCGGCCGGTGCGGCCGTCATCGCTGCGCATCCGTACGACGACGAGCCGGCGCCGTGTCCCTCGCGGCTGACGTGCCGGTTCGCGCGTGACCACGACCGGCTGGCGCCGCTCGTGCACCGCTGGGAGCTCTTCAACCGCACGACGTTGTTCTCGTGGGTCGCGGGGGCCGGGCTGCCCGTCGTGGCATCCGGCGACTTCCACCGGCTCGAGCACCTGCCTGGATGGAAGACGCTCATCCCCTGCGCACGGGACGAGCGTGCGGTGCTGGCGTATCTCCGCTCTCCCCGACCGGTGTATCTCGCACGCATCGGGGACGAGCCGGAGCGCCTCGCGGCCTGAGGCGGGATCCCTGAAGGCGCCGGCTTCGCCGTCGCAGAGGCCTTCGGTTCCATCAGCGCTCCTGGTGATATCGATCATTGTCGCTATCGACGGAGGTCGATATGATGGACTCTCGGTGGACGCGGCACTCGTCGACTGCTGCACCCCGCTCGCGGGCTCATCGCTCTCGAACGACGAGGCGGCCGAGCTCGAGCGGCTGCTGAAGCTGCTTGCCGACAAGCAGCGGCTGCGGATTCTCAACATGCTGCTGCGGGCAGGAGGACAGGCGGTCTGTGTCTGCGAATTCACGGCCGAGCTCGACGTCTCGCAGCCGACCGTCAGCCACCACCTGAAGCAGCTCACCGACGGCGGACTGCTCGAGCGCGAGCGGCGGGCGTCGTTCGTCTATTTCAGGCTGCGGCCGGGAGCGATCGCTCGCGTGCGCGCGCTGCTCGACGAGCCGGCACGGGTCGCGGCTGCATGACGCCGGTCGCGCGCGTCCTGGGAGCCGAGGCCGCCGCCACCTTCGTCCTCGTGACCGCCGGTGCGGGAGCGATCGTCGTCGACGAGCGCAGCGGCGGAATCGGCAACGCCGGCGTCGCGGCCGCCTTCGGGCTCGCGGTGATGGCGATGGTCTACGCGGTCGGTCATGTCTCGGGCGCGCATCTCAACCCCGCCGTCACCCTCGCCTTTGCGCTGACGCGGCAGTTCCCGTGGCCGAGGGTTGCGGGCTACTGGGGCGCCCAGACCGCCGGTGCGGTGCTCGCGGCGCTGTTCCTCCGCGTCTCGCTCGGCGACCACGCTAACCTCGGCGCGACACTGCCGTCCGGCTCGCTGGCGCAGTCGTTCGCCTGGGAGGTCACGCTCACGGCGGTGCTGATGTTCGTGATCATGGCTGTCGCGACCGACACGCGGGCAGTCGGCGAGGCCGCCGCGATCGCAATCGGCGGCACGATCGCCCTCGGGGCGCTCGTGGGAGGCCCCATCTCGGGCGCGTCGATGAACCCGGCCCGCTCGTTCGGCCCCGCTGTCGTCTCTGGCACGTTCGAGTCGCTGTGGATCTATCTCACGGCGCCGCTCGTCGGAGCGGCACTCGGCGCGCTGGCGTACCAGGCGGTGCGCCGCGACGCGCCTGCGGAGGCGAGCGCGTGAGCCGTGTGCTGTTCGTGTGCCTGCACAACGCGGGCCGCTCGCAGATGTCGCAGGCGCTCTTCGAGCGCGAGGCGGGCGGGCGGCACGAGGGCCGCTCGGCAGGGACGGCGCCTGCCGGGCACGTGCACCCGGCAGTGGTGGATGCAATGCGCGAGGTCGGCGTCGACCTGACGAGGCGCCGGCCACGCCGCCTCGAACGCGAAGACGCGGAATGGGCGGACGTCGTGGTGACGATGGGCTGCGGCGACGCGTGCCCGGTGATTCCCGGCAAGCGCTACGTCGACTGGAACCTCCCTGACCCGGCGGGACTGCCACTCCACGACGTTCGGACGATCCGCGACGACATCGCGGCCCGCATCAGATCCCTCCTGCAGGAGCTGGCGTAGCTACTCGCCGGCGAAGAGCACGACGGCGACCGTCGCGAAGCCCAGGACCGCTCCGGCGAGCGTGAGCCCGAGCGCGACGCGGGCGTCGAGCGGCGCCCACTCGCCGCGGCGCACGGCGGCCTCCACCTCGACCTGACGCCGGTAGCCGTAGAGGATGAAGACGATGCCGAGCAGCGAGTAGCCGACGCCGAGCAGCTCGTACGGCCAGGCCGCCCCGCCGGCAACCTCCGGGATGAGCTTGCCGGCGCCGACGCCGACGGCCAGCGCCGTGAGGCCGGTGCGCCACCACGCGAGGTACGTCCGCTCGTTCGCGAGCCGCGTGCGCCGCGTCGCATCCTCCACCTCGGTCACGCGACCTCCGAGAGCAGGACGCGGTCGCGCGCGTACGTCAGCAGCTGCGCAGCCTCCTCGGCGTCTGCCCAGCGCACCTCGTCGACCTCGTGCGCGGCCGCGGGCTCGCCGTCCGGCTCCATCAGCCACCAGCGGACGCGCTTGCGGCGGCCCTTACCGTCGACGTAGCTCGTCGGCGACAGCTCCCGCCCGAGCCTGCACCGCAGGGTCGTCTCCTCCTCGACCTCGCGCAGCGCGCAGGCCTCGTCGCTCTCCCCCGGCTCGGCCTTGCCCTTCGGAAACGTCCAGTCGTCGTAGCGGGGCCGGTGCACGAGCAGCACCGCCGGCGGCGCCGACGCGGGGCGCACGACCACCCCTCCGGCAGCCCGTACGATGTCGGTCGCCGCGCTCACACCGACGAGTCTAGGCGCGTGTCGGGCGTGCGCATCTGGTAAACGTCCCGCGTCCGATGCGCCTCTCCCTCGTCCCCCGCACCAACGAGTTCTTCGATCTCTTCCGCCGGGCGGGCGAGAACGCGCTCGAGGCCGCGCGGCTCGCGGAGCGGCGCTTCCGTGAATGGCCGAACGCCTCGGTCACCCAGGAGGACGTCAAGGCGGTCGAGACGGCCGGCGACGCCATCACGCGCGACCTCATCCAGCTGCTCAACACGCAGTACATCACCCCCTTCGACCGCGAGGACATCTACCAGCTCGCAACCGAGATCGACGACGTCGTCGACTACGTCGAGGAGGCCACGGACCTGCTCGGCCTCTACGGGATCGAGTCGCCGACGCGCCACGCCGTCGAGCAGTGCGCGATCCTCGTCGCCGCCGTGGAGGAGCTGTCGCTGGCGCTCGGGAACCTCAAGTCCCTTCGCGGCGTCGAGGAGCACCTCGTCAAGCTCAAGCGGCTCGAGGACGACGGCGACCGTGTCGCGCACGACGCGATCGCCGCGCTGTTCCGCGACAACCGCATCGACCCGCTGATCGTGATCCGCTGGAAGGACGTGTACGAAGCGCTCGAGAAGGCGCTCGACGCCTGCGAGACGGCAGCCCACGTGATCGCGAACATCGCGGTCAAGAACACCTAGGGGACGGCGTGGAGCTCACGCTGATCGCCGTCGTGGCCGTCGCGCTGTTCTTCGACTTCACGAACGGGTTCCACGACACGGCGAACTCGATCGCGACGACCGTCTCGACCCGCGCGCTGACGCCGCGCGTGGCCGTTGCGATGGCGGCGGTCCTCAACTTCGCCGGAGCGTTCGTCTCGCTCGAGGTCGCGGCCACGGTCGCGAAGGGCATCGTCGACGCCGACGTGATCACGCTCGACGTCGTGCTGGCGGGGCTCGTCGGCGCGATCACCTGGAACCTCATCACCTGGTACCTCGGCATGCCGTCGAGCTCGAGCCACGCGCTGATCGGCGGCATCATCGGGTCCGCAGTCGCAGCGTCCGGCTGGGACGTCGTGCTCTGGGGCGGCCTGTTCGACAAGGTGCTCGTGCCGTCGCTCGTGGCGCCGTTCCTCGGGCTGGGCTGTCGCGTTCACGCTGATGGTGGCGATCACGTGGATCATCCGGCGCCGGGCGCCGAGCCGCGTCAACCGGGTCTTCCGGCGCATGCAGATCGTCTCGGGCGGGTTCGTGGCCTTCACCCACGGGACGAACGATGCGCAGAAGACGATGGGCATCATCACGCTCGCGCTGATCTCGTCGGGCCACCTCTCCTCCGACGAGTTCGAGGTGCCGGTCTGGGTGATCACGAGCGCAGCGCTCGCGATGGCGGCCGGGACGTACGCCGGCGGGTGGCGCATCATCAGGACGCTCGGCTCGCGGATCACGAAGATCGACCCGCCGCAGGGCTTCGGCGCCCAGACCGCCTGCGCGGCGATCCTCTGGGGCACCGCCCATTACGGCTTCCCGGTCTCCACGACACAGACCATCTCGGGCTCCGTGATGGGCGCCGGGGCGATCCGCGGGCTCAACGCGGTGCGCTGGGGCGTCGCGGGCAACATCCTGGTCGCCTGGGTGATGACCATTCCGTGCGCCGCGCTCGTCGGCGCTGCGATGGAGATCGTGACGCGCCTCCCGGCCGGGGACGCGGTGGTCTTCGTGCTCGTGTCCGCGATCGCCGCGACCGCCTTCCTGGCCCGGCGGCTCCAGACCCGGCGCATCGAGGCGCTCCCAGCCTAGTTGTCGACCGGTGCGCGGAGGGACGGCCGTGCGGCCCGCCCCTCCGCCCTAGGCCGCTCCTACTTGAGCGCCTGCTGGTACTGGTACTTAGCCTTCTTCAGCTGCGCCGGCGTCAGCCAGATGAAGTCGGCGCGCTGTGAGATCGCCTTCTCGTTGTTGAAGATGAAGCCGATGAAGGAGCGCACCTCCGCCCGAGCGAACGAGCTGCGCTTTGCGTAGATGAACAGCGGCCGAGACAGCGGCTTGTACGCATTCGTGTGCACCGAATTGACACCCGGCGCCACACAGCGACCGGTCTTCGGATTGACGATCGACAGAGCCTTAAGCTTGTCCCGGTTCTCGTCGAAGTACGAGTAGCCGAAGTAGCCGAGGCCGCCTCGCTCGCCCGAGACGCCCTGAACCAGGACGTTGTCGTCCTCGGAAGCCTGGTAGTCGGAGCGGCTGGCCCGCGCCCTGCCGTTGATCGCCTCTGTGAAGTACTCGAAGGTGCCTGAGTCAGTGCCCGGACCGAAGAGCTTCAACGGAACGTCCGGGAAGCTCGAGCGCACGTCGTTCCAGTTGTCGACCTTCGAGCCAGGTTCCCAGATCTTCTTGAGCTCGGCGGTCGTGATGCAGCTCACCCAACTCGCGTTCCGGTTGACGACGATCGTCAGCGCGTCGTTGGCGACCGTGAACGCAACCCACTTGATGCTGGCACTCGCGCAGCGCTGAGCCTCGGTGGCTCGCATGGGCCGCGACGCATCGGAGAGGTCGGTCTCGTTTCGGCAGAACCGCTCGAACCCGCCGCCGGTGCCCGAGATGCCGACGGTCACCCGAACGCCGGTGTTCCGTCGCTGGAAGAGTTCCGCCGCAGCCGTCGTGAAGGGCCCGACCGTACTCGAGCCGTCGGCAGTGATCGTGCCGCCGAGCGCACCAACCTTCGCTGCCCCGGCCGAGACAGCCACGACGGCGACAAGCGCGACCGCCGCGATCGCAGCGATTCGCAAGGACTTGCTCATATCACTCCCCTAGATCGGAGACCACGTGTCGCGGCGAGTGTCTCCGGACGGTCGCCGCCAATGGGCTGAAAGAAGGTGAACGCTCAGTGAGGGTCTGGTGAAGCACGCGAGATGATCTGGTAGCCGGCTCCTCATCCCGCCCCTGGTGGATCTAGAGTCGGGCTCGCGTGCAGCAGACCCTCGACGTTGCGACTCAGGCTCACCTCCGGAAGGCGGTGGACGACCTTGCGGCCGAGTTCGACGGAGTCTTCTCGCGTGCAACCGTCCAGCGGTTCGTCGACGAGTCCCTCGCAGGGCTCGGCGCGGCGCGGTTCACCGGCTTCCTCCCGGTCCTCGCGTATCGGTTCAGCCGCGAGCGGCTGCGCGCCTACGGCCAGGCCGAGGGGACGATCGCGAAAGAGGTCCCAGAAGTGCTCTTCGTCTGTGTCGAGAACGCGGGTCGAAGCCAGATGGCAGCAGCGCTCCTGAGTCACCACGCCCAGGGCGCAGTGCACGTGCGCTCTGCCGGCTCCCGCCCTGGAGAGCGGATCAACCCTGTCGTCGTCGAGGCGCTCAGAGAACTCGGCGTCGACCTCGACCAGGCGTTTCCGAAGCCCCTGACCGACGAGGTCGTCCGAGCCGCCGACGCCGTCGTGACGATGGGCTGCGGTGACTCCTGTCCGATCTACCCGGGAAAACGGTATGAGGACTGGAAGGTCGACGACCCGGCCGGTCTCGACCTGCCCTCGGTCCGCGCGATCCGCGACGACATCGACGCGCGCGTCCGTATGTTGCTCGCCGAACTGTCCGAGCGGTGAGGACACGCGACGGATTACCGTCTACATCAGCGGCGGCATGCACTCGGCAGATGAGGAGGCTGCCGAGTGAGCTGGTCGCCGCCAAGAAAACGCGGGGCCGGAGCGTACTGAGCACGCTCGTCCCGCTCGACATCCGCCGCGTCCTGTGATGCGCCGCGGCCACCGTCGGAAAGCGAACTGCTTGACACGCATCGACACCCTTCGATACATTGAAGTCTGTCGATGCGAGTTGGGATGGGGACGTCATGTTCAAGCTGAAGCGCAATGCCCCGGCGGTCGAGTTCTGTCAGCGCTGCAGCAGCAGCTGCGACCAGGCCTGCCGCGCCAACCAGGCGCTTGAGCGGGCGCGGCTCCAGGTGCTGCGCGACGGGGCGCCGATCGCGTGAGCGCGACCCTCGAACCAGTCGTCTGCTGTGCCCCGCTGGCGGCGTCGACGCTCTCCTACGAAGAGGCGGAGGCGACTGCGGAGCTGTTCAAAGCGCTTGCCGATCCCGCACGGGTGCGGCTCGTGAACATGCTCGCCCAGAGCGGCGACGAGGTTTGCATGTGCGACCTGATCGAACCGGTCGGGCTGGCGCAGCCGACGGTCTCGCACCACATGAAGAAGCTGGTGGAGGCCGGGCTCGTCGAGCGTGAGCAGCGCGGCAAGTGGGCGTTCTTCTCGTTGAAGCGCGACGCGGTCGAGAAGCTCGCTGCCGTCGCCGACCTGAAAGGAGTGTGCTGCTGATGAGCGCGACTGCAGACGAGCTGCGTGAAGAGGTGCGCCGCCGCTACGCGGAGTCGGCGCTGGCGGTGAGCGCAGGATCGAGGGCTAGCTGTGGCGGCGGTTCATGTTGCGACGGCGAGAGCGACGCGGCCAAGTTCGGTGATGCGCTCTACGACGCCGAGCAGCGCGGCGAACTGCCGGAGGCGGCAGCGCTCGCTTCGCTCGGCTGCGGCAATCCGCTGATGGTCGCCGACTTGAACGAGGGTGAGACCGTGCTCGATCTCGGCTCGGGCGGCGGCATCGACGTGATCCTCTCCGCGAAGCGCGTGGGCGAGACGGGAATGGCGTTCGGGCTGGACATGACCGACGAGATGCTCGCGCTCGCGCGCGCGAACGCGGCTGAGGCGGGGATCCGGAACGCGATCTTCCTCAAAGGGAATGATCGAGCAGGTGCCGCTGCCGGCGAACTCGGTCGACGTCGTCATCTCGAACTGCGTGATCAATCTCTCCACCGACAAGCCGGCCGTGCTGACGGAGATCGCGCGCGTGCTCAAGCCGGGCGGCAGGGTCGGTGTCAGCGACGTCGTCGCCGAAGACCGCCTGACGCCCGAGGAACGTGCCATGCGCGGCTCGTACGTGGGTTGCATCGCCGGCGCGCTCTCGAAGAGCGAGTACGAGGCCGGACTCGAGGCGGCCGGGTTCGAGCAGGTCTCGGTCGAGTTCACGCACGAGGTCGCCGACGGCATGCACGCCGCGATCGTCAAGGCCGTGAAGACAACGCAGCCCGAGCTGAAGGGCTTGCCGGTGAACCAGCCAGCCGCGAGCGCCGGCTGCTGCTGAACGGGCGCCGGTAGCTGGTCTAGCGATCGTAGTCAGAGTTCCGTGTTCACAATCGGTCGCACTCAGCTCGCGTTTCGCCGTCCGTTTCGCCTCACCCCCAAGACCACCGTTTACCTGCGGGGCCGCGCCGTCAGACCTGGTGCGAGGCGTCCGTGAACTCGCGGAACTCGCCGGTCACCAAGAACGCCGTCTGCTCACCGATGTCCACGGCGTGGTCGCCGATCCGCTCGAGGCAGCGGGAGACGATGATCATGCGGAGCCCCCACTCCCGCTCCTCCTCACTTTGACCGCCGGCAAGGAGATGCTTCACGACGCGGCGGTTGGCGCGATCGATGAGCTCGTCGAGGTCGAGCAGCGACTCTGCCCGCTCCTGGTCGCGGTGGCGCAGCGACTCCAGGGCGACTCGGATCATTTGTTCTGCTCGCTCGCCCATCTCGCGGAACCCCTCGAGCAGATCCTCGTCGGGAGGAAGGCCCTTCGTCAGCTTGGTCAGCTTTGCGATCGTCGTGCAGAGGTCACCCATGCGCTCCAGGTGCAGATTCGAGTGCAGCACGGCGAGCACCAAGCGCAGGTCGCTGGCGACAGGCGTTTGACGGGCGAGGAGCTGTTCGATGCCCGCCTCGATGTTGAGGTAGTACTCGTCGATCTCATCGTCGAATGCGATCACCTCGTCGGCGAGCTCCCAGTCCTGGGAGGAGACCGCCTCGACGGCCGCCCTCAGCGACCTCAGCACGAGCTCGCCCTCACCTTGGAGCGATGTCTCGAGCTCCAGTAGCTCTTCCTGAAACGTGATTCGCATTGCCATGGCTTACCCGAACCGCCCGGTCACGTAGTCCTCGGTGCGCTTGTCTCCTGGCGTTGTGAAGATCTTCGACGTCTCGTCGTACTCGACGAGGATCCCGTGACGACCCGAGCCATCCTCGCGCACGTCCACACTGAAGAATGCGGTCATATCGGCGACGCGAGCCGCCTGTTGCATGTTGTGAGTGACGATCACGATCGTGTACTCGCGCTTGAGCTCGTGCATGAGGTCCTCGATGCGCGTCGTCGAGATCGGATCGAGCGCAGAGGCGGGCTCATCCATGAGGATCACGTCGGGCTCGGTCGCGAGGGCGCGCGCGATGCAAAGTCGCTGCTGCTGTCCGCCGGACAGGCCGAGCGCGCTCTGCTTCAGTCGATCCTTCACCTCGTCCCACAAAGCGGCCTGTCGAAGGGAGCGCTCGACGCGCTCGTCGGTGTTGCCCTTCATGCCGAGCACACGTGGCCCGAAGGCGACGTTGTCGAAGATCGACTTTGGGAACGGGTTCGGCTTCTGGAAGACCATGCCGATGCGCTTCCGCACTTCGACCGGATCGACGTCACTTCCGTAGAGGTCGGCATCGTGGTACAGGACGGTGCCGCCGACCTTCGCACCGATGATCAGATCGTTCATGCGGTTGAAGCAGCGGATGAACGTGCTCTTGCCGCAACCCGACGGACCGATGAACGCGGTCACGAAGTTCTTGTAGATCTTCAGCGTGACGTCGCGAAGCGCGGTGGTTCCGCTGTAACTGACGTCGAGGTCCCGTACGTCGAAGACAACGTCGCGGAACTGCGGCGGCGGCAGCGTGGGGCGGTGCTCGGCGACCTGATGCAAGTCCATGTTCAGGCTAGACGGTTCGCTGACTTGGGACATCGGTCACCATCGTTTCTGGTAGCGGTTGCGCAAGAGGATCGCCGCGGCGTTCAGGCTCAGCAGGATCACAAGCAGCACGATGATCGCCGCGGCAGCGAGAACCCGGAACTCGTCCTGCGGCAAACGGATCCACTGGTAGATCTGAATCGGAAGCGCCGTGAACGGCCCCAGGATCGTCGGGTTGAACGATACGAAGGTCAGCGCGCCGATGAGGATCAGCGGCGCCGTCTCGCCGATCGCCCTTGACAGCGCGAGGATGGAGCCAGTGGCGATTCCGGGAATCGCTGCGGGCAGCACCTGACGCCGCACGACCTGCCACTTCGTCGCGCCGAGCGCGAACGCGCCCTGACGGATCGAATCGGGGACGGCGCGGATCGCCTCCCGCGCCGCGACGATGACCGTCGGCAGCACGAGAAGCGTCAGGATCAGAGCGCCCGCGAGCAAGACTCGGCCGAGGCCGATGCCGCGAACGAGGAACGCCAGACCTAGGATGCCGTACACGATCGAAGGCACCGCGGCGAGATTCTGGATGTTGATCTCGAGCAGGCGGTTGTACCAGCGCTCCTTGTTCGCATACTCCTCGAGGTAGATCGCGGTGCCGATCCCGAGCGGCACCGTGAAGAGCATGACGAGGATCCCCATGTAGATCGTCGCGAGGATGGCCGGCCGGGCTCCCGCGTCGGCTGGATCCGACGAGGGAGACGCGCTGAGCAATTGCCAGTCGACCTCCGGAAAGCCCCTGCTGACCACACTCACCAGCAGCCACGCAAGGACGAGGAACCCGATCGCGAGCGACAGCAGCAGCAGGCCGGTGAATGCACGGCCCTTGACAGCGGCACTCACTCGTACACCTCCCGGTACTTCCTCACGAGCCGGATTGAGATGACGTTCATCACGAGCGTCATCACGAAGAGCGTGAGTCCCACCGCGAAGATCGTCTTGTACTCGATCGACCCGGTCGGCACGTCGCCATTGCCGGTCGCACCGATGAAAGCGGTCATCGCCTCGCCCGTCTCACGCGCATCGATCGACAGGTTCGGCTGCTGCCCCATGGCGATCAGCACGATCATCGTCTCGCCGATCGCCCGTGAGATGGCGAGGACGAACGACGCCACGATGCCCGAGACCGCCGCGGGCACGACGATGCGCGTCGACACCTGGAGCTTGCTCGCACCGAGTGCGTACGCGCCGTTGCGGAGGTCGTTGGGCACCGCGGCCATGGCGTCCTCCGAGAGGGACGCGACGATCGGCAGCAGGAGGATGCCCATGACGAGGCCTGCGGAGAGGACGTTGAAGATATCGACCTGAATGCCGATGTCGCGGAGGAACGGCGTGAACGTGGTCAACGCGAAGTAGCCGAAAACGACGGTGGGGATGCCCGCCAGCACCTCCAACGCGGGCTTGAGGATCGCGCGAGTCCGGGGCTTGGCGTACTCGCTCAGGTAGATGGCAGCCCCCAGTCCGAGGGGCAACGCGACGAGGCAGCCCCAGAACGTGACGTTCAGTGTGTTGACGATCAGCGGGACGACGCCGAAGCTGCCGGGCTCGAACAGCGGCGCCCAGTTCGTGCCGGTGAAGAACTCCCATGGACTGATCTCGCGAAAGAACTCGATCGCCGGCTCGAGCAGCGCGAAAACGATGCCGAGGGTCGTCGCGACGGAGACAAAAGCGCAGAGCGCAAGCAGGACCTTGACGACGTCCTCGCCGATGCGGCGCCGCGACGCGCGCAACCGGATGGGTTGCGGGGCGGCGGTGGCGTCCGGGGTTGCCACCTCGCGCCTTACGCCCCGCCTTCGGCCTTCGTCAGCGCACCTCGGGCCTCGGTCAGCTGCGCCTCGGTGAGCGGCACGAACTGCGCGGCTTCGGCGATTGCGGTCGAGTTGTCGAGCATGTACTCGAGGAACGCCTTCACCTCGGGCCGCGCGAGGGACTCGTTCTTCACGTAGACGAAGAGCGGTCGCGACAGCGGCGTGTACGAGTTGTCCTGCGCGGTACTGACGCTTGGCGCAACGCACCCGGATCCGCCGTCGACCTCGAGCGCCTTGAGCGAGCCTTGGTTCTCCTCGAAGTACGAGAAGCCGAAGTAGCCGAGGCCGCCCGTCTCACCCTGGATGCCCTGGACGATGACGTTGTCGTCCTCGCTCGCCTGGTAGTCGGAGCGACTCGCCCCCTCCTCGCCGTTGATCTCACCGGTGAAGTAGTCGAAGGTCCCCGAGTCGGTCCCCGGCCCGAAGAGCTTCAGCTCCTCGTCGGGGAACTTCGGGTCGATCTGGTTCCAGTTCGAGACCTTGGAGTCAGGCCCCCAGATCTCCTTCAACTGATCGACGGTGAGGCACGTCGCCCAGTCGTTCCCTTGGTTCACGACCACCGTCAACGCATCCGTGGCGACACGGACCTCGCTGTATGCGACGCCTTTTGCCTCACAATCCTTCGCTTCGTCCTCGTCGATCGGTCGCGAAGCATTCGAAAGGTCGGTCTCGCCGGCGCAGAAGCGCTCGAAGCCGCCGCCCGTCCCCGAGATGCCGACGGTCACCTGAACGTCCGAGTTCTCGTCCTGGAAGCGCTCGGCGGCTGCCGTGGTGAGCGGGCCTACCGTGCTCGAGCCGTCCGCCTGGATTCGCCCGGACAGCTCCCCGCCCGCCTGGCCGGTCTCCGCGGCCGTATCCCCGCCGCCTTCCTCGTCGTCTCCACCGCACGCGGCGACGAGCGCCAGCGCACCGGCGGCGAGCAGCAGCAACAGCAGGATGCGGATCTTCATCGCGCGAGTACCCCCAGACAGGTGGTTGCCGCGGCCAGTCTCGCCACGGGACCGACCGGGGTGGGCGTCCGCGTGGTGAACGGGCGGTGAAAGTCTGGTGAACGGCTAGCGCACGATCGGGAAGACGCAGCGGATCTCGAGTCCGCGCCCCTTGCCGCCGCGTGCCTCGACCGTCCCACCTGCGGAGGTGACCACGTGCTTGACGATCGCCAGCCCGAGGCCGGTGCCGCGCGACGCGCGCGCGCGATCCGACCGGTAGAAGCGCTCGAACAGCCGCGGCAGCTCGATCTCGTCGACACCGGCCCCGTCGTCGGCCGCCCGCAGCACGACCGCTTCGTCCGTCCGCTCGACGCCGAGCGTCAGCGTGGCACCGGTGCCGGCGTAGCGGACGGCATTCTCGGCCAGGTTCTGCGCGATCACTTGCAGCATCCGGGGACGCACCTCGACGGCGGCGAGCGGATCGCCCTCGACCACGAGCCCGACGCCCGCCCGCGCTCCGCGCTCCTCGAGCTCCACGGCGACCTGCTCGAGCACGGGCAACACCGCCGTGGAGCCGAGCGACACGACCCGTGTCCCCGACTCGAGCTCGCTGAGAAAGAGCACCTCGTCGATCAGCTCGCCGATCTGCTCGACCTCACGCCGGGCGCCGGCGATCAGCGGCTCGAGCTCCTCTCCCGGAAGGAGCGCGGTCTCGAGCAGGGAGAGGAGTCGTGCGAGCGGCGTCCGCAACTCGTGGGACACGGCGGCGGTGAAGCCGCTGCGCAGCTCCTCGTAGGCCGCGAGGTCGCCGGCCTCGCTGAGGTAGACGAGCCGCTCCCGGCGCGAGCCGACCGAGTAGGGCACGACCAGCGGGATGCGGCCGGCCTCGCCGGAGAGCAGCGACTCGGGGATTCGCGAACCCTCGCGGATGCCCTCGATCGACTGCCGCGCCCGCCGGCTCGCGGCGAGGACGTGCCCGTGGTCGTCGATCACGACGACCGACTCGCGGCTCTCCTCGACGAGAATCCTGCCCCGGAGGGCGTCGGCGTCCATCGCCGCGAGCCTATGCGCAGGAGACGTCGCGGGCGGCCGCGGGCGGGCACCGTTTCACCACCTGGATACCATTCCTCAACCACATCTCGCCCCCTCGTGACCCCACCGCTCCACATGATCTGATCCGATGGCCAAGGTGCTGATCATCGAGGACGACGACGTCATCGCCCAGGGGATGGTCCGGCACCTCACCGCCGCCGGCTTCGACACCCTGGGGGTCGCGAACGGCGAGACCGGGCTCGCACGGCTGCGGTACGAGCGCCCGGACGTGTGCGTGCTCGACCTCATGCTGCCCGGGCTCGACGGCTGGAAGGTGATCGAGCAGGCGAGGAACGAGGGCATCGGGACGCCGATCGTGGTCGTGTCGGCCCGCGGCACCGAGCACGATCGCGTGCACGCGCTGGAGATCGGAGCCGACGACTACCTCGTCAAGCCGTTCTCGATGAAGGAGCTGGCCGCCCGTGTGGGCGCGGCAGCTCGGCGCGGGACACGTGCACAGGACCCGCGGCGCGGCGAGGAGATCGTGCTCGAGGAGCTGCGGCTCGACCCGAGGAACGTGCAGGCCTACGTCGACGGTACGAGCGCGGAGCTCACGCCGACCGAGTTCCGGCTCCTCTACGCGCTGGCGCTCGAGACCGGACGGGTGCTGACCCGCGACGAGCTGCTCCAGCGCGTCTGGGGGCGGCGGGCGTCGCACCGCGACCGCACGGTCGACGTCTTCGTGCGCAAGCTCCGCGAGAAGATCGACCACCGCGCGCCGCGGCACACGTTCCTCCAGACGCGCTACGGAGTCGGCTACAAGGTCGAGCCCGAGCGCAAGAACGGCAGCGGCTAGAGCTCGCGCACGACCCGGGCGGGACTGCCGGCCGCGACGACGCCTGACGGCACGTCCGCGAGCACGACGCTGCCCGCGCCGATCACCGAGTCGTCGCCGACCGTTACGCCGGGGCCGATGACGGCGGCCGCGCCGATCCAGACGTTGCGGCCGATCGAGATGGGCAGCGCGTACTCGAGGCCGCTCTCGCGCTCGCGGGGGTCGATCGGGTGCGTGGCGGCGCAGAGCTGAACCGCCGGGCCGAGCTTCGTCAGCGGGCCGACGTCGACGCGGGCGCAGTCGAGGACGACGCAGCCGAAGTTCATGAACGAGCGCTCGCCGAGCGTGATGTTCCAGCCGTAGTCGCAATGGAACGGGGGCTCGATCCAGGCGTCGTCCGCACTGGCGAGCAGTTCCTCGAGCAGGGCGCGCCGCTCGGCGAGCCCGTCTTGCGTCGTGGCGTTGTACCGCGTTACGAGCTCCCTCGCCCGTGCGCGCTCGCGCACCAGCTCGGGATCCCAGGCGCGGTAGAGCTCGCCGGCGAGCATCCGCTCGCGCTCGCTGCCAGCCGCCATCCGACCGGGCGGCGCCTAGGCGGCGCGACGCTGAGGCTCTGGCGCGGCGGCCGCGAGCAGTCTGCGCGCGCAGGACGGGCAGATCGTGTGCGTGACGAGCGGGTGATCCTGCCGCTCGAGCACGTCGGCGTTGATCGACGCCAGCTCGTGATCGCACGGCGTCGGTGACTGCACGGTGCGGCACCAGCCGCAGACGACGATCAGGCCATCTCCCATGGCCGCATGGTCGCGCGCAGGTCGGACGACGCTCCCGATCCGCGACCCTCCTCGGAGCAGCGCGGCCGAATCAGGCTTCGAGCGCGGCGTCGTCCTGGACGACGAGCGGCGGCGGGGCGATCGACGCGATCGCACCGTCGAGCACGATGTCGGGGGTCGTGCCCTCGACGATGAGCCGGTGGCGCAGGACGAACGGCGCCATGCGCTGGACGTCCTCGGGCAGGACACTCTCCCGGCCGGACAGCCGGGCGTTCGCCTTCGACGCTCCGAGGAGGTGGATCGCCGCCCGGGAGCTCGCGCCGAGCAGCACGCCCGGCTGCACCCGCGTCGCGCGGACGATGCGGACGATGTAGCGCGCGACCGCTTCCGGGACGTCCGTCGAGTCGAACTCCGAGCGCGCGCGATCGATGCCGACCATGCCGAGCAGCGGGGTGACCTCGCCCAGCACGTCCGGCGTCACGCCGCTGTGGGGCAGCGTCAGCATCTCGACCTCGCGATCCTCGTCGCAGTAGTCGATGACGATCTTGAACAGGAAGCGGTCGAGCTGCGACTCGGCGAGCGGAAACACGCCTTCCTGTTCGAACGGGTTCTGCGTGCCGATGACGAGGAACGGATCGGGGAGGGTGTACCGCCGGCCGTCGTGGGTGACGATGCGCTCCTGCATCGCCTCGAGCAACGCGGCCTGCGTCTTCGGCGGTGTGCGGTTGATCTCGTCCGCGAGCAGCACGTTCGTGAAGAGCACGCCCGGCTGGAACACCGGCTCGCCGAGCTTGAAGACCGTCTTGCCGATGATGTCCTGCGCGCTCGTGTCGGGCGTGAACTGGACGCGCTTGAAGTGGACGCCCAGCACACGGGCGACGGCGTTCGCGAGCAGCGTCTTCGCACTCCCGGGTGGCCCCTCGACGAGCACATGCCCGTGTGCGATCGCGGCGATCAGCAGCAGCTCCACGGCGTCGTCGTGACCGACGACCACCTTCCCGACCTCGTCCTTCGCCGCGTCCCGGAGGTCGCTGACGCTGGCGTGATCGATCATCCCCACGCGCCCACTGTAGGCGATCGCGGCGGCCTGTCTGAACGGGCGGCACGGCGTCGGCGGACCGTCCGGCGGACGTGTCGCGCCCCGCGCCCGGCGAGGCGCTGGCATTGATATAGTTAGCGACGTTAATGATTAGCGACGTTACCGCTGATGCGGCGACACTGGCCAACGGCCTGCGCCCGGTGCTGCTCCGCCTCTCCCGCGAGCTGCGGCGCGAGACGGAGTCGCTCGGCATGACGAGCCGGCAGGTCACGCTGCTCTGGCTGATCCGTGAGCGCCCCGGGCTGAGCCTCCGCGAGCTCGCCGCCGAGGAGCGCATCTCCGCCCCCGCGCTGTCGGGCCACGTCGACCGGCTGGAGCGCGCGGGGCTGATCGAGCGTGTCCGCTCGAGCGAGGATCGCCGGCGCGTCGGCCTCTCGCTGACGCCGGAGGGATCCGGGGTGCTCAAGCGTGTTCGCGCGCGCCGGACGAGCTGGCTCGCCGAACGGCTGCGCGGGCTGGAGCCCGACGAGCTGGCGGCGATCGAAGCGGCCCTCCAGCCGCTACAGAGGCTGCTGTGACGGCGGCGCTGCTCGCGCTGCACAAGCGGACGTTCGCCAGCCTACGCCGCCACCGGAACTACCGCCTCTTCTTCACCGGGCAGGTGATCTCGGTGAGCGGCACGTGGATGCAGAACGTGGCGCTCGCGTGGCTCGTCATCGAGCTCACCGAGTCGCCGCTCGCCGTTGGCGCGCTCGCGTTCTGCCGCTTCATCCCGTTCACGATCTTCGGCCTCGTGGCCGGCGTCGTGGCCGACCGGCTCGACAACCGCCGGCTCGTGATCGGCACGCAGGCCTCGCAGATGGTCGTGTCGACCGCGCTGGCGGTCCTGGTGCTGACCGACACCGCGACGGTGCCGCTCGTCTTCGCGCTCGCGCTGCTCGGCGGCGTGGCCCTCGTCTTCGACGCGCCCGGCCGCCACGCGCTCACGTTCCAGCTGGTCGGCCGCGAGGAGCTGCCGAACGCAGTCGCGCTGAACGCGAGCCTGTTCAACGCCTCGCGCGTCATCGGCCCCGCGATCGCTGGCGTCGTGATCGCCGCCGTCGGTGTCGGCGCGTGCTTCGTCGTGAATACGTTCAGCTTCCTCGCCGTGCTCGCGGCGCTGCTGTTGATGCGGGTGGGCGAGCTGTTCCCGATCGAGCGTGCGGCCAAGCTGCCGACCGTGTTCGGCGGCATCCGCGAGGGGTTCGCCTACGCGCTCGGCACGACGCGCGTCCGCGTGGTGCTCATCCTCGTCACCGTGGTGAGCACCGTCGGCTTCAACTTCCACGTGATCCTGCCGCTCCTGGCCTCCGACACGCTCCACACCGGGCCCGAGGTGTTCGGCCTGCTCTCGGCTGCGTTCGGGCTGGGCGCGCTCGTCGGAGCGCTGATGACCGCAGCCGCTCGGCCGGGCCAGCTGGAAACTGCTCCTCCTCGGCATGACCACGTTCAGCCTGTCGCTGCTGGCCCTGGCACCCGTCCGCCACGTCGGGCTCGCCGGCGCCCTGTTGTTCGTCACGGGCGTGTCGTTCACGCTGTGGACGTCGAACGCGAACACGATCCTGCAGCTCAGCGCCCCGGACGCACTCCGCGGCCGCGTCGTCAGCCTGTTCCTCTTCGCCTTCGCCGGCTTCGCGCCGCTCGGCGGCCTCTTCGCCGGCTGGCTCGTCGAGGTCGGCGGCACGGAGCTGAGCTTCGCCGTCGCCGGTGTCACGGGCCTGGCGGCGATCGCCTACGCCGTCCACGCCGAGGGAATCACGACCCCGCCGCGGCCGGCGGTTTTACACGGCCCAAACATGCCCAGCACGCCGGGCTGACAGACCCGGAGCACAATAAAGCTCGATGACGAAGGGGACCAAGGCCTTCTGGGCGGTCGCGGCGCTACTCGCGGTGAACGTCGTGCTCATGACTGCGCAGCTCGCCGGCGCGGCGCTGCCGAGGTCGCTTGGCGGCTACTTCCTCGGAGGGAAGCTCGTCCGCGCCGAGGTGCTCGTCATGGACGAGTCGCTGCACGAGTTCCGACTCGACCGCGGCACGATCAGGGACCGAGTCCCCGGCTCGCTGACGCTGCGAGAGCGTGACGGCACTGTCGTCACGTTGCCCGTGGCCCCGGATGCGACGATCACGTACAGGAACCGGACGATCGGTTTCGAACGGCTACGGAGAGGGATGAACGCGCTCGTGATCCGAGAAGGCGACGGCCCCGTCATCGAGGTCCGCGCCGGCTGACCATGGCCGACGCCGCAGCCGCGGGGTCGACTGCGGCGCCGAACACGGGGCCGCAGCTCCTGCTCGTCGAGGACGAGCAGTCCATTGGCGCGCTCGTACGCGCTTATCTGGAGCGAAGCGGTTACCGCGTCGCGTGGGTGCGCACCGGCGAGGAGGCGCTCGAGAGCCTCGTGCGCGTCCGTCCGAGCCTCGTAGTGCTCGACATCGGCTTGCCCGGCAAGGACGGCTTCGACGTCTGCCGCGGCATCCGGGCCCGTTCGGCCGTGCCGATCGTGATGCTGACCGCGCGCGACGAGGAGGCCGACCGGGTCGCAGGGCTCGAGGTGGGCGCTGACGACTACATCACGAAACCGTTTTCCCCGCGCGAGCTCGCCGCTCGCGTCAAGGCCGTGCTGCGGCGCACCGAGCCGACAACGCGCAGCGAGCAGCTCGAGCTCGGCGACATCCTGCTCGACCGCAACGCCCACGAGGTCACGGTGGGGGGCCAGGTGGTCGAGCTCACCGGCAAGGAGTTCGACCTGCTCGCCTACCTCGTCGAGAATGCAGGAATCGTCGTCTCGCGCGACCAGCTGCTCGACCGCGTGTGGGGCATGAGCTACGCCGGAGGCACGCGGACCGTGGACGTCCACGTGGCGCAGCTTCGCCGCAAGCTCGGCCGGCCCGACGCCGTGCGGACGGTGCGCGGCGCCGGGTACAAGGCCGTCAGGCCGTGACCCTGCGCGCACGTCTGTTCGCGGCGATCGGCCTGGTCGCCCTGCTTTCGCTCGCCATGGCGCTGGCCATCGGCGCGGTGCTGACCCGGCGGGCGGTCGAGCGAAACACGCTGCGGGACGTCGCCTCGAAGTTCGACCTCCTCGTCGAGCGGGAGAAGGTGGCGCTGCTGCCGTTCGCGCGGTTGCCGGCGCTCGAGCCCTTCCTCGAGCAACAAGACGAGCTGGTCGTGCAGGTGCCCCTCGACGGCTCGTCCGACCTGCTGCCCCCGGAGCGCGCTGCGGCGCTGCGGCGCGGCGCGCGCCTCAACGGCACCCTCGAGAGCGCCGGCACGCGCTACCTCTACGCGGCCCGCCTCGTCAAGAACAAGGGCTTCATCCTGCTGCGACCCGCGAGCTCCACGAACTCCGCATGGAGGCCGCACGTGCGCGGGCTGATCATCGCCGCCGTCGCGACGGCCGCACTCGCGGCGCTGATCGCCTTCCTCCTGGCACGGGCGATCTCGAGGCCCGTGCGCCGGGTGGCCGTCGCAACCCGCGACCTCGCCTCGGCGCCGACGCAGCCGCCGCTCGTGCCCGTCGAGGGGCCGCGCGAGCTCCAGCTCCTCGCCGAGAGCTTCAACACCCTCGCCGTGCAGCTGGCGCGGGCGCGCGAGGCGGAGCAGGCGTTCCTGCTCTCGGTCAGCCACGAGCTGAAGACGCCGCTGACCGCGATCCGCGGCTACGCCGAGGGGCTCGGCGAGGGCGCCTTGCCCGCCGACGAGGCCGCCTCGACGATCGTCCGCGAGTCGCAGCGGCTCGAGCGGCTCGTCGGTGACCTGCTGGACCTGGCGCGGATGCGCAAGGCGGAGTTCAGCTTCCGCAGCGAGCCTGTCGATCTCGCCGACCTGGCCTCGGAGGTGGTCCGCCGCTACGAGCAGCAGGCGCGGGACTTCGGCGTCACGCTCGAGGCAGTCGGCGCCGCCGACGCGCCTGCGCTCGGCGACGCCGATCGCGCGCTCCAGGCGGTCTCCAACCTCGTCGAGAACGCCCTGCGGCTGACGCCTGCCGGCGGATCGGTGCGAATCGTCGCGGGGCCCGGCTCGATTCGCGTCGAGGACACGGGGCCCGGCCTGCCGGCCGAGGACCTCCGCCGCGCCTTCGAGCGCTTCTACCTCCACTCCCGGTACGGACGCGAGCGGCCCGTCGGCACAGGCCTCGGCCTCGCCATCGTGAAGGCGCTGGCCGAGGGCATGGGCGGCTCGGTGCACGCGGAGAGCCAGCCGGACCGGCTCACGGTGTTCACGATCAGCCTGCCGCTGCCGCCGGCGACGCGGCTGCCCCGCCCGGGCGGCGAGCTCGCACGCGCCTGAGCGGGCGATCCGGCCTCACCGACCCCTGCGCGTTTTACAGGCGTTTTACGTCGCGCGAACGGCGGCCTGACGCGCGGAGCCGAGGATCCGATCGTCAGCTTTGAATTCCAGGAGGAATCATGAACAGAGGCAGGCTCGTCGTCGGATCGCTTGCAGCGCTCGCCGTCCTCGCTCTCGCGAGCACGGCGGTCGCGCACTCGGTCGTGCGCATCAAGGGCACGATGAAGGACGACGTCATCACGGGCACGCCCGGCCACGACATCGTCTGGGCCCGCGGCGGCAACGACACCGTGAGCACGGGTGACGGGAACGACCGCGTCCACGGCATGCGCGGCGACGACACCCTGAACGGCGAGGGCGGCAACGACCGCATGCGCGGCGGCGCCGGCAACGACACGCTCGGCGGCGGCGACGGCAACGACGTCATGCGCGGCCGGCAGGGCAACGACTCGCTCGACGGCGGCGCCGGCAACGACCGCATGTGGCCCGGCCGCGGCGAGGACACGCAGTACGGCGGCGACGGCGACGACCGGCTGCACGCACTCGCGCGTGACAACCAGAAGGACACGCTCGACTGCGGCCCCGGCAACGACGTGGCTGTGCTCAACGTGGCCGAGACGCTGGACACGACCGTGAACTGCGAGAAGGTCAAGACGGTTTCGATCTCCGTGGCGCAGGCAGAGGCCGAGGAGAACGACGAGTAGCACGCCGGGCGGCGTGCCCTGGCGAGCGGCGGCCTCCGGGCCGCCGCTCGTCGTTTCGGGGCTCTCCTGTGCCGGTCGAGGGGAGGACGGATCGCTCGTTCGAGGGAGGCTCGGCCGTCGAGTTCGTGCCGATGTGACCGTCATGTTCAGCCGCCGTCGTGAGGGAGAGGCAATGGATCACACGCTGTCGATTCACGACTCGGGCTCGCCCTCGCAGGGGGCGGCCGAGCCGTTCGAGCTGCCGTCGACGTACGACGCGTCGTACGAGCAGTCTCAGTCCTACGAAGCGCCCGTCCCGCTGCATCCGTACGCCGAATCGGTCGAGGTCGAGGACGGTTGGATTCAGGAGGAGCCGTCGCTCGACGAGCCCGACGTCCCGGTCAACCCGGTCGACCCGGTCGACAATCGCGGGGGTGGTGGCGACGCCGTGCGGCGCATCGTCCTGCGCATGGCGAACGACGACACGGTGCAGATCGGCTCGGCGCAGACGCAGGACGAGGCGGTCGAGTTCGCCAAGGAAGCCGTGAAGAAGATCGCGGCGGCCGAGGCTGCCGGCGAGTGGCCGGAGTTCGACGGCCGCTTCATGAAGACCGACGGCCTCATCTCGGTCGACATCCAGGTCGCCTACTAGTCTCCGCTCCCCCTCCTCCGCCGCCGGGGCGAGGGGGAGCGAGCTCTTGTCCTCGCGGGACAAGGGGCCGGCGCGTCAGACCTCCGGCAACGCCTCGTACTCGTCCCACGGCTGGTCGCGGCCGGGAAAGGCGACCCGCTGAAAGGGCCACTCGCGCTCGACCCACGCACGCGCGACGACGTCGAGCTCCGCCTCGAGCCCGCCGGCGAGCTCGTCCTGTCTCGCCCACCAGAAGACCTCGGCGTCGTACCCCTGCTTCGTCGGCGGGTCGACGTAGACGCAGCCGAGCAGCCGGCTGTCGTCGCGGCTCATCACGGCGAAGTTGAACGACTCGTGCCGCTCGGCCTCCTGCTGATGGCGTGCGAGGTCGATCCGGTCTTCCTCGAGTGTCATCGTCGCCGGCGGCCAGCCCCAGCCCTGACCGAACAGCGCCCAGAGGTGCTCGCGGCTCGACATCACGGCGTCGTAGTCCTTCACCGTGTCGTCGACCGTGATCGGCCGCAGTCGGAAGCGCTCGTGCTCGAGACCCGACGGCGGCAGGAATCCCTCCGGCAGGAAGCTCACGGCGACTGCGACGACGTCACTGCGCGCGCTTGGGCACGACGAAGAACGTGCTGCTGCCGAGCATCTTGCCGTACCGTGCCTGCGTCCTCGACCCGTAGCCGGGGAACACGAACCAGCGATAGCGGCCCGGGCTCAGGCGGTAGTTGCGACCGTTGAAGCGCCAGACGAGCGGCAGCCTCAGCTGCGCCTTCTGCGGCCACGCGCTGAGGATCTTGCCGCCGCCTCGCCAGAGCTGCACGTTGTAGTAGCGAGGGCTGCGGAAGGGCGCCCAGCGCAGGAGCGGCGGCGCCTGGAGCTCGGCGCCGGACTTCGGCGTCACGAGCAGCTGGACGTTCGGCGTGATCACGGCTGTCTTCGCGGGGGAGCGGTTCCCGGCCTGGTCGAGCGCCTGCACCTGGTAGCGCAGCTTGACGCCGTTGGCGACGCCCTTGTCGACGAACGCCGCGTTCCGCCCCTGGTACACGACGACGCCCGAGGTGCGAGGGCCGTTGCGGGTGACGAGGTAGCCGGCGAGCCCGTCCGCAGCCGCCGGCCGCTTCCACGTGAGCGTCACCTTGTGGTCGGAGGCTGCCGCGTCGAGCGCCACGACCGCGCCGGTCGGCGTCCCGTCGTAGTGGAACCGGTAGCCGCCGGTCGTCTTGTGGCCGGCCCGATCGACGCATGCGCCCCAGAGGGCGAGATCCGTGCCGTCGGGACCCCCGTACGACTTCGCCGGATCGCAGACCGCAACACCCGAGATCGTGTCCGTCGCCGTGAAGCCCGACGGTCAGCCCGTGGTTGTACCAACCGTTCGCGTCCGGTCCTCGATCAGGCGCGGCGGTCACGGACGGCGGCGTCTTGTCGATCCCGATCGTCACCGACCGCTTCGCCTCGAGTCTTGCGGTTGTTCATGGCCATGCACGTCAGCGTCTTGCCGGTCGTCTCGGCGGTGAGCTTCCCGCGCGCGCAGCCAACTCGCCGGGCGACTCCCGATTCCGGGTCCGTGGCCCTCCACCGGATCGTCACGTCCCCGACGTACCAGCCGTGCTGCGCCGGCCTTGCCGGTCAGCGTCACGGTGATGACGGGCGGACGTCTGGTCGACGACCGCGCTCCCTGCCGGCGAGCCGCCGAACATGAGCACGGCCGCGAGGCCGATTCCGAGCGCGGAGGCCGCGAGCTTGCGTGTCCTGGCCACGATTCCCCCCTCCTGGGCCGACGTGGGCGAGCGGAGACAATGCTGCCATGCACACATTCGGTGCGTGTAAATCGGTTCCCGCCTAGGGTCGTTTGCATGTCCGGCTGGACCGATCCCGCCTGGCGCGCGGCGGCGGACGCCTGGATCTGCGAGCACGTGCGCCCGGTCGGCGAGATCGCGCAGCCGCACGTCCGTCCGTGGTCGACGGTGCTGCGCGTGCCGACCGCCGGCGGCGACGTCTGGTTCAAGGCCAACACGGAGGCGCTCCGCTACGAGGCGGCGCTCGTGTCGCGGCTGGCCGCTCGGCGCCCCGATGCGGTGCCGCCGCTCCTCGCGGCAGACCTCGAGCGGGGCTGGATGCTCATGGGCGACGCTGGGACGACGCTGCGCGAGGTGATCGCCGAGGAGCGCAGCCTCGACCGCTGGCTCGACGTGCTGCCGCTCTACGCGGGCCTGCAGATCGACATGGCGCCCGAGGCCGACGACCTCGTAGCGCTCGGCGTACCGGACCTACGGCTGGCCGAGCTGCCGGCGAGGTTCGAGGCCTTCCTCGACGAGCTCAGCGGTCGGCTGGGCGATCTCGAAGGCAAGACGCGAGCGCGCCTGCCCTGGATCCGGGACGCAGCCGAGGAGCTGGCCGCGTTCGGCGTCCCGGAGACGATCCAGCACGACGACTTCCACGACGCCCAGGTCTTCGTCCGCGACGACCGCTACCTGCTGTTGGACTGGGGCGACGCGTGCGTCTCGCACCCGTTCTTCACGCTGTCGGTGACCCTCGAGGGCCAGATCGCCTGGGGCCTCGACGACGTCGAGCACTCGGTCGACGTCGCGCCGTTCCGGGACGCCTACCTCCGGCCGTTCGGCGACCCCTCCGCTCTGTCGCGCGCCTGTGAGCTCGCGCTCCGGCTCGGGTGGGCCAGCCGCGCCGTCAACGGCCACGTGCCGGGCGACCTCGATCCGACCCTCGCGCGCCTCCGGATGTTCCTGGAGGGCGGAGGCTAGATCGTCCAGGTGTCGCCGGCGTGGAGCAGCCCCTCGAGGTCGCCCTCGCCCTGGCGCTCCGCGGCCGTCGCCAGCTGCTCGGCCATGAGCTCGTCGTAGACCGGCCGGCGCACCTGGCGCAGCACGCCGAACGGCGCCGCGCCGGCCGTCGAGAAGGTCAGCCGGGAGAGGGCGAACGCGTGCGACGGCTCCACGGCGTGGGCGTCGTGCACGAGCAGCGCGTCCTCGCCCACGTCCGAAACCGCCACGACCCGCACCGAGCCGTCCGTCTCCCGCACGACCCCCCGCTCGCTCTCCGCGCCGAAGCGGATCGGCTCGCCGTGCTTCAGGTAGATCCGGTTCTCCTTCTGCTCCCGCACGAAGTCGAAGGCGCCGTCGTTGTAGATGTTGCAGTTCTGGAAGATCTCGACGAAGGCCGTCCCCTCGTGCTCGGCGGCCGCGCGCAGCACCTCGGTCAGCTCCTTGCGGTCGGTGTCGATGGCGCGACCCACGAACGACGCCTCCGCGCCGATCGCCACCGACAACGGGTTGAAGGGATGATCCAGTGACCCGAACGGCGTCGACTTGGTCACCTTCCCCATCTCCGACGTCGGCGAGTACTGGCCCTTCGTGAGCCCGTAGATCTCGTTGTTGAAGAGCAGGATCTTGAGGTTCACGTTGCGGCGCAGCGCGTGGATGAGGTGGTTGCCGCCGATCGACAGCGCGTCGCCGTCACCCGTCACCACCCACACCGACAGGTCCGGCCGGGACGTCGAAAGCCCGGTCGCGATCGCCGGCGCGCGCCCGTGGATCGAGTGCATGCCGTAGGTCTGCATGTAGTACGGGAAGCGCGCGGCGCAGCCGATACCGCTGACGAAGACGATCTTGTGCCGCTCGAGGCCGAGCTCCGGCATGAAGCCCTGGACCGCGGCCAGGATCGCGTAGTCGCCGCATCCGGGGCACCAGCGGACCTCCTGGTCGGACTTGAAGTCCTTCATCGTCAGCTGCACGCCGCCGCCGTTTCCGTCGCTCATCGACTCCTCCCCCGCAAGGCACGCGCCCAGCCGCTCGACGACCTCGCGGCCCTGCGCGTCGCTCCCCTCCACACACAGCTCGCGCGCGTCGCGGTCGTAGCCGATCTCCACGAACGAGCAGCAGCCGCGCTCGATCTCGACGAGCTCTCCGACCAGCGCCTCGTCGACCGCGGGCGCGAACGTCACCCGCAACGTCCCGTCACTGCGGTCCGAGCCTGCGACGGAGGGCGCCAGCCGCTCGGCCCGCCCGAGCTGCAGCGCGAGCTCCTCGGGTGACAGCGCGCAGCCGTCCGGGAACGAGCGGCAGCGCCCTCATCGCTCGTTCCCCCGCTTGAAGTTGCCCGTGACCCGGGCGAGCAGCAGCTGCTCCGCCTCCCGGTCGGCGCCCTCGACCTCCGAGCGGAAGCGCGACGCTCGCGCACCGGCGAGCGTGACGACAGTCCGCCCGCGCCAGTCGACGAGCACGCGCCCGTCCTTCGTGCCCCGCCAGGTGAACTCGCTCACGACTTGATCACCGCCGAGATCGCCTCCTCGAGCTCGCTCGACGTGAACGGCAGCCCGCGCACCTTGTTGTAGCCGTGCGCGTCGACGAGGAACTCGGCTCGCACGAGCGTCCGGAGCTGCCCGAGGTTCATCTCCGGGATCACCACCTTGTCGTAGCGGGACAGCACCTCGCCGGTGTTGCGCGGGAACGGGTTGACGTGGTGCAGGTGCGCCTGCGCGATGCGTCCGCCCTCCCGCCGGATCCGGCGGACGGCCGCCGCGATCGGGCCGTACGTCGAGCCCCAGCCGAGAACGAGGGTGTCGGCGCCGTCGGGGTCGTCGACGTCGAGCTCGGGGATGTCCGCCGCGATGCCGGCCACCTTCTGCGCGCGCAGCCGCACCATCAGGTCGTGGTTGTCCGGGTCGTACGAGACGTTGCCGGTGCCGTCGGCCTTCTCGAGCCCGCCGATCCGGTGCTCGAGGCCGGGCGTGCCCGGGATGGCCCAGGGGCGTGCCAGCGTCTCGGCGTCCCTCGCGTACGGCTGGAACCCGTCGGGGTCGGTGGTGAACGGCGTCGAGATGTCCGGCAGGCCGGCGACGTCCGGGATCAGCCACGGCTCCGACCCGTTCGCCAGGTACGCGTCGCTCAGCAGGTAGACGGGCGTCCGGTACTTGAGCGCGATGCGGACGGCCTCGATCGCCGCGTGGAAGCACTGCGAGGGCGTCGAGGCGGCGATCACCGGCACCGGGCTCTCCGAGTTGCGGCCGAAGAGCACCATCAGCAGGTCGGCCTGCTCGGGCTTCGTCGGCATGCCGGTCGACGGGCCGGCGCGCTGGATGTCGAGGATCACGAGTGGCAGCTCCAGGGCGACCGCCAACCCGACCGTCTCGGACTTGAGCACGACGCCGGGGCCGGCGGAGGTCGTCACGCCCAGCGACCCGCCGAAGGCCGCGCCGAGCGCGGCGCCGATGGCCGCGATCTCGTCCTCGGCCTGGAACGTGCGGACGCCGAACCGCTTGTGCCGGGCGAGCTCCTCGAGGATCGCCGACGCCGGCGTGATCGGGTAGGCGCCGAGGAAGAGCGGCAGCCCGGACAGCTTCGAGGCGGCGATCAACCCGTACGAGAGCGCGACGTTGCCGGTGATCTGGCGGTAGGTCCCGGGCGGCAGCGCGGCCGGAGCGACCTCGTACGAGATCGCGAAGTCCTCGGAGGTCTCGCCGTAGGCGTAGCCCGCCTTGAACGCGACGGCGTTCGCCTCGGCGATCTCCGGCCGCTTCGCGAACTTGCGCTCGACGAACGTGAGCGTGCCCTCGGTCGGGCGGTTGTAGAGCCACGACATGAGCCCGAGCGCGAAGAAGTTCTTCGAGCGCTCGGCCTCGCGCGAGGTGACGCCCTCGATCCCCTTCAGCGCCTCGACGGTCATCGACGTCAACCCGACGCCGTGGACGTGGTAGTCGTCGAGCGACCCGTCCTCGAGCGGGTTCGAGTCGTAGCCGGCCTTCTGCAGGTTCCGCTCGTTGAAGGCGTCCGTGTTGACGATCAGCGTGCCGCCGCGAGGCAGGTCGTTCAGGTTCGTCTTCAGCGCCGCCGGGTTCATGACGACGAGCACGTTCGGATGGTCTCCCGGCGTGAGGATGTCGTGATCGGCGAAGTGCACCTGGAAGCCGGACACGCCCGGCAGGGACCCCGCCGGGGCGCGGATCTCGGCCGGGAAGTCGGGCAGCGTCGAGAGGTCGTTGCCGAGCACCGCCGTCTCGCTCGTGAACCGGTCGCCGGTCAGCTGCATGCCGTCGCCCGAGTCCCCCGCGAAACGGATGATCACCCGGTCGACGCGCTCGACGGGCTTCTGCGTCGCCACGGTGTAGGTATAGCTCAGCCGGTCCGTGCTGGGGCGGCCACCGTCCCGCACCGCGTCGAGACGCGCGACGCCTCAGGCCGGCGAGGCGTCCGCTCGGACGCGGACGACCGTGATGCCCCAGGCAGCCCCGGACGCGAACAGCGCGTCCGGATCGACGTCGTCCAGCCAGCCGAGGAAGTGGCGCGCCGGGTCGTCCGCGGACGACCCGTACAGGGCGGCCCGCTCCGTAGGCGGCTCCGCCACGACCGTGCCGGCCTCCTCGCGTCGCCGCTCGGCCTCGTCCGCCGCCGGGCCCTCCATGTAGCCCTTGCTCACGACACGATCCTACGCCTCGCCGCGTCAGCCGTGTTCTAGGTGGCGCGAGCCGCGGACGCGCTCTCGACGCGGCGGATGACCTCGAGCCGCCGTCGGCGCCGGAGCCGCTCCGCCAGCACGTAGCTGCCGAGCACGAACGTGGCCGCCGCGATCTGGGTCGCAACGCCCTCCCAGGTCGGGTAGATCCCGAGCCACATGCCCGTCCAGTACGGCAGCTGCAGACCCTCGATCGGCGTCACCGGCACCCAGCCGACCGCCTGCATCGTCTGCACGGTGCCGCCGACGAGCACGACGAGCACGCCGGTGATGAGCAGGCCGGTGGCGACGAGCATCTTCCGGTGCGGCAGCCGCCGCTCGAGCACGAGCGTGGCCGCGCCCACCGCGAGGGTCGCGGCCAGGCCGAGGATCACGCCCTCGAGCACGGTCAGCGCGCCGGCCTCGAGCGTCAGCGCCTGCAGGAACAGCACGGTCTCGAAGCCCTCGCGGTAGACGCTCGAGAAGCCGAGGGCGGCGAGCCCGATCGCCGGGGCGACGACCACGCCGCCGCGGACGACACCGCGCAGGATGCGCTGCTTGCGGCCGTGCAGCTCCTGGAGGTGCTCCTGCCAGTAGACGCGGTGGTAGAACCAGTTGAGGATCAGGAGCAGCACGGCGATCGCGACGATGGAGACGATCGCCTCGAGCCGCTCGCCGTACATGGCGAGGGAGCCGAGCACGGTCTGGGCGATCACCCACGTGACGGCGCTGGCGGCGAGCGCGACCAGCGCGCCGAGGAAGAGCGGCCGGCGCAGACGGCGCTTCTCGCCGACCATGCTCGCCGCAAGCGCAGCGAGGATCAGCACCGCCTCGAGCCCCTCGCGGAAGACGATCAGCGCGCTGTTCGTCACGACCGACACGCGCGAGCCGGCTCCCGATCCGATCGCGGCCTCCGCCTGTCCGAGGGACTCGTCGAGGGCCGCGCGAGTCGCGGACAGCTCGTCGGCCGTCGCCTTGCGCTTCAGCAGCTGCACCAGCCCGTCGTGGTCGCCGGCGCCGTACCAGAAGTACCCCTCGATCTCGCGGAAGAGGCTCGGCGCCAGACCGCGGAGCCGCTGCTCGGGGCCGAGCTCGAAGATGCCGTAGGCCTCGAGCCGCGCGGCCTCGGCCGTCGACCAGCTGCCTGCACCGGCGGCCGCCTCCAGACGGTCGAGCGAGGCCGCGATCACGTCGAAGTCCGCGGTCTTGGCCGCGTCCTTCCACGCCGAGGGATAGAGCTCGTCGACCAGGCCGAGCGCAGCGTCGACGTCACTCCGCACGCGATCAGGCGACGCGACCTCGGTTCCTCGCACCGCGGCCGACAGCGTTCCGGCCAGGCCGTCGACGAGACCGACCAGCCGGCTCGTCGCTGCCGCGTCCCGCCCGGCCAGCACCGGCTCGATGTCGCGGAGCGCCGCGGCTGCGCCGTCACGGAACGTCACCGCCTCCTGGATCTCGAAGGCGAGCGTCACCCGGCCGTCGGAGACGCCGCGGCCGTACTCGATCGGCACGAGCTTCAGGAACCGCTCGACCTGACCGGCGCGGCGCAGCAGCTCCGCCGGCGCGAGCGGCGCCGCCCGGAAGCCGGCGAGCCCGGCCTCGACGCGGCGCAGCGCGGCCGCCACGTCACGGGCCGGCCCGGCGGCTGCGGCAGTCGCGAGCGTCGTCACGGCGGCGTCCAGGCGCCGTCCTGCTTCCGCGCCGCGCTGGGCCCGGTACGCACCGCCGACGATGCTCCAGTACGCCGCCGCCTGCGCCGCGCCCTGCGCCGTCCGCACGGTGAACCCGCGCCCGGCAGCGTCGTCTATGCGGTCGAGCGTGTCGCGGAGCAGCGCGTCGTACGTGTCGAGCAGGTCGGCGCGAACCTCCGTTGCAGCGGCGCGTCTCGTCATGCGCCCGGAGCGGAGCGAGTCCAGTGCCACGGTCGCGTCTGCGGCGGCGCGCGTGAAGCGGGTCGGCGGTCGGTACTCGCGCACGAGCAGCCACCCGCGTGCCGCCTCGACATCGCCCCGTCGCGCGGCAGCGAGAGTCTCGTGGTACGCCGTCGCCAGCAGCAGGCCGGACAGGCTCGCCGTCGCCGTCTCGAGCGCACGACCGTCCCCTGACGCGGCTGCCGATCGTGCCGCCGCCACGGCGTTCTGCGCTCGTTGGAGCTGGCCCGACCGGTCTGCGAGCGCGGTGGGCAGCAGCGCGGCGCCACGGTCGAGTCGGGCCGCCGCTGCGGACGGGTCCCCGAGCACGAACGCGGTGCCGACGCCGGCCAGCTCCTGGTGCGCCGCCGCGGCCGCCCGCCAGGGCGACTGGGACGCGGCCGAGGCCGGCGCGGCCGCGAGCAGGGCGGCCGCGAGGACGGCGACGAGCGCCGCCCTCGTCACTACTGGTCGATCTCCACGCCGAGCTGCGCGGCAGCCTGCGACACCTGCCCGGCGACCGCCGTGCCTCGCGACTGCGCCTCGGCTCCGAGGAGCTCGGCCTGCTCGGCCGTGAAGCGCTTGCCGGACTGCTCCTGGTTGTGGAGCCGATCGATGAACGCACCGAGCTGCGTCAGCTCCTGCTTCGTCTGCCGGCTCTGCTGGGCGTTCTTCATCGCGATCGCCGGCGCCACGCCGGTGTAGACCACCTCGAGGCTGTCGAGGATGTCGCGGATGTCGGAGAGCCGCGAGACGACGTTGAAGGCGTCGCTCGAGGCCGCGTCGCCGGCGACGAACCGCGACTCCTTCCACTGGCCGAAGTACTCGCTCATCGTCGGCACCATCACGACGAGGGACGTGAACGCGTCGGACGGGGTCGGCTCCCAGGCCTCGGCCTCCCCGGCGAGCTCGCCCGAGTAGCGTCCGAAGGCCTCCGCGGCCGCCTTGAGAGCCTGGGCGTCGGGCAGCACCTCGCCGAACTCCTGCTTTCCGTCGCCGTCGAGGTCGACCTTGCGCTCGGTGAACTCGTCGCGCGTCCCCCAGAGCATGCCCTCGGTCAGGCTGAAGAGGTTGCCCGGCTGCTCGAGCGTGCGGCCGTCGCCGAGCTCGAGATCGAACGGCACGGCGCCCGCGGGATCCTCCGCGGCGCTCGAGCCGGCGTCGAGGATCACGTCGTAGCGGGCGAGCGACGGCGTGCCCGCGACGATGCCCTCCATCTGCTCGTAGGCCGGGTTGCCGGCGATCCAGAGCCGCTTCGCGTCCGCGAGCGCCTTGACGACGTCGTCGCCCTGCGTCTCGAAGAGATCGGCGTAGTTGTAGTCGGCGTCGGCAGCGAGCTCGTCGTATCGCGTGGCGGCCGCCTCGAAGTCCGCGGCGAAGCTCTCGAGCTGCTCGGTGTGGTCGAGCAGGTAGGACTTGATCGGCTCGAGGTCGGCGCCCGCGAGCGTCGGCGTGGCCTCCGCCGTCGTCGTCGGCGCGGCCGCCGGGTCCTCGTCGTCGTCACCGCCGCACGCCGCGGCGGTCGCGACAAGAGCGGCGAGCAGCAGGATCAAGAACAGTCGCGGAAACGTGCGCATCAAGAAGCTCCGAGGGTCGGGATCGAATGTCAGGCGCACCTTACACCCGGTGTAAGGAACCGTCCTGCAGGATCCGGCTAGAGCCCGAGCTCGTTCAGGTAGGCGAGGACGAACTCGGCGAAGAGCTCAGGGCGCTCGAGCGCCGGGAGGTGAGCGACGCCCGCGATCTCGAGGACGCGCGCGCTCTGCGCCTCCTCGGCGATCCGGGCAGCGATCCGCGGGAAGTCGGGCAGGTCGAGATCGCCCACGATCACGAGCGTCGGAGCGGCCAGCTCGCCCAGCCGGCCGGCCGCGGGCGGGTCGAGCTCGCGCTCGTCGGGATGCGGCTCGGCCGAGTAGGCGTCGAGCACGTGCTCGAAGGCGCGGCGCTGCATCTCGCGCACGAGCTCCCGGACGGCGCTGTCGACGTCCTCGGGCCCACGACCGCGGCCGTCGACCCACGTGCGCACGTTGAGGTCGACCGCCGCATCGACCTCGCCGGACTCGAGCAGCTCGTCCTCCCTCGCGCCGAACGCCCGGGTCTCCTCCGACCAGTCCCAGCCACCGAGGGCAGGCGCGGCCAGGACGAGCGCAGCCACGCGCTGGGGGTGCAAGAGGGTCAGATCGATGGCGATCCTGCCGCCGAACGAGGCGCCGACGATCGCGGCCCGCTCGATCCCCTCCCGATCGAGGAGCTCGATCAGATCGTCGACATGGGAAAACGCCTCCTTGGCGAGCGGGCGCGTGCCGAAGCCGCGCAGGTCCGGAGCGAGGACGCGCCGGGCGCTCTCGAGCCGCGGCATGATCGGCTGCCACATGCGGCTGTCGGCGACGCCGGCGTGCAGGAGCAGCAGTGGAGTGCGATCGCTCTTGCGGGCCACGCAGGGAGTTCTATCGACTCGCGGTGGGTAGCCTCATCGACGATGAGCACCCTTCCCGACGCGACGTCGCTCGGCCCGGTGCACCTGACGGTCTCCGACCTGCCGCGCTCGCTCGAGTACTACCGGCAGGCGATAGGGCTGCAGGTGCTGGAGGAAGGAAGCGGGCTGGCCACGCTCGGCACCGGCGCGACGCCGCTGCTCGTGCTCGAGGAGCGGCCGGGAGCGAGGCCCGCAGACGGGTACTCGGGGCTGTTCCACTTCGCCCTCCTCGTCCCGCGCCGTGACGACCTCGCGCGCTGGCTCGCGCATGCAGCCCGGGAGCGCGTGGCGCTGACCGGCGCGTCGGATCACGACGTGAGCGAGGCGCTGTACCTCCGCGACCCCGACCACCACGGCATCGAGATCTACGCCGACCGGCCGCGGGAGCGCTGGGAGGGCGACGTCGGCTCGCGCCTGACCACGATGCCCCTCGACACCGCCGACCTGCTCGGTGAGCTGGACGACCCGGGCACGGAGCCCTTCGACGGCCTCGCCGACGGCACGGTCATGGGCCACGTCCATCTCCGGGTGGCGGACATCGCGCCAACGATCGCCTTCTACCGCGACGAGCTCGGCTTCGACCTGATGGCCGCGCTCGGCAGCCAGGCCGCGTTCCTCGCGGCCGGCGGCTACCACCATCACGTCGGCGCGAACGTCTGGGAGAGCGCGGGCGCGCCCGCGGCGCCGGACGACACGGCCACGCTCCGGCACTTCACGGTGGTGCTGCCGGGCGACGCGGAGCGCGACCGCGTGGCGGGCCGCCTCGCCGACGCGGGTCACGAGCCCGAGGACTCACCCGACGGGCCGCTCGTGCGGGATCCATCCGGTATCGCGTTCGCGCTGGCCGCCGCCGGATCCTAGAAATTCAGGCTCGCCGTTATCGCGGCGATTTCTTCCGGCGACGACGTGATAAGCGCTGACTTCCTCTTCTTGACCCCTTGCGCGATCCTGTGAATCGCGCTATCGTCGACGGCCTGATGACGACCATGACCTTCATCCAGGGCCCGGGCAGCGTCGCGTGGTACGACGCGCTCGCGCGGGCGTCGTCCCTCGCCGGGAGGTGCGCAGGCTAGCCAGCTAGCTTGCAGAGCAGCTCTTCGCGAGGCGACCCACCGGGTCGCCTTCGTCGTTCTCGGAGGCGACTCTCGATCCGCAGCAGGGAGGTATCGCCACCGGATTACGCATCATTTCCAACGACAGATTTGCAATTGGTTTGCCGACCGATTTCTCGAACGACCGTGCGAACGGCGCGCTGCTTCGCGCCGGAAAGGAGATCGCAATGACCCGAAGACTCGGTGTCCACGACCATCACATGGAGGAGGAACGATGCTGTACCGCGAGCCCGAGGTCAGCCGCATGCTGGCCCGTGAACATCACGAACGCCTGGCCAAGGAGGCCCGCCGCCGCCGCCGCGCGGTCGAGCAGGCCCGGCCGGAGCCGGTCGGCGCCGCTTCCGTCCTGAGTCGATGGGTATGGCGGTGGCGGATGCGCCGCGCACCCGCGTACTGGACGTGAGGAAGCTACCGCGCCGGCGGTCGACGAGGCCGCCGGCGCGGGGTTATCCGAGCCGCTCGAGCAGCCAGGCGTGCACATCCGGCACGCGGTGCTCGATCAGCGTCAGATGGCCGTCGTCGGCGGTGATCCGCACGTCGGCGCCCGGGATCCGCGCTGCGAGCCAATGCCCATGGGCGACCGGCACGAAGCGATCCTGCTCGCCGTGCCAGAGGAGCACCGGGACCCGGATGTCCCCGATGTCGAAGCCCCAGTCCCGCACGAACGCGAGGTCGTCGTCGATCCACCCCTCCACGCCCGGCCTGAGTCCGCGGCCGGTGGAGTCGAGGAGGAACTCCGCGAGCTCGCCGGTCGCGACCTCCGCGTCGAGCGGCGTCAGCAGCGAGGCCCAGGCCGCACGCAGGTCGTCGACGGAGGCCTCCGCTAGCTGGGCCGCCTGTCGCCGCAGGTAGGGCTCGAGCGCGAGGCGACCCTGGACTGCGGCGCCGAACTCGTCGAGGTTGTCCTGGCCCATACCCGCAGTCCAGTCCAGGCCGTCGGCGTCCCAGGGTGCGGGGCCTGCCAGGCAGGCGGCGGCGATGACCCGGTCGGGGAGGAGGGCGGCGCAGGCCAGCGCGTGCGGACCCCCGCCGGAGACGCCCCACACCGCGAAGCGCCCGAGGTCGAGCTCGTCCGCGATCGCCGCGACGTCTCCCACGGCGTCCGCGACCGTGCGGTCGCCCCTCGAGTCGGACTCGCCGTACCCGGGCCGGTCGTACGACACCAGGCGGATCCCCCGCTGCTGCGCGTCGTCGGCATGCCGGTGATAGATGAGCCCGCTCGACGGCGTGCCGTTGATGGCGAACACCGGCCGCCCCCGCCGGTCGCCCGCCTCGTGCAGATGCAGCGTCCGGCCGTCGGGCGTCGTGATGTTCCGTTCGCTCACGCGCGCGGATCGTACTCGCGCCCGACGGCCGCGCCGCACAGACCCCACAGCACCACCGCCAGCCAGTGGACGCCGATCACGTCGGTCTGCAGGCCGAGCGCGAGCGCGGCCGCGAGGGCCGCGGCGAGCCACGCGGCGCGCGTCCAGAGCTCGCGCAGGAGCGCCAGGTTCCAGGCGACGAACAGCAGCAGCCCGACGATGCCGACCTCGACGCCGAGCTCCGTGTAGGTCGACTCGCCCGCCAGCACCTCCGTGCCCGTGCGGGACGCAGTCACCCCCGCGTTGCCCAGCCCGTAGCCCCACGGATGCTCGAGCACGGTGCGCACGCCGTCCCGGAGATTCGTCCAGTGGCTCTCGATCGAGGACTCGCCGGCGCTGAACGGATCGCCGCTCGCACCGGGGTCCTCGGCCCCGCCGGCCCGCTGGATCTCGAGCTCCTGCGGAGTGAAGCGCTCCTCGGGCGCGTAGTGCTCGAACGCCGCGAGACCGGCCGCGCCCAGCACGACGACGGCAGCCGCCGCGAACGCCGGGGCTGTGCGCCGCTGCGCGAGCGCCAGCACGACCAGGCCGCCCGCGAGCGCCAGGATCGACGCGCGTGAGTGGGTCAGCAGGAGCGCCGCGAAGAGCACGGCGACGCCGGCCCAGCCCCAGCGGCCGAGACGCGGTCGCGAGACGAGGTAGAGCAATCCGACCACGAGCACGTACGAAGCCGCCAGCGGGCTGAGGAACGTCGAGATCAGACGGCGCAGCGGCCGCTCGTCGCCGGGGTTGTAGACGAAGTTCTCGGGGAGGCCGGACAGGCCCGAGTAGTCGAGCCCGAGCTGCTCGGCGAACCAGCCCGGGACGCCAGAGTCCCGCCACCACTGCAGCGGCACCGTGTAGACCTCGACGATGCCGACGACGGCGACGCCGACGGCGGTGCCGACGACCACGACCGGGAGGAGCCTGTCGTCGCGTGCCGCGAGCGGCAGCAGCCGCCCGAGCGCGTAGCCGGCCACCGGCAGCAGGTCGTGACGCAGGCCGAAGAGGACCGCGCGCGCGGAGGCATCGCCGCCCAGCCAGTCCTGCGGCAGGACCGCGTAGACCACGACGGCGATCGCGTACGCAAGTGCCAGCCGGTCGGGCCAGGTACCGAGCGGCAGCCTGCGGGTCTCCCACAGCGCGACCCCGAGCGCGGCCGCAAGCAGTGCCTCCTTCCACGCGGCTGCGACGTCGAGACCGCTGCCGCGCAGGCCCGCGTCCCAGAGCTCGGCCATCACGATGTTGTGCAGCGCGAGGCCGACGCACAGGACGGCGAAGGCCAGGACCGCGACCCGAGCGTTACTCCACGATCGCGACAAGGGTCATCCCGAGGTTGACGATGCGCGCTCCGGGCGGGAACAACCACTCCAGGTCACCCGGGCCGAGGAGCCGGAGCTCCTTTGCCCAGGGCTTGCGGGCGATCTCGTACGCCCGGTGGGCCGCCTGCTCGGGCAGCCAGTGGACGAGCGGCAGGCGCGTGTGCACCTCGACCGGGAACCAGCGGTTCGGCGTCGTCACGAAGACGCGGGGAGCGACTCGGAGCGCCTCGCGCACGAACGCCGCCTGCCGCTCGCGGCCGCCGACGTGCTCGATGACCGCGTTCGAGAACACGACGTCGAACCTGCCGTCGGCAAACGGCAGCTCGAGGGCGTCGCCCTGGACGTAGGCCACCTGCGGGAAGCGCGCGCGGAAGGCGTCGCCGGCGTGCTCGCCGAGTGCGGTGATGCGCTCCGGCCAGGGGTACAGCTCCTCGAAGAAGTTGAGCGTGCCGCAGCCCTCGGGCGCACCGAAGGGGGCGTCGTCGGCCCCGACGTCGAGCACCGTGGTCTCGGCCGTCGGCCGCATCGTGTCGAGGAACAGCCCGAGCTTCCGGCGCCTGGAGCGCAGTGAGACGCGGTCGACGACGCCCATTCGGGTCGCGACGGTACCGGCTCCGAACGCTGGAGTATCGTCGGGCGTTCGATGATCGAGGCGACGTTCACTCCTGCGGGGCCGTACGAGCTTCGCCGTATGCGGCCCGACGGCATATGGCGCGCCGCGCTTCCCGGAGGACGCGAGGCGGCGGCCTGGCAGGGACGCGACGGCCAGGTGACCGTGCGAGCAAGTGACGACGAGGGTATGGAGCGGGCGCGCTTCATGCTCGCGCTCCACGACGACCACACGGAGTTCGCGCGACGGTTCCGACACGACGAGCTGCTCGCGCCCTCCTTGCGTGCGCTCTACGGCCTCCGCCCGCTGCGGCGCGCGACCATCGCCCACGCGCTGCTGCGCGCCGCGTGCGGCCAGCTTGTCTCCGGCTCGTATGCTCGACAGGTCGAGCGCTCGGTCCTCCGGCTGGCCGGCACGGAGGCGCCGACGGCCGCCGATCTCGCACGGCTGTCGCCGGCGCAGCTCCGGGCCCGCGGGCTCGCGACGTACCGTGCGTCCTCGCTGCTCCGACTGCTGCGGGCCAGCGACTTCGAGCGGCTGCGAGAGGTGCCCACGCCGGTCGTGCTCCGGCGACTCGGCCGCGAGCGAGGCTTCGGGCCCTGGTCCTGTGGCGTCGTCTGCCTGGAAGGCCTCGGTCGCTTCGACCACGGCAAGGTCGGCGACCTAGCGCTGATCAAGCTCATGTCGGCGCTCGAAGGGCGCTGGGTCGAGGCGACCGAGACGGGTGCGCTGCTGGCCCGGTACGGCGAGTGGCAGGGCCTCGCAGGCGTCTACCTCATGGCGGGATTTGCCGCCGGGCTCGTGCCGGGCGCCGACCGGGACGGCTGGCGATTGCCGCGGCTCCGCGCAGAACGCGCGGCCTGACCGACCGTAGACTCCCGCGCATGGCGGTCGACGAGCGACGGATCGCGGTGCTCGGCGCCGGGAAGATCGGCGAGGCGCTGATCGCCGGGCTCCTGTCCTCCGGGTGGCGAACGGCGGGCGACATCTCGGCGACCGCGAGGCGGGACGAGCGAGTGGCCGAGCTCGCCGAGCGGCACGGAATCGCCGCCACGCGCTCGAACACGGAGGCGGCCCGCGGCGCCGCGCTCGTCGTGATCGCGGTGAAGCCGCAGGACATCGAGACGCTGCTCGGCGACGTCGGCGGGCTGCTCACGCCCGAGCAGACCGTGCTCTCGATCGCGGCGGCGATCCCGACCGCGGCAATCGAGCGGCGCATCGCGGACGGCGTGCCGGTCGTCCGCGCGATGCCGAACACGCCGTCGACCGTGCACGAAGGCATCGCTGGTCTTTGCGCGGGCGCGCACGCGAACGACACGCACCTGTCCCTCGCGGAGGACGCGCTCAGCCATCTCGGCTCGGTGGTGCGCGTGCCGGAGAGCTCGATGGACGCCATCACCGCGGTCTCCGGCTCCGGCCCTGCCTACTTCGCCCTGCTCGCGGAGGCGATGATCGAGGCCGGGATCCTGCTCGGCCTGTCACGCGAGATCTCGACGCAGCTCGTCGTGCAGACGATGCTCGGCACGGCGAAACAGCTGCGCGACGAGAAGCTGCATCCGGTGGAGCTCCGCGAGATGGTCACCTCCCCGGGCGGCACGACGATCGCCGCCATCCGCGAGCTCGAGCAGGCCGGTGTGCGCGCAGCGTTCCTCAACGCCATCCAGGCGGCGATGGACCGCTCGCGCGAGCTCGCCAGCGAGTGACCGCGGAGATCCGGATCTCGGACGATCCGGCGGGCGAGGCCGCCGGACTGCTCGCCGGAGTCGCCCGGGACGGCGGCCATGTGGCCCTCGCCGGCGGCTCGACCGCCAACCTCGTCTACGCACCGGCGGCGGCGCAGGCGCCGGACTGGAGCCGCACGGAGGTCTGGTGGGGCGACGATCGTGCGGTCCCCCCCGACGACGAGTCCTCGAACTACCGCCTCACCCGCGAGCACCTGCTCGACCGCCTCGAAACCCCCCCGCGCGCCGTGCACCGGATCCACGGCGAGCTCGGCGCGGAGGAGGCGGCGCGGCGCTACGACCGCGAGCTATCGGGCGTGACGCTCGATCTCGCCGTCAACGGGATCGGCCCGGACGGCCACACCGCCTCGCTCTTCCCGGGCGCCGCGGCGCTCGCCGAGCGGGAGCGGCGCGCGGTGGCAGCCGAGCCGGGGCTCGAGCCGTTCGTGGCGCGCGTCACCCTGACACCGCCGGTCTTCGCGGCGGCCTCGCTCCTGGTCTACCTGGCGATCGGCGAGGCGAAGGCCGATGCGGTGCGGCGGGCGTTCGCCGAGGAGCCGAGTGCCGAGACACCGGCGAGCATCGTGCGGGGCAGGCGAACCGTCGCGCTGCTCGACGAGGCAGCTGCGGCCCTGCTCTAACCCTCCTACGTGGCCGGGCCGGGCAGGAGCGCGCTGCGCAGCTCGACGGACAGGCCACGGCGCTCCGCGAGCGCCTGGAGCACGATCACCGTGTCGGCCACGGGCACGTCCTCGAGGTAGTCCTCGCGAGCCTCGAACGACTCGAGCACCGCCTCGATCGCCGCCGTGGAGCCGGGGCCGTCCTTCGCGGCGATGGCGGCGAGCGCATCTCCGACCGCCGCCGGAAAGTCGTCGCGGCTCCGAATCGCCTCCGCGTGCAGCGCGACCGCGCCCCAGTCCTCGAGCACCGCGGCGGCAAGCGCCGCCGCGTACCGCCCGATCGGGCCGTCGGCGACGCCGGCGCCGGCGTCGAGCGCCCAGCGCGCGTCCTCCGCCGCACCCTCCCAGTCGCCCGCGATGACGCGGGCCTTCACCGCGCCGATCGGCCTGCCCCACGAGCCGGGCGGCGCGTCGTCCCAGCTGTCGCGATAGCGGTCGGCAGCGCGGTCGAGCCAGCCGGCCGCCTCCTCCCGCTCGCCGCCGAGCAGGAGGGAGAGGCCGGCGGCCGCGGCCGCGTTGCCCATCCGCGTCAGCTGGCGCTGGCGGGCGTCCCCGTCGGGCGGCAATCGGGCTTCACCGTCGGCGTAGCGTGCTCGCGCGCGATCGGCACGTACTCGCCAGTCCTCCACGCGTGCGAAGTATGCAGCGGCCGCAGCCAGTCGCGGCGCAGGCGGACGGCGCGGTCCTGGGCGATGGCGATAGCAGTGGTCGGATCGAGTAGGAGCGTCATCTCTACCTCCTCTTACACAAGATGCTTTATATCAAGCTTCTTGGCAGAAGAATACCTGAGGGAACCGCTTGACGTCAAGACACTTTGGTTGGAAACTTCGTGCGTGCCCGACGACTCGGTCGACAAGAAGCTCGCGGTCTGGGCCAGGGAGCTTCCGGACCTCGACCTGGAGACGGAGGGCATCGTCGGCCGCATCCAGTACCTGGAGAAGCGGCTGCGGCGGTCGATGGAGGACACGTTCAAGGAGTTCCAGCTCGACTACGGGCAGTGGGTCGTGCTCGGCGCGCTGCGATCGGCGGGTGCTCCCTACCGGCGCTCGGCCGGCGCTCTCGCGCAGGTGCTCGACCTCACGAGCGGAGCGATGACGAGCCGGCTCGACCGCATGGAGGAAGCGGGGCTCGTCCGCCGTCTGCCGGATCCCGACGACCGCCGCGGCGTGAAGATCGAGATCACGGACAAGGGCTCTAGGCTCTGGGAGGAGGCCGTCGGCGTGCAGGCGGCCAAGGAGCAGCTCGTCGCCGGCGCGCTTTCGCCGAAGGAGAAGCAGCAGCTCAGCGAGCTGCTGAAGCGGCTCGTGCTCGCGTTCGACGCGGGCGCGGCCGAGCGCGCGTCGCGCGACGCCGCCTAGAACAGACAGGGCCGCCGCGGCCATGTCCTCCCGTTGCGCCACGCGAACGGGGACTGTCCCCGTTCGTGCGCGGCAACGAACGGCCATGCCAAGGCCGGCCCCGTCCCGGCGCTAGGGTTGCCCCGTGGCCCGCGAGCTCCGCGAAGTCGTGTTCGTCGACGGCGTGCGCACCGCGTTCGGCAAGGCCGGGCCGCAGGGGATCTTCTGGCGGACGCGCGCCGACGACATGGGCGTGAAGGTCGTTCGCGAGCTGATGAGGCGCAACCCGCAGCTCCCGCCCGAGCGGATCGGCGACGTCGTCTTCGCCGCGACCGCCCAGGTCGGCGACCAGGGCCTGACGCTCGGCCGCGACATCGGGCTCCTCGCGGGCCTGCCGCAGTCCGTGCCAGGCTTCGCCGTCGACCGGATGTGCGCCGGCGCGGTCACGGCGATGACGGCCGGCGCCGGCGAGATCGCGATGGGCGCCGCCGACGTCGTCGTCGCCGGCGGCGTCGAGCACATGGGCCACAACCCGATGGGCGCGGAGGTCGACTTCAACCCGCGCTTCGTCGCCGAGCGGCTCGTCGACACGAGCGCCGTGACGATGGGCGCAACGGCCGAGAACCTCCACGACCGCTTCCCGCATCTCGACAAGGACGCAGCCGATCGCTTCGCCGCCGAGTCCCAGCGCCGTGCCGCTGCGGCCTGGCAGAACGGCGTGATGCGCGAGACCGTCGTGCCGATGGCCGTCTTCTCGGACGAGGGGTGGACGGTCGCGAACCACGACGAGTTCCTGCGGCCGGACACCACCGTCGAGGCGCTCGAGGGCCTGCGGACGCCCTTCCGCGTCGGCGGGCGCGTGACCGCCGGCAACTCGGCAGGGCTCACGGACGGTGCGGCTGCGTGCCTCCTCGCCGACCAGGGAACCGCCGAGGAACTCGGCCTGACGGCGCGGATGCGTCTCGTCGGGTACGCCTTCGCCGGCGTCGAGCCGGAGCTCATGGGCATCGGCCCGGTGCCCGCCACACGGCGCGTCCTCGAGCAGGCCGGCCTGACGATCGACGACATCGGCCTCTTCGAGCTCAACGAGCCCTTCGCCGTGCAGGTGCTCACCTGGTGCGACGGCCTGGGCGTCGCACCCGACGACCCGCGCCTGAACCCGTACGGCGGCGCGATCGCATGCGGCCACCCGCTGGCGGCGACCGGCGTGCGCCTCGCCGCGCAGCTCGCCTACGGCTTCCGCGAGCGCCCCGACGCGCGCTACGGCCTCACGGCGCTCTGCATCGGCATGGGCATGGGCGCAGCAGTCCTGTGGGAGAACCTCGGTGGCTGACCCGGTCACGCGGTTCAAGCTCCAGCGCGTCGAGACGCGTGCAGGCCCGGTCGCGATCGTGACGATCGACAACGGCGCGGACTGGGAGAAGCCGAACACGTTCGGCCGCGCCGCGCTCGAGTCGCTCGAGGAGACCCTCGGCCGGCTGCGCACCCGCGACTGGCGAGGCCTCCTGCTCACCGGCAAGCCGTTCGTGTTCGCGGCTGGAGCCGACATGACGCAGTTCCCGGGGATCACGCGTGAGCTCGCACTCGAGGGCGGGCGCGCCGGTCATGAGCTCTTCGGCCGGCTGCGCGACCTGCCGTTCCCGACGCTCGCCGCAATCAACGGCGCGTGCGTCGGCGGGGGCGTGGAGATCGCGCTGCATTGCGACTACCGGACGATCTCGACGACGGTCCGCCACTTCGCGAATCCGGAGGTGCTCCTCGGCCTGATCCCCGGCTGGGGCGGCACGCAGCTGATTCCGAGGCTCGTCGGCGCGGAGGCCGCCGTTCGGTTCATCGTCTCGAACCCGCTCAGGCAGAACCGCATGCTCGACGGCCGCAGGGCCTTCGAGCTCGGCTTCGCCGATCACCTGCTCGAGCCGGTCGAGTTCGTGGACGAGTCGCTCGAGCTGCTCGTACGGGCGATCGAGGAGGGCGCCGGCAAGCGGGAGCCCGCGGCCGATCTCTCGGAGAGCGCCGAGGTGATCCGCAAGGCGCGGCTTCAGCTCGACGGCCAGGTCCACGGGGCGGCGCCCGCCGCGTACCGCGCGCTCGACCTGATCGAGGGCGCCGCGACCTGGTCGCTCGAGGAGGGCTACCGCCAGGAGGAGGAAGCCCTCGCCGACCTGCTCCCCGGCCCGCAGGCCCAGGCCTCGGTCTACGCCTTCGACCTCGTCGAGCGTCGTGCCAAGAAGGGCGTCGGCATCCCGAACGCCGAGCCACGGCGCATCGGCAGCGTCGGGCTCGTCGGCGCCGGCCTGATGGCGCGCCAGCTCGCGCTGCTCGTCCTACGGCGGCTCGAGGTGCCGGTCGTGCTGCGCGATCTGACGCAGGGGCAGGTCGACGACGCGCTCGCGTGGATCCGCGACGAGCTCGCCGACCTCGTGCGCGAGGGACGGCTCGACGAGGGCAAGGCGCGATTCCTTGGCTCACTCGCGACCGGCGGGACGGGATGGGACATCTTCGCGGGATGCGACCTCGTCCTGGAGGCCGTCTTCGAGGAGCTCGACCTCAAGCGGGAGATCTTCGGCGAGCTCGAGGCCGTGGTGGCCGCGGACTGCATCCTGGCCACGAACACGTCGTCGTTGTCGGTGACGGCCATGGCGGACGGGCTCGACCATCCGGAGCGCGTCGTCGGGCTCCATTTCTTCAACCCGGTCGCCGTTCTGCCGCTCGTGGAGCTCGTGCGGACGCCACGGACGGACGACGCGACGCTCGCCACGGCATGGGCGGTCCTGCAGCGGCTGCGGAAGCGCGGCGTCCTCGTCGGCGACGCACCGGCCTTCGTCGTGAACCGGGTGCTGACCCGCATGACGACCGTGCTCATGGATGCGCTCGAGCGCGGCAACACCATCGACGAGACCGACGAGGCGGTGCTTCGGCTCGGGCTGCCGATGGCGCCCTCCGTGCTGGTGCAGATGGTCGGTCCGCGCGTCGCGAACCACGTGCTGCACACGCTGCACGCCCACGACCCGGAGCGCTTCCCGACCTTCGCCACCATGGACAACCTGGCAGAGGGCAAGGACGAGATCGTCGTGCGCGAGCAGGCGCCGAGCACGGTCGACGAGATCCACGACGCTGTGCTCGAGGCGCTCGCGGACGAGATCGGACGGCTGCTCGACGAGGCCGTCGTGGCCGAGGCCGCCGACGTCGACACGTGCCTCCTGCTCGGCGCGGGCTGGCCGTTCTGGCTCGGGGGCATCACACCGCACCTCGACGCGACCGGGGTGTCGGAGCGCGTCGTCGGGTCGCGCTTCGGCGGCGCCGCCCGCGAGGCAGCGACGGTCTAACGGGACGCGTACGCGGCGAGGGCGGCGCGCGCCCGCTCGTCGTCGTAGCCGCGCAGCACGAGCGCCGCCGTCTTGCCGACGGCCGGGTTGTCGTCGTCGAGCACGGCGACGAGCGGCTCGACGGAGGCGGGATCCCGCAGCCGGCCGAGGGCGGACGCCGCCGCGGCGCGGACGCTCGGCTGTTGATCCCCGAGCGCCGCGTTCAGCGGCTGGACGATCCGGCGAAGCGCGCTGTCCGGGCGGGAGTCCTGGAACTCGCCGAGCGCGAGCGCGGCGTTCGTCCTGACGAGCCAGTCGTCCGAGCCGAGCGCCTCGATCAGCGGGTCGACGGCCCTCGGATCCGGAATCGTGACGAGGGCGTTTGCCGCCGCCCGCCGGTCGCGCTCGCTGCCCGTCTGCAGGGCGTCGATCAGACCGGCCACGTCGCGACGGCGCTTGAGGGCCGCCACCCGTCTCGATTCGAACGACTGCATGGCGGCGATTGTGTCATGCGTCCGACGGAGGTTGAAGCGCGGCGGGGAAGCACGGAGAATGGCCGCGACGTGATGGGTCGCTCGCGCCACGCGGACACGATCCGCAAGCTGCCGCTGTTCGCGGGCTGCACCCGCGACGAGGCGGCGTCGATCGCGCGCGTCGGCCACGAGGAGTCGTTCGAGGCCGGACGCGAGCTGACCCGCGAAGGCGTCACCGGCGACGACTTCTACGTGCTCCTCGACGGCGAGGTCGAGGTGCTGCGCGACGGCACGCCGGTCGCACAGATGGCGGCCGGCGAGTTCTTCGGGGAGATCGCGCTGCTCGGCCACTCGGCGCGCACGGCGACGGTCCGCACGACCGGCCCGGTGCGCGCGCTCGTCATTCCGGGCCGCAGCTTTCGCGCGCTGCTCGGCCGCCAGCCGGACGTCCAGCTCAAGGTGCTGGACGTGCTCGCCGATCGTCTGTAGAGGTTCGCCGTCCCGGCGGATCGGCTATGCTCTGAGGAGCGCCCGCTCGCCCGTCCCTTCCAGGTGCGAGCCCGCTACTCCCTCGAGGATGGCAGCACGGCAAGCGTGCTGCGCACATGCAAGAAACGACACTGACCCCGACAGCCACGTCGGATGCGGCGGCCGAGTTGAGCGCAGCGGCGACTCGCGCTCAGAGCTGGTTCGGCGAGCCCTTCCTGAACCCCGACGAAGACCCGGCCGAGGCGCTCGCCCCCGGGACTGCGCGACGCTTCGCGCTCGACGACGCGCTCGCGGAGATCGCCGCCGGCCGCACCGAGCCGTCCTCGCGCTGGAAGGTGCGGTACGGCCTCATGCTCGGGCTCGAGCGCGTGCTGTCTGCGAAGCCTCCGACCACGGCGTCCGGCACCGAGCTCCGCCGCCACCAGATCGACGCGCTCGCCGGGATGCTCACCGAGCTGATCGCCGCGAACCAGCGCGCCGCCGAGGAGGAGGCGAACGGCAACGGGAGCGGCAACGGCACCGCCGTGCTCGAGGCCGACGCCGAGCTCGAGGACGAGGACGACGAGGACGCCGGCCTCGTCGACGAGGACACTGACGAGGAGCCCGGCTACGTCGGCGAGGACCCCGGCGCCTCCCGGCGCTACCGCTTCCGCCACCCGACGGCGTCCGGCAAGACGATCGCCGCGGCCGGCTTCGTGGAGGCGGCGCGCGAGCTCGGGATCCTCATCCTGACGCACAGGCGCCTGCTCGTCTCCCAGTTCCAGCGCGACCTCACGACGGAGGGCTACCGCGACCGGTTCCACGACGCGATCACGCGCGGCAACGAGCCGGCGGCGCGGAACCCGATCACGATCCAGACCTACGCGTGGTTCGCCCGGCACCACGATTCGGTCTCACGCGAGGCGTACCAGCTCGTGATCTGCGACGAGGCGCACACCGCGCTCGGCGAGAAGACGAGCGCCGCGATCCGCTCGTTCCATGAGCCGCTCTACATCGGCATGACCGCGACCGAACAGCTGATCGCGAAGCAGGTCTCTGACGTGTTCCCGGCGTCGGTCGACGACCTGCCACTCGCCGACGCGGCGCGGCGCGGGCTGATCGCCCCGCTGCGGTCACTGCGCGTGCCGCCTGCGGCCGCCATCAACTCGGTGCCGATCGTGGGCGGCGACTTCGAAGAGCGCGCTCTGGCCGCAGCCCTCGACCATCAGGCGCTGAACCAGGCCGCCGCGAGCCTCTACCGCGACCGCTTCGGCTCGACTCCTGGCATCGTCTACGCGGCCGGCGTCGATCACGCCTACAACCTCGCGCAGGAGTTCCGAGCCGTCGGGCTCAAGGCCGAGGCCGTCTCGGGTCGGACGCCGCCCGTGCGCCTCGCCGAGACGCTCGCGGCCTACGAGCGCGGCGAGATCAACGTCCTCATCAACGCGATGCTGCTGGCCGAGGGCTGGAACTCGCCGCGCGCGACGATCTGCATGCACCTGGCACCCACCGCGTCCCGGCGCGTCTACCAGCAGCGGATCGGCCGGATCATGCGCACGCACCCGCGGAAGGAGGCGGGCATCGTCGTCGACTTCGTACCGAAGGGCGCGACCCACGGCGAGCGCGTCATCTCGCTGCACTCACTACTCGACTCCGATTTCTACCGCGAGGGGGCTCGCGTGACGCCCGCGCCGCGGCGGCGCCAGCGCGGTCGAGCGCGCCGCAAGCTCTCGCCGGTGCCGTGGCTCGTGCCGGTGACGCCCGACGTCGCCAGGCGGCTCGCGGTCATCCAGCGCGAATGGCAGCGGATCGACCCGAAGTTCCTCGACGAGGACGAGCAGCGGTTCTGGGCGACGATCGCGGGGCGCCAGATCCGTTTCGACCAGCGCGCCGAGTTCGCGAAGAAGTTCACCGAGGGCCATGCGTCGAAGGTTGCGCTCGAGACGTTCCTCTCGACGTGCGCCGCCGAGAACCCGAACCGCAGGCTGCGCATGACCGCTCTGCAGGATCGCGTCGCGACGCCCGTCGAGCGCGCCGACTTCGACGACCTCGTCACGCTCGTGACGCAGGCGCCTCCCTGGGAGAAGGACCGCTCGGCGGGGGTGCGGATCCTGTTGAGGGCGCTCGGCGAGGGCAAGGTCGCCGCCCCGGATCAGATCCTCGCCCGCTGGACATGGCGCCTCGCGCGGGCCACACGCAAGGTGCAGGACCGGCGCGCGAGCGCGGAGTTCCCGGAGGCGAAGCGGCTTCTCGGCGCCGTCGCCAACTCGCGCGGCCACCGGCACGAGGAGAACGTCGGGCGCCTCGTCCAGGTCGCCAAGGCGATGCCGATCGACGTCGGCGCGGCGCTGCTGGCCTCCTCCGAGGGGTACACCCCACGGGCGAACGCGATGCTCGACCGCGCACGGGAGGAGCTGGCCCCGATCCACGAGCTCGCCAACGCGCTGGCCGACAACCTGCCCGCGCCGAAGGCGCCGTCGCGGAAGTCGCGCCGCCGCCGCAAGAAGCGCAAGGCGCCGGTGACGCCGGTCCAGCCGGGCGCCGAGTCCGCTGCGGAGGCGCCGAGCGCCGACGGCGACGCCCCGCCCCCTCCGGACGGGACGGACGGAGCCTCCCCCGAGCCCAAGCCAAGGCGTCGCCGGCGCAGGCCCAAGCCCGCCCCGGACGCTCCGGGCGACACGGCCGAAGCCGCCTAATCCTCCCTACCGCCGCCGTAACCTCGGCGTAAGGCACACGCACTACGGTGTGAGGCGTGCTCGTCCTCATCGGCGTCGGGTTCGTGGCCGGCGTGGTCACCGCGCTGTCGCCGTGCGTCCTGCCGGTCCTGCCGATCGTGCTCGCCGGCGGAGCGGCCGGCCGCCGTCCGGTGGCCATCGTGGCGGGCATCGTCGGGAGCTTCACCGTCTTCACGCTCGGCGCCGCGTGGCTCCTCGACCTGCTCGCGCTGCCGGATGACTTCCTCCGCGACCTGGCCATCGGCCTGCTCGTGATCGTCGCCGCGACATTGCTCTGGCCGGCCCTCGGCGAGCGCGTCTCCCGCCTGCTGGCCTTCCTCGGCAGGCGGCCGGCCGGCGACCTCGGCGGCGGGGTGCTGCTCGGAGCCGCGCTCGGGCTCGTCTTCGTGCCGTGCGCCGGCCCGGTCCTCGCCGCGATCACGGTCCTGTCCGCGCGCGGCGAGGTCGGCGTCGGAACGGTGTTCCTCACGCTCGCGTACGCCGCGGGAGTCGCCCTGCCGCTCCTCGGCGTCGCCTTCGCGGGCCGGCGCGCGGGCGACGCGTTGCGACTGCACGCCCCGGCAGTCCGGCGGGTCTCCGGCGCGCTGGTGCTGGCGGCCGCGCTCGCCATCGCGCTCGGCATCGACCGGGAGCTCCAGACGCGCGTGCCCGGGTACGTCGAGGCCGTGCAGGAGCGGTTCGAAGCGTCGGCCGCCGCGCAGCGCCAGCTCCAGCTGCTGACCGGCGCCCGGCCACCGCTCGCGCTCACCCCCTCGCAGAGCCGCTCCGGCGACGGCGTCGACGCGGTCGTCCTGCCCGACTACGGCCCAGCGCCGGAGTTCGCGTCGGTCGAGCGCTGGCTGAACAGCGGCGCCCTGACCATGGCCGGACTGCGAGGCCGCGTCGTGCTCATCGACTTCTGGACGTACTCGTGCATCAACTGCCTGCGGACGCTGCCGTTCATCCGTGCCTGGGACGAGCGCTATCGAGCGAGCGGCCTGACGATCGTCGGCGTCCATACACCGGAGTTCGCGTTCGAGCGCGACGAGGGCAACGTGCGCGAGAACACGCGCCGTCTCTCGCTCGAGTATCCGGTCGCCCTCGACAACGAGTTCGGCACGTGGACCGCCTGGCGCAACCAGTACTGGCCGGCGAAGTACCTCGTCGACACCCGCGGCCGTGTCCGCTACTACCACTTCGGGGAGGGCGAGTACGGCGAGACCGAGCAGGCGATCCGGCAACTGCTCGCCGAGCGGGCCGAACGGCTCCCGCCTCGCAGCCGAGTGGCCGACCACTCGTCGAGCGGCGCGCGAACGCCCGAGACCTACCTCGGCTACGAGCGCCTCGCGAACTTCGCCGGCGCGCGCATCGTCCCGGACGTCGAGCACCCGTACGAGCTGCCGGACGAGCTCGCGCGCGACCAGCTTGCCTACGGCGGGCGCTGGCGGGTCGAGGACGAGCGAATCGTGGCCGGCGCCGACGCCCGGCTGAGACTGCGCTTCCACGCGCAGGCCGTGCACCTCGTGCTCTCCGGGCTCGGCTCAGTCCGCGTCTTCGTGGACGGCCGCGAGCAACAGCGGCGCGCCGTCACGGGCGACCGGCTCTACACGCTCGTGCGGCTCCCGGAGCGTGGGACCCATCTGCTCGAGCTGCGGTTCACGCCCGGGGTCGCGGCGTACGCCTTCACGTTCGGCTAGGCGCAGCGCTACTGGCCGCGAGGGCCGTCGTCGTGGCCCTCCTCGCGGTCGCGCTCGCGCAGGAAGCGCGTGAGCTCGGCGGCGAGCGAGTCGCCCGACGGCAGGTTCTCCTCCGAGATCTCGTCGACCGTGTCCGAGCGCCGCTCCAGTTCCTCGACGTACGCCGCGGTCTCGGCATCCGACGAGACAGCCTCGCTCACCTGCGCGGCGTAGGCGGACTCGGCCTCCTCGAGCTCCGCGACGTCGATCTCCGTGCCGAGCAGCGAACCCAGCCGCTCGACGAGCGCCCGGGCGGCGCGCGGGCTCGGCGCCAGCGAGACGTAGTGCGGCACCGCGGCCCAGAGGCTGGCCGACGGCAGGCCGGCCCGACGGCAGGTGTCGTGCAGCACGCCGACGATCCCCGTCGGCCCCTCGTACCGGGACTGCTGGAGCCCGAGCTGCTCGACGAGCGACGGATCGCTGGCCGAGCCGGTGACCGGCGCCGGTCGCGTGTGCGGAACGTCTGCCAGCAGCGCTCCGAGCGTGACCACGAGACTGACATCGAAGTCGCGGGCGAGCCCGACGATCACCTCCGTGAACGCACGCCAGCGAAAGTTCGGCTCGACGCCGAGCAGCAGCACCGCGTCCTGGTCGAGGCCCGGCACGGCGGCGTGGTAGAAGGCGTTCTCGGGCCACTCGATGTGCCGCACGAGACCCTCGTCGAGGGAGACGTGCGGGCGCGTCGCCTGGAAGTCGACGAAACCCTCCGGGTCGATGTCCGCGAAGCGCTCGGCGCTCCACTGGCGGCCGAGGTAGCCGCAGGCGAGGGTCGCGCCCTGACCGCCGTCGTTCCACCCGCGAAATGCGGCCACGAGCACCGGGCGCCGCAGCACGGGTCGCTGCGCCATGCGGAGATCGTCACTCGCCATCAGCCGAGTCTACTGCCGGGGCGCGAGGGGCGCGGGCGGGCGCCAGAGGCACGCGACGAGCCCGACCGTCCATGCCCAGATGGCGGCTGCAAGCGCCACGTGGACGAGGACGATGCCCCACGGCAGCTCGTTTCGCCACTGGATCTCGCCGACGGCCATCTGGACGAGAAGTAGCCCGAGCAGGACGAGCGCGGCGCCGAGCAGCCTCCCGATTCGGTCGCGCGCCCGCACGAGCCAGACGAGGAGCACGAGGAACGAGACGCCGAACACCGCGGTGGCGCGCACGTGCACGTAGACGGCGTCGAGGAGGTTCCAGAAGCGGTCGATGTCGGCCTCGTCGCCGGGGTGCGGGCCGGCGGCCGTCGAGAAGGTGCCGGTCACGACCAGCACGGCACACGCCGCGACGAGCACGAGCCCGAGACGGCCGAGCCAGCCCGGCACGAGCGCCTCGCTCCGACCGCGCAGCGTGCTCCAGCCCTCGAGCGCCACCACGACGCCGCCGGCCAGCACGACGAGCGCGAGCAGGAAGTGCGCCATCACCATCAACGGATGCAGGTCGAGCAGGATCGTCAGCCGGCCGAGCGGAGCCTGCGCGAGGGTGCCGAGAAACGTGGCGGCGGCCACCCAGGCCACCCAGCGGGGCAGACCGACCGTCCTGCGGGCAGCGATCCAGACCACCAGCGTCAGCGTCAGCGGGAAGATCGCGACCGCCCGGTTGCCGAACTCCACGAGGGCATGGTGGTCGGTCGCCGGGAAGAACGATCCCTCCTCGCAGCCGGGCCACGCCTCGCAGCCGAGGCCCGAGCCGGTCAGCCGCACGGCGGCCCCGCTGATGATGATCAGGTACAGCGAGATCGCCGACGCGAGCGCGATCTGCGCGAAGCGGAGCGGCGACACCGTGCGCCGCGCACGCGCCCGGGCGACCGTCGTGTCCACCACGCGAGCCTAGCCGAGCCCGACCCCTGCCCCCGCCTCCACGCGACCGATTCGGACGAGCGAGAGATTCCGCGCGGCGAACGCAGCCTCGAGCACCGCGCCGCGGTCGGCGGGCAGCGAGACGAGGAGGCCGCCGGCCGTCTGCGGGTCGTAGGCGATCGCTTCGACCGGCGCCGACGCGGAGCTCTCCACGTGCGGGCCCGCGAACTCCCGGTTCCGGCGGTCGCCGCCCGTCCGGACGCCTGCCTCGGCGAGCTCGAGCGCCCCCGGCAGGAACGGCAGGGCGTCGGCTGCGAGCTCCACCCGCACCCCGCTCCGTGAGGCGAGCTCGTGCGCATGACCCAGCAGCCCGAAGCCGGTGACGTCGGTGACGGCGTTCGGCCCGAACGGACGGAGCGCGTCGGCAGCCGCGGCGTTCAGCGTCCGCATGCACAGGACGGCTGCCTCCAGGGCGCCCGCCGGGGCGGTGCCGTCGCGCTCGCCCTGCAGCACGAGGCCGGTGCCGAGCGGCTTCGTGAGGAAGAGCGCGTCGCCCGGCTGCGCACCGGCCTTGGGCCAGACGCCGTCCGGGTGGACGGTGCCGACCACCGCGAGGCCGTACTTCGGCTCGTCGTCGCGCAGGGTGTGCCCGCCGGCGAGGAGCGCGCCGGCAGCCCGGACCTGCTCGTCGGCACCGGCGAAGACGGCCGCGACCGTCTCGGTCGGTAGGTCCTCCGGGAACGCCGCCACCGAGAGGGCGAGCAGCGGCGTCCCGCCCATCGCGAACACGTCGTTGAGGGCGTTCGCAGCGGCGATGGCGCCGAAGTCGCGCGGGTCGTCCACGAGCGGCGGGAAGAAGTCCACGGTGAAGACGAGCGCACGCTCGTCGTCGAGCCGGTAGACGGCGGCGTCGTCGGCGGGGTCCAGCCCGACGAGGAGGTCGTCGGCAGCCGCCGGCACGAACCCGCGGAGCAGGGTCTCGAGGCGCGCCGCCGAGTACTTCGCCGCGCAGCCACCGCTCTTCGCCAGGTCCGTCAGCCGGGTCGCGGCCACGCGACCGAGTCTACGTCGAAGCGAGCGGCGCCCCTGGGAAGGGCGCCGCCGCTGTCAGGGGAGAGGAGAAGCCTGCGCGCTCCGAGCTTCTCGCCCGAGGTCTTCGCCATGGGGGTGACTTGACCTCTCGACGGAAGCTGACAGAGTCACCGGACGGTGAAGTCCGCGCTCGTGACCGGAGGCTCCTCGGGCATCGGGCTCGCGATCGCGCGCGTGCTGCGTGAGGAGGGCTACGCGCTCACCCTGGCGGCGCGGAAGGTGGAGCGGCTGCAGGCAGCGGCGGAGGAGCTCGAGGCGCACGCCGTGGCGACGGATGTGACGAGCGAGGACGACTGCGTGCGTCTCGTCGCAGACCACCGGGAGCGCCACGGCGGACTCGACGTGCTGGTCAACAGCGCCGGCGTCGGCATCGCCGGCGCCATCGCCGACCTGTCGGCGAAGCGGTGGGACCTGCAGCAGCACGTCAACCTCCGCGGCGCGTTCATCGTCACGCGGGAGGCGCTGCCACTGCTCCGGGAGGCCCGCGGCCACATCGTCAACCTCGCCTCGATCGCAGGCACGATCCCGACTCCCGGCCTCGCCGGGTACGGCGCCTCGAAAGCGGCGCTGGTCTCGCTCACGCACTCTCTGAACCGCGAGGAGGCCGAGCACGGCGTTCGCGCGACCGCCCTCTGCCCCGCGTTCGTGGACACGCCGATGACCGAGTGGACCGGCCTCGGCGAGGACGAGATGATCCGCCCCGAGGACTGCGGAGAGCTCGTGCGGACGCTGCTGAAGCTGAGCCCGAGAGCGCGCGTGCCGGTGATCGTGGTCGAGCGGGTCGGGGACGACGCGTAACTGATCGTCAACTCAGGTTGACAGAAGGCTGCTGTCAATGTACGTTGACAGCATGGAGGCGACGGACCTGGCGGAGGCGACGGCGAGCAGAGACCCGCTGGTCGGGCTGCGCGCGGTCGCCTCGCTGCGGCTCCTCCTGGAATCCCTCGAAGAGCTGCAGGTCCGGAACGCGCGCGAGCAAGGCTGGTCGTGGCAGCAGATCGCCGACCAGCTCGGGGTCAGCCGCCAGGCGGTGCACAAGAAGCACGGGTCGGGCGGACTGCTGCGGCGGCGGAGGCGAGACTGATGTTCGAGCGCTTCACCGACGAGGCGCGTGCGGTCGTGGTCGAGGCGCAGGCGGAGTGCAGACGCCTTGGCGACGAGGCGATCGGCACGCAGCACCTGCTGCTGGGCCTCTGGGCCGACGACCGGTCGGCAGCCGTCCGCGCCCTCGAGGCGCTCGGACTGCATCGCGATCAGCTGCGCGAGGACGTCGCTGCCGCCGGCCCGCTGCCGGACGCGGCGGCACTACGGACGGTCGGGATCGACCTCGACGCGATTCGCGAGCGCGTCGAGGCGGCGTTCGGCGAGGGCGCCCTCGACCGGACGCCGAGCACGTGCACCAAGCCGCGCGGACGCTCGATCCCGTTCACGCCACCCGCGAAGCGGGCCCTCGAGCTGTCCCTGCGGGCGTCGCTCGAGCTGAGCCAGCGGGCGATCCGCGCAGAGCACGTGCTGCTCGGCATCGTGGCGGCGAACGACATGCCGGTCGAGCGGCTGCTCGCCGACCGCGGCATCGACGCGGGCGCCGTCCGGCGCGCCGTGCTGGCACAGCCGCGGGACTAGGGCCGCTGCACAGACTGCCGAGGCGGGCTGCCCCCCGCCGTCGGCTACGGGTGCTCGGAGGGCCGCAGTCGGGGAGAAGGCCGTCCGGCTAGGTCACGCTGCCGCGGTTCGGCGGCCGCCCGCACGGGGCCGGCCGCGTCCGCCGCTAGTGACCGTCAGTCCAGCTGCGCAGACCGCCCCACGCGCCAAACCACGACGCGAGCAGGGACGCCTGAACAAGCAGGAAGATGAGGCGCGCCTTCACTCTCTCCTCCTCCTCTCTAGAAGCGGACGTCCTGCAGCGCTTCCGCTGCATGTCGATAGAGCCGCGCCGCCTCGGCCAGATCGCCGCGCTTCGTCGCGAGGTCGCCGAGGGCGACCCACGCGCTGGCGCGGTGACTGACGGATGACATCTGCTCGAAGGTCGCGTCGGCGGCGCGGAACCACTGCTCGGCGTCGTCCAGCCGACCGCGCTCCAACATGGCGCGGCCGAGTACGAGCTGTGACGGGCCGATTTCGTGCAGGTAGTCCTCGCGATCCTCGAGCAGATCGAGGGCATGGCGGGCATGGGACTCGGCGGCCTCGAGGTCGCCGAGGTGCAGGTGGACGGTCGCGAGCGATCCGGCCGCCTGGGCGGCGTCCTCCCGCGAGTCCACCTCGAGTGCGACCGAGAACGATGCCTTGAGATGCTCGATCGCCTGCTCGGGATCCCCGAGCATGAGGTTGAGCCCGCCCAGGTTCGTGAGCAACTTGCCCACGTTCCGCTCATCGGCGAGCTCCTGGTACAGCACCTTCGCCTGCTCCGCGTAGTTCCGCGAGAGCAGCCAGTGGCCCATTCGCTCGGCAACGAGCGAGGCCTGGTAATACGTGTTCGCAATCGTGCGGCGATCCTCCATCGCCTGAGCGAGCTCGAGAGCGCGCTCGACGTCCTCGCGCGCGGCCTCCAGGTCGCGCTGGCGGCGGCGGCAGCGAGAGCGCCAGCCGAGGATGTCGGCGCGGAGCAGGTCGCACGGGAGGCCCGAGCGCTCGGCGAGCACGAGTGCCTCGTCGAACAGGGCCGTCGCCGTCGCGACGCTGGAAAGCTTGTAGCGGCAGACGCCGAGGCGGAACAGGATCTCCGCGCGGTCGACGTCGGAGAACTGCGGCCCTTCGGCGATCGACCGGGCGGCCGCGAGAAGGTCGATGGCGCCGCGGGGGTCGCCCGTCTGCATCCGCGCCCACGCCTCGCCGGACAGCGCACGCACCTCGAGCTCCGGCGAGCCTGTGCCGGCGATGGTCTCGCGGGCCGGCCCGAAGGCCTCGACGGACTCCTCGTAGCGATGCGCCTCCGAGAGCGCCTCGGCACGAGCCAGGATCGCCTCGACGCGGCCGCGCTCGTCGGTCGAGACGCCGCTCGCGAGGAAGCCGGCATCGACACCGAGCCTCGCGGCGAGCCACTCGACCGTCTCCGGCGTCGGACGCGTCTTGCCGCGCTCGATCTGGCTGACGTACTCCTTGCTGAAGCGGTCGCCCGCCAGCTCGGTCTGCGTCAGGCCGGCGGCCAGCCGCAGCGAGCGCAGGCGCTCGCCGAGCCGCGAGCCCGCGGACGTGGCGGGCTTGCTGATCCGGGCGGTCTGGTCGGCGGTCATGTCATGCATGGCACTTGACTGAGTGAAGCGGGCGGCCCGTACGTCCGCCGTCACCCGGAAGGGGGAGCTTGGCGCGCTCTCTGGGTGAAGTAACTGTACTCGAAATCACTTGACCGAGCTACTTGACTGATTGGGACAGTGCGCCTATTATCCGGTCAACTTGCACCGGCCGGACGCCAGGCCGTGATGCAAGGGGCGCACCAACGGAGGCGCGTTTCGCTACAAAACGAGGAGCGTGGCTGGGCCGCAGAGCCACGAGTCTCGAAAGCATCGCCCTCCGATGGTTGCCAGCCTCACCGCGGATCGATCCCCGGAGCCGCAGCCGGGGACGATCCCTGGTCCGGAGCGGGCCCCTGGCCCGCTCCGGCCGTTAACGAGGGCTGCCCGAGCAGCTGGCTAGGGCTGCCCGAGCAGCCAGCGCTGCCGCTGCTCCGTGATCCGGTCGAGGTCGCCGGCCCGAAGCACGCCCCCGAGCCGATCGGCGACCGACAGCAGCAGCGCGCCGCCGATGTAGATCCAGGCCTCGGCGTCGACGTCGCGGTCGGCAGGCACAGCGCCGGCCTCCTGGGCCCTGCGGAGCAGCCCGGCGATCACGTCGTGCACCTCTCGCATGTGATCGCGCATGCGGCGCTGCATGTCCGCGTCCTCGCCCGCCTCGTTGATCGCCTGCAGCCAGAGGTTCGGGACGAGCACCTTGGAGCGACGGACGGCGACCGCGGTCTCGGCGAAGACGTCCTCGCCGGTTGCCGCCGTCAGGGTGGCGAACTTCGCCTCGAAGACACCCCGCAGCTCACCCCACGCGCTGTCGAGGCACGCGAAGTAGAGCTCGCGCTTGGACGGGAAGTGCCGGTACAGGATCGGCTCGGAGACGCCCGCCTCGCGCGCGATCTCGGCGGTGGTTGCCGCCGCATAGCTGCGCGAGGCGAAGACGCGAACGGCAGCGGCGACGATGGCAAGGCGACGCTCGGCGGCAGGCAGCCGGGTCGGGGATGTGGTGCTCACGCCGCGACCTCCGACGAGGCAGCCGCCGCGGGCTGTTCATCGCGTTCGTGCGGCCGCACCAGAGCGGCAGCGACGCCGGCGCCCACGAAGGCGATCGCGGACGCGACCAGGAGCGCCTGCTCGAAGCCGTCCATGAACGCATCCACGCTGATCCGGCCGCCGGCCGCGTGGGCCATGATCGCGCCCATCAACGCGATGCCGACTGAGCCGCCGACCTGACGGAACGCGTTCAGCACGGCCGAGCCGACGCCGGCCTTGGCGACCGGCACCGCGCGCGTGGCCGCGGCGGCGCTCGGCGTCATCGTCAGCGACATGCCGGCGCCGCCGATCAGCATCGCCGGCAGCAGCGACCAGTACGACTCGTCGGGACCGAGCTGCGAGAAGTAGACGAGCTGCACGGCGAGGAGCGTCATGCCGGTGGTCATCAGCCATCGCGACCCCGCGCGGTCGGACACGCGACCCGCGACGGGCGCCAGCAGGATGATCAGGATCGTCATCGGCAGGAACGCCGCCCCCGCCTGGACGGCCGAGTAGCCGAGCACGTTCTGCATGTAGAGCGAGACGAAGAAGAAGACGCCGAACATCGCGAGCGCGACGAGCAGCACGACGAGGTTCGCGCCCGTGTACGTGCTGTTGCGGAAGAGGGTCAGGTCGAGCATGGGCGCACGCTGACGGCGCTCGAGGAGCACGAAGGCGCCGAGGGAGACGGCGGCCACCACGAACGAGCCGACGATCCGTGCTGAGCCCCAGCCGTACGTGTTCGCCTCGATCAGCCCGTACGTCAGGGCGAAGAGGCCGAGTGCGGACGTCACGAGCCCGGGCAGGTCCATGCGAACGTGCGTCTCGTCGCGCGTCTCCTCGATGAAGAGGACGCTGGCGACAACCGCGAGCACGCCGACCGGGATGTTGACGAAGAAGATCCACTCCCAGCCGACGTGGTCCGTGAGCAGCCCGCCGACGAGGGGGCCGATCGCCAGCGCGAGCGCCGAGACCCCGGCCCAGATGCCGATCGCGGTGCCGCGCTGCCGAGGCGGGAAGGTCGCGGCGATGATCGACAGCGTCGCCGGGTTCATGAGCGCCGCGCCTGCGCCCTGCACGACGCGCGCGGCGATCAGCTGGTCCTCGCTGCCCGCCAGGCCGCAGGCGAGCGACGCGGCGGTGAAGACGACGATGCCGACCACGAAGATGAGCCGGCGGCCGTACGCGTCCGCGAGCTTGCCGCCGATCAGCATCAACGCGGCGAAGGTCAGCGCGTAGCCGGTCACGATCCATTCGAGCGAGGAAAGATCGGCGCCGAGCTCGCGCTGGATCGAGGGCAGCGCGACGTTCACGACGGTGTTGTCGAGCATGATCATGAACAGCCCGAACGACACCGCGGCCAGCGTCCACCACTTCCGCTGCGCCTCTGGAATGATGCTCAGTCGCATGTCAGAGCCTTTCGACGTTAGCGACCACTAAGTTAGCAAGCGCTAGGTTCGTGACCACGGAGGCAACCGTCAAGTTCACGTGGCAGCCGAGCGCGGAGCAGCGCGGCTCCGCGAATGTCGCGCGCCTGGCGGCTCGGCTCGGCTGCGACGACTTCGCAGCGCTCCATCGGCTCTCGGTCGAGGAGCCGGACCGCTTCTGGGCGGAGGTCGTCGACGATCTCGGCATCGCGTTCTCGGAGCGCTGGGAGCGCGTGCTGGACGACTCGGACGGGATCGAGCGGGCCCGCTGGTTCGTCGGCGGCCGCGTGAACGTCGCGCGCGTGTGCGTCCACCGCTGGGCGGACGAGCGGCCCGACGACGAGGCGGCCGTGTGGCAGGCGGAGGACGGCGAGCGGCGGTCGCTGACCTGGAGCGAGCTTTCCCGCGAGGTCTACCGCCTCGCCGAGGGGCTCGCCTCGCTCGGCGTCGGCGAGGGCGACGCCGTGGGCGTCTATCTGCCGATGGCGCCCGAGGCCGCGATCGCGTCGCATGCCCTCGCACACCTGGGGGCGGTGCAGGTGCCGATCTTCTCCGGCTTCGCCGCACCGGCCGTCGGCGCGCGACTCGCGGACGCCAGGGCGAAGGTGCTCATCACCGCCGACGGCACGCTGCGGCGAGGGCAGGCGGTCGCCATGAAGGCGATCGCCGACGAGGCGCTCCGCGATGCGCCGACCGTCGCGCGCACGGTCGTCTGGCAGCGGCTCGGGCTCGACGACGTGCCGATGGTCGGCGGCCGCGACGTGTTCTGGGAAGCGCTCGTCGAGGACCGCGAGGGAGCAGTGGAGCCGGTCGAGGTCGAGAGCGAGACCCCGTACCTGCTCGCCTACACCTCCGGCACCACGGGCCGTCCGAAGGGCGCGCTCCACGTCCAGGGCGGCTTCCTCGTGTCGATCGCCCGCGAGGTCGCGTACCAGTCGGACGTCCGCGCCGGCGACCGCGTGCTCTTCGCCACCGACATGGGCTGGATCATGGGGCCGTGGACGGTCGTGGGCAGCGGCGCGCTCGGCGCGACTGCCGTCTACCTCGAGGGGGCGCCGGACTGGCCGGCCGACCGCCTGTGGCGGCTCGTCGAGTCGGAGCGCGTGACGATGCTCGGCGTCTCGCCGACGCTCGTGCGGGCGCTGATCCCGAAGGGCGAGCCGACGGCGGACCTGTCGTCGCTCCGCGCCGTCACGACGACCGGTGAGCCGTGGAACCGCGGCCCGTACGACTGGCTCGACCGGGAGGTCTGCGGCGGCGGCCGGATCCCGATCGTGAACATCTCCGGCGGCACCGAGGTCGGGGCATGCTTCCTTTCCGTGACGCCGCTCGAGCCGACGAAGCCCTGCTCGCTCGGCTTCCCCGCGCTCGGCCTGGCGATGGACGTCTACGGCCCGGATGGCCGGCCGGTGCGCGGCGAGGTCGGCGAGCTCGTCTGCACCAGGCCGTGGCCGGGGATGACGCGCGGCATCTGGGACGACGACGAGCGGTACCTGGCGACCTACTGGAGTCGCTTCCCGGGGGTCTGGACGCACGGCGACTGGGCCTCGGTCGACGAGGACGGCTACTGGTTCCTCCACGGCCGGTCGGACGACACGCTGAACATCGCGGGGAAGCGGATCGGCCCGGCGGAGCTCGAGTCGGCCGCCCTGAACGACCCGGCCGTTGCCGAGGCGGCGGCCATCGGCGTGCCGCACGACGTGAAGGGGGAAGTGGCCTGGGTGTTCGTGGTCGGCAAGCCGGACGCGACCGTCGACCCGGAGTCGGTGGCGCGCCACATCGCGGACGAGCTCGGCAAGGCGTTCCGCCCCTCCCGCGTGGTGGTCGTGCCCTCGCTGCCGAAGACACGGAGCGCCAAGATCGTCCGCCGCGCCGTGCGGGCGACGGCGCTCGGCGCGGATCCCGGTGACCTGTCGACGCTCGAGAACCCGGAGTCGCTGGAGGGGATCAGGCATGCCGTCTGAGTCGCTCCAGGGCGTGGCGCTCGTCACCGGCGGCGGCCGGGGCATCGGCGAGTGGGTGGCGCGTGAGCTTGCCGCCTCGGGCATGCGGGTCGCGGTCACCGGCAGGACCACCGAGCAGGTCGAGGCGGTTGCAGGCGACATCGACGGGCTCGCGCTGACGGGCGACGTGGCGCGGGAGACAGACGTCGAGCGCTGGGTCGCCCGCACCGAGGCGGAGCTCGGCCCGATCGACCTGCTGGTGGCGAACGCGGGCATCGCGGCGAACGAGGACTCGGCGTGGGAGATCGACCCGGACGAGTGGTGGCGTGTGCAGGAGGTCAACGTGCTCGGCGTGTTCCGCACCTGTCGGGCGGCGATCCCGGGCATGATCGGGCGCGGCGCCGGGCGCATCGTGATCACCGGTAGCGGCGCGTCCTATCTCCCGGGAGCGAGCGCGACCGCCTACACGACCAGCAAGGCGGCCGTCTGCCGGTTCGGCGAGACGCTGGCGGCACAGCTGCAGCCTCACGGCGTCACGGTGTTCGTCATCAGCCCCGGTCTCGTCCGGACCGAGATGACGGAGGACCGGTTCCCGGAAGACGCGCCGTGGACGCCGCCCGAATGCGCACCGCGCCTCGTCGCCGCCCTGGCGACCGGACGGTTCGACGCCCTCGCCGGGCGCTATCTGCACGCGGAGCACGACCCGCCGGACGAGCTCGAGCAGCGCATCGAGGCGATCCTCGCCGACGACCTGAACGCGATCCGCCTGCGGCGCGGCTAGCCCGCCGCCGGCAGCGGCTCGATCCATGTCTGCCGTGCGACCGCGCACGGCGTGCCGTCGGCGCCGAGGAGCGCCGTTCCCGCGTACAGCTTGCGGCCGTCCGACCCGAGGTTCCAGCCGACGACGACACACTCCTCACCGTCGTGCGGCAGGCGGTCGATGCGCGCAGCCATGCGCCCGAGGACGACCGTGCCGCGGTTCGGGTACCCGGCGGCGAAGGCACCGGGACAGTCGATCGCCGCCCAGACGATCTCCGGCGCCACCTCACGGGCGTCCCATGGGGCGGCGACCACGCCGGGCCGCACGCCGCCGGCGAAGATCCGCAGGCCGTCGCCGGGCTCGCGAAGCGGTCCGCACACGAAGCAGCGCGGGAACTCGTGCTCGTCGAAGCCCGTGTAGAGCGCCGTCGCGTGGCGTGCCTGCTCGCGGGAGACCCGTGGCGGGTCGAGGTCGACCTCGGCCGGAGTGGCCGAGGCGACGACCGCATCGCCGTCCCGCACGACCACCTCACCATTCTCGCGGGAAACCGTGAGCGGCGTGTCGAGCGGCGGCGGCAGGCGCAGCGTCACCTCCACGGCGGGGGCGTCGACGAACGCGGCGACTCGCCCACATGCGTAGCCGCCGTTCCCCGAGCCGTCGGGCCCGGCGAAGCGTGCGCCGATCTCGATGTTTTCGCCTGACAGTCGCAAACCAGTAGGATCGAAGACGTGCGGCTCGCCCTCGCCCAGATCAACACCATCGTCGGCGACCTGGACGCAAACCGCAGCCACATTCTCGCGGCTCTCGACCAGGCGCGCACGGCAAGCGCCGACCTCGTGCTCTTCCCCGAGCTCGCCGTCACGGGCTACCCGCCGGAGGACCTCCTTCTGCGGCCGGGCTTCCTGCGCGCCGCCCGCGAGGCAATGAAGGCGATCGCCGCGGCCTCCACGGGCACCACCGCACTCGTCGGCGTGCCCTGGTTGGACCGCGACCTCGCCAACGCGTGCGCGGTCTGCAGCGGCGGCGAGCTCACGGCGCTGTACCGCAAGCGCTACCTCCCCAACTACGGCGTCTTCGACGAGCACCGTTACTTCGCCGCCGGCCGCGACCACGTGCTGCTGCGAATGGGCGAGACGCTGATCGGGCCGACGATCTGCGAGGACATCTGGCAGCCGGGACCTCCGGCAACGGATCTCGCGCTCGCGGGCGCGCAGTTGATCGTGAACCTCTCGGCGTCGCCCTACCACGTCGGCAAGGCCGAGGACCGGGAGGAGATGTTGATCACGCGGGCGCGTGACAACAGCTGCTTCCTGGCCTTCTGCAACGCGGTCGGCGGGCAGGACGAGCTCATCTTCGACGGCCACTCGGTGGTGCTGGACGACGAGGGCGAGGTGATCGCGCGCGCCCCCGGGTTCGAGGAGGCGCTGCTGATCGTCGACATCGAGCCGACCGAGGCGACGGGGCGGCGGCTGCGCGACCTCCGGCGCCGCGAGCTCGCGGAGGAGCGAGACGTCCCGGCCATCCCGACCGTCGATCTCGGCCCCGATGCGTGGCAGAGCGACGAGCGGACCGGCGTGGCCGTCCCGTTCGAGCCGCCCCTCGAGCAGATGCGCCGCGCGCTCGTGCTCGGGCTGCGCGACTACGTGCGCAAGAACGGCTTCGGCGACGTCGTCGTCGCCGTGTCAGGCGGGATCGACTCGGCCGTCACCGCCGCCCTCTGCGCGCAGGCGCTCGGCCCGGAACGCGTCCACTGCGTCTCGATGCCGTCGGAGTTCTCGTCGGTGGAGACACGCTCGGACGCAAGGCTGCTGGCTGCGAACCTGGGCAGCGACTTTCGCGAGCTGCCGATCGACGACCTCATCTATACCTTCAACGACGTGCTCGGCGGCCTCGAAGGCGTGGCGGCCGAGAACGTCCAGGCCCGCATCCGCGGAGTGCTGCTGATGGCGCTCTCGAACACGCACGGCTGGCTCGTCGTGTCGACCGGCAACAAGTCGGAGCTCGCCGTCGGCTACTCGACGCTCTACGGAGACATGGTCGGCGGCTTCTCGCTGCTGAAGGACGTCTTCAAGACGGATGTGTTCAGACTGGCGCGGTACCTCAACGAGCTCGCCCGCGGCGAGCTGGTTCCGGTCACGACGATCGAGCGCGCACCGAGTGCGGAGCTCCGCGCCGGCCAGCGCGACCAGGACTCGCTGCCCCCGTATCCCGAGCTCGACCGGGTGCTCGAGGCCTACGTCGAGCTCGACCGCTCGCGCGACGAGCTGCTCGCCGAGTTCGACCCGGCCGTGGTCGACCGGGCGCTCGCGCTCGTCGACCGCGCCGAGTACAAGCGCCGCCAGGCACCCCCGGGGGTCAAGCTCCGGCCCAAGGCCTTCGGCCGGGACCGCCGCACGCCCATCACGAACCGCTGGCGGGGTTGACGTGGCCCAACCGTAAGTAGTAACTTACGGTAAGTGACGACTAACGCTCACCCTCTGGACGTCCTGGGCGACCGCACGAGGCGCGAGATCTTCGAGCGTCTGCACGGAGGGCCTCGTGCAGTGGTCGAGCTGGCCGACGGACTCCCGGTCAGCCGCCCCGCGGTCTCCCAGCATCTGCGCGTCCTGAAGGAGGCGGGGCTCGTCGTCGACCGCAAGGTCGGAACGCGCCGGCTGTACGAGGTCGCTCCGGACGGCCTCCTCGGCCTGCGCGAGTGGTTCGACGAATTCTGGAGCGACGCGCTCGCTGCCTTCAAGGACGCAGCGGAGCGGAAAGCGAGGGAGACATGAGCACGATGGTGATCGAGCCCGTACGGCAGGGCGTCACCGTGCCGCTCGGCGTCGACGAGGCGTGGCGGCTGTTCACGGCGGAGACGGCGACGTGGTGGCCGCTGCCCACCAGGTCGGTCTACGAGCAGGAGGCACGCGACGTGCAGATCGAGCCCGGTGTGGGCGGCGAGATGTTCGAGACCTCCGCGATAGGGGAGCGGGCGCACTGGGCGCGCGTGCTCGAGTGGGAGCCGCCGCAGCGGCTCGTGCTCGCCTGGCGGGTCAACCCGGCCACGCCGGCGCCGACCGAGCTCGAGGTCACGTTCGCGCCGGTCACAGGCGGCACGCGAGTGGAGATCGAGCACAGGACATTGGAGCGGCTCGGCGAGGACGGCCGGGCGGCTCGCGACCTGTACGCGGGCGGCTGGCAGGAGGTGCTCGAAGCCTTCGCGAACGCCACCGGCAGGAAGGAGACGACATGAGCAGCGTCACGATTGCCCCGGTCCGCCGCTCTGTCGGCGTCGACTGCGATCTCGAGCACGCCTGGGAGGTGTTCACGACCGGCATCTTCACGTGGTGGCCGAGCGAGACGCACTCGCTCTCGCACGACGCCGTGCGGGACGTCGTGTTCGAAGGCCAGGTCGGCGGCCAGGTGTACGAGGTGGACGCCGACGGCGCGAAGCACTACTGGGCAGACGTCCTCGTCTGGGAGCCGCCGCACCGGCTGGTGCTGGGCTGGAACGTGGGCGAGCACCGCAGCGAGCCGACCGAGGTCGAGGTCCGCTTCAGCGCGTTCGAGGACGGCGCCGGCACGCGGGTCGAGCTCGAGCACCGCGGCTGGGAGCGCTGGCCGGACGGCGAGCAGGCGCGCGAGGGCTACCACACGGGCTGGGAGATCGTGCTCGGCCGCTACGGCGAGCACCTGGGAACCGCCTAGCTCCTAAACGCCGGTGTCAATGGGCTCGGCGGGCGCGCCTTCGACGAGGAGCGCCCGCACGAGCCCGGCGAGCCGCCGCGGCGCGAACGTCTCGTCGGAGGCCTCGAGCTCGGCGAGCGTCCACCACCGGATCGCCGTGACGTACTCGGCGTTCAGCTCGGCCCAGGAGAGCCGCGGGCGCGGCTCGAAGGCCGCCACGCGCACGAGGTAGTAGCGCTCGGCCTGCCCGTCCCACCGCCCGCCGATGAACGGGACGACGTGCTCGCGCGTCCAGACGACCGGCCCGAGCTCCACGTCGTCGAGCCCCAGCTCCTCGGAGAGCTCGCGCCGGATGGCATCCTCCTCCGACTCGCCCGGCTCGATGCCGCCGCCCGGCGTCGCCCACAGCCCACCGTCCGGGAACTGGAAGCGGACGAGCAGCACCCGGCCGTCCTGGTCGAGCACGACCGCACGCACGGCCGGCCTGATCCTGAGGGCGGTCAGGACAGCGACTCCCGGAACGCACGGAACCAACGCAGGCGTTCGTCCCAGGAGACGGCCGCGTTCGCCGGCGAGGTCGACGGGAGGACGAAGAGCGGCGTGTCGCCGAGCAGTCGTGTCTGCGGGCCGAGCTGCGGGCGCTCCGCGAACACACCCTGGTAGGCCGCCTTGCCGACGAAGCCGAACGCGCCGGGACGCAGCTCGGCTGCGATCCGCGCCAGCCGCTCCTCGGCGCCGTCGAAGTCGCCGCGCCGCAGCTCGCCGGAGCCGCGGGTCGTCCGGTACGCGGCGTTCGTGAGGCCGAGGCCGAAGGCCGGCAGCTCGCCCTGCTCCGTGGGCGCCAGCAGGCGCGGCGTGAAACCGGCGGCGTGCAGCAGCCGCCAGAAGTCGTTGCGGGGATTCGCGAAGTGCGCGCCGGCGGCAGCCGAGGCGCGACCCGGGTTGATCCCGCAGAACACGGCCGCGAGCCCGCGCTCGAGGACATCCGGTACGGCCGACCTCACGTCAGCGGTGTCTGGCACGTTTTCCACACCATGACGCTCACGACGACAACGCTAGACACCCCGGTCGGCGCGCTGCGCCTTGTGGCATCCGAGACCGGCCTGCGCTCGGTGTCGTTCCCGGGGCAGGCGCGTGCGGAGCGGCGCCGACGACGGCGACTCCGCCGTGCTCGCCGAGGCGGCGCGCCAGCTGCGCGAGTACTTCGCCGGCGACCGCACGGCGTTCACGATCCCGCTCGACCTCGTCGGGACGCCGTTTCAGCTCGACGCGTGGCGGCACCTCGCCGAGATCCCGTACGGCGAGACCGTCAGCTACGCGGAGCAGGCGCGCCGCGTCGGCCGGCCGCGCGCCGTGCGCGCGATCGGTGCGGCCAACGGCAGCAACCCCGTTCCGATCGTGCTGCCGTGCCACCGCGTGATCGGCTCCGACGGCTCACTGACGGGCTTCGGAGGAGGGCTGCACGTCAAGCGTGCGCTGCTGGAGCACGAGGCCGGCGTGAAACCGCTCGCGGCGCTGTAGCTACGCCGCTTCGGGCGGGCGAGCGTCGAGCCGCGTCTCGAACGAGAGCCGGAGCACGTCGGCGCCGACGGGCGACCTCCGCGGCTCGCGCTCCACACGGACGATCCGCACTGCCTCCCACCCGGGCCGCTGCCCGTAGCAGCGGGCGTAGCACTCGGCTTCGGTCAGCTGTCTCAACCGCTGCATGGGCAGGACGCTAATGCGCCGGTCGGACGGTGGGCAGGCGCGGCCCGGCTTGTAGGCTCAGGCGCGTGGCGACCACGGCCAAGCGGCTCGAGTACGCGGTCTCCGTCGACCGCGAGCGCACCGCGCGGACGGACGGCGACGCGCCGCCGATCGCCGCCGGCGAGGGCTGGTCGGCGGAGCATCTCGTCCTCGCCGGGCTGTGCAAGTGCACGCTGACCAGCCTGGCGTACCACGCGCGCCGCGCGGGCATCGAGGCCACGGCCGAGGCGCGCGCACACGGGGTCGTCACCAAGCGCGAGGAGGACGGCCGCTGGGCGTTCGTCGAGATCGACGTCGACCTCGACATCGCGCTCGACCCGCCGCTCGAAGGCGAGGAGCTGCGCACGCTCGTCGCCAAGGCGGAGCACGGCTGCTTCGTCGGCGCTTCGCTGACCGCTCGCCCCCGTTACCGCTGGACCGCCGGAGGAGAGGAGATCCGATGAGCGCGACCCTGCTCGACGTCGAGGCCGTGCGCGCTCGCTACACGGCGCTGCAGCGGCCGCTCGCGTTCTTCGACGGCCCCGGCGGCACGCAATGCCCGGACGAGGTCATCGACGCGATCGCCACCTACATGCGCGAGACGAACGCGAACATCGGTGCGCCATACGAGACGTCTCAACGGACGGACGAGCTCGTCGAGCGCTCTCGCGAGCGAGCGGCGGCGTTCCTCGGTTGCACCCCCGAGGAGACGATCTTCGGCCCGGCGATGACGAACCTCAACTTCATGCTCACCCGCACGTTCGCCCGGAACGGTGGCCTGCGGGAGGGCGACGAGGTCGTCGTCACGAGGCTCGACCACGACGGGAACGTCGCGCCCTGGCTCGAGCTCGCGCACGACGTCGGCATCGTCGTGCGGTACGCGGGGATCCACGACGACCTCTCGCTCGACCTCGCGGACCTCGAGCGGCAGCTCACGGATCGGACGCGCGTCGTCGCCTTCCCGGCGGCGGCGAACTCGGTCGGCACCGCCCCCGACGTCCGCCGCATCGTCGAGCTGGCCCACGACGCCGGCGCCCTCGCGTGGGTCGACGCCGTGCACTACGGCCCGCACGGGCCGACCGACGTCGCCGCTTGGGGCTGCGACGTGCTCGTCTGCTCGCCGTACAAGTTCTTCGGGCCGCACCTCGGCCTCGCGTTCGGCCGTGCAGAGCTGCTCGCGTCGTGGCGCCCGTACAAGGTGCGCCCCTCGCCGACCGAGCCGATCGGCCGCCGATTCGAGACCGGCACCCTCCAGCACGAGCTGCTCGCGGGCTTCGTCGCGGCGGTCGACTACCTCGACGAGCTGGGCTGGGACGCGATCGTGGCGCACGAGCGAGCGCTCGGCGAGCGGTTCCTCGCCGGGCTCCCGGACGGCGTGACCCTCCACGGGCTGCCGACGATGGAGGGTCGGGTGCCCACGTTCTGCTTCTCGCTGGCCGGCCACACACCCGAGCAGGCGGCGGTCGAGCTGGCCGCCCGCGACCTCGCGGTCTGGCACGGCGACTACTACGCGTGGGAGACGATGCGCGCACTCGACCTGGAGGGGGTGGGTGCGGTGCGTGCCGGCATCGTCCACTACAACACCGCCGCGGAGGTCGACAGGCTGCTCGCCGCGCTCGCAGAGCTTTGAACCTTCTGATCCTCGGAGGCACGACGTTCCTCGGACGGGCGGTGGCCGAGTCGGCGCTCGCGCGCGGCCACGAGCTGGCGCTCTTCACGCGCGGCCGGTCGAACCCGGAGCTCTTCCCGGATGCGGAGCACCTCCGGGGCGACCGGGACGGAGACCTCTCCGCGCTCGACGGCCGCCGCTGGGACGTTGTCGTCGACACCTCGGGTTACGTGCCGCACGTCGTGCGGGCCTCGGCCGACCTGCTCTCGCCCGCCGCCGAGCACTACACGTTCGTCTCGAGCATCTCGGTGTACCGGGACTTCGCGCAGCCGGTGCACGAGGAGAGCCCGCTCGCGGAGCTCGGCGACGGGCCGGTCGACCGCCTGGCGGACGACTACTCGAACTACGGCGCGCTGAAGGTGCTCTGCGAGCGCGAGGTGACCGAGGCCTTCCCGGGCCGCTCGCTCGCCGTTCGCGCCGGGCTGATCGTCGGCCCGCACGACCCCACCGGCCGGTTCACGTACTGGCCGCACCGCGTCGCCCGCGGCGGCGAGGTGCTGGCCCCCGGCCCATCCGAACGGCCCGTCCAGTTCGTCGACGTGCGCGACCTCGGCGACTGGATGGTGCACGCGAGCGAGCAGCGGCTGTCCGGCCCCTTCAACGCCACGAGCGAGCCCATGGCGTTCGAAGCGGTGTTCGACGCGTGCATCGAGGTGACCGGCAGTAAGGCCACGGCCACCTGGGTCGACGAGTCGTTCCTGCTCGAGCACGAGGTCGGCCAGTGGCTCGAGCTGCCGCTGTGGGTCGCGAACGAGCCTGGCAGCGAGCGCTTCCACGAAACCGACACCACGAAGGCGCACGGCGCCGGCCTCCGGCATCGCCCGCTCGCGGAGACGGTGCGCGGAGCGCTCGAGCACGCGTCGACCGTCGAGGGCCGCGGCCTGACCCCCGAGCGCGAGGCCGAGCTCCTCGCGGCCTGGCATGGCCGGTAAGGACTACTCCGCGACCCCGCTCTCGCAGAAGCTGGGCGCGAAGCCGGGCGCCGGGGTCGTCGTCTTCTTCACCACCTCGAGAGCCGACCTCGAGCGGCGCTTCGACGCGCTCAAGGCCACGCTCGACCCGGCCGAGGGCCTGTGGATCGCCTGGCCCAAGCAGGCGGCACGGATCGAGAACGACCTCACGTTCGAGGCAGTGCAAGGGGTCGGCCTGGCCGCCGGCCTCGTCGACAACAAGTCCTGCGCGATCGACGACCGCTGGCAGGCGCTCCGCTTCGTCTACCGACTGGAGGACCGACCGTGAAGACCCGTGCCGCTGTGCTCGAGGAGTTCGGAGCGCCGCTCGCCGTCCAGGAGCTCGATCTCGCGGAGCCGCGGAGCGGCGAGGTGCTGGTGCGCCTCGTGGCCTGCGGGGTCTGTCACACGGACCTCTACACCGCCTCGGGCGCGGACCCGTCCGGCTACGCGCCGACGGTGCTCGGGCACGAGGGCGCCGGTGTCGTGGAGCGCGTCGGCGACGACGTCGTCTCGCTCGAGCCCGGCGATCACGTGGTCACGATGTTCTCGCCGCAGTGCAGGGAGTGCGAGCACTGCCGCAGCCCGCGCACGAACCTGTGCCTCGCCATCCGGGAACAGCAGAACCAGGGCTATCTCCCGGACGGCACCACTCGGCTGTCCCGCGACGGCGAGCCGATCCGGCACTTCATGGGCACGTCGACCTTCGCGGAGTACACCGTCATGCCGGAGATCGCGCTGGCCAAGGTGCCGCGCGAGGCGCCACTGGAGGGCGCGGCGCTGTTCGCCTGCGGCCTGTCGACGGGCATCGGTGCGGCGATGAACACGGCGAAGGTCGAGCCCGGCTCGACGTGCGTCGTGTTCGGCGCGGGGCTCGTCGGGCTCGGCGCGGTCATCGGCTGCCGCCTGCAGGGCGCCGGCCGAATCGTCTGCGTCGACCTCTCCGAGGAGCGGCTCGGGCTCGCGCGCCACCACGGCGCGACCGAGACGATGGTCGGCGGCGAGGACGCGGTCGAGCGGATCGTCGAGTCCACCGGCGGCTTCGGCGCCGACTACACGTTCGAGGCGACGGGGAACGTCGGCGTCATGCGCCAGGCCGTCGAGTCGGCGCGGATGGGCTGGGGGCTCTGCACCGTCGTGGGCGTCGCCGGCAAGGGCGAGACGCTGGAGGTCGTGCCGCGCTACCTGATCACCGGCCGCCGCGTCGCAGGGTCGTCGTTCGGCGGCGTCAAGGGCCGCGACCAGGTCCCACAGCTCGTCGAGCGCTGGCTCGCCGGCGACATCGACGCCGACGCCTTCGTCTCGCACCGGCTGACGCTCGACGACGTGAACCGGGGCTTCGAGCTGATGGAGGCCCAGGACGGGATCCGCAGCGTCGTCGTCCTGCAGTAGGCAGACCATCCGCTCCGACCCGTAGGGCTGTCCGCGGCGCAGCGGCCAGGCACGATGCCGCGATGCACCTCGACACCGACGTCGCGCTCGCGGTGCTCGGGATCATCGTGGTCGTCGTCGCGCTCGCCGCCCTCGCGCCGGCGATCGGGATCCCGTACCCGATCCTGCTCGTCCTCGGCGGACTGGCACTCGGCCTCGTGCCCGGGATGCCCGAGTTCGAGCTCCGGCCGGAGCTCGTGCTCATCGCGGTGCTGCCCCCGCTGCTCTACAGCGCCGCGTTCTTCACCTCCCTGCGCGACCTGCGCGCGAACGTCAAGCCGATCGGCCTGCTGTCGATCGGGCTCGTGCTCGCGACCACGTGCGCCGTCGCGGTGACGGCGCACGCCGTGATCGACGGCCTGCCCTGGGCGAGCGCGTTCGTGCTCGGGGCGGTCGTCTCGCCGACCGACCCGCTCGCCGCCACGGCGATCGCCCGACGGCTCGGCGCGCCGCGGCGCGTGGTCACGATCATCGAGGGCGAGAGCCTCATCAACGACGGCTCGGCGCTCGTGCTCTATCGCGTCGCCGTCGTCGCCGTCGTGTCGGGGACGTTCTCGGTCTGGGAGGCAGGGCTGCGCTTCGTGGTGACGTCGCTCGGCGGCATCGCGATCGGGCTCGGCGTGGGCTGGGTCGTGCGCCAGGTGCGCAGGCGGCTCGACAACCCGTCGGTCGAGATCACGGTCTCGCTGATGACGGCGTACTTCGCAGCGCTGCCGGCCGAGCTGCTCGGCGTCTCCTCCGTGCTCGCCGCGGTCACGGCCGGGATCTACCTCGGCTGGCATGCACCGGAGCTGACGAGTGCGCAGGTCCGTCTCCAGGGGCAGGCGGTCTGGGAGATCCTGACGTTCCTGCTGAACGCCCTGCTGTTCGTGCTCGTCGGCCTGCAGCTGCCGGGAGTGCTCGACGGGCTCGACGAGCTCACGACAACGCAGCTGCTCGGATACGCGGCGATCGTGTGCGCGACCGTCGTGCTCACGCGCGCGCTGCTCGTCGTCCCCCTCACCAAGCTGCGCGGACGGCTGCCGGGGAGCGACGGGCTGCCGCCGGTGCGAGAGGCGGTGGTCGTCGCGTTCGCCGGGATGCGGGGCGCGGTCTCACTGGCGGCGGCGCTCGCGATCCCGCTCGAGACGGACGCCGGCACCCCGTTCCCGGGCCGCGAGCTGATCATCTTCCTGACCTTCACGGTGATCCTCGTCACGCTCGTCGGACAGGGCCTGGCGCTGCCCTACGTGATCGACGCGCTCGACGTCGAAGCCGACGACCTCGAGGAGCGCGAGGAGACGAAGGCCCGCATCCACGCGGCCGAGGCTGCACTGCTCCGGCTCGAGGAGCTCGTGGCCGAGGACTGGGTGCGGCCCGACACGGCAGACCGCATGCGGGGTCTCTACGACTTCCGGCGCAGCCGTTTCGCCGCGCGCTGGGACGGGGGCGACGACAGCTCGATCGAAGAGCGGTCGCTCGCCTACCAGCGGCTGCGACGCGAGCTGCTCGTCGCCGAGCGGGAGGCGGTCGTCGAGCTGCGCGGCTCGGGGCGCATCAGCAACGAGGTCATGCTCCGCGTGCAGCGCGACATCGACCTCGAGGCAGAGCGCCTGGACGCGGAGCGGTAGCGGCTACATATCTACTAGCCCTTGTGGCGCGCCGCCGCGGCCGCCCAGCGCGGGTCGTCGCGGCGGATCCGGTCCGGGTCGATGCCACGCCGCTCGGCGAGATCGGCCGTCAGGCGCTGGAAGGCGACGATGTCGACGACCGGATGGCGCGTCGGAACGACCGTGACGTCGCAGCCGAGCTCCCGGAGGGCGGCGGCTGCCTGTGCGGCGCGGCTCGACGTTGCGTCGTCGCCCTCGAGCACGAAGCAGCGCACGGTCTCGTCGATCGCCGCCAGGTAGCCGTGGAGGAGCTGCTCCAGGTGGTGCGCCTCGGCCGCGACCCGGGCGCCCTCGCGGAGCTTCAGCACCGCCTCCTGCGCGGTCGGCCAGTCGCGTCCGGCGCCGGCGACGAGCCAGCGCTCGTGGTCGGAGACGGGCAACGGATCGGCGTCGAGGCGCTCCTTCACGGCAGCAGCGAGCCAGGAGACGTCGTCCCCGCGGAGCGCGGCCAGCGCCGCTACCGCGCACGTGTAGCTCGCCGTGTGGCACCAGCTCTCCTCAACGGCCGGCGTGGCCACGACGACCCGCTCGCAGAGCTCGCCGAGCGGGCTCGACGGCTGCCCGGTGACCAGCCAGCGCTCCCCGTCGAAGCCTCGGGCCGCGGCGAGCGTCACCTCCGTCGCACCCTCGTGGCTGACGCAGACCAGGACGTCCGCAGCAGGGCCGCGGCCGAGCAGCAGCTCGAACGCCTGGATCGCCGGGCCGCCGGTCTGCGCCGCGTGGAAGGAGGTGCCGCAGCCCGTGAAGAGCACCCGCGCGCCGTCCGGCAGCCGCTCCTCGACGTGGAGCTCGGCGAGCCAGGCCGGCTGCACGGCGATCCCGAACCGTGTCTGGTCTCCGGGCACGAGAGGTCTATAGCATGGCCGGGTGGCGGTGTTCGAGCGTGACCGGCTTGGCAACGGCGTCCGCGTGCTGACCGCGCCGATGCCGCATGCCCAGTCGTCAGCCTGCATCGTGATGCTCGCTGCCGGCTCGCGCTACGAGACGGCTGAGACGAACGGCATCGCCCACTTCGCCGAGCACATGTTCTTCAAGGGCACCGAGCGCCGCCCCACCTCGAGGGCCATCTCGAGCGAGATCGACGGGATCGGCGGCGAGTTCAACGCGTTCACGGGCAAGGAGTACACGGGCTACTACGTGAAGTGCGCGAGCGAGAGCCGTGACATCGCGCTGGACGTCCTCGTCGACATGCTGCGCGACTCGCTGTTCGACTCGGAGGAGATCGACCGCGAGAAGGGCGTCATCGTCGAGGAGATGAACATGTACTTCGACACGCCCCGCGACTTCATCGGCGGCGTCTACGAGGAGCTGCTGTACGGGGACCAGCCGCTCGGCTGGCACGTGATCGGCCGCAAGGAGACCGTGCGCGGCGCGACGCGCGACATGTTCCTCGGCTACCTCGACCGCTGGTACCGGCCGGAGCGCATGGTGGTCGGCCTCGGCGGGCAGGTCGGGGACGACCTGCTCGGGCGGCTGGAAGAGCTGCTCGGAGACCTCGAGGCGCGCGACACGGGAGCGCCGCTGCCGCTCGAGGGCAACGGGTCGGCGAACGGCACCCGCGTGCACATCCACCACAAGGCCTCGGACCAGGCACACCTCGTGCTCGGCGTCCGCAGCCTGCCGCTCGGCCACCAGGACCGATACGTGCTCCAGCTGCTCGCGACGGTGCTCGGCGGCGGCATGTCGTCCCGGCTGTTCACCGAGGTTCGCGAGCGCCGCGGCCTCGCCTACTACGTCTTCGGCGTCAACCACAGCTACACGGACGCCGGCTCGCTCTACTCGCAGGCCGGGGTCGACATCAACCGCGTCGACCAGGCCGTGGAGACGATCGTCGCCGAGCTGCGCAAGATGGCCGACGAGCCCGTCCCGGCCGACGAGCTCGAGAAGGCCAGGCGGTTCGCCAAGGGCCGCTTCGTGCTCGGCCTCGAGAGCCCGCACGCGACGATCATGTTCGGGATGCGGCGCGAGATCCTCGAGGGCGCCGCCACCGAGCCCGCCGACGTGCTCGCGGCGCTCGACGCCGTCACGGCGGAGGACGTGCAGCGCGTGGCGCAGGAGCTGATCGGCCGGGGCGACCTGAACCTGGCGCTGATCGGCCCGTTCGAGGACGAGCCCGAGCGGTTCGAACGCCTGCTGGCCGTCTAGACCGCGGCCTGAGCCGCCAGCTACAGTCCAGGAACGGCCGCGAGACCCGAGGAGAGCGAAATGCCTGAAGCGTTCATGTCCATCCAGTACCGAACTGCCATCGAGTTCAAGGACATGACGCTTCGTGAAAACGCTCAACTTGGGGATCCTCGCTCACGTCGACGCCGGTAAGACGACTCTCACCGAGCGGCTGCTCTACGCAGTCGGCGTCATCGACGAGCCGGGCAGCGTCGACGACGGAAGCACACAGACCGACTCCCTCGCGCTGGAGCGGCAGCGCGGCATCACCATCAAGTCGGCCGTCGTGTCGTTCGTCGTCGGCGACGTCACGGTCAACCTGATCGACACACCGGGCCACCCGGACTTCATCGCCGAGGTGGAGCGGGTCCTGAACGTGCTCGACGGCGCCGTGCTCGTCGTCTCTGCCGTGGAGGGCGTCCAGCCTCAGACCCGGATCCTGATGCGGACGCTGCAGCGACTGCACGTCCCCACGCTCATCTTCGTGAACAAGATCGACCGCCGCGGCGCACACGACGACCGCGTGCTCGAGGAGATCGCCGAGCGGTTGACGCCGGCGATCGTCGCCATGGGCTCGGCGGACGGCCTCGGCACCCGGAGTCCGCGCTTCACGCCTCACGGCGCGACCGACGGGGCGTTCACGGAGTCGCTGGCCGGCCTGCTCGCGGACAACGACGAAGCGCTGCTGGCCGCGTACGTCGACCAGGAGGCGCTGCCGTACGAGCTGCTGCGCCGGGAGCTCGCCACGCAGACGAAGCGGGCGCTCGTGCATCCCGTCTTCCTCGGCTCGGCGATCACGGGAGCCGGGGTGGACTCGCTTATCGCGGGCATCGCGGAGCTCTTGCCCGCCGCCGACGGCGACGCCGACGGCCCTGTCTCGGGCACGGTCTTCAAGGTCGAGCGCGGCCCGGCGGGGGACAAGATCGCGTACGTCCGCCTGTTCTCCGGCACCGTACGAACCCGCGACCGGCTGCGGTTCGGCGGGCACGACGAGCAGAAGGTGACCGCGATCAACGTCTTCGACCGCGGCTCGGCGGTGCGGCGTCCGGCGGTCGCCGCCGGGGAGATCGGCAAGCTCTGGGGCCTCGCCGACGTCCAGATCGGCGATGTCCTCGGCGGCTCGCCGACGGCCGAGGAGCACCATTTCTCGCCGCCGACGCTCGAGACGGTCGTCGTGCCCCGGGACGACGCCGACAGAGGCGCGTTGCACGGTGCGCTCAACCAGTTGGCCGAGCAGGACCCCTTGATCGACCTGCGGCAGGACGACAGCCGGCAGGAGCTCCACGTCTCGCTCTACGGCGAGGTGCAGAAAGAGGTCATCCAGGCGACGCTGGCAGACGAGTTCGGGATCGGCGTCGACTTCCGTGAGACGACGACGATCTGCATCGAGCGCCCCGTCGGCATCGGCGCGGCCATCGAGATGATGAACGAGGAGCCGAACCCGTTCCTCGCAGGCGTCGGGCTGCGCATCGAGCCCGCACGGGATGCCACCGGGGTGGAGTTCCGGTTGGAGATCGAGCCGGGGTCGCTGCCGCTCGCGTTCCGGAGAGCCGTCGAGGAAACGGTGCAGGAGACGCTGCGCCAGGGGCTCCACGGCTGGCAGGTCACCGGCTGCGAGGTCACGATGACGCACTCCGGCTACGCGCCACGGCAGAGCCACGCCCACGCGGTCTTCGACAAGAGCATGTCGAGCACGGCGGGGGACTTCCGGAACCTGACGCCGCTCGTCGTGATGAGCGCGCTCCAGGAGGCGGGCACGAGGGTGCACGAGCCGATCCACCGCTTCCAGCTCGAGCTCCCTGCGGATACCGTCGGAGCGACGATGCCCGTCCTCGCACGGCTGGGCGCCGTTCCGCGGACGCAGGAGCTGCGGGGCGCCTCGTCCGTGGTGGAGGGTGCGATTCCGGCGGCCCGGGTGCACGACCTACGGCTCCGGCTGCCGGCGCTGACTCGCGGCGAGGGCGTGCTCGAAAGCACGTTCGAGCGCTACGAGGCCGTTCGCGGCGAGATCCCCACCCGACCGAGGACGGACAACGATCCGCTCGACCGCAAGGCGTACCTGCTGCGCGTCGTGCGACGGGTCTAGGAGGGTTCGGCGGAACGTCGCTCGTCCAGCGCGGCCCGACGGCACAGCTCGATGTTTCGCCGGACCCTCCTACCGGACGAGGAAGGCGACGGCTCCGGCGAGCCGCTGTGCCTCGGCGAGCGTGAGCCCGGGCGCGTGCGCCTCGACGACGACGATCACCGGCCCCGCCGCCCGGTAGACGACGCCGGCCGTGAGGCGCGTGTCGGAGAGCCAGCCGTGCTTCTGTGCGATCGGGCTGCGGAGCCACGGCCGGATGAGGCCCACGTTGTCGCCCTCCGGCCTGGAGGCGAGCAGCGCTGCAAGCGCCGCGTCGGCCTGCCGCTGGGAGAGGCCCGTCGCCCGGAGCGCCCAACGGCGACCGGCGGCGGCGGAGTGGAGGCGCAGGAGGGCGCGGCCGAGGTCGCGCGCCGTGGTCACGCGAGCCGTACGGAGCGGCGGCGGCTTCGGCGCGTCCACGCCCGTCGCCGTCCCCGCGCGGTAGAGACCGGGGTACGTGCTGCTCACCATCCCCAGCCGGCGCAGCCCGTCGGCGACCGCGGCGCTGCCGAGCCGGGCGGCGATCCTGTTCGCGGCCAGATTGGACGACCACGATGCGATCGCGGCGACGTCGGCGGCGTACGGTGACGTCGAGGGGTCCGGCTCCGAGCGCAGCAGGGCGGCGACGAGGCGCCGAGCTTCACGGTCGAGGCGGCCGGGAACCGCGCGTCGGCGTTCCACCCGGCCGTGCGGCCGGTGCGGAGATCGTGCACCCAGAACCCGGCCCACCCGCGAAACGCGCGCCCCGCGCGCTCGAGGCCGGCCGCGAGCCGGTCGTCGGTCGCACCCGGCAGCGAGGCGAGCCGCCAGCTCGGCGGCAGCTCGACCGCCGGCCGGGGCGGCGCCGGCAGCACGCCGTTGCACGGGCAGGTGCTGCAGCTCGCGCGCGGCGCCGCGGGGATCGCAGGGGGGCCGCGCCGTACCGGCCGGTCGAAGGACTCCGCGTAGGCGACGTGCGCGGCCGCGTAGCGGAGCAGCGCGCGGCGCAGACCGCTGCAGCCGGGGACGACGCGGGCTACGCGCCGCGTGGCCTCCTGCAGGTCTCGCGCCGCGTCGTACCGGGCCTGCCAGCCGTCGGGCGTGTCGGAGAAGCCGCGCTGCAGCGGCGGCAGGTACCGGGCGCGCACGTCGAGCAGGACGTGCCCGCCGCCTGCTGCGGCCGGAACCGCCCAGACGAGCGCTACGAGCAGGGCGGCGCACGCGCCGCGCACCGTCACTCCTCCGCTTGGCCGCCGGCACGCGCGGCGATCTCGTTCACGACCGCCGGGTCGGCGAGCGTCGTCGTATCCCCCAGCGGCCGGTTTTCGGCGACGTCGCGGAGCAGACGCCGCATGATCTTCCCGCTCCGCGTCTTCGGCAGCTCGGGCGTGAACACGACGTTCGACGGCTTCGCGATCGGGCCGATCTTCGCAGCGACGTGGTTGCGCAGCTCCTCGAGCATCTCGACCGACCCGTCCTCGCTGCCCTTGAGCGTGACGTACGCAACGATCGCCTGGCCGGTCGTCGCGTCGGCGCGGCCGCACACGGCCGCCTCGGCCACCTTGGGATGGTCGACGAGAGCCGACTCGACCTCGATCGTCGAGATGCGGTGGCCGGAGACGTTCATCACGTCGTCGACGCGGCCGAGCAGCCAGAAGTCCCCGTCCTCGTCGATCCGCGCGCCGTCGCCGGCGAAGTACACGCCCGGGTACCGCTCCCAGTACGTCGAGCGGAAGCGGGCGTCGTCGCCGAAGATGCCTCGCGTCATCGCCGGCCACGGCCGGCGCAGCACGAGATAGCCGCCGCCGCCGGGACCGACCTCGTTCCCCGTCTCGTCGTATACCGCCGCGTCGACGCCGGGGAACGGCTTCGTGGCCGAGCCCGGCTTCGTCGTCGTGATCCCGGGCAGCGGCGTGATCAGCACCATCCCGGTCTCGGTCTGCCACCACGTGTCGACGACCGGCGTGCTGTCACTGCCGATGTGCTCGCGGTACCAGATCCAGGCCTCCGGGTTGATCGGCTCCCCGACCGAGCCGAGCAGCCGCAGGCTCGTGAGATCGTGCTTCGCCGCGTACTCCGTGCCCCACTTCATGTGCGCGCGGATGGCCGTCGGCGCCGTGTAGAGGATCGTCACGCCGTAGCGCTCGACGATCGACCACCACCGGTCCTTGTCCGGGAAGTCGGGCGTCCCCTCGTACAGGACCGACGTCGTCGCGTTGCAGAGCGGCCCGTAGACGATGTAGCTGTGGCCGGTGATCCAGCCGATGTCGGCCGCGCACCAGTAGACGTCCTGCTCGGGCTTCAGGTCGAAGATGAGGCGGTGCGTCGCCGCGACGCCGACGAGGTAGCCGGCGGTCGTGTGCGCGATGCCCTTCGGCTTGGCCGTGGTGCCCGACGTGTACATCAGGAAGAGGAGGTCCTCGGCGTCCATCGGCTCCGGCGGACACGTCGCGGGGTCGTCGGGCACGTCGAGGTCGTGGAGCCACGTGTCGCGTCCTTCGGTGATCGGCACGTCGTTCCCCGTGCGCTGCACGACGAGGCACCGCTTCACCCCGGGCGCATCGGCCATGGCCTGGTCGGCCGTCCGCTTGAGCGGTACGGTCGAGCCGCGGCGCCAGGCCTCGTCCTGCGTGACGAGCACCTCGCAGCCCATGTCGTTCATGCGGTCGGAGAGCGAGTCGGCCGAGAACCCCCCGAACACGACCGTGTGCGGGGCGCCGAGCCGTGTGCACGCGAGCATTGCCGCCGGCAGCTCCGGGACCATCCCCATGTAGATCGCGACCGCCGTGCCCTTGCGCACGCCGAGCTCCTTGAGCGCGTTCGCGAAACGCGTCACGTCCCGTTGCAGGTCGGCGTAGGTGATCGTCCGCGTGTCGCCCTCGGGCTCGCCCTCCCAGTGGTACGCGACGCGGTCGCCGAGCCCGGCCTCGACGTGGCGGTCGACGCAGTTGTACGACACGTTGAGCGTGCCGCCGAGGTACCACTTCGCGTACGGCAGCTCCCACTCGAGCAGCCGGTCGAACGGCGTCACCCAGCCGACGCGCTCGCGGCCCTCCCGCTCCCAGAACGCCTCGAAGTCCTCCTCGTAGATGCCCGGCTGCGCGTTCGCCTGCGCCGCGAACGCGGGATCGGGTGGATAGCGCCGCTCCTCGAGGAACAGGGTGTCGATCGTACGGTCGCTCACCTGCCGGCGATCCTACTCAGGGACGAAGGTCGTACGGGAAGTCCGTGAGCACCTCGGCTCCGTCCTCCGTGACGAGCACCAGGTCCTCGAGCCGGACGCCGCCGTAGCCCGGGCGGTAGAGGCCGGGCTCGATGGCGAGCACGTCGCCGGTAACGAACTCGTCGCCGGAACGGCCGATGCCCGGCTTCTCGTGCACTTCGAGGCCGACCCCGTGGCCGGTCGCGTGGTAGAAGCCCGAGTCGAGCACCTCGCCGTCCGGCTTGTGCAGCTGCGTCGGGTGGCCGTGCTCGTGGAACAGGTCGCAGACCATCCGGTGCAGGTCCTTGCCGTGCAGGCCGGGCTTGATGGCCTCGGCGCAGCGGTCGAGGGCCTCCTTCGCGAGCCGGTGGTATTCGAGGGCCTCGTCGTCGGGCTCGCCGCCGACGACGTACGTCCGCGTCATGTCCGCGAAGCACGCCGACTCGCGGTCGCGCGGGAAGACGTCGAACATGACGAGCTCGCCCGGCGCGATCGGACCGTGGCCCATCTCGTGCCCGATCGCCGTCTGCGGTCCGTGGGAGACGATGAACTCGTCGGCCGTGGCGCCGTGGTCGCCGACCGTCCGCTCGACGTGCTGCTTGACCAGCTCGCAGGTCAACGGCTCGCCGTCGACCGCCAAACCGCCGTTCCGGGCCTCGGCGCGGCGCAGCACCTCGAGCCCGGCCGCGATGCCGGCCTCCGCGGCACGCTGGGCGCGGCGGATTCCCGCCAGCTCGGCCTCGTTCTTCGACCGCCGGCGGCCGTCGAAGAACGACTTGTCGGGCGTGACCTCGATGCCGTGGGCGCGGAGGTGGTCCGCCTCGCGCAGCGGGAAGTCCGCCGGCACGACCGCCCGGTCGACGCCCAGCCCGCGGCACGCGCGGACGAGGATCTCGAGCATGGCCTGCTCGTTCGTCCGCCCCTCGCGGAAGAGCTCGTCGACGCCGTACTCCTCGAAGGGGTGCGCGACGATGTGCGGCGCCACGGCCGGGAGCCGCACGAGCTCCATCGACGGCGCCACGACGTGCTGCGCGCCGTCCTTCTCGAGGTAGAAGAACGCGTCCGGGACGGCCAGCGGCACCTCGTGGCGCAGCGCAGGCGAGCGGATCGTGTCGGCGGCGATGATGACGTCCGGCATGGCGGCGAGAGCGATCCTAGCGAGGTAGGTTCCAGCCATGGACGCACATACCGCTCTCACCACTCTCAGGCAGCGCCTCGCCGAGGTCGCCGACCTTTCGCGGGCCGCCGGCGTGCTCGGCTGGGATCAGCGCGTGACGATGCCGCCGCAGGGCGCCGAGGCGCGCGCCGAGGCCCTCGGGACGCTCGGCCGGATCGCGCACGAGACGTTCACGGCCGAGGAGACCGGCCGTCTGCTCGATGCCGCCGCTCCGATCGAGGAGGAGCACGGATTCGACTCCGACGAGGCCAGCCTCGTCCGCGTGACGCGGCGCGACTGGGAGAAGGCGCGCCGCGTGCCCTCCGAGCTCCGCGCCGAGATGACGCGAGAGGCCGCCCGCGGCCACGGCATCTGGGTCGAGGCGCGCAAGGCCTCGGACTTCGCCGCGTTCCTGCCCGCCCTGCGCCGCAACGTCGAGCTGAAGCTGCGCTACATCGACTGCTTCGAGGGCTTCGAGTCGCCGTACGACCCGCTGCTCGACGACTACGAGCCGGACATGAAGGCGAGCGAGGTGAAGGCCGTCTTCGACGTCCTGCGCCCTGCGCTGACGGAGCTCGTCACGGCGGCGCCCGAGGTCGACGCGTCGTTCCTGCACGGGGACTTCCCGGTCGTGGAGCAGCGCGCGTTCGCGGAGGAGGTGCTCCCGAAGCTCGGCTTCGAGGAGGGCGCGATGCGTCTCGATCCGACCGTGCACCCGTTCTGCACGTCGTTCTCGAACCGTGACGTGAGGCTGACGACGCGCTACCGCGGCGACGACCTCGAGTCGATCTGGTCGACGCTGCACGAGGCCGGACACGGGCTCTACGCGCACGGCAACGACGAGGCGCTCGGCCGGTCGCCGCTCGCCGGGGCGCCGTCGCTCGGACTCAACGAGTCGCAGAGCCGAACCTGGGAGAACCTCGTCGGCCGCCAACGCCCGTTCTGGACGCACTGGTACCCGCGGTTGCAGGAGCGCTTTCCGGCGCTCGCCGGAGTCGAGCTCGACACGTTCCTCCGCGCCATCAACCGCGCCGAGCCCGGCCTGATCCGGGTCGACGCCGACGAGACGACGTACAGCCTGCACATCATCCTGCGCTTCGAGCTCGAGCAGGAGATCATCAGCGGGTCGATCGCGCTCGAGGACCTCCCCGAGGCCTGGAACGCCCGGATGCGCGACTTCCTCGGGATCGAGGTGCCGGACGACGCCCACGGCGTCCTGCAGGACGTGCACTGGTCGGGCGGCGGCATGGGCTACTTCCCGACCTACGCGCTCGGCAACGTCATCTCGCTGCAGATCTGGCAGCGCGTGCGCGAGGAGCTGCCCGACCTCGACGACGCGATCGGCGCGGGCGACGTCACGCCGCTCGGCGACTGGCTGCGCGAGCAGCTCTACCGCCACGGCCGCAAGTACACGCCGAAGGAGATGCTCGAGCGCGTCGCCGGCACGTCGTCGATCGACCCCGAGCCGTACCTCGCATACTTGCGTGCGAAGGTCGAGGGGCTGCAGGCCGCCGCCGTCGCCTGACCGCGTTCAGCCCCGGCCCTTGCGGCGCGGCCGGGGGCGACACATGATGCGAACGCGGCCGCGCGATGCGGCCGCGTTCGTTTGGGGGCGACGACCTGGGGAGGTCTGGAGATGGGACGAGGGCTGACGGCGCTGGCGGCTGCGCTGACGATCGCGCTCGCGGCGGTGGGTGCCGCGCGCGCGGAGCCGCCGGACGACGCACGGGTCGCCGTCGACTCGTTCCTGGGCGCGCTCCTCGCGGGTGACGGCCAGACGGCATGCTCGCTGATGTCGACCAGGCTGCAGGGCCTGTTCGCGGCAGATGGGCCGTGCCCCGAGGCGCTCGCGGACGAGGGCGCCGCCTCCGGCCAGGACGACCGGGCGCAGAGCATGCTCGCCAACGCGTACTTCGACGCGCTGTTCCTGCGCTTCGACGAGCGGAACGCGCTCTACCCGGCACCGGCCCGGCGCTTCGCGCGCCTGCTGCAACAGCGGGCACGCGGCACGCGCTTCGTGCTCGGCTCCGGTCCGGCCGCGGCCCGGAACCGCCCGCCGGACACCGTTGTGGTCGACGCGAAGCTGACGACGAGGCGACGCGTCGTGCTCTACGTCGAGTCGGAGAGCGGGGCGATCTGGCGGCTGTCGTCGGGCCTCAAGGTCGACCCGCGGCTCGACCGCGCCGGCACCGGCGTACCCGCCCCTCCTGCTCCGCCGGCGACGGTGACCTTCGCCACGGAGTGGGTCGCGGTCGCTGGCACGACAGACGCCGTCGCCTCCGTGGTCGTCACGACAAACGGGACGGCCGAGCGGCTCACGGTGCGGATGCGACTGGAGACGACCGGCTGGCGCGTCGACGATCTCCTGATCTCGGTCTTCGACCTCTTCGGCGCGAGCTCGTCGGCGCTCGCGTAGGCGCACACGCGCAGACGCAGCGAGGGCCTGCCGTCGGCAGGCCCTCGCTCCATTCGTTTCCTCGGCTCAGACCGGGCGCATAGGCCGCCGACCGCGCGCCGCGAAGGCCGCGGCGGCAATCAACAGGGCCGCGCCGCCAGCCGCGCCGCCGACCGCTGCAGCGGTGCCGGGGTCGACCGACGGCAGCTCGAAGCCGGAGCCCGAGTCCGCGACCGGGGCCGACTCGATGCCGCGTGCCGTGAGCCCGGCCTCGTCGTGCACCGGGGCGGGCGTGGCCGCGACGCCGCCGAACTGCGACACGTCAACGCCCTCGCCCTGGCTCACGTACGGGATCACCGTCGGCTGCTCGGCCGCCGGCGCCGTGCCGCCGAACTGCGAAGCATCGACACCCTCACCCTGGCTCAGGTACGGGATCACCGTCGGCTGCTCGGCCGCCGGCGCAGTGCCGCCGAACTGCGAAGCATCGACACCCTCACCCTGGCTCAGGTACGGGATCACCGTCGGCTGCTCGGCCGCCGGCGCAGTGCCGCCGAACTGCGAAGCATCGACGCCCTGGCCCTGGCTCACGTACGGGATGACCGTCGGCTGCTCGGTCGCCTGCGTCGCCTCGATTCCGCGCGCCGTGAGTCCGGCCTCGTCGTGCACTGCCACAACCTCGGTGCGATTGTCGGCGGGACCGCCGACGGGCACCGGCTTCGCCAACGCGTTCGACGCGCTCGCGGCGGCCGTGGCCGCAACCGCCAGCACCAGCACCGTCTCGCGGAGACCGTGACCCTCGAACTCGGGCTCCTCGATCGCGCGCTCCAGCTCGTCGGATCGGAACGCAAACGTCACGGCCTCGCCACCCGTGCCGACCAGTAGCCGCTCCAGATCCGGCCGCTCCCAGGCGACGGTGACCGTCGCGGGCTCGGTGGTGCCGGAGGCGCTCGGCCGCACGACCTCGAGGAACAGGTCGGTTGGCTCGTCCGAGGCGAGCGCCCGCTCGATCTGATCACGTGGGATCGTCGCCGTGACCGCGTTCGCTGCCTCCAGGTCGCCGGCATCGACGAGCATTGCCTTGGCGCTCGTCATCTCCATGCGCACTCCTTCCCTCGGCACCCCCTACGAGGTGCATCGAACGCTAGACGGGTGGAACGCCTCGTTTCTTCCCGTCATATCTGCCACGAGCGTCGCACGGTCGCGCCGCGATTGCAACGAGCCCGCAGGTTCGGGGACAGGCGCGATCCGTAGACTCCGAGCCGTGGACGACGTCCTGCAGCGTGCTGGAGCGCTCTTCGAGCGCTTCGAGGAGCTCGTTCGCGCCGAGCTACCCGAAGACGCGGAGATCGTCGACGTCCACACCCATCTCGGCACGGACATCGACGGCATGATCGGCGAGTACGACGAGCTCGACCGCGCCCAGCAGCGGGCGGGCGTCTCACGCTCCGTCGTGTTCTGCCTCGACGAGCCCGACCGCCATCCCGCATTCCGTGCGGCGAACGACCGGACGCTCGCCTACGCCGCGCGCAGCGACGGCAGGCTCGTGCCCTTCGTGCGGCTCGACCTGAGCGAAGGGCCGATCGACGAGGCGGTGCGCTGCCTCGACCTCGGCGCACGCGGCATCAAGCTCCATCCGCGCGCGCAGCGCTTCCTGCTCGACGATGAGCGGCTGGCGCCGGTGTTCGAGCTCGCGTCCGACCGCAAGGTGCCGATCCTCATTCACGGCGGCCGCGGCCTGCCCCCCATCGCAGACGCCCTCGCGCGGCTCGTCGACCGCTTCGGCTCGACGCTGATCATCGCCCACGCGGGCATCGCCGACCTGGCCGCGCTCGCCCACCACTTCGGCGGGCGCCCCGGCGTCTTCTTCGACACTTCCGTCTGGAGCGCGCTCGACCTGCTCGACCTCTACCGGCTCGTCTCGCCGGAACAGGTGCTGTACGCCTCGGACTACCCGTACGGCCAGCAGCCCGCCTCCCTGCTCCTGGCGCTGAGGACCGCGCGCAGGTCCGGGTTCGACGACGAGCTCGTGCGCGCCATGCTGGCCGGCAGCGCCCGTCGGATCCTCGCCGGCGAGCCGCCGCTCGAGCTCTCCGCGCCGCGGGGGCATGCGGACCTCGCGCAGCCGATCACGCTCGCGCGCATCCACCAGTACCTCTCGATGGCGACTCCGCTCCTCTGGACGCGGCAGGCCGACACGATCGGCGTGCTCGGCCTCGCGCTCAACGCCTGCGACGAGCGCTCGAACGGCCATCGCGAGGAGACCGAGCGCATCCGCGAGCTGCTCCTCGCCGCACGGGATCTCTGGCGCACGCTGCCGGAGACGGAGAACGACGCCGAGTTGCGGCGGACGGCGCGCATCGCCTTCAGGCTGCTGCACCTCGCCAACATCGAGGCGGTGACTGCGGCTGCCGTCTAGCCGGCTCCAGGTCAACGGCCACGACGTGGAGGTCGACGCGCCGGTAGGCCGCACGCTCGCCGAGGCGCTGCGGGACGACCTTGGCCTGACGGGCACGAAGATCGCCTGCGGCGAAGGCCACTGCGGGGCGTGCACCGTCCAGGTCGACGGGGTGCCCGTCCTGTCGTGCGTCACGCTCGTGCACACGGTCGCTGAGCGCGAGGTGACGACGATCGAGGGTCTCCGCGACCACGCGCTCGTCGAGGCGTTCGTGCGGGCGGACGCGCTGCAGTGCGGGTTCTGCACCCCCGGCCAGATCGTCTCGGCGGCTGCGCTCGTGGCCGCGAGCCCGCAGCCCACGCGTGAGGAGATCCGCCACGCGATGGCAGGCAACCTCTGCCGCTGCGGCGCCTATCCGCGTATCGAGGAGGCGATCGCCACGTGGCGCGGCTGATCCGCACGGAGAAGGAGATCGAAGGCCGCTTCGAAGAAGTCTGGACGGTCGTCGAGGAGGACACGCTCGAGCAATGGCCGTCCGGTCCGCTGGCCGTGGTGGGAAGAGGCGCCACCAGGCTGGACGGCTTCCAGCGGGCGCGCGGCGAGGCGCGCTATACGGCCGATCTCCGCCTCCCCGGCATGCTCCACGCCGTGACGCTCCGCAGCCCGCACGCCCGCGCCCGCGTCGCGTCGCTCGACTTCGAGGCCGCGCTCGCGCTGCCGGGCGTCCGGCTCGCTGTCGGCCCCGACGACGTGAAGGAGCTGTTCGCCGAGCCCGGCTACCACGGCGCGCCGGTCGCCGCTGTCGTGGCCGACACGGCCTTGGCCGCCCGGGCCGGTGTCGAAGCGATCGCCGTCGAGTGGGAGCTGCTCGAGCCGGTCCTGGACGCAGAGCAGGCGATCCAGGCAGGGTCGCTGCTCGGCGAGGACCACTACGAGCGTGGGGACATCGAGCGGGGACTTGCCGACGCGGACGAGATCGTCGAGGGGATGTACCGCACCCAGGTCGTGCTCCACAACTCGCTCGAGACGCACGTCTCGCTCTGCGAGTGGCATGCCGACGAGCTGACTGCGTACGTCTCGACGCAGTACCTCTGGGGCGTCCGGAGCGAGCTCGCGGAGGCGTTCGACCTCCCGGAGGAGCACGTCCGCGTCGTCTGCGAGTTCATGGGCGGCGGATTCGGCAGCAAGGAGAGCGCCCGGCAGACGATCCTGACCGCGCGCCTCGCGCGCCTGGCCGGCCGCCCGGTGATGTGGCAGCTCTCCCGCCGCGAGGAGCACCTCGACGCCGGCAACCGCAATGCCACCGTCCAGCGGCTGCGGCTCGGCGCGCGCTCCGACGGCACCCTGACCGCGATCGAGGGCGAGTACGTCCTCCCGATCGGCTTCGGTGGCTGGCTTGCCTCCCCGGCCGGGCCGGCGCAGCTGCTCTACGACTGCGACCACGTGCGCACCAGCTGCCACGGCGCACGGGTCAACACGCCACCCATGATGTCGTTCCGGGCGCCCGGCTTCGTCGAGGGAACGTTCGCGCTCGAGTGCTCGCTCGACCGGCTCGCCGCCGTCCTGGGCGTCGACCCGCTCGAGATCCGTCGGCGCAACTACGCCACCGCGGACCCGAGGGACGGCATCCCCTTCTCGGACAAGCGCCTCGACCGCTGCTACGACCTGGCCGAGAAGCACTGGGACCGCCGCCACGAGGTGCGCGCACGCTCGGACGAGCGCTGGCGCCGTGGCGTCGGCCTGGCGAGCCAGATCTGGTACGGCGGCGGTGGCCCGCCGTCGCACGCCTGGATACGCCTCGGCTCGGACGGCCGCGCGCACGTCGTCACGGCCATGCAGGACATCGGCACCGGCAGCCGGACGATGGCGGCGATGATCGCAGCCGAGGAGCTCGCGCTCCCGCTCGATCGCGTCACCGTGCAGCTCGGGGATACGGCGCGCGGCCCCTATGCCACCCTGTCGGCAGGGTCGGCGACGACCCCTTCGGTAGGCCCGGCCGTGCGCGCGGCAGCAGCCGACGTCCGCCGACAGCTGCTCGAGCTCGCCGCCCAGCGCTTCGAGGTCGACGAAGCGACGTTGTCGCTGCAGGGCGGCCGCATCGTCGGCGAGGGCGGGAGCTCGTGGCCCATCGAGGAGCTCACCGGCCTCCTGGCGAGCGCCCAGCTGACCGGCACCGGCTCCCGCGGCCCGAACCCGGCAGGCATGCGAGTGCTCACGTTCGGCGTGCAGGTCGCCGAGGTCGCCGTCGACGTCGAGACGGGCGAGGTGCGCGTCGAGCGGATCGCCGCCGTCCACGACGTCGGGCGCATCATCAACCCGCTCGGCGCGCGCAGCCAGGTGGAGGGTGGGATCATCCAGGCGCTCGGCCACACCTTCAGCGAGCAGCGGCTGCTCGACCCCGGCACGGGCCGGGTGCTGACTCAGACGCTCGACGCGTACCGCCTGCCAACCATCGCCGACGTCCCCGAGATCGTCTGCGAGTTCGTCGACGTCCCTGACGCCAACCTCACGAATCTCGGCTCGAAGGGACTCGGCGAGCCGCCGATCATCCCGACCGCCGCCGCGATCTCGAACGCCATTCGCGACGCGACGGGCGCAGAGGTTCACTCGCTCCCGATCTCGCGGGAGGAGCTGCTGAGGGCGCTTTCCGACTCTCGTCGACAAAGCGCCCAGAAAGGATCCGGCGACGGTTGGAGCTCCGTAGACCCGCATCGCTCGACGAAGCGACCGGCAACCTGGGCGACGGAGCCGTCGCGCTTGCCGGGGGGACGGAGGTCGTGCCGCTGCTGCGCGACGGGATCCTGCAGGCGGAGACGCTCGTCGACGTCAGCGGCGTTCTGCCCCAGGGGATCCGCGGAGGCCGCATCGGTGCGGGCGCCACGCTGGCCGCGCTCGAGGCCGACCCGGACGTCCCGGCGGCGCTCCGCGAGGCCTGCCGCCTCGCGGCGTCGCCCCAGCTCCGGAACATGGGCACGATCGGCGGCAACCTGCTGCAGGCCACGCGCTGCTGGTACTGGCGTCTCCGCTACCCCTGCCGGCTGCACGGCGGCGACCGCTGCTTCGCACGCGACGGCGAGCACCGCGAGCACGCGATCTTCGCCAACGACGTCTGCGCCTCCGCCCACCCCTCGGATCCGGCCGCGGCGTTGCTCGCGCTCGGAGCGACGCTGCACACCGACCGCCGCACGCTGCCGCTCGGCGACCTCTACCGGCTGCCGACCAACGACGACCCGAGCACCACGACGCTCCAGCCGGGCGAGCTCATCGTCGAGATCGAGGTGCCCGAGCCGGACGCGAGCGTCTACCTCAAGGCGATGGACCGGCGACGCTGGTCGTTCCCGCTCGTGGGCGTCGCGGCGGCGCGAACCGCCGGCGAGGTGACGGTCGCGCTCGCGGGCGCCGCCCCGATCCCCTGGCTCCTCGGCGGAGCGGACGGCCTCGACTCGGCCACGCCGCTTCCGGGCACGGCCTGGAAGGTCGAGGTCGCACGACCGCTCATCGCTCGGGCGCTCGCCGCCGTCGCCGTCGCCTAGGGCGCCTTCACTAGGATCGTCGGCGATGCGGCTCCTCGCGCTCGTGTTCGCCTCCCTCGCACTGGTCGCTGCCGGCTGCGGCGGTGACGACGACGAGACGGAGACCGGCGCGTTCGACACGGGCACCGAGGCGACGCGGACCGAGACCGGCGCCGGCACCACCGGCGCGACGACGGCCCCGCCTGCCGGCGCCTGCACGCAGGTCGACGCGCCCGACCCGAAGGCGGACGGAGGCGCCGAGCCGCCGGAAGGCGATCTCGACGAGGGGACGACGTACACGCTCGTCTTCCGCACGAACTGCGGCACGTTCTCGGTGAAGCTCGACCAGGAAACGGCGCCGGAGACCGCCGCATCGCTCGTCTCGCTTGCGCGCGCGGGCTTCTACGACGACACGATCTTCCACCGCATCGTGCCCGGCTTCGTCATCCAGGGCGGCGACCCGACGCAGACGGGCACGGGCGGCCCGGGCTACCAGACCGTCGACCCGCCCCCGCCGACCGCGACGTACACCTACGGAACCGTTGCCATGGCGAAGACCGCCGCCGAGCCGCCCGGCACGGCAGGCAGCCAGTTCTTCGTCGTCACCGCGCCCGACGCCGGCCTGCCGCCCGAGTACGCCGTCGTCGGCACGATCTCGGAGGGCCTCGAGGTCGTCGACGCGATCGGCCGGCTCGGCGACGAGACCCAGCAGCCGACCCAGACGGTGGTCATCGAAGAGGTCACCGTCACCGAGTCCTGATCGCGGCGATCATCCTCGCGGCGGGGGAGGCGACCCGGTTCGGCGCGCCAAAGCAGCGGCTGCTTCTCCCCCACGTGCTCACCGCGCTCGCTGCGAGCCCGGTCGACGACGTCGTGGTCGTCGAGGGCGCACACGCTCTCGCCGGCACGCTCGCCGCGGCGCCGGACGGCAGCACGCCGCGGCTCGCACGTTGCGAGGACTGGGAGCTCGGGCCGGGCGCGTCGCTCCGCTGCGGCCTCGCCGCGCTACCGCCCGCGGCGGCGGCGGCAGTCGTGGTGCTCGCGGACGGGCCTGACCTCCGGCCCGAGGCGATCGCCCGGATCGTGGAGGCCTGGCGGGAGCACGGCGACGAGCTCGTCGCGGCGAGCTACGACGGCGCGCGCGGCCACCCGCTGCTGCTCGCACGGAGCGCCTGGGCAGACGTGCCCGACGAAGGATTGCGCGGGCGCGAGCCGCGGCTCGTGGCGTGCGACGACCTCGGCCCTCCGGGCGACGTCGACCGCCCCGGCGACCTGCCAGAGCGGCTTCGCTAGTCCTGAGCCGCGCGGCGACTCATCCCGGGGCTCCCGGGAGCTGCCGCAGCTGCGCGAGCTTCGCGCGCAGGCCCTCGGGCATGCGCTCGGTGGCGGAGACCCGGATGTAGCGGCGCAGGCTGACCTCGAAGCGGTAGCGCCGCCGGCAGTACTCGCAGGTGTCGAGATGGCGTTCCGCCTGCGCGACCTCCTCCGGTCCGAGATCGCGGTCGAGGTACGGCTGCAGCATCTCCTCGCACTTCGCGCACGGATCCATGGCCTTCACGTCAACGACTCCTCGGCGAGCTTGTGCTTCAGGATACGACGTCCCCGGTGCAGGCGGGACATGACCGTGCCGATCGGGATGTCGAGAATCTGCGCCGCCTCGGCGTAGGAGAACTCGCCGATGTCGACGAGGACGACGACGTCCCGGAAGTCGTGCGGCACCTCTGCGAGCGCGTGCACGATGCCATCCTGAGAGAGGCGCTGGACGACCTGCTCCTGCTCGAGCACCTGTTCGCCCTCTGCGGCCGCGAGCTTGTTCGCGAGGTAGTAGTCGCCTTCCTCGAGCGGCTGCAGGTCGGGCGAGCGCTGGATGCGGCGGCCGCGGTCGAGGTTGAGGTTGGTGAGGATGCGGAGCAGCCAGGCGCGCATGTTCGTGCCCGGGGTGTAGGAGCGCCAGCTCCGAAAGGCTCTCGCGTAGGTCTCCTGCACCAGGTCTTCCGCCTCCTCACGGTTGGACACGAGGCGACGAGCGACCCGGTAGACCTGATCTGCGAATCCGAGCGCCTCCTCTTCGAAGCGCACACGATCCCGCGCGGCGGACGCGATCCGGCGCCCGTCGGTCTCCGGCTCGGCCCCGCCCATCGGGCCAACCGTACCAGCACTACCTCCGCTGCAACGGCCGCGTCCTGCACGGTATTCCCGGTTCGAAATGCGGCGCCTCAGGGTAGGTGGCGGGGACCCCCGACGAGGAGGCAGGCGATGAACGGGTACGACGTGATCACGTTCGACGACGCGAAGGCCGGGCACGTGGTCGGCCGCTCGGGCTCGTACCTCGTGGTCGAGCACGGCGCGATCTTCAAGCACCAGCGGCCGGTCCCGGCGACGTTCGCGACCGTCGACGACGACGCGCGCGTCGTCCGGCTGACCGTCTCGAAGGAGATCCTGGAGTCCGCGCCCGAGGTGCACGAAGGAGCAGTCGACGAGCAGGCGACCGCCGACCATTACGGGCTGGCGGGCGGGCACGAGCAGCCCGAGACGCTCGGCTACGGCCGGATCGACGACTCCGAGACCGCGATCTCGGCCGAGCGCGATGCGCTCGAGCACGGCGAGCTGCCCGCGGAGGTCGAGCGAGCAGAGCGCATGGGCCACCTCGCCCCGGGTCAGGGGCCGAACGACTCGCCGCTGCCGTCACCGGGCATCGCGGGCGGCGACCGCCGCCGCGACGCGGATCACGGCTCGGACTGAGGCTCGGCGGCGCTAGGAGGGTTTGGCGGAACGTCGCTCGTCGGCTGGACCGACGGCGCCATCTACCGCTCAAGCCAAGACGAACAGCCGCCCTTGACGGCTGGCTCTGGCACTACCTGCTCGGGTCCTACACCTAGGCCGTCTCGAGCTCGCGGAACCCCCCGCGCGCCATGTCGGCGAGGAGCGCGTCGCGGGTCGTCCGCTCGTCGTCCCACGCGAGCCGCACCTGCCCCATGAGGGTGGCGCTCGCCGACTCGAGCCCCTGATGCTCGCGGAGGACGCCCGCGAGCCGCTCGACGCACCGCTCGCAGCGAATCCCGCTGACCTGGATCGTCTCGGTGCGCACGGCCATCGCCCGGGGAGCGTATCCGGGCCGGGCCCCGCTACGGCAGCAGCAGGTGCAGGTCGCCGAACTCGTGCCAGAGGTAGCCGCACTCGAGAGCTGCCGCGTACGAGCGCTCGACGAGCTCCCTCCCGCCGACGGCCTCGAGCAGCTGCAGGTGCGACGCCTCCGGCTCGTGCCAACCAGTCAGCAGCCCGTCGACGGCCCGGACCCCGGTCGCCGGAGTGACGACGAGCCGCGTCCAGCCTCCGGCGGCGGCCACCGTGCCGTCCGGCTGCACGGCGGACTCGAGCGCCCGGACAACCGTGGTGCCGACGGCGATGACGCGGCCGCCCCCGGCCCGCGTTGCCTCGATCTGCCGGGCCGTTCCGGCCGGGACGCGGAAGCGCTCGGGATAGGGGGGCTCGTGGGCCTCGGGCGACGAGACGCCGGTGTGCAGCACGACCGGCGCGACGGCGACGCCGCGCGACACGAGCGCCGTCACGAGCTCCGGCGTGAACGGGCGGCCCGCGCTCGGCATCTCGGCGCTGCCCGGCTCCGTCGCGAAGACCGTCTGGTACGCGGCGAGCGGATGCTCGGCCGGCACGTAGCCGTAGCGGATCGGCCTGCCGTAGCGGGCGAGGTAGTCGTGCAGCGGCTCGGGCAGTGCGAGGTCGGCGACCCACAGGCGGCGCCCGCCGAGGTACGGCGCCCGCAGGCTCGCCCGGCCACCGGCCGGCAGGGCGAACGACCGGCCCTCGCGCGCGCCGCCGAACGGCGCGTGGCCGCACCTGAGCTCGACCACCCAACGGGAGGGAGGCCCTCCTGGCAGCGGCGTGGAGAGGTGGACGACGAGCTCGGGCACGTCGAGCGGCAGCGCCGCCGGCAGCGTCCGCGACGTGTTGACCACGAGCAGGTCGCCGGGCTCGAGCACGTCGACGAGGGCGCGGAAACGCTCGTGGGCAAGCCGCCCGTCGCGGTGCGCGACGAGCAGCCGAACGTCGTCGCGCTCCGCCGGAGGCTCGCGCGCCTCCAGGCGCTCGGGCAGCGCGAAGGCGAGCGCGGTCACGTGCGCGCCCCGGCGAGGTCGCGCGCCCCGTAGCGGCCGCTCGGCAGGTCACCCTCCACCAGCTGGAGCAAGCCGGGCACGCTCTCGTCGGGCGCCGGCCGGTCCGAGACGTCCTCCCCCGGGAACGCGTCCTGCTGCATCTGCGTGTTCATGTCGCCCGGGTCGACGGTGTAGACGCGCAGGTCCGGCCGCTCGGCGGCGAGCACGCGGGTCAGCTGCTCCAGCGCGGCCTTGGACGAGCCGTAGCCGCCCCAGCCCTCGTACGCCTCGACGGCGGCGTCGGAGGTGACGTTGAGGACGCGCCCGCCGTCCCGCAGAAGCGGCAGCGCGAGCTGGACGAGCGCCAGCGGGGCGAGCACGTTGACCCGGTAGACCCGCTCCAGCTCGGGGAGCGGGTAGTCGGCGAGCGCCGGGAGCGGGCTCGGCCCGAGGGCGCTCGCGTTGTTGACCAGCAGGTCGAGTCGGCTTCCGGCAGCGGCAGCGAGCGCCCGGCGATGGCGGTCGTCGGCGACGTCTCCGGCGAGCGTCGTCACGTCCGTCACCGCCGCGAGCTCGACCCGGGCGCGTTCGAGCGCCTCGTGCCCTCGCGCATCGACGACGAGCCGCCAGCCGCGCCCGGCGAGCGCCCGCGCAAGCGCGAGCCCGAGGCCGCGGGAGGCGCCGGTGACGATGGCTGTCTGCATGCCCTTCGACGGTACGCCCGCCCGCCTCAGGCCGCCATCGGCAATTGGTCCTACGACCGCTGCTGCACGAGGCCCTCGCGGACGGCGTAGAGCGCCGCCTGGGTGCGGTCGGCGAGGCCGAGCTTGCGCAGGATGTTCCCGACGTGCGTCTTGACGGTCTTCTCCGAGACCTCGAGCTCGCGTGCGATCGCCTTGTTGGCCAGGCCGCGCGCGACCAGCTCCAGCACCTCACGCTCGCGTGCCGTGAGGAGCTCCGGGGCGGCCTGGCGATCGCCGGTGACGAGCCCGTCGAGCACGCGTGCGGTGACGGCAGGGTGCAGAAGCGCATTCCCGTCGTTCACGGTCCGTATGGCGCCGACGAGCTCCTGCGGCTGTACGTCCTTCAGCAGGTAGCCCGCCGCACCGGCCCGGACGGCCGGGAAGATCCGGTCGTCGTCGAGGAAGCTCGTGAGCACGATGACGCGCGTGGCGGGCTGCCGCTCTCGTAGCCGCCGGATCGTCTCGATGCCGTCGAGGCGCGGCATCACGAGGTCGACGAGGGCGACATCGGGCGACGTCTCCTCGGCTGCGGCGAGGGCCTCGATGCCGTCCGCGGCCTCGGCGACGACCTCGATGCCGTCCTGCAGCTCGAGGAACGTGCGCAGGCCCTGGCGCACGACCGCGTGGTCGTCGGCGATGAGCACGCGGATCACAGCGGCACCTCCAGACGAATCGTCGTGCCGGCGCCCGGCCGCGACTCGATGACGAGCGTGCCGCCGACGACGCGTGCCCGCTCCTCCATCGAGGTCAGGCCAAGGCGGCGCGAGCGCAGGGCCGGTGCTCCGACATCGAAGCCCTCGCCGTCGTCGCTCACCATGAGCACGATGCCGCCGTCCGTCGTGTCGAGGGAGACGTCGATCCGGTCGGCGGCGGCATGGCGCAGAGCGTTCCCGAGCGCCTCCTGCGCGACGCGGAAGACCTGGCCTTCGACCTGCGCCGGCGCCGTCCCACCGCCCGCGACGCGGAGCTCGATCTCGCGGCCGTGCACCCTGCGCAGCACGGCGACGTGCTTGCGCAGCGTCGTCTCGAGCCCCTCCGCCTCGAGGGCGGCCGGGCGCAGCTCGAAGACGAGCGAGCGAAGCTCGTCCATCGCCTCGTGCGCGAGCTCGCGCAGGCGGGCGAGCTGCTCTCGCGCGCGTGCCGGGTCGCGCTCGGCGAGCTCCGACGCCGCCTCGGCGGTGAGCACCATGCCGAAGAGCCGCTGCGTCACCGAGTCGTGGAGGTCGCGCGCCAGCCGGTTTCGCTCCTCCACGATGGAGAGCTCGCGGCTGCGCTCGTTGAGCCGCGCGTTCTCGATCGCGACGGCGGCGTGCGCCGCCAGCATCTCGATCACGTGCTGGTCCGCGTCGTCGAACCCGGCCGGACCGTTCTTCTCGGTGAGGTAGAAAGCGCCGATCACGCCGTCCCGCGCAACGATCGGCACGCCGAGGAACGACCGCATGTCGGGATGGGCGCTCGGCCACCAGCCGCGGAAGCGTGGATCGGTCGTGATGTCGCCGGTGCGGTACGGCTCCTCAGACTCGAGCATCGCGCCGAGCAGGCCGTGCGTCCGGGGCAGCGGCCCCATCGCTGCGATCAGGTCGTCGTCCATCCCGGAGGTGATGAACTGCGCGAAGCCGCCGTCGCCGTCGGGGACGCCGAGCGCCGCGTAGCGGGCCACGGCAAGCTCTCGGGCGGCGTGGACGAGCTTCTGCAGGATCGGCTCGACCGACCGCTCCGCGGCGATGGCAAGCACGGCATCGCTCATCGCGCGGAACGCCGTCTCCTGCCGATCGACCATCTGCGATCACGATACGCCGCTGGGGGCTAAGTGGCCGTGCGCGCGACGAGGTCCGCGGCGACCTCCCGGACCCCGGCCGCCCGGCCGACCTCGAGCTGGCGCTCCGCTTCCGCCGGAGCTTCGAGCAGCGCCGCGACCTGCTCCCAGGTGCCGAGCCGCCGCGCCGACGGCTCGGCGGAGGCGGCCAGCCCGTCGAGCGGCAGGCCGCCAGCCGCTCCCTCCGCGCGGCGCCTGCTGTACTCGGCGCGGTCGACGGTCGCGGGCGCGGAGTCAGCAGCCTCGGCCGCGAGCGCCTGGACGAGCGCGGCAAGAGCGGCCGAGCGGACGACGTCCGTCTGCTGGTCGGCGATGCGGACCTCGAGCGTGCCGAGCTGTGGATGCGGCCGGATGTCCCACCACATGCGGGTGTAGTCGCGACCCTTCGTGAACTCCTCCCACTCGTCCCACGAGCCGAAGACCGGCGGCGCCTCAGCGCGGGGCAGCTCGGCCAGCCGGCCGGCACGGGCGGACTGCGGCCCGGGCTCGTCGCCCTCGACGTACGGTGAGTTGGCCGACAGCGACAGGAGCTCGGGCAACCAGCGCAAGACGCCCTCGAACGCCCGCAGGCACGTCTCCGGGTCGGGCATGCCGACGTGCACGTGCAGCCCGCAGACGATCTGCCGGTAGACGGCCGACCGGAGCTCCTCCTTCATCTTCAGGTAGCGGGGCTCCGGCACCACCTCCTGCTCGGCGCCGCGACTGAACGGATGCGAGCCCGAGGCGAGCAGCGCGAGTCCCGCCTGCCGCGCACGGCGATCGACCTCGCGGCGAAGGGCGCGGAGCTCGTCGAGCGCCTCCTCGGCCGAGTCGCAGACCGGCGTCGTCGTCTCGACCACGCACTCGAAGAGCTCCGTCTTCAGCCGCTCGGTGCGCACCGGCAGGATCCGGCTGACCCCGGACCGGAGCGCGTACGTCCCCGGATCGACGAGCAGCAGCTCCTCCTCCACGCCGAGCGTCAGGAACCGCCCGAAGGCGTGGCTCACTTCCCGCGGATCCCGTGGACCGGGCGGCCGGCGGCCTCCCAGGCGTAGTACGACGCGCTCGGCCCGAACCCCCGCTCGTACGGCACGACGCGCGGGTTGCGGCCGACGTCCTTCGCGCGCTGCGCGTGCCAGAGCAGATTGGGGTCGTCCCGAACCTCCCAGACGAGCACGAGGTGAACGGCGGTCATGTAGTCGGCGACGAAGGTGCAGCCGGCGGCCGGGCACGGGAAGGGGTCGGTGCGGACGCAGAACCACCCGGTGTGGTCGTCGACGCCCTCGTCGATCCAGAGCTCCTCTTCGCTGACGAGCTCGGCGTCCTCGACGATGAGCGTGCCCCGGCCTGGCCGTTCCTCTTCCATCCGCGAAGCCTAGAGTCTCGCCGTGCCCGCGAAGAACCGAGACCTCGCGCTCGTGCTCTCCGGTGGTGGCATGAACGGCGTCCTGCTCGAGCTCGGCTTCCTGCGGCGGCTGCGCGAGGATCCGCTGTGGGAGCGGGTCGGGTTCATCTACGGGACCTCCGCCGGCGCGTTGTCGGGGACGATGGGCGCGCTCGACCGGCTCGACGAGCTGGAGACGTTCCTCATGACCCTCCAGCCGAACGAGACCTTCCGGCCGCACCGGCTCTGGCGGCTGCCGCTCCTCGGTCTCCACGACTACGCCCTCCCGGACACGATCGCGGAGCGGCTCGCGCCGATCGACCGGCTGGCGGCCGACCTCGCACGCGCGGAGATCGAGCTCGTCGTCTGCGCGACCGACGTCTCTGACCACGGCGACGACCCCGTCGTTGAGCGAAGCTTCGAACTCGTCTGGTCGTCGCGAACGGCGCCACCCGAGGAGATGGGCCAGGCGGTGCTCGCGTCGGCCGCGATCAGCGCGCTCGTGCTCCCTCTCCGTGTCGGCGGCTTCGTCGCGACGGACGGCGGGTGGGTGCGGAACTACCCACTCGCCCATGCCTACGCGGAGCCGCGCGTGGCCGCGATCGCCTCCTTCCGGTACGTCCCCCGCTACCCGCGGCTCGGCGCCGAGCCGATCGAGCGGCTGCGCCGCCGTCTGCGCCGCTTTCGCGCGGTGCCGCCGATCAAGGCATTCGACCTCGAGCTCGAGCAGGCGGAGGAGCGGGTCCGCCGCGGCGAGCCCGGACACCTCCCCGAGATGATCGTTCGGCTGATGCGCGTGGCGATCTCACGCAACACACTGCTCGAGGAGCGCCAGGCCGACGAGCGGGACAGCTCGGTTCGCGAGCTCGCGCGCCTGCGCGCCGACGTGCTCGAGCTCGTGCGGGCCGAGGCGGGCGACGCCGCCGCCGCCGCGGTCGAGCAGCGGTTCGCCGCCTCGCGCTTCCCGTTCCGGCACGATCGCGAGCTGCCGCGCGTGACCGTGCGCGCCACGGCCGGGAACGAAAGTCTCGACCCGGGCTTCCGCACGCAGCAGCCGTGGACCGAGCGATCGAAGCGAGCGTTGATCGAGCGCGGCTACCGACTGACGGACGAGGCGCTGCGCGAGCAGGACGCCGGCCTGTTCGCGCCGGCCTCGAGGGGTGAGAGACCGGGGCTCGGGCAGGCGGTCGAGCCCCGGTCTTCCTGTCGGCCCGCAGTGCGGGCCGTGGGCGCTGGTTACCCCCGGGAGGAGGAGGGCTGGCGCCCGAGCTTGACTGTCACGGTCTGCTCGTCGTTGCCGCGGTAGAGCGTGACCTCGACCTCGTCGCCGGGCTTGTGCCGGGCGAGTGCGTCGCGGAGCGCTCCGAGGTCGGTGGTTCGCATGCCGCCGACCGCGACGATCACGTCGCCGCCGAGCGTGTAGTTGGTGCCCGACACGACCGCAGACGTGTCGCCGCCCTCGATGCCGGCCTGCGCGGCAGGGCTTCCGGCCTCGACGCGCTCGACCAGCAGGCCGGCGTCGACCGGGAGGTTGAAGCTCTGCGCGAGCTCGGCGTCGATGCTCCGGGCGTAGAGGCCGACATAGGCGCGCTCGACGCGACCGCTGCGCACGATCTGCGCCGCGACATCCCGAACGGTGTTCGACGGAACGGCGAACGCGATGCCGACGTTGCCGCCGCCGTTCGGACTGGAGATCTGGGAGTTGACGCCGATGACCTCGCCGGCGCCGTTCAGAAGGGGACCGCCCGAGTTGCCCTGGTTGACGGGCGCGTCGGTCTGGATGACGTGATCGATCGTCTGGCCGTTCGGGGCCGTGACGAGGCGCTGCAAGGCGCTGACGATGCCGGCCGTCGCCGTCCGGTCGAGCCCGAACGGGTTACCGATGGCGACGACCGGATCGCCGACGCGGACATCGTCGGAATCCGCGAGCGCAAGGGGGGCCAGCGCCCGCGACGAGACGTCCACGCGCAGAACCGCCAGATCGGTCGAGGGATCCGTGCCCACGACCTCGGCGTCGTACGTGTCCTGGTTGGAGAAGGACACCTCGACCTGCTCGGCGCCCTCGACGACGTGGTAGTTCGTGACGATGTGGCCCTGCTTGTCGAGCACGAAGCCCGACCCGAGGGCCTGCTGGGCCGGGCGCTCGGTGCGGAAGCCGAAGAACGGGTCGACCTCGGAGGTCGGTGCGGCGGTCGAGGTGATCTGCACGACGGCGGGCGCCGCACGGCGGTAGATCTCGTTGACCCCGAGACCGTCGACCGACGAGGCCGCCGCGGCGGCAGCCGGTGCAGGCGCCTGCTCGCGGATCGTCGTCGTCACCGACTCGCCGTCGAGCGAGCCGGTCGCTGCGGCGAGCCCGAGCGCCGAGCCGCCCCCGAGCAGGGCGGCCGCGACGAGAGCGCCGGCGGCTGGCAGCAGCGTGCGTTTCGTCATGGACTCCGTTGTAGCGGGGGCTGTTTGGCAGGGGGTTAGGGACCGTTAAGCCGCCGTTGCGCGGCGCTTAAGCGGCGGCGCGACTGGCCACTTGCCTGCGACGCGTCCGAGTGGCGATCCTTGTCGAGGGAACTGCTGCCCATGCCGATCGATGACATCCGCTACGCGAGGAACGGCGAGGTCCACGTCGCGTACGAGGTGCGCGGGAACGCCGACGGCGTCGATCTCGTGCTGATCAGGACGTTCGTCTCGCAGCTCGAGCAGTTTCGCCGTCTACCGAGCATGGTGCAGTTCACGGAGCGGCTCGGCCGATTCGGCCGCCTGATCTGCTTCGACCATCGCGGGACCGGTCTGTCCGATCGACTCCGCGGCTACCGCCTGCCCACGATCGAGGAACGCGTCGACGACTTGTCCGCGGTGCTCGACGCCGCAGGGAGCGAGCGTTCGGTCATCGTGGCGCTGGCCGACGGTGGGCCGCTCGGTTGCATGTTCGCCGCAGCTCGTCCCGAGCGGACGATCGCACTGCTCCTGTGCAATACGAGGCCGCGCATCGCCTGGGCGCCGGACTATCCGTGGGGAATGCGAGACCTTGAGTTCGAGCGCGAGGTGGCGGACATCGACCGTGGCTGGGGGACGCGGGAGAGGGCCGAGGCGAACGCTCGACGCTCGCCGTTCGAGGGGATGTCGTTCGAGGAACAGGTGGACTGGTACGTCGGGAACATGCGGGTCTCGGCCGGTCCCGGTGATGCCGTCGCGGCGTTCCGGATGTTCTACGAGTCCGACGTTCGCCACGTTCTCGGCACGATCAGAGTGCCGACGCTCGTCCTCAGCCGGGGCGGTGAGCAAGGGGACGAGGGAGCCGCGTTCGCGCGACTGATCCCGGGTGCCCGACATCGTGCGATGCCGGGCACCGCGACCTACGTGATCTCCGAACACGCCGACGCGTACCTCGAGGCGATCGAGCAGTTCATCCGCGAGGTGCGCGACGAGGAGGCCGAGCTCGAGAGCATCCTCGCGACGGTTCTCTTCACGGACATCGTCGACTCCACCATGCGCCAGGCGGAGCTGGGCGACGTCCGCTGGCAGGGCCTCATCTCCGAGCACCACCGTCTCATCCGCGGCTGCCTCGCGCGGTACCGGGGTCGCGAGCTCGACACCGCGGGCGACGGCTTCTTCGCCGCGTTCGACGGGCCGGTGCGGGCGATTCGCTGCGCGAAGGCGATCGGTGAGGCGATAGCACCACTCGGCATCGAGCTCCGCGCCGGCCTGCACACGGGAGAGTGCCGTGACATCGACGGCAAGGTCGGCGGCCTGGCCGTCGCCATCGGAGCTCGGGTCACGGGCCTCGCCGGCCCGTCGGAGATCCTCGTCTCGCAAACCGTCCGCGACCTCGTCGCGGGCTCGGGACTCGAGTTCGTCGATCGCGGCGAGCACGAGCTCAAGGGCGTGCCGGGGATGTGGAAGGTCTACGCGGTGGGCTAGAGGCCGCCGGTGCGGCCGTTCTCGTCAGACGGCGGAGAGCTCGAGCGGGACGGTCTTGATCGTCTGGTCGCGCTCGGCGCCGAGCACCTGGTCGAGCTTCGTACCGAGCTCGCCGGAGGAGGCGAGCTCCTCCACGATGTCCGCGCCGCCGATCAGCTCGCCGCGTACGAAGACCTGCGGGATGGTGGGCCAGCCCGAGAGCGCCGACAGCTCCTGCCGGATCCGTGGGTCCGGGAGGATGTCGACGGCCGTCACCGGCGCGCCGGCTTCCTGGAGCGCGCGGAGCGCGCGGTCCGAGTTGCCGCACATGACGAGGTTCGGCGTCCCCTTCATGAAGAGGGCGACGGGCTCGTCGTCGATCACCTTCTGGATCTGGTCGCGCAAGTCGGTCATGCCGTCCCCTTCGTTCGGATTCGGAGCTCGTGGATGGTGCCGTCGCGAAGCGGCCCGGCGAGCGCCTCGTTGACGCGCCGGTGCTGGTCGATGAGCGGGACGCCGTCGAAAGCCGAGCTGACGACGGTGACCTGGAAGTGGTCGCCGCCTCCCGTGCGGTCCTCGACGCCGACCTCGCTCGCCTCCGGGAACGCCTCCTCCAGGAGCTGCCTGAGTGCCTCGGTCGCCATCAGCAATCATGGTAACGGTGACCCGTGCCCTGACCTTCCTGGCGTCGCTTCCGGAGCGCATCGTCCGCTCCGTGGCGGCGACGCTCGGCGGGGCGGTGCACGAGACCGCCTCGCTCGCGTTGCCCAGGTTCGTGCGCCAGTCGAGGCTCTACGAAGCGTCGGCCAAGAACATGCTGCGCATCCTGGTCGAGCTGGTCGGCGGCGTCGTCGGCTCGTCGACGGAGGAGCCCGACGCGCCCGGCGCCGGAGAGCTCGCGAAGCGCAAGGCCGCCGGCAACGTGATCGAGCTGTCCTCGATCGCCGCCGTCGGCTTCTCGCCGCTCTGGCTGCTGGCCGCGGCGTCGGACGTGGTGCACGGCTCCCGCGTCTACCTCGATGCGCTCGTCGGCGAGCTGAAGGTCGCGGAGGTGCTCTCCAGGTCCGCCGAGGTCGGCACGGTCGACGACCTGCTCGCGGTGCTCGAGGACACCTCCGGGGGCGCCGCGCGGCTGATCGACATCCCTCCGCTCGCGCTCGCCGAGCTGCGTGCCTCCCTCGCCGAGCTGCGGGCGAGCGCAGGGGAGCTGCCGTCGCGAGCCGAGCTGGAACGCGCCTACGACGGCCTGCTCCGCGAGGCGGCGGCCGAGCGCCGCAGCCTGCTGGAGGTCGGCAGCGGCATGGCGCTGGCCTTCGTGCTGTCGGCCCGTGCGATCGGGCGCGACCACGTTACAGTCCCGTATCGCGAGGACTGGCAGCCGCTCCGCGACGAGGGCTTCGCGGCCTACGCCGGCCGCATCGCCGAGCCCTACCGCGCCGCCGTCGCCGGCCATCTCGATCCGGGACGGGCGACGCTCACGGAGCGCGGGCTGGGCCGGCTGCGGCGACGGGGCGACGGACCATCCGCACTGAATCCCTGATTCGAGGGGATTGCGCCCGGACCCGCCGCCGCCCACGATGTGAGCCATGCGGCTCCTCGGGTCCATGCGGCGGGACCGGCGCCACGAGCAGCCGGAGCCGCGCTTCCAGTACTTCGAGGTCGTGCGCATTCGGATGACGCCGAGGACGCGCGCCGAGCGCGTCGCCGGCGCCGAAGGCGCGATCCTCGGCATGTCGCTCGACCGTCGGGCACCCACCTACGCCGTCACGCTGCGCGACGGCCGCACGTGGCTCGTCCACGAGACCGAGCTCGAGGCGACCGGCCGGCGCGACCGCCCCGGGGAGCACCTCGAGCGGCTGCCGGCCCCTCCGGCCGTCGCCGAGACACCGCTCGCCGGCTAGGCCCACCACCCCGCGTTTGCGGACCGGGCGACCGGGGAGACGATCGCCATGGACGGGATCGTCTGCGGCGACGGCCCGGATCTCGGGAGGTCTCTCGACTGCTGCGACCGCGACGTGCGGAGCCGAGAGGAGTAGCCTCGAGTTGTGGGCGAGGTCGTCCACGAGACGTTTCGGTCCTTCGTCGTGCGGCACTTCGGCGCAGCGGGCCGCGCCTGGCTGACCGGACTCCCGAAGACGCTGGTCGCGGTTGCCTCGGAATGGCAGCTCGCGCTCGGCGCGGAGCTCGGCGGGGGCGTCCTCGCCTGCGTCATCCAAGCGCGCACGCCGCTGGGGCAGGAAGTGGCGCTCAAGGTGGCAGGGCCGTGGGATCGCCCCGGCGACGAGATCGCCTGCCTCCGCCGATGGGACGGGGTCGGCGCGCCACGGCTGCTGCTGGCCGATCCGTACCGTGGGGCCTTCGTGATGGAGCTCATCCGCCCCGGCACGCTCGCCGACGATGCCACAGCGGACGAGGTTGCGGCTCTGCTCGGGCAGCTCCACGTCGACCCGCCCGACGGCCTGCGATCGCTCGACGGCGTCGTCCGGCGCCGCCTCGACCGCGCCGTCCGCCAGGGCCGCGCCACGCCCGAGCGGGCGGCGAAGGCGATCAAGTCCATGGAGCGGCTGCTGCAGGACGCCCCGCCGGCAGTTCTCCTGCACGGCGACTTCGACGAGCGGAACCTCCTGCGCTGCGACGTGCGCGGCCTCGCCGCGATCGACCCGCTGCCGGCGGCCGGTGACCCCGCTTACGACGCCGCCTACTGGGCGCACGCGAACCGGCGGCCCGGTAAGCGCGACCGCGTCGAGGCGATCGCCCGCGCGCTCGGGCTCGACACGTCGCGAGTGCGCCGCTGGAGCGCCATCGTCTCCGTCCACGGCTGACGCGGGCCTCGGCCCGGCGCGGCTCACTTTGATTCAATCGAGGCATGCCGCCCGCCGACTCCTTCTCCGCGCGCTCGACCCTCTCGGTCGGCGGCGCCGAGCACGAGATCTACCGCCTCGACGCGCTCCAGTCTCAGTTCGACGTGCTGCGGCTCCCGTACACGCTGCGGATCCTGCTCGAGAACGTCCTGCGTCACGAGGACGGCGTCACCGTCACCACCGACGACGTCGAGGCGGTCGCCACCTGGGCGGCCGGAGAGGAGCCCAGCCGCGAGATCTCGTTCACGCCGGCGCGGGTGCTGCTCCAGGATTTCACTGGCGTGCCGGCGATCGTCGACCTCGCGGCGATGCGCGACGCGATGCGCGACCTCGGCGGCGATCCGGCGCGGATCAATCCGCTGCTGCCCGCCGAGCTCGTCATCGACCACTCGGTGCAGGTGGACGACTTCGCGCACCGGCTCGCCATCCGACGCAACGCCGAGCTCGAGTTCCAGAGGAACCGGGAGCGGTATGCGTTCCTGCGCTGGGGCCAGGGCGCGTTCGACAACTTCAAGGTCGTCCCGCCGAACACCGGCATCGTGCACCAGGTCAACCTCGAGTACCTCGCACGGGTCGTCGAGTCGCGCGACGGCGCCGCGTTCCCGGACACGCTCGTCGGCACCGACTCGCACACGACGATGGTCAACGGGCTCGGCGTGCTCGGCTGGGGCGTCGGCGGCATCGAGGCCGAGGCGGCGATGCTCGGTGAGGCGATCTCGATGCTCGTCCCGCAGGTGGTCGGGTTCAAGCTGACGGGCCGGCTCCCCGAGGGCGCCACCGCCACCGACCTCGTCCTCACCGTCACGCAGATCCTGCGCGAGACGGGCGTCGTCGGGAAGTTCGTCGAGTACTTCGGCCGCGGGCTCGCCGGGCTGCCGCTCGCGGACCGCGCGACGATCGGGAACATGTCGCCCGAGTACGGCGCGACCTGCGGCTTCTTCCCCGTCGACGACGAGACGCTCAAGTACCTGCGCCTGACCGGGCGGCCCGCCGATCGGATCGCGCTCGTCGAGGCGTACTGCAAGGAGAACGCGCTCTGGCACGAGCCCGACCAGGAGCCGACCTATTCGCAGATCGTGGAGCTCGACCTTTCCTCCGTCGAGCCTTCGCTGGCCGGCCCGCGCCGCCCGCAGGACCGGGTGCCGCTCAGGGACGCGAAGGCGTCGTTCCTGGAGGCCCTCGAGACGTTCGGCGTCGACTACGGGAACGGACACGACCAGGCGGTCGCGGACACGTTTCCGGCCAGCGACCCGCTCGCCGAGAGCGCCCCCGGCCACGAGCCCGTCGAGAGCGAGGCCGTGGTCGAGGTGACGGACGTCGCGGTGGCCGAGCGCGCCGAGCCCGTTCGCGCGGTGATCGACGGCGAGCCGTGCGAGCTCACGCACGGCGCGGTCGTGATCGCCGCCATCACGTCGTGCACGAACACCTCGAACCCCGCCGTCATGGTCGGCGCCGGCCTCCTCGCGAAGAAGGCCGTGGAGCGAGGGCTGACGCGGCGGCCGTGGGTGAAGTCCTCGCTGGCACCCGGGTCGAAGGTGGTGACCGACTACTTCGACCGCGCCGGGCTGACCGAGTACCTCGAGGCGCTCGGCTTCCACACCGTCGGCTACGGCTGCACGACGTGCATCGGCAACTCCGGGCCGCTGCCGGAGGCGGTCTCGGCGGCCGTGGCCGAAGGCGACCTCGTCGCGTGCGCGGTGCTCTCAGGCAACAGGAACTTCGAGGCGCGCATCCACCCCGAGGTCAAGGCGAACTACCTCGCGTCGCCGCCGCTCGTCGTCGCGTATGCGCTGGCGGGCCGGATGGACGTCGACCTCGTCGGCGAACCGATCGGCACCGGCTCGGACGGCGAGGACGTGTACCTGAAGGACATCTGGCCGAGCCCGCAGGAGGTACAGGAGACGATCGCGACGGCGATCGGCGACGACCTGTTCCTCAAGGCGTACGCCGACGTCTTCACCGGCGACCCCGAGTGGCGCGAGCTGCCGGTGCCGGAGGGCGACCTGTTCGCGTGGGATCCCGGCTCCACGTACGTGCGGCAGCCGCCGTACTTCGAGGGCATGGCCCGCGAGCAGGGGACCGTGGAGGACGTCGAAGGCGCCCGCTGCCTGGTGATCGTCGGCGACTCAGTGACGACCGACCACATCTCGCCGGCGGGCTCGATCAAGCCGGAGTCACCGGCCGGCCGTTACCTCGTCGAGCACGGTGTCGAGCGGCGCGACTTCAACTCCTACGGCTCGCGCCGCGGCAACCACGAGGTGATGGTGCGCGGAACGTTCGCGAACGTGCGGCTCCGCAACCAGCTCGTCCCGGAGTCGGAGGGCACGTGGACGGTGCACGTGCCGTCGGGCGAGGAGATGACGATCTTCGAGGCCTCCGAGCGGTACCTCGCCGACGGCACGCCGCTGGTCGTCATCGCCGGCAAGGAGTACGGCTCGGGCTCGTCTCGCGACTGGGCGGCGAAGGGGCCGAACCTGCTGGGGGTGCGCGCCGTGATCGCCGAGACGTACGAGCGCATCCACCGCTCGAACCTGCTGATGATGGGCATCCTGCCGCTGCAGTTCCAGCCGGGCGACTCGCGTGAGTCGCTGGGCCTGAGCGGGCGCGAGCTCTTCTCCATCACCGGTGTCGAGAACGGCGACGCGCGCGAGGTGACGGTGCGCGCCGACGACGTCGAGTTCCGGGCGCGAGTCCGGCTCGACACCCCGCGCGAGCGCGAGTACGTCCGCCACGGCGGCATCCTCCAGTACGTGCTGCGGCGTCTGCTCGCGGGCTGACCGCCCGGCGCTACAGCTCGATCCCGGAGACCGGATGCGGCACGTACGGCTCCTCGAGCCGCGCGACGGCCTCGTCGCTCAGCGAGAGCTGCTCGGCGGCGAGGGCGTCCTCCAGGTGCTCGAGCTTCGTCGCGCCGACGATCGGCGCCGTCACGTGCGGCTTGTGGAACAGCCAGGCCAGCGCCACCCGCGCCGTCGAGACGCCGTGGCCGTCCGCGACCTCGGCCGCCCGGTCGATCACCGCGAAATCGAGATCGGGGCGGTAGAGCGAGTCGATGAAGGGATCCGTCTTCGAGCGGTCGGTCAACCTGTCGCCGGCGGCGGTTCGGCTGCCGGCGAGCAGCCCCCGCGCAAGCGGGCTCCACGGGATGATCCCCACGCCCTGGTCGGCGCACTGCGGGATCATCTCCCGCTCCTCCTCGCGGTAGATCAGGTTGTAGTGGTTCTGCATCGAGACGAAGGGCGTCGGCGCGACGCGCTGCGCCTTGGCGAACTGCCACGCCCACATGCTGCTCGCGCCGATGTAGCGGGCCTTGCCGGCCCGCACGACGTCGTGAAGCGCCTCCATCGTCTCCTCGATCGGCGTCGCCGGGTCCCAGCGGTGGATCTGGTAGAGGTCGACGTAGTCGAGCCCGAGCCGCTCGAGCGACCCGTCGATCGACGCCATGACGTGCTTCCGCGAGAGGCCGCGGCCGTTCTCCCCCGGCATCGTCCGCCCGTTCACCTTCGTCGCGACGACGTACTCCTCGCGCGTGCCGAACAGCGAGCGCAGGAGCCGGCCGGTGACGACCTCGCTCTGACCGCCGTTGTAGACGTCGGCGGTGTCGAAGAAGATCACGCCGCCCTCGACGGCGCGCCTGACGATCGGCTCCGCCGCGGCCTCGTCGATCGCCCACTCGCGGCTCTCGTGCCTGCCGAAGCTCATCATCCCGAGGCAGACGCGCGAGACGCGCAGCCCAGTGCTGCCGAGGTTGACGTACTGCACGCCTCCTTATAACCAGCCGGCCCACGTCGCCGTCGAGGACGTTTGCGGGATGTAAAGCCTCGGACGATCCTTTGACACGGCCGAGACGGCACCCGTAGCCTCGACGGGACTCCGCCTGTCGCTGGGGGACGGCGGGCGGTTTTCCGGGGTCACGAAACGCGGCGCGGGGCACTTCGACAGGCGCCCCGCGCGCGTTTCGGGGCTCCGTTAGAGTCGGCGCGAACCGGGGTGCCTCGCACGAGGCTGAGATCACACCCGTCGAACCTGATCCGGTTCGTACCGGCGAAGGGAGCGCAGGATGGCCAGCGGCGACGAGACCGCTCCGGCGTGGGGCATCGAGCCCGTCCCGGATCGGCTGCGCGTGCTGGGGCTGGTCGACACCGGGCTGCTGTGGAGCAACCTCGGCGTGTCGCTGCTCGTCATCGTCGCCGCCACGGCGCTCGTGCCGGCGCTGTCGCTCCCGGACGCGTTCCTCGCCATCCTGCTCGGCGGGCTCATCGGCAACGCCATGCTCGGCGCGGCCGGGCTGATCGGCGCCGACGCGCGGGTGCCCGCGATGGTGGTGCTGCGGGCGCCGTTCGGGCAGCGCGGCTCCTGGCTGCCGACGGCGATCAACATCGCGCAGTGCATCGGCTGGTCGATCTTCGAGCTGCTGATCATCGCGACCGCCGCCGCAGCCCTGTCCGACGAGCTCTTCGGCTTCGAGGCCCAGTGGCTCTGGACGCTCGTCTTCGGGGCGGTCGCGCTGGTGCTCGCCCTGCTCGGGCCGATCGGCTTCGTACGGCGCTTCGTCCGGGTCTTCGGCGCCTGGGCGGTGCCCGTCGCACTCGTCTACCTCACCTGGTGGGCGCTCGACGGCGCCGACCTGGGCGGGCTCTGGGACCGGCCCGGCGAGGGTGGCCTCTCGGTGTGGCAGGGGGCTGACATCGTGGTCGCCATCACCGTGTCGTGGATCCCGCTCGCCGCCGACTACACCCGCTTCTCGCGCGGTCGGCGGAGCGCGTTCTGGGGCACGGGCGTCGGCTACTTCGTGCCCGACGTCTGGCTCTTCGCACTCGGTGCCGTGCTCTTCCTCTCGCGCGACCTGTCCGATCCCGCGGCGCTGCCCGCCGCGGTCGTGGCCGGCGGCGCGGCCGCCGCGCTCGCGCTCTTCGCGCTGCTCGTGACCGAGACCGACGAGGCGTTCGCGAACGTCTACTCGACGGCGATGTCGCTCCAGAACCTCATGCCGCGCGTCTCGCAGAAGCTCCTCATCGTCATCGTCTCCGCCGTCGCGACGGCGGGCGCACTCGCGATCGACCTCGTCGACTACCAGACGTTCCTCTACCTCCTCGGCTCGTTCTTCGTCCCCCTCTTCGCCGTCCTGCTCGCCCACTGGCTCGTGGCGGGACGGCACTACGACCGCGAGCAGATCTTCGGCTCGCCGGCGGCACGACCGGGGATGCTCGCCGCCTGGCTCTTGGGCTTCGCGCTCTACCAGTGGCTGGCGCCGAACGGGCCGTCGTGGTGGGTCGACGTCGTCGAGCGGCTCGACCCGCAGCACTGGGCGATCGGCGCGACGGTACCGAGCTTCGTCGCGTCGTTCGTGCTCGCGCTCGCCATCGCCACGGTCGGTCGCCGACGAGTCCCCTAGGAGGGTTCGGCGAAACATCGAGCTGTGCCGTCGGGCCGAGCGACGTTCCGCCGAACCCTCCTACCGCCGTAGGCTCCCGCTCGTGCCGGGGGTCGCGGTCATCGGGAACGTCACGAAGGACGTTGTCGCGGGCGGCTCGCCGCGCGTCGGCGGCCCGGCGCTCTACGCGACACGCGCGCTCCGGGTGCTCGGCAGTGGCGGTCGCGTCGTGACGCGCTGCGCCGCCGCCGACCGGCGTCTCATGCAGCGCGTGGTGGCGCTCGGACTGCCGGTCGTGTGGGCACCGGGCGAGCGGACCGCAGCGTTCTCGTTCCACTACCGGGGCGACGAGCGCGTCATGCACGTCGACGAGCTCGGCGACCCGTGGACGCCGGAGGATGCGCGCGGCTGGGCGGGGCGCGGGCTCGGCCGTGCGGAGTGGGTGTTCGTCGGCGCGGTCACCCGCTCGGACTTCCCCGCCGCGACGCTGGCAGAGCTCGCTCGCGGACGGCGGCTGCTTCTCGACGGTCAGGGGCTCGTGCGCGTGCCGCGGACGGGGCCGCTGACGCTGGACGGCGACCTCGACCCGGACGTGCTGCGCCACACGGCGATCCTGAAGCTCGCCGAGGAGGAGGCGCTCGTGCTCGCCGGCTCCACCGAGATCGAGGCGCTGGCCGCGCTCGGGCCGGCAGAGGTCGTCGTCACGTTCGGGTCACGCGGGTCGCTCGTCGTCGCGGGCGGAACGGCCGAGCGCATCGCCGTCCGCCCGGTCACCGGACGCGTCGACCCGACCGGTGCGGGCGACGCGTTCTGCGCCGCCTACCTGGACGGACGGGCGGCCGGCCACGCGCCCGCCTCCGCCGCCCGGCGCGCGAGCGCGCTCGTGTCGGGCCTCCTCCTCGGACGGGCGCGGTGAGGGCCCGCGCCGCGACGGTGCACGGCGTCGTCGAGGTCGACGTCGAGGAGGAGGTCGTGCTCGAGCTCGACGAGACGGCCACGCTCGCTCCGCGTGCGCCGCTCGCGCTCGGGCTGCCGCTGCTCGTCGACGCGGACGCAGTCGGCTCGCGCGTGGTGGCGGTCGTCGACCGCCGGCCGCCGCTCGCGGTGTCCGACGACGCCGGCACGACCTGGCGCGAGGCAGGCGGAGGCCTCCCGCCGGGACGAGCCGTCGCGATCCACCCCGACGATCCCGATCTCGTGCTCTACGGGGCGCGGAACCGCCTGTACCTCTCGCGCGACGGCGGCCGCTTCTGGGCGGCGCTTGCGCCCGAGCTGCCCGAGGTGTCGGGCGTGGCCTGGGAGTGACAGACTCCGCCGAACGGCGCACACCGAGAGCGAAGGGGGAATCATGGGCGGTCTCGACGACATCCTCGGCGGCCTCCTGGGCGGCCAGGGCGGTGGCGGGGGCGGCGGCCTCGACAGCGTCCTCAGCGGGATCAGCGGCGGTGGCGGTGGGAGCGGAGGCGGCGGCGCTGGCGCGCTGATGGCACTCGCTCCAATGATGATCGGCCTGCTGAAGAGCGGCGGCGTCCAGAAGATCCTCGGCCAGTTCCAGGAGCAGGGGATGGGCGACAAGGCGCAGTCCTGGGTCGGCACCGGCGACAACGAGGGGGTCTCTCCCGACGAGGTGCGAACCGCGCTCGGCGACGACGAGGTGCACAAGGCGGCGGAGCAGCTCGGCGTCACGGACGACGAAGCGGCGGGCGTGCTGGCTCAGGTACTGCCGGGCACCATCGACGGCCTGACCCCGGGCGGCCAGGTGCCGGCCGACGACGAGCTCGATCAGCGGCTCGGCGCCGCGAGCTAGCCGCGGGGGAGGCTCAGACCCGGAACTCGCCGCGCGCGACGATCACTGCCGACCCGCCAACCTCGACGCGGTCGATTCGGTCGGGCGTCCCCTCGACGCGGGCGAAGAGCCGCGACGGGCGCGAGATCTCCGCGCCCTGCTCGATCTCGATCTCCTCGCCGAAGGGGATCCGGCCATGGCGGGCCAGGTGCACGGCGAGCGGCCCCGCCGCCGATCCGGTCGCCGCGTCCTCGGCGACCCCGTCGAGCGCCGAGAACATGCGCGTCTTCCAGCTCGCGCCCTCGCCGGCGAAGCAGTTGACGCCGAGCAGCCCCAGCCGCGCGAGCGCACTCCAGTCGGGCTGGAGCGCAGCAACCGCGTCCTTGCTCGGCAGGGCGACGTAGACGTGCTCGATACCGTTGTCGTAGCGCTCGACCGGCAGCTCGGACCGCTCGAGGCCGAGCGCCGGCAGCAGGCCCGGGTCGTCGAAGGGCTCCCAGGTCGGCACGGGCTGGCTCATGCGGCCGAAGACGATCCGGCCGGACTCGTCGCGTGTGAGCTCGACCGGGACGAGCCCGACGCCCATCTCGATGCCGACCACCCCCAGCTGCAGAGGTCCCGCGAGAACGAAGGCGGTGCCGAGCGTGGGATGGCCCGCGAACGGCAGCTCCGTCTCGGGCGTGAAAATCCTGATGCGTGCATGACCTTCGCCCGAGGGTCGCAGGACGAACACGGTCTCCGAGAAGCCGAACTCGCGGGCGAGCGGCTGCAGCAGGTGCTCGGGCAGAGCGCTCGCATCGGTGAAGACCGCCAGCTGGTTGCCGGTGAGCGCCACGTCCGTGAAGACGTCGACGACGACGTAGCGATACGAGGTCATGCCGTCGAGGCTACCCCAGCGCCTCGATCAGCCCGGTGCGACCCCAGCCGACGCACGGCGAGCCGCCGAGCGCGTACACCGTCCGGCCAAGCGTCACGGCTCTGTGGCCGTGCCGCGCGACGCCCATGTCGCCGAGCCGCGTCCAGTCGTCCCCGGCGGCCGAAAACGCCCACGTCGCCGGGGTCACCCAGCCGTCGTCGTCGTCGCCACCGCCCAGCGCGACGACGCGACCGCCACGCACGGCGAGCGCGAGCCCTCCGGACCCGAGCGGCAGCCTGGGCAGCCGCTCCCACGCGTTCGTGACCGGGTCAAACCGCTCGGCGGCGTCGAGCGAGAGGTCGCCCGGGCCGCGCCCGCCCACGGCATACAGCTTGCCGCCGAGCGCCGTGACGCCGAGATGGTGGCGCGCGGTCGGCATCCGCGGTCCGTTGCTCCACGTCCCGGACGCGAAGTCGAAGACCTCGAGGGCCGCCTCCGCCGGCGTCCCGAGCGTGGCGAACGATCCGGCGACGCCGCCCACGACATAGAGCCGGCCGTCGGCGACCGCGGCGCCGGCGGCGCCGCGCGGGGTAGGCATGGACGGCAGCTCCGACCAGCGCTCATCCATCGGCGAGTAGCGCCACATCCGCGCTTGTGCGGCATCGTCGCTGAAGCCGCCGATCACGTAGACGGCTCCGCGGTGGGCCGCGGCCGCCGCGTGATCGAGCCGGACGGGCAGCGCCGGCAGCGCCTGGACGAGCCCGGTCGAGGGATCGACGACGCCGAAGCTGTCGATCGACCGGAGTGTCGTACCGTCCTCGCTTGGCGCCAGGCCGCCGCCGGCGTACACGCGGCCGCCGGACGCCACCGCGAAGAGCTCGTCGACCGGGTCGGCGATGTCGCCGGCCGGGCTCCAGGCCGGCGGCCCGGCGTCGCCGTCGGGTTCTCGCACCTGTTCGGGATCGACGCTGCAGGGCTCGACGCCCACGCTCTGCTCGAGGCCCAGCACCGGCCGGAGCTCGGGACCGGGCACGGCGGTATCCGTCAGGAGCGCGACGACGCCGGCCAGCAGGATGAGCATGGATACCGCAGCGGCGACGGCAAGCACGCGCAGGCCGAGCGTCCAGGACCGCCACGCGCTCGCGAGCTGACGCAGGCGGCCCGTCACGCGCGAGATCGTAGCCGCGGTCTAGCATCCCGCCGTGCCTCCCGCCGCGCCGCGCCGACGCTTGCTGCGCAGGCGGCGGCAAGTGCTCGTCGCACTGCTCGTAGTCGCGGCGGGTGCCGCGGCGGTCGCCGTGTCCCAGGCCGAGAGGATCCGCGACGAGTTCCGTTACTCGCCGTCCTACGCGCGCCTCGCACGCCTGCCGCTCGCGGAGCGCGTGCTGCCGCGGCCGGTGGTGAACCGCAGGCTCGTCACCGGGCTCGCTGTCGGCGGCACCGCGTCGCGGCCTGTCCTGTACATCTCGTCCAGCGACCCGCGAATCGCCGGCGGTGACACGCGCCTTGCGTACGGCGACACGAACTCGGGGATTCTCTCGCGGCTCACTCGCGAGCCTGGCGGCTGGCGACACGAGCAGCTCGTCCGCGGGCTCCCGCGATCCCGTCACGACCATGCCCCGAACGGCCTTGCGCTCGACGAGGCCCGTGGCGTCGTCTACCTCGCCGTCGGCTCCATGACGAACCTCGGCGCGCCCTCGATCGCCTTCCGGCTCGTGCCTGAGTACGAGCTCTCCGGAACGATCCTGCGCATCGACCTCGACGCGCTCGGGACGCCGCCCTACGACCTGCCGACGCTCGACGATCCGACCCGCGACGGCGACACGCGATGCCGGCGACCCGTTCGGCGGCAACGCCGGCCTCAATCAGGCCTTGCAGCCCGATGGCGGCCCGGTGCTGGTGCACGCCACGGGGCTGCGCAACCCGTACGACCTCGTCCGGACGCGCACCGGCCGGCTCTACGTCACGGTCAACGGGTCGAACGCCGACGTCGGCGGCGCGCCGCGGAACTGCTCGAACGAGCCGCGCGAGGGCGGCCCCGAGGGCCTCGACTCGATCCGCGACGTCACCGTGCCCGGGAGCTACGGCGGCCATCCGAACCCGGCCCGCCACGAGTGCCGGACGGTGCCGCCGTCGCGTGCGGCAGGGACCATCACGACCTTCGAGAGCTCGACCAACGGGATCGCCGAGTACGCGGGCGGACCTGCTCACGGTCTCGTTCGACGGCGCGCTGCGGAGCGTCGATCCGGGCCGGCACGGTGCTGCCGCGCAATCGGTCGTGTTCGAGCGCGCCGCGGTGCTGCCGCTGGACGTCACGACACCGGACGACGCAGGCCGCTTCCCGGGCTCGATCTGGATCGCCGACTGGGCGGCCGGACGGATCGTGGTGCTCGAGCCGCGAGCGCGTGGAGCGTGCTCGCCTGTGGCCCGAGGTTGCTTCCGCCGCTCGCTCGTCCGCGGTGCCGAGCCCGACGAGCCGACCTCCCTGGCATTCGGCCCGGACGGCAGGCTGTACGTCGCCGAGCAGGATGGGCTCGTCCGCGTGTTCACGATCGAGCGCTCGGGGGACGGCGTCGTCGGGGTGGCCGCCACCGAGACGATCACCACCGTCCGTGATCTCCCGAACCACGACGACGACGGCCGCCCGGCAGCCCGCCTGCCGCTCTTCGGCTGACCGTCCCGCCCGCGGACGCCCGCCCCTATGCTGGCGCCCGTGCGCCTCTTTCTCGTCCGCCACGCCGAGGCCGCTGCGGGCAGCCCCGACGAGCTCCGCGCGCTGACGCCGGACGGCCGCGAACAGGCGCGGCGTCTCGCCGAGCGGCTCGCAGGCGAGCAGCCGACGGTCGTGCTCTCGAGCCCGCTGCTGCGGGCGCGCGAGACGGCCGACGCCATCGCCAGGGCCGCCGCAGCCCCGCTTCGCATCGACGATCGCCTGGCGCCGGGAGCAACGGCCACGGGTCTGCTCGATGCCCTCTCGGCCGACTCCGGCAACGTGGTGGCGGTGGGTCACCAGCCGGACTGCGGCGAGATCACCGCGGCACTCCGCGGCGGCGCCGAGCCGAGCTTCGCGCCCGCCGGCGTGGTAGCCATCGACCTGCCGTGACGCCTGCCGCGATCGAGGTCAGAGGGCTGCGCAAGCGGTACGGGGCGGTCGACGCCGTCCGCGGCATCGACTTCGAGGTGCGCGCCGGCGAGGTCTTCGGGCTGCTCGGCCCGAACGGCGCCGGGAAGACGACGACCGTCGAGATCCTCGAGGGCTACCGCAGCCGCGACAGCGGCGACGTGAGCGTGCTCGGCCACGACCCGGGACGAGCGGGACGGGCCTTCCGCGAGCGGATCGGCGTCGTGCTCCAGCAGTCCGAGCTCTGGCCGCAGCTGACCGTGCGGGAGGTGCACCGCATCTTCGCGGGCTACTACGAGCACCCACGCCCCGTCGACGACGTGATCGCCCTCGTCGGCCTGGCGGAGAAGTCGGGCGCACGCGTCAAGACGCTCTCCGGCGGCCAGAAGCGGCGGCTCGACCTCGGCGTCGCGCTGGTGGGCGATCCGGAGCTGGTGTTCCTCGACGAGCCGACGACGGGCTTCGACCCGGCGGCGCGGCGGAACGCGTGGGATCTGATCCGCTCGCTGCGCGCGCTCGGCAAGACGGTGCTCCTGACGACGCACTACCTCGACGAGGCGCAGCAGCTCGCCGACCGCGTCGCCGTCATGCGGGGCGGCGAGATCGTGCTGCAGGGCAGGCCCGCCGACCTGATCGGCGCCACCCTCAAGGCCGAGATCCGCTTCCGCCGGAACGGCGAGGAGGTGCGGATCGTGACCGAGGAGCCGACGCGCGTGCTCGCCGACCTGACCGCCGGCGCCGTGGCCGAGGGCCGCGAGCTCGACGGTCTCGAGGTGCGGCGGCCGACCCTCGAGGACGTCTACCTCGAGCTCGTCGACGAGGGGTCGCCGTGACGACGCTGGCGCATCAGCTCCGCGCCGAGCAGCTCGTCTTCTGGCGCAGCCGCGAGGCCGCGGTCTTCATCTTCATCTTCCCGCCGATGCTCTACCTGCTGCTCGGCTCGGTCTACGACGGCACGATCGACGGCCGGCCCGCGGCCGACGTGCTGCTGGCCGGCATGCTGGGCTACGGCGCGGCGAACACGGCGTTCGCCGGCCTGACGATCCAGCTCGTGATCCGCCGTGAGTCGGGCGTGCTCAAGCGGCTGCGCGCGACGCCGCTGCCGCAGTGGACGTACCTCACGGCCGTCCTGCTCTCGACCCTCGCCGTCTTCGCGCTCCAGACCCTCGTCATGATCGGGATGGGCCAGCTGCTCTTCGACGCGACGCTCCCCGAACGCTGGCTCTCGCTCGCGCTGGCGCTGCTGTTGGGCGTGGCCGCTTTCGCCGGGATCGGGTTCGGAGCGGCATCGCTCATCCGCTCCGACGAGGGGTCATCGGCCGTGGTGAACGTGATCCTGCTGCCCATGGCCTTTCTGTCCGGCTCGTTCGGGCCGACCACCGACTACCCGGAGGTGCTGCAGGCGATCGGCGACGTGCTGCCGCTCAAGCACTTCGTGGACATCGTGGACAGCGTCTACCTCGAGGACGAGCGGCTCTGGGAGCAGGGCCGGGACGTCGCCTTCGTCGCGGCGTGGGGTCTCGCCGGCCTGATCGTCGCCGCGCGCCGCTTCACGTGGGAGCCGCGGGAGCGGTAGCCGCATCCGTCCCGTAGGCTCGGCGCATGGCCGACTCCGTCGCCGAGCGCTACCTCCGGCTCGGGCTCCAGCTCGGCCGCCACGTCGACGGGATCGTCGACGCCTACTTCGGGCCTCCGGAGCTGTCGGCCGCCGCCGAGGCGGAGCCGCCGGTCGAGCCGCAAGCGCTCGTCGCCGCCGCAGAGGCCCTGCTCGACGAGGTCGAGGACGGCTGGCTGCGCGACCAGGTCGTCGGGCTGCGCACCTACGCGGGCGCGCTGGCCGGCGAGCCCGGGACGTATGCGGACGAGGTGGAGGGCTGCTACGGCGTCCGGCCGACGTTCACCGACGAGGCCGTCTTCGAGGCTGCGCACGAGCGGCTCGAGGAGCTCGTCCCCGGAGACGGGACCGCTGGCCGAGCGGTACCAGCGCTGGGAGGACTCGATCCTCGTACCTCCCGAGCACGTCGAGCGCACCGTTGCGGCAGTCATCGAGGAGGCGCGCGCCAGGACGCGGGCGCTGGTCGAGCTGCCGGACGGCGAGGTTGTCGAGCTCGAGATCGTGCACGACGAGCCCTGGCTCGCGTTCTGCTACTACCTCGGCGACTTCCGCAGCCGGATCGCCGTCAACGTCGACCTGCCGCTGTCCGCCATCGAGCTGCTCCGGCTCACGATGCACGAGACGTATCCCGGCCACCACGCCGAGCGCTGCAGCAAGGAGCAGCTGCTGGTGCGCGGCCGGGGGCTGCTCGAGGAGACGCTGGTGTCGGTGCCCACGCCGCAGTCGCTCGTCTCGGAGGGCATCGCCAAGCTCGCGCCGTCCGTGCTGCTCGAGGGCGACGGCGGGCCGGCGTTCGCCGCGATCGTGCACGACGCAGGCATCGAGCTCGATCTCCCGCACGCGCTGGCCGTCGAGCGGGCTTACGAACCGTGCGAATGGGCCCACGTCAACGCGGCGCTGATGCTGCACGACGGCGGGGCCGGCGAGCCGGAGACGCAGGCGTACCTCGAGCGGTGGGCCCTGCTGACGCCGACGCTCGCCGCCCACGTGGTCCGCTTCCTCACCGAGCCGACGTCGCGGACCTACATCATCACCTACCCGGCGGGCCGAGCCCTCTGCAGCGCGTACGTGGCCGGCGAGCCGGACCGCTTCCGCCGTCTGCTGAGCGAGCAGGTGCGCGTCCGCGACCTGCTCGCAGCGCAGGCTGCAGGCGCGTCGTCCGGCACCGCCTAGGAGGAGACGCTGACGGGCAACCTGAAGGGAGAGCTCGAGGCCGCGCTCGCCCCGGACCGAGTGAGCGACGGCGACTCCGAGCGCGACCTGCACGCGGCCGACCTCAGCTTCCATCCCCCGCACCGGCCCGACCTCGTCGTCTACCCGACCTCGACCGGCGAAGTCTCAGCCGTGCTCTCGCTCGCGCACGAGCGGCGGGTGCCGGTGACGCCGTTCGGCGCGGGGACGAGCCTCGAAGGGCACGTCATCCCGGTCGCCGGCGGCATCAGCCTCGACCTCTCGCGGATGAACCGCATCGTCGAGCTGGCGCCCGCCGACCTGCTCGCGCGCGTCGAGCCCGGCGTCACGCGGCTGGCGCTGCAGCGGGCCGCCGCCGAGCACGGCCTCTTCTTCCCGGTCGACCCGGGCGCGGACGCGACGCTCGGCGGCATGGCGGCCACGAACGCGGCCGGGACGACGACGGTGCGCTACGGGAAGATGCGCGCGAACGTCCTCGCGCTCGAGGCGGTGCTCCCGGGCGGCCGGGTCGTACGGACGGGCAGCCGAGCGCCGAAGACGTCGGCCGGCTACGACCTCACGTCGCTGCTCGTCGGGTCCGAGGGGACGCTCGCCGTCATCACGGAGCTGACGCTGCGGCTGCAGGGCATCCCCGAGCACGCCGTCGCGCTCCGCATCGGCTTCCCGGACGTCGAGTCGGCCTGCCGGACGGCGGCGACTCTCGTGGCCGCCGGCGCGGGCATCACGCGGCTCGAGCTCCTCGACCCCTGGATCGTGGCCGCGGTCAACGCCTACTCCGGCAGCGCGTACCCGGTCGGCCCCTGCTTGTTCGTCGAGGCCACCGGCACGGAGGCCGGCGTGGCCGGCGACCTCGAGCTCGTGCGCGCGGTAGCCGCGGACGAGGGGGCACTCGACGTCGTGTACGAGCACGACGCGACGGCCCGGGCCCGGCTCTGGAAGGCGCGCCACGACGTCGCACACGCCGCCGCCGCGGCCGTGCCGGGCAGCCGCGAGCGGGTGACTGACGTCTGCGTGCCGGTGTCCGAGCTCGCCGAGGCCGTGTCGTTCGCGCGCCGCGAGATCGACCGACTCGCGCTGAGGGCGGGCATCGTCGGCCATGCCGGCGACGGGAACGTGCACGTGAGCATCCATCTCGATGCGGCGGACGCCGACGAGGTCGCCCGCTCGGAGGAGCTGGTGCACGGCGTGGTCGCGGACGCGCTTGCCCGAGGCGGCACGTCGACCGGTGAGCACGGCGTCGGCCTCGGGAAGGTCGGCGCGCTCCAGCGCGAGCACGGCGACCTGATCGAGCTGCTGCGAGGCATCAAGGTGCTCTTCGACCCGCACGGGATCCTCAACCCCGGAAAGGTGCTGCCGCCCGACCGACCCGGGTAAGCCCGAGGACTACGGGAGCGCCGTGCGCACGTCGTGCTCCCAGATCGGCTGCCGGTGTCCCCACGGGAAGGCGTCGAGGAGCGAGCGGTAGCGCTCGTCGCGCGCCCGCTGCTCGTCTCCGTCCGGCAGGTAGAGCGTGTCCGCGGCGGCGCGAGAGGAGTCCTGGAGGTCCTCGGCGCGCACCATTCGCGCTCCCTCGTACCGCGCGAGCGCCCCGGGCACATCACCCGGCGACACATCGGCCAGGCACTCGCCGAGCACGAATGCGTCCTCGACCGCCTGCGCGGCGCCCTGGGCCTGGAACGGCTCCATGGCGTGGGCGGCGTCGCCGAGCAGCGTGACGCGGCCGAACGACCAGTGCGCGAGCGGCCGCCTCACGAAGACGGCGCCCCGGAGGAACGTGCGGCAGCGGCGGAAGCGCTCGAGCAGCGGGTCGTGCCATCCCGCGAAGGCCGGCAGCACCTCCTCGGGCGGCGCCTCGTCCGTCCACGACTCGCGCGCCCAGGCCGCCTCGCGCACCGCAGCGTTGACGGCGAGCAGGTCACCGGCGGCGACCCAGTACGCAACGGCGTGCCGGTGCGGGCCGAGCCAGTACCGGTTGACGCGGTCCGGGTGCAGCTCGCGGACGGCGTCCGCCTCGGCCAGCCCGCGATAGACGACCGTGCCCGAGAACACGGGCTCGTCGGCGCCGACGAGCTCCTGCCGAAGCGGGGAGCGGATCCCGTCGGCGGCCACGACGGCGTCCGCGCGAACGGGCGCGGCTCCTCGGACGGCGAGGTCGACGCCCTCGTCGTCCTGCCTCACGCCTTCGACCCTGGCGCCGAAGCGGACGGTGCCCGCGGGCAGCGCCTCCAGCAGCACGTCGTGGAGGTCCGGCCGGTAGACATCCAAAAGCGGCGCCCCGAAGTGGCGCTCGGCGCCCTCGCCGTGTGGCGCGCGCAGGAGCGTCGAGCCGTCGTCCCAGCGCAGCAGCTCGACCGCATCGGGCCGGACGCCGACGCGCCGCATGCCGTCTCGCACCCCAAGGGCGTCGAGCAGACGGACGGCGTTCGGGCCCAGGTCGATGGAGGCGCCCGTGCGGCCCGGCGAGGGCGCCTGCTCGAGCACTTCGACGGCAACACCGCGACGCGTCAGGGCCAGCGCGGCGGTCAGGCCGCCGATGCCGCCGCCGACGATCGCCACGCGCAGCACGGTCACCGCTCCGCTAACTCGCGCGGGCGACGAACGCCTCGATCGCGGCCGCCACCTCGGGCGCCGCCTCGAGCATCGCGAAGTGGGTCGTCGCGTCCACCCTCACCACCCTGAACCAGTCGTGCTCCGCGGCGAAGCGCTCCTGGACGGCGAGGTACTCCGGATCGGGCGGCTGGCCATAGAGGTGCAGCACGGGCACCGGCGGGTCGAGCGCCGCGAAGACGTCGAGGGGGCTGACGTTGCGCTCGTACGAGCCCCCGATCTCCCGGCCGGAGCGACGCCACATCTCGTCGTCGTGCTCGGCCATGACGCCGAGCACCTCGCGGACGTCGGGCGTGTCGACGCCCGCGGCCCAGATCCGGAAGAGCGTGTCGCGGGCCGTCGCCCACTCGTCGGAGTCGAGCTGTGCGATCACGTCCATGTAGCGGGCCGACGGCACGGTCAGCATCCAGTCCGCGTGTACGAGCGCGGGCACGCGGTCGCCGAGGCGGCGCCGCAGCTCGATCGCCACCCAGCCCGAGTGCGACGCGGCGCACGGCACGAAACGGTCGATCCCGCTCGCCTCGACCACGGCGAGCGCGTCCTCGACGAGCTCCTCGACCCCGAAGTCACCGGGCGCAGGCCCCGACTCGCCGTGGCCGCGCCAGTCGAAGCTCACCACGCGCCGGTGCTCGGAGGCGAGCGACGCGACCTTCGCCCAGCGGCCGGTGCTCGAGCACCACCCGGTCAGCAGCAGGAGCGCGGGCTCGCCCTGACCCCGGCCCTCGTACGCGATGCGCGCGTTCCCTGCTCGTGCCTCAGCCACCATCGGCCGCCTCCCTCGTCGGTTCGCCGTCGCCATCATCCCCGCCGCGCAGCACCCCGCGCACGCGGGCCGGCGTCAGCGGCAGCGTGTCGATCGCCCGCCCGGCCGGCCCGAGCGCGTCGGCGACGGCGTTCGCGACCGCGGCCGGCGCAGAGGCGACACCGCCCTCCCCGGCGCCCTTCACGCCGAGCGGGTTGTCGCGCACCGTGCTCTCGATGATCACGGTCTCGATCGGCGGCACCTCGGAGAGCGTCGGCATGGCGTAGTCGGCCAACGAGACCGCGAGCGGCGTCCCGGCGTCGTCGTACGGCAGCTCCTCCAGAAGCGCGCCCGCGATGCCCTGGGCGGCGCCACCGGCGAGCTGGCCGCGCACGATCGCCGGGTTGATCGCCCGGCCGACGTCGTGCGCGACGACGTGCCGGAGCGGCCGCACCACGCCGGTCTCGACATCGACCGCCACCACCGAGACCGCGGCGCCGAACGAGAAGCTCGGATGCTCCTTGTCGAAGCGGGCGCGCACCTCGCCTGCAGCGGCGAGCTCGCTCCAGTCGCCGTCGGGCGCACGCGCCCGAAGCTCCCGCGCCGCGAGCGCGACCGCGTTCCCGGCCACGACCGTGCTCCGGCTCGCGAACGACCCGAAGCCGCTGTCCACGTCGTCCGTGTCGTGGTGGTGCACGACGACCCGCGACACGTCGACACCCAGCTCGTCAGCGGCGATCTGCGCGAGCGCGGTTTCGATGCCCTGGCCCAGGGACCCGACGCCCGCGCGCACGACCAGCGTCCCGTCCGGACGAGCCTCGACGGACGCCTCCTCGAACGGCCCGATGCCGCCGAGCTCGACCATGGCGGCGACACCGATGCCGAGCCGCTCCGGACCACTCCGCGGCGGCTGCCTGCTCCGCCCGCAGCTCCTCCAGCCGCGCGGCATCGAGCAGGCGCTCGAAGAACGCGGGGTAGTCGCCGCTGCCGTAGACGATGGGCGGCACGTGCGGGCCGAGGTCGTACCGGAACGGCATGCGCTCGGCGGGCACGAGGTTCCGCCGCCGCAGCTCGACCGGGTCGAGACGCAGCTCGGCGGCGACGAGGTCGAGCATGCGCTCCCGCACGAACGACGCCTCCGTCATGCCGGGCCCGCGATAGGTCCCGACCGGCGTGCGATTCGTGAGCACGGCGTGCGCCGTCGACGAGAAGGCCTGCCAGACGTACGGGCCGGGCAGGTGCGTCCCCGGCACCATCGTCGGCAGCAGCCCCTGGGTACGGACGTACGCCCCCTGGTCGCACCACGCCGTGTCCTCGAAGCCGAGCAACGTCCCGTCGGACCGGGCCGCGACCGCGAGCTCGTGCACCTGCTCGCGGGAGTGGTTCGTCGCGACGAAATGCTCGGCGCGATCCTCGATCCACTTGACCGGCCGGCCGAGGAGGCGCGCCAGAAACGGGACGAGCAGGTCCTCCGGGTAGAGCTCGCCGCGGACACCGAAGCCGCCGCCCACGTCCACCTCAACGAGCCGCACCGCCGCCGGGTCGAGCTCGAGCAGCGCGGCGATCGCCGTGCGGTTGAAGTGCTTGACCTTGGCGGCGCCCCAGATCGTCAGGCGCCCGGTGCGCGCGTCGTGCTCCGCAACGAGACCGCGCGTCTCCATCGGCACGGCGGTGTGACGCCCGACAGCGAGGCGGCGGCGCACGACCACGTCGGCCTCGGCGAACGCACGCTCGACGTCGCCGTAGGAGAACGGCAGCGTGTCGACGACGTTCGATCCCAGGTCGGCGTGGACGAGCGGCGCGCCCTCCCGCGCGGCGGCCGCGCGGATCGACCGGCACGTCGAGGTCGGGCTCGAGGTCGAGCTGGACGAGCTCGGCCGCGTCCTCGGCGAGCCACGGGTCCTCCGCCACGACGACCGCGACCGGCTCGCCGACGTACCGCACCGTGTCCCGGGCCAGCACCGGCTGCAGCACCCGGGCCGCATTCGGGGTTGCCGCGAAGGTGAGCCGGATCGGGATGCGAAGGTCGGGCAGGTCGTGCGCGGTGAGGACGGCGACGACGCCGGGCCGCGCAGCCGCGACATCCGTGCGCACGCCGTCCAGCGCGCCGCGGGCGACGGGGCTGCGGACGACGCGCGCGTGGAGCTGTCCGGGCCGGTCGACGTCCGCGGCATAGCGGCCGCGCCCGGTGACGAGGGCGACGTCCCGGGTTCGCTCGACGCTGGTGCCGACCGCGGTCACGCGGCCACCCGGTCCCGTGCATCGGTCAGCGCTCGCCGCACGAGCACGGCCACGAGCTCGCGCCGCGTCGCCGCGTCGGCGACGCGGTCGCCGGCCGGATCGCACGTGCGTGCGGCCTCGTCCGCGGCCGCCGCGATCGCCCGGTCGCCGAGTGCCTCACCGAGCAGGAGCTCCTCGGCCTCGCGGCTCCGGCGCGGCACCGGCTCGACCGCGCCGAGCACGACCCGCGCGGCGCTCACGACGCCCGCCTCGTCGAGCGCGACCCACACGCCCGCCGCGGCGAGCGCGAAGTCGCCCGCCCGGAGGCTGACCTCCCGGAAGCCGGCGCGCGACGCGGGAACGGGCTGCGGCACGCGCACCGCGACGATCATCTCGTCGGGCTCCACCGCCGTCGTGAAGGGGCCGATGAAGAACTCGTCGGAGGGCACCTCGCGCTCGCCCCGGGCCGACCGGATCACGATCCGCGCCTCGAGCGCGACTGCAGCCACCGCGAGCTCGGCGGCCGGGTCGGCGTGGGCGAGGCTGCCGCCGAGCGTGCCCCTCGTCCGGATGGGGACGTGGCCGACGTGACGGGCGGCGAGCGAGAGCAGCGCGTGCGCGCCCTCGAACGGCTCCCGCTCCAGCCTGGCGTGCCGCACGAGCGCGCCGAGCTCGAGCTCGCCGTCCCGCTCGGTCACGCCGTCGAGGCCCGGGACGCCGTCGATGTCGACCAGGTGCGTCGGCCGGAACAGGCGGTACGCGAGCACGGGCACGAGGCTCTGCCCGCCCGCGATGAGCTTGCCCTCCGGCCCGGCCTCCGCCAGGAGGCCGAGCGCGTCCTCCACCGAGGCGGCGCGCGCGTACGCTGAACGGCGGCGGCTTCAGGTCCCGTCCCCCTCGCGCACGGACTGGACGGCGTCGAGGATCGAGCCGTAGCCGGTACAGCGGCAGAGGTTCGACGAGAGCACGTCGCGGACGCGGTCCGGCCCCGCGTCGGGCTCGCGCTCGACGAGCCAGGCCGACAGCACGACGAAGCCCGGCGTGCAGAAGCCGCACTGCAGCGCCCGGTGCCGCGTGAAGGCGGCCTGCACCGGATGGAGGTCGTCGCCGTCCGAGAGCCCCTCGACCGTGTCGACCCGCCGGCCCTCGGCCTGCACGGCGAGCACCAGGCAGGCACGCGCGGGCTCGCCGTCGAGCAGGATCGTGCACGCACCGCACACCCCGTGCTCGCAGCCGAGGTGCGTTCCGGTCAGCCCGTGCGCCCGTACCGCGTCGGCGAGCGTCCAGCGCGGAGAGGCCTGCAGCGTGGCCGGAGCGCCGTTCAGCGTCACGTCGACGCCGACGCGCTCGTCGGGATCGAGCCACCGGCCGCCGGAGGCAGCGTCCGTCACGCGAGGCCGAACAGCGTCCGTGCGTTACCGCCGAGCACGGCCGCCTCCTGCTCCGCGGACAGCCCGAGCTCCCGCACGTAGCCGATCGTCCGCTCGGCGTCGAACGGCACCGGCGGGCGATCGGACCCGTACAGGACGCGCCCGTGCCCGACCCGCTCGAGCGCGGGCCGGAGCGCGGCCGTGCCGTAGGTGACCGTGTCGAGGTTGAGCCGCGCGACGTACGCGGACGGCGGCTCCGGGCAGCTCGACCTCGCCCCACGGCCCGAGCGGCGCGTAGCCCCGGAGCTCGTGGCCGAAGTCGAGCCGGTCGGCGATCGTGCAGATGGCCCCGCCCGCGTGCGCGCACAGCAGGCGCACCCCCGCGTGCCGCTCCATCGTCCCGGTGAGGATGTGGCGCGCGAGCGTGACGCGTCGTGTCGAGCGGCCGCCCGCACACCTCGCCGAGCCGGTACATGCCCATGAGCTCCTGGCCGACGACCGTGCCGCCGGGGTGGACGAAGACGGGGACGCCCAGTCCGTCGACGAGCTCCCAGAAGGCCTGCGGGACGTCGTCGAGGTAGCGGCCGCCGTCGCTCGTCGGGATCGCCAGGCCCGCCAGGCCGAGCTCGGAGACGGCGCGCTCCGCCTCCGCCACGTGCTCGTCGCCGCGCCACGGCGTGACGCTGCCGAGAGCGACGATCGCCGGCGCATGCGCGCGGGTCAGCTCCGCGGCGAAGTCGTTGTACTCGCGCGTGCGGGCGATGTCCGACGGGTCGAGGTCGCCGTACCAGATGTGCGGATCCGAGACGATCGACGTCGCGACGCCGGCGGCCGCCCGCTGCTCGACCAGCCCGTCGGCGTCGAACAGGTCCCCGGGCATGCGGCCGGACGACGCCCAGGCGGGCGGGAAGAGATGGCTGTGGACGTCGACGATCACGTGTCCGCCCGCGCGCCGCTACGGCGCCGCGCCGACGCCGACGCTCTTGAGGTCGAGGAACTCCTCGAACCCGGCCACGCCCCACTCGCGGCCCATGCCGCTCTGGCGGCGGCCGCCGAATGGCAGCTCGGCGCCGATGAAGCTGCCGCCGTTGACCGACACCATCCCCGTGCGGAGCCGGGTCGCCACGTCCACGGCGCGCTCGGGATCGCCGCCCCAGACGTAGCCGGCGAGGCCGTAGACCGTTCCGTTGGCGATGGCCACCGCGTCGTCGTCGTCGTCGTAGGGGATCACCGACAGCACCGGGCCGAAGATCTCCTCCTGCGCGATCGTCGACGCCGGGTCGACGTCGGCGAAGAGCGTCGGCTCGACGTAGTAGCCCGGCCCGAGATCGCTGCGCGCACCGCCGCCGGCCACGAGCGTCGCGCCGCCGGCAAGGCCGGCCTCGACGTAGCGGCCGACGCGCGCCCGCTGCTCCTCGCTGATGAGCGGGCCCATGAACGTTCCCGGGTCGGACGGATCGCCGACGGGCACGCTCGCGAGCCCCTCGGCGGCCAGCTCGACGCACTGCTCCGCGTGCCGGCGGGGCACGAGCAGCCGGCTCGGGAGGATGCAGCTCTGCCCCGCGTTGAAGCAGACGAACGCGGCAGCCAGGGGCACGACGCCGCCGAGGTCGGCGTCGTCGAGGACGATGGTGGCCGCCTTGCCGCCCAGCTCGAGCAGCACGCGCTTGACGGTGCCGGCCGCGGCGGCCATGACGCGCTTGCCGGTCTCGGTGGAACCGGTGAACGCGACCGCGTCGACGCGCGGATCCGTCGTCAACGCGGCGGCGACGTCGTTCGACGACGACGTCACGACGTTCAGCACGCCCGGCGGCAGCTCCGTGCGCTCGGCGGCGATCCGGCCGAGGTGCGCGCCCGACCACGGTGAGAGCGGCGACGGCTTGAGCACCACCGTGCAGCCGGCCGCGAGCGCGGCGCCGACCTTCGCGAGGTTGAGCTCGACCGGGATGTTCCACGGCGTGATCACGCTCACCACGCCGATCGGCTCGCGGAAGAACCAGTTGCCGGCCCGCTCGTCGCCGCCGCCGAGACGAGTGGCGTAGTCGTAGCTCTCCGCGAGGTCCGCATAGAAGCCGAGCTTCTCGATCGGACGGTCGAGCTGGTCGCCGTAGGTCATGCGCACGGCGCAGCCGATCTCCGCAACGAGGTCGCGGCGGAGCGTCTCGCGCTCGTCGCGCAGCGCGTCCTGCAACTGGCGAAGGCAACGGGCGCGGAGGGCGGGATCGCGTGCCCAGGGCGACGTGTCGAACGCCCGGCGGGCGCTCTCGATCGCACGGGCGGCGTCCTCGAGCGTCCCGTCGGCGGCCTCGCCGATCGCCTCCCCGGTCGCCGGGTCGACGACCCGGAACGTCGCCCCCGAGGAGGCGTTGACGAGCTCGCCGCCGATCGTGAGGCGCGGCGCGCCGCGGACGGCCGTGTCCGCGAGCGGCGGCGCGCCGTCCGGGACCGGCGCGAGCAGGTCGAGCAGGAGGTCGCGGACGAAGCCGCGGTCGACGACCGGCGCCGTCACGACGCGACGGCCGCGCCGACCCGGTCGAGGGCGTCGAAGGCCGCGTCGAGCCCCGCGATGCCGACATCGATGCGATCCGCGGTCGTGGTCAGCGGCGGCCCCAGCCGGAGCGTGTTCGGCGGCGCGGTCGCCAGCGCGACGCCGTGTCTCGCACACTCGGTCGCGACGAACAGCGAGGGCGAGAAGCCGCCCGGTCCGGCCGGGATCAGGTGCCGGTCGTCGGGGACGAACCGCTCGCCGGACCCGTCCGGCTTCACGAGCTCGACCGCCCACAGCAGCCCCGCGCCGTCCACGCGCGCCACGCACGGATGCCGCTCCTGCAGCTCGCGCAGGCGCTCGCCGAGGTGGGCGCCGAGGACAGCCGCGCGGTCGGCGATCCGCTCCTCGATCAGCCACTCGACGTTCGCCGCGACGGCCGCGCTCACGACTGGGTGCCCGGCGAAGGTGCTCACCGTCTCCCAGCGGTAGCGGTCCATCACCGCCGCGAGCTCGCGGCTGATGACGACGCCGCCCGCCGGTAGCGCGGCCGACACCATGCCCTTGCCGAGCACCATGAGGTCGGGCGTGACGCCCGGGGCGTGCTGGTACGCAAACGTCTTCCCGGTGCGGCCGAAGCCGGTCATCACCTCGTCGTCGATCCAGAGGATGCCGTACCGCCGGGTCAGCTCCCTGAGCTGGTGCAGGTATTCGGGCGGCGGGTGGAACATGCCGACGCCGAAGATCGGCTCGGCGACGACGGCTGCGATCGAGTCGGGTCCGATCGTGCGGATCAGGTGCTCGGTGGCGGCGATGCAGGCGAGCGTGTCGTCCGCGCGCTTGCACTCGGGATAGGTGTGTCCGATCGGGCAGTCGAAGCAGTACGGCGCCGGCGCGAAGTGCACGCCCTGCATCGGCACGCCGGGAGGCCGCTTCACCTCGTCGGAGTCTGCGGCCGCGAGCACGCCGCGCGAGCCGGGGAGCCCCATCAGCGAGAGGGCAGCGTGCGTCCAGCCGTGGTACGCGAAGTCGCGAGAGATCACGTTCGGCCGCCCGGTGACGGTCCGCGCGATGAGGAGCGCGAGCTCGACCGCCTCCGATCCCGATGACGTGAAGCGGATGCGGCCGGCCCAGTCGTCCGGGCCGAGCAGGTCCTCGACGATCAGCTTCGCGGCCCGCGCTCGGTAGTCGGTCGCCCAGCCCTCCCAGACGAAGCCGTAGCGGCCGAGGGCCTCGACGATCGCGCGCTCGAGCCGCTCGTTCCGGTGACCCGCGTTCGCGCACAGCAGCCCGCTCGTGAAGTCGAGCAGCCGCGTGCCGTCGCTCAGGACGAGCTCGTCGCCCTCCGCGTGGGACACCGCGCGGTGCTCGTACTCGTCGGCCGTGACGAAGACGTGCGCGTAGTACGCCTCGTCCCACGACCGCACGAGATCCCAGTCGGCGCCCGGCGTGCGCCCCTCGGCGTCGGTACCGCTCACGCGCGAGAAACCTTGCACAGGCCCTGTGACATGTCAAAGATCAACGCCGATGCCCCTCAACGAGCCCGCCGCCGCCGCCCAGCCGCCTTCCGAGCCCGATCCTGAAGCGCTCGAGCGGGCGCTCGCGGACCTCGCCGAGCACTTCCGGCACGCGCTCGAGCCGCCGGCCTCGACGGCGGTGAGCGCCGATGCCGCAACGCTTCGCCGGCAGCTCTCGGAGCCGCTCCCCGAGCACGGCGTGCCGCTCGAGGACGTCCTGCCGGGGCTCGTCGAGCGCGTCGCCCCGGGCCTCGGCGCCACGACCGGCGGCCGGTACCTCGGCTACGTGACCGGCGGCTTGCTCCCCGCCGGTGCCATCGCACAGGCGTGGGCGGTCGCGGTCGACCAGAACACGGGTCTCTGGGCGCTGGCGCCGGCCGCCACCGAGCTCGAGCAGATCGTCCTCGGCTGGGTCGCCGACCTGCTCGACCTCCCGCACCGCGCCGCGACGTTCACGAGCGGCGCCGCCGGCGCGAACCTCCTCGGCCTCGCCGTCGCGCGCCACTGGGCCGGGCGGGAGCAGGGCGTCGACGTCAACGCCGCCGGTGTCCGTGCGCTCGACCCGATCGCGGTCTACGGCTCCTCGGAGCTGCACTTCACGAACGTGAAGGCGCTGCGAACGCTCGGGCTCGGGGCGGATTGCGTCCGCCACGTCTCCGTCGACGAGGGCTTCCGGCTGAGCGTGCCCGCGCTCGAGGCGGCGATCGAGCGCGACCTGGCCGACGGCGTGCGGCCCGCAATCGTGATCGCGCACGCCGCGGCCGCGAACACCGGCGCCTGCGATCCGCTCCGCGAGATCGCCGCCGTCTGCGAGCGCCACGGCCTCTGGCTCCACGTGGACGGCGCCTTCGGGGCGCTGCTGCGCGTCTCGCCGCGGACGGCGCCGCTCGTCGACGGACTCGACCTGGCCGACTCCGTGACGCTCGACGGGCACAAGTGGCTGAACCTGCCGAACGGGATCGCGTTCGCGTTCTTCCGCGACCCGGCGCTCCACCACGAGACGTTCGCCGGGAGCGCCGCCTACCTCACGAAGGCCGAGGGCGCGGGCGCCGACCTCCACGAGCACGGCATCGAGGCGAGCCGCCCGTGGCGAGGCGCGGCGACGTGGGCCGTGCTGAAGCACCTCGGGCGCGAGGGCGTCGAGCAGCTCGTCACCCGCTGCTGCGACCTCGCCGCGGAGCTCGGGGCGCTCGTCGAGGCGTCGCCGCGCCTCGAGCTGACGGCGCCGGTGGCCTCGTGCGTGACGTGCTTCCGCTACCGCCCGCCGGGCACCGACGAGGGCGCCGCGCTCGACGACCTGAACCGGGCGATCCAGCAGCGCCTCGTCTCCGAGGGCACCGTCGTTCGCGACCGGCGGCATGCTGCCGAGCGGCTTCTCGCTCCGGCCGGCGATCGTCAGCTGGCGGACGACGAGCGCCGACGTCGCGCTCCTCGCCGCGGAGGTCGAGCGCCTCGGCGACGAGCTCTCCGGCGCTACCGTTGGCGGCGCACCCCCGTAGCTCAGTGGATAGAGCAGCGGTTTGAGCAGCCTCGCTGACGGTGCTCGTGAGGTTGTCGACGCCTCGCGGCCGTCAGGCGGCCTGGTGCTCCGACGCGTCGCCTCGGAGGACAACCGGGATGGTGCGCAGCAGCAGCGCGAGGTCCCCGAGCAGCGACCAGTTCGTCACGTAGAGATAGTCGAGCATGACCATCTCCTCGAACGGAATCTGGCTGCGCCCGTGCACCTGCCACAGCCCGGTGATGCCGGGCTTCAGATCGAGCCGCCGCTGCGCCCACGCACCGACGAACTTCGCTTCTTCGATGACGAGCGGCCGCGGGCCAACGAGGCTCATCTGGCCGAGGAGGACATTGATCAGCTGCGGCAGCTCGTCGATTGCGTACCGGCGGAGAAAGGCCCCGAACTCCGTCACCCGCGGGTCGTTCGGGATCTTCGACATCCGCGGATCGGTATCCGCGTGCCTGTTCAGGTGCATGAAGTCAGGCTTCCGCGACTCGGCGTCGAGGGCCATCGTCCTGAACTTGAGGATGGAGAACGGCTTGCCGTTCTCACCGATGCGAACCTGCCGGAACAGGACGGGGCCCGGCGAATCCAGCTTGATCTTGATCGCGACGAACAGCAGGAGCGGACTCAGGACGAGGAGCGCCGAGAACGACAACGCAATGTCGGCCGTGCACTTCACGAGTCGAGACGACCGCGGGAGGCGCTCGCGGCGAAGACCGATCAGCGGCAGGCCCTCGACCGTGTGCAGCGCGACCGTCGGCGAGACCACCTCGAACAGCCGGGGCACGATGTCGATCTGCACGTTCCGCGCCTTGAGCCGCCGGATGAGCGTCAGGAGATTTCGGTGCGACTCGGTCGAGAACGCGACGACGACCCGCTCCACGTCGAGCAGGTCGACGATCTCCGGCAACTCCGCGAGATCGCCGAGCACGGTCAGGTGATCGAGATCCGACCTGCGCTCCTTGGGCGCCGAGTCGACGAAACCGACCACGTTGAGTCCGTACTCGGGGTGGTGGAGTAGCTTGCGCGCGATCGTCTGGCCGACATCGCCGGCGCCGACGATGATCGTGTTCTGGAGGTAGGAGATGCTCCGGCGCGAGATCACGCGCGCGGCGACCCGGCAGCCGCAGACGAGGGCTATGGCCAGCAGCCAGAAGACGGAGAGCTGGGCGACGGTGGGGTCGACGAGACCCGTCAACGTCGACGTCATCGCGACGATCCAGACGCCGGCCGTGACGAGATGGAGGACGCCGACGAAATCGTCGACGGTCGTGTGATGCGTCCGCTCCTCGTCCCGCTCGTACAGGCCGTACACCCGTGCGACGCCGATCCATACCGGCAGTGACAGGGCGAAGAAGAGAGCCTCGGAAGCGGAGCTGCGGTCGAACGGGTACCCCACGATCGACGAGGCCAGGAGGAATGCCGTCGTCAGGCCCGTGAGGTCGGCGACCAGCAAGAGCCTGCGAACGAGCCACCCACGGCGGCGGCGTTCGGAGTCCTGGCGCGACGCCAGGATCTCCAGCGTGCGCTCGTCTGCCGTCTCCGTGATCCAGTCGGCCAGACGGCTCCGAGGCGCTGCAGACTCGAGGCCGTGGCCATGCGCACGCGCCGGGCGTGCCGGGGCGTCGGCCCTGCTTATGAGGTTTCCCTTAGGTCTGTCTGCGTGTCGTGCGGGAAATACGCGACCAGCGGGCGACACGATGGCCGAGGTACAAGCCGGCAAGGTGACCCCCCGCCTTTGGTTGACCAATGATCAAACCGCAGACTGCCGCTATTAGTCGCTCATCGAGCGCGCCGCGTCAAGTCGATAACGACAGGCCGCCGCGTGGACGACATGTGCGGGGATCTCCGCGAATCGCTCCGAATCCAGGCCAGCAGGCGGTTCCTGCCCTGAAGCTCGGCCGCGTCCCGACCACGGGACAGTGCGAGCCGGCGCCGCGTCACGGCGGCGTTCGCTCCCGGCCGCGCGCCGCAAGCGCGTAGCTCGCAAGACCGAGCGCGACGTGGGCGTCGCACCAGCGGATGTACGCCACTCGCGTCGAACCCAGGCGGTAGCGCCTGTGGACGGCATGCGCGCCGCGGACCACACGCGCGGCCGTGTGACGCGCGATCGGCTCCGCCTGCGCGACCTCGACGACGCCGTGCGCTGCGAGCCTCGACAGCGTCGTCAACGCGGTGCCCGCCGAGTGGCCGTCCTCTGGATACGCACGGTCGGGCATGAGGTACGCCTCCCCGCAGGGGCCGAAGAAGCGCTCGCGGTAGGCGTCGCTCCCCCGTTGCAACGCCGGCGCCACCTCGGGATCGATGTCCGTCAGATCCACCAGCGCCTCCAGGACGTAGGCCGTGTGGAACGAGTCGGCCCACTCGAGGCCGGGGCCGTCGCCGTACGGGAAGGTCCCGTCGGGACGCTGTGCCGCGAGCGTGCGCTCCGCCGCCCGGGCCACCCGCTCGCGTACGGCTCCCTCGCGCCGCAGCACGGTCCACGCGAGTCTCGCGACGAGGAGGTTCGCGTTGTGGATCAGCGCGCGGCTCGACGGGTGGTAGACGAACCAGCCGTCCTCGTCCGCCCACAGCGCCTCGAGCGCCCATTCGGCGGCGCGCCCGCGCGCGTTCGGCCCACGCGGTCTGGCCGAGAGCTACGGCACCCTCGTGCAACGCCCTCGCGCCGAACGCCGTGGCGATCGCGTTCGGCGCGTGCGCCGCGTAGAAGCTCCAGCGCGTCTGCACGGCGAAGGGGTAGCCCCAGCCTGCAGTCCCCGTCGCGGTGTCGGCCGCGAGCCGGCCGAGAGCGTCGCCGGCGAGCCGGACGTGCTGCTCGTCGCCCTCCCGCTCGTGCAGGCGCAGGGCCGCCGCGCCGAAGACGGCGAGCGTCTTGGAGATCACCGGATGGCGACGGCGGTACAGCGTCCGAACGTCGACGGGCGCGCGAGCGTGCAGCTGGATCAGAAGCTGGCGACCGCGCCGGTGCCGGGTGAGCGCCCTCGGCCAGCGCTCCCACCACAGTGCGTCGTACGGGTCGGGCCCGCTCCAGCCTGCGTCACGGGCAGCCAGGCAAAGGCGGGTGGCGAGATCGCTTGCGACCGAGGCAAGGTGATCGCCCGCCCCGTCGGCAGTCATGCCGCGACGGGCCGACCGGCGATCCAGCGGTCGTGCCAGACGCTTACCGAGTAGAGATTCCAGAGATGCTTGTGCCAGTCGCCGCGCCCGGCGCGATGCGCGGCGAACAGCTCGTCCACGAGCGCGTAGTCGAACAGCCCTCGTTCGCGCAACGACGACGAGCGCACGACGTTTGCGACCTCGTCGCCGAAGGGGCCGCGGAGCCACTCCTCCATTGGCGTACCGAACCCCTGCTTGGGCCGGTCGATCACGGCGTCCGGAAGCACGCCGCGCATGGCCTCGCGGAGGGCCCACTTGCCGGCACCGTTCCGGTACTTGAGGCGCGGCGGGAGCGCGAGCGCGAACTCGACGAGGTGATGGTCGAGGAACGGCTCGCGCCCTTCCACCGAGCTCGCCATGCTGATCCGGTCGAATCGTGCGAGCAGGAGCTCTGGCAGTCGCTGCCGCAGCTCGAGGTAGGTCATCCGTTGGAAGATGTCCGCTCCGGCCACGGCCGCCTCGCGCCAGTGCTGCTCGGCGTGAGCGTAGGGATCATCGTCTCGTCCGTCGACCAGGCGCTGCTTCAGCTCGCCGCGGAAACACAGCGCACCCCCCCAGTACGGCAGCGAGCTGTGGCCGGCGTCGAAGAGCGCCTCGCCGTGGCGGATCCCGCGGCCGAGACGGCGGGTTGCGCGCGCCGCGGCCGTCCCCAGAACGCGGCGAATCGGTCCCGGCAGGCGCTGGAATGCAACGGCGTAGCGGCGGTGGAAGGCATACCCGTTGTAGCCGTGCAGGAGCTCGTCGGAGCCCTCGCCGGCCTGGACGACGATCGTGCCGGTCTCGCGCGCGAGCGCGGAGACGAAGTGCTGCGGTATGGCGGTCGTGTCCGCCAGGGGCTCGTCCTCGTGCTCGCTCAGGACGGCGAGCGCCTCGCGTGCGTCGTTCTCGTCGATGACGACCTCGTGATGCTCGGTGCCGAAGCGGCGTGCCACCAGCCGTGCGTACTCGAGCTCGTCGTAGCGCGCCCACCCCCGTGGCGCCGTCGCGTACGTGCGCACCGGCGCGTCCGTCAGCTCGGCCATCAGCGCGACGTTGGCCGACGAGTCGAGGCCCCCGGACAGGAACACGCCGAAGGGCACGTCGGACATCATCCGCTTGCGCACGGACTCGCGCAGCAGCTCGCGTGAGCCGCTGCACGAGCTCGTCCTCGGGCAACGTGGCCAGCTCGGTCGAGTCCAGCGCGGAAAGAGGGCTCCACCAGCGTTCACGCTCGATCGAGCCGTCGGCGCGCACGAGCATCCGCTCGGCGGCTTCCAGCTTCGAGATGCCGCGGAACATGCTGCGCGGAGGGGGCACGAAGGCGAGGGTCAGGTAGTCGAGCAGCGCGTCCTCGTCGAGATCGGGTCGCACGGCGGGGTGGGCGAGTAGCGCCTTCGGCTCGGAGGCGAAGAGCAGGCCGCCGTCGACAACCGTGTAGTAGAGCGGCTTGACGCCAAGGCGGTCACGCGCGAGGAAGAGCTCGCCGCGGCGGAGATCCACGATCGCGAGCGCGAACATCCCCTCGAGGCGCTCGACGCACCGAGGGCCCTCCTCCTCCCAGAGGTGAACGATGGTCTCGGTATCCGTCCGCGAGCGGTAGACGTGGCCCTTGCCCTCGAGCTCACGGCGCAGGGCCTCGTGGTTGTAGACCTCGCCGTTGTACGTGATCCACACGGTGCCGTCCTCGTTCGCCATGGGCTGGTGCCCGGCCTCGGACAGGTCGATGATCGACAGCCGGCGGTGCCCCAGGCCCACACCGTCCCGCACGAGGACGCCGGCGTCATCGGGGCCTCGGTGGCGGAGCGTGTCGCTCATGCGCACGAGCGTTCTCTCGTCGCAGGCGAGCGTTCCCCCGAACGCCCAAACCCCGCAGATCCCGCACACATGTCCCCCTCTCGGGCCTCGGCCTGCTCGGTGGTGCCGCGAGTCGGACCGAGAGGTTAGCCGGGTCGCCGGGGTCGGAGAGCCCGAATCCCCCCGGACGGGTGGTTGGGCGGGGCCGACGCGGGGCCGAAGTGAGAGAGGGCACGGCTCGTGCCCTCCCGCTCGAGAGGACTCCTGTTGCTCCGCCGCACCCTGGCACGCCGCAGCGCGCTGGTACTCGTCCTCCTCCTCGCAGCTGCGCTGCCGAGTTCAGCCTTGTCCCGCGCGCCCGGGACGAACCGGTGCGTGCGCATCGCGAAGAGCGCAACGCTCGCCGATCCGGCCCCGCGCCTGTTCGCGCCGAGCAGCGTCTGGAACGCGCCGCTCGCGCCCGACGCTCCGCTCGATCCGAAGTCGCGCGCTCTGGTCACCAGGCTCGTCGCGGAGGTTGCGAGGGAGCAGCAGCTCGGCTGGGGCCCGTGGATCTCCTCGTCGAGCTCGAGCACGCCGATCTACACGGTCGGGCCCCACCAGCCCAAGGTGAAGGTGCGGCTCGACAACCCCACGCTGTCGTGGCGCGCGCCGCTGCAGGCAGCGTTCGACGCCGTCCCGATTCCCACCGACGCGCGGGCTGCGCTCGGCCCGGACGCGCACCTCACCATCTGGCAGCCGTCCACGAACAAGCTGTGGGAGTTCTGGAAGGCGCGCAAGCTCGCCGACGGCTGGCATGCGTCGTGGGGCGGCGCCATCGCGAGGGTCTCGCAGAGCCCCGGCTACTACACGACGAGCTCCTGGCCCGGCGCGACGCCCTCCTGGGGCGCGACCGCCACCAGCCTGCCGGTCGCTGCCGGCACGATCAGGATCGATGAGCTCCTGCGGGGTTGCATCGACCACGCGCTCGCGGTCGACTTGCCATACCCGCGGGCCGGCGTGTTCTCCTGGCCCGCCCAGCGCACCGACGGCACCGGCGGCCCGACGGAGATTCCCGAGGGCGCGCGTCTGCGACTCGACCCGAACCTCGACCTCAGCCGCCTCGAGATGCCGCCGCTCGTGCGGATGATGGCCGTCGCCGCGCAGAAATACGGGATGGTCGTGCGCGACCAGACCCATCACGCGATCGGGTTCTTCATCGAAGATCCGCGCCCGAGCAAAAGGACCTCGCTCTTCTCCGGGCCGACCGGCTTCTACGGCGGGCGCTACCCGACGCAGCTGCTCGCGAGCTTCCCGTGGCGCTCGCTGCAGGTCCTCCGTATGGACCTCCGCCCGGCGCCGAAGTATTAGCCCGGCGGGCGCGACGGCTTGCGCGCGTAGATGACTCGGTGCCACCCTGCGCGGCGTCCCAGTAGCGCGGCAAGACGGGCCGGCAGCAGGCGTCCGACGAGCGGCCAGTGGCTGCGGTCGAAGTACCAGACGTCCGTCCGCACCTGCTCGAAGCGCGAGAACAGCCGGCCGGCCTCTGCGGCGCTGTAGACCTTGGCCAGCGGACAGTCGGGGCCGTCGGTGTTCGCGCTGAGCCAGCGACCGCGGTCGAAGCCGCCGGCCGTCGTCTTGAGGAGCAGCCGGTGCTGCTCGAGCTTCGGCCGCGAGAGCCCGGTCGCGGACGCGACCAGCCTGGGCATGAACCGCGGCAGGAGCAGGTACCTGAGCGCTCGCCGCAGGAACATGATTTCGACGTAGTAGTTGATCGAGGACCTGTTGTAGACCATCACGGTGACGGTGCCGCCCGGCCGCAGGACCCGGAAGATCTCGTCCACGATCTGCTCGGTGTGCGGTGAATGGTGGATCACCCCGTAGCTGTAGACGTGGTCGAAGCTCTCGTCGAACGGCAGCGCACCGGCGTCCGCGACGAGGAGCCTCCCTTCCACGCCGAAGGCTGCGAACTGCTCGCGCGCGTGCTCGACGCCGGCGGGCGTGAGGTCGACGCCCGTGTAGCGGGCCCCGTTTCGGGCGAACTGCACGCCGTCCGTGCCGAGCCCGCAGCCGATCTCCAGGACGTCGCAGCCGGCGAAATCCGCAAAGCGCGCCATGCGCGGGATGTGCGGCTCCGACCGATACCGCTTCTCCGCGATCTCCGCGTAGTAGAGGCGGCGGTCGCTCTCGGCGGAGAGCTCGCCGCCGCACGGATGCGCATCCCAGAAGGCGCGGACGTCGTCCACCGTCACAGGCTGCGCGGAGGCGGCCATCGCCGGAATGAAGCAGCTGCGGCCGCGAGTTGTCAATTTGTCCTCGGCAGGACCACCCGCCTCGCGGCCACGGATCGTCCGGCGCGGGCGGTGAGCCGTCGCCTGAACGCGACCGCGGCCCGACCGGGTGAGCTCGCTCACCGTCGCGCTGTGCGGTCCTGCGCGTCGCGGCACGCGTCGTCGAGGACTCGCGCCAGCTGGCGCGCGAGCTCGCGGCGCGAGAACCGCCGCAGGGCCTCCTCCCTGACCCGTTCACTCGGACCCAGAGTGCCGGCCGACCACGCGAGGTACAGGCGCTCCAAGGCCTCCTCGATCGCAGGCTGGTCGTCGGGTGCCGCGCAGATCCCGGCGCCGAGCTCCGCGACGAGCTGGGACCCGAGGTTGTCTTCAGGCGCGACGCACAGGATCGGGTGGCCGGTCGCCAGATACTCGTAGATCTTGCCCGTCGCGCTGCTGCCATCCGGGGGCTAGGTAGAGCAACAGGACGTCGGACGCCGCCATCTCGGCGAGCGCGCGGCGATGGTCGACGTATCCGCTCTGGCTCAGGGGCAGTCCTTCCGTGTCGAGGCCCGGCGCGAGTCTCCCGTGGCCGACGATCCGTAGCTCGATCTTCTCCCGGTCGATCGCGCCGCGCCCGATGAGGTTGCGAAGGGCGGCGATCACGGGCGCTGCGTCGAGCGAGCCGTAAAGGGAGCCGACGTGCGCGATCCGCAGACGCGGCCGCGCACTCGCCGCCGTCAGCGGCAGCAGGTCGTCCGGGTCGACGCCGTTGGTGGATGATGATCGCTCCGCGGGTCGCTCGCGGCGACGCCGACGAGCTCGATGCTCTAGTCGGCGACGACGAGCCGGCTCGCGGAGCGGACGATGCGCCGCTCGAGTCGCGTGCTCAGCCCCGCGAGCAGCGGCGGGCCTTGCGGATTGTGCGTCCACGCATCGCGGAAGTCGGCGACCCACGGCAGGCCGGTAAGGCGGCTGGCGATCAGGGCGACGGCGTGCGCCGACACCGGTGACGAGGTGCTGTAGATGACGTCCGGCCGGTACCGCCGCACCGCGGCGAGCGCCTGCAGAAGAGGGCGCCGGGCGCCCAGCCGGCGAGCTCGTCGGGCCATGCCACGACGTCGGCGAGCGCGGTCGGTAGCCGCGCCCGCTCGAGCAGCGACGCCAGAGCCCACTTCACGAGGTACAGCGGCAGCTCCGGCGCCCGCAGGACGACGGCTTGCGGCGGCACGTCGGCCTCGAGCGACGGGTCCTTGCAGCGGCTGGAGGACGGCCGCGCGGTGACGACGATTGGCTCGAAGCCCTCGTCCGGCAGGTACTTGACGTGCTTGAGCGTTCTCTGGACTCCACCGCCCCCGAGCGGTGGGAAGTAGTAGGCGAGCATCAGGACGCGTCTGTGCTTCGGAGCGCCGTGACGCTCGTCCGCTGCGCGGCCCGGCGCTCCATCGCCCTAGCATGCCGATGCCGCTGGCCGCGTGCAGGTTGCTTGACTGTTGAAACGGACGTGGAACACTGGGTCGGTGCTCGGCGAACTCGCAGCGCGGGCCGGCGTTGCCTCCCGAGAGGACAAGTGGCGGCTCTACCAGCAGCTGTTCCCGCCGCGTCCTTCGACGTCATCGCCCTGTTCGACGTGACGGAGCACGTACCGAGGGCTGACCGGCAGAGCTTCCTGAACGAGGTCGGGCGGCTGGCGGCGGGTGACGCGATGCTCCTGCTCAGCACGCCTCACCCGCATCTGTCCGAGTGGATGCGCCACGAACGGCCGGACCTCATGCAGGTCGTCGACGAGCCCGTGCCGTTGACCGAGCTGATCGAGGCCCTCGAGCCACAGGGCTTCACGCTGACCCGCTACGTTGCGTTCGACATCGAGCGAACCGGTCCCCAGTATCAGTTCGCCGTCTTTCGTCGTGGTCTCGTGGCCGGACGGGAGTCGCAGTCGGCTCCGCAGGTGCGCCGACGCGTGCGCGTGCTCCACCACCGCCTCGTCCGCAAGACCATCCTCCCGGCCGCGGCGGCGTATGCCGCCGGACGCGGTCACCGCGGCGCGGCGTGGCGGCTCCTGCGGCCGCGGCGTCCCTAGCCCATGCGAGTTCTGATCGTGCCGGAGTGGTACCCGTCGGCAGACCGTCCGTACTTCGGCGTGTTCTGCCGCGAGCAGGCCCGAGCCGTGGCGGCGGACCACGACGTCGTCGTCCTGACCTGGAGGGGCGATCCCGAGTTGCGGCGCCCCTTCCGCCTGGAGGACAGCGTCGAGGACGGCGTGCGCACCTTGCGGGTGCGCTTCTGGCACGTGCCGGTGCCGAAGCTGGACGGAGCAGCCAGGCTTGCAGGTTGTCTCGTCGCACTGTCGAGACTGCGGCGGTCGGCTGGCGCCCGACGTGATTCACGCCCACGAGTACCAGGCTGGTCGATCGGCCCTGCTGCTGGCCCGCTTGGCGCGCGCGCCGCGTCGTGGTGTCCGAGCACTACAGCGGATTCGCGCTGGGCACGATCTCGGAGCGCGAGCGGCGAGCGGGCGCGGCGGGTCTTCGAGCGCGCCGCGTTCGTGTGCCCGGACAGCCGCGACCTCGTTCGGCGGATCAGGCCGCTGGCGCCGACCGCGCCGGTTCGAGGCCGTTCCGAACTCCGTCGACACCGACGTCTTTCGCCCGCCGGAGGCGCGAGCGCCGGCGTGACGGCGGGCCGCTGCGGCTGGTGACGGTCGCTTCACTCGTGGAGATCAAGGGTCATCGCTTCCTGATCGAGGCGCTCGCCCAGCTCGCCCCCGGCGCGACGTGGAGCTGGACCTCCTGGGCGAGGGTCCGCTGCAAGGAGGAGCTGTCCGCACTGGCTCGGTCCCTCGGCCTCGAGAGACGGATCAGGTTCCACGGGACGCGATCGCACCGATGAGATCGCCGCCGCGCTGCGCGACGCGGACATCTTCGTCCTGCCGAGCCTGTGGGAGAACATGCCTTGCGCGCTGCTCGAGGCGCTGGCGTGCGGGCTGCCGTCGGTTGCGACCCGCGTCGGAGACGTGCCCGAGGTGCTGGACGAGGACGCGGGGGTGGTCGTCGCCGAGGGCTCCGCGCAAGAGCTCGCGGCAGGGATCGCGGCGGTCGAGTCGCGTCTCGATCGCTACGACAGAGGACGCATCGCCGCGCGCGCGAGAGCGAGGTACGGGAACGCCGCCGTGAGCAGCCGCTGGACAGAGGTGTATTCGGCGGCAGTGGCGAGCACGAAGCACGCGTCTTGAGCGGCTCCTCCGCGAAGGGCACGCTGACCCAAGGCATCGCCTTCGGCACGCTCACGTTCGCAGCCACCGCCCTCCTGGGGCTTGCGTCGAGCGTCGTGGTGGCGCGGCTCTACGGGGTCGACGTCGTCGGGCAGTACGCCCTCGCCTACGCGCCGGTGGGGGCCGTATGGGTCCTGTCGACGGTCCGCGAGCAGCCGGCGTTCGTCAGGGCGGTGGCGACGTTGCCGCCGCGCGACCCGCGCGCGACGGGCCTGCTCGCGGCCGTCTTCACCTTCTCGTCGGCGTTGACGGCGGTCGTGTGCGCGATCGCTGCGGGAGTCACGTACCTGGTCTTCAGGGGCCCGTTCGACCAGCCGGAGCTGTTCGGGCTCACGCTGATCGCACTCGCCGGGTACCTGCTGCTGACGAACCCATGCTGGAATCTCGACAGCGTCCTGATCGCGTACCGCGCGGCTCATCAGCTGTTCTGGCTGCGGCTGCACCAGGCCATCGCTTACCTGGTGCTCGCCGTCGGCGCGACCGTCGTCTCCACGAGCGCGCGAGCGCTGGTCCTCGCGACGGCGCTCTCGTGGCTCTCGCCGCTCGTCCACCGCCTGCTCGTCCTGCACAGGTGGATAACCCTTCGCGTCACACGGGACACGATGAGGGAAGGCTTCGGAGAACTGCCCGATCTGCTTCGTTTCGGGATCCGCCTGACGCCGGGCTCGCTCGCTCTGGGCGTGAGCGAGGAGATCCCCACGTGGTCGCTCGGCGCCCTGGCTTCGGTGCCCGACGTCGGCGCCTACAACCGTGCATGGACGCTCGCGCGCCGCATGCTCGACGCCATCCCGCGGTTGAACGAGATGCTCCTTCCCACTCTCGTCGAGCGCCGCTCACGTGAGGATTGGGCCGGGTTCGACAGGGGCCTGATCGACACGCTGCGCTACCTGTCGATCTTCCTGCTGCTGCCGGCAGCCGTGGCGGGCGGCGCCGCGCAGGGCGTGCTGGCGATCTTCGGACCGGGGTTCGGGCTCGCGGCGTCGGCGCTGCCGCTGCTGCTGCTCGTGCCCGCGCTGTCGGGGATGAGCGGCGTGCTCGGGTACGCACTGCTCGCGCACGATCGCCCGACTGCGACCACCGTCGCGCTCCTGCTGCGGGCGGCGCTGACAGCTCCCTCTGTCATCCTCCTGACGATTGCGTTCGGCATCACGGGCGCGGCGATCGGCATGGTCATCGGCTGCGTCGGGCAACTCGCCCTTCAGACATGGATGACCCGACCGTACTTGCGCGGCAGCTTCTGGCGCCTGTGGCCGCCACGACAGGTGGTCGGCGCTCGCGCTCGCCTACGCGGCGGCCTTCCTCGTCGCGCGGTCGATGGACCCCGGAACCGCCGACGTCGTACGACTGCTCGCCGACCTGGTCGCCGCCTCGCTCGTCTACTTCGCAGTCCTCATCCTCGGCGGCGGTGTCCTGCCGCGAGACAGGGAACGTGTCCGCGCCATCAGGGTGCGCATGACCCAGAGCCTCCCGCGCGGCGACGTGTCGGCGTGACCGAGGCGGTTCTCGACCGGTGACGGTGCTTGCTGCGCGCGAGAGGCGGCTCGTGGAAGTCGTCGTCCTGCTCGTCATCGGCGGCGCAGGCATCGCCCTCGCCGTGTGGCTCGCGAACCACCGCACCCCCTCGACGGCGCCGCCAACGAGCCCGTCCAGCGGCCGGACCAAGCCACGCCCGCCGGTGCCGCGGCTGTTCTCCCGCGACAGCATCTGGAACGCGCCGGTCCCGCCGGACGCGCCGGTGGACCCGACCTCACCCCAGCTCGTCGCCCGGCTTGCGACCGAGATCCGACGGGAGTTGAAGGCAGGCATCGGGCCACACATCGCCACGAGCGTCGCCAGCACGCCGCTCTACGTCGTCGAGCGCGGGCAGCGACGCGTGCGGGTCATCCTGGACCGCACCAGACACTCCCGGCGCGCAGGCGCTGGCGCGCGCCCTGAGGTCGGTCCCGATCCCGGCGGGCGCACGACCGGCTGCAGGAAGCGACGCGCACCTGGTCGTCTGGCAGCCCTCCACCGACAGCATGTGGGAGCTCTTCGGCGCCGTCCGCAGGCCGGACGGCTGGCACGCACGCTGGGGCGGCGCGATGCAGCGCGTGTCGCAGAGCCCCGGGTACTACACGCCGTCGGCATGGCCCGGAGCGGCGTACACGTGGGGAGCCACGGCCACGAGCCTCCCCGTCGCCGGCGGAACCGTGGTCGCCGCGGAGCTGCACGCGGGGCGGATCGACCACGCGCTGGCGATCGCGCTGCCTTCCCCGCGGGCGGGCGAGTTCGCATGGCCGGCGCAGAGGAGCGACGGCACCGGCGGCCCGCGAGAGATCCCGGAGGGCGCGCGCCTGCGTCTCGACCCGCAGCTCGACGTTGCGTCCCTCGACCTCCCGCCGCTCACGCTGATGCTCGCGCGGGCAGCCCAGCGCTACGGGATGATCGTGCGTGACCAGACGCATCGCGCGGTCGGGCTCTACTTCGAGGACCCGACGCCGTCGGGACGAGACCACCCCTACCGTTCCGTCTTCGCCGGGATGTCGTCGAACGAAGTGCTGACGGCCTTCCCGTGGGGCCACCTGCAGGTGCTACGCATGCAGCTGTGCACACGGACGCCGTGCCTCGGCCCGTGAGGCGGCCCGACGGGAGGGAGGCGGCGCGCCGTGCGGTACCCTCGCCGGGCGAGGAGGCCTTCGGGCGGTGGCCGCGACAATCGCTCTTGACGTCGAGGAGGCGCGCTGGGTACCCCCAGGCTTGATTCCGCAGCCGCGACCACGGCCGCAGGCTCGTACCGCGGACGGCTGCGGCCCGAAGATGCGCTGCGCGCACACTGGGTGACCGTCCTCGTCCCCGTCGTCGTACTCGTAGCCGCGGCTGTCGCTCTCGGGCTCGTGCGACAGCCCGAGTACACGGCGAAGGCGCGCCTCTCCGTCGGCCCAACATTCGTCGACAATCCGGCGGCCGTGCCGGGGTTCTCCAGGCGAGCCTGGCGCTCGCCTCCAACTACAGCCGCATGATCGGCGCCACGGCCGTTCTCGAGCGGGCGCACCGGGTGGCGGACGTGAGCGACGGCTCACTGGCGGCGACGCCCATCGCGGGCAGCACGCTGATCTCGGTGTCGGCAACGGCCGATTCCGCCGACGCGGCGGTCAGGCTGGCGAACGCCGGGAGTACGGCTCTCGCGCGGTACGTCAACGGTCGGATTCGCACGGGCCAGAGCGTCGCGACAGCCCGTGCGGCGTTCACGGCCGCGGCGCTCGACTACCAGAGCAAGGTCGACGCGCAGAGCGAGCTGGACCGGTCGTACGAGTCGAACCCGACCGACACGGCGCGTGCGGCGCGTGACCGCGGCGCGGCCGCGACGCAGGCGGCGCTCCTGCGCCGCGACGCCCTCGGTGCGGCGTACCAGCGGCTCGTCGAGTCCGGCACCTCCTCTCCGAGGATCGAGTCCTTCAGCCGCGCCGCCGCCGCGACGAGCGACCGCCGGTCGACTCTCCAGCTCCTCGTCGTCATCGCCGTCGTCTCGGGGCTGGCGATCGGCGCGGCGCTCGCCCTGCTGCGCGCCGGCCGGCGAGCCACGCGCGCCGCTGCCGCAGGGTGACCATCCGCCGTCTGGCGTGGCCGCTCGCACTCTTCGTCGGGGCGGCGATCGTGACGGTCCTCGCACGCGCGTCGGCCGCGCCGCTCGACGACGCTGCCCCGCTGTTCCAGACCGCGATGCTCGCCGCGGCGGGGGCCGCGGCGCTGTACCTCGCGTGGATGCTGCCTCCGGCCTGGCCCCTGACCGCCGGCATCGTGCTCAGTCCGCTCGCCGGCAACTGGGGCCTGCTCGGCTTTCCCAGCGGCTTCTCGCCCGACCGTCTGCTCCTCGTCGCCGGTGTGGCGGCGGTACTGCTCCGTGCCCCGGGCGCACGCGATCTGCCCCGACCCCGGATGACCATGACACATGCCGTGCTGGGGCTCGTCCTTGGGTATGCGGTCGTGTCGGCCGCGGTCGTCGGCACGCTATTCGAGAAGACCGCCTTTTTTCGCCTGTTCGACTCGTTCGGCGTCCTGCCGTTCCTCGTCTTCCTCGTGGCCCCGTCTGCGTTCGGGACGGAGGAGAGCCGTTCGATCCTCCTGGCGGGCCTCGTCGGCCTCGGCGCGTACCTCGGGTTCACGGCCCTCGTCGAAGCCGCAGGCGTATCCGAGCTGGTCTTCCCGCGCTTCATCCTCGACGCCGCTGCCGAGGGCGACGGCCGCGCGTTCGGCGTGTTCCTCGAGCCCGTCTCGAACGGGATGGGCCTGTTCGCCTGCGCCGTTGCGTCGTGCATCGCCTTCGCGGCGTGGCGGAGCACTCCGGCGAGGGCTCTCGCCGCAGCGACCGCCGTGCTCTGCACGGCGGGAACCTTCTTCACGCTCCAGCGCTCCGTCTGGATCGGCGCCGGGGCGGGGGCCGTCGTCGGAGGGGTGATCGCCGCGCAGCGGACACGTCGGTGGGGCCGCGCCCTCGCCGTCGGCGTCGGCCTGATCGCCGGCACCGCGTTGATCGCCGGCATCGCGTTCCTGTCCGTGCCGGGGTTCTCCGAGCGCGTGTACAACCGGGCCTCCGACCAGGAGACGATCTGGGACCGCCAGAACCTCGCGATCGCCTCCCGGAACATGATCGAGGCGCGCCCGCTCTTCGGCTTCGGCTGGAGCACGTTCGAGCGGGAGAGCCTCGACTACTTCGAGCAGAGCCCCGACTTCCCGCTCAACCCCGGCCTCGCCTCCAGCGCCACGACGAGCGGGACGTTCTCCGTCCACAACCGCTTCCTCGAGTACGCAGCCACGCTCGGCCTCGCCGGGACTGCCCTCTGGGTGCTGGGCCTGCTGCTGGCGATCGCCGGAGCCGTCCGCGCGCGCGGCTCGCCGGAGTTCGAGCGGTGGCGCATCGGACTGGTACCCGTGCTGATCTTCTACCTCGTGATCTCGAACGCCGTTCCGCCCTCGCTCTTCCCGACCCTCGCCCTGTGGCTGTGGCTGGGCGTCGTCTGGTCGGGCTATCCCGCGCGCCTCCGAGAGGCTCACTGAGACCGCGCCGGGGGCGCGATCCGCGAAGAGCCGCGCGAGCTCCCGCGCGTTGCGGTGCACGTCGTACTCGCTCTCGACCCGTCGTCGCCCCGCGCGGCCCAGTGCGCTTCGCAGCTCGGGGTCGCGGAGGAGCCGGGCGAGGCGCTCCGCGAGCTCGTCGGCTCTGCCCGGACGTACGAGAAAGCCGCTCACGGCGTCCTCCACGAGCTCCGGAATGCCCCCGAGCGCCGTCGTCACGACCGGGATCTCCATCGCCATCGCTTCCATCAGCACGATCGGAACGCCCTCGGCGAAGCTCGGCAGGCAGAAGACGTCGCAGGCGGCGTAGTAGTCCCGAATGCGGTCGCCGGCAACGGCGCCGACGAAGGTCACCTGGTCGGACAGCCCGAGTCGCTCGGCAACCGCGACGGCCGTCGCCCGGCTCGGGCCATCGCCGACGAAGACAAGACTAGGGCGCTGACCACCGTCGGCGAGCAGCGCGAGCGCGTGCAGGAGCACGACCTTGCCCTTCATCGGATCGACGCGCCCGATCGTGAGGATCTGCGGTGTTCCGGCCGGCCTCCTCGCAGGCGGAGCGAAATCGTCGGTGTCGACACCGCAGCGGACGACGACGAGCTTGTCCCACAGCTCCTCCGGCACGAACGCCATCACCTGGCTGCGCGTGAAGTCGCTGATACAGGCGAGGAAGCTCGCGCTGGCCGCGCGCACCGCGAGCCGCTCTCGCCGGACGTCGTAGAACTCCTTCGAGCCGTGCACGGTCTGGCTCCAGGACCAGGACTCCTGTGCGCGCCGGCCGGCGTTGGCGAACTCCACCGCGAGCAGCGCGACCATGGGCGCGGTCCCGTCGAGGTGGGCGTGGACGTGCCGCAGCCCACGCCTGCGGCACGCGTCCCAGAGCACGATCGCCTCGACGAACCAGGTGAGGCCGAGCACACGCCGGCGAAGCCCGGCCGACGACAGGGCGAGCGCGCGCCAAAGCGTGGCGACGTACGCGGCCGGCGCGTGCGCGAGGCCCCGCAGATGTGCGCGCAGCAGACGCCCCGGCGAGGGCGGGAGCAGCGCGTCGGTGCGCTGCCACTCCTCCCTGTCGGCCTCCGAGAGAAGGTCGCCTTCGCCGCTCCGCCAGATCGAGAACGTCTCCACCTCCACGCCGAGCCGGCGCAGCGCGCGCACCTCCCGCAGGACGAAGGTGTGCGTGACGGCCGGGTACCGTCCCGTCAGGTAGGCGACGCGCACGGCCACGGCGCGCGCTACCGCCCGCAGGCGACGATCGCCGCCTCGACCGCCTCGAGGTACCCGTGTGCCGCGGCATCCGGCGTCCGACTGCGCGAGGCCTCGTGCGCCGCTTCGCCCATGCGCGCCCGCAGGTCGGGCTGCGCGGCGAGGCGTGCGATCGCCGTGGCAAGGGCCGCTCCGTCGGACGGGTCGACGACGAAGCCGTTGACGCCGTCGAGGACGAAATCCTCGGTCGCGCCGCCCAGCGGCGAGGCGATCAACGGTAGACCTGCGGCAGCCGCCTCGAGGACGACGATCCCGAACGGGTCGTCCAGCGTCGGGAACGCGAAGGCGTCGGCCTCGGCGTAGAGCGAGGGCAGGTCCGGCTGGTCGACGAAGCCGCGCCAGCTGACCGGCACGTCGAGCCCAGCTGCCAGCGACCTGAGCCGCGCCTCCTCGGGGCCGCTTCCGCCGACGATCAGGGTCACGGCCGTGCCGCCCGCGCGCGCTCTGGCCACCGCCCGAAGGAGCAGGTCCACGCCCTTGCGCGGTATGAGCCGACCGACGGTCAGAAGCCGGAGAGCGGCTCCTCCGGTCGCGCGGCGCTCTCCCGCGACGCGCCAGAAGGGCTCGATGCGGGTGGCGTGAGGCGCCCGGAAGACGCGCTGCGGCAGAAAGCCGATCTCGACGAGACGCCGTTCCGCGGGCTCGCTGTTGCCGATCGCTCCCCAGGCGACGCGGGCGAACACTCGCCTCGCGAGGCGCTGCTCGGGTCCGAGCCTCGCCTCCGAGCGGCTCGTCCCGTCGCTCTGGATGAGCAGCGGCACGCGAGCGGCCCGCCCGTAGGCGGCTGCGTAGAGAGACGGGAACGAGTACCCGCCGCTGATGATCGCCTGCGGCCGGGCCCGCTGAAGAGCGGCGAGGATGCGCGGGCTCGGGTAGTAGTCGGTCGCATCGTGAGACGCTCCGCCGCACGATCAAGCCGCCGATGATCTCGTGACGGAACGGCAGTCCCTCGTCGAATCGCCACGGCTGTCCGCGCGTTCCGCCGTGCGAGCAGAACAACACGGTCAGGTCGCAGCCCCGCGCGAGCGCGTCGAGCACCGCCACCATGTACGGCGTGACGACGTCGGTCAGGAACGCGATCCGACGCTTGCCCATCCGGCGAAAACCGTAGTCGATAATCCTGTCCCGGACGTCGTCCGAAGCTGCCAGTCGCATGCCTGCATCCGAGAGCAACCGACGACAGGTGGAGCGCGGGCCCGCCGGCCGCCGGGTTCACATCCTCGCCTGTCCGGTCGACGTCGTCACGATGGAGCAGGCGCTCGATCGCGTGAGCGACATCATCGATCAGCGGCTGTTCGGCCAGCACATGGCCCTCAACGCCGCCAAGGTCGTCGCCGCACGAAGCGACCCGCGCCTGCGGGAGATCATCGCGCACTCGGAGCTCGTGACGGCGGACGGTCAGGCCGTCGTCTGGGCGTCGCGTCTACTCGGGCAGTCGCTGCCCGAGCGAGTGGCCGGAATCGATCTCATGGACAACCTCCTCGCGCTGGCCGAGCAGCGAGGCTGGCGGGTCTACATCCTCGGGGCACGACCGGAAGTCCTGGAGCGCGGCGTGCAGCAGCTCCGCGCGCGCCACGGCCGCCTGGTCGTCGCCGGCTACCGGGACGGCTATTTCGGCGCGTCCGAGGAGGAGGCAGTCGTGGCCGAGATCGCGGCCTCGCGCGCCGACATCCTCTTCGTGGCGATGAGCTCGCCGCGCAAGGAGTACTTCCTGGGCGCGCATGGGGTCGCCCTCGGAGTGCCGTTCGTCATGGGCGTCGGGGGCGCAATCGACGTGGTCGCCGGCAACACGCGCCGTGCGCCCGTCGCGATGCAGCGCCTCGGCCTCGAATGGCTCTTCCGTCTCGTCCAGGAGCCGCGCCGCCTGCTACGCCGCTACACGGAGGACAACGCGCGCTTCGTCGCGCTCGTGCTGGCCGAGCGGGCGCGGCGGCTCCGGGGCTGAGCAGGCGCGTCGAGGCCCTGCAGCCGACCGGGCTACATTGAATAGATCACAAGTCGACAGAACGGCTTGGTTAAGCCAAAAGCCCCCGTAGCTCAGTGGATAGAGCAGCGGTTTCCTAAACCGCGTGCGCTGGTTCGATTCCGGCCGGGGGCATGCCACTCCCGACGCCGATGCTCCGATTCGAGCGCCGCCGTCTACGCTGACGGAGCCATGAGAGCCAACCGCTCAATCCCCTCTGCGGTGGTCATCCCCGTGCTCGTCTACCCGGACGTGCGCGAGGCCGTCGACTGGCTCGGTGCCGCATTCGGCTTTGTCGAGCGGGTGCGAATCGGCGACAGCCACCGTTCGCAGCTGAGCGTGGGCGACGGCGCGGTCATCGTCGCCGACGTTCGCCACGACCGTCGGCCGCCGCGAGAGGGCGAAGTGACGCACTCGGTGGTGGTCCGCGTCGTGGACGTGGACGCCCATTGCGCACGGGCGCGCGACCACGGCGCGCGAATCCTCATGGAGCCGACCGACTTCGAGTACGGCGAGCGGCAGTACGAGGCCGCCGACCCGGCCGGTCACGTGTGGACGTTCTCCGAGACGCTCGATGACGTCGCCCCCGAGGCGTGGGGCGGGAGCCTCGTGGGCTAGAAAGTCGCGGCGGGCGCGCCGCGTCCGGAAGCAGGCGACGCCTCGAGAGGGACAATCCCGCGCGGTGGCAGTGCCTCTGACGAGACCGGTGCTCGTGATCGGCGTGTCCGGTGCGACCTGGGACGTCGTCGGACCGCTCGTCGACGCCGGGCGCATGCCGCACCTCGCCCGGCTGCGTGCCGCCGGGGTCTCGGCGACGCTGCGCTCGGTGCGCGTGACCGGGGACCGGCACTTCCGGCTGCAGGCGGCGTGGGCCACCGCGGCGACGGGCTGCCTGCCGGAACGGCACGGCGTGACGAGGTACTTCCACGACGCGGAGGATCTGCGAGAGCCGACGCTGTGGGAGCTCTGGGACCGGCAGGGGCTCACGGTCGGCGTCTACGGGTGGCCGGGGACGTGGCCACCGCCGCGCCTGCGCGGCTTCGTCGTCCCTTCCCATCTGGCGAGGGACGAGCGGACGTGGCCCCCGGAACTGGCGGCGATCAAGCGCCTCGACCGCACCCAGCAAGGGCTCGAGCGCGACCCGCGATGGACGGCGAAGCTGCGTGCGGGTCGAGACCTGGCGGGCGTGTCGCTGCGGTACGGCGTGCGACCGCGGACGATCGCGCACCTTGCGTCGCTCGCCGCGCGGCTCGCCACGGCACCGCCCGAGGAACGCCGCCTCCTGCGTCGCGTCGCCAAGCTCGAGCTCACGACCGACGTCTTCTCGCACCTCCGCCGCCGCTTCCGGCCCGACTTCGCCTCCTTCCACACGTTCCTGGCCGACTTCGCGATGCACCGCTACTGGCGTGACCGCGATCCGGAGCTGTTCGGCGCGCCCGTGGACCACGCCCCTCGCCGGCGCGATCGACGCTGCACACGAGCGCACGGACGCGACGATCGGCCGCCTGGTCGCTGCGTCGCAACCGGGGACGATCGTGGCCGTCGTCTCGGAGCACGGGATGGCCCCCGAACCGGACGGGCCGGAGCACGGCTCGACCTACTGGGGCGCTCCGCGGCGGGCGGCTCCTGGAGCTGTCCGGCCGCCCGAACGCCGCGGTGCCGTGTCCGGTCGCCCGCTGGATCGCCTTCCGGCCGCCGCCCGGCGGCGAGCGAGATCCGGCGCTGGCCGCGGCCCTGCGCTCGCTCGCCGTCGTGGAGACCGGCCTGCCCCTCCTGCAGGTGGAGGAGCACCGCGACGAGGTGATCGCGAAGCTCGACCTCCGACCCGACGTGGCGCGCTACCGCTCGGGCGGTCTGGAGGCGCTCCATGTCCGCGGCCCCGACGTCGTGGTGCCGTTCACGGACGTCACGAGGCCGCTCGGGCCGCGCCGATCGGCGATGCACGCCGAGGACGGCATCCTCGTCCTCGCCGGGCCCGGCATCCGGCGCGGAGCGGCGCTCGACCCGTCAGACCTGGTGAATCTCGCGCCGACCCTGCTCGGCGTCGCCGGCCTGCCCGTCCCCGAGCACCTCGACGGACGGCCCCTCGACGTCCTCGCCTGAGGAGCGTCCGGCCAGCCGGTCGTACAGCTCGATGAGCACGTCCTCGCCGTAGCGCCAGGCGAGCCGCTGCTCGATGCGGCGGCGGCCCTCCCGGCCGAGGCGGCGCCGGAGCGCGGGATCGTCGGCGAGCGTGACGATGAGGTCGGCGAGCTCGTCGACGGTGCCGCTCCGCGCGTAGAGCGCGCCCTCGCCGCAGGCGATCCGCGTCTCCACGAGGTCGAACGCCACGACCGGCTTGCCGAGGCCCATGTACTCGAGCGACTTGATCATCGTGCAGCTGTCGTTGAAGCGGTTCTTCTCGTCGGGCTGGACGCAGATGTCGCACTCCGCGAGCCGGGCGAGCGCTTCCGCGTGCGGCAGCCGGCCGGTGAACTCGACGGCGCCGTCGAGGCGCAGCTCGTCGACGAGCGCCCGGGCCCGCGGCAGCTCGCTGCCCGTGCCGATGCAGACGAAGCGAATATCGCGCCGCCCGAGGACGCCGTGGATCCGGCCGGCGGCCCGCACGAGGTGCTCGATTCCGTCCTGCGGCGCGAGGTTGCCGACATACCCGACCTGGACGAGACCGCGCGTCCCGTTCCGCCGCGCGGCCGGCAGGGCCGTCAGGTCGGGTCCGCTGCGGACAACGGTCACGCGGTCGGGGTCGACGCCGCAGCGCCCCAGGGCGACGGCCGCGGCCGTGCCGTTCGAGACGATCACGTGGTCGGCGCTACGGAGAGCCGACCGCTCCAGACCCAACACGAATCGTGCCAGGCTGCCCCTCACCCGCATAGCGCAGCTCGAAGAGCTCGGGCGCCAGGTCGTGGACGTCGGCGACGACGATCCGGCCGAGACGCCGCAGCAGATGCACCAGCGGCAGCAGCACCGGCGGCGGCAGGCAGACGTGCACGATGCGAATCCGGTTCCGAAGGCAGATCTGCAGCACCGAACGCCGTCATCACTGCCCCGCTGTACACGTATTCGGCGGCGAGGCCGGACAGCCGGACGCGGTCGATCGGCATCGCGAAGAAATGGATCCGGACGCCGCCGCGCACATCCTCCGCAGGGTCGTCCGGCCCCCTCGGACAGAGCACGTGCACGCGGTACCCGGCCGCCTGCAGCGACCGGGCCACGAGCTGCATCTTCGGGTCGTGCGTGAAGGAGATGTTCTGGATCGCGATGAGGACGCCTGGCCGGGCCACGTCACGCTGCCTCGTAGCCGTAGGCCTGGGCGCGCTCGCGGATGCGGGCCGCCAGCTCATCGTCGGCCGCGGCGAGCTCGGCCCACGTCAGCGGCGGCGCGTGCTGCGGCCGCCCGGCGCGCGAGCCGATTCCGCAGGCCGGTCGGCACGCCGACCCGGAACCGCTCGGCCAGCTCGTCGGCGAGATGCAGCGGACGGCCACGCCGGCGCGTGTTCACGTCGGTCGGCACATGGTCGAGCACCTCCGGCCGGTGCGGAACGCCCAGGCGGGAGCAAAGCTCGGGCAGCGCCTCGTCGAAGGCCTCGACGCGGTAGCTCCAGGTCGCCACCCGCTCCGCGTGCTCCGTCCAGTACAGCCAGTACTTGGCGCCGCGCAGCACCACGGGGTCGTCCGGGCTGCAGGGCGTGTGCGTACAGATGAAGGACCACGAGTCCGGGCCGAAAGTCTCGACCGACCTGATCACCGCGAGCGGGTGCCGGATCTGGTGGAAGACGTGCCCGAAGCGCACCTCGTCCGACGGCGGCCCGAACGGACGGTCGGCGGCCTCCACCGCCATCGTCCAGGACGCGATGCCGTCCCGGCCGAGCCGCTCGTGCGGCACGTCGAGCCCGAGCCGGCGCAGCACGAAGGTCGTGTAGCGGGTGCCGCTCCGGCCGCAGCCGGTGACGAGCACCCGGCGCGTGGCGACCTCGGTCACAGCGTGCTCCTCGGCGGCGCGACCAGCTCCGCGTGCCAGACCTCGAACGCGAGCAGCGCGAAGAGGAGGCGCTTGTGGTCATGACGGCCGGAGGCGTGCTCGTCGAGCACCCTCCGCACCGCCTGTGGCCGGAACCAGGCGCGGCACGCCGACCCGGGCTCCAGGAGCCGCCCGGACACGGCCGGACGGAGGCCGTTGCGGAACCAGTCGTCGACCGGGGTGGCGAACCCGATCTTGGGCCGCCGCAGCACCTCGTGCGGCACCCACCGCCGGAGCGCGCGCCGAAGGATCCACTTCCGCGTCGCACCGCGGATCTTGAAGCGCGCCGGGATCCGCTCCGCCAACGCCATCAGCTCGAGGTCGAGGAACGGCATCCGCGCCTCGAGGGACACGGCCATCGCCAGCTTGTCCCCGAACAGCAGGAGGTTGTCGGGCAGCACCGTCCTCGTGTCGACGTAGAGCATCCGGTTCAGCGCGTCGATGCCCGGCGTCTGCGCATGCCAGCGCCCGAGCGCGTCGTCGTGTGCGTCTGCTCCGGGCACGAGCAGCTCGTCGAGGAGCTGCTCGCCGGCGATGGTGTGGGTCTGCCGCAGGCGCAGGGCCGGATCGGAGATGCCGGCGCTCCGGACCGCGCGTTGCAGCCACTCGGCACGGCGAACGCGCTCGGCAGCCGGGCGCACGACGCCGTCCCGGACCGCACGTGGGAGAGCGCGGTAGCCGGCGCCGTAGCGCTCGGCGACGTGGCGGGCGTAGCCGGCGAACGGCTCGTCCGCCCCCTGGCCGGTCAGGACGACCTTGACCGACGCCGCGGCGAGCTTCGACACCTCGAGGTAGGGCACGGCGGAGGGGTTCGAGACCGGCTCCTCGAGGTGGCGCATCACGCTCGGCAGGAGCTCGAGGAACGCACCGGGCGTCAGCACCACCTCGTGGTGCGTGCTGCCCAGGCGCTTCGCTGTGCCCGCCGCCGCCTCGAGCTCGTTGGACCCGAACGCGCCGTCGAAGCCGACGGTGAACGTCTCGAGGCGCCCGGTCGACTCGGCGACGATCGACGCTACCGCCGTCGAGTCCATGCCCCCGCTCAGCAGCACGCCGATGGGCACGTCCGCGACCGTTTGCCGCGTCACCGCCGCGCCGACCTGCTCGGCGAGCAACTCGCCGAGCTCGGCGGCCGGCAGCTCCGCCGGCCGCTCCGGCGCGGGTTCGTGGAAGGCGAACTCCCGCACCGTGCGAGCGCCCGCCGACCAGGCGAGCGCGTGACCCGGCGACAGCTTGCGGATGCCGACGAAGGCGGTTCGCGGCGCCGGGACGTACGTCAGCTCGAGGTACTCGCGGATTGCTGCGGGATCGACCTCGCGCTCGACACCCGGATGGCGAAGCAGCGCCCGGACCTCGGAGGCGAAGACGAGCCTGCGGCCGTCGTCCGCGTAGTAGAGCGGCTTGATGCCGAACGGATCACGCGCCACGAGCAGCTCCCGCCTCCTCGCGTCCCAGACGGCGAGCCCGAACATGCCGTTCAGTCGCCGGAGCGCCCGCTCGCCCCATTCCTCGTAGGCGTGCGCGACGACCTCGGTGTCGGACCGGGAGCGGAACCGGTGGCCGCGGCGCTCGAGGTCGCTCCGCAGCTCGCGAAAGTTGTAGATCTCGCCGTTGCAGACGACGCTCACCGAGCCGTCCTCGTTCGTCGCGGGTTGGCGGCCGGTGACGAGGTCGATGATGCTCAGACGGCGGACCGCGAGCCCGACGTCGCCGTCGACGAGGAGCCCAAAGTCGTCCGGCCCGCGGTGCGCCATGCGTTCGCGCATGGAGCGCAGCAGGGCCTCGTCCACCGGGTCGCCTTCCCGGTAGTGGCAGATGCCGCAGATTCCGCACACGCCTACACGCCTGCTCCCAGCCGTTCGTAGACGGACCGCCACCCGGCGGCCACGATCTCGCCGCTCGCCGTCTGCTCTACCCGACCACGAGCCGCCTCGCCCATCCTCGCCCTCGCGTCCGGGTCGGCGGCGAGCCTGTGCAGCGCGCGTTCGAGACCCCGCACGTCGCCCGCGTCGACGAGCACACCCGTCTCGCCGTCCGCGACGACGTCGGGCACGGCCCCGACCCGGGTCGCCAGCACGGGCAACCCGCACGCCATCGCCTCGAGCACCACCATCGGTAGCCCTTCTCGCCGGGACGGCAGGCAGAGCACGTCGGCGCGCTCGTACTCGTCGCGCACCTCGTCCGCTGCCAGGACTCCGGCGAACGCGACCGCGTCGCCAAGGCCGAGCTCGGCGATGCGCCCGCGCACGAGCACGTCGTCCCGTGCGTACTGAGGCTTCCCGACGACACGCAGCGTCGCGTCGACGCCGCCGGCGCGTGCCGTCGCCAGCGCCGAGAGCAGGTCGAGCACACCCTTCTGCTCGCCGTAGACGCCGACGAACAACACGCGAAGCCGCCCGGCCGCGCGCGGCGGCAGCCGCTCCTCCGCCTCGAGCCGGACGGGGTTCATGATGGTCGTGGCCTGGATTCCGAGCAGTTCGAGCCGCTGCTCGAGGCTCGGCGCGATGGCCACCACGGCCTCCGACAGGCGTGGCAGCAGCCGAAGGGCCCCACGGTGCAGCCGCGACGTCTGCCCACGTTCCAGCTCGGAGCCGTTGTGGACGTGCGCCACCGTCCGATGTCCGGTCGCGCGCAGGAGCCCCAGCAGCACGAGGTCGCGCGCGAGGCCCGTCGGGTTCGCCGACACGCAGTAGTGCACGCGCCGCGGCGAACCCGGAAGCCACCGCGCGAACCGGACGAGGTTGCGTGTCTGCAGCCAGGCTGCGCCCGCGGTCAGCCTGCCCCCGGCGTCGCCGTTCGGCGGGCGCCAGAGATCGAACGGCACGTACCGGCAGCCGATCGCCTCGCCGTTGTCGATCAGCCAGCCGGCGACGCTCGGCACCCCTCCGACCTGTGGCGGCAGCGCGGCGACGAGGCCGATCTCGGCCGACCCGGCGCGCGGCCGGCGCTCCTGCGCCACCTCGACAAGCTCCCGCTCCCAGCCCACGATCGCAGCGTCCCACGAGAGCCGCTCGCGTGCGTAGGCACTGCAGCGGCGCCTGAGGGGCGGACAGTCGAGCTCGAGCGCGGTCTCGATCGCCCTCGCCAGGGCGCGCGGCGAGGTGCCGGACGCCAGGAGGCGCGGCTCGAGGTCACCGAGCAGCTCGGGGGTGGCCCCGACCGGAGTGCCGACAACCGGCGTCCCGCACGCGAGCGCCTCGGCGGTGACGAGGCCGAAGCCCTCGTAGGCGAGGCTCGGCAGGACGAACAGGTCGGCTGCGCGGTACCACGACGGGAGCCCGTCGTCCGAGACCGCGCCGACGAAGCGCACGCGGTCGTCCAGGCCGAGCTGCGCCGCCAGCCGGCGGAGCGCGCCGTCACGCGACCCCGTGCCGACGATCGCGAGCTCGAGCCCAGGCAGGCGGTCGAGCAGGGCCATGGCGATGAGCAGCTGCTCCACGCCCATCCGCGGCTCGAGGCGTCGAACGGTGACGAGCAGCGTCGCTTCCCGGTCGACGCCGACCGCGCGACGGGCAGCGGGACGGCCGAGCGTCGTGTCGAAGCGCTGGGTGTCGGCGCCGCCGGATACCACCCGGACCTTGGAGGCGACCTGCGGGTGGTCGCCGACGAGCTGCGCGCGGCTGAACTCACTGAGGACGAGGATGCGGTCCGCGCCCTCGACCGCGAGCCGCTCCAGCAGCCGGAAGGACGTCTCCAGCGCGCGGCCGGTGCCAGGCGCGCCGCGGCTGCGATCGAACAGCAGCTCCCGCCAGAGCGACGCGTGGTAGACGAGCACGAGCGGCACCGGCAGCCGCGCGGCCAGGATGCCGACGGCAGTCGTCGGCAGGTGGGTGACGACGACATCGGCGCCTCGCGCCAGGCGGCCGGCTGCACGGGCGGTCGCTACCGGATCGGAGGCCGTTCGGGGCAGGCGGCCGGCCGGCACGCGCACGACACGAACGCCCCCGGCGGGCGCGGGTACCGGCGAGACCTCGGCGTCGCGCACGATCGCGAGGACGTCGTGGCCTCGCTCGGCGAGGCGCCACGCAGTCTCCGACGCGACGCGCGCCTGCCCGCCGATCGTGTCCGGGAACCATTCGGACGCGACAGAGACGATCCGCACTCGGGCCCCTCCGTTCCCCGATCCTTGCGCGATCATCCTCCTCCGCAGGGCGGGTGTCCATGCCCGGTTCCGACCCGCCCGAAACGGCCGGCAACCGGTCACGCCGACGCTGTGCGCGCCGTCAGCCGACGCGCCTCGCGATGCCCGGGTAGTCCTCGACAATGCCGTCGGCGTCGAGCGTGAGGTCCGCCGCGAACGTGCCGTCGAGTGCCTCGAAGCGGACGACGCTCCGCTCCTCGTCAGCGCGCACGAAGGAGTACCGCTGGCCGTCGGCGCGGACGCTCAGATCGGGCACGGAGACCCACGCGACGACGATCTCGATCGGCCCGCCGCCGGTCGGTAGGCCGTGCCGGAGCATCGGCATGAGATTCGTGACGGGCGAGAGGCCGAGGTCGCAGTCGAGCGCGTCGGCGAGAGCAGCCGTGTCGCCGCCCGCGGGCGGCAGGTCGACCCCGCCGTCCTGTTCCGTCTCGATGGTCCAGCCGCCGGCCTGCTGCCGCCGCAACTCGAGCGTCCGTTGCCACCGGTCGCCGCGGCACTCGACGCGCAGTCGCGCGGTGACGAAGCCGTCGGCGGTCTCGAGCGAGTAGTCGAGCCGGTAGGGCACCGGGGCGACGCCGATCGCGACACCCTCGGCGCGAAGACTCTGCCGCGCGAGCGCGAGCCGCGCGAACTCGGCGCCGAACGGGTCTTCCTTCTCCCACGCGACCGCCCGGTGCACCGCGTCCATCGCGGCGAGTGTAGACCCGTCCTGTCATCGCGCCGCCGAGTAGCGTTCGCCCGTGGCCCGCTCGACGGCGTTCGTGCTCGCGCTCCTCGCAGCGGTCGTGGCCGTCGGGCTCATCGGAGACAGCGGCGAGCCGTCCGCCGCGGCCCCTCCTGCGCAGCCGGCCCAGCACTTCCGCTCGCGCCCCGACCTCACGCCCCCGCCGGTCAAGGTCGTGACGCCTGCCCGCGGCACTACCGCCGGCTACCTGCTGCTCGCGCCGAAGCGCGCGGTAGCGCAGGCCGGGCCGATGATCCTCGACGACCGCGGCGAGGTCGTATGGTTCCGCCCGCTCGAGACGATGGCGGTGGCAGAGTTCCGCGCGCAACGGTACGGCGGCCGACCCGTCCTGACCTGGTGGCAGGGGCGCGCGCCGATGGGCGTCGGCGACGGCTACTACGTGATCGTCGACGAGAGCTACAACGAGATCGCGACGTTCCAGGCCGGCAACGGCCTCACCGGCGACGTCCACGAGTTCCTGATCACGGAGCGCGACACCGCGCTGATCTCGGTCTACCGGCGCTTGCCCAGAGATCTCTCGTCGGTCGGCGGCCCTCGAGAGGGCGAGGTCTTCGAGGGCGTCGTCCAGGAGCTCGACATCGAGTCGGGGCGCGTGCTCTTCGAGTGGCACTCGATCGAGCATGTCCCGGTCGAGGAATCGACGATGAAGGCGCCGCCCGCCGCACAGGGTGCCGCGGCGGCCCCGTTCGACTACTTCCACCTCAACTCGATCGCCGAGGACCTGGACGGAAATCTGATCCTGTCCGCCCGGCACACGAACGCCGTCTACAAGATCAGCCGCGAGAACGGCCGCGTCATCTGGCGGCTCGGCGGCAAGCGGAGCGACTTCGAGATGGGCGCCGGAACGCGTTTCGCGCTCCAGCACGACGCGCGTCGGCAGCCAGACGGGACGCTGACGCTGTTCGACAACGGCGTGAAGCGGAAGGGCGCACGGTCGCGGGTGCTCGTGCTCGACCTCGACGAGGCGGGAGGCCGCGCGACGCTCGACCGCAAGTACGAGCACCCGGACGGCCGCTTCGCCGAGACGCAGGCGAACGCTCAGTTCCTCCCGAACGGACACGTCCTCGTGGGGTGGGGTCAGGCCCCCTACGTGACGGAGTTCGACAGCGGCGGCAACGTTCTGCTCGACATCGGCTTCGGCGGGCGAGGGCGCCGACTCGTACCGCGCGTACCGCGCAGAGTGGGCGGGTCGACCAGGCGACGATCCGGCGCTCGCGGCGACCCTCGGTGAGGATGGGCAGGTCATCGCCCACGCGAGCTGGAACGGTGCGACGCAGGTCGCGCGCTGGCAGCTCGTCGCCGGCCCCGACGCGCAGCGTCAGCGCGTCGTCGCCACCGTGCCGAAGTCCGGTTTCGAGACCGAGCTCTCCGCCCGGACGAGCGAGCCGGTCGTCCGCGTGCGGGCGATCGGCACGGACGGCAGCGTCCTCGGCATGTCGCCACCGGTTCGGCTCACCGACGCGCCCGACGACTGACCGTAGACTGGCGGGCGTGTGCTTCGAGCTCGACTCGGTGCCGCCGATCCCGTCCATCCGCGGCGCCGCGGTGTCGCACGACGACCTCGTGCTCGAGGCGTCGGACGGCACGCGCTTCGCGGCATTCTCGGCCTCCCCGGAGGCACCGGGCGGCAACGGCGTGGTCGTGCTGCCCGACGTACGCGGGCTCTACCGGTTCTACGAGGAGCTGGCGCTCCGCTTCGCCGAGCGCGGCATCTCCGCGGTGGCGATCGACTACTTCGGCCGCACCGCGGGCGTCGGCAAGCGGGACGACGACTTCCCGTACATGGAGCACGTGCAGCAGACGACGAACGACGGCATCCAGGCCGACACGGCCGCGGCGGTCGAGTACCTGCGCTCGCCGGCAGGCGGCTCCTGCAGCGCGATCTTCACCGTCGGCTTCTGCTACGGCGGGCGGAACTCCTGGCTCGCGGCGGCGTCCGGGCACGGCCTGGCCGGCGCGGTCGGGTTCTACGGCATGCCGGCCGAGCGGAACGGCGTCGCCGGCCCGACGCAGCGGGCGGGAGAGATCGCAGCCCCGATCCTGGCGCTCCAGGCAGGCGACGACGCGAACATCACCGCCGAGCACAACGAAGCGTTCGACCGCGCCCTTGCCGATGCCGGGGTCGAGCACGAGGTGATCACGTACGACGGTGCCCCGCACAGCTTCTTCGACCGCCGGTTCGAGGAGTTCGCGGCCGCCTCGGACGACGCCTGGGCCCGCGTGCTCGACTTCGTCGAGCGCCACGGCGCCGGATCAGCTCAGTAGGCGATTCGCTGCTGCCTGCAGGTTCACGCGGCCCGCTCCGTGCGTGGCGACGTAGCCGGCCGACCGCGGTCGCCACACCGGGATGCCGGTCTCGACGACGACCGCGCCGTCGGACCCGGCGAGCAGCCGCTCGGCCACCTCACGCTGCCAGGCGTGACGGTGCGCGTCGCGCAGGACGAGGACGAACTGCCGGCCGTCCACCTCGGGCAGCGTGCCCGCGTCGCGCAGCGTGACCGTCTCGGCACCCGGCAGCAGATCGCCGAGGCGGTGGCGGGCCGGGCCGGCAGCCATGCCTGGCTCCGGGGCGAGCTCGACGACGAGCGGGGCGCCGCTCAGATGCACCGCGCCCTCGACGAGCAGCGCCCGCTCGGCGGCGTCCGCACCGACCAACCGGTTCCCGGAGCGTGACGCGGGCCGGTCGACCGAACCCGCGAGCGCCGCCGTCCTCGCGGCTGCATCGCCGATCCGCCCCGCGTCGAGCCTGCCGTGCCGCACGGCGCCGATGAGGGCCGCGTGGATCCGCTCGAGGTCGTCGGGCCCGAGGTCGTGGCCGAGCAGCAGCGCGTCCCCACCGGCGGCCAGCGACCGCACCGCACCCTCCGCGACGCCCACTGTCTCACTCACCGCGCGCATCTCGAGCGCGTCCGTCACGATCGCCCCCCGGAAGCCGAGCTCGCCGCGCAGCAGACCGTCGAGTACAGGCCCGCTGATCGTCGCGGGCACGTCGTCGAGCGCCGGCACGCGGATGTGCGCGGTCATGACCGATCGCACGCCGGACGCGATCGCCGCGCGGAACGGCCCGAGCGCCGCGTCGAACGCGGCGGCGTCGGGCTCGATCGTGGGCAGCTCGTGATGTGAGTCCTGGCGCGTGTCGCCGTGACCGGGGAAGTGCTTGGCGCAGGCCGCGACACCGGTGCCCTGCAGGCCGCGCACGAAGGCGGCGACGTGCCGGCAGACGAGCTCCGGCTCCGCACCGAACGACCGGATGCCGATGACCGGGTTGTCGGGATTCGTGTTGACGTCGGCGACCGGCGCGAAGTCGAGCGTGACCCCGCACCGGGCGAGGTCCGCGCCGATCGCCCCCGCGACCCGCTCGGTCAGTGCCTCGTCGTCGACGACGCCGAGCGCCCACGCGCCCGGGTAGGAGCTGCCCTCGGCGAGCTCGAGCCGCGTGACGTCCCCTCCCTCCTCGTCGATCGCCACGACGACGTCGTCGCGGTGGGAGCGGAGGGCCGCGGTCAGCGACGCGAGCTGCTCGGAGTCGACCACGTTGCGCGAGAAGAGGCAGACGCCGCCGAGGCCGCGGTCGAGCCAGCCGCGGAGCCAGTCCGGCGGCTCGACTCCGACGAAGCCCGGCAGCAGGCAGCCCGCCGCCGCCCGCTCGAGCTCGGCTTCCGTCATCCGCGGACGGCGCCGGCGGTGAGGCCGAACGCGATCCTGCGGTGGATGAGCAGGAAGAACGCCACCACGGGCAATGCGGTCAGCGTCGCGGCCGCCATCAGCGAGCCCCAGTCCGTGCCGCGCAGAGTCTGGAAGCCCGCCAGCCAGACGGGCAGCGTCTGGTTCTCCGGGCTCGTCAGCAGGACGTAGGCGATGATGTACTCGTTCCAGGCCTGGATGAAGGCGAAGATCGACGTCGCCACGAGGCCGGGCGCGACGAGCGGCAGCAGGATGCGGACGAACGCGCCGATCCGCGTCGAGCCGTCCACCATCGCAGCCTCCTCGAGCTCCTTCGGCACGCCGAGCATGAATCCGCGAAGCGTCCAGATGCAGAAGGGCAGCACGAACGTCAGGTACGTGACGATGACGCCGGACAGCTTGTCCACCTGGCCCGCACGGCTGAGCAGGATGTACAGCGGGATGATGAGCGCCGTCAGCGGCACCATCTGCACGACGATGACCATGACGATGAACGGGCGGCGGCCGTAGAAGCGGAACTTCGCGAGCGCGAGCGCGGCCAGGAACGCCAGGAGGAGCGACAGCACCGTCACGACGCCGACGACGATGAGGCTGTTCTTCACGACGTCCCAGAAGTACTCGCGGTTGATCGCGTCCGTGAAGTTCCGGAGTGTCGCCGGGTGCGGGATGAACTTCGGTGTGTAGGACTGGATGTCGATGCCCGGCTTGAAGGCCGTGATCACCATCCAGTAGACCGGGAAGACCATCACCACGAAGACGAGCACGCCGACCAGGTTGATGCCGACACGGCCCGCGAGCTTGCGCCGACGGCGGCCGACCGCGCGGGGGACTGCGCGGTCGACCACCGGCGCTGCGGGCACCGGCACCGGCGCCGGGGGCACCTGTGCGCTCATCGCACCTCTCCGATGCGCCACATCTGACGGATGTAGAAGATCGTGAAGGCGAACATGATCAGCACCATCACGACCGCGATCGCGGAGCCGAGCCCGTACTCGCTGACCTTGAACGCCTCGGTGAAGGCGTAGATGCTCATCGTGAAGTAGTCGTCCGTCGGCCGCTGGTTCCGCATGATCCAGATCTGGTCGAAGACGCGGAAGTCCCAGATGATCGACAGGCTGGTCAGGATCACGAAGATCGGCTTCAGGATCGGGAACGTGATGTCGCGGAAGATGCGCAGCCGGCCGGCGCCGTCGATGGACGCCGCCTCGACGAGCTCACGCGGCACCTGGGTCAGCCCGGCGTAGAGGGTGATCGCCACGAAGGGGATCGCGCCCCAGACGATGACCGCGCCGATCACCGCGAATCCCGTCCACGGGTTGACGAACCAGTCGTACTGCTGGAAGTCGCCGATGCCGAGCTCGTACAGCGCCCAGTTCAGGACGCCGAACTCGTAGTCGACCATCCAGTACCAGATGTTCACGGCGACGACGACCGGCATCGCCCACACCAGCACGAGCCCGGTTGTCAGCAGCACGCGCATGAACCCGCCGAGCCGCGCCAGCAGCAGCGCGATCAGCGTGCCGAGCACCATCGTCGCGGCCACGCAGCCGGCGGTGAAGGCGACGGTGCGGACCACGACCTCCCAGAACTGGCGGTCGTGGAGGATCTCCGCGTAGTTGGCGGTGCCGATCCACACGCCCTTCTGGGCGATGATCTCGGGAAGCCCGTAGCGCTGGAACGACAGCTTGACGAGCATGTAGAGCGGGTAGGCGAGCACGGCCGCGATGACGGCCGTTGCCGGCACCAGGAGCGCGTAGGGGACGGTGACGCGGGCGAACCAGGCACGCGAACGGCGCCGCCGCCGGGCCGTGCTGGCCCCGGCGGCGACGGTCGCGTCTCCTGGAAGGGAGCTCAACGATCCTGGTTCAGGATCTGTGTGATCTGGTTGCTGGCGCGATCGGCGGCGGCCTTGATGGTCGAGCGGCCGGTGAAGATCGAGACCAGCATGTTCTGGAGCACGTTGGCGCTCTCGACGTTGGCCCAGTTCTTCGCCGCCGGCACGAACCAGCTGTAGCGGGCGGCCCGCGCGAACGGCGCGAGCGTGGGCTTGGCTGGCGTTGATGGCCACGAGCGACGTCGTGTTCGGGATATTGCCTGCCCGCGCGATCGTCGTCATCGACGCCGTGTCGGTGAAGGCCTTGATCCAGTCGGCAGCGAAGGTCTTCTGCTTGCTCGTCGTCGGGATGACGAGATCGGACCCGCCGAGGAAGGTCGGCATGTACTTGCCCTTGGTATGGCTCGGCATCGGATAGGCGCCGATCTTGCCCGCGAGCGCCGGGTTGCCGAGCTTCGCGTCGAGCGCGTACGGCCACTCCCAGCCGTTGCCGATGAACGAGGCGACCTTGCCCTTGGAGAAGACGAGGGCCTGCTGCGGATTGGCCTCGTCACCGGTCTTGCTCGCCCGGGACAGGGCCAGAACGACCGACTTCAGCTTGGTGAGGCCCTCGATCGCCTGCGGCGAGTTCAGGGAGCCCTGCCAGCGGTTGTTGCTGAAGCGGGCGATGCGGCCGCCGTAGTCGTAGACGAACGACATCGACGCGTACCAGTTCCGGCCCGGGAAGTAGAGCGCCGAGTAGTTGCGGTCGGAGCCGAACTTCTTCATCAGCTTCTGCCCGTTCGCGACGAACTGGTCGAGCGACGTCGGTGCGCGAGTTGGAACGCCCGCCTGCCGGTACTGGTCGACCCGGAAGATGACCGCGCGGGCGCCGGCGTAGTAGGGCACGCCGTAGAGCTTGCCGTTGAAGGTGACCGACTCGGTGAGACCCTGCAGCCAGGTGCGCGAGTTCGGGAAGCTGCCCTTCTGGGCCGTGATGTCGGCGAGCGCACCGGCCGACATGTACTTGACGGTCTCCGTGTTGCCGAGCTCCTTCACGTCCGGCGCGTTGCCGGCGGCGAGGGATGCGTCGAACTTCGTCTGGTGCTCACCCCAGGTCTGGTAGACGACGTTCACGTCCACGCCGGGGTGCTGCTGCTGGAACTGACGGGTCGCCGCAGTGACCGCCTCGGCCCAGTTGTTCTTGGCGTCTTCCATCAGCCAGATCGTGATGCTGTCCGCTTGCGACTTCGCGAGCGCGGTCGCTGCGGTGATAGCGGCGAGCGCGACCAGGGCCACCAGAGCGGCCGCTAGAAGAAGTCGTCGTCTCATTGAGACCTCCTAGAGGGGCCGGCAGGAGCACCCATGACGATCGCCGCCGTGGCCATGCGGGTACGGGCTGCGCCGCCGCCGATTGGTACATACCACTGCGCCACGGCAGGAGGCTCGCACACTGAACCGGTCCTGTCAAGGGTTGGTGAAACACTGGTTGCGAGTCAGGACACGTCGATGCCGAACGGCTTGTCTACGCCAAATGGCGGCTACTGCGGCCAAGCGGCTGTCCCGAGTTGACACCTCGGTTGGTACAGACCAGCTTGTCTACCTAGAGAGCGAGCGTGACCTTGCTCAGACCCGCCGGCCGATCCGGGTCGAGGCCCTTGGCCTGGGCGAGCGCCCAGGCGAGGAGCTGGCCGGGGGCGACAGAGAGGAGCGGGGCCAGAATCGGCATCGGCGGCGCCGGGATCGGCACGGCGTACGCAGCGCCCTCGACGGCACCCGCGGCGGTCCCGCTCGCGATGAGGGTCGCGCCCGCCTCGCGCGCGCGGCGTGCCGCCTCGAGCACTGCGGGCAGGCTCTCGTCCGCAGCGGCGATCACCCACACGGGGAACAGCCCGTCGAGGGCGGCCACGGGGCCATGAGCGAGATCGGTCGCGGTCAGCGGCTCCGCCGCGACGCGGCACGTCTCCAGCAGCTTCAGCGAGATCTCACGGGCGGTCGCGAACTCCGGGCCGCGTCCGATCACGAACATGCGCCCGACGAACGCCAGCGAGACGGCGAGCTCGGCCAGGCGCGGCTCGAGCGCCGGGATCAGCCGGTCGAGCAACGCCGCCGTCTGCCGGATCCCGTCGGCGACGGTCTCGCCCTGGCCGGCCGCGTGCCCGGCGAGCAGCGCGATCGCCGCCAGCTGGTTCGTGTACGTCTTCGTCGCGGCCACGGCCTGCTCGTCGCCGGCGGCGAGCGGCAGGACGGCATCGCTCGCCTCGGCGAGCACGGAGTCGGGGTCGTTCGTGAGCGCGACCGTGTAGGCGCCGCGTGCGCGGGCGCGGCCGACGTAGTCGACGACGTCCGGTGTGCGGCCCGACTGCGAGAGCGCCAGCACGCAGGCGCCGGTCAGGTCGAGCTCGGCGCCGTAGTACACGGCCAGCGAGATGGAGTCGCGGAGCGCCGTCCAGCCCGGCAGCAGGCCGAAGGCGTAGACCCCGTACGAGGCCGCGTTGTCGGAGGAGCCGTGCCCGATCATCCGCACCGTCGTGAGGCCCCGTGCGCGCATCGTGGCCGCGACCTCGGCGTACGTCGGGTCGTGGGCGAGCAGCCGCCCGAGGGCCGCCGGCTGCTCCCGGATCTCGCGGAGGAAAACGGCGCCCGGCACCGGAGGGCGAGGCTCCGGTGCGCTCTCGGCCGCCGCCGCCGCGCTCACTGCACGACCAGGGTCCCGTCCCGCGGGACGAGAATCGGCGCGCCACCCGGCCGCTCGCGGCGGTGGAGCTCGGTCACGAGCCGGTAGCGGTCGCCGCGGTAGATCGAGCGGACGAACTCGACGATGACGTTGCCCTCGGCCCGAGTCGTGCGCTCGAACTGGAAGGCCGGAGAGTGGATCGGCACGCCGAGCGCTTCCGACTCCTCCTCGTTCGTCACCGTCGGCTCGGTCGTCTGCACGCCGCCGACGATCTCGATGCCGTAGCGGGTGCTCAGGAGCTCGTAGAAGGAGGTCTCCTCGAGGTCCTTCGGCGTGAGCTCCGGCACCATCACGGCCGGCACGTGCAGGGTCTCGATGGCCATCGTCTCGCCGTCCGCCAGGCGGAGCCGCTTCGCCACCACGATCGGCTCCGACGGCGAGACGTGGAGGCAGCGGCCGAGATACGCGCCGGCCATCGTGGTCGTGAGCGAGAGCGTCCGGCTGCCCGGCCGCATGCCGCGCTGGCGCATGTCCTCGCTGAACGACGTCATCGTCAGCTCCTGCGCGATCTTCGGCTGGCCGACGAACGTGCCGCTGCCGCGCCGGCGGACGAGGTAGCCGTCGCGCACGAGATCGTCGATCGCCGCCCGCAGCGTCAGGCGCGACACGCCGAGCTCGGCGCTCAGCAGCCGCTCGGACGGAATCGCCTCGCCGACCCCCAGCCCGTCGATGAGATCGACCACGCGCTCCCGCGTCACGCTCTGCTTCGTGGTGCGCTGCGGCGTGGCCATAGGGCATGCTAACCGAGCGGACCGAAAGTGGTCAAGACCAATCCGTTGTGTTCTCCCGGGACCGGTATTACACTCCCGCGACAATGACGCCCGAGCCAGTCACCGAGCAGCGCCGCTCGGACGGCGCGGATCTCGACCTCCGCTCGACGTCCGAGCTCGTCCGGCTCTTCAACGACGAGGACGCGACCGTGGCAGGTGCGGTGCGCGCTGCGTCCGCAGAGCTCGCTGCGGCGATCGATGCGATCGTCGAGCGGATCGAGGCCGGCGGGCGGCTCGTCTATGCCGGCGCGGGCACGTCCGGCCGGCTGGGGGCCGTCGACGCCGCGGAATGCCCACAGACGTTCGGCGTCGACCCCGCGCTCGTCGTCGCGCTCGTCGCCGGCGGCGCGAACAGTCCGCCGGCCGTGCAGGAAGCCGCCGAGGACGACGCGGCCGCGGGTGGGCTCGACGTCGAGTCCGCCGGCGTCGGGCGCTGCCGACGCTGTCGTCCTGCTCTCCGCGAGCGGCCGGACGCCGTACGTGCTGGGCGCCGCCAGAGCGGCCGCCGCCGCCGGCGCGCTCACGGTCGGCGTCGTCTGCGTGCTCGACTCGCAGCTCGGCCAGCTGGTCGACCACGAAGTCGCGGCGGTCGTCGGCCCGGAGATCCTCGCCGGCTCGACGCGCCTGAAGGCCGGCACGGCGCAGAAGCTCGTCCTGAACGCGATCTCGACCGTGACGATGATCCGCCTCGGCAAGACGTTCGGGAACCTGATGGTCGACGTCGTGGCCTCGAACTCCAAGCTGCGAGCCCGCGCGCGGCGAACGGTCGCGCTCGCCACGGGCGCCGGGCCACAGGAGGTCGAGGCCGCGCTCGCCGCCGCCGACGGGGAGCCGAAGGTCGCCATCGTCTCGCTGCTCTCCGACCTCGACGCGACGGAGGCGCGCTCACGGCTCGAGGCCGCGGGCGGGGTCGTCCGGAAGGCGCTCGAGCCATGAGGCTGGGCGTCGAGGCCGCGATCGTCGACGGGGTGCTGCTGCCAGGCGATCTCGAGCTCGAGGACGGCCGCGTGGCCGCCGTGGCAGTCGGCGGCGGGGGCGGCCGCGGCATCGCGGTGCCCGGCTTCGTCGACCTGCAGGTGAACGGCTTCGGCGGCGTGGACTTCGCGGCCGCCGACGCGGCCGGCTATCGCCGCGCCGGCGAGGCACTCCTCGAGACCGGTGTGACGGCGTTCCAGCCGACGCTCGTCACGGCGCCCGAGAGCGACCTGGTCGACGCCCTGCGCGAGGTGCCGTCCGAGCCGATCGGACCGCGGATCCTCGGCGTGCACCTCGAGGGCCCGTTCCTCTCCCCCCGCCGCCTCGGCGTCCACGACGCGGCGGCGCGTCGCGACCCCGACCCGGCGCTCGCCGACCGGCTGCTCGCAGCCGGCCCCGTGACCTACATGACGCTCGCGCCGGAGCTCGACGGCGCGCCCGAGCTGATCGACCTCCTTCACGAGCGCGGCGTCGTCGTGTCGTGCGGCCACTCGAACGCGACCTCCGCCGAGGCGGCGCTCGCCTTCGACCGCGGCGTCGGCACGGTCACCCACCTGTTCAACGCGATGCGCCCGCTGTCGCACCGCGACCCGGGGATCGTCGGCGCCGCCCTCGCCCGCGACGACGTCGTCGTCCAGATCATCCTCGACGGGCATCACCTCGCCGAGGAGACGGCCCGGGTCGTCTGGCGCGCTGCAGGGGGCCGGGTGGCGCTCGCGACGGACGCGATCTCCGCAGCGGGCATGGGCGACGGTCGTTCGCAGCTCGGCCCGCTCGCGGTCGAGGTCCGCAATGGGATCGCCCGCCGCGAGGACGGCGTGCTCGCAGGCAGCGTGCTGACGATGCTGCAGGCCGTGCGCAACCTCCACGCGCTCGACGTCCCGCTCGTGGACGCCGTGGCGGCCGCGACGTCAGTCCCGGCCCGAGCAGCGCGGCGCCCCGACGTCGGCGTGCTGCGCCCCGGCGCTCCCGCTGACGTCGTCGTCCTCGACGACCGGCTCGAGATCACAACCGTGCTCGTGGCGGGGCATGATCCCGTCGCTGCATGAGGAGCCGGAGGAACCGTGGCTGAGATCGTCCTCGAGGCCATCCGCAAGGAGTTCGCCGGCGGCGTCGTCGCCGTCGACGACGTCTCGCTGACCATCGCGGACGGCGAGTTCATGGTGCTCGTCGGCCCGTCCGGCTGCGGGAAGTCGACGCTCCTGCGCTTGATGGCCGGGCTCGAGGAGGCCACCGGCGGGCGCATCCTGATCGGCGACCGGGACGTGACCGACCTGGCGCCGCGCTCGCGCGACATCGCCATGGTCTTCCAGAGCTACGCGCTCTACCCGCACATGACCGTCCGCCAGAACCTCGGCTACGGCCTCAAGGTGCGCCGCACCGCAAAGTCCGAGCTGAACGACCGCGTCGAGCGGGTCGCCAGGCTGCTTCGCCTCGACGAGCTCCTCGACCGCCGTCCGGCGGCGCTGTCCGGGGGCCAGCGGCAGCGAGTGGCGATGGGCCGGGCGATCGTCCGCGAGCCGAAGGCGTTCCTCATGGACGAGCCGCTCTCGAACCTCGACGCCAAGCTCCGCGTCAGCATGCGCGCAGAGCTCTCGAGCCTTCACGCGCGCCTCGGCGCAACGACTGTCTACGTCACGCACGACCAGGTCGAGGCGATGACGCTCGGCCAGCGGGTGGCGGTGATGCGCGACGGGCACCTCCAGCAGGTGGACGCGCCGCAGGCGCTCTACGGCCGGCCGGCCAACCTCTTCGTCGCCTCGTTCATCGGGTCGCCGGCGATGAACCTCGTGGGCGCCCACTTCGACGGGGACGCGGTCGAGTTCGGCGGCCACCGGATCCCGCTTGCACCGGGACACCGGCCCGAGGCTCGTGCCGGATCGGTCGTGCTCGGCATCCGGCCGGAAAGCTTCGAGGACGCGGCGCTCGGCGATCCTGCGCTGCCGGTGCTGGACGTGCGCGTCGCGGTCGTCGAGGAGCTGGGCTCTGACACGCACGTGATCTTCCCGGTGCCTGCGCCGCGCATCGTGACCGACGACCGCGACGAGCAGGACGACGACCGGCTGATCGGCGGCGAGGAGTCGGCGTTCACCGCCCGCGTCGCCGCGGCCAGCCGCGCCCGCCCGGGTGAGCCGCTGCGGCTCGTTGTCAACCCGGCCGGCTTCCACTTCTTCGACCCGGAGACTGGGGAGAACCTCGGCCGCCGCGTTGCCGCCGGGGGAGCTCCGCCCCTCGTCGTGTCGGAGGCGCGAGGCGCCTAGAAGCGCACGCGCATGGCATCCTGCAGCCATGCGCGCCGCCGTCACGCGCCGCCGCCTGCTCGAGCTCGGCCTGGCCCTGCCGCCGATCGCGGCGCTGGCGTCCAGCGCCGACGATCTCGTAGCGACCGCCGCAGCGCGCCCGCTGCAGGCGACGCCGAGCTGCGACGACGGCGATGAGGATCCCACCGACGAGCAGACGGAGGGCCCGTACTTCACCCCGAGCTCGCCCCTCCGGCGCTCGATCGTCCCTGCCGGGGCGGCCGGGACGCGCCTGACGCTGACCGGACGCGTGCTGACGACCGGCTGCCGACCCGTCCCGCGGGCGCTCGTCGACTTCTGGCAGGCGGACGCGCGCGGTGCCTACGACAACAGCGGCTACCGCTTCCGCGGCCATCAGCTCACCGACGCACGCGGCCGCTACCGGCTGGAGACGGTCGTCCCCGGCCTCTACACCGGCCGGACGAGGCACATCCACGTCAAGGTGCAGGCGCCGGGCCGTCCCGTGCTCACGACGCAGCTCTACTTCCCGGGCGTCGCCGCGAACCGCGCGGACGGCATCTTCGACCCGTCGCTCGTGGTGGCCGCCTGGCGCCGCGTCGGCGGACGGCGCGTCGCGCGCTTCGACTTCGTTCTCGACCTCGGCTGACGGATGCGTGGCTCCTCCGAAGGAATGCTTGGCCGCAGGGCGTCGGCGTGAGCACCGTGCTCATCGCCGAGGACAACGCCGACCTTCGGGAGCTCTGCCGGCTGCATCTCGAGACGGCCGGGTTCGACGTGTTCGAGGCGACCGACGGCTACGGCGCACTCGAGCTCGCCAGGCGCGAGCGACCGGACGTCGCGCTGCTCGACGTCGTCATGCCGGGCCTGGACGGGCTGCGCGTCGCGGAGGTGCTGCGTGCCGAGCTCGGCGACGAGGTGCGGATCGTCTTCATCAGCGGCCGCGGAAGCTTCGAGCAGCAGCTCGAGGGCCTCGAGCGCGGCGCCGTCGACTACATCACGAAGCCGTTCGACCCCCGCGAGCTCGTCGAGCGGGTGCAAGCGCTCGTCGCGAAGCCGTCGCCGTAGCGGCCGGCGCGCGGGCGAGCGCGCGTAGCGGCGGCGAAATGGTGTCTGACACCTTTTCCACAGCGCGCTACGGCGCCGGCAGCACCCGGCCGCGCACCTCGCCTAGCTCGACGCCATTCGCCGCCCGGCCACGCAGGACGACCTCGTCGCCGTCCTCGAGGAACGCCCGCTCGGACCCGTCGGGGAGGCGCACCGGCTCGGCGCCGTTCCGGGTGAGCTCGATCAGCGAGCCCTCGCTGCCGCGCTCGAGACCCGAGATCGTCCCGCTCGCCATCAGGTCGCCGGTCCGTACCGAGGCCCCGTTGGACGTTGCATGGGCGAGTTGCTGCGGCATCGTCCAGTACAGGCCGCGAGCGTTCGTGCGCGAGACGACCGTCCCGTTCAGCTCCACCTCGAGAGCGATGTCGAGCGCCCAGTCACGGCCGCCCGCGAGGTGGCGCAAGGGCGGCGGCTCCTGCGGCGGCGCCTCGACCCGAGCCTCCTCGAGCATCGCGAGCGGCGTCACCCATGCCGCGGCGGAGGTGGCAAACGACTTGCCGAGGAAGGGCCCGAGCGGCTGGTACTCCCACGCCTGAATGTCACGGGCGCTCCAGTCGTTGACGAGCAGGACGCCGAAGACGTGGTCGGCGAACGCCTCGACGGCGACCGGCGCTCCCAGCCGGCTCGGCACTCCGACTACGAACCCGAGCTCGAGCTCGATGTCCAGCCGCCGGCTCGCCCCGAAGGCCGGCTCGTCGGCATCGGGCGCCTTCGCCTGCCCGCGCGGCCTGACGACGTCGGTGCCGCTGACGACGACCGATCCTGCCCGGCCGCCATAGCCGACCGGCAGCCAGCGCCAGTTCGGCAGGAGCGGCTCGGCGTCGGGCCGGAACAGCCGCCCGAGGTTCGTGGCGTGCTCCAGAGACGAGTAGAAGTCGACGTAGTCCGCGACCTCGAACGGCAGCAGGAGCTCCACGTCGTCGAGGGGGACATGACGGTCGCCGCGGGCAGCTGCGTCGCGGGCACGTCCGACGGCGTCGCTCCACGCGGCGGGGCCGGCCGCGAGCAGCTGGTTCAGCGAAGCCGCGTCGAAGTGACCGCCGAGTCCGGCGAGATCGACGACGTGCTCTCCGTCCCGCCAGCCGACGTGCGCACCATCCTCGCCGCGGGCGAAGACGCCGAAGCCGCTCACAGGATCGCGAGCGCCTTCAGCTCGTCGACCGGCTCGGCCACCGAGCAGCTGCCGAAGCCGGCGAAGAGACGCTCTCGAACGCGGGCGACCTCGACGGCGGTCGCACTGCGGTCGCGCCAGCGGAACGACGCAGCATCGAGGACGAAGGCCGAAGCGTCCTCCTCGGCGAGCGCTGCCTCCTCGTCGCCGAACACGGACGCGGCGAGCAGGTTCAGGAAGCCGTGCTCGCCGTTCCGCCGGACCGCGTGGTGCAGTCCGGCGGTCGCCTTGAACACGAGTCCCAGGCGCCGGCAGCTCCGGACGACCTCCGCCAGCTCGGCCACCGACGGCACCGTCGGCCCGCCGCACCGCACCTTGGCCCGTAGGCCGATCCGAGCCAGTGCCTCCAGGTCGGCGGGCAGCTCGACGTAGACCTCCGGCGCGAGCCCGGCAACCGCCCCGAGATCGGCGCCCGGCCGGGTCTCGACGGCTTCGACACGAGGATCGTCGCCGCCGTACGGCGCATCCAGCACGACTGCGAGCGGCAGGTCGGCGTCACCGAGGTTGCCCAGCTGCGAGGCCGGCACCACGAAGCGGCGCACGAGCCAGGCCTCCGCCGCCGCACGCACCCGCGCGTCTTCGGCGAGCGCGCCGGCCATCGACATGCTCGCGGGCGGGAAGAGCGCCGCGTGGTCGACGAGCCCGCCGAGGGCGGCACGGCGCGCGTCGTGGTGAGTCACCGCCGACATCGCGCAATCATGACGGTCGCGACCGGTGGGTCACCCGTCGGAGGGATTCGCGGGCAGGGCGAGAACCCGATTCTCTGCCTGTGAGCGACCCCCTGCGGCCGTGAAAGACCCTGCTCGCCATCAGGACGCAGACCGCGCCCGAATGCACCTCGTGCCGATCGAGCCGGACGCTCCGGCCTCGTCGGCGAACGGGGGCGCCGAGGAGCACCTCGTCGAGTCGTACCGCCGCCTCGCGGACGTCTTCCACGACGTCCTCGCCGAGCAGAGCCTCGACGCACTCCTCGACCGCGTCGCGGACACGCTCGCAGAGCTGATCCCGTACGACGACATGCACATCTACGAGGCGGACGAGGGGAAGCGCGAGCTGACGCCGGTGCTCGCCCGGTCGAAGTGGGCCGAGGAGGTGATGAGCGAGACGTTCCCGTTCGGCGAGGGCATCACGGGCTGGGCGTGCACGCACCGCGAGCCGGTGCTGTCGAACCAGGCGCACCTCGACCCGCGCGTGCGCTTCGTGCCGGGTACGCCGATCGAGCCGGAGGCGCTCATCGTCGTCCCGCTCGTCGCGCGGGGCAGCCTCAAGGGCACGCTCAACATCTATCGCGAGGGCGAGGACGCCAACTTCACGTCGGAGGAGTTCGAGCTCGCGTGCCGGCTCGGCGACGCGGCGGCGCTCGCGCTCGACAACGCCCACATTCGCGTCGGCCTCGAGCTGCAGGCGCAGACGGACTCGCTCACCGGGCTCTACAACCACCGCTACTTCCACGAGCGTCTGCGTCGGGAGCTGATGCAGGCATCGTCGAAGCACGAGACCGTCGGCGTGGTGATGCTCGACATCGACGACTTCAAGCGCGTCAACGACATCTACGGGCATGCCGTCGGCGACGGCATCCTCGCCGAGCTGGCCGACCACCTCCGCGCGGCGGTGCGAAGCTCGGACGCGGTGTGCCGCATCGGCGGCGAGGAGTTCGCGCTGATCGTGCCGTCGACCGACGCGGCAAGCACGGTGGCGCTCGCGACGAGGCTGTCCCGGCGGCTCGAGGAGTTCGAGTTCCTGCTCGCCGGCACGGTGACGGTCTCGATCGGGATCGCACACGGGCCGGAGCACGCCATGAACCCGCGCGAGCTGGTCGCCTGCGCCGAGTCGGCCATGATGACCGCCAAGGCGAGCGGCAAGTCGCAGATCATCGTCTACGGCAACCGCCTGGCCGAGCGGCCCGCCGACGAGGTCGACCGCCGTCAGGAGGACGTCCGCTCGCTCGCACACATGAAGATGCTGCAGAGCCTCGGCACGAAGCTGAACCGGCTGAACGACGTGCGCGAGATCGGAGCGTCGATCGCCAACGAGCTGCGCGGCCTGATCGACTACCACAACTGCCGCGTCTTCATCCGCGAGGGCGACGAGCTGCACCCGGTCGCCTTCCGCGGCGAGCTCACCGCCACGCACGGCTCGGAGCTCCAGGTGCTTGCCACGCGCGTCGGATACGGCATCACGGGTCGCGTCGCCGAGACGGGCGAGGCCATCCTGGCCGGCAACGCGGCGGCGCTCGACTTCGCCGCGACGATCCCCGGCACAGAGGACATCGAGGAGTCGGTGCTGGCCGTGCCGCTGACGTATGGCGCCCGCACGAACGGCGTCATCTTCGTGTCGAAGCTGGGCATCGACCAGTTCGACGGCGACGACCTGCGCCTGCTCGAGGTGCTGGCCGGCCACGCCGCGATCGCGCTCGAGAACGCCTCCCTCTACGAGGCTCAGCGCCGCGAGGCCGAGACGGCGAAGGCGCTGCTCGAGTTCAGCCGGGCGCTCGCCTCGGAAGGGCCTGACGAAGTGCTCACGCTCATTGCCCGGGGCGTCGGCCGGCTCATGGGCGCATCGCGCTCGTCGCTGTGGCTCGAGCAGCGGGAGACCGGCGAGCTCGAAGGCCGAGCGGCGTGGCGCGAGGATGGACGCACGGTCGACGCGATCGTCGGCCGGCGCCTGCCAGTCAACGCCACGACGTTCATCGCCGGTCTCGAGGCGCCGTTCGTCATCGACCCCGACGAGCACGACGCGCTCGCCGACCCGGGTCTGCCCGCGGACTGGGCGGGCGTGCACGCCGTCGCGCCGTTCTCGGTCGACGGCCGCCCCGGCGCGATCGCGGTGGCGCCACGTGACGGCGAGCGCATCGGCGAAAGCCAGCTCGTGCTGCTCGGCGGTCTCGCGCACCAGGCCAAGCTCGCGATCACGAACGCCTCCCGCTTCGAGTCGCTCGAGCGAACCTTTCTGTCCACGGTGGAGGCGCTGGCGAACGCGCTCGAAGCGAACGACGAGTACACGTCGTCGCACGCCCGCTGGATCACCGACCTGGCGCTCCGCGTCGGTTCGGAGCTCGGTCTCGATGCGCGTGCCCTCAAGCGCGTGGAGCTCGGCGCGCTCTTCCACGACATCGGCAAGATCGGCATCCCGTCCTCGATCCTCGCCAAGCCCGGCCCGCTGACGGACGAGGAGCGCCGCGTCGTCGAGACGCACCCGGAGCTCGGCGAGCGCATCCTGCGCCCGATCGGGCAGCTCGAGGACGTCTGCGTGATCGTCCGCTCGTGCCACGAGCGGTGGGACGGCCAGGGCTACCCCGATCGCAAGGCCGCCGACGAGATCCCGATCGAGTCGCGGATCATCTTCGCCTGCGATGCGTACCACGCGATGACGACCGACCGGCCGTACCGGCGGGCGCTGGCAACCGAGGAAGCCCTCCGACGGCTCAGCGAGGCGGCCGGCAGCCAGTTCGACCCGCACGTCGTGGACGCGTGCCTGCGCGTGCTCGAGGCGGGGGCGAATGGCGCTGTGGAAAAGGTGTCAGACACCGTTTCCACGGTCGCACCGGGCTAGCCGCGAGCCAAGAGCCGCAACCACGGGCTCGGCGCGAGGACGTCCTCCCAGGAACCGGGAGGCGGACGGAAGCCGTCGAGCCGGCCGCGAACGGCGACGGCGACGCAGACCTCGCCGCCACGCACGAAGGCGCAGACATCCGCGGACGTGTCGAGCGGCTCGTAGGCGCCCGCGAACGCGGCCGGACGCTCACGGCGCAGGGCGAGCGTCTGTGCGATGACCTCGAGCTTCGAACCAGGGGCCGGCGACGCGAGCAGGCGGCGGCGTGCCGCCCAGTCGACCGGCCGGCGGTTGTCCGGATCCACGAGCGCCAGCAGCTCGAGCTCGATCGCCCTGATAGATGTCCGGCACGCCCGGTGAGGTGAGCTTCAGGAGCAGCTGGCCCAACGACGCCCGCCGACCCTCGTCGGCGACCTCCGCGACGAACGGCTCGAAATCGGCGAGGAAGCGCTCGTCGCGGAGCAGTCCGGTCGCCCACGCGATCGCCTCCCGCTCCCAGTCGGGATCGCCGTCGACCCACGCCGTGTTCACCTTCGCCTCGCGCAGGGCCTTCTCGAGGTACGTCGCGAGACGCTGCTCGTCGAGGGGCCAAGCCCCGACGAGGGTCTGCCAGACGAGGTACTCCTCGTTCGGGTCACGCCAGCCGCCGGTCAGCGACCGCCAACGCTCGACTGCAGCGCGCCACTGGTCGGGGATCGCGGCGAGTGCGCCGATCCGTGCGCGGACGTCCGCCGACCGCTTCGTGTCGTGGGTGGTCGTGGCCAGCAGGTGCCGCGGGAAGCGCTCGGCCCGCTCGAGGTTCGCGCGGTGGAACTCGGCGACCGGCAGGGAGAAGCGGGCGGGGTCTCCGCCGACCTCGTTCAGCGCGGTCAGCCGGAGCCAGCGGTAGAACGCCGTGTCCTCGACGCCCTTGGCATGAACGGGAGGCGTCGTCTGCTGGAACCTGATCACGAACGCGTCATGGCCGCGCTCCTCGAGCAACAGGATCCGCGCTAGCCGCTCGTCGAGCCCGGCGGCGGCCACCGCCTCGCGATCCGCGGCCTCGACGAGCTCGCGGTCGGGATCGACGTACGTCCGGTAGATGCGAAGCGAGGCAAGCGACGACGCAAGGTCGAGGGCCGAGACGGTGTCTGGCACCTTGTCCACAGGGCTCGCCCCGAGCTCGAGCCACGCCGCCAGCTGGTCGATCTCGTCGGCAAACGTGCCGCGCGCCTCGCGGAGCTTGCACTCGTGCGCGACCGCCTCGAACGACCGCTCCTCGCCCGTCAGGTCACGGTAGAGCCGGGTCAGCGGCTCCTCGCCGGCCGGGTCGACGAAGAGCGCAGTCACGTCGTTCAGGAACTCGTAGCCGGTCGTGCCTTCCACCGGCCACTCCCGGAGCCGCTCGCCGGGCTCGAGGACCTTCTCGACCCAGAGGTGCTCCGCACCGGCCTCCCGCAGCCGCTCGAGGTAGCGCGCGGGATTCGCGAGGCCGTCCGGATGGTCGATACGGAGACCGTCGACGAGGCCTTCCCGCACGAGCGACAGCGCCTTCACGTGAACGGTCTCGAAGACCTCGGGATCCTCCTGCCGCACTCCCGCCAGCTCCCCGACGTCGAAGAACCGCCTGTGCGAGCCCGTGCGCCAGTCGAGGTCGAAGAACTTCGCGCGCCAGAGCGGGTCGCGCCAGAACGGGTTCTCCGTCTCCGACGCGGCCATGTGGTTCGGGACGATGTCCAGCAGGACGCCAAGCCCGGCGGAGCAGAGCGCGCGGAACTCGTCCTCGCCGCCGAGCTCCTCCGAGATCCGCGTCGGGTCGACGACGTCGTAGCCGTGAGTGGATCCCGACCGGGCCGTGAGGGAAGGGGACAGGTAGAGGTGCGAGACGCCGAGCTCCTCGAGGTACGGCACGAGCGCACGGGCCTCGCGGAAGCCGAGATCCGGCCCGAGCTGCAGCCGGTAGGTGCAGCGCCAGTCGTCCGCCACTAGGCGATGCGCCGCAGGATCACGAGCGACCGGCTCTCGACCGGCACGAGCCCGCGCGCGGGAAACACCGACGACGCAGGCGGCTCGTCCGGCTCGGCCGTCGACAGCTCGTGCGCCCAGCGCCGGCCGTAGGCGACGGCCGGCAGCGTGAACGCCACCGGCTCCTGCTGCGCGTTGAACAGGATCAGGAACGTGTCGTCGATCACGGGCGCGCCGTGCGCAGTCAGCGTGCTGATCTCGGCGCCGTTCAGAAACACACCGAGCGTATGCGTGTCGCCGCGCGACCAGTTGCGCACGGTCATCTTGCGACCGTCCGGCCTGAACCAGTAGACGTCCGGGGCGCCGGAGCCCATCGTCTCCTCGCCACGCAGGAAGTCCGTGCGTCGGAAGACGGAATGCCGCTTGCGGAAGTCGACGAGCCTGCGGGTGAAGTCGAGCAGGTGGCGCTGCTCGTCCGAAAGCTCCCAGTCGAACCACGAGAGCTCGTTGTCCTGGCAGTACGCGTTGTTGTTGCCGTGCTGCGTGCGCCCGAACTCGTCGCCGCCGAGCAGCATCGGCACACCCTGTGAGAGCAGCAGCGTCGCCAGGAAGTTCCGCTGCTGCCGGGCGCGGAGCGCGTTGATCGCCGGATCGTCGGTCGGCCCCTCGACGCCGCAGTTCCAGCTGCGGTTGTCGGTCGTGCCGTCGTTGTTGCCCTCGCCGTTCGCCTCGTTGTGCTTCTCGTTGTAGGAAACGAGATCGCGGAGCGTGAAGCCGTCGTGTGCGGTGATGAAGTTGATCGATGCAAACGGACGCCGGCCGTCGCTCTGATAGAGGTCGCTCGAGCCGGTGAACCGCTGCGCGAACGACCCGACGCCCGTCTGGCCGCGCCAGAAATCGCGCATCGTGTCCCGGTAGAGCCCGTTCCACTCCGTCCAGAGAATCGGGAAGTTGCCGACCTGGTACCCGCCCTCGCCGACGTCCCACGGCTCGGCGATGAGCTTCACCTGGGAGAGCACCGGATCCTGATGGATGATGTCGAAGAAGGCCGACAGCCGGTCGACCTCGTGCAGCTCGCGCGCGAGCGCCGAGGCGAGGTCGAAGCGGAAGCCGTCGACGTGGCACTCCATGACGAAGTACCGGAGTGAGTCCATGATCAGCCGCAGCACCGATGGGTGGGCCGGATTGAGCGAGTTGCCCGTGCCGGTGTAGTCCATGTAGAAGCGCGGCTGATCGGGCACCGTCCGGTAGTAGGCCCGGTTGTCGATGCCCTTGAGCGACAGCATCGGCCCGAGGTGGTTGCCCTCGGCGGTGTGGTTGTAGACGACGTCGAGGATCACCTCGATGCCGGCACGGTGCAGCGCCTTCACCATCCCCTTGAACTCCCGCACCTGCTCGCCGTCGGTGCCGGTCGCCGCATAGCCGGCGTGCGGAGCGAGATAGCCGATCGAGCTGTAGCCCCAGTAGTTCTTCATGCCCCGGTCGACAAGGGCGTGCTCGTCAACGATGTGGTGCACGGGGAGCAGTTCGACGGCCGTGACCCCGAGAGCCGTGAGGTACCCGATCGCCGCCTCGGAGGCGAGCCCCGCGTAGGTGCCACGGAGATCCTCGCGAACCCCCTCGAGGCGCTTCGTGAAGCCCTTCACGTGCACCTCGTAGATGACGCTCTCGTTCCACGGCGTCCGCAGCAGGTCGTCGCCCTCCCAGTCGAAGCGATCGTCGACGACGACGGACTTGGGGATCGCGAGCGCGTCGTCCTCGTCGTCCATGTACAGGTCGGCGTCCTCCTCCTCGGGGACGTACGGGAGCACGCGGCCGAGCTCCCATTGGACGTCGCCCTCGATCGCCTTGGCGTACGGGTCGATGAGCAGCTTGTTCGGGTTGAAGCGATGGCCCTGCTCGGGCGCCCAGGGGCCACGCACGCGGTAGCCGTACCGCTGGCCGGGGCCGATACCGGTGAGGTAGCCGTGCCAGTTGTGCGCCGTGCGTTCCGTCAGCTCGAGCCGGGTCTCGGCGCCGTTCTCGTCGAAGAGACAGAGGTCGACGCGCTCGGCGTGCTCGGAGAACAGCGAGAAGTTCGTGCCCTCGCCGTCCCAGCGTGGGCCGAGCGGGAACGGCTGCCCGGGCCACACGCGCTTCATCGAAGCTCCACGGTCTCGGCGGCGAAGTCCGCGCGGAGCGTCACCGCGCCGCGGCGGAGCTCGAGCACCCGCGCCGTCTCGTCGGCCCGGAGCACCTCGAGCTCGTGCGACGCCAGCCGACGCCGCAGGCGCAGCAGCTCGGCCACGAACGCGCGGTGGTCGGCGTCTCCCTCGTCGGCCAGGCGGGAGCGTTCGAACGTCTCGGGAGCCTGGGGATCGGGCACGTCGCCGGCGAACCCGGCGAAGTGCGCAAACTCGCGTCGCCGGCCCTCGCGAGTCGCATCCACGATGAACGGATCACGGTGGTCGGTGAAGAACTGAAACGGCCGCCGCTCGGCTCTCTCCTCACCCTGGAAGAGCAGCGGCGTGTATCGCGAGAACAGCACGACGGACTGAGCGACGCGGAGCTTCGGCTGGGGCAGTCGGTCGCCGACCGCGCGGTTGCCGACCTGGTCGTGATTCTGGGCGCAGGCCACGATCCGCGGGCCGTGCGGGCGCTCGAGCTCGCGAACGATCCCGGCCATCGACCCGTCGAAGTCCCGGTAGTAGCCGTCCTGCTCGCCTGTGAGCGCCACGTGCAGGGCGTGGTGCAGGTTGTCGAGCCACATCGCGTCGTGGCCCCACTCGTCCAGCGGCCGGAAATCCGGCCCGCCCATCTCGCTGATCACCAGCGCGCGCGGATTGATCCCGCGCACGCGGTCGGCGAGCTCGTGGAGCACGTGAAGCTCGGACGCGTCGTGGACGGCGTGCACCGCGTCGAGGCGCAGGCCGTCGACGCCGAAATCGCGGATCCAGAGCTCTGCGTTCCCCAGCGCCCATTCCCGGACGCCGCGCTGCGAATAGTCGAGCGCATCCCCCCATTCTGTGTCGCGGTCGAGGAAGTACGGGCCGAAGGCGCGGAGCGCCTCGTTTCCAGGGCCGACGTGGTTGTAGACGACGTCGAGGATCACGCCCAGCCCCAGCTCGTGCGCGGCCATCACCAGTCGTGCGAGGCCCTCCGGCCCGCCGTACGCGCGATGTGGAGCCCAGGTGTAGAGCCCGTCGTAGCCCCAGCCACGCTCGCCCGGGAACGTCGCCACCGGCATGAGCTCGATCGCGGTCACGCCGAGCTCCCGCAACCCGGGGAGGCGCTCGATGGCCGAGTCGAACGTGCCCTCGGGGGTGAACGTGCCGACGTGCAGCTCGTACACGACGAGCTCGTCGAGGCCGATGCCCGCCCAGCGCGGCGGGCGCAGCGCCGCGGTGTCGACGAGGCGGGACGGCCCACCGACCCCGTCGGGTTGGAAGCGCGAGCACGGGTCGGGCCACTGTTCGCGGCCGTCGAGCTCGAAGCGATAGTCGTCGCCCGGCGCGAGGGACAGTCGCGCGGCGGCGAAGAAGCCGTCCTCGACCGCGGTCAGCTCGTGACGGGCGCCGTCGCCGACCCGGACGACGGCCACGGATGCGGCCCGCGGCGCCCACACGCGGGCAGAGCAGCCGCCGTCTCGCAATGGAACGAGTCCGAGTCCTTGCATCGCGGCCGGACGGTACCCCAACGACGGCTCGCGAACCGCCGCCGTGCGGGCGAGGGCGGGATGTGGAGATGGTGTCTGACACCTTTTCCACAAGCCGTCGCGCAGGCCTGGAACCGAGCCGCTAGCCGGCGGCCTCGGCGCTTCGCAGCCCCCGGACCGCCCAGATGCCGAAGCCAACGGCGAGCGCGACGGCGACCCCGAAGGCAAGCGCCACTTCCTCCGGCTCGCCGGCCAGCAGACTCCGGCCGGCCTCGAGCACCGGCGTGATCGGATTGACCGCCGCGACCGTAGCGATCCACCCCTCGAGCAGGGCCTGCGGCACGTAGACCGGCGCCAGGAAGAGCACGGTGAAGACGGGCATCTGCATCAACGGGCCGGCCTGAATCGAACGGAACCGGAGCGCCACTCCGGTTGCCCACATCATCCCGCCGAGATGAGCGGTGAGCGCCAGCAGATAGAGGCCGAACAGGTCGACCCCGTTCCCCCCGATCTGCATCCCAGCGATCAGCGCCACCGTCGTTACGACGGTGGCGACGAGGAGCCACCGCACGACAGCGGCGAGCGCGTACCCAACGATGATGCTGCTCCGGTGCGGCGCCGCGAGGAGCAGCCGGCGCGAGAAGCCGTACTCGAAGTCGCGCGCAATGCCGAACGCCATGAAGACGCCGCCGAAGACGGCCGACTGGAGCAGCACGAAGACGAACTGGAACGACGTGTAACCGGGCGCGTAGTCGAACGACTCGAGCCGCATCAGGCCGGAAAGACCGCCCGCGAACGCCGTGAAGTTGAGCAGCGGGAACATGAGCGACGGCAGCAGGAGGCTCGGAGTGGTCATGACGTTGTGCAACGTCCTCCAGGCGACTCCGAGCGCGGCCGAGACGAAGCTCGAGCTCCTCACGTCCGCGTCAGCCTCGTCTTGAGGCCGGCGGCGGAGCCCGCCAAACCGATGGCGGCGATCAGCAGGCTGATCGCGACGGCGAGCCCCAGCGCGGTCGGATTCCAGCCGTCGATGATGAGCGCACGCACGCCCTCGAGCATGTAGGAAACCGGGTTCAAGCCCGCGACGGCACGAAACCACTCGACCTCGATCAGGTTGCGGGGCATGTTCATCGACGAGACGAAGAGCAGCGCGAACAGGAACGGGAAGTAGCCCTGGATCGCCTCGCCCGACCCCGTCCGCAGCGCGAGGAACGTGCCGATGGAGCCGAACCCGAGTGCGTACAGCCCGGACAGGCCGAGGATGACGACAGCGCCGCCCGCGCCCGCCGCGATGTCGACGCCGATGATGAGCCCGGCCGTGAGGTAGACGGCTCCCTGGAGGAGCCCGAGGGTGACCACCCCGACGAGCTGACCCGCGATCAAGGCCGAGCCTCGCATCGGCGTCAGGCCGAGGCGGTCCAGGAAACCAGTTTGGATGTCCCGGGCGAGGTCGGTACCGGCGTTCATCGTCGAGAAGAGCGCGCCCTGGACGAACGGGACCGCCATCGCGAACGCCAGGAACGAGTCCGTCGGAAAGCCGGGGATCAACGTGGCCGGTTCGAGCCCGCCCGCGTTGACGATCAGGAGGGCGAGCGGGAAGACGAGCGCGAAGACGACGTTCGCCGGCTGCCGGGCCGTCCGGACGACCGACCGCTGCCCGAGGTAGGCGACCTGCAGGAGGTACGCCTTCACGCGTGCGCTGGCTCCGGTTCCTCGCTCTCCTCGGCGGCGCCCTCGAGCGAGCGGCCTGTCTTCTCCAGAAACACGTCGTCGAGCGTGGGCGCATGGAGCTGCAGGTGCTCGAGCTCAAGACCCTCGGCATCGAGCGCCCGGACCACGTCGGCGAGGCCGTCTGCCCCGGTCCGCAGTCGGACGGCGACACCATTCGGCGTCGATCCGGTCTGCTCTCCGAAGCGCGAGAGCACACTGGTGATCGCGGCGCGGTCGTCGGGGTTCGCCGGCACCGCCTCCACGGTCGGCCGTCCGATCTCGGCCTTGAGCGCCGCCGGCGTTCCCTCGGCCACGATCCGACCGTGGTCGATGATCCCGACCCGATCGGCGAGCACGTCCGCCTCTTCGAGGTACTGCGTCGTGAGGAAGACGGTCACGCCCTCCTCCTTCGCGAGCCGACCTACCTCCTGCCAGAGCGCGCTCCGGCTCTGCGGGTCGAGGCCGGTCGTGGGCTCGTCCAGAAAGAGGATCCGCGGGTGGTGGACGAGAGCGAGCGCCAGGTCGAGCCGGCGCTTCATTCCGCCCGAGTAGCCGCGTACCTTGCGGTCGGCCGCCTCGGTGAGCCCAACCCGCGCGAGCAGTTCCTCGGCGCGGCGAGGTCGCTCTGCCCGCGGCACCGCGTGAAGAGCCGTCTGCAGTCGCATGTGGTCGCGCCCGGTCAACAGCGGATCGAGCGCCGCCTCCTGAAGCGCGGCGCCGATCACGGCCCGGACCTTCGGGCCGTCGCGAACGACGTCGTAGCCACCCACGCGCGCCGTGCCCGCGGTCGGCGGCAGCAGCGTCGTGAGCATCAGCACGGTGGTCGACTTACCGGCGCCATTCGGGCCCAGGAAGCCGTAGATCTCACCCGGGTCGACGTGCAGATCGATCCCGTCGACGGCACGGGGACCCTTCTTGAACTCGCGAACGAGGCCCTCGACCTCCACGCTGTTGCGCCGCTCCGTCACAGCCCTACGCTAGCGGCAGACTGTGGCGCGGGCGGGTCGGCAGTTGCCTTAGCCCGGGCCGGCGCGAGCTGTGGACAAGGTGTCAGACACCATTCGTGACGGCGCACGCCCACGCTAACCGCCGACTTGTCACGCAACGCGAACGAAAGCGTGCCAACTGACGCGCGCGGGGTTGCCGAACCGCGACCCGGTAGGCACCGTCGATTCATGGCCCGAGCACTCCGACCTGAAGCCGCAGGACGAATCTTCCACCTGACCGCGCGCGCCACGTCCGGTCGTAAGTTGTTCACGACGGACGCGGATCGAGACGATTTCATGCGACTGCTCGAGCGCGTCGTGCGGCGCTACCGCTGGCAGTGCCTGGCCTGGTGCCTCATGGGCACGCACTATCACCTCATCGTCCGCACGCCGAGGCCGAATCTGGGCCGCGGGATGCGGGATCTCAACGGTGCATTCGCGCGGCAGCTGAATGAGCGCCACGGCAAATTCGGCAGCCTGTTCGCAGAGCGCTACTCCGACGTCGTGATCCGCAGCGACGAGCACTTCGTCAAGGCGCTCCGCTATGTCGCGCTGAATCCGGTTCGTGCCCGCATCGTCAGACGCCCGGAGCACTGGCGATGGAGCAGCCACGCCGCGCTTGCCGGTCTCGTCCGTCGCCCGTTCGTCCTCGCAGCGAGAACGGCGCTCCGCCTCTTCCGCGGCAAACCGCTCGACTACCGGCGCTCCGTCGACTTCGAGGCGGGGCTGTCGTCGCCGGCTTCGACGGTCTCAGGAGAAAGCCACACGACCCCGAGCGGCGGGAGCGTGACCTCCGCGGACCATTGCTGCTCATTCCAGGGCACGTCGTCAGCCTCCACGCCCAAGCCGTTGCCGACGTCGGAGCCGCCATAGAAGCGCGAGTCGGTGTTGAGCACCTCGTGCCATCGGCCGGCGACGGGAAGTCCCACCCGCCACGCCTCTCGCACCACGGGCGACAGGTTGGCGACACACACCAGCGGCCGCGATCCATCCGCAGAGAGCCGTGCGAACGCCAGCACGTTCTCGTTGACGGCGTTCGGCTCGAGCCAACGGAACCCGTCGTGGGAGAAGTCGACCTCCCAGAGCGCGGGCTCGGCCCGATAGGCCTGGTTCAGATCCCGCACCAGCGCCCGCACCCCCGCGTGATCGGGATCGTCCAGCAGATGCCAGTCGAGCGATCGGTCCTCAGACCACTCCTGCTCCTGCGCCAGCTCGCTGCCCATGAAGAGGAGCTTCTTGCCGGGATGCGCCCACATCAGCCCGTAGAGCGCTCGCAGATTCGCGAGACGCTGCCAGCGGTCGCCGGGAAGCTTGCCGAGGAGCGACCCCTTCCCGTGCACGACCTCGTCGTGGGACAGCGGCAGGATGAAGTTCTCGTTCCACGCGTAGACGAGGGCGAACGTGAGCTCATGGTGGTGGAACCGCCGGTGGATCGGCTCCTTCGAGAAGTACTCGAGCGTGTCGTGCATCCAACCCATGTTCCACTTGAAGCCGAAGCCGAGCCCGCCGAGGTATGTCGGCCGTGACACGGCCGGCCACGCCGTGGACTCCTCGGCGGCCGAGATCACCGCGGGGTCGTGCCCGTGGACGACCTCGTTCAGCTCCTGAAGGAACGAGATCGCGTCGAGGTCCTCGCGTCCACCGAAGGCGTTCGGCAGCCACTCGCCGGCCTTGCGCGAGTAGTCGAGATAGAGCATGGACGCCACCGCATCGACTCGCAGTCCGTCGATGTGGAACTCCCGCAACCAGTAGAGCGCGTTCGCGATCAGAAAGTTCCGCACCTCGTTGCGGCCGAGGTTGAAGACGAGCGTGCCCCAGTCCGGGTGCGACCCACGCCTCGGGTCGTCGTGCTCGTAGAGCGCCGTCCCATCGAACCGCGCGAGTGCGTACTCGTCGCGGGGGAAGTGCGCAGGTACCCAGTCGAGGATCACGCCCACGCCGAGGGAGTGGAGGTGGTCGACGAAGAAGCGAAAGTCGTCCGGCTCTCCGAGCGTCGACAGCGGCGCGTAGTACCCGGTCACCTGGTAGCCCCATGAGCCGGAGAACGGGTGATGCATGACCGGCAGCAGCTCGACATGCGTGAAACCGAGGTCGGTGACGTGCTCGCCGAGCTCCTGCGCCAGCTCGCGATAGGTCAGGGAGCGATCGCCTTCGAGCGAGTTGCGGCGCCACGATGGCAGGTGCACCTCGTAGATCGCGAGTGGACGGGCGAGCGGGTCGGAGCGGGACTGCAGCCAGCCGTCGTCCAACCATTGGTATCGCGAGCGGTAAACGACCGAGGCGCTGCTCGGCGGCACCTCGGCGGCGCGGGCGTACGGGTCAGCCTTGATCCGGAGCTGACCGTCCGCGCCGTGCACCTCGAACTTGTACTTCGCGCCCTCGCGGGCCTCCTCGACGATGCCGTGCCAGATGCCGGACGAGCCCACGCGCTCGAGCTCATCGGCGCTCCCGTCCCACTGGTTCCAGTCGCCGACGACCGAGACTGCGCGGGCGTTCGGCGCCCAGAGGGCGAAGGCGACGCCGGTGTCGACGACGTGCGCGCCGAGGTGATCGTAGATCCGCTCGTGCCTGCCTTCGCCGGCGAGGTGAAGATCGAGCTCCCCAAGGCTCGCGACGCTCACGCCGCCACCTCGGGCCGCCACGCGTCGACCGCGGCCTGCGGTCGCGCGCGCCGGGCTGTGGACAAGGTGTCAGACACCATCTCACCCCTCGTACCCGCCCGAGCGGCTTCGATCACAGCTCGCTCTCCAGGATGCGAAGGATCCCTGCCACCGGGATGTCGATCCAGTCCGGACGGTTGTCGAGCTCGTAGCGCAGCTCGTAGACGGCCTTCTCGAGCTCGAACACGGACAGAAGCCGCGCGATCCCTGTCTCGCCCGCGGGCAGGAGCGAAGGGTCGACAGCGCTGATGTACCCATCGAGAAAGGACTGCCGGCACCGCGCCTCCCAGCCGTCCGGCGCCTCGATGCCACGCATGATCGGAGCGGCCTGCGACACGTATGCGAACGACCGCAGCATTCCGGCAACGTCGCGCAGCGGCGAACGCTTCCGCCGTCGCTCGGGCAGCGATCTCGCGGGCTCGCCCTCGAAATCCAGCACGATCCAGTCCTCGTCGTCGCTCCAGAGCACCTGGCCGAGGTGGTAGTCGCCGTGGTGCCGGATCACGCGGCCGACGGGGCCGATGTTCGACAGCAACCGCAACCGGTCGCGCACCTCCTCGCCGCGCCCCGCGATCGGTGCCACGGACTCCCGATCCGGCAGGTGCAGGAAGACCTGCTCGATCTCCTCGTCGACCGACGCGGACAGCAGCGCGATCGACTCCGAGCTGGGCTCTTCCGGAGCGAAGCTCGGGTCGGAGGCATCCGACGCGAGCAACGTGTGCATCGCCGCCGTCACCTCGCCGAGCCGGCCGGCGCGGGCCGGCATCCAGCCGGGCTCGGAGCCGAGCGTCTCCAGCGCGAGGGTCCAGCCGTCGCCCCGCGACCGGATGAAGCGCTGGAGGATGGCCAGTGTGGCGTCGAGCGGCCTCCCTTCTGTCTCGGCCCATCCGACGAGTGCTGCGACGTTCGGGAAACCCTGCTCGGTGAGGAAGCGCAGCAGCTCGAGCTCCGGATTGGTTCCCGGCTCGAGCCGCCGGTACAGCTTGAGCACGAACCGTTCGTCGAGGACGACGGACGTGTTGGACTGCTCGACGCCCATCGGGCGGGCAGTGCCGCGATCGCCTCCACCGGCGTTCGCGTCCCCGGTCGTGTGGAAGCCGATCGTCGCGTCCGGCAGCGCCATGGTGGCACCGCGCCGCATGAGCCCGACCAACTCACGGGCGAGCTGAGGGTCGGCCATCGCGTCATAGGCAACCCAGCCGCCGTGCTCCTCGACCACGCTCTCCGTCCAGCCGTCCTCCGCCGGCCGGAACCCGAGCGCCAGCTGGTAGAGCTCGTGGGTCTGCAGTCCGAAGCGCACCTCCACGATCGCGATCGAGAGGAGCGGGGGGCCGCCCGGAGCCGTTGCCGCCGAGACGACCCTCGCGTCGAGCACATCACGGGACTTCGCGCCGAACCAGCGCTGCGAAGCGAGCGCCGCGAGCAGTCCAACGCCGTCCAGGAACGACAGGTCGCCGGCCTCCACGCGCTCGCGCAGGTCAGACACGGATCACCCCGGGCGGAATGGACATGGTGTGCTCCAACGGCTGCTGCTGCTGCTCGTCGGCCGGATCGACGAGCTGGAACCAGAAGAAACCCCGTGGCGCCAGCGTCAGCAGGTAGGGCAGCTCGCCGATGGCCGGAAACCGCGTCCGGCCGAACATCTCGACCGGGACCCTACCCGCGAACGGGCTGAGGTCGAGCTCGACCGCCTGGGCGGAGCGGGCGAGATTGTGCACACAGAGCACGATGTCCTCGCTGAAGGATCGGATGTGGGCGAAGATCTTCGGGTTCTCCGGGTGCAGCGCCTGGTAGCGCCCGAGACCGAAGACGGGATGCTGCTTCCGCAACTCGACGAAGCGTCGCAGCCAGCGCAGGAACGAGGTGGGCGTGCGCAGCTGGGCCTCGACGTTCACCGCCTGGTAGCCGTAGACGGGATCCATCAGCGTCGGCAGGTAGAGCTGCGCGAAGTCGGCGCGAGAGAAGCCGCCGTTCCGGTCGCCGGTCCAATGCATGGGCGTGCGGACGCCGTCGCGGTCACCGAGATAGACGTTGTCCCCCATCATGATCTCGTCGCCGTAGTAGAGGACTGGTGATCCCGGTAGCGAGAACAGGATGGCGTGCATCAGCTCGATCTCGGGCCGGCCACCGTCCAGGAGCGGCGCGAGGCGCCGGCGGATGCCGAGGTTGAGCTTCATCCGCGGATCCTTGGCGTACTCCTCGTACATGTAGTCCCGCTCCTCGTCGGTGACCATCTCGAGCGTCAGCTCGTCGTGGTTGCGCAGGAACAGGCCCCACTGCGCATTCTGGGGAATCGGCGGCGTGCGCTCGAGGATCTCGATCATCGGCCTCGCCTCCTCCCGTCGTAGCGCCATGAACATGCGGGGCATGACCGGGAAGTGGAACGCCATGTGGCACTCGTCGCCGTCCCCGAAGTACGCGACCACGTCCTCCGGCCACTGGTTCGCCTCGGCCAGGAGCACCCGGTCCGGGTAGCGCGCGTCGACCTCTTCGCGCACGCGCTTCAGGTACTCGTGCGTGCGCGGGCGGTTCTCGCAGTTCGTGCCCTCGTCCTCGAAGAGGTACGGCACGGCGTCCAGGCGGAAGCCGTCGAGCCCGAGGTCGAGCCAGAAGCGGAGCACCTCCAGCATCGCGTCCTGCACCTGCGGGTTCTCGTAGTTCAGGTCCGGCTGGTGGTGGAAGAAGCGGTGCCAGTAGTACTGGCCGCGGACGGGATCCCAGGTCCAGTTCGAGGTCTCGCTGTCGATGAAGATGATCCGGGCGTCCTGGTACGCGGTGTCGCCGTCCGACCAGACGTACCAGTCGGCCTTCGCGCCGTTCGAATCGCTCCGCGACTCCTGGAACCACGGGTGGTCCGACGACGTGTGGTTCATGACGAGATCGACGATCACCCGGATCCCGCGCTGGTGCGCCTGCTCGACGAAGAGCCGGAAGTCCTCGACGACGCCATAGTCCGGGTTGATGTCGTAGAAGTCGGCGATGTCGTAGCCGCCGTCGCGAAGCGGCGACGGGTAGAACGGCAGCAGCCAGATGCAGTCGATGCCGAGCCACTGCAGGTAGTCGAGCTTCTGCGTGAGGCCGCGGAAATCGCCCGAGCCGTCGTCGTTCGAGTCGAAGAACGCCCGGGTGTGGATCTCGTAGAAGACCGCCGTCTTGAACCACAGCGGCTGGCTCTCGAACCAGTGCTCAGCCACGCGCGACCCCTGTGGACAAGGTGTCAGACACCGACTCGGCCACCGCCCACGCCGCGCCGCTCACGTCCGCACCCGCACGATGTGCGCCTGGCCGGGGCCGAGCTTCACGTAGTTCCGGCCAGTCCGCCAGCGAAAGACCAGGCCGCTCAACAACTCGTCGGCCTCGAACTCCGGCGGCAGGCCGAGCGAATCGGAAAGGATCGCCAGGCCGTCCCGTGTCGCGAACGGGTCGAGGTTGACGATGACCACGACGCGGCTTGCACCCTCCATCTTCGCGAACGCGAACAGGTGCTCGTGGTGTGTCTCCACGAACGAGAAGTTCTCGAACCGCTGCAGCGCGGGCGTGGTGCGCCGGATCTCGTTGAGACGCCGGACGAGCGGCAGCAGCGGCCCGTCGAGCGTCCGCTTCTTGAGCTCGTACTTCTCCGAGTTCAGGTACTCCTCCGACCCCTCGTGGACAGGCACGTTCTCCGCGTGCTCGTACCCCGAGTAGATGCCGTACGTCGGCGACAGCGTCGCCGCCAGCACGAGCCGCGCCTCGAACGCGGGCCGGCCGCCGACCTGCAGGTACTCGTGAAGGATGTCCGGGGTGTTGGCGAACACGTTCGGGCGGTAGTACGGCGCCCACGAGCGCGCCTGCTCGAGCCACTCGACGAGCTCCGCCTTCGTGTTCTTCCACGTGAAGTAGGTGTACGACTGGCCGAAGCCGATCTTGCCGAGGGTCGTCATCATCGCCGGACGGGTGAACGCCTCGGCGAGGAAGACCGTGTCCGGGAACTCGGACCGGACCTCGCGGATGAGCCACTCCCAGAACGGCACGGACTTGGTATGCGGATTGTCGACGCGGTAGATCCGCACGCCCCGCCGGCACCAGCCGAGCACCACGTCACGGAGCGCCGTCCAGAGCGACTCCCAGTCCTCGGCACCGAAGTTGACGTTGTAGATGTCCTGGTAGCGCTTCGGCGGGTTCTCGGCGTACTTCAGCGTCCCGTCGGGGCGGCGGTAGAACCACTCCGGATGCTCGCGCAGCCACGGATGGTCGGGCGAGCACTGGATCGCGAAGTCCAGGCAGATCTCGCACCCGACCTCGCGACCCGTCGCCACCATGGCGTCGAACTCCTTCCACGTGCCGAGGTCGGGATGGAGCGCGTCGTGGCCGCCCTCGTCGCCGCCGATTGCCCACGGGCTGCCGGGATCCCCTGCCGCGGCGGTCAGCGTATTGTTCCGCCCCTTGCGGTTCGTGACGCCGATCGGGTGCACGGGCGGCAGGTAGGCGACGTCGAAGCCGAGCTCGGCCAGCTGCGGCAGCGCCTCGGTCACACCCCGGAAGCCGCCCCACGACCGGGGGAACAGCTCGTACCAGGATCCGAACCGCGCCCGCTCTCGCTCGACGTCCACCTCGAGCGGCTTCGCGAGCGACACGGAGTCGGTCCGTCGCTTCGCGCCGAGCACGGGTGCCTGCGCGCGCCACGCCTCGACGTCCTCCTCGTCGGCGTCGAACAGTGCGGCCCCTTCGGAGAGCTCGCCGGCGAGGTCTTCCTGGCCGGCGGCCAGCTTGCGGTCGAGCTCGTCGAGCCAGGTCGTATATGGATCGGTCCAGGCCTCGACCGTGTACTGCCAGCGGCCGAGCTCGGTCACGTCGAAATCGCCCTCCCAGTAATCGTTGCCGACTGCGGCGAGCGGCCGCTCCCGCCAACGGCGCGTGCCGGCGGGACGGTACTTGACCACGGCCCGCAGCCGGTCGTGACCATCCCGGAAGATCCTCGCCGAGACCCCCACACGGTCGCCGACCGTCGCCTTCGCCGGATAGCGTCCGCAGTCGACCTGAGGGACGACGTCGTGCAGCTGGATGCGGGCGGCTGGGCGGCGGGAGGTGAAGGCAGGCACGTGACGTCGATTTTCAGCGATGCGCACTCTGTAAACAGTCGCCGGTGAAGCTTCGCCGTTCGTGCGGAATCCTGCTGCACCCGACGTCGCTGCCCGACGGCCGTCTCGGCCGGAGCGCGTACCGCTTCGTCGACTGGCTCCGGGCTGCCGGTGTGTCGTGGTGGCAGGTGCTGCCGCTCGGGCCTCCCGACGAGTTCGGCTCGCCGTACGCGTCAGCGTCGGCGTTCGCCGCGTGGCGCGGGCTCCTCGCCGAGCCGAAAGCCCCGGTCTCGAGGGCCGAGGCGCGGCGGTTCCGCGCGCAGAACGCCGCCTGGATCGGCGACTGGGAGCGGTTTGCCGGCCGCGGCGCCGTGCAGGACCAGGTGCGATTCGAGCGCGAGTGGACGGCACTGCGGCGATACGCGAGACGGCGCGGCGTCCGGCTCGTCGGCGACGTGCCGATCTATCCGGCGGCCGGTAGCTGCGATCACGTCTCCCATCCCGAGCTCTTCCGCAAGGGCGTCGTCGCCGGCGCACCGCCAGACCACCTCGGGCCGGAGGGCCAGCTCTGGGGCAACCCGGTCTTCGACTGGGAGGCGATGGCCGCGGACGGCTACCGGTGGTGGATCGAGCGCCTGCGCCGCGTGCTGTCGCTCGTCGACGTGACGCGGATCGACCACTTCCGGGGTTTCGCGGCCTACTGGGAGATCCCGGCGGACGCCCGAAGCGCGACCGAGGGCCGCTGGGCCGAGGGTCCCGGCGAGGCGGTCTTCCGCGCGGCAGAGCTCGAGCTCGGAGACTTGCCGGTCCTCGCCGAGGACCTCGGGGTCATCACGGCCGACGTCGAGCGACTTCGAGACGCGCTCGGGTTCCCGGGCATGGTGGTGATGCTGTGGGCGTTCGACCCTCCGGCCTCGAATCCCCACCGGCCCGCGAACCACCGCGAGCACGCCGTCGTCTACACGTCGACGCACGACACGCCGACGCTCGCGGCGACGTTCCCCAGGCGCGACCCCTGGCGCCTCGTGCGCCTCGCGCTGTCGTCACGGGCAGCGTTGGCGATGCTGCCGCTCCAGGACGTGCTCGGCCTCGGGGAGGATGCACAGATGAACCGGCCCGGCGACATCGATCCCAGGAACTGGGCCTGGCGGCTTCGCGACGGCGAGCTGACCCCGGAGCTGGCCGCCCGCCTGCGGTCGGAGATCCAGGCGAGCGGGCGGCTCTAGGTGGCCGCGCCGCCGTGCGAGCCGAGCGGCGACGAACGCGGCCTGACGACGGCGCGCTCGAGCTGTGGAAAAGGTGTCAGACACCGTTCGCCCACGTACCGGCCTCACGGCCGCCGCCGCGCCGTCAAGCGTCGTCGGCGGCAAGCGGTAGGCCCGTGGCGACGACGCGCCGGCCGGCGCGTTCGTAGACGACGTCCACCGAGTCGTTCTGCCGATACGTCCCGGCGACGCCGACGAGGATCGACGCCCACCGCCAGAATCCAAGCCGACCCTCCCGGCGCAGATCGCGCGAGAAGACGAGGCCGCCGTCCTCGACCCGGAAATCACGGCCCTCGTCCTGCCGCACGCCGTTGACGTAGACCTCGAACGGCCTCGTCACGTCGCCCGGCAGGGGGACACGGGTTCGCTGCCGCACCCCCTCATGCACGTTCATAGAATGACAGCGCTCGTGCGCTCGAAGCCCCTTGCCATCGCCGCGCTCGGCGCGCTCGCGCTCGTTCTCGTGCCGACAGCGCTGGCGGGCAACGGCGGCTTCGCGCCCCCCGAGCCCGTGTCGCCGAACGCCGAGCGGATCAACGACACGTACATGTACATCGCCGTATTCACGGGGATCATCTTCGTGCTCGTCGAGGGAGCGCTGCTCTGGTTCGTCTTCAAGTACCGCCGCCGCCGCCGCGCACGAGCCGACGACGGTCCGCAGGTGCACGGCAACGCGCGGCTCGAGATCGCCTGGACGGTCGTGCCAGTGCTGATCGTCGCGACGATCGCCTCGTACGTCTTCTACGAGCTGCCCGGGATCGCCGACGTGCCACCCGCGACCGCGGCCGGAGGACGGGAGGACGTGACCGTCACCGGGTACCGGTTCTACTGGCAGTTCGAGTATCCGAACGGCGCGATCGCCGTCGACCGCATGCGGGTGCCGGTCGACACGAACGTCAAGCTGGACGTGACCGCGCCGGACTGGGACGTCATCCACTCGTGGTGGATCCCGCAGCTCGGGGGCAAGATCGACGCGATTCCCGGCACGACGAACGAGACGTGGTTCCGCGCGGAGCGCGCCGGCATCTTCAACGGTCAATGCGCCGAGCTGTGCGGGATCCAGCACACCGAGATGACCGCGTCGGTCGAGGCGCTGCCGCGCGAGGAGTTCGACGCCTGGCTCGAGGAGCGCGCCGCCGGCGAGGGCCTGGGCGAGGAGACGTTCGCCGGCGCCTGCGCGAAGTGCCACGGTCTCGCGGGCCAGGGCGACATCGGCCCGGTCCTGGCCGACAACCCGATCGTCGAGGACGCCGAGGCGGTCGAGGAGGTCGTGCGCAACGGCCAGGGCGAGATGCCGCCGCTCGGACAGGACTGGAGCGACGAGCAGATGGACGCGCTGACCGACTACCTGGAGGAGGAGCTCGGTGGCGGCGCGAGCTGACACCGTCGTCCCCGCCTGGCAGCGCGGCCGCGTGGCGAGCTGGCTCGTCACCGTCGATCACAAGCGGATCGGGCTCCTGTACATCGCGACGTCCGCCGTCTTCTTCGTCGCCGGCGGCATCATGGCGCTCCTCATCCGCACGCAGCTCGCCCAGGCCAACTCCGACGTGATCACGGGCGAGAGCTACAACCAGGTCTTCACGATGCACGGCACGACGATGGTCTTCCTCGTCGTCGTGCCGATCCTCGCGGGGTTCGGCAACTACCTCGTGCCGCTCATGATCGGCGCCGTCGACATGGCGTTCCCCCGGCTGAACGCACTGTCGTACTGGCTCTTCCTGTTCGGCGGCATCGTCCTGATGCTGTCGTTCTTCGCCGACGGCGGACCGGCGTCGTCCGGCTGGACGTCGTATCCACCGCTGTCCGTGCTCACCGAAGGAAACGGCCAGGACCTGTGGATCCTCGGCCTCCACATCCTCAGCGCCTCGTCGCTCCTCGGCGCAATCAACTTCATCGTCACGATCCACAACATGCGTGCGCCCGGCATGTCGTACACGCGCATGCCGCTCTTCGTCTGGGCGCTGCTGACCTACGCCATCCTGCTCCTGCTCGTGCTGCCGACGCTGTCGGCCGGGTTGACGTTGCTGCTGATCGAGCGCCAGTTCGACGTCGGCTTCTTCGTGCCGACGGACGGAGGCAGCCCGGTGCTCTACCAGCACGTCTTCTGGTTCTTCGGGCACCCCGAGGTCTACATCATGATCCTGCCGGTCTTCGGGATGATCTCGGAGATCATCCCGGTCTTCGCGCGCAAGCCGATCTTCGGCTACAAGGCGGTCGCGTTCGCAACGATCGGCATCGCCTTCTACTCGATGCTCGTCTGGGCGCACCACATGTTCACGGTGGGCATGCCCGACGTCCTGAACGGCTTCTTCATGATCTCGTCGTTCATCATCGCCGTGCCCACGGGCGTGAAGATCCTCAACTGGCTGGCCACGCTGTGGCGGGGGAACATCCACTTCGACACGGCGATGCTGTTCGCGCTCGGGTTCATCAGCGTGTTCACGATCGGCGGGCTCTCCGGCATCTTCCTGGCTGCGTTCACCGTCGACTGGCAAGTGCACGACACGTACTACGTCGTCGCGCACTTCCACTACGTCCTGTTCGGCGGCTCCGTGCTCGGGATCCTCGGCGGGCTCTTCTACTGGTGGCCGAAGATGTTCGGCCGGCTCCTGGACGAGCGGCTGGGGAAATGGATGTTCTGGGTCATCTTCGTCGGCTTCAACGTGACGTTCTTCCCACAGCACCTGCTCGGGCTGCTGGGCATGCCGCGGCGGATCTATACGTACGAGGACGAAGGGTTGCTCGAGCCGTACAACCTCGTCTCGTCGATCGGCTCGTACGTGATGGGCATCGGCTTCCTGCTGCTCGTGTGGAACATCGTCCGCACGACGAAACGCGGTCGGCGCGCCGGCAACGACCCGTGGCTCGCCGACACGCTCGAGTGGTACACGACGTCGCCGCCGCCGCCGCACAACTTCGACCGCGTTCCGTACGTCACGAGTGCGCGGCCGCTGAACGACCTGCGGCGGAAGCTCAAGGAGTCCAATGCCCTCTGAGACACCGCCCGGCCCGGGGCCGCTGCTCCGCCTGACCGCGATCGGCGCCGTGCTGGCGATCGTCCTGGCCGTCGCGTCCGGCACGCTCGGCGGCGGGCCTGCCCACGACGTGCTCGCCGCGCTGGCGCTGCCGCCGCTCGTCGCGCTGGCGGTCGCAGCCTGGGTCGCCTACCGGCCGCTCCTGTATCCGGCAGCAATGGCGCTCCTGCTCTTCGGCGCCGCTGCGCTCGTGACCGCCGACGTGGCGCACGTCGTCCTCGCCTCCGCATCGCTCGCCGCAGCGTGCGTCGTGGCCGCGCTCACGTTCCGCGGCGAGCGCGTGCCGCTCGGCTCGCTTCGCGACTACGTGACGCTCACGAAGCCGCGGATCATGTCGCTCCTGCTGCTCACGGGCGCGGCCGGCGCATTCGTCGGCGCCGGCGGCCGGCCCGACGCGCGGGCGTTCGCCGCCGGCATGGTCGGCCTCGCACTCGCCTGCGGCGGGGCCAGCGCCCTCAACCACGTGCTGGATGCGGACATCGACCGGCTGATGGGCTCGCGCACCGAGCGCCGACCCATCGCGTCCGGCCGGGTCGTCCCGGAGCGTGGGCTGGAGTTCGGGCTGGTGTTGTCGGCCCTGTCCTTCGTCCTGCTCGCGAGCGCCGTCAACGTGCTGACGGCCGTGCTGGCGCTCGTCGGCAACCTCTTCTACGTCCTCGTCTACACCCGCTGGCTGAAGCGGTCGACGCCGCAGAACATCGTCATCGGCGGCGCCGCAGGGGCCGTGCCGCCGCTCGTCGGCTACGCGGCGGTGACGGGCAACCTGGGCCTGCCGGCGCTGTGGCTCTTCGCGATCGTCTTCCTCTGGACGCCGCCGCACTTCTGGGCGCTCGCGCTGCTGATCCGCGACCAGTACGCCGCCGCGCGCGTGCCGATGCTCCCGGTCGTCCGCGGCGAGCGCGAGACCGTCCGGCAGATCCTGCTGTACACGATCGTGCTCGTCGGCGCGAGCATCGTGGCCGGGCTGTGGCTCGGCCCGGTGTACACCGCGGCCGCGATCGTGCTCGGAGGGGCGTTCCTGTGGCTCGCCGCCGACCTCGGGCGCGACGCGGGCCGGCGCCGCGCCGCGATCGTCTTCCACTACTCGCTGGCCTACCTCGCGTTGCTGTTCGTGGCGGCGGCGCTCGACCCGGTGCTGCTGTAGTGCTCGACCCGGAGCTGGCACGACGGAATCTGCGGCTCGGCTGGGCGCTGTTCGGGGTCTTCGTGCTCCTGTTTGCGGGCACCGTGGCCGTCGCGTTCGTGTATCTCGCGCTCGATTAGGCGGCGTCACGACGTCACTCGATCGAGGGAGAGGCGGGGCCATCGGAGAACCGATAGGTGGGCTATGCGCACCCGCCTTGCCGCCACCCTCCTGTTCGCCGTTGCCGCCACCCTGCTCACGAGCTCGGCTTTCGCTCGTGAGGAGGCTCTGAGCGCCCCCGGCGCCCTCAAGCCGTTCCTGCTGCGCGCCAACGAGCCCGCGGCACGTGAGTTCCCTCGCACTCCCTCCTTCTCGTGGGCGCCCGTTCGCGGCGCGCTCCGCTACCAGTTCCAGCTCGCGAAGAACGTGACGTTCACCGAGAGCAGCATCTTCTGGAGCAACGGCAACGTCCGCGGCCCGGCCGTCGCCGTCCCCGTCTCCCTGCCGTGGATGACCGGCAACCCCTACGCGGCATATGCGCGCGTCCGGGCGGTCACGAACCGCGGCATCACGAACTGGAGCGCCCCTTACGGCTTCAACGTCCGCTGGAAGGACGTCCCGCAGCAGCTCTCCGGCTACAACGGGCTCTCGCGGTGGTCGACCGTCGAAGGCGCCACCGGCTACGAGGTCTGGTTCACGAAGATCGGCCCCGGCTGGCAGAAGCGCGTCACCACGCGCACGAACGCCGTCGACCACCGCGAGGCCTACTCGTTCCACGACGATCCGGCCTGGACGAACGAGGTGCGCTGGCGTGTCCGCGCCGTGCGGGCGAACTCGGAGTTCGTCCACCTGAACGGCCTGCCCGCGGTCTCGTACGGCCCCTGGAGCCGCGAGTTCGTCTCGCACAACGTGCAGCAGTCCGGTGCCCTGGCGCCGCTCGTCGCGGTCACCAACGGCGCCACGAGCAAGCGCGGTGACGCCCGCGAGCACGAGCTCACCCCCGGCTTCGCATTCACCGGTCGCGTCGCGACCAGCATGAACGGCACCTTCGGCCTCTATCGCGTCTACATCGCGACCGACGCCGACTGCGTCAACGTGATCTTCAAGGGCGCCGTCGTCGGCTCGCCCGCCTATGCGCCGCGGACGAGCGGTCCGCTGAAGCTCCCCGTCGACCCGACGAAGGAGCTGCCGGCGGCCCTCACCGAGGTGCTCCCGGACGGAGCCGAGGCCAACACGTTCATGGCCGGCGTCATGCCCGTCGTGACGACCGAGCAGATCAAGGCCGCCGAGGAGCAGGGCACCACGGAGAAGAAGGCCGAGACGCCCGCTCCCGGCACCGAGGCCGTCGTCCCCACCGCCGTCGACCTGCCCGAGAGCGGCTGGCCGAACGGACGCTTCTACTGGACGGTCGTGCCGGTGCGGATGATCGTGAAGGTCGTCGCCGGCAAGGAGACCATCGAGTACCACGAGACGGTGCCGGCTCAGGATCAGTGCCAGGACGGCAGCGTCGTCCAGTTCGGCAAGGACTCGAGCCCGGTGCTCGCCGGCCAGGGCACGCCGTACGCGTCGGGCCTCTCGCCGAAGGGCCGCCTCGTCGCCGCCAGCGGCCAGCGCGCCACCTTCTACGGCCACCCGCTCGTCGCCTGGGCGCCGGTGCAGGGTGCGTCCGGGTACGAGGTGCAGTGGTCGCACACGCGTGAGGAATGGCGCACGCGCGGCACGATCGAGACCGAGGGCACGGCCGCCGTGCTGCCGGTCAAGCCTGGCAACTGGTGGTACCGCGTCCGCGCCCGCAACCCGTATCTCCCCGGCGTCGTCAAGCGCATGGCCTGGTCGACGCCGCACCAGATCGTCGTCGCGAAGCCCCGCTTCGCCGTCGTCCGCTAGCCCGCCTCTCCCTTCAGGTCGACGAGTAGGGTCCGGCCCCCATGGGGCCGGACCTCTTTTTCGCTCTCGAACTCGCGGACGCTGCCGACGCGATCTCGCTGCCGCGATTCGGAGCGCATGACCTCGTCGTCGAGACGAAGCCGGACCTGACGCCGGTGACCGAGGCCGACCATGCCGTCGAGCGTGAGCTGCGGCGGCTGATCGCCGAGCGGCGCCCTGGCGAGGGCGTGCTGGGGGAGGAGTACGGCGAGGACGCCCACACCGGCGAGGCGCGCTGGATCGTGGACCCGATCGACGGCACGCGCAACTTCTCCCGCGGGATTCCGGTCTGGGCGACGCTGATCGCACTCCAGCGGGCGGGCGTCGTCGAGGTCGCCGTCGTCTCAGCGCCTGCCCTCGGCCGCCGCTGGTGGGCGGAGCGCGACGGCGGCGCCCACTCCGACCGCGGCGAGCGGCTCCGCGTCTCGGCGGTCGAGCGGCTCGACGATGCGTGCGTGACGGTCGCCCTCGACCGGCCGGTCGCGGACGCGTTCCGACGGGCGTGGCACCTGCGCGGCCTCGGCGACTTCTGGGCGCACATGCTGGTCGCCGAGGGTGCTGTCGACGTGGCCGTCGATGCCGTGGGCGTCAAGCTGTGGGACCTCGCCGCGCCGATGCTCGTGGTGGAGGAGGCCGGCGGCCGCTTCACCGACCTGGACGGTCGCCCACGTCCGGACGGAGGCAGCGCTGTCGCCTCGAACGGGCTCCTGCACGCAGCGGCGCTCGCCGCGGCGACCGCTCAGCCGACCGGGTAGGCGTCCGCGGGCACGACCACCGTTGAGGCGATCTTGTCGTGCTGGCCGTCAGATCGTCGCCGGCTCCTCGGCCGGCTGTTCCTCGCGCAGCCGCCTGATCAGGTCGGCCACGTCCGCGACCTCCTGCTCGAGGTCTCGCTGGTGCTCCTCGAGCCGCTGCAGCAGCTCGTCGCGGTTCGGGTACCGGCGCCGCATCCAGCCGCCGCTGCGGCGGTGCTCATGCCTGTGTCCGCACATCGTCACCTCCTCTCGCCGTCGTTCGTGCCAGAAAACCGTCGAGGCCGCCGCGCAGCTCGTCGAGCGCATCGATCCACGACTCGAGGAGCGCGCGACCCTCGCCGGTGAGCGCGTACGTCCGCTTCGCCGGTCCAGGGAGCTCAGCACTCCACTCCGAGGTGACCATGCCTTCCTCCTCGAGCGCGCGCAGGAAGCGGTAGAGGTTCCCGACGTCGACCCGCTCGCGGCCGAGCAGCTCCGGCAGGCGCTCCAGCAGCTCGTAGCCGTGGGTCGGCCGCTCGGCGAGCAGCAGCAGCAACGCCGGCTCGGCGAAGCGCTCCACCCGAGCGCGCACGACCCAGCCGTCTTCGACCCGTCGTCGGTGGCGGAAACCGTGACCGCGACCTCTCATCGCGATCACTATATGTGAATTACATATGTCTGTCGACGAGGATCAGGAACGTCGCACCAGCACAGCCCGCGCCGACGAGGCGGCGCGCATCGGCACCGTGCAGGTGAGACGCTTGCCGGCGCACGCCCCGGTCCAGCGGACGAAGCGCCAGCCGCGTGCCGGCGCCGCCCGCAGCGTGACCGGCCGGAACGACGTGAACGACGCCGAGCACCGCACCCGGCACGTGAGGCCGGCCGGCGTGCTGCGGACGGTGCCCTTCCCGCTCACGCTGACCGTCAGCCGAAAGGCCGACCGCGCGAAGACGGCCGTCACCGCCGTGGGGGCAGCCAGCGTCAGCGAGCAGGCGCCGCCACCGGTGCACGCGCCGTTCCAGCCGACGAACCGGTGGCCTATCGCCGGCTCGGCAGCGAGCTGAACCTGGCCGCCGGCGTCCCACTCGCTGGTGCACATGGCGGTGCACACCGGCCCGGGCTGCAGTGAGGTGACCGTGCCCGTGCCCTGCACCGTCACGGCGAGGGAGACCTGCTGGTCGAGCTTGCGGAGCCAGAGCGAGTCCTGAACGTCGAACCAACCGCCCGTGAAGCCGTAGTAGTCGTCCCGGCCGGTGTCGAGCAGGAGCTGTGCGAGCGCCGTGCCGGACGCGAAGGGGTAGAGGACGTCAAGCGACGAGTCGCAGGCGTGTCCCTCGCTGCCCGAACACGGGTGCAGCGGACCGGGCGACGGCATCGCGCCGAGGGCGTGCAGCAGCTCGTGGGCCGCGATCGTCGCCGTCGGCACGCCGCCGCACGATCCGAGGTAGACCATGGCGTACGACGGGCCCGTCTCTGCGAAGCCGCCGCCCTCGCCGCACGTTCGCTCCGAGTTGAGCGGCCCGTCGTAGTAGACGATGTACTTGGCGTCCCTCGACGAGAAGCCGTTGCGGGCCAGCTCCGAGGCGATCACCGGGAAGCGCGAGCCGAGCGACGCCAGGGTGCCGCCGGCCGCGCCGAGGCGGACCGCGGACAGGTCGGGCTGAAGGCCGCAGCCGAACGGCACGAGGTCGAAGCGCGGCGTCCGCGTGGTGTCCTGCGTGCGCCACCACGCGTCGATCTGGGCGATGTCGCTCTCGATCACCGGCGCGAACGTCGCGCTGCGGTCCGGACCGTCGCTCGGGTAGGCGTAGATCGCATGCACGTACGCGCCGCCGACGACCTGCGGCCGGTCCGCCGCTGCCGTCGTGCCGCACCACGCGGCGTCCGCTGTCTGCGTCCAGCCGCCGGCCCCCAGCACCGCCAGCACCGCCAGCAGCGCCAGGCGTCCACGCCGCACGATCACCCGCAACCCTCCCTCGTCATGAATCCGAGCCGGCACCAGAGTAGATACGACCCTGGCCGGTCGCATCCCCCGAATCGGTCACCGCGCCTACTCCAATGCGGCGGCCGTCGCAGCCTCGTAGATCGGGTCGCGGCCGAAGACGTCCAGCTGCTCGGAGAGCAGGTCGCTCGGCGCCGGCGGCTCGCCTCCCGGCGGATCCACACGCGTTCCGTCGAGCACAACCCGGCGGATGGTCTTCCCAGGGCGGTGGACGAGCCGGACGTGCTTGCGGAGCCTGGAGCGCAGCCACCCCGCGAGGAGCAGCGCCTCCGCTTGCGGGCCGGTCACCTCGACCGTGCCAGCCAGTCGGATGTCGGGCCAGAGCGCCGCGAGCGCGCCTCGCCAGTCCCATGTGCGCGTCCATGCGATGTCCGAGACCGCGACGCGATCGAAGAGGGAGCCCAGACGCTCGAACCCACGCGGCAGTCCCTTCCACTCGGTCGAGTCGACGACGAGCCGGTCGACGACGCCGACGAGCTGCTCGAGCTCCTCCGAGCCCCACGGGGGCTCACCGCGCCAGCGGCAGAAGACGGGCAGGCCCGAGATCAGCAGGGGCATCACCACGGAGGCCGGCGCCTGCGCGCGGGCGCCCTTCAAGCGCAGCTCGACCACCTCCGAGGACACGCAGCGGTCGGAGCCCTGGAGCTCGTGCGTGACGACGTCCACGACCGCGTCCAGGCCGTCCTTGCGCCTCGGCTCGGGCGTCAGGAGCACCGTCCTCGACGGGTGGCGTTCCTCCATCGCCGCGAGCGTCTGCGCGGCCGCCTCGAGCCACGTCGTCGGCGCCCAGACCAGATGCGTCATGACGCTCGTGCGCTGGGTGCCTTCCGGCCGCTCGTCGTTCAGCGCACGCTCGATCTCGCCGATCGAGGTGTCGGTCAGTGTCGCCGCCACGCGCGCCCGTCCCGGTGGATGAGGTCGTCCGCCGACGACGGCCCCCACCTCCCCGCCTCGTAGTTCGGGAAGCTCGGCCGGTCGCGCGACCAGCCGGAGACGATCGCGTCCACGAGGGCCCACTGCTCGTCGACCTCGTCGGCGCGCGTGAAGAGCGTCGCGTCGCCGAGCATCGCGTCGAGGATGAGGCGCTCGTACGCCTCCGGCAGCCCCGTACGGAAGGCGCCGCCGTAGAGGAAGTCCATGTGCACGGTACGGATCTGCATGCCCTGGCCGGGCACCTTCGCGCCGATCGCGAGCGACACGCCCTCGTCCGGCTGCACGTGGATGACCAGGACGTTCGGCTGCAGGCCCTCCCCCGCGATCTCGGCGAAGGGCGGGTGCGGCGCGCGCTGGAACTGGATGGCGATCGCCGTCTCGCGCCGCGCCAGGCGCTTCCCGAGACGCACGTAGAACGGCGTGTCGGCCCAGCGCCAGTTGTCGACGTAGAGCTTCGCCGCGACGAAGGTCTCGGTCATCGAGTCGGCGGCGACGCCCGGTTCCTCGCGGTAGCCGGGCACCTCCTGCCCCTCGACGAAGCCGCGCCCGTACTGGCCGCGCGCGACGGACTTCGGGCCGGGCGTGTGCAGCGAGCGCAGCACCTTCACCTTCTCGTTGCGGACGGAGTCGGCCGTGAAGTCGATCGGCGGCTCCATGGCCGTGATGGCGACGAGCTGCAGGAGGTGGTTCTGGAAGATGTCGCGGATCGCGCCGGCGCGCTCGTAGAAGCCGGCGCGGCCCTCGACGCCGAGCGACTCGGCCACGGAGATCTGGACGTGGTCGATGAACTGGCGGTTCCAGATCGGCTCGAAGATGCCGTTCGCGAAGCGGAGCGCGAGCATGTTCTGCACGGTCTCCTTGCCGAGGTAGTGGTCGATGCGGAAGACCTCGCTCTCGTCGAACCAGCGCTGCAACCGCTCGTTGAGCTCGCGCGCGGACGCCCGGTCGTGGCCGAACGGCTTCTCCACGATCAGCCGCATCCACCCTGGCTTCTCCGGGTTCCGGGTGCGGCCCATCTGGTCGACGATGGTCTCGAACGCGACGGGCGGGACAGCGAGGTAGAGCAGGCGGTTGCCGGCCGTGCCGCGCTCCTCGTCGAGCGCTGCGAGCTCGTCGAGCAGGCGGTCGTCCATGGTGTCGGAGGAGAAGTCGCTCGCGACGTAGCGCATCCCGGCGGCGAGCGTGTCCCAGGCGTCCTGCCGGAACTCGTCGCGCGCATGCTTCCGCACGGCCTTCTTCATGTCCGCAATCCATTGCTTGCTCGTCAACTCGCTGCGCGCGACTCCGATCACGCCGAACTGCTCGGGCAGCAGCCGGCGAAACGCCAATGCGTAGAGCGCCGGGAAGAGCTTGCGCTGCGTCAGGTCGCCGGACGCGCCGAAGATGACGAGCGCGCACGGCTCGGGCGTGCGGCGCAGTCGCAGCCCCTCCATCAGCGGGTTGGGGCCTGCGCCGTCGGTCTCCGGACGCCCGGTGCCGCGGCTGCGCGGCCGGGTGCTCACCTCGGGTCGGGCCCCTTCTTCGCCTCTGCGACGGCCTTGACCGCATGGCCGCCGAACTGGTTGCGGAGCGCCGCGTTCACCTTCGCGGCGAAGCTCGCGTCCTGACGCGATGCAAACCGGGCGAAGAGCGCGGCGCTGATCGTGATGGCGGGGACGTTCTCCTCGATGGCGGCGGCCACGGTCCAGCGCCCTTCGCCGGAGTCCTCGACGTACGGGGCGATGGCGTCGAGGTCCGAGCCTTCGTGCTCGAACGCGGCGTGCAGCAGCTCGAGCAGCCACGAGCGCACGACCGAGCCGTAGCGCCAGATGCCGGCCACATCGGTGAGGTCGAGGTCGAACTCCGACTGGCGGAGGATCTCGAACCCCTCGGCGTACGCCTGCATGAGGCCGTACTCGATGCCGTTGTGCACCATCTTCACGAAGTGGCCTGCCCCCGAGCCGCCGACGTGCGCCCAGCCGTTCTCGGGCGCGAGGGCGTCGAACACGGGGGTGAGCCGCCGGATCGGCGCCTTGTCGCCGCCGACCATCAGGCAGAAGCCGACCTCGAAGCCCCACACACCGCCCGAGGTACCGACGTCGACGAACGCGATCTTGCCCTTTCGCGCCTCCTTGTACCGGCTCTGGGAGTCCCGGAAGTTCGAGTTGCCGCCGTCGATGATCGTGTCGCCGGGGTCGAGGATCCCCAGCAACTTCCGGACGGTGTCGTCGGTGGCCTTCCCCGACGGCACCATCACCCAGACGTGGCGCGGGGGCTCGAGCTGCTTCTTCAGCCCGCGCAGCGTCTTCGCCGAGGAGGCGACGTTGGGGTCGTAGGTGGCGACCTCCTGGCCGTTCACCTCGAGCCGCCGCGTCATGCCCGAGCCCATGCGGCCCAGGCCGACCATCCCGATCTTCACGCCGCCACCAGCTGCTCGCGCTTCGCCCTGATCCCCGCGAGCAGCTCGACGAAGGAGTCCGCGAACTTCTGGACGCCCTCCTCCTCGAGCGTGATGACGACGTCGTCGTAGTCGACTCCTGCCGCCTGCAGGTCGTCGAACAGCTTCCGAGCCGCGTCGAGCCCGCTGGTGAGACTTCCCGCCTTCACGTCCCCGTGGTCCTGGAAGGCCGCGATCGTCTCGGCCGGCATCGTGTTGACGGTGTCGGGGCCGATCAGCTCCTCGACGTAGAGCACGTCGCGGTACTCCGGATTCTTCGTCGACGTCGACGCCCAGAGGCAGCGTTGCGGCTTGGCGCCCTTGCCGGCGAGGAACTCCCAGCGTGGACCGGAGAACGCCTCGAGATAGTGCTCGTAGGCGAGCTTCGCGTTTGCGACGGCGAGCTTGCCCTGCAGCTTGGTGTTGCCGAGCGCCTCGAGCCGCTTGTCGGCTTCCGTGTCGACGCGGCTCACGAAAAAGCTCGCAACCGAGCGGACCGCCGAGACGTCCTTGCCCGACGCCACGGCACGCTCGAGACCCTTGATGTACGCCTCGACGACGGCCCGGTAGCGCTGCAGCGAGAAGATCAGCGTCACGTTGATCGACCTCGTCACGGCGATGCAGTCCTCGATCGCGCTCAGGCCAAGCTCGGTGGCCGGGATCTTGACGAACACGTTCGGCCGGTCGACCTCGTCATGGAGCCGCATCGCCTCCGCGTAGGTCGCCTCACGGTCGTAGGCAAGCGTCGGATCGACCTCGATCGACACGAAGCCGTCCACGCCGTCGCTGGCCTCCCAGGCGGGCTTCAGCAGGTCGCAGGCACGCTGGATGTCCTCGACCGCGAGCCGGATGAAGAGCTCCTTGGGCTCGTCTGTCTCCTGCAGCTCCTCGGTCAACTGGTCGTCGTACCAGCCGCCCTCCGCCATCGCCTTGGCGAAGATCGTCGGGTTTGAGGTGACGCCCACCACGGCGTCCTCGTCGATCAGGCGCTGCAGCTCTCCCGTCTCGAGCCACTCGCGCGACACGGAGTCGATCCAGACGGACACACCCTGCTCGGAGAGCTCATGCAGTCGTGACTTGGCCATTGCGCTTCATCTCTCTTTCCATGTCGTTCACCTTGTCCAGTCTGCGGACATACCGCTCGCCTCCGTCGAAGCGCGCGCCGAGGAACGCGCGGACGAGCTCGCCGGCGAGCTCCGCCCCGACGATCTCGGAGCCCAGGCAGAGGACGTTCATGTCGTCGTGCTCCACGCCCTGGTGGGCGGAATAGGTGTCGTGGCAGATCGCGGCGCGGATCCCGGCGACCTTGCACGCCGCCACGCTCGCGCCGACGCCGGAGCCGCAGACCAGGATGCCGCGCTCCGCACGCCCGTCGGTGAGCGCAGCCCCGACCTCGGCCGCCTTGTCCGGGTAGTCGACGCGCTCGGCGTCCGTGTCCGTCCCGAGGTCGACGGGCTCGTGCCCGTGCTCGGCCACCACCGCGAGCACGCGCTCCCGGAGCTTGACGCCGCGGTGGTCGAACGCAACCGCCACCCGCATGCCTAGGCCACCCGCTCGAGCAGCGCCTGGGCGCGCGCGGCGACGTTGTCCGGCGTGAAGCCGAAGCGCTCGAGCACCTCGTTGCCGGGCGCCGATGCGCCGAAGCCGTCGATCGCCAGCGAGTCGCCGCGGTCGCCGACCCATTGCTTCCAGCCGAGTGAGATCCCGGCCTCGACGGACAGTCGGGCCGAGACGTCCGCCGGCAGCACCTCGTCGCGGTAGTCGGCGGGCTGCTCGGCGAAGAGCTCCCAGCAGGGCATGGAGACGACGCGGACGTTCGTGCCCTCCATGCGCTTCGCGCCCTCGAGCGCCACCGAGACCTCCGACCCCGTGGCGATCACGATCAGGTCGGGCTCCCCCTCGCCCGACTGCCAGAGGACGTACGCGCCGCGCAGCGCTCCCTCGGCCGGCGCCACCTGGGAGCGGTCGAGTGTCGGCACCTTCTGCCGGGAGAGCGCGAGCGCCACCGGGCCGCCTTGCCGCTCGAGGGCGATGCGCCACGCCATCGCCGTCTCGTTCGCGTCGGCGGGCCGCACGTACCAGAGGTTCGGGATCGCGCGCAGCGCCATGTGGTGCTCGACCGGCTGGTGCGTCGGCCCGTCCTCGCCGAGGCCGACCGAGTCGTGGGTCCACGCCCACACCGTCTCGATGCCCATGAGCGCCGAGAGTCGGACGGCGGGTCGCATGTAGTCCGAGAAGATCAGGAAGGTCGAGCCGTACGGCTTGAGCATCGCCGGGTTGAGGGCGATGCCGTTCACGATCGAGCCCATCGCGTGCTCGCGGATGCCGAAGGGAATGTTGCGCCCGGCGTGCGTCTTCGCGAACACGCCGCCGCCCCCGAACTCGGTGTACGTCGACTCGACGAGGTCGGCGGCGCCGCCCACCATCGTCGGCGTGAACGGCACGAGCGCCTGCATGACCTGCTTCCCCGCTGCGCGCGTCGCCAGCTCTTCGCCGGCCTCGAACTCCGGAAGCGCCGCCTCCCACCCCGGTCGCGGGCTGCCGCTGTGGTCGGCTTCCCACTCCTCGCGCAGCGCCGGGAAGGCCGTACCCCAGCGCTCGAAGCGGTCGCGCCACTCCTGCTCGAGCTCGATGCCGCGCTCGCGACCGTCCATGTGCTCGGCGACCTCGGCCGGCACCACGAACTGCTGGTCGGGATCCCAGCCGAGCACCTCCTTCGTCGCGCGCACCTCGTCCTCGCCGAGCGGCGAGCCGTGCGACTTGGCGGTGTCGACGGCGTGCGGCGCCGGGTACGCGATGTGGCTGCGCAGGACGATGAGCGACGGCCGGTCGGTCTCCTCGGCGCCCGCCCGGAGGGCGGACTCGAGCGCGTCGACGTCCTCGGAGTCGTCGACGTGCTGGACGTGCCAGCCGTACGCCTCGAACCGGGCGCCCTTGTCCTCGGTCGTGAAGGTGAGCGCGGTCGTACCGTCGATCGTGATGTGGTTGTCGTCGTAGACGTAGACGAGCTCGCCGAGGCCGAGATGGCCGGCGATCGAGGCCGCCTCCTGCGACACGCCCTCCATGAGGTCGCCGTCGGAGCAGATCGCGTAGATGCGGTGGTCGATGACCGTGTGGTGAGGCCGGTTGTAGCGCTCGGCGAGAAACCGCTCGGCGATGGCCATGCCGACGCCGTTCGCGAACCCCTGGCCGAGCGGCCCCGTCGTCGTCTCGACGCCCTCCGTCAGGAAGTGCTCCGGGTGGCCGGGCGTCCGGGACTGCCACTGGCGGAAGCGCTTCAGCTCCTCCAGCGAGAGGTTGTAGCCGGAGAGGTGGAGCGAGGCGTACTGGAGGATGCACGCGTGGCCGGCGGAGAGGACGAAGCGGTCTCGATTCGGCCACTCGGGATTCGCCGGGTTGTGCCGGAGCACGTGCCGGTACAGCACGTAGGCGAGCGGCGCGAGCGCCATCGCCGTCCCGGGGTGGCCTGCGTTCGCCTTCTGCACGCTGTCCATCGCGAGCGTGCGGATCGTGTCGATCGAGAGCCTGCGGACGTCGTCTGTCACGTCACTCCTCGCATGAGCCGTAGGTGTCGCTCCATCGCGGAACGATATGCCTCCGCACGATCCCTGCGCGGCGCGACGATCCCCGAAACGGGCGGCGCCGGCGGCGTGTGCCCGAGACGCTCCAGCACCGAGACCGCCGCGCCGCGGGCGCTGGCCTCGGGCTCCGCCGAGACGGCCAGCGGCCGCTCGAGGACGTCGGCCACGATCTGCAGCCACGCCGTGTTGCCGGCGAGCGCACCGCCGCTGACGACGATCTCCTCGACCGGGGGCAGCAGGTCGGCCACGCGGCGGAGCTCGAGCGCGACACCTTCGAGCCCCGCCTGCAGGAGGTCGAGCGGGGTGGTCTCGAAGCGCAGGCCCGCCACCGTGCCACGGCGGGCGGCGTTCCAGCCGGGCGCACGCTCCCCCGCGAGCAGCGGGACGAACGTCAGGCCATGGCCGGCGGGCGGTCTGGCCGCGAGCTCGCGCGCGTGGTCCGGCAGTCGCAGCGTCCGCTGTAGCCAGCCGTGCAGGTTGCCGCCGGTCGACAGCGAGCCGCCGACCAGCGCCCGCGCAGCGTCGACCCGGTAGCGGAAGAGACCGGGCGGCGGCGGGCCGGGCGCCTCGGTCACGATGCGCAGCGCCGCGGACGTGCCGACGTTGAGCGCTGCGCGGTCGTCGCTCGTGCAGCCGGAGCCGAGATTCGAGCAGGCGCCGTCGCCGAGCGCCGGATACCAGCCGTCGACCGGCTCGTCGGACACCTCGGGCAGGCGATCCTCGTCGACGCCGAGCACGGCGAGCAGCTCGCTGTCCCAGCCTGCGTCCGTCCACAGACCCGTCGCCGACGCCATCGAGCGGCTCGTCCGCAGCACTCCCGTCTCGTGCCACAGGAGCCAGTCGGCGAAGCCGACGAAGCGGCGTGCGCCGGCGAACGCGGCCGGCTCCTCGACGGCGAGCCAGCGGAGCTTCGCGGGCCAGAAGCTCGCGTGCAGCGGGCAGCCCGTGCGGGCATGCACGTCGGCGGCGTCGAGCTGTCCGGCGAGCTCGTCGGCCGCCGCGGCGGAGCGGATGTCGCGCCAGGTCAGTAGCGCCGTCACGGGTCGCCCACTGTCGTCGAGCGCCAGCAGCGAGTGCCAGAAGCACGAGGCGGCGACGACCTCGTCCGAGCCTCCGTGGCCACGGCGCGTCGCGTGCAGGACGCCCCGCGCGTCGGCCAGGAGCCGATCGGCATCGAGGATGCCGCCCGGCGCGAGCCGGTAGCGCCGCTGCGCGCCGGCGTCCCGCACCGCCGTCGCCGTCTCGTCGTAGATCCACGCACGAACCGACGAGCTGCCGACGTCGAGAGCGATGACGCGGGTCACGCGCGGCGCAGTTCAGGCGAGGGGCGGTCGACATCGGCGCCCGCAGGATGGCAGAGGCAGCGCGTGCTAGAGGCTGCAGAGCGCGTACGCGGTGACGGTCATCGTCTGGGTCGCGCCGAGGGCCGCGATGCTGACGACCCCCACCGCCGTCCACGTCGTCGTGCTGCTCGGGTACGACGTCTGCAGTTGCGCACGTTCCTTCTGCGTCGCCGTCGTGGTCACCAGCGCGCCGCCGCCGAGCAGGACCTTGCCCACCGCGCACGACGCGGTGGCGGTGACGGTCACGTTGCGCCCGGCGTTCGCGGCCGACGTCACCGGTGTTCCTGTGACGCGGGTCGAGCCCCCGGGGCCGGGAACGCCCTGCGGACCGGCGGCACCGGCGGGACCGGCTGGACCAGCGGGACCGGCGGGGCCTGGAGGACCGGCAGCGCCGGCGGGACCGGCAGGCCCGCCCGGGCCTGCGGCGCCGGCGGGACCGGCTGGACCGACCGCCCCGGCTGGGCCGGCGGGACCGGCAGCTCCGTTCGCGCCGGCAGGTCCGGCAGGTCCAGGTAGGACCGGCAGGGCCAGCCGCCCCTGTAGCTCCGGTCGCCCCGGCAGGACCAGTCCGCCCCGTCAGCGCCGGTCGCGCCGGCAGGTCCGGCAGGTCCAGGTGGGCCGGCCGCCCCGGTAGCTCCGCGGGCCAGCCGGACCGGCGGCTCCGGTCGCGCCCGGAGGACCGTCGGCGCCCTGCGGGCCGTTGGCCCCGGCGAGCCCCTGCGGCCCCGCGTCGCCTCGTGGTCCCTGCGCTCCTGCCGGCCCGACGGCTCCCGGTGGCCCTGCTCCGCCGTCCGTCCCGTCCGCGACCAGCCGGTCCGGCAGGACCTCGCCGGCGCCAGGAGAGCCGGAGCTCGGTCGCGCGACAGCCGAAGGTGGCGTTGATCACCCGCAGCGCGCCCGTCGCCGTCTCGAAGCACGCACCGACGACTCCGTTCGGTGAGGGAATGCCCGGGTGCGTCGTCCGGCTGTCGCCGGCAGCGGACGCGACGGCGACGAGCACGACGGCGCCGAGCGCCGTCAGGCCGACGATCCTTCGGAACGAATGCCGTGCGCTGATGGCTGTCCTCCTCGTATCTGCCGAAATCGCCGCGCAGCGGTCTGCAATCGCGGCGAGACTAGATCGTCGGTCGGCTGGCAAGGCTGGCACCGGCACGCGGCCGAGCGGACGCGCCAGGCGGCATGCCACTACCCTTCGGCCGATGGCCGTGCTGATCGCTTCCAGTCTCCGAAAGGAGTTCTCGGGCGAGCCGCTGTTCGACGGCGTCTCGTTCAAGCTCGAACGCCGCGAGCGGCTCACGCTCTCTGGCCCGAACGGCGCCGGCAAGACGACGCTGCTCCGCGCCCTGATGGGCGAGACCTCGCTCCAGGGCGGCGAGCTCGCGTTCGCGAAGGGCACGCGCATCGCGCTCCACGACCAGCGCCCGCCGCGCGAGTCGGGCGCCACGCTCCGCGAGTACGCGCTCTCCGGAGCGGCCGACCTCGTGGGGCTCGAAGAGGAGCTGCGACGCCTCGAGACGGCGATGGCGAGTGGCGACCACGGTCCGGTGACGATGCGGCGCTACAGCGACGCACAGGCACGCCTGGAGCACGCGGGCGGCTACCGCTGGCGCGACCGCGCCGATGCAGTCGTGCGCGGCCTCGGCTTCGTGGACGACGACCTCGATCGCCGACTCGAGACGTTCTCCGGCGGAGAGCTGACACGAGCGTCGCTGGCGCGCGCCCTTGCCGGCGATCCCGACCTGCTCCTCCTCGACGAGCCCACCAACCACCTCGACATGGCGTCGATCGAGTGGCTCGAGACGGAGCTCGCCTCGCTGGACACGGCGATCGTGCTCGTCGCGCACGACCGCTGGTTCCTCGAGGCGGTCTCGACGGCGGTGCTCGAGCTCGACAGACGGCCGTTCGACCTTCTTCGCCGGTCCGTGGCACGCCTGGCGCCAGGAGCGGGCGGCGCGCGCCCTGAACGCAGCCAAGGTGGCCGAGCGGCAAGCCGAGGACATCGCCCGCCTCGACCGGTTCGTGGCTCGCTTCCGCTACGGCACGAAGTCACGGCAGGCACAGGCGAAGCTCAAGCAGATCGCGCGCATCGAGGCCGAGCGCGTCGAGGCGCCTCGCGGCACCCGTCGAACGCTCGGCTTCGAGTTCCTGAAGCCGGCGCGGAGCGGCCGCGTGGTGGTCGACGTGGAGGACGTGACGCTCTCCGCAGGTGACAAGCCGCTGCTCGACGGCGCATCGCTCGCGCTCGAGCGCGGCGAGCACGTGGCCCTCGTCGGGCCGAACGGCTCCGGCAAGACGACGCTGCTCGAAGCCGTGATCGGCGTGCGCGAGGTCGACGGCGGGCGCGTGCGGGTCGGCCACGGCGTCGAGATCGGCTACTTCTCGCAGCACGAGGCGGAGCTCGACGAACGCGGCTCGGTGCTCGAATGCGCGATGGGTGCGACGGGTCTCCAGCGCCCGCAGGCCCAGGCGCTTCTCGGGCGCTTTCTGTTCTCGGGCTGGGACGCGCACGAGAAGCCGGTCGCGGCGCTCTCCGGCGGCGAGCGGCGCCGCCTCGCGCTGGCACTCGTGGTGGCCTCCGGCGCGAACTTCCTCGTGCTCGACGAGCCCACGAACCACCTCGACCTCGAGAGCCGCGAGTCCCTCGAAGCGGCCCTCGAGGCCTTTCCCGGCACGGTGCTGCTCGTGACGCACGACCGTGCGCTGCTGGACGCGGTGGCGGACCGCATCGTCGAGGTGGAGGCCCGCTCGCTCCGGTCGTTCCCGGGCGGGTGGGCCGACCTCGTGCGCCGACGCACCGAGGAGCGCGAGCAGGTCACGGCTCCTGCGCCCGAACCGAAGGAGCCCCGCGCTCGGCCCTCGAAGCCGGCATCGCGCCGGCCCTCGGAGCTGGAGCGCGTCGAGGCATCGATCGCGACGACCGAGGCGCGGGTCGCCGACCTGGAACGCGAGCTCGCCGAGGACTGGGGCAACGTCGACACGCTCGCCGCCCACCGCGCCGCCCGCGAGGAGCTGCAGGCTCTGCTCGCCCGCTGGGAACAGCTCTTCGAGGCGGCGCAGGCGTAGGTTCCACTGCGGCCAGCCGACGACGCTCAATCCGGAGCTCAGCTCGGCTCGAGCGTGTAGCTCAGCACGAAGACGACGACGACGATCAGAACGACGACGATCAACAGCCACCACCCGAGGGACACAGCGACGCCTAGACGACACCAGAGGTCACGCTGATCGTGTTGTTGGGTCGGAACACGAGCCTGACCCAAGGATGGCGGTCGGGGCCGCAGCCGATCCTCGGAAGGATGCAGATCTCGGCCGTGCCCTGAACCTTCATCTCGACGCGATCACTGTAGATCGTGGCCCACGGGTAGGTTGGATCGAGGCCCTTCCACACCCAGGGCGTACGGACGAAGACCGCGTCTGCGTGAAGCTCCGAGCGATTGAACGAATAGATCCGGACGACCCGGGACGTAGCAGACACGAAACTGCGTCTGCACCCTGATCACCTCTAACCATCCGAAGGTCTGAGCGAACGCCTGGACGTGTCGCTGCGTCTTGCATCGCACGGTTACGCCCCCCGACGCGGCAATTGACGAGACGCCGAACTCGGGATATGTCGTCGAGTTCGAAGGCGAGACCTGCACATCGGTGTCGCAGGCGTCCCCGAGATGGTCGCCATCGGCATTTCCCTGGCCGGCGTTGCTGATCGACGGACAGTTGTCCCGATAGTCCGAGACGCCGTCTCCATCGCCATCACTCGGGGGAGGCAGTCGGGGAGGGAGGAGGCGGGGACGGAGGCGGCGGCGCGGGCGGCGGAGGAGGCGGCGGCGCGCAGTTGCCCTCGTCGTCGCAGACGATCGAGTCGCCGGCGGCCACCTTTGCGGTTGCGCTCTGACCGCCCGCCAGCGCGACGACGAGCACGATCGCGCCGGCGAGCAGCACGGCAAGTCTTCGTGACATGTGTTTTCTCCCTTGGCGACGGATTGGACTCGATCCATGGAAGCCGCCCGGGCCTCCGCCGTCGAGGGCTCGCGCAAACATGTCACTGATCCGATGCAGACTCGTGACAGGACGACACGTCCATGTGACACATGAGGGCCCGGCGACGTAAAGACGACGTGCAGACGATGACGCTCACCGCGAGCGCCGCGGCCGCCGGACGCCCCGCGTTCGCAACCGTCGCCGAGGCGCATCTCGACGACGTCTACGGCTACCTGCTCTACGTCACGCGGAACCGCGCGCAGGCGGAGGATCTCGCCGGCGAGACGTTCGAGAAAGCCCTCCGGGCCTGGCACCGGTTCGATGCCGCCCGTGGCAGCGCGAGGACGTGGCTGCTGAACATCGCCCGCACGACGGCGCTCGACTGGTTCCGCTCCGAGGAACGCCGCCGCCGCCGCGAGCGCCTGGCGGCGCCGGTCGAGTACCACGATCCCGGATTCGCGGAGGGTCTCTCGGCCGAGCTGGAAGACGCGCTGCGCTCGCTCAGCGCCGCGGAGCGCGAGGTGATCGCGCTCCGTGTCCTCCTCGAGCTCGACGGCGAGGAGACCGCGAGGGTGCTCGGGATCAGCCCGACCGCCTGCTCGACACGCCTGTCGCGTGCCCTGAAGAAGCTCGAGGAGAAGGTGAGGAGCCATGAGCTCGTCTGACCTGATGGACCAGATCCGCGCGACCCGCCCCGCGGCACCGCAGGAACTGCGCGAGCGCGTGCGCGCCATCGCGGCGACGGAACAGCCGGCGCGGCAGCCGTTCCTCTCCCGGCTTCGCCCGCGCCGGCTCGCGCTCGTCGCCGCTCCTGCGTTCGCAGTGCTGGCCGTCGTCGGCGCCGGAGTGATCGGGTTCACCGCAACGCGCGACGAGGCGCCGGTGTCCGGCGTCGCGCTGGAGTCCGTCGGCCAGCCCAACACGTTCTCCGAGACGGGCGCCGATCGTGCGGACGCCGACACGACGCTCGCCCAGCCTCCCGCCGCGGGCACGGCCGAGGCGCAGCGGGGGAGCGCGCCGGCGCCGGCGCCGGGCCGCGCGCAGCGCTACGAGGCGGCGCTCCGCCTGCGCGTGGAGGACGCTGACGCCCTCTCCGACGCGACGCAGCGCGCGCTGCGGCTGACGCGCGACCTCGGCGGCTTCGTCGTCTCGCTGCGCAGCGGCGTGCCCGAGCAGGGCACGGGGGCTGCCGAGATCGTCGTGCGGGTGCCGCGCGAGCGCGTCCAACAGGCGATCGTCGGCCTGTCCGACCTCGGGACGATCCTCGCGCAGAACGTCAGCATCGACGACCTCCAGGGTCAGGTCGACGCGCTGGGCGAGCAGATCGCAGACCTCGACGCCGAGATCGCGCGCATCCGCCGCCAGCTCGCGAGGCCGAACCTGCCGCTCGAGACGCGGGCACGGCTCTCGGCCCGCCTCACGGAGGCCCGCCGCGAGGTCGCCGCGCTGCGGGACAGCAGGACCGCCACGACCCGCGAGGCGGAGCTGGCGACCGTGTCCGTCGCGCTGACGACCGAGGAGGCAGCGGCGGTGCCGCCGGGACAGAGCCGGCTCGACCGCGCGCTCGACCAGGCCGCCGAGGTGCTCGCCTGGGAGGCCGCGGCGCTCCTGCTCCTGCTCGTCACCGTTGGCCCGATCGTCGTCATCGCCGTGCTCGCCTGGCTCGGACGGCGAGTGGTGCGCCGCAGGGCCGACGAACGGCTGCTCGAGCGCGCCTAGACTCCGGCGAGCGCGCGCACGACCTCGCGCGGCTCGGGCCAGAAGAGGAGGCGCTCCGCGTCGGCGGGCGGGCACCATCGGTACTCGTCGTGCTCCTCGTTCAGGCGCGGCTCCCATCCGGCGGGCGCCTCGGCCAGGAAGCAGTCAACGACCACCTCGGTCACATCCGCGGCGAACCGCGCACGCACGGCTTCCGATTCCTCGGCCAGCGGGTAGGTGAACCGGCGGGCGAGGTCGATGATCGGCGCGCTGAGACCGATCTCCTCGGCGAGCTCCCGCACCGCTGCGTCGGCGGCCGTCTCTCCGGGCTCGACGCCGCCCGCGACGAGATGCCAGTACGCATCGAAACGGGGCGACCGGTGCAGGACGAGGAACTCGGTGCCGCGCCGCACCGCGACGAGCACCTCGTGCGGCGGTCTCACGCCTCGGGGGCAAGCGTCGCGATCAGCGCCTCGGCCACGACCTTCAGCGGCTTGCCCGAGATCTGGCTCGCCTTGCGCAGGCGTGCGAACGCCTCCGGCTCGGTGAGTCCGTCGCGCTCCATGAGCAGCCCCTTGGCGCGCTCGATCGACTTGCGGGCAGCCAACGCCTCTGCGAGCGAGTCGGCCTCCGCCCGCAGCGCCCGCAGCTCCTCGTGCCTGGCGCGGGCGGTGGCGATTGCCGGCAGCAGGTCCGTCTCGCGGAACGGCTTGACCAGGTACCCGAAGACCCCCGCCTCGATGGCGCGCGCCACGAGCTCCTGCTCGCCGTAGGCGGTCACCATCACGATGGGGATCGGCCGCTCGTCGAGGATCCGGCGGGCCGCCTCGATGCCGTCCACGCGCGGCATCTTTACGTCGAGCACTGCGAGGTCGGGCTCCTCGCTCCGCGCGAGGGCTACAGCCTCCTCGCCGTCCCTGGCCTCGGCGCAGACGTCGAAACCCGCGCCCTCGAGCAGCTGGCGCAGATCCAGCCGGATCAGCGTCTCGTCCTCGGCGATCAGGATGCGGCCGCTCACCGACCGAATCCTGCCAGCGTCAGCCGACCGGCCGGCCGCGAAGGAGCGATACGCGGTACGGATGCAGCGTGGCCGTCATGACCCCGTCGACGACCGCGGGGTCGTCGTCCATGATCCGCCGCGCCTCGGACTCGTCCTCAGCCTCGAAGACGACGATTCCCGGTCCCACGCCGTCGGTGCACGGCCCCGCGAGCACGAGTCGGCCCTCGTCGAGCATGCGCACGAGGCGCTGGTAGTGGCGACCGACGGACGCCTGCTCCTCGTCCGTCGCGTCCTGCATCAACGTCGGCCGGCACGCCTCCAGGAGGTAGCACCACTCGGTCATCACGCGTCCGCCTCCACGACCGACCCGACGACGAGGTAGGAAAGACCCGCGTCGCCGGCGATCACCTGCCGCACCTCGTCCGGCGTCACGAGGACATAGCGTCCCGGCGCCAGCGGCACCTCACGCCTTGCCACGCGGAGGACGCCGTCGCCGTGCAGCGCCACATAGACCTCTTCCTGACCGCTCTCGACCTCGTCGTGCTCGTGACCCGCAAAGCCGGGCGGCGAGTCGAACTGGTTCATCCGCACGCCACGCGTGCCGAGCTCGCGGGCGACCAGCTTGCGGCGCCCGTCGACGGACGCCGTCTCGAAGACTGAGACCGTCATGCCACTACGACGAACGGTCGGCCGGAAAGACGACAGTCGCCTCGAGCCCGTCGTCGCTCGACAGCTCGAGCGTCCCCCCGAGCTCGTCGCGGACCAGGGCGCGCACGATCGACAGCCCCGTGCCGTCCGCGGCACCGTCCATGCCTGCGCCGTCGTCGGCGATCGCGAGCACGACGTCGCCGTCCCGACGCCTGAGACCGATGCGCACGGACGACCCTCCGTGCTCGAGGGCGTTCTGGAAGAGCTCGCTGAAGACGAGGGCGAGCGCGGTCGCGCGCTGGCCCGCCAATGAGACCGAGCCGAGCTCCGCGTCGACCTGCTTGCCGGACACGAGCCCCTGGACGAGCATGGCCCGCAGCCGGTCGATCAGCTCTCCGAGTTCGACGTCGTCCTCACGGTGCTCCGTCAGCACCTCGTGGACGGCGGCGATGGCGAGGATGCGGTTGACGGAGTCCCCGAGCGCCTTCCCCGGGTCGACGTCCGTGGCACGGGCCTGCAGCCGCAGCAGCGAGGCCACCGTCTGCAGGTTGTTCTTGACCCGGTGGTGGATCTCCTGGGCGAGGACGCCGCGGAGCACGGCCCGGCCGTGCTCGAGCGCGACGGCGGCGTGGCGGGCGATCGCCTCCAGGAGCGCCGTGTCCTCGGCCGTGAACGGCGTGTCGCGGTCGCAGACGAGCTCGCCGATCTGCCGGCGTTTCCAGCGCAGCGGCATGCGGACCGCATAGGCAGCCGACCGACCCTCGGGCCAGGCGATGCGGCCGTCGTCCAGGACGAGCGCGGCGCCGGTTGCGCCGAGCGACTCCATCGTCGTCGTCACGATCGCCTCGAGCGACTCCTCGAAGTAGAGCGACTCCGAGACCGCCTCCGAGATCCGGGCGAGCGCCTCCAGCTCCTCCACCCGCCGCCTGGCCTCGGCGTACAGCTTCGCGTGCTCGATCGTCTGCGCCACCTGCGAGGCGATGGCGACGAGCAGGTCGATCTCGGCCTCGCCGAACTCGCGCTGCTCGCGCGTCCGGACGTTGAGCGCACCCTCGAGCTCCTCCCCGCGGACGAGGATCGGCACCGCCAGGATCGACTCGTACTCGTCCTCGGGGAGGTTCGCGAACTGCTTGAAGCGCGGGTCGAGATGGGCCCGTGCCGGGATCATCACCGGCGCACGCTCCGCCGCCGCCGCGCCCGTGATGCCCTCGCCCGGACGCATGCGCGGACGGCGGGTCATGTCCTCGACGTTCGTCCCGTGCGTCGCGCGCAGCACGAGCTCGTCGGTTCGCTCGTCGTAGAGGTACACGAAGCACGCGTCGGCCTCGAGGGCATCGGCGACCTTGCTCGCGACCAGCTCGAGCACCTCCTGCAGGTCGAGCGACGAGTTGACCGCGGCGATGGTCTCGGTCAGCAGGCGGAGATGTCGAGCAGAGGCGTCCACGTGCTCGTTGTACAGGACCCGACGCGCTGCAGGGAGCGGATCGCTTAGGCTCCCGGCCCGTGGGCTTCTACGACTGGATGCTCGCGCTGCACGTGCTCTCCGCCTTCGCCATGGCGGCCGCGCTCGTCCTCTTCGGCGTTCTCGTCTTCAGCGGTCGGCGCATGACGACGCTGGCCGAGACGCGCACACTGTTCCGCGTCGCGCCGGTTGGCACGGTCGCTCATCGGGGCGGGCTCGCTCCTCGTGCTCGTGCTCGGGATCATCCTCGCGATCGACAGCGAGCGGTACCAGATCTGGAACTTCTGGGTGATCACGGCGATCGTGCTGTGGGCGCTCATGGGCGCCACCGGCCAGCGCACCGGCGCGTACTACACGGAGATCCAGAAGCTCGCCGCGGACGACGACTCCGAGAGCGAGGTGCTCGAGCGTCTCCGCGCCCCGACCGGCGAGCGCTTCCACCTCGCAACGGTCGCGCTCTTCGTCCTGATCCTCCTCGACATGATCTTCAAGCCATGGGCGTGAACGTCCTCGCCGCCATCAGGCCGGACGACGTCAACGTGGCGCTGCTCGTACACGTCGCCGGGGCGATGATCCTGGTGGGCGGACTCGTCACGGCGGCGGACCGCACTCGTCCTGGGCTGGCGCGACACCGGCGTGACGGCGCTTCGGCTGGGCTACTTCACGCTGCTGGCCGTCGCGCTGCCCGGCTGGATCCTCATGTACGTCGGCGCGCTGTGGACGGAGTCCGAGGAGAATCTCCCGGACGATTTCGAGCCGGCGTGGCTCGGCATCGGCTACACCACCGCCGATCTGGGAGGAATCCTCCTGCTGCTCGGTCTGATCCTCGGCGGCTTCGGCGTCCGCCGCGTCCGGGACGGCGGGGGCGGCGGCCTGCTGAAGGCGACCACAGTCATCACGCTCGTGCTCGTCGCCGCGTACGTCGTCACCGTCTGGGCGATGGCCGGCAAGCCGGATTAGCTGCGCAAGACCGGAATCCGCTCGCGCGGATTCCGGTCGCGCAAAATCCCTGAAGGCGTCCGCTTCGCGGCCGCGACGCCACGGTTGATACGCCCGGCAGCTGTTGTACAGGGCTCCTGGTTTCGTGGCTCCTGGGCAGTTCTAGCTGCGCAAGACCGGAATCCGCTCGCGCGGATTCCGGTCGCGCAAATCCCTGAAGGCGTCCTTCGCGGCCGCGACGCCACGGTAGACATGCCCGGCGGCTGTTGCCCAGGGTTCCTGGGCGGTTTCGCGTAAGCGAAACCGCCTTCAACGACCACGGGCTCCCGAATTCGAAGGAGCCCGCAGTCGGCCGTCAGACGAGGCAGCGCGGCTCGCCTTGCCGCGTAACCTGCCTCAGCCCGCAGTGTACCCCTCTCCGGGCCGCGCTCCTAGAGGGACCTGAGGTACTTGTCGAGCTCCCACTGCGAGAGCTGGACGCGGTAGTCGTCCCACTCGCGACGCTTGAGCTCGATGTACCTCGGGAAGATGTGGTCGCCGAGCGCGCGCTTCATCAGCTCCGAACCCGCGAGCTCGTCCACAGCCTCTCCGAGCGTCTCGGGCAGCGCCACGATCCCCTGCTCCTTCCGCTCGTCGGGGGTGAGGTGGTAGAGGTTCGTCTCCATCGGCTCCGGAAGCTCGTAGCCGTGCTCGATGCCGTCGAGGCCGGCCTGCAGGAGCGCAGCGAAGGTGAGATACGGGTTGCAGGCCGGATCCGGGCACCGGATCTCCGCACGGGTGGCCTGCTCCGAGCCCGGCTTGTAGAGCGGGATGCGGATCAGCGCCGAGCGGTTCCTCTGTGACCAGGCGACGTACACCGGCGCCTCGTAGCCGGGCACGAGTCGCTTGTACGAGTTGACCCACTGCGCGAAGATCGCCGCCATCTCGCGGGCATGCTTCAGCTGGCCGGCGATGAAGGCCTTGCCGACCTGCGACAGGTGGTACTCGTCGTCGGCGTCGAAGAACGCGTTGCGCCCGGCGCTGAAGAGCGACATGTGCGTGTGCATCCCTGAGCCGTTCTCGCCGAAGAGCGGCTTGGGCATGAATGTCGCGTAGACGCCGTTCTTCGCCGCCACCTCCTTCACGATCAGCCGGTACGTGATCGTGTGGTCGGCCATGTCGAGCGCCGGCGCGAAACGCATGTCGATCTCGTGCTGTGACGGCCCGACCTCGTGGTGGTGGTACTCGATCGGGATGCCGACCGACTCGAGCGCCTTGATCGTCTCGTTGCGGAGCTCGGTCGCAGCGTCGAGCGCGGTCATCGCGAAGTAGCCGCCCTCGTCGAGCGTCTCGGTGCCGGCGTTGTCCTTGAACAGGAAGTACTCGAGCTCCGGCCCGACGTTGAACGTGTCGAAGCCCATGCTCTCCATGCGCTCGAGCGCCCTGCGGAGCGCGAAGCGTGGGTCGCCCTCGTAGGGCTCGCCGTCCGGCGTGACGACGTCGCAGATCATCCGCGCCGTCTTCGTCTCGCCCTCGCGCCAGGGCATCAGCTGGAACGACATCGGGTCGGGAATCGCGACCATGTCCGATTCCTCGATCGCGTTGAAGCCGGTGATCGATGAACCGTCGAAGCCCATGCCGTCGTCGAGCGCCCCTGCGAGCTCGTCCATCGTGATCGCGAAGCTCTTGAGGTGTCCCTCGAGGTCCGTGAACCACAACAGCACGGACTCCACGGACTCCGATCCCACCCGGTCGAGGACGGTCCGGCGGGCCGCCGGGTCCGAGGTCGCCCGATGCCTGCTCTCCACCTGCGCCATCTGCACTCCTCCCTGAAACACAAAAGCCCCGAGCGCCGCCGAGGCACTCGAGGCAACGTCGCCGTCGAGACGCGGGGATGATACACGCCGTTTGCGGATGGGCTCCGGCAAGGCATGATGGGGCTCCGTGGACGCCAGGGAACGCCGGATCGGCGAGAACGAGGTCCTCTTCCGCGAGGTCAACGAGCGCGTCCGCGAGACGAACGAGACCTTCGAGGTGGGAGCCGGCGAGGCGGAGTTCGTCTGCGAGTGCGGCACGGCGTCCTGCGTCGAGCGGATCGCGATGACCCTCGCGGAGTACGAGCAAGTGCGCTCGGAGCCGACCCAGTTCTTCATCGTGCCGGGTCACGACCTCCCGGAGGTCGAGAGCGTCGTCCGGGAGGAGGAGCAGTTCTGGGTCGTCCGCAAGGACGTCGGCGCCCCCGAGAAGCTCGCGATCGACACCGACCCGCGGCGCTAAGACCCTCCTAGACGATCTCCGGTACGACGGCGACGCTGGGTTCGTCCTCCTGGTGCCGGATCGCGCGCCGATACAGCGCCAGTGCCGGGACCATGCAGGCGCTCCCGGCCACGAGCGCGGCGCGGATCGAGAACACGTTGCCGACGACGCCGATCGCGGGGCCGCCGGTCCACTGGCCGACTGCATCCGCCTGGTTCGTGATCGACAGCACAGTCGCCCGGACCCGCGAGTTGTCGATGCTGCGGTTGAGCCAGGTGTCGAAGATGGGGCCGGCCACGTTCCGTAGGAGGCGCGTGGCGAAGTATGCGACGACCGCGACCCAGAACGCACCCGCGAGCGCGAACACCAGCGCGGCGCCGAGGAGCGCGAGGTCGATCCAGAACAGCGTCCGAACCATCGTCCTCTGGCCTGCGCCCTCGATCCTGTGGCCGAGCGGCTGCGCCACGACGATCGCGAGCACGGTGGTCCCCGCGGCGAACACCCCGAACCACACGACGGAGTCGAGTCCGCCGAGCGTGGGCAGGCCGATCTCGAGGAAGTGCGCCTCCCACAACCGGTCGAAGCTCTCGCTCCACATGCCCGCGAAGGCTGCGATGCCGAGGATCGCCAGCAGCGCCGGTCTGGCCCGTACCAGACGTGCCCCCTCCCGGCCCGTGTGCGCCATCTGCGCGAACGAGCCACGTTCCTCGCGCGGAAGCGGCCGGAAGCCGCTCTCGGGCATCGCGACGACGTAGAACGCCGCCTCGGCGAGCGCCAGCACGCCCGCGGAGGCGATCGCCAGGCGGAGGTCGACGAGCGCGAGGCCGACGCTTGCGCCGATGCCGGCGAGTCCGGCCACACGGCCGACCTGGGCTCCACGCAGGTACACACGTGCCAGACGCTCGGTCCCCACCTCGTCGGCGAGCCAGGCGTCCATGGCGCCGCTCGTGAAGGTGTACCCGAAGCCCCACACCGCGTACGCGAGCAGTACGACCCCCGCCAGCTCGGTGGCCGCGACGAGGAAGAACCCGACGCCCATCGTCGCCGTGCCGACGACGATCGACAGCCTCCGGCTGTAGACATCGGCGACGATGCCGGTCGGCACCTCGAAGACGAAGATGGCGAGCTCCATCATCGTCCCGACGAGCACGAGCTCGAGCGGGCTCATGCCGACCTCGGTGACGAAGTAGACGGCGGTGACCGTGAAGGCGAGCCGCGAGCCGAGTGAGGAGAAGGCCTCGTAGACGTACCAGACCCGCTCCGCGGTGAGACGACGCATTGCCACTGCTCCAGTCGTTCGAAAGGGCTAGGACGAGAACCGGAGCAAGCGGGCGCCGGGATCCGCGAGGCCGCGGATCCGCACCCTGCCTGCTGTTAGCCCGAGACTGGCACTGCGCGCCGGAGGCTAGCAGCCGTCAGTGGCGGTGCCTAGTCCGGGAGCGGCAGCGAGCCGCGGACGGAGATGCTCTCCGTGCGCGTGATGTAGCCGAGGCGCTCGTTCAGGCGACGCATGTCGTCGTTGCCGCGCTGCGTCCAGGTATAGACCTCGCGGATCCCATTGGCCGCAGCCCACGCGAGGGTCGTCCGCTTCAGCACCGTCGCGACACCGCGGCCGCGCCAATCACGGCGCACAGCGGTGAGCGCGTTCTCGGCCCGCTCGGGGAAGTCGGCGTCGGGCTGCAGGCCGGCGCAGCCGACCACCTCGCCCCCCGCCACGGCGAGGAATGCGGCCTCGGGATGCGTGAGCCACTCGTGCTCCCACTCCTCGGGCGTCGCCTCGACGGGCCGGTCGAGAGCCATGTCCTGGAACGCCTGGGCGCCGACGGTGGAGTACGCCGCCGTCCAGAGGTCCGGTCGCTCGGCCACGCGGATGATCTCGATGCCCTCCGGCGGCAACGGGGCCGGCTCCTCGTCGAGGACGACGCGCACCTGCTCGACCTGGCGATCGACCTCGCGGAAGCCGAAGCGCTCCGCGAAGGCGAGCGAGCTCGGGTCGTCGACGTTGGCGCCCGCCTGGGCATAGCCGAGCCCGTGGACGTGGTCGGCGAGGGCGCGAAGCAACGCCGTCCCCACTCCGCGGCGCCGCGCCGACTCGAGGACGCGCGGAGCGACGAAGCCGGTCCCGGCGAGGTCCGCCTTTCCCCCGACCGCCGCACCCACGACCTCGCCGTCGAGCTCCGCAAGAAGGAGCAGGCGATCGCGCGTGTCCGAGCGCCGCATCTCTTCGACGGAGGCCGCGCGCTCGTTCGGTAGGACTGCGATACGGATGCGGCGCCACTCCTCGAGCTCGGCGTCAGTCGTGGCCGGGTAGATCCGGATCATGGCGCGACACCCTCGATGAGTGGGCCCCGGAGATGAATCCACGAGACGCCGCGCCGGTAGCCGAGCCGCTCGTTGACACGGAGCATCGGGGCATTCCCGTACGCGGTCGTCGTCCGCAGCTCGCGGAGGCCCGCACCGCGCGCGGACGCGACCTGAGCCTGCTTCAGAGCGAGGGCGACGCCGCGACCGCGCCAGGCCCGCCGCACCGCAGTCATCCCGTGCAGCCCGACGCCCTCGCCCGCGTCGATCAGGGTGGCGTAGCCGACGACGTCGCCACCGGCGAGCGCGACGAACGAGCACTCGCGCAGCACGTGCGACGGCAGCTCGTCGGCGCGCCACTCCTCGAACGCCCCCAGCCACGCGTCCTCCTCAGGAAGATCCGGATACGCCTCCTGCGCAACGCTGTAGGCCGCGCGCTCGGCCTCGGCCGTGAGGGGGGCGACCTCGACGCCGGCCGGCTGCTCGGCCACACCGCCGGCGGTCGCGAGCTCGAGCGACAGCTCCTGCATGCGCAGCGCCTCCGTGAACCCGCGCTTGCCGAGGTAGTCGAGCGTGTCGGAGTCGTCGTGCCTGGCGACCGAGTAGAGCTCCCGCCACCCGGCCGCGCGCGCGTGTGCCGCGAGCTCGGCGAAGAGCGCCGTCCCGATGCCGTGTCTGCGCCGCTCGCGCAGCACGCGGACGCTGACGTACCCGACGGAGCCGTCGAGCTTGCCGTCGTGAGGCTCGAGGAACGCCGCCCCGACCGGTGTCCCGTCCGAGCGGGCGAGGACATCGACCCGACCGGGCGCGGCGATGTGCTCGAGGTAGGCGTGCCGCGCCACCGGGTGCTCCGGGTCGATCGCGCGGCGGACGGCGAGGAACCCGTCGATGTCCTGGTCGGTGCGGACGGGGCTGAGGTCGATCATCCCGACCGCTTGAGCTTGCCGTGTTTCTTCGCGTGGATCTCACCGCGGCGGAACACCCAGAGGCCGAGCGGGATCGAGATCACGCCGATGACGAGCAGGGGCCAGACGTTCGCCCAGGCGAGCCCGCTCCCGTTGAGGATCGACTGGCGGATGCCCCGGAGCGCGTAGGTCGCGGGCGAGATCTTCGAGAGCCACTCCATCCAGAACGGCAGCACGCTCACCGGGTAGTAGACGCCGGACACGACCAGCAGCATCCCCTGCGCGACGAAGCCGAGCTGGGCGCCCTTCTCGGGCGAGATCAGCGGCAGGACGGCAGTCATCATGCCGATGCCGAAGAACGAGACCGACGCGATCAGCAGGATCACGACCGCCGCGGCGAAGTTCGCGTCCGGCATCGACAGGCCGAAGAACATGGCGACGACGATGAACAGCAGGATCGCCCTCGCCAACCCGTAGAGCACTGCGAACACGCCCGAGCCGCCGAGGTGCATCGCCCGGGACAGCGGCGCCATGAACGTGTACTCGATCGTGCCCTCCCAGCGCTCCCACGCGACCGTCTCCGTGATGAACTCGAAGATGATTCCGAGGTACGCCCAGACGACCGCGCCGATCAGAAGCAGGGTGGTGGTCTCGTCGACGTCGATCGAGCCGCCGGTGGCCTCGATGCCCTCCGCGATGAAGACGATCGTGAGCGTGTTCGCGACCGTCCACAGGAAGAAGGCGAGGTCCCACCAGATGTAGCGGCGGGTGAGGTACACGTTGCGCTCGACGACACCGCCGAGCCCGATCAGCTCGTGCCTGAGGCTCAGCGCCATGGCTCTCAATGCTCCTCCTTGTGACGGCTTCGCGTTCCCGGCGTGCCAGGAGCAAGCCAGACTAGGACGCAGGGAGCGCCCATATCGATGGATATGGGCGTGACTGAGGACAACGGCTGGCGCCGCTCATGGCGCGCCGGGGACGCACTAGTCGTCGCGAGGAGGAGCATTTAGGCGAACACCTCCCGTTCCTCGTCGTCCTCTTCGACCTCGTCCTCGAAGGTGCGGCCGGTCGCGGCCATGAACGCCTCTTCGAGCGTCGACGCGTCGTAGCGCTGCATGAGCTGCGCCGCCGGCTCGAGCGCGAGCAGCTCACCGCGGTCGAGGATCCCGACCCGGTCGGCGAGCGCCTCGGCCTCGTCCAGGTCGTGGGTGCAGAGCAGGATCGTCGCGTCGTGCTGCACACGCACCTCGCGGATGAACTCCTGCACCTCCAGCTTCGAGCGCGGGTCGAGGCCGGTCGTGGGCTCGTCCAGCAGGAGCAGCACAGGGCTCGTCAGGAGCGCACGCGCGAGCGCCACCTTCTGCTGCATGCCGCGGCTCAGGTTCTCCATCGGCTCGCCGCGTCGCTCCGACGGGAAGCCGACGCGCTCGAGGATCAGCGGGATCTCGACCTTCGTCCGACCGGAGGTCATGCCGTAGAAGCGGGCGGCGTAGCCGAGGTTCTCGGCCGCCGACATCTTCTTGAAGAACGAGGCCTCGACCGACACCCGGTTCACGAGCTTCTGGACGGCCCGCTGCTCGGTGAACACGTCGTGGCCGAACACGCGCGCGGTGCCGCCGTCGTGCAGCAGCAGGGTCGACAGCAGCCTGACGAGCGTCGACTTCCCGGAGCCGTTCTGGCCGAGGATGGCCAGGCACTCGCCGCGCTCCATCGTGAACGTGATGTCCTTGACGGCCGGCATCCGCCGGTAGCGGCGTCTGAAGCGCCCACCGCCGGTGCGCAGGCGGCGGCGGAACTCCTTCCGCAGCTCGTGCACCTCCACGGCGGGCGCGGGGCGATTCAACTCGATCACTTCGCTCATTCGATGCTCCTCCGGAAAACGCGTACTAGGACGTGCAAAGGAAAGGCCCCGTCAGGCGGGCCTCGGCAACGGGTGTCCTAGACGTGAAACAGCATCGCGAATTCGAGGCTAGCAGGCGCCTCTCAGCGCGTCCAGGCGGCGAGAAATCACGGGCACCTGTCGAGGTGAGGCGGCGGACCCGAGCCGTCGAGCTCCGGCACGTACACGTCGTACCCGCCGCCCGCGCCCGCCGCGCCGAAGGCAAGCCGGCCACCCGGATTGCCGGCTGCGAACGAGGCGAGCAGGTCGCCGTGCTCGTCCACGACGAGGCGCTCGTGGCCGACCGAACGCTCCTCGACGCGGTCGCGGCCGCGACGCGCGCTCGGCGGACGACTCGCGATCGAGAGTCCACGCGGCGCGGGACTCGAGTGACCGCAGCGATCCCCGACTGACGCCGGTCAGCCGCAGGGGCGAACCGCTCCCTCGGAGGCCGCAGCCTCGACATCCCACTCGACGCCGAACGCATGCGCCCGGCGGACGACGATGCCGCCGATCTCCGCCGGCACGCAGGGGTCGAGCCGCAGCGCACCCTCGTGGGCGGCGAGCCCGAGCATCACCTGCACGAAGAGGAACGGGGCGCCGGTCGCCCACGCCTGCGGGCTGCATGCGGTTGGATACGGAACCGGGAAGCGGCTGATCCGGCGCTCGAACCCGGCGAACACCTCCGGCAGGCGAAAGCCCGTGAACGACGCCGCTTCGAGCTGCGCAACGGCGATCCGGTTCGCCTCGTCGCGGAAACCCGCGTGCACGAGGCCAAGCGCCACGATGGCGTTGTCGTGCGGCCAGATCGTGCCGGCGTGGTAGCCGATCGGGTTGTAGCCGCGGTCTTCGGTGGACAGCGTGCGAACCCCCCAGCCCGAGAACAGTGCGTCGGACATGAGGTGGGCGGCGACGAGGGATGCGCGGTCGGGCGGGACGATGCCCGACCAGAGCAGGTGGCCCATGTTCGAGGTCATCGAGTCGATCTGGCGCTTGTCGCCGTCGAGACCGACGACGTAGTACCCCCCGCGCTCGTCCGACCAGAAATCCTCCTGGAAGCGCCGGTCGAGCTCGACGGCCTCGAGCTCGAGCCGCTCGGCGAGCGGCTCGTCGGCCATGAGGCGCCGAGCCAGCTCCGCCACGCGACGCTTCGCGTCGAAGACGTACCCCTGGATCTCCGCGGTCGCGATCGGCAGCGGCGGGATCGTGCCGTCCGAGAACTGGATGCCGTCCCACGAGTCCTTCCAGCACTGGTTGCCGAGCCCCTGCGATGACCGCGTCTGGTACTCGACGTAGCCGTCGCCGTCCCGGTCGCCGTACTGGTCGATCCAGTCGAGTGCGGCCGTGACGTTCCGCCAGCGCGCCGTGACGAACGCGTCGTCGCCGGTCAGTCGCCAGTACTCGGAGAGCAGGATCAACCAGAGCGGCGTCGCGTCCGCGGTGCCGTAGTACGGGCTGTGGGGCTTCTCGCCGAGCAGCGTCAGCTCGCCGCTCCGGACCTCGTGCATGATCCGCCCAGGCTCCTCGTCGCGGAAGTCGTCGACGCGCGTCCCCTGGAGTGCGCCGAGCAGATGGAGCGCGCCGCGAGCGAGCCCCGGGCCGATCCACAGCGTCTGCAGCGACGTGATCAGCGTGTCGCGGCCGAACAGCGTCATGAACCACGGCAGCCCGGCCGCCGGGAGGACGTAGCGCTCGCCGAGGAGATCGCCCGTGATTCGCAGCGCCGCGAGATCGACGGCCGACTGCCGGAACACGTTCTCCAGCAGGCTGCTGTCCGACTCGAGCCGCGGGATCCGCTCGAGCCAGTCGGCCAACGGGCCTGCTAGAGGTTCGAGCCGCGCACCGAAGGCCGCGTGCTCCGGCTCGAACACGGCGTTGTTCACCCGCACTCCGATCTTCAGGAGGGCGGCGAGCAGGCAGCGCGGCGGCAGCTCGACGTCCCAGACGAGGTCGGTCCCGTCCACGCGCGGGGGCACCTGGCCCACGACGCGCTCGGTGACGGTCTCCAGGGCGACGCTCTTCTCGACCCGGATCGTCGTCTCCGCATCGAATCCCGGCACTGCGTAGCAGAAGCGCAACGAGCGCCCGCCCCCGCCCGCTCCCGTGCTGATGTTCGGGCTGCGGTCGCGCACGACGTCCCGGACCTCGAACAGGTCCGCGAAGTCGGCTCCGCACGCGAGTCTGAGCTCGAAGCGGATCGGCTCCGGCCGCGTGTTGAAGACGCTGATCTCCTCGAAGGCACCGTCCCCGACGAGCCGGAGCCGTCGCACCGCGAGGCTGTTCGCTTGCAGGTCGGCCAGGTCGGGATTCGTGAGGAAGAAGGCAGCGGAGTCGTAGTCGACCTCTCCGGACTTCAGCAGCGAGAGAGGTCGCCCGGCGACCGTCAGCTCCCAGAGGCTCACGAAGCGGGTGTCTTCGTGGACCAGGCCGCCCACGGACCCGGACGGCACGTCGCCGAGCGAGTCGGAGACCATGAACGTCCGGCCCTCGAGGATGGCGACGGCGTCCGGGCCCAGCTCGCTGGAAGGCAACCCGCCGGCTGCCTGCGGCTGCCGAGGCTCTGGATACGGATCGCGCGGGTTCGGACGCCGTCCCACGGCGGCCGCTCCGCCGGTGCCGTGCTCGTTCACGGTTCCCCCCTGACGTCGCCGGCTGCGCGTCGAGGGACGGTATCACCGACGGCAGAATCTCTTCGCCGGCTAGCGGATGCGGGTCAGCGGCTTGACGATCGGCATCAAGACGAGCGCGACCGCCACGAGAGCCGAGACGGCTCGCCGCCGCATGCAGCGATTGTCCCTCAGCAGCCGACGCACTGGTCCGCCTGGTTGCCAGCGATGACGACGCCGGTCCGATGAGGACGCCGCGTTCGGGATCCCACGCTGCCGGCTGCTTCGCCGCATTCGACGTCGTGGCTCCCGCGGCGAGGCCGACAAGAACGAGGATCAGCGCCTTGGTGACCGGTGGCACCCAGACTTGACGGCCGTCCGCCGGCCCATCGACCCTGCGGAACAGGTCACCCGCCGCCGACGGCGGCGGCCGAGGCAATGGGGCTCGCGACCTTCGGGTTGCGTGACCCTTACGGTCGCGGCCCTGCATCCGGGAGAGCAAAGCGCATCCGGGCCTGACGGATGGGTGATCTCGCAGCGTTCCGGACGGCCGCCCGGGACTGCTCGGGCGGCCGTCTACGGCGTCGTCAGCGACACGGCTAGCGCCTGTCGGCCATCAACAGCCGAAACACTGATCCGGCCTGTTGGCGGCGATCACCGTTCGTAGTCGACTGACAGGAACGGTCGTGTAGAGCCCACCGCCCTGGATCGCGAACCCGGAGGGGGCATCGAGGGTGTTGCCGAGGATGGCGCTGTTCGTCAGCGCCAAGGTCGGCGGCGGGCCCCCGAACGTCCCGTTCCAGATCCCACCGCCGAGAGCACCCGACGGAGCGCCGAACGGTAGCGAGCCGCCCGCGCCGCTCGCCCTGACGCGGTTGTCGAGCACGATCGTCCGCTCGACGGTCAGGTCGCCGGCGTTGGCGATGCCGCCGCCCATCGCGAGGGCGGCACCCGTCCCTGCGGCGATCACCGTGTTGCGCGCGACGAGGCTGTCGCGGACCGTCACGGCGGTCTCGACGATCTCGATGCCGCCGCCGACGGCGGCCGCGGCGCCCGCTGAGACGGCACGCACCAGATTGTCGGTGACGAGAGCCCGCTCGAGCAGGAGCGGCGCCTCTGCCAGCACGCCGCCGGCGAACGCGATCGCCAGGGTTTCAGCGCTGCCGACGTCCGCGACCGCGCGGTTGCCGTGCACGAGCGTGTTCCGGATCGTGGCGGGCGGACCCGATCCGCAGCACCCGACGAGGATTCCGCCGGCGAGCGCCTCCTGCGCATCGTCGCCCGGCGAGGAGCCCGTCAGCTCGGCGCTGTTGTCGCTCACAGCGCTGTCCTCGATCGTGAGCGCGCCGGAGCTGCTGATCCCGCCCGCGCTCGCGTTCTGGCCATTCGGCTGCGACACCCGCGCCCGATTCCCGCTCAAGACGCTCCGACGCAGGACGAGCGTCGCCGCGAAGCGATTGTTGATGCCGCCGGCGCTGACGCCGCTCGCGAAGGTGCCGAACGAGGACGTCGAGCCCGCGACATTGTTCGTGATGCGCGTGTTCGTGACCGTCAGGACGCCGCCGTTGTCGATTCCGCCACCGGAGTTGAAGCCGCACGCCAGCGGTCCGCAGAACGGGCCTGGCGGGATGGCTTCCCGGGACGTCACCACGTTGCCGGTGATGACGCTGTCGGCGATCGCCACGGTCGCCCCCGTGCCGTTGAACGGTGGCACGGGCAGCTGCGACGTCGGAATCCAGACACCGCCCCCGAACGTGACCGGAGGGTCGGGCCTGGAGTCGTTGACGCCGCCGGTGATGGTGACGCCCCGGATCGAGACGGTGAGCTCATCGGGCGCGGCCTCGCGGAAGATCGTGAGCACAGGTCCCCCGCCCGAGATGACGGTTGCGTGCGCGCCCGAGCCGACGAGAGCAATGCTCTTGTCGATCGACACGCCGCCGGCGAAGGTGCCCCGCCGGACATGAATGGTGTCGCCGTCGTTCGCTGCGTCCACCGCTGCCTGCAGCGCCCTGAAGCAACCGGCGCCGGACCCGACGCACAGGTCTGCGGCCGACGCCGGCCCGGCGGTGACGCCGGCCAGTATGCAGATGATCAGCACGAGTCCCTTCATGACTCCTCCTCCGGTCACCGAGTGACGGTGATCGCCGTAGCCCGGTGACCTACCGTGTCCATTCGCCCGCCAGGATCGAGCCGCGTTGCTTGCACGCGTCTGTCCCGGCGGCGGGCGACAGCGTCAACGTGTCGCCCTCGACAGACCAGCTGTAAGTCGTCTCCCGCCCCCAGGGATCGCACCAGCCCCATTCGCGCGGGTTCGCGTTGTGCCCAAACGACACAGGCAGGGGCGCTCGGGGAGTCGTCCACACCGGACTCGCGAACCTGATGGTCTGCGCGCCCGCCGCGTAGTCGCTGTTGATCACGTAGCCCGTTGGAGCCAGGTGCTGGACGAAGCGCCCGTCCACGACCATCCTCCATGTGCCGGCAGGGGCTGGATCGCGCCCGGGGTAGGTCCCTCCGCGGCCGGACGCATACAACGCGCCCGGGTCTCCCGGAACCGGTCTGGAAACGCTGCGGCGCCACGTTCCCGCCAGAGCCGCGGGCGGCGCCGGCGCGCCTCCCACCCGGGCGACGACGGTCTTCGTGGCGCTCACTCTCGTGCCGGCACTGCTCGCGCGCTTCGCACGGACCGTGAAGCGGTGGCGACCTGGGGAGAGCCATGAGGTCACCAGGTAGCCGGTCCGCCTCTTGCCGCTCGTCTCGTCGCGGCCGTCGGCGCCGAACGCGTATGGCTCGAGACGGTTGCGAAAGACGACCTTGCCGTCGATCAGGAACTCGACGCCGGGCGCTTCGACCTCCGCCGACGGATACGCGACCCATGCGATCCGGTGCGGCAGCGTCGTCTTGCCGTCGAGACTGGACCTGATCGTGAACGCCGAGGCATCGGGTCGCGCCACCGTGGACGATGCGTCTCCGACAAATGCGATCAGCGCCGCCGCGGCTCCGGCGAGTGCGACCCCCAACGCCGTGCCTCTTCGCCCCAATGGACGGTGCACCCGACCCGTCATCGATGCCTCCTTCAGATAGCTACCGAACGGGCTCCGAGCATCCGACAGCCCGCTACCGAGGTGCTATCGACCGACTACCGTCCGCCCGGATGCTCGACTTCCGCATCCTCGGCCCGCTCGAGGTCTCCGATGGCGACCACCCGGTGCGACTCGGCGGTGCACGACAGCGCGCAACGCTCGCGATCCTGTTGCTGAGCGCCAACCGCGTCGTCCCGGTGGAGCGGCTCGCCGACGACCTGTACGCCGGCGAGCCGCCCGTCACGGCCGTCACGCAGGTGCAGCGTCAGATCTCCGAGCTGCGCAAGGCGCTGAGCTCGCCGTCCGCGATCGAGACCCGCGCGCCGGGCTACGTGATCCGCCTCGCGCCCGGCCAGCTCGACCTGTTTCGCTTCGAGCGCTTCGCGCGTGAAGCACGCGAAGCGCTCGACCGTGACGAACGGGGGGCCGCCGCCGACCTCCTTCGGCGCGCAGCCGAGCTCTGGCGTGGAGCGCCGCTGGCCGACCTTGCTGACGAGCCGTTCGTGGGTCCGTACAGCCAGCGGCTCGAGGAGATCCGGCTGGTCGCCCTCGAGGAACGGATCGAAGCGGAGCTCGGCCTCGGACGGCACGCCGAGCTCGTCGGTGAGCTAGAGCAGCTCGCCCGCGAGCATCCGCTGCGCGAGCGGTTCGGCGCGCAACTGATGCTCGCGCTGTACCGCTCCGGTAGGCAGGCCGAGGCGCTCGAGGCGTACCGCCGAACGCGCACAACCCTCGTCCAGGAGCTCGGTCTGGAGCCCACCCCGAGGCTGCACGATCTCCAGAAGGCCATCCTGGCGCAGGATCGGTCGCTGGAGCTGCAACGCGGCGCGCCCCGTGACGTTGTGGCCACCTCGCCGAACCGAGCCGTGTTAGTCGTGCCGGCCGATCCGGTCGAGGGCCTGCTCGCGATTGCCGAAGCGTTGGCGCGTGACGGAAACCGCGAAGTCGTTCTCGCCCACCTGGTGCCCGACGAACGCGAGCTCGCCAAGGCGGCCGCGGCGTTGAACATCCAGCGGACGTCGCTTCAGGCTCGTGCGCGTGCGGCGGTGTTCACGTCGCGGGACCCTGCCCGTGACCTCGCACGTCTTGCAGCGAGCCAGGACGTCGAGCTCGTTCTCGTCGGCGCGCCCGCCGGACTCGACGGCGCGCAGGTGCCCACCGAGCTCGCCGCCATCCTCGAGCACTCACCGGCAGACGTGGCGATGCTGGCGGGTGCGGATGTCGGTCTCGACCGTGCGGACGGCGTGTTCGTGCCCTTTGGCGGCGGCGAGCACGACTGGGCGGCGCTCGAACTCGGAGCGTGGCTCGCGGCGGCTGCAGATCTCCCGCTCCGGCTCGTCGGCACCAAGGCGCCTCCCGGTCAGGGTCGCCGCGATGCGAGCCGGCTGCTCGCCGACGCGTCGTTGGCCGTTCAACGCGTGATCGGGATCGAAACGGAGCCGCGCTTGGCGGAGCCGACAGAGACCGCACTGACGGCGGCGGTGGAGGAGGCCACTGTCGTCGCCGTGGGCGTCTCGCCGCGTTGGCGGGCCGAGGGCATCGGAGACGCACGGCGAGCACTCCTGCGGGCAGGCCGGACGCCGCTGCTGCTCGTGCACCGTGGCTCCCGGCCAGGAGGGCTCGCTCCTCGCGAGAGCCGCACCCGCTTCACGTGGTCGATCGAGCTACGACCCGGCTAGCCGCTCACGCGCAGGGCGCTTCGCTGATTGCGACGAACGCGGCGAACGGCAGCGTCCCGCCTTCGACGTCGACGCCGGCGCCGTCGTCGCCCGGGCCGTTGCCGTCGTACAGCGCGACCGCGGTCACCGTGTTGCCCGGGTTCGGCGGCTTGCCACCGACGGCGAACAGAAGATTCTCACCGACGGTGTAGGCATAGACCTTTCCGTCGACGGTGTTCCAGTGCGACGGCCGTAGATCGCGCCCGTAGGCGGATCTCAGGTCGTCCACGGACGAGCACGGACCGACGCCGGCACGCGTGCGGTGGTCGCGGTTCCACGTCGTGACGATGATCGACCTGCGCGTCGTGTCGTCGAAGTACATCGCGATCTTGCGGTCGTGGTAGATGAGCACGGGGTAGTTGGGGGCGGTCAACACATCCTCCCGCCAGCCGATGCCATAGCGCTGTTTGTAGACGCTCGCCACCTCGCCTAGCCGCGCACCCGCGATCGAGCTCTGCGTGATCGAGACGGCCCGCGGCGGACCATCGTGCCCAGTCGCGGCGACGACTCCCGCACCGAGTGCAGCGGCCAGGAGCACGCCCGCGACCGCGAGCAGGTATCTCCGTCGTCGGGGCTTTCGGCGAGGCACCCGATCGCCACTGAAAGCTGCCCGCGCGGCCTCGGCCAGTTCGCCGCAGGTCGCATAACGCTCGGCCGGCTCCTTCGCCAGCGCCGTGGCGACAACTCCGTCGAGCCTAGCTGGGAGGTCGGGCCGTAGGTCGGTGACGCGAGGTGGCGGCTCGTTCAGGTGCGCGAAGACGACCGCCAGCTCGCTGTCGCGCTCGAAGGGACGCGCACCGGTCAGGCACTCGAAGAGCACACACCCGAGCGAGTAGACGTCCGCCCGCCCGTCGAGCGCGTGCCCGGCGATCTGCTCCGGCGGTACGTAGTCGATCGTGCCGACGAAGCCGCGATCTCCCGTGAGGCTGCTGACCGACGAAACGTGCCGCGCCAGGCCGAAGTCGCAGATCGACGCGTGCTCTCCGTCGGCATCGCTCGCGACGAGGATGTTGCCGGGCTTCACGTCCCGGTGCACCAGACCGGCGGCGTGCGCCGCGTCGAGCGCGGAGGCGGCCTGGGCGACGAGTCGGATGGCCCGCTCGGGCTCGAGCGGGCCATCGCGGCGCAGCACCTCACGCAGGTCCGGGCCGTCGACGTATGCCATGGCGAGGAAGAGGCGCCCCGCCTCCTCGCCTGCGGCGATCGTACGCACGACGCTCGGGTGATCCAGGCGCGCGGCGAGCTCCGATTCGCGCAGGAAGCGCTGGCGGAAGCGCTCGTCTCCGGCCAGGTCGGGCACGAGCATCTTGAGCGCTACCCGTTCCCCGGTGTCGACGTCCTCCGCGAGGTAGACAGCACCGGTCGCCCCTTCGCCGACGAGCGAGTCGATGCGGAAATCAGCGACGACCGCGCCGGGGCGAACGTCAGACGGCATGGCACCGTGAGCATGGCACTCGGCCGCAGCGGGCTCAACCGCGGTCTTGGCCCCTTGCGTCCGTCCGCCGGCCCGACTAGCCTCAGATGCAGGTCATCCGCCGCCGAAGGCGGGCGGCCGAGGCAATGGGGCCTCGCAACCTTTCTGGTTGCGGGGCCCTTTTTCGTGGACCGAAGGGAGTACGGATGTCGGAGCTGGAGACGAGGCACTACCTGCGGAACGGTGCGGAGACGCTGCCGGACGCCTCGGAGGCGCTCGAGTGGGCGAGCGAGATCGGCGTGGCGATGGTCGACCTGAAGTTCTGCGATCTGCTGGGCACCTGGCAGCACATGACACTGCCGCTCCGAGCGCTCGACGAGCACGCCTTCAGCGAGGGCCTCGGCTTCGACGGCTCGTCGATCCGCGGCTGGCAGGGCATCTCCGAGTCGGACATGCTGCTCATGCCGCAGGCCGACACCGCCATCCTCGATCCGGCTACCGAGGCGCCGACACTGTCGCTCGTCTGCGAGATCCTCGATCCGGTCACGCGCGAGCCGTACGCGAAGGACCCGCGACGCGTGGCGCGGCGCGCCGAGGAGCACCTGCGCTCGACGGGAATCGCGGATACGGCCTTCTTCGGCCCCGAGTGCGAGTTCTTCGTCTTCGACGAGGTCAGCTACGAGCTCGGGCCCAACGCCTCGCACTACGCCGTCGACTCGGCCGAGGGCTACTGGAACTCCGGCAGGCCGGGACTCGGCTACACCAGCCGGCCGAAGGAGGGGTATTTCCCCACGGCGCCGCACGACCAGCTGCACGACCTGCGCACGCAGATGGTGCTGACGCTCGAGCGGCTCGGCATCGCCTGCGAGTTCCACCACCACGAGGTCGCCTCGGGCGGCCAGTGCGAGATCGACCTGCGCTACGAGACCCTCACGCGCATGGCCGATCAGGTCATGACCTACAAGTACGTCGTCAAGAACGTCGCCCGCGCAGCGGGCAAGTCGGTGACGTTCATGCCCAAGCCGATCTTCGGCGACAACGGCTCGGGCATGCACACGCACCAGTCCCTCTGGAAGGAGGGCACGCCGTTGATGGCCGACCGCAGCGGCTACGCGGGCCTCTCGGCGCTGGCCCGCTCGTACGTCGGTGGTCTGCTCGCGCACGCCCCGGCGCTGCTTGCGTTCTGCGCGCCGACGACGAACTCGTACCGGCGGCTCGTGCCCGGCTACGAGGCGCCGGTCAACCTCGTCTACTCGCAGCGCAACCGCTCGGCCTGCATCCGCATCCCGATGTACTCCGACTCGCCGAAGGCGAAGCGGATCGAGTTCCGCTGCCCCGACGCGGCCGCGAACCCCTACCTCGCCTTCTCGGCGATGCTGATGGCGGGCCTCGACGGGATCGCCAAGGGGCTCGACCCGGGAGCTCCGTCCGACTACGACCTCTTCGAGGACGCCGACGGCTCGGTGCCGCAGGTGCCGGACTCCCTCGGGGGCGCGGTCGACGCCCTCGAGCGCGATCACGACTTCCTGCTCGAGGGCGGTGTCTTCACGCCCGACCTGATCGAGACCTGGATCGCGTGGAAGCGCGACGAGGCTGATCTCGTGCGGCTGCGCCCGCACCCGGCCGAGTTCTCCCTCTACTACGACGCTTGATCCGCGTGTTGACCGAGACGGACTGGCCGGCGGTGGCTCGCATCTACGAGGAAGGCATCGCGACGCGAGCGGCGACGTTCGAGACCGCCGTCCCGACCTGGGTCGGGTGGGACGCCGCGCACGTTGGCCAGGCGCGGCTGGTGGCCGAGGAGGACGGCGAGGTGCTGGGCTGGGCCGCACTGTCGCGGGTCTCCGAGCGATGCGTCTACGACGGAGTGGCCGAGGTGTCGGTCTACGTCGCCGAAGGGGCGCGCGGGCGGGGCATCGGCCGCTCGCTCCTGGAGCGGCTCGTCCGGGACTCCGAATCGGCCGGCATCTGGACGCTTCAGGCCGGAGTGTTCCCGGAGAACCGGGCGAGCCTCGCGCTCCACCACGGGTGCGGCTTCCGCACGGTCGGCATCCGCGAGCGGCTCGGGAAGCTGGACGGGGCGTGGCGAGACGTCGTCCTGCTCGAACGACGATCGGAGGTCGTCTGACGTGGGGGAACCCATGGTTCCCCCACGAGCCCCCTCCTTCCAGCCGTGCCAAAGAGAAACGTGCAGCGCGGCTCCCGCCGGGCAAAGCCCGGCTCCGCCGGCCACCGGCACCGCATCGCAGACCCGTCAAATGCACAGGACATCGGGGGAGGGCAGGCCGTGACAAAGATCGAAGCTGTCGTGGTCCGCGACCGGGTCGAGACGGTCATGGACGCCGTGGAGGAGCAGGCAGGGCATGTCGGGGTGACCGTGATCGAGGCGGTCGGGCACGGCCGCCAGCGCGGCATCACGCACGAGTACCGCGGCCGGACGTTCGAGTCGCGCTTCCTGCCGAAGGCGTACCTCATCTTCATCGTCGAAGACGCCAAGGCGGACGGCGTCGTCGACTCGATCATGGACGCGGCCAGGACCGGTCACGTCTCGGGAGACGGGATCGTCTGGACGACGCCCGTCGACAGGGCCATGCACAACCGGACGGGCCGCCGGCTCGAGGAGGTTGAGATCGGATGACGACCAAGGACCTGGCCATCGCCGCCTCCACGATCTGGGTGGTCGTAGCCGCGATCCTCGTGATGTTCATGCAGGCCGGCTTCGCGTTTCTCGAGGCCGGGCTGACGCGGATGAAGAACGTCGGCCACATCGCCGCCAAGAACGTCCTCATCTTCGCCCTCGCATCGATCACGTACTACCTGGTGGGCTATGGGATCGCGTTCGGCGACGGCGGCAATGCGCTCGTCGGCGGCTCCGGCTTCGCGCCCTCCGCCGAGACGCTGCTCGCGATCGGCACAGCGCCGTTCTCCTGGTTCAGCTCGATCCCGGCGGCGGCCGGCTACCTCTTCCAGGTCGTCTTCGCCGGCGTCTCGCTGGCCATCGTGTGGGGCGCCATGGCCGAGCGCACGAAGCTCTGGGTCTACTTCGCGTTCGGCATCGTCTTCACGCTCGTCTACTCGGTTGTCTCGCACTGGATCTGGCACCCGGACGGCTGGCTCTTCGCCCGCGGCATGCAGGACTTCGCGGGCTCGACGGTGGTGCACTACCAGGGCGCGCTGGCGGCGCTCGCGGGCGCGCTCCTGCTCGGCCCGCGCATCGGCAAGTACGGCGCCGACGGCAAGCCACGCGCCATCCCGGGTCACAACATGGCGTTCACGACGCTCGGTGTGCTGATCCTGTGGTTCGGCTGGTTCGGCTTCAATCCCGGCTCGACGCTCGGCATCGTCTCGGGCGACCGGTTGGCCTACTTCGCGTACGTGGCCCTGACGACGAACGTCGCGGCGGCCGCGGGCGCGCTCGGCGGGGTGCTCGTGGCCTGGCTGGTGATCAAGAAGCCCGACCTGTCGATGATGCTGAACGGCGCCATCGCCGCCCTCGTGGCCATCACCGCCGCCTGCGGGTTCGTCGCTCCCTGGGCGGCGCTCGTGATCGGCGCGGTGGCCGGCGCCATCGCGGTCGTCGGCGTCCTCGGGGTGGAGCGCATCGGCATCGACGACCCGATCGGCGCCGTCGCCGTGCACGGCATGGCCGGGGTCTGGGGCACGCTCGCGACCGGGTTGTTCGCGGTGCCCGCGCTCGCCGCCAACCTCGCCACCGGCAGCGGCGGCTTCGTCTACACCGGCTCGCTCGACCAGGTCGGCGTTCAGGCCCTCGGGCTTCTCGCCGTCGGCGCGTTCACGTTCACGATGAGCTTCGGCGCGCTGTGGCTCATGAAGCGGACGTTCGGCATCCGCGTCGAGCCCGAGGTCGAGACCGCCGGCCTGGACGTCTCCGAGCACGGCATGTGGGGCTATCCGGAGCTCTACGTCCCGGTGCCGGGCGGGTACGGGACGGAGTCGCACCTCCCGCACTTCGGGCACGGTGCACGCCCGCCTACACCGGCGCCGGTCGCAGAGCCCGTCACCCCGTAGCGCGTCAGGCGATCGCGAAGGTCACGCTCACCTGGGCGGCGACCTCGCGCTCGCCTGGCTCGATCGGGGTGGACGCGTCCGCAGCCGCGGCCTCGCGCATCGCGAACGGCATGGGCGCCGCGGACCCGGTCTCGGCGACGGCCGTGACCCGTCCCAGGCGCACGCCGGCGGCCTCGGCCAGCGTCTCCGCACGCTCGCGCGCCTGCCGGACGGCGGCCTCGAGCGCCCGACGGTAGACCGCCTCCTCGTCGTCGATGGTCATCGTCGGGCCCGAGACCTGGTTGGCGCCTGCCGCCACGGCCGCGTCGATCAGGTCGCCGACGCGCGCGACACCGACGCTCGCAGAGACCGAGTTCGTCGCGACGTAGCCGGCAGGGCCGTTCTCGTCCTGCCAGGGGTTCAACCAGACCGACTGGGTCTGCACGTCCTGCCCGCCGACGCGCTTCACGGCCTCGATCGCCTCGCGCATGCGGACGGCGTTCGCCTCGAGCGCGGCGCGTGCCGAGTCGGCGCGAGTCTCGACGCCGAACGACAGCTCGGCACGGTCCGGCTCGGCCGCGACCGTCGCGGTTCCGAGCACGGTGATGGCGCGGTCGGCGGCTGTGGGCGCGGGGTCCGCGGCTCCGGCGCCTCCGATGCGGAAGGTCGCGGTCAGCGCAGCGAGGGCGGCGAGCGCGGCGGCGGCGATGGCGAAGCGCTTCATGAGGTCTCCTCCGGCATGGATGTCGACCCAGATACGCCGCCGCGCGGCCGTTCGTCACATCAGGCCGTGAGGCGGCCGCGCGCGTCGGCGAGCGCGTCGCGGACGCCGCCCGGCCCCGGGGCGGCGCGGGGTGACGGCTCGGGTGCGACGAACGTGCCGTCGCGAACGGCGGCGGCGACCTGCTCGTGCGCGTCGCGGAACGGGATGCCCGAGCGGACGAGCGCCTCTGCAGCGTCCGTAGCAAGGAGCTGAGAGTCCGCTGCCGCGGCACCGAGCCGCTCGCGGTCGAGCTCCAGACCCTCGACGAGCACGGCCAGGGCGCCCAGCGCGAGCCGCACGTCGCGGCGCGCCGCGAACACCGGAGGCTTGTCCTCCTGCAGGTCGCGGTCGTAGGCGAGCGGCAGCCCCTTCACGACGGCAAGTAGGCCGGTCAGCCGCCCGATCGCCGTGCCGGCCTTGCCGCGGACGAGCTCGGCGACGTCCGGGTTCAGCTTCTGCGGCATCATCGACGAGCCGGTGGCCGCAGCTGCCGGGAGGCGCGCGAAGTCGAACTCGGCCGTCGACCACAGCACGAGCTCCTCCCCGATCCGGGAAAGGTGCGTGAAGAGGACGGCCGCTGCGTAGAGGTAGTCGAGCGCGAAGTCGCGGTCGCCGACTGCGTCGATCGAGTTCCGCATCGCGCCGGGCGGCGCCGGGATCGGCAGCGTCGAACCGGCGAGCGCGCCCGACGCCAGCGGGCTCGGTGCCGCGGCGGCGGCCGCGGCAGCGAAGCGTGTCCGGTCGCGCTCGAGCATCTCCACCCACGCGAGCAGGTGGTGGCCGACGGTGACAGGCTGCGCGCGCTGGAGGTGCGTGTAGCCGGGCATCGCGGTCTCCGCCTCGCGCTCAGCAACGCCGAGGGCGACGAGCGCGAGCGCGACGATCGCCTCGTCCGCCTCGCGACACGCGTCGGCGACGTAGAGCCGCAGCGCCGCGGCCACCTGGTCGTTCCGCGACCGGCCGGCATGGATCTTCCGTCCCACGTCCCCGAGCAGCCGCTCGATGGCGGTGTGGACGTCCTCGTCGCCCGGGCCGATCGCGGCTGGGTCGTCGGCGATCGACGAGAGCCTCGCCCGCACCTCCTCGAGCTCGTGCTCGGAGAGCAGGCCCGCCTGGACGAGGCGCTCGGCGTGGACCGCGGTCGCCTGGCAGTCGTAGCGGAGGAGCTCCCCGTCGTCTGCACGCAGGAGATCGGCGACGGCGGGGTCGAGGCCCTCCCTGCCCGTGCGACCCGACCAGAGCGTCACACGCGCGCCCGCGCCCGCTCTCGCGCCGCAGCCAGCTCGGTCTCGAGCGCGGCAATGCGGATGAATCCCTCGGCGGCCTCGTGTGGGAACGTCTCGCCCGCGCCGTACGACGCGAGCCGCTCGGCGTACAGCATGTGCTCCGACCGCCGGCCGGTGACGACTACCGCTCCCGCGCGCAGCTCCACGCGGACGTCGCCCGTGACGAACCGCTGCGTGGCGTCGACGAACGCGTCGATCGCCTCCCGCGCCGGGCTGTACCAGAGGCCTTCGTACACCAGCTCGGTCCAGCGCTGCTCGAGCCCCCGCTTGATGCGCGCCTCGTCCTTGGTCAGCACGACGTCCTCGAGGGCCGAGTGCGCGGCGATCAGGGTCATCGCGGCCGGAGCCTCGTACACCTCGCGGCTCTTGATGCCCACGGCGCGGTTCTCGATCATGTCGATGCGCCCGATGCCGAAGGCGCCCGCGAGACCGTTCAGTCGTGCGATGAGCGCGGCGGGCGCAAAGTCCTCGCCGTCGAGCGCGACGGGCACGCCGGCCTCGAACCCGAGCACGATCTCGACCGGAGGCGGGGCCGATCCGGGGTCGGCAGTCAGTGCATACGGCTCCCTGGGCGGCGCGTTCCACGGATCCTCGAGCACGCCGGCCTCGATGGCCCGCCCGAAGAGGTTCTCGTCGATCGAGAACGGCGACTCGGCGGTGGCCGCAACCGGGATGCCGCGCGCGACGGCGTAGGCGATCTCCTCGTCGCGTGTTCGGACGCGGTCGCGGAGCGGCGCGATCACCCGGACGCCGGGGTAGTTGGCCTTGAACGCGAGCTCGAAGCGGAGCTGGTCGTTGCCCTTTCCGGTGCAGCCGTGGACGACGGCGTCGGCCTCGAGCTCGAGCGCGACCTCCGCCGTCGCGGCGGCGATCACCGGGCGCGAGAGTGCCGAGACAAGCGGATACTTGCCCTCGTAGAGCGCGTTCGTCAGCACGGCCCGCACGCACTGCTCCTCGGCGAAGGCGTCGCGGCGGTCGAGGAGCAGGACGTCGTCCGCGCCCGCAGCGCGGCCCCGCGCGAGCGACTCGTCGACGTCGAACACCTGGCCGACGTCGACGAGCACGGCGACGACCTCGTCGAAGCCGTACTCCTCCTTGAGCCAGGCGACGATGCAGGTCGTGTCGAGGCCGCCGGAGTAGGCGACGACGGCGGTCGTGCTCATGCTGCTCCTTCCAGAAGGTGTCCGGCCAGCTCGTTGCGGAGCACGGCCGCGGGGGTGCCGTCCCGGGCGGCGACGAAGATCGTGTCGTCGCCCGCGACCGTCCCGGCGACCGCCGGATGCGCAGCGCCGTCGATCGCCTGGGCGAGTGCGTTCGCGTGTCCGGACGGCGTCGTCACGACGACGAGGGGCCCGGCTGTCTCGAGCGAGAGCGCGTAGCGGCGCACCGCCGTGGCCAGCGCGCGGAGCCGCTCGCCGCTGTCCGGCCCGGGCGGGCCGTAGACCAGGCGCCCGTCCGCGGTGCGGACCTTCACCAGTCCGAGCTCCGCGACGTCGCGCGAGACGGTCGCCTGAACCGCCGGAAAGCCCTCGTCGCGCAACGCCGCGGCCAGCTCGGCCTGGGTAGAGATCGCGCGCGACCCGATCAGGCGAAGGATGGCCCCGTGACGCGCGCGCCGATGCACAGGCGCATTCTATGCACAAGAACGCATAGAATGCGCTCACGAACTCCTGGTGACGGTATGCGAGAGTTGGCCGCATGGCTGTCGACGTCCCCGTGGCGCTGCTGGGTTACGGAACCGTGGGCGCTGCCGTGCACGGGCTGCTCCTCGATTCCGCGGACGACATCGAGCGTGCGACCGGCCATCGGCTGCGGCTGACGACGGCGCTCGTCCGGGACATCGGGAAGGAGCGCGGCGGTGGCGGACGGGGCCTGCTGACCGAGGACTTCGGCGACGTGCTCCACTCGGACGCGTCCGTCGTTGCCGAGGTGATGGGCGGCGTCGAGCCGACCGGCGCCTACGTGCTCGATCTCCTGCGCGCCGGCAAGCACGTCGTCACGGCGAACAAGCAGCTCGTGGCGCAACGTGGGCCGGAGCTGTTCGCGGCCGCCGCCGAGACGGGTGTGCAGCTGCGTTTCGAGGCCTCCGTCTGCGCGGCGATCCCCGTGATCAAGGTGCTGCGCGAGGCGCTCGTCGTGTCGAACGTGCACCGCGTTCTCGGCATCGTGAACGGCACGACCAACTTCGTCCTCGGTGCGATGGCGGACGGCCGCAGCTACGACGAGGCGCTCGCAGAGGCGCAGCGGCTGGGCTACGCCGAGGCGGATCCGACCGACGACGTCTCCGGCGCCGATGCCGCCGCGAAGATGGCGATCCTGGCGACGGTCGCGTTCGGCGCCCGCGTGTCGCTCGAGGACGTGCACCGCCGCGGCATCGAGGACGTCGACGCCGGCGTGTTCCGGGCCGCCAGGGCGCTCGACATGCAGGTCAAGCTGATCGGAGAGGCGACGCTTGCCGACGGCCGCTACGACGTCCGAGTCGGCCCAGCGCTCGTCGACTCGCACCACCCGCTCGCAGCGGTCGAGGGCGCCTACAACGCGGTCATGCTCCAGGGCGACTCGATCAGGGAGATCACGCTCGAGGGGCCGGGCGCCGGCGGCATCGAGACGGCGTCGGCGGTGGTGGCGGACATGGTCAGCATCCTGGGCACGACCGGCACCGGCTTCCTGCAGGACGACCCCGTGCGACGGGAGCTCGCGCCGATGGACGTGGCCGAGTACGCCACGCCGACCTACCTCCGCATCGAGGTGGACGACCGGCCCGGAGTGCTGTCGACCGTCGCCGGTGCGCTGGCCGAGCGGCAGGTCTCGATCGCCCGGCTCGTCCAGGTGCCGAGCGAGGACGGCGCCGTCCTGCACGTGGTCACCCACCGGGCCGAAGCCGGGGCGCTGCGAGAGGCGACGAGACGGCTCGTCGAGCTCGCGGAGGCGCGCGACCCGGTGCTGGCCGTCCCCGTGATCTCGGACCGCGGCGTCGCGGAGCTCGGCTGGGCGTGACCGTCGCTCTCATCGACCGCTTCCGCGACCGGCTGCCCGTGACCGACCGCACCCCCGTCGTCTCGCTCGGCGAGGGGTCGACGCCGCTCCTGCGCGCACCGCGGCTCTCCGAGCGGCTCGGCGTCGAGCTCTGGCTGAAGTGGGAGGCGTCGAATCCGACCGGGTCCTACAAGGACCGCGGCATGACCGTCGCGGTCTCGAAGGCGCTCGAGGAGGGTGCCGGCGCGGTGATCTGCGCGTCGACCGGCAACACGGCGGCGTCCGCGGCCGCCTATGCGGCGCGAGCCGGGATCCCGGCGCTCGTGCTGCAGCCGCGCGGCGCGGTCGCGGGCGGCAAGCTCGCGCAGACGAGAGCCCTCGGCGCCCGCGTGCTCGAGGTGCGCGGCAGCTTCGACGACGCACTCGCCGCCGCGCGGGAGCTTGCCGACCGCGGCACGCACGCGCTCGTCAACTCGCTGAACCCGTACCGGCTCGAGGGGCAGAAGACCGCCGTCTTCGAGATCGTGGAGGAGCTGGGCTCGCCGCCAAACGCGTTCGTCGTCCCGTACGGCGGCGGCGGCAACACGACCGCGTACGCCCGCGGTCTGGCGGAGCTCGGCGTCGAGGCGCGTCTCGTGTCCGTCGAGGCGGCGCGGCGCCCGACGACGCTCGCCACCGCGATCCGAATCGCGGCCCCGGCGCACGCGGCGTCCGTGGCGGCGAGCGGCGCCGAGGTGGTCGCCGTGCGGGACGACGACATCGTCGAGGCGTGGCGCGAGCTCGCCGCGACGGAAGGCCTGTTCTGCGAGCCGGCGTCGGCGGCGGGGCTGGCGGCGGTGCGCCTGGGAGTCGTGGCGGCGGAGCGGATCGTCGTCACGATCACCGGGCACGGCCTCAAGGATCCGGAGACGGCCGCCGCCTACGCTCCGGCGGCGGGCGAGGTGGACGCCGATCCCGATGCCATCGCCTCGGCAGCGTGACCGTCGTCCGGGCTCCCGCGTCGAGCGCGAACCTCGGCCCCGGGTTCGACTGCGCCGCCGTGGCGCTCGACCTCTGGAACGAGCTCGAGGTGACCGAGGGGGAGGGCGTCTCGGTCGAGGGCGAGGGCGCCGGCGAGCTGCCCGAGGACGCCACGAACCTCGCCGTCCGCGCCTACGCGCTGGTGGCAGACCCTGCCGGCCGGCGGTTCCGGTGCACGAACCGGATCCCCCTGGAACGCGGCCTCGGCTCGAGCGCAGCGGCGATCGCGCTCGGACTCGCAGCCGCGGCGGCGCACGGACGGACGGCGGACACGCAACGGCTCCTCGCGCTCGGAGCGGGGCTCGAGGGCCACGCGGACAATCTCGCCGCCGCGCTGCTCGGGGGCGTCACGCTCACAGACGGCCGCGCCGCCTGGCGCATCGCCGACTCGCTGCCGCTGGAGCCCGTGCTCGTGATCCCCGAGCGGCGGACGTCCACGGGCGCCTCGCGCACAGCCCTGCCGCAGGCCGTCGGCCACGCCGACGCCGTCTTCACGTCCACCCGGGCGGCGCTGCTCGGAGCGGGCCTCGCCGGGCGGGATGGATCGCTCGTTGCCGCAGCGCTCGCCGACCGGCTGCACGAGCCCTATCGGCCGTCACCGCTCCTCGACGAGCTGCGCACGCGCCCACCGGCAGGGGCCGTGGGCGCCACGCTCTCCGGGTCGGGCCCGTCGGTGCTCGTCTGGGCCGAGGACGCAGCCGCCTGCGAGGCGGAGCTCCGCGCGCGGTTCCCCGACGAGCGCGTGTTGCGGCTCGCCGTCGCACAGCGCGGAGCGTTGTGATCCGGCTCGTCGACGTCCGCCCTCGCGGCGACTACGTTGCGGGTCACCTGCCGGGCGCGGTCCACCTCGAGCCGGAGGAGGACCTGACCGGCGACCTCGGCGGCGGGCGCCATCCGCTGCCGCGCCCGGAGCGGTTCGCCGATGCCGCCTCACGCGCGGGCATCGGTTCCGACACGTTCGTCCTCGCCTACGACGCCGGCACCGGCTGGGCGGCGCGCCTGTGGTGGCTGCTCCGCCACCACGGGCACGACGACTGCGGCACGTTCGACGTCCGCGCCTACACGGGGCCGTTCACGACCTCCGTCCCGGTGGTCGAGGCTGCCCGCTTCGTGCCGAGGCTCCGCGAGGACGACACCGCCGCTGCCGACGAACTGCTCGCCCGCCTCGACGACCCGTCCCTGGTCCTGCTCGACGCGCGTGCGCCCGAGCGCTGGCGCGGCGAGGTGGAGCCGATCGACAGGATCGCGGGCCGGATTCCGGGCGCACGGAACGCGTTCTTCGAGCACCCGCTGCCCGACGGAGCCGCCGACGCACCCGAGCTCGTCGTCTACTGCGGCTCCGGTGTCACCGCTTGCGTCCAGGTGCAGCGCCTCGTGCTCGCCGGCCGCGAGGACGCGCGGCTCTATCCCGGCTCGTGGAGCGACTGGTCGACCCGCGGACTGCCCGTCGAGCGCGACTGATCGCCGTCACGCGCTCGCCGCGTCCAGGACCTGCAGGAGCTCGTGGGCGGCGAGCTCGATCTCCTTGTGCCGCCATTCGGCGGCGCGGTAGTGACAGGCGATCAGCCCCATACGGTGGAGCCGACGGAAGTCGCCGTAGACGAAGGCGTACCGCGCCTTCGTCTCGTCCGGCGCACCGTCGGTGAGCGCGAGGTGCCACTCGGCGTATTCGTCCCACGAATGGGATGCCAGGAAGGCGTTCTCCTGGGCGGCACGCGGCTGGACATCGCCCCAGGTGCTGTCGAGCACGTACTGGCGCGCGTGGATCAGCCGACGCGCGCGGTCGACAGCACGCTCGTTGACCGTGTACGACGCCACGATCGAAGCCTGCCGCAGCCCCTAGCGCCTGGAAGGGTCGTCGTCGAGGGCGGCCCGGTAAGCCGCGTACGACGCGATCGCGATCGCAATCGCAGGCCCGATCAGGAGGGAGAGCTCGACGTCGACTGCCGCGAACAGCGCTGCACAGAAGGCCACGCAGACGACGAACGAGCCGATCCCGAGCGCGAGTGCACGTGAGCGTGACATCTCCGTCGCCTACCCCGATCCGGCGCCGCTAATCCGCAGTCGCGCGAGACGCTCAGCGAGCCGCGGCGCCCAGCTCGTGCGCGTGGTGGTCGGAGATCCCCGCGCGCTGGTCGCGGACGAGCGGGTGCTCGCCGGCCGAGAGCTCCACGAGCGGCAGCACGCGGACGTCGCGCAAACGCAGGCCGACCGGCAGGCCGACCGTGTCGCGGTACGGCGTCAGCTCGTTGGCGAGCGTGCCCGTGACCGGCTCGTGACGGTGCCCTTCCGGGTCGTGCCAGAGCTCGCCGAGGACAGCGAACTCGCCGGCGTCGACCTCCACCCAGACGCCGTACGCGAAGCGGTCGTCGGCATTCCTGAGCGGCAGCTCGAGCAGCCCGCGCACGAAATACCGCTCGCCGTCGTCACCGTGCAGCACCGACGAGTCCTCGCCGACCCATGCGCGCTCGTCCCGCGCCTGCTCGTCGAGCCGGAAGACCGGCTCGGGGAGCGTCATGCGGATGTCGCGCAGCTCGCTGTCGTGGTACGCCCCGCAGACGGTGCAGGTGTACCCCATCACCTCAGGCGGCCGCAGCCGCCGCCTGCGGGAGGTACTGGATCCAGCGCGTCGGGATCGTCGGCGTCGAGAGCCGGATGAAGAGCTCGGGCGCCGGCGCCCTGGGCAGGCGCGTCAGCGAGAGGCCGCTCTCCTCGAGCAGCCGGTCGCCCTTGCGAAGGTTGCAGGGCGCACACGCCGTGACGACGTTCTCCCAGCTCGACTCGCCTCCACGCGAGCGTGGGACGACGTGGTCGAGCGTCAGCCGGCCGGTGGAGCAGCCGCAGTACACGCAGCGCCAGCCGTCGCGGGCGAAGAGCGCGCGGCGGGAGATGCGGCGCTGAACGGCGCGCGGGACGCGGACGTAGGCGAGGAGCCGGATCACGTGCGGCCAGGGAAAGGTGCTGCTGGCCGCCCGAAGTGGTCGATCGAGGTCTTCGATGACCTCTGCCTTGCCTTTCCAGACCAGAACGTGAGCGCGCCGCACCGAACAGACGTTGAGCGGCTCGTAACTCGCGTTGAGGACGAGGACCTGCTGCACCCTGCGCGGAACGGTACCAGTGAATCCGGGCCGCTCAATGAGCGGGGCTAGCGGGCCATCGCGCGCTCGATTGCCTCCTGCTCCTCGGGGGAGAGAGCCATCGAGCACGTCCCGCGGTCGAGCTCCTTCACGTAGATCCGCGCGTAGTCGCGGCCCTGGATCGACGTCACGACCGTGCCGGTGCGCGTCGCGTCGAGGAAGGCGAAGCTCGCCGACTGGGCGCCGCTCGCCTCCTCGTAGGCGTCGTAGCGCACGACCGAGGTGTTCGTGACCGACCCGTCGACGCGCCGGTCGACCCGTGACAGCCCGGCAGCGACCTCATCGACCGCGCGGTGCAGGTCGTCGACGCGCCCCTGGAGCGAGACCGCGAACTCGACGAGGTCACGCCGGCCGCCGGCGAGCAGCGTCTGCTGCCCCGCGCGGAGCCGTCGCACCTTGCGGGAGAGCCACCAGACGGCGCCGAGCGCCGCCACGGCGAGCGCCGCCGCGGCGATCGCGACAGCAAGGTCGACGGACACCTAGATGCTGAAGTTGACCGGGAACTCGACCGTGTTGTTGCCGGTGTTCGTCTCGCCCGGCACGGGCTTCACGTCGACGCGGAGGTTGACCTCCTCGCCGAACGGCAGCGTCGGGAAGTTCCGGAACGTCACGGTCTTCGTCTCGCCCGCGTCGATGATGTCGATCGTCTGCTTCTTCACGATCGACTCGGGTTGCTTCGGGATCGTCAACGTCACCTCGACACCGACCTCCTGCGCGTCGCCGGTGTCCGTGACGGAGACCTCGAACGCCAGGTCCGTCGATGCCTGGATCGTGGTCGGATCGGAACCCGCGGTCAGCTGCTTGCCGCTCGGGAGCACGCGGACGCCCGCAATGCCAGTGCCGTGAAGGCCCGTGGGGGTGCCGCCGGTCGACGCGCCATGGATCCGCTGCCAGATCGGCGTCAGCTGCCGCTGCGTCGCGAAGTCGGCCGTCTGCACGAAGGCGGACGAGGGCACGTCGACGCCCGTGATGTCCTGCCGCTGGAGCTCCTGCACCGCCGGTGCCCGGAAGAGGTCCTCCCACACGACGTCGCTGGCCACGAACCGCTGCGCCTGCGTGGCGAGCTGGGCTCCCGCCTCGGCCGCGTCGTCCGAGCCGGCCGTCTGCTCGAAGACCTCGGCGAGCCCGCGCAGACCGCCGACGCGAAATGCGAGCGACTGCACGAGCGCATCGTGCGCGACGCGCGTCGCGCCGGGCGGATCGAGCTCCTGAGCGCTCTCGACGCCGAGTTGCTGCCGCTGCACGAGGCCGGCGAGTCGCTGGTCGACGTCGGCCTGCTTGAGCCCGGGCGTCGTCAGCAGCTCCCGGAGGTCGCGGCCGATCGCCTCCGAGTCCTGGGCGACGCCCTCCACCTCGGTCATGTAGGCCTGGTAGGCGTCCCGCTCGCTGTCCTCCTGGCAGCCCTGCACCCAGAAGACGAGCAGTACCACGACGAGGATCGCCGCCGCGACGAGCCCGATCAGCCGCAGGAGCGGCGTGAACCCGGTCGGCGCACGCAGCGCCTTGCGATCCCTGGGGGGCCGGCCGCCGCCACCGCCGTCGCCCGTTCCAACCGGCGCGCGCTGCGTACGCTGCGATGCCTCCTGGGTCGCGGGCTCCTCGAAGAAGTCGAAATCGATGTCGTCGTCGCGTGTCGTCACGGCGATCTCCGGCCCTGCGAAGGTGCCACTCTAGCCACAGTCCCGGCCGGTGCGAGGTTGGACAAGGAGACCCGGGCGCTCCCGGCGAACGGTGCTGACGGTGTCCGCACCGGCCTTCGCCCTGCCCGAGCGCCCGCTCGTGCTCGACCGCTACCGCCCGCTGCGGCCGCTCGGCAGCGGCGGCTCGGGCTCGGTCTGGCTCGCCCGGGACGAGCACACGGGCATCGACGTCGCCCTGAAGATCGTGCCGAGGGAGGGGAAGGCGGCGATGCGCGCCGAGCGGGAGGCCGAGGCGGCGGCCCGGCTCCGCCACGAGCGCTGTCTCCGCGCCTATGCCTTCGGCGGCGACCACGGCCACGTCTACATCGCCTACGAGTACGTCGCCGGCTGCACCTTTCGCGAAGCGCTCCGCGCCGGGCGGCTCCGCGACCGGGACGCCGTCGAGGCCGCCGCGCAGGTCCTGGATGGGCTCGCGCATGCGCACGCGCGCGGCATCGTGCACCGCGACGTCAAACCCTCGAACGTGCTCCTGGCCGACGGGCCGGACATCTCGGTGCGCCTGCTCGACTTCGGCCTCGCCCAGTTCGACGAGGCCGACACGCTCACTGCGATGGGGGACGTGCCCGGCACGCTCGCCTACATCTCGCCCGAGCGCCTGCTCGGCGGCGATGCGACCCCGGCCAGCGACATCTGGGGCGTCGGCGTCATGCTCTGGGAGGCGCTCGCGTCGGGCCACCCGTTCTGGGGTGTGCCGATCGGTCAGATGACGGCCGCGATCCAGGCTGGGGCGCCGCCGCTTCGCTCCCACCGCCCCGATCTGCCGGACCGCCTCGTGGCGACGATCGAGCGCTCGCTGCACCTCAACCCCGGCAAGCGCCCGTCGGCGTCACGCCTGGCTGCGGAGCTTCGCGAGGCGATCCGCGACCGCCGTCGCAGCAGCAGGCGGCCGCCGCGCGACCGGGTTGCCGCCGCGGCGCGGGAGCTGCCGGTCGAGCGCCTCGTGGGCGCGGGCGTCGCAGCCGTGGCGACGGCCGCGGGTGCGGCGGTCCTCCCCTTCTACCCGCCCGGGCTCATCCTCGGCCTCGGCCTGCTCGCCGGCGGCACGTCGCTCGTGGCGCCGCGGCTCGGCCTCGCCGTCGCGCTCTTCGCCCCGGTGCTGCCCCTCGGCAACCTCGCGCAGGGGGCCGCCGTGGCATACGCGGTCGTCGCCGCCGCGCTCCTCGTCGCGGGCTGGCGTGACCCGCGGGGCGGACTCGCGTTCGTCGCCGGGCCGGTGCTGGCCCCCCTTGGGCTGATTGCGCTCGTCCCGCTCGCGGTACAGCCGGTGCGCCGGGCCTGGCGGCGTGCCCTCCACGCCGCCCTCGCCGTGGGCGCGGCCGCCGTCGCGGCCGGTCTCCGCGGCGACGATCTGCCGCTCGGTGCAGGCGCGCCGGGAGACCTCGGGCTCGCCGGCTCCGAGAGCGCGGGCGCCGTCGTCCAGGCGCTCTGGCAGACGCTCGCCGACCGTCCCGGGTTGATCGTCGGCGCGGTCGCGCTGGCCGCCGCCGCAGCGGTGCTGCCCGCCGCCCGCGCCCGCGGCCCGTGGGGCCTTGCGGCACTCGGAGCGGCGCTGCTGACAGCGCTCCTGCTGGGCGCGCCGAACGCCGTTGCGCTCGGGATCGTTGCGGCCGTCTGGGCCATGGTCGTCGCCTGCGCCGCGCTGACCGTCAGAGCCGATCGCGGATCTAGCATCTAGACTCGATTGCGGGGAATGACCCGCCTGTGAGCGTGCTCAAGAGCATCGAGGCCAAGATCGAAGGGCTGTTCGAAGGGGTCTTCGGCCGCGCTTTCCGCACCCACGTCCAGCCCGTCGAGCTCGCGCGCAAGTGCGCGAAGGAGATGGACGAGCACCGCACCGTCTCGGTGTCGCGCGTCTACGTGCCGAACGAGTACAGCATCTACCTGTCGCCCGCGGATCGCGAGCAGTTCGCGAGCTACGAGGGGTCGCTGGTCGGCGAGCTCCAGGAATACCTCGCCGAGCACGCCCGGCGCGAGGGCTACGCGCTGATCACGCCGGCCCGCGTCGTGATGCGCACCGACGACGACCTCGCGATCGGCGAGTTCGGCATCGCCACGCGCACCGTCGAGCCGGAGGAGGGCGTCTTCGCGGCGCCCTCCGCCCCGCCGGCACCACCGCCCGTTCCCGCCGGCGCGACGATGATCTACAAGGCCCGCGCGCCGGTGGAGACCGAGGCCGTGTCTGCGGAGGAGCTCGGCGTGGAGCGCGAGGTGGTGACGCTCACGATCGACGGCAAGCGGCGGACGGTCGCCGAGCGCAGCGTCGTGCTCGGCCGCTCGCGTGAATGCGAGCTGCGGATCGACGATCCGAACGTCTCCCGCCGCCACGCCGAGGTGCGCCAGGAGGGCGCGACGTACTGGCTGGTCGACCTCGACTCGACGAACGGGACCGAGCTGAACGGGAAGCGCGTGTCCCGGGCCAAGCTCTCCGACGGCGACCGCATCACGGTGGGGAGCACCGAGGTCGTCTTCGGCCGGTCGTTGCCGTGATGCGCGTCTCTGTGGCACAAACCGCGCGCTCGCGCGTTCCTCGGCCGTCGCTCGCCGACGCCGGCGAGGGGCGAGCGTGAGCGACATCGCCGTCGACGAGGCACTCCTCGTCCTCAAGATCGCCTTCCTGGTGCTGCTCTACCTCTTTATCTGGCGCATCGTGGCGAGCGCGAGCAAGGACGTGCGCACGCCGCAGGAGAGCATGATCATCTCGCCGAGCGATGCCGCCGCACTGCGGCGGGCGGCAGCCGTGCCCCGCGGCCGCCTCGTCGTCGTCGACAGCCCCGCGCTCCCCGCCGGCGACGTGCTCACCGTCGACTCGCTGCCGCTGACCTTCGGCCGCGGCGGTGACAACGCCGTCGCGCTCGACGGCGACGACTTCGCCTCGGCGCGCCATGCGCAGGTCGAGGCCCGGGGAGACGGCCTGTGGGTCGAGGACCTCGGATCGACCAACGGCACCTTCGTGAACGGCGCGCGCGTGACCACCGCGCGCAAGCTCCAACCCGGCGACCTGCTCCGGGTCGGGCAGACGGACATGCGGGTGGACCAGTGAGGCTCGGCAGGAACGCGAGCGCGAGCGACCCCGGGCGCCGGCGCCGGCGCAACGAGGACGCGTTCGTCGTGCGCCCGCCGCTGTTCGCCATCGCCGACGGCATGGGCGGCGCCCAGGCCGGCGAGGTGGCGTCGCGGCTCGCCGCGGCCGTGCTCAACGAGTCGCACGGCGACGGGGCGGGGGCGGAACGTGTAGCGGACCTCATCCGCGAGGCCAACCGCCGCGTCTTCCAGCGCTCGCACGAGGACGCCGCGACCCAGGGCATGGGCACGACGATGACCGTGGCGCTCGTCGACGAGACCGGAGGCACGATCACGATCGGTCACGTCGGCGACTCGCGCGCATACCGGCTGCGCGGGGGCGAGCTCGAGCAGATCACCGAGGACCACTCGCTCGTCCAGGAGCTGCTGCGGAGCGGAAAGCTCTCGCCGGAGGAGGCCGGCACCCATCCGCAGCGCGCCGTGATCACTCGCGCCGTCGGCACCGAGCCCGACGTCGACGTCGACACGTTCGCCGTCGAGGCGGAGCCGGGCGACCTCTACCTGCTCTGCTCGGACGGACTCACGGACATGATCGGCGAGGAGGAGATCCGCGCGGCCGTGCAGGCGCGCCTCGGCGACCTCGACGGGGCGGCTCGTGTGCTCGTCGACGCGGCAAACCGGGTCGGAGGCGAGGACAACATCACCGTGGTGCTCTTCGAGATCGCCGCCGGCGAGGCCGGCGACACGGCGGCAGCCGAGCCTGCCGCGGCGCCCGCAACGGAGGCGGACGAAGACACGCTCGACGAGCTCGACGCCGTGCCCGTGATCGACACGGCGGTGCTCTCGGCCGAGGACGTGCGGCGAGAGCTCGACGCAGCCGGCGCGAAGCCGGTGCAGACCCGCCGGCATGGGGCCGGCGGCGGCAGCCGCTGGCCGGCGCTGATCGCGCTCGTGCTCGCCGTCGGCGTGATCGCCGCGCTCGTCGTCTGGGGGCTCCTGCGGTGAACGGCGGCCTGAGCGAGCGCACGCGCGAGCTGCTGAACCTCGTGGCGGTCGGGATGCTGACCGCGATCGGCTTCGCGAGCGTCTACATCGCGCGCTCCTCGGAGGTCTCGGCCGAGTCGCTCACGTACGGCGCATTCTTCCTGGCGCTCTACCTCGCCGCCCACGTCGTCGCGCGCATCTGCGTGCCCTACGCCGACCCGTATCTCCTGCCGATCACCGCACTCCTGACGGCCGTCGGTGTGACGATGATCTACCGGCTCGACGAGGACGACGCAGGCCGCCAGGCGCTCTGGGTCGTGATCGGCGTCGGAGTCTTCGCCTTCACGCTCTTCGCGCTGCGCCGCGACTACCGCATCCTCGAGAGCTACAAGTACCTCTTCGGCATCTCGTCCGTCGTGCTGCTGGCGCTGCCGGCGCTGCCGGGTATCGGCAAGACCGTGAACGGGGCGCGGCTCTGGGTCGACATCGGACCGGTCCAGTTCCAGCCGGGTGAGCTCGCCAAGATCTTCCTGATCGTCTTCCTCGCGGGCTACCTGCGCGACAAGCGCGAGGTGCTCGCACAGGGTCGTCTGAAGGACCTCGGGCCGCTGCTCGTCATCTGGGGCGCGGCGATGCTCGTGCTCGTCCAGACGCGCGACCTCGGGAGCGCCCTCCTCTACTTCGGGATCTTCCTCGGCATGCTCTACGTGGCCACGGGCCGCGTGCTCTATGTCGCCGGGGGGCTCGTCCTGTTCGTCGGCGGCGCCGCCTTCGTCTACCAGTCGATCTCACACGTCCACAACCGGGTGACGATCTGGCTGCAGCCGTGGACCGACGAGCCGGTCTTCTGCGCGCAGACCGGGGAGCAGGCACTGCGGCAGGACTGCGGCTCGTTCCAGCTCGTCAAGAGCCTCTACTCGATCGCCAACGGCGGCTTCGGAGGCACGGGCCTGGGGAGAGGCACGTTCACCTCCACGTCCGGCGATCCGATCATCCCGTCCCTCAACACCGACTTCATCTACTCCGCGATCGCGCAGGAGCTCGGGCTCGTCGGCGCCTGCGGCCTGCTGCTCGTCTACATGGTGTTCGTCGCGCGCGGCATGCGCATTTCGCTGCTCGCCCAGGACGGCTTCTCGAAGCTGCTCGCCGCCGGGCTGACATTCGGCTTCGCCCTGCAGACCTTCATCATCGTCGGCGGCGTCCTGCGCGTGATCCCCCTGACCGGCATCACGCTGCCCTTCGTCTCCTACGGCGGGTCGAGCGTCGTCGCGAACTTCCTGCTGCTGGCGATGCTGCTGCTGATCTCCAACCGAGCGAACGCGGTCGGCCGATGAACCGCCAGATCACGCGGCTCGCGGTCACGGGCATCGCGCTGATGGTCGCGCTCGTCGTCGCCACGACCTACTGGCAGACCTGGGCAGCGCCGGGGCTCGCCGACCGCCAGGACAACGCGATCGAGCTCGTCGCGCAGTTCACGATCAAGCGCGGCGAGATCACGAACCACGGGCGCATGCTCGCCCGCAACCGGCAGCGGGAGGTCGACGGCCGCACCTTCTACTTCCGCCGCTACCCGCAGGGCGGGCTGACCGCCCACATCGTCGGCTACTCGACCGTGGAGCGCTCGCGCGCCGGCCTCGAGCGCTCGCTCAACGACTACCTGACCGCCTCGAACTCCAACCTCTCGACCGTGCTCGACCGCACGCTCGACAGCCTGAAGGGCGGCACCGTGACGGGGAACGACCTGCGGCTGGCGATGAACCTCCGCGCGCAGCAGGCCGCCTACGACGCGCTCGACGGGCGCTGCGGCGCCGTCGTCGCGCTCGACGTCAAGACGGGCAAATTGCTCGTCGCCGCCTCGTCGCCGACCTACAACCCGAACCTCGTCGAGGGCAAGTTCGACCTGATCAACCGCATCCAGGCGCCGTGCCGGCCGGCCGCGGCGCTCTACAACCGGGCGACGAAGGGCCTCTACCCGCCCGGCTCGATCTTCAAGGTCGTCACGGCGTCGGCCGCGCTCGAGTCCGGGAAGTTCACTCCCGACTCCACGTTCGTCGACCCGGGCTACTGCGAGGTCTACGGCAAACGGGTCAACAACTACGACACGACGAGCCCGTTCGGCCGCGTGAACCTCGTCCAGGCGATGCAGTACTCGGTCAACTCGGTGTTCTGCAACATCGGCAAGACGCTCGGCGCGAAGGCGATCGTCGCGCAGTCCAAGAAGTTCGGCTTCTACGAGCTGCCGCCGCTCGAGACCCCCGCCGACGAGCGCGCGGCGAGCGGGCTGTACAAGAACGGCGAGCTCTTCGACCCGACGCAGGACTTCCAGGTCGATCCCGGCCGGTACGGCTTCGGGCAGGAGCGGAACCTCGTCTCGCCCATCCAGATGGCGATGGTCGCGGCCGGGATCGCAAACGACGGCGTGGTCATGAAGCCGTACGTCGTCGAGCGGATCGTCGCGCCCGACGGGCGCGTGATTCGCCGCACCAGGCCCAACCAGCTGGGCCGCGCCGTGAGCGCCGACACGGCCGCCGAGGTCAGGGACATGATGCTGCGGGTCGTCGAGAGCGGCACCGGCACGGCGGCCCAGGTCTCCGGCCTCACGGTCGGCGGCAAGACGGGCACCGCCGAGACGGGCGTGAGCGGCAGCAACACGGTCTGGTTCATCTGCTTCGCCGGCCCCGAGGGCGGCGACCCCGAGGTGGCGGTGGCCGTCGTCGTCGAACAGGTCGACTCGACGGGCGGCCAGACCGCCGCGCCGATCGCGAACGACGTCTTGCAGGCACTCCTGCCGTCGGAGGAGAACTCCTAGCGTGGAAGACGGCACATGACGACGTCCGACACGCTCATCGACCGTCTCTTCGACGGCCGTTACCGCATCACGCGCAAGCTCGGCGCGGGCGGAATGGCGAACGTCTACCTCGCCGTCGACGAGGAGCTCGGGCGCCGCGTCGCCATCAAGATCCTGAACGAGCGCCATGCAAACGACGAGCAGTTCGTCGAGCGCTTCCGCCGCGAGGCGAAGAACGCCGCCGGCCTCTCGCACCCGAACGTCGTCTCCATCTACGACCGCGGCGAGGCCGAGGGCACCTACTACATCGCGATGGAGTACGTCGAGGGGCGCACGCTCAAGGACCTGATCCTGAGCCGCGGGCCCTCGCCGGTCCCGATCGCGATCGACTACACGCGCCAGATCCTGCAGGCGCTCCGCTTCGCACACCGGGGCGGCCTCGTCCACCGCGACATCAAGCCGCACAACGTGATCGTCGACAGCGAGGGCCGCGTGAAGGTGGCCGATTTCGGCATCGCCCGGGCGGGCACGAGCCAGATGACCGAGGCCGGCTCGATCATCGGCACGGCGCAGTACCTCTCACCCGAGCAGGCGCGCGGCGCGCCGGTCGACCAGACCTCCGACCTCTACTCGGTCGGGATCGTGCTCTACGAGCTGCTGACCGGCACCGTGCCGTTCAACGGCGAGACGCCTGTCGAGATCGCGATGAAGCACCTCTCGCAGACGCCCGAGCCGCCCTCGGCGCACCGAGCGGACATCCCACCCGACCTCGACTACGTGGTGCTGCGCGCGCTCGCCAAGGACCCCTCCGAGCGCTACCGCTCCGCCGAGGAGATGAGCGCCGACCTCGACCGCGTCGCGCGCGGGCTCGGCGTCGCGCCGGAGACTGCGGAAGCGGCGACCACCGTGCTCGCGGGCGGGGGCACCGCGAGCGCGGCGAGCGCCGCGACCATGGTGCAGCGCGCGCAGACGCGGCCTCAACCCGGCCGCTACTACGAGTACGACGAGGTGCCCACCCGCCGGCGCGCCCTCTGGCCGTGGCTGCTCGGGGCCGGCCTCCTCCTCGCCGCGATCGTGGGCGGCTTCTTCGCCTACGACCGGATCCAGGATCAGCTCAACGAGGCACGACCGGTCGTCGTCCCGGACGTGCGCGGCCTCGAAGAGGTGCGCGCCGTCGAGCAGATCAACTCCGAGGGCCTCGAGCCCGAGGTGCGGCGCGTCCCGGACTCCGAGGTGGAAGAGGGCTTCGTGATCCGCCAGGACCCGGGCGCGGGCAACCGCGTGGACCGCGGCAACATCGTGGTGATCGACGTCTCGAGCGGCAAGCCGCGGACGCGGGTGCCGCGCGTCGTCGGCCAGACGGTCGCCGAGGCGCTCCAGGCGCTCAGCGACGCCAGCCTGCGCGCGAACGTCGTCAACGTCTTCTCCGACCGGCCGAGCGGGATCGTCACCGGGCAGTCGCCGGGCGCGGGCGAGCTGCTCGTCGAAGGGTCGCGGGTGCGGATCAACGTCTCCCAGGGCTCCCGGCCGATCACGGTGCCGTCGGTGCTCGGCCAGCCGGTCGAGTCGGCCGAGTCGCAGCTCCGCGGCGTCGGGTTCGCCGTCGTGCAGTCGCCGGTCGAGGACGACCAGCCGGCCGGGACGGTGATCGGCCAGTCGCCGGCGGGCGGCGAGACCGCGCGCAAGGGCTCGACGATCACGCTCCGCGTCTCGGAGGGGCCGCAGACCGCGGAGATCCCGGACGTGAGGAACCAGGACGCCGACACCGCGTCCGCGACGCTCGAGGAGGCGGGCTTCCAGGTGCGGATCCAGCGTGAGGACACCGACGACCCGCTGCTCGACAACGTCGTCATCGAACAGGCGCCGGCCGCCGGCGAGGAGGCCGAGGCGGGCACGACGATCACGCTGACGGTCGGACGCTTCGTCGAGACGACGCCGCCCCCCGCGCCCGAGGACACGACGGGCGAAGGCGGCGGCACCCAGACGACACCGTGAGCCGCCGGCTCCGCGTGGCCGTGCTCGCAGGTGGGCGCTCGAGCGAGCACGACGTGTCGCTCGCGTCCGCCCGCTCGGTCGCGGAGGCGCTGGACGCCGGCCGCTACGACGTCCTGCGCCTGCAGATCGACCGTTCGGGGCGCTGGGAGCTCCCGAGCGGCGCCACGCCACCGTCGCTCCCGAGCGGCGCCGACGCTCCCGACTCCGTCGCAGAGACGCTGCCGCTGCCGGCAGCATCCGCCCCCGAGACGCTCGGCTCGGTCGACGTCGTGCTGCCGATCCTGCACGGACCGTTCGGCGAGGACGGCACGGTGCAGGGCCTGCTCGAGCTCGCCGGCGTGCCGTACGTGGGCGCCGGCGTGGCCGCGTCGGCGCTCTGCATGGACAAGGACCTCTTCAAGGCCGTGCTGCGCGATCGCGGCATCCCGGTCGCCCGCAACGTGACGCTGCGGGCCGGCGACACGCCCGAGAACCCGTTCGGCTACCCCGTGTTCGTCAAGCCGGCGCGCCTCGGCTCGTCCGTGGGCATCTCGAAGGTGCGCTCCGAGCAGGAGCTCGCTCAGGCCGTCGAGCTCGCACGCCGGCACGACGACAAGGTGCTCGTCGAGGAGTTCGTGCCCGGCGTCGAGGTCGAGTGCAGCGTGCTCGGCAACCGTGCCCCGATCGCCTCGCTGCCGGGCGAGATCGTCGCGCACGCCGACTGGTACGACTACGCCGCCAAGTACGACGAGGGGGGCATGGAGCTGATCGTGCCGCCGCGACTCGCGCCGGAGACGATCGAACGGGTGCAGACCCTCGCCGTGGAGAGCTTCGTCGCGACGGAGTGCGAGGGCATGGCGCGCGTCGACTTCTTCGTGCGCCCGGACGGCGAGGTCGTCGTGAACGAGATCAACACGATCCCCGGCTTCACCGCCACGAGCGTCTACGCGAAGCTCTTCGAGGCGAGCGGGATCCCGTACGGCGAGCTCCTCGACCGGCTGATCGAGCTCGCCCTCGAGCGCCACGAGCGACGGTCAGGTCTCGAGTACTGACCTCGTCTGCTCGGCGTGCCAGCCGAGGCCGAGCGCCTCGAAGCGCTCGAGCGCCTGTCTCACGAGGGTCTCGTCCCCGCGCACGCGGCCGAGTGCGCGCAGCGCGAACGGCTCGACGTAGCTCGTCTGCGAGAGGTACGGCAGCGCGAGCTGCTCGACGCGGTCGGGGCGGCCGAGCGCGGCGAGCGCGTCCAGCCAGGCCGTCACATTCGCGAAGACGAACCAGCCGCGGTGCCAGCCGTGCTCGGTCTCGGGCATGGCGACGATGCGCTCGACCTCGGCGAGATCGCCGCGAGCGAGCGCCAGCCGGAGCCGAGGCGTCTCGAGCGTGAAGCCGTAGCCTTCCATCCACTGCTCCATCGCGGCGTCCTCGAGCCGCCGTGCGCGCCCGGCGTCACCCGCGACCTCGGCGGCGAGGGCGCAGACGAGCAACGAACGCGAGTGGCGGACGCAGGGCGTCGCCGCGTTCTCGGCGACGGCGAGGGCGACACGGTCCTCCAGGTCCTGCACCGCGGCCCAGTTTCCGAGCAGCTCCTCGACCTCGAGGTCGATGGCGACCCCGTGCAGGCGGTGATGGGGCGTCAGCCGCGCAACGATGTCGTCGTGGGCGTGCGCCAGACCGCGTGCCCTGTCGAAGCTCCCGCTCCAGATGCAGCCCGTGATCGGCGCCGAGTAGATGTCCGCCCGGTGGTCGGGATCGCTGATCTCGTCGGCGAGCTCGAAGCGGCGCTCCGCCCACATGCGGCCGTCGTCGTACCTCCCCTCGACGAAGGCGACGATGCCGCTGACGTCCCACGCCCACGAGCGCAACCCGGGGTCGCCGAGCCCGTCGGCGATCCTGCGCGCCTCGATCGCGGCGTCGGCTCCGTCGGTCGGCCGCCAGCGCGCGCTGGCGATGAGCGCCTTGATGCGCGAGATCCCCGCCGGGCCGGAGCCTGCGAGTGCGCGCTCGATCCAACCCGCGACCAGGTCGCCGTCCGGCATGCGCCGCCAGATGCCGGAGCGGAGCGACGTCTCGAAGGCCAGGTCCGCGTAGAGATCCGCCTCGAGCTGAGGGCTCTCCACCTCGTTTATCGCCTCCTGCATGGCCGTCCAGAACTCCTCGCCGGCGAACGCCAGCGCATGGAGGTGCCCCAGTTCACGCAGCACCGCCGCTCGCTCGTCCCCGGGCGCCGTGAGCGGAAGCGCCCGCTCGAGCAAGGCCCGGGCGTCCCCCAGCTCGTAGCGTGAGGCCGCAGCCTTGCCGGCGACGAGCGACCAGGCCACTGCCTTCGCGCGCAGCTCGTGCAGCGCCGCCTCGTCGCCTCCCCAGGCCAGGTCTGCGTCCTCCGGACGGACCGCCTCGGCGAAGTGGTGTGCGAGGAACGCGGCGTGGTCGTCGCGGGCGAGACCGGGCCGTTCGAGCCAGCGCGCGAGCGCGGCGTGCAGCTGCGCCCGTCTGGCCTTCGGCAGGGTGGCGTACGCGACCTCGCGGGTGAAGGCGTGCTTGATCGCACGCTCGACCTCCCCGGCCATCGACGTACCGGCGCGGCGTCGCACGAAGTCGCGGTCCTCGAGCAGCTCCCAGTCCGGCCGCTGGCCGCCAAGGAGCTCGACGACCGGCGTCTCCCAGAACACCCTGCCGACCACCGCGGCAGCCTGGAGCGCCGCCTTCTCGAGTGGAGGCAGGAGGTCGATGCGCGCCGCGAGCAGGGCGTGGACGGAGTCGGGGACGGCGAGCTCTCCCGCCGCGCTCATGCTCTCCCAGCGGCCCTCGACGTTCCGGAGCGCGCCGCGGTCGATCAGCGCGCCGAGCACCTCCTCGACCACGAACGGGCTGCCCTCGGCCCGCTCGACGACGGTCGCGCGGAGCTCCACCGGCAGTTCGTGGGCGAGCAGCTCGGTGACCAACCGCTCGGTGTCCGACGCGGCCAGCGGCTCGAGCCAGAGCAGCGAGGCGTTGCGCCGCCCACCGCCCCACGAGGGCCGCCGCTCGAGCAGCTCCGGCCGTGCGGTGGCGAGCAGCAGCACCGGCCCGCGAACGTCGCGGAGCACACGCTCGAGCAGGTCGAGCAGCGGCTCGTCCGCCCAGTGCAGGTCCTCGACCAGCACGACGGCCGGCCGGGTCTGAGCCAGCTCGGTGAGGAAGTCGACCCAGTCGGCGTGCAGTCGCTCCTGCGCGGCGAGCGGGTGGAGGTCGGCCGTGAGGCCCAACGCAAGTCCCAGCCCGTCGCGCCCGCCCACGCGCTCGCGAACGACCTCCGCACGGTCGGTGTCGAGCAGCCCGTAGTGCTCGCGCAGGATCTCGCCGAGCGCCCAGTACGACATCGATCCGTACGGCAGCGCCCGGCCGGTCCGGCGCAGGGGCTGCGGGTCGAGCCCGTCGAGCCACCCCCAGAGCTCGCGCAGGAGGCGGGTCTTGCCGATGCCGGCATCGCCCATGATCGTGACCAGGTGCGGCTCGCATCCGTCCACCGCCCGGCGGTAGGTCGCGCGCAGCAGCTCGAGCTCCGCGTCCCGACCCACGAACGCGTCCGTCAGGCCGCGCACGCCACGCGGGCGCATGAGGGACAACGCACGGAGCACCGGGCGGGCCGTGACGGAGGTGCTCTTCCCCCTGGCATCCAGCTCGCGCGCGTCCCCGAGCTCGAACGCGCCGCGAACGGCGGCCACCGTGCGCTCGCCGGCGAGGATCTCCCCAGGCGCCGCCGCCTCTTCCAGGCGCTTGGCCACGTTGACGGCATCGCCGGTGACGAACGAGCTGCCCTCGCGCGCGCGGCCCGCCACGACCTCCCCCGTGTTCACCCCGACGCGGATGGACAGCTCGCCGCCGAACAGGTCTTCGAGGGAGCGCTGCATCGAGAGCGCCGCGTGCAGGGCACGCTCGGCATGGTCCTCCTGAGCGGCCGGCACGCCGAACGCGGCCATCACGGCGTCCCCGACGAACTTCTCGAGCGTCCCTCCGGCGCGCTGCACCTCGTCGGCCATCGCGTCGTAGAACCGCTCCAGCAGTGCCCGCGTCCGCTCGGGATCCTGCTCGCCGAGGGCCGTCGAGCCGACGAGGTCGGCAAAGAGCACGGTCGCCAGCTTCCGCTCCGTGCCCTCGGGCCACGACATGTGGCCGATCATGACGGAGCGAAAGCGCCGCTACGAGCGCGCGGTGACCTCGTTCACGTGCGCGACGCCGTCGAGATCCGTGATCCAGAGGACGAGGTAGGGGGCGTCCGTGTCGAGCTCGAACGTCGTCGAGCCCTCGACCGTCTGCGAGCCGGAGACCGTCTCGTCGAACGACGTCGGCGAGTCTCCCGCCCGCACCTCGGCCGTGAACCCCGGTGTGTCCGTGCGCACGGTGAGCGACGAGACTGGGCCTTCCGGCTCGAGCACCAGGCCGACGCCCTCCTTCGCGAAGTCGCCGTACGTCTCGGTCGTCCAGTACGTCACAGGGTCACCGTCGACGGCATCCGCGACCCGCTCGTCGTGCTCACCGTCACCGCCCTCCGGGTCGTACGAGGAGACGGCACGCAGCGCGACGCGCGGCCCGCCCTCCGGACCCGCGCCGTCGTCCCCGTTGTCGAGCAGGAAGAAGGCGGCCACCGCGGCAGCCGCAAGGAGCGCGGCGAGCGCCACGAGGAGCGGCCACCGGCGCCGCCTGGCACGTCTCCGCCGCTGCGGGCGCTCGGGCGGCGGCGGCCGGACGATCATCGTCGCGTCGCCGTCGGGCCGCGCGTCGAGCCCGAGGAGCGTGCCCTGCAGCTCGCGCACGCAGTCGGCCATCGTCGGGCGCTCGGCGGGATCCTTGGCGAGGCAGCTCTCCACGAGGCCGGCGAGACGGAGCGGGCAGTCGGGCCGCCGGCTCGATACCGACGGCACCGGATCGTGGACGTGCTTCATGACGACCGTCAGGAAGCTGTCGCCGTCGTAGGGCACCTCGCCGGTCAGCAGCTCGAAGAGCACGACGCCGAAGGAGTAGACGTCGGTCTTCGTGTCCACCCGCTCGCCGCGCGCCTGCTCGGGGGCGATGTAGTGGCTCGTGCCGAGCACCGTCCCCGTCTGCGTCATGCCGATCGTGTCCAGGGCCCGGGCGATGCCGAAGTCCGTCACCTTCGCGCGGCCGTCGCCGGACAGCAGAACGTTTTGCGGCTTCACGTCGCGGTGCACGAGCCCCTGCGCGTGCGCGAACTCCAGGGCGCGCCCGACCTCGAGGCCGAGCTCGAGCGTCCGCCGTACCGGTAGCTGCCCGCGCCCGACGAGCTCCTTCAGGTTCTCACCCTCGACGTACTCGAAGACGATGAACTGCCGCCCACCGTCCTCGCCACGGTCGATCACGGTGACGATGTTCGGGTGCGAGAGCTGCGCCACCGCGCGCGCCTCGTATCTGAAGCGCTCGACGTAGCCGTCGTCCCGGGAGTGGTGCTCGTGGAGCAGCTTCAGCGCGACGTTCCGTTCGAGCAGCGTGTCGTGCGCGCGGTAGACGCTGGACATGCCGCCCGTGCCGACGACGTCCTTGAGCTCGTAACGGTCGGCGATCAGCTGGCCCACCATCACGGAGCGTAGCCTTCCCCGGGTCGGCGCGAAGCTAGCCGAGGGTCTCGGCGAGCGCGTCCTCCCACACGCCGAGAGCTTCCTCCAGCTCGGCGTCCGAGATGACGAGGGGACAGAGCACGCGGATGCAGTTGCCGTGGACGCCTGCCTTGAGCAGCAGCAGCCCGCGCTGCACGGCCGCCTCGATGACGGCGGTCGCGAGCTCCGGCGCCGGCTCCTTCGTCGCAGGGTCCTCGACGAGCTCGATCGCCAGCATGGCACCCAGCCCGCGCACGTCACCGATCCGTGCGTGGCGCTCCTGCCAGGCGAGCATGCGCGCGCGGATCGTTTCGCCGATGGCCGCGGCGCGCTCGACGAGGCCCTCCTGCTCGATGACGTCGAGCACGGCGACGGCCGCCGCCTGGGCCACGGGGTTGCCCACGAACGTGCCGCCGATGGCGCCGACGTGCGGCCCGTCCATGATCGCGGCCTTGCCGATGACGCCGGACAGCGGCAGCCCGCCGGCGATCGACTTCGCCAACGTGATCAGGTCTGGCTCGACGCCGTAGTGCTCCATGGCGAACATGCGCCCCGTCCGCGCGAAGCCGGTCTGCACCTCGTCGGCCACCAGGACGATGCCGTGCTCGTCCGAAATCCGGCGCAGGCCCTCGACCCATTCCGGCGGAGCGGGCAGGAAGCCACCCTCGCCCTGCTGTGGCTCGAAGACGATCGCGGCGACGTTGTCCGGAGCGACCTGCGTCGCGAACATCGCCTCCAGCTCGTCGAGCGCCGTGCGCGCGTCCGGCCCGCGGTACAGGTTCGGGAAGGGCGCGCGGTAGACCTCCGGCGCGAACGGGCCGAGCCCGCGCTTGTAGGGGTCGACCTTGGACGTCAGCGAGACGGCCATCAACGTGCGGCCGTGGAAGGCGCCGTCGAAGGCGATCACCGCCGACCGGCCGGTCACGAGCCGAGCGATCTTGACCGCGTTCTCGACCGCCTCCGCACCCGAGTTGAAGAAGGCGGCACGCGTCGGGCCGGCGAACGGCGCAACGGCGAGCAGCCGCTCGGACAGCTCGACGTAGACCTCGTACGGCACGATCGTGAAGTCGGTGTGCGTGAAGCGCGCAGCCTGCTCGGCAATCGCGGCCACGACCTGCGGGTGGGCGTGACCGACGTTGAGGACACCGACGCCGCCGGTGAAGTCGACGAAGGTGTTGCCGTCGACGTCGGTCAGGAGCGCGCCCCGCGCCTCCTGCACCACGATCGGCATGTTGACCGCGAGCGGCGCGGCGACCACCCGGTCGAGCCGAGCCATGATCTCCCGCGAGCGGGGGCCTGGAACGGCGGTGCGGATGTCGATGCTGCGGGTCGCGGCCATGGGCGCGCCTGAGGGTACCGAAGCCGTAGGTTAGGTCTGTGCTGGAACACGAGCTCGACGCGGATGCGATCCGGCAGTTCGCGACGTGGTTCGAGGAGGCGCGAACGGCGGGCGTTCGCTTCCCGGAGACGATGGCCCTCGCGACCGCGTCGGCGGAGGGCCGTCCGTCGGTGCGCATGGTGCTGCTCAAGGGCGCCGACGACCGCGGCTTCGCCTTCTACACGAACCGGGACTCGCGCAAGGGCCGCGAGCTGGCAGGGAACCCGCATGCCGCACTCGTCCTCTACTGGCAGGCGCTCGGGCGGCAGGTGCGCGTCGAGGGCCGCGTGGAGGAGGTCGGCGACGAGGAGTCCGCGGCCTACTGGGCGAGCCGCCCGCGCGGCAGCCGGCTCTCGGCGGCGGTCTCGCCGCAGAGTGAGCCTGTCGAGAGCCGCGAGTGGCTCGAGGCGCGCGTCGAGGAGCTCGCGGAGCGTCATCCCGGCGACGACGTGCCGCGTCCTGCCTCCTGGAGCGGCTACCGCATCGTCCCGGGGTCGATCGAGCTGTGGGAGCACCGCGACGACCGCCTGCACGACCGCGTCCTCTACACGCGCGACGGCGACGGCTGGCGGCTCGAGCGCCTCGCCCCATGACGGGTCTCGCAGGGCTGAACCTGATCGTGCGCTTCGTCGTCGCCGAGCTCGGCGCGCTCGTCGCCGTGGCCGTCTGGGCCTTCGACGCGGTCGAGGGAGTCCCGGCGCTCGTGGTGGCGGCTGTGCTCGTGCTCGCGGTCGTCGCGCTCTGGGCCGCCTTCGTCGGCCCCAAGGCCCCGCGACGACTGCCCGATCCGTGGCGCTTCGGCCTCGAGGTCGGGATCTTCGCGGCTGCGACGGCCGCACTCGCCGCATCGGGCCACGCGGCGCTCGCGATCGCGTACGCGGCCGTCGCCGTCGTCAGCGCGGCGCTCGTCCGGGTTTGGCCGGAAACGGTACTGATGCGGGCCGACTAGCCCGGCGGCGCGAGCGCGCCGTCGGTGTAGACGCCCGACGCGTTCCAGAGCATGTAGCCGCGTGTGCCCTGCAGCCGGGCCGACTCGATCTGCGCCCGCACCTCGGCGGGCCCGTAGGTCCTGCCGAGCGAGAAGTCCTGCAGCCACGGGATGATCTCCGCCTGCCGCCCGCGCAGCTCGCGCTTGAAGTGCAGGAGCGACGTGAACACCGTCTCGCCGGGCTGCCCGTTGGGGTCCGCGATGCCGTACTCACCGGAGTTGTAGTGCGACGGGTAGACCATCGGGTAGACGGCGTCGACGTAGCGCGAGATGCGCCGCGGGATCTGGCCGATGCCGAGGTCGCGCGAGGCGGACAGGCCGAACACGTCCGCCGAGACGCGCACGCCGAGCTTCTTCAGCCGCTTCGAGGCGTACTGCACGAACTGCGGGATCACCCAGCCGGGCGGCGTCGCCGTCTTCCGCGGGTACACGGCGTTGTCGAGGTCGCCGTCGGTCGGGAAGCGGACGTAGTCGAGCTGGATCTCGTCGAAGCCTGCACGAGCGGCCACCTCGGCGATGTCGATGTTGTAGTCCCAGACCCGCCGGTCGTACGGGTTCGTCCAGCCGAGGCCGGCGCTGTTCGTCCAGACGGAGCCATCCGAGCGCTGGATGGCAAGGTCCGGCCGGCCGGCCGCGAGCCGCGGATCCTCGAAGACGACCAGGCGGCCGATGAGATACAGGCCGTTCCGGCGGGCGAGCTTCACGACCTGCCGGGGCTTGTAGTACGGCTTGGCCGCGCCGACCCGGCGCGCGAGCGGCACCATCGACGGCACGAAGCCGAGCTCGCCGTTCTCGTCCTTGATGTCGAGCTCGATCGTGTTCAGACCCGCGCTGCGCAGCCGCATGTACTCCTCGAGCTTGCCCGGGAGCGATGCAAGGGCGGCGGTGACGTGGACGCCGCGGACCTCGGCGGGCAGCGGCCTCGGCTGCGGCGCGGCGGCCGGCGGCGCGGCGGGCTGCGGCGACGCGTCGGCGGCCTCGGCTCCGCCGGCAGGTGCCCGGCCGGGCCCGTCGACGAGCTGCGCGCCGCCGGCGACGGCTGCGCCCGCCACGAGCACCGACCCGAGCAGGACCGCGCGGCGCCGGCGCTTGCGTCTACGGGCTTGTGCTCGTCGGTCGCGGAAGCGCGAGTTCGGGTCGAGCGGCTCGAAGAGCATCGACACGGCGCGGGAACGCTAGTAGGGATCGTGAGAACCCGCAACTCGTACCATGCGCGCGTGGTCCTTTCTGACCGCACGATCAAGCGCCTCTTGGACGAGGGCCGCATCGGCATCGACCCCTTCGACCCTGCGCTCGTACAGCCGTCGAGCGTCGACATGCGGGTCGACCGCCGGTTCCGGGTCTTCCGGAACTCGCGCTACCCGTACATCGACGTGAAGGCCGAGCAGGAGGATCTCACGGAGCTCGTCGAGGCGAACGGCAGCGAGCCGTTCATCCTCCATCCGGGCGAGTTCGTGCTCGGGTCGACGCTCGAGCGCGTGACGTTGCCCGACGACGTCGTCGGCCGACTCGACGGGAAGTCGTCGCTCGGGCGCCTCGGCCTGCTCATCCACTCCACGGCCGGGTTCATCGACCCCGGCTGGGACGGGCACGTAACGCTCGAGCTCTCGAACGTCGCCAACCTGCCGATCACGATCTACCCCGGGATGAAGATCGGCCAGCTGTCGTTCCATCAGCTCTCCGAGCCCGCCGAGACGCCGTACGGTGCGGGGACGCTCGGCTCGAAGTACCAGGGGCAGCAGGGTCCGACGCCGAGCCGCTACTGGCAGAACTTCGCGGACGAGACGTCGCCCTCGCGGTAAGGAGCCGGCGCGCGCCGACACCAATCGCTCCGACACTCGACGGAGGAGGAGCGATGCCCTGGGGCGACTGGATCAACGAGCTGCCGACCGCGTTCTTCATGGTGGTGCACATCGCGGCCTTCGCGCTCGGCGCCGGCTTCGCATGGCTGGCGTTCAAGCGCGAGCTCGGGCTGCTCGGAGCGGCGTTCTCGCTCTTCGCAGCCGCCGAGCTCGTCTACATGACCTACCACCTCGACTGGACCGTCTTCCTGTTCGCGCACACGATCGCCGAGGTGCTCGACCTGGCGGCCTTCGTCCTCGTCTTCGCAGCCGCCGTGCTGCAGGTGGAGGCTGGGCGGCGCCCGGCCTTCGACGCCGGCCACTGATGGCCCGGGCAACGGCGCCGGCCGCGGCGCTCGTCGCCGCGGCGGCGCTCGTGCTCGTCGCGGCGTGCGGCGGCTCGGACGACGACGCCACCCCGGTGGCGACGACGGAAGTGACGATGGCCAAGAGCTACCGCTTCGAGCCGAAGCGGATCGAGGTCACGGCCGGACAGAGCGTCACGTGGACGAACGACGACAACTTCACCCACACCGTACGGGTCGACGGACGGGACGACCACGAGGTCGAGCCCGGCGAGCAGGTCTCGATCTCGTTCGCCGACCCGGGCACCTACCACTACGTGTGCACCCTGCACCGCCGCGACATGGACGGCGAGGTGATCGTGCAGTGACCGCGCCCGCCGGCGTGGAACGCGACATCGCAATCGTGGCGTGCGCGGTCAGCGCCGGCGTGCACGCGGCGCTCGCACCTGAGCATCTCGAGGACGGCGTCCTCGCCGGGGCCGGCTTCGCCGGCTCCGCGCTGGCGCTGACCGTCGTGGCGGTCGCGCTCACCCGAGGGTCCGGGCGGATCGCGGTCGCGGCCGCCGCGACGATGCTGGGTGGGCTGCTCGCGAGCTATGCGGTCGTCGCAACGACCGGCCTTCCCCTCGTTCATCCCGAGCCCGAGCCGGTCGAGCCGATCGCGGTCTTCACGAAGGCCGTGGAAGCGCTCGGCCTCGCGGCGTGTGCCCTCCTGCTGCGGCGCGCGCGCCCGGTAGCCCGCCCTATCCCGGTGGGTCTGGCCGCGCTGATCGCCGTCTTCACGTCGTTCGCGGCCCTCGCCCTCACCAGCGGTCACGCCGGCCACGGGTAAGGCCCGGCGCCGACCTGACACGAACGAGCATGCGCACCCAGACCGAACGGCGACCCGAGCGCGGCGCAGTGCTCGCATGGCGGCGCGACCAGCTCCTCGCGTGCGGCTTCGGCGGCCGGGCGGCGTCGGCGCTCGCACGGGACGAGCGGTACGACCTTCATGCGCTGATCGAGCTCGTCGAGCGAGGCTGCTCGCCGCCACTGGCGGCGAGGATCCTGGCGCCGTCGGACGACGAGGTCGACGCATGAGCGCCGCGCCCGCGCCTATCGTGACGGCGGTGACCCCGCAACCGGCCGCGCCTCCTCAGCCTGAGCCCGGGCTCGACGACGAGTCGCGTGAGTGGCTGCGTGCGCTCCGCTCCGACGGCGCCACTCGTGACGAGGGCGTGGCGCGGCTGCACGCGCTGCTCCTGCGGGCGGCGCGCTTCGAGGTGGCCCGGCGTCGCGCAGCGCTGCCCCACCTCCGCGGCAACGACTTCGATGATCTCGCCAACCAGGCCGCCGACGACGCGCTCGTCAGCGTCCTGCGCCGGCTCGACGACTTCCGCGGCGCGAGCCGCTTCACGACCTGGGCGTACAAGTTCGCCCTGCTGGAGGCCGCCGTGAAGCTGCGGAAACGCTCGTGGCAGGGTCGTGAGGTGCCGCTCGAGCCGGCGGGCTGGGACTTGACCTCGAGCGATCGGCCCGGCCCGGACGACGCCGCCGAGCAGCGCGAGCTGGTGCAGACCGTGAGCCGTGCGATCGCGGAGTACCTGACGCCGCACCAGCGCCACGTGCTCGTCGCCCTGACGCTGAACGGCGTGCCGATCGACGTGCTCGCCGACCGCCTGGGCACGAGCCGGGGCGCCCTCTACAAGACGCTGCACGACGCCCGCCGCAAGCTTCGCGCCGAGCTGGAGCGCTCGGGCTACGCGCCCGCGGCGCACCGGAAGGAGGAGACGTGATGGAGCCCCGCGACCCGCCGAGCGCGCTCGCGCGCCTCCTCGGCCCGACCGGCCCCGAGGTGGGCTGCGACGAGTGCTTCGAGCAGCTCGACCGCTACGTCGAGCTGGAGCTCGCCGGCGCGGACGCGGACGCGGTCGTCCCCGGCCTGCGGGCGCACCTCGAGGGCTGCCCCGCGTGTCGCGAGGAGTACGAGAGCCTGCGGGCGCTCGTCGGCGGCGGCGAATGAGGGACGCCGACCCGCTCCTGGCCGTCAGCTGGAACAGCGCCTACTGGTGATCGCACGATCACGCCGCCCGTGTGGCGGCGGAGGTGGCGCGCGCGTCGGGCCCGCGCGAGCTGCGACGTCCGTTCTGGCGCCGGCTGCGCCTCGCCGGCTTCGGAAAAGGCGAGGGGCCGCCAGTGGCGGCCCCTCGATCCCGGTAGCAGCGTTGGAGTGGTAGAGGCGCTTCCGGCCTAGGCTGGTGGCCCGGCGGCGCGAAACGCGAGTCCCCTACGCGTGGCTATGGCGATTCCCCGATGGGTCCCGGGGACACGCCCCTACCCGCTGGTACCTCCACTGCCGGCACTGCTGGAATCTGTCACGTCCGGACCACCTCCTTTCCGCGGTACGGGCACTGTACCGGAACCGGACGACGTGATTTCACCGCGCCACGGCCGCAGCCGCGGCCACCACCCGGGCACCGCATGGCGGTAGCGCTCGTACGGCGCACCGAAGCGCCGCGCGAGGGTCGGCTCCTCGTAGAACCGGGCGAACAGCACCGTCACGCCGAGGAATGCGGCGGCGTAGAGAAAGAGCGCGACGCTCCCGAACAGGAGCGCCTGCCCGGCGATCGCGGCCGCGACGGCGAGGTACATCGGGTTGCGGACGTGCCGGTACAGGCCGCCGACCACGAGCCGCTCCGTCGGCGCCACCGGGGCCGGCGTACCGACACCTTCGACGACGAAGCGCACGAACGCGTGCACGAGGACGAGCACCCCCGCCGAAACGAGCACTGCGCCGGCGAAACGCACGGCGGCAGGCCAGGCGTGGTCGACGTCCCAGCCCGTGATCAGCCACGGGACGAGGCCCGCCACCACCCCCGGTGCCAGGACCAGGAAGACCGCGCTGCCGAGTGCCGCGCGCGCCCGGCCCACCGGCTCAGCGCAGGACGACGGTCAGCTCGACCCCGCGATCGAGCGGCACCGTCACCGACGAGACCGTCGGGTCGGCCTGCCGCGCGGCGCTGTAGGCGGCCAGCGACTCGTGCGAGAGGACGTTGTCGGCCAACACCACGCCGCCGGGCTCGAGCACGTTCCGGGCGAGGCCGAAGAGCCGCTCGTAGTCGTCTTTCTCGGCGTCGAGGAAGACCACGTCGAACGCGTCGTCGAGCCGCGCCAGGGTGTCGAAGGCGTCGCCCTCCACCAGCTCGGCCCACTCCTCGAGCCCGGCCTCCGCGACATTGGCTCGCCAGGCCTCGCACTTCGCCGGATCGTCCTCGAGTGACAGCACCCGGCCGCCGAGGTACCGAGCCGCGGCGGCGAGCCAGATCGCGGAGTAGCCGCGGGAGCCGCCGATCTCGAGCACCTCGCACCCGGCCTGGGGGGCGACGTACCCGAACAGGAAGCGGCCGGTCGTCGGCGCAACGGCGCGGGAACGCTGCTCGCTCGGCACGCCGCGGGCGCGCTCGTCGGCGTCCTCCGCCTCGAGGCGCTCCAGCACGGCACGCACCCGCTCGTCGAGCACCGCCTGAACCTACCGCGCGGACGGCGGGCGCTGCTGCGCGCGAAGGCGTCAGCCAGGCGTGACGGTGTCAGACACCGTCACGCCCACGGGACGCCTGCGTGCCCGCCTAGGGCACCTCGACGACCACGACGCCGTCGCGCACGCGCACCGGGAACGTCTCCACGGGCAGGTACGCGGGGAGCGTGAGCGGCCGCCCGCTGCGGATGTCGAAGCGCGAGCCGTGGCGAGGGCAGACGACGACGCACTCGTCCGGCTCCCAGTCGCCCTCGCAGAGCGGCCCGTCGTCGTGGGAGCAGCGGTCCTCGATGGCGACGAGATCGCCGTCGCAGTTGTAGACGCCGATCTCGAGCGGGCCTGCGCTCACGAGCCTCATCGTCCCCGGCGGCAGCTCGTCGGCGGGGCAGACGTCGACCTCGGCCACGGCGCTAGGCGAGCCTGAGGTCGTTCGCCGCGGTGCCCCACTCCTCGGGCAGCGGCGTGCCCTTCGACTTGTGGAGCGCGACCTTGAGCACCCCGAGCCCGAGGATCGCGCACTTCAGGCGAACGGGGGTGAGCGGGATGCCGATCTCCTCTAGCAGCTCGTCCTTCTCCATCGTCGCGATCTCCTGGGCCGTCCGGCCTTTGACGAGCTCCGTGAGCATCGAGGTCGCCGCCTGCGAGATCGCACAGCCGCGCCCCTCGAAGCCGATCGCCTCGACGATGTCGCCGTCGCCGAAGCGCACGGACACCGTCACCTCGTCACCGCAGAGCGGGTTCTGCCCCTCCGCCATCGCATCGGCAGGCTCGAGCAGGCCGTGCGAGCGCGGGTTCTTGTAGTGGTCCAGGATGACTTCCCGGTAGAGCTGGTCGAACTCGGACACGCCTACCCCAGCGCCTTCTTGACCTTGTGCAGCCCGTCGACGAGGCGGTCGATCTCCTCGGGGATCGTGTAGACGTAGAAGCTCGCGCGGTTCGTGGCCGGCACGCCCAGCTTGTGCATGAGCGGCTGGCAGCAGTGGTGGCCTGCCCTGATGGCCACGTTCTCGAAATCGAGCACCTGCGCCACGTCGTGCGGGTGCACCCCGTCGACGTTGAAGGACACGATGCCCGCCCGCCGCGCGGCCGGCGGCCCGTACGACGTCACCCACGGCAGCTCGGAGAGGCGCTCGAGCGCGTAGGCGGCCAACTCGTGCTCGTGGCGCTCGATGGCGTCGAAGCCGATGGCCTCGAGGTAGTCGATGGCCGCGCCGAAGCCGACGGCCTCGGCCATCGGCGACGTGCCCGCCTCGTACTTGTGCGGCAGCTCGCCCCAGGTCGTCTCGTCGACGCCGACCGACCGGATCATGTGGCCGCCGACGAGGAACGGCTCCATCCGCTCCAGCAGCTCGGCCCGGCCCCAGAGCGCCCCGACGCCGCTCGGGCCGCACATCTTGTGGGCCGAGATCGCGACGAAGTCCGCGCCGAGCGCCTGCACGTCGAGGCGGCGGTGCGGCGCGGCCTGCGCGGCGTCGGCGACCATGATCGCCCCGCGCTCGTGCGCCCACGCGGCGAGCCGCTCGATCGGGTTCACGGTGCCGAGCGAGTTCGAGACGACGCCGGTGGCCACGACCTTGACGTCGCCGTCGCGCCCGAGCGCGTCGAGCTCGTCGAGACGCAGCTCGCCGTGATCGTCGAGCGCGATCATCCGGAAGCTCGCCCCGGTCCGGCGCGCGACGAACTGCCAGGGCACGAAGTTCGAATGGTGCTCGAGCTCGGTGACGAGCACCACGTCTCCAGGCCCGAGGTGCTCCAGGCCCCAGGCGTACGCCACGAGGTTCAGCGCCTCCGTCGCGTTGCGGACGAAGATCACCTCGCGTGCCGCCGGAGCGTTCAGCAGCGCGCGCACCTTCTCGCGGGCGTTCTCGAGCCCCTCGGTGGCCCGCTCGGCCAGTCGATAGACGCCCCGGTGCACGTTCGCGTAGGACGTCTCGTAGAACTCGGTCATCGCGTCCAGCATCTGCCGCGGCTTCTGCGAGCTCGCGGCAGAGTCGAGGAACGCCACCGTGCGGCCGTTCGTCAGCTCCTCGAGGAACGGAAAGTCGGCCCGGATGCGGTCGGTGTCGAGGCTCTGCTGGGCGGTGACTGCCACCGTCCTATGGTACTGGCGGGGTCGCGGCGAGCCGGCCCGGCACGAAGCGGTCGTCGGTCAGCCAGAGGAACCCGACGGCGAGTCCCGAGCCGAGGATCGCGGCCAGCCAGCCCCCCGCCGAGGGAACGTCCAGCTCGAAGAACCCGCGGAGCCCCGGGAGCGCCAGCACGACCGCGTAGAGGAGCAGCAGCCCGGCGCACAGCAGGCCGACCCAACGGTCGCGGCGGCCGCCGGTCGCCTCGAGCGCGAGGATCAGGTACAGGCCGACCACGATCAGCACGGTGGTGGCGATCGTCCGCGCCTCCAGCAGGCTCTGGTCGAGGACGTTCAGCGTGACCAGGAAGGACGCGAGCACGCCGAGACCCGCGGCCACACCGGCCGGCACGGCAAAACGGCCGACGTCCCGGAGAAAGCCGTCCGTGCGCCACGGTCCCTGGCTCGGCGCCAGCGCGAGGAAGAAGGCCGGGATGCCGACCGCAATCGTGGCGGCGAGCGTGAGGTGCCGCGGCAGCAGCGGGTAGTCCTGCTCGGTGACGCCGATCGAGAGGATCAGGAACGCTGCGAACACCGACTTCGTGACGAACAGCTTCGCGACGCGCTGGACGTTGCGCAGGATCTTGCGGCCCTCGGCGACCATGCGCGGCACCGCGCCGAAGTCGCCGCTCACGAGCACGACGTCGGAGACGGCCTTTGCCATCTGCGTCCCGGACCCCTGGGCAACCGCGAGCCTGGCCGCGCGCAGCGCGGGCACGTCGTTGACGCCGTCGCCCACCATCGCGACGTAGCGGCCGCTGTCGCGCAATGCCTCGACGACGGCCTTCTTGCCCTCGGGCGCGATACGGCCGACCACCGCGGCGGAGCGCGCGACGACGGCGAGCTCGCGTGGGTCGCCCGGCAGGTCGCGGCCGTCCAGGGTCGACTCGGCGGAGGGGATTCCCGCATCCAGCGCGATCGAGCCGACCGTCTCAGGGGCATCCCCCGAGAGCACCTTGAGCTCGACGCCCTCGGCGAGCAGGAACTCGACCGTCTTCCGGGTGTCCGGCCGCAGCTCCTCCGCGAACACCGCCATCGCCAGCGGTACGACCGGCGGCGGCGCACCGTCGTCCGGGAAGCGGGCCGTGGTCGTGCCGAGCGCGAGCACGCGCCTGCCGCTCGCCTGCTCGGCGGCGGCGTCGGCCTCGAGCCCGCCGAGCGGGAAGAGCTCCGGCGCTCCCAGGACGAAGCGGGTGCCGCCCAGCCGGAGCCCGCTCCAGCGGCGGCGGGACGAGAACGGCACCGACTCGTCGGCCTCCTCGGGCTCCGTCGGCACGGCGGTCGCGAGGGCGGCGAGCGTGAGGTTGTGCGCCGGCGCGGACGCCGCATAGCGGCCGAGCGCGTGCCGCGCCTCCTCGAGCGCGACGCCGTCCGCGGGCAGCACGGCGAGCAGGCGCAACCGAGACTCGGTGAGCGTTCCGGTCTTGTCCAGGCAGAGCGTGTCCACCGACGCGAGCGACTCGATGGCGTTCAGCTGCTGCGCGAGCACGCCCGCACGGGTCATACGGAGCGCCGCGGCGGCGTAGGTGAGGGACGCGAGCAGGATGAGCCCCTCGGGGACGAGCGTGACCAGGCCCGCGACCGCCACGTCGACCGACTCCCCCAGACCCCGTCCCTGCTGCCCGAGTGCGACGACGAGCATGATCCCGAGCGGGATCGCCGCCGCCACGAGCACGTACAGCAGGCGGTTCAAGGACCGCTGGAGCGGCGAGTCGGGATGCCGGAACTGCCGCGCCTCGCCGGCGATCTGCTCCGCGTAGCTCTCGGCTCCGACCGCCCGGACCGCGTAGGCGCCGGCGCCCTCGACGACGAACGACCCGGACCGGACCTCCTCGCCGGCGGCGCGAGAGACCGGCTGTGACTCGCCCGTGAGGATGGACTCGTCGAGCGCGAGCCCGTCCGCGACCTCCAGCGGGCCGTCGGCGACGATCTGGTCGCCGGGCGCGATCCGGACGAGGTCGCCCTCCACGACGTCCTCGACGGCCACCTCGCGAGGCTCGCCGTCCCGGACGACCGTCGCCCGCGGCGCGACGAGCGCGGCCAGGCGGTCGATCGCCCGCTTCGCGCGCAGCTCCTGAGCGATGCCGATCCCGGCGTTCGCCACGACGATGAAGAGGAAGAGCGCGTCCCGCCAGTCGGAGAAGAGCAGCGTCAGGACGCCGAGCGCGACCAGGACGAGGTTGAACGGCGTGAGGACGTTGGCCAGCACGATGCTCTTCGTCGACCGGCTCGCGGGCGGCTCGCGCTCGCCGCGCGCCGCGAGGAGGCGCTCCGCCTCAGCCTGGGTCAAGCCCGCCACAGCGCGAGGGTATCCGGCGTCCGCGAGCGCCCGACCTGCCATCATCACGCCGTGCCGCGCCTGGACGCCATCGGGTTGATCGTGTCGGACCTCGAGGCCTCGGCCGCCTTCTACCGCGTGCTCGGCGTCGAGTTCCCCGAGGACATCGACATCTCGCACGGCCACGTCGAGGCGACGCTGGCGGGCGGGCTCCGCCTCATGCTCGACACGGTGGAGACCATCCACTCCTTCGATCCGAGCTGGTCGCCGCCAGGCGAGGGCCATCGCTCGTCGCTCGCCTTCCTGTGCGACTCGCCTGCCGACGTGGACGACGTCTACCGCCGGGCGCTCGAGGCCGGCGCGCGCTCGAGCCTCGAACCCTGGGACGCGTTCTGGGGCCAGCGCTACGCGGAGGTCGTGGACCGGGACGGCCACGTCCTTCACCTGTTCGCGCCGCTCGAGACCGCCACAGGCGCCTGACCGTGGCGCGTGCGAAGGCAAAGGCCAAGGCCAAGACGGCCGACTTCGGCCCGGCGATCGCCGTGGCCTACGCGACGAAGGGCGCGGCGGTCCAGCTCGGCCGCGGTGTCCACGACGGGGAGCTCGCACAGGACGCCGTCGTGCAGGTGCCGCTCCGGATGCTGAACCGGCACGGGCTCATCGCGGGCGCCACCGGCACCGGCAAGACGCGCACATTGCAGCTGATCGCCGAGCAGCTCTCGGCGGCGGGGGTGGCGACCTTCCTGGCTGACGTGAAGGGCGACGTGTCCGGGATGGCCGAGCCCGGAGGCGCCGAGGGTGTGGCCGCGAAGCGGATGGCCGAGCTCGGGCTCGCGCACGAGCCGGCGGCGTTCCCGCTCGAGTTCTTCTCCCTCGGCGGCATCGGGCCCGGCACGCCGATCCGTGCGAGCGTGACGGACTTCGGGCCGCAGCTGCTGGCGAAGATCCTCGGCGCCAACGAGACGCAGGAGCAGAGCCTCTCGCTGCTCTTTCGCTACGCCGACGAGAACGCGTTCGCGCTCGTCGACCTGTCCGACCTGCGCGCGTTGCTCACCTATCTCGGCTCCGACGAGGGCAAGGGCACGCTCGAGGGTCTCGGCGGCGTCTCGTCGGCCACGATCGGCGTCTTGCTGCGGTCGCTCATCGCCGTCGAGGACGGCGGCGGCAACGAGTTCTTCGGCGAGCCGCAGCTCGAGATCGCGGACCTGCTGCGCACCGCGCCCGACGGCCGCGGCATCGTCTCGTGCCTCGAGCTCGCCGCGGTGCAGGACACACCGGCGCTGTGGTCGACGGCGCTCATGTGGCTGCTCGGCGAGCTCTTCGAGGAGCTCCCCGAGGTCGGCGACGTCGAGCAGCCGAAGCTCGTGTTCTTCTTCGACGAGGCGCACCTCCTGTTCAAGGACGCGACCCCGGCCTTCCTCGACTCCGTCGTGCGGACGGTGCGGCTGATCCGGTCGAAGGGCGTCGGCATCTTCTTCGTCACCCAGGCACCGACCGACGTCCCGCGCGACGTGCTCGGCCAGCTCGGGAACCGTGTCCAGCACGCGCTGCGGGCCTTCACCCCCGAGGACGCGAAGGCGCTCGGACAGACCGTTCGCACCTACCCGAAGTCTGACCTCTACGACCTCGAGGAGCTGCTCACGTCGCTCGGGATCGGCGAGGCGGCAGTGACGATCCTCGACGAGCGGGGCGTCCCGACCCCGGTCGTCCACACACGGCTCGTCGCGCCGAGATCGAGCATGAGCCCGGCCGCTGACGTGCCCGGCCAGGCGGCGTCCTCCCCGCTCGCCGCGAAGTACGGCACGCGCATCGACCGCGAGAGCGCGCGGGAGGTGCTCGGCGAGCGGATGGCGGCTTCGGCGCGGCAGCGCGAGGCGGACGCGATCGCCGAGGAGGCGGAGCAGGCCGAGCGGGCGAAGCCGAAGGCTGCAGCGGAAGCAGACCTCCGCGCAGAAGGGCACCGGCAACGAGGTGCTCGACTTCCTGACGTCGCGCCAGGGTCAGTCGCTCGGCAAGGAGATCGTCCGCGGCGTCTTCGGGCTGCTGAAGAAGCGCTAGCGACGCCGAACCCCCTGGCTACTCCTCGGGCTCGGGCGTGCGCGGCTGCACCTTGCCGTTCGTGGCGGCGCGCGCGGCTATCTCGCGCTCGCGCTCGAGGGCCTCGGCCGCGTTCTCCAGCAGCTCGCAGAGTCGCGCGAGGCGGCGCCGCTCCGAGATCTCCTGCAGCAGCTCCTGCTTCAGCGTGGGCACGAACTCGAACCGTGCCGCGACGGCGTAGGAGAGCTGCGGCGTCGCCGGCTCGGGCGGGTCGATCTCAGTGCCGGTGAGCTCGAGCAGGCGCTTGAAGAGCGTGAGCGAACGCTCGACGTCTGCCGCTGCCGGCGGATCCTCGAGGTCCTCGATCGGCTCGATCTCGGCGGTCTGGAAGGAGCGGCCGGAGGTGAGCTCGACGACCCGGAACCGGTCGCGGCCCTCCACGACGACGTTCAGGCGGCCGTCGTCGAAGCGCTCGAGCACCTCGGTCACGGCAGCGCGCGTGCCGACGTCGCGGAGGCCGTCGTCGTCGGCGAGGACGAGGCCGAACTCGCGCTCCTCGTCGAGACACTCGCCGATCAGCTCCCGATAGCGGGGCTCGAAGATGTGGAGCGGCACCAGCTCGGTCGGGAGCAGGACGATGCCGAGCGGGAAGAGCCCGATCTCGCTCATCCGCCCGTACCTTAGACGCGGCTACGAGCGTTCGAAGGCGGCCACGCGCCAGACGAGGCCCTGCTCCGGTCCCGCAGGCACGAGACCCTGCGCCTCGGCCGCGACGCGGATGGCTGCCGGGGGATGCGCGTACACCCGAAAGGCGCGGTGCCGCATGCGCAGGAACGTATTGAGGGTGCAGAACACCGCGCGCGACATGAGCCCGTACCGTGGGTAGGAGAGCAGGAGCAGCCGCCGCGCCCGGGCGCCGGCTGCGCCGACGATCGCCGCCGCGTCGGGGTAGCAGCACACCACGCGCTCGAGCACGACGACGTCCGCCGGCGGCACCTCGTCCCCGGCCGCCACCACGTCTCCGACGCGCCGCTCGATGCGTCGGTCGAGCCCCGACTCGGCGGCGAGGGCGCTCGCCTCCTGCTCGTAGCCGGGCGAAAGCTCGATCGTGGTGGCGCGCGCAGCACCGGCGCGGACGAGCTCGACCGACAAGGCGCCCACGCCTCCGCCCACGTCGAGCACGTCGGCGCCGGCGAGGCCGACGCCGCGTGCCCGCTCGAGGATCCTCTGCGCGGAGCGCCGCAGGCCGCGTTTCCGGTAGCGGGCCGCATCGCTGCGCGCGACACGGGCGTTGAAGAAGTCGTCGTAGCCGCAGCAGCGCACGACCGAACGATACGGCCCCGCTACGCTCCCGGTCCTTGAGCGACTACGTGTTCACGATGTACCGGGTCGACAAGTTCTTCGGGCCCGACCGGCAGGTACTCGGCAACATCTCGCTGAGCTTCCTGCCCGGCGCGAAGATCGGCGTGCTCGGGCCGAACGGTGCGGGCAAGTCCACGCTGCTCCGGATCATGGCCGGGCGGGACGAGCCGTCGAGCGGTGCCGCGGAGCTCGCCCCGGGCGCGACGGTCGGCCTGCTCGAGCAGGAGCCCGAGCTCGACGCGACGAGGGACGTGCGCGGCAACGTCGAGGACGGCGTCCGCGCGCTCCGTGACCTGCTCGACCGCTTCAATACGATCTCGGCCGCGTTCGCGGAGCCCGACGCGGATTTCGACGCGCTGCTCGCAGAGCAGGCGACCGTGCAGGAGCAGATCGACCGCGCCGACGCGTGGTCGCTCGACGCGACGCTCGACCGGGCGATGGACGCGCTGCGGCTGCCCGACGGCGACCGGGACGTGACCACGCTCTCCGGCGGCGAGCGGCGGCGCGTCGCACTCTGCCGGCTGCTGCTCTCGTCGCCCGACCTGCTGCTCCTCGACGAGCCGACGAACCACCTCGACGCCGAGTCGGTCGCGTGGCTAGAGCGCTTCCTCGGCGAGTACAAGGGCACCGTCGTCGCGGTCACCCACGACCGGTACTTCCTCGACAACGTCGCCGGCTGGATCCTGGAGCTCGACCGTGGCCGCGGCATCCCGTTCCGCGGGAACTACTCGTCCTGGCTGGAGCAGAAGCAGGCACGGCTCGCAGCGGAGGAGAAGCAGGAGTCCGCCCGCCGCCGGACGCTCGCCCGCGAGCTCGAGTGGGTGCGCATGTCCCCGCGCGCGAGACACGCGAAGTCGAAGGCGAGGCTCGCCGCCTACGAGCGCCTCCTGGCGGAGGACCAGGCGAAGCGGCTCGACGGGGTCGAGATCCACGTCCCGGCCGGGCCACGGCTCGGCGACGTCGTCGTCGAGGCGGAGGGCGTCCAGAAGGGCTACGGCGACCGGCTGCTCGTCGAGGACCTGTCGTTCTCGCTGCCGCCGGGCGGCATCGTCGGCGTGATCGGGCCGAACGGCGCCGGCAAGACGACCCTGTTCCGCATGATCGCCGGCGAGGAGCGGCCGGACGCCGGAGAGCTCCGCGTCGGCGACACCGTCGAGCTGGCGTACGTCGACCAGTCGCGTGCGGACCTCGACCCGGCGAGCACCGTCTGGAAGGAGATCTCGGGCGGCCACGACACGATCGAGCTCGGCAAGCGCGAGGTGAACTCCCGCCAGTACGTCTCGTGGTTCAACTTCAGGGGCTCCGACCAGCAGAAGCGCGTCTCCGACCTGAGCGGCGGCGAGCGGAACCGCGTCCACCTGGCGAAGCTGCTCCGCTCGGGCGGGAACGTCCTGCTGCTCGACGAGCCGACGAACGACCTCGACGTCGACACGCTCCGGGCGCTCGAGGAGGCCCTCCTCGACTTCGCCGGCTGCGCGGTCGTGATCTCGCACGACCGCTGGTTCCTCGACCGCATCGCCACCCATATCCTCCACTTCGACGGCGACTCGCAGACGACGTGGTTCGAGGGCACGTACGCCGAGTTCGCGGAGTGGGTGAAGGAGACGCGCGGCCCCGAGGCCCTCGAGCCGCACCGCATCAAGTACAAGCCGCTGGTGCGCGCCTAGTCGCCACCAGGCGCGGAGAGGAGCGCCATGAGCACGTACCAGACCGAGTCCATCGCATCGTCCAACGACTTCCGCCGCGTCGTCGCCACCGGCTCGGCGAGCCAGCTCGTCACCATGCGGCTCGCGGCGGGCGAGGAGATCGGCGAGGAGGTGCACGAGCACGGCGACCAGGTGCTGGTCGTGGTCGCGGGGGAGGCTCGCGCGCTCCTCGACGGTGTGGAGTCGCAGCTCGGCGCCGGCGGCATCGCCTTCGTCCCCGCCGGGACGCGTCACAACGTCGTGAACGCCGGGTCGGGCGACCTGAGGCTGCTGTCGATCTACGCGCCGCCCGAGCATCCCGACGGCACCGTCCACGCCACGAAGGCCGAGGCGGACGCCGCGGAGCACGAGCACTAGCCGCGCATGGACGTCGACGCCGTCGAGATCCGCGTCCTCGGCTGCCTGGTCGAGAAGCAGCGGACGACGCCGGACGCCTACCCGCTGTCGCTGAACGCCCTGCGCCTCGCCTGCAACCAGACGACGAACCGCGACCCGGTCGTCGACTACGACGAGGCGACGCTCCGCGCCGCGCTCGAGCGTCTCTCGCGCCGCGGCTGGACACGGCTCGCGAGCGGCCCGGGCTCGAGGGCCGCCAAGTACCGCCACCTGCTCGACGAGACGCTGCGGCTGTCGCCGTCCGAGCTGAGCGTGCTCGCCGTGCTCATGCTGCGCGGCCCGCAGACGCCCGGGGAGCTCAAGTCGCGGACCGAGCGCCTCTACCCGCTGACGACGCTCGCGGACGTCGAGGGCGTCCTGGAGCGGCTGATCGAACGCGAGCTCGCCGTACGGCTGCCCCGTCGGCCGGGCCAGAAGGAGGAGCGCTACGCCCAGCTCGTCGGCGGCGACGCCGACGAGGCCGAGCAGGCACCGGCGGCGTCTCCCTCGGCCGGCGAGGTGGCACCAGCGGCGCCCGATCGCGTCACGGCGCTCGAAGACCGGGTCGAACGGCTCGAGCGGGCGGTCGCCGACCTGCGCGCCGCGCTCGACCGCGTGGACTAGGAGGGTTCGGCGGAACGTCGCTCGTCGTCGGGGTGCGCTGGTCGCGGCGAGGCAAGGACGCAGGGAGCGTCCATATGCAGACATATGGACGCGACTGAGGACGCCGCCTCGCGCGGCCAGCGCGGCCCGACGGCACAGCTCGATGTTTCGCCGGATCCTCCTAGGAGGCCTGCGGGATCCGCGCCTCGAGCGCGGCCGCGAGCGCGTCCCGGACGGGCTCGAGCTCGATGCGGTCGAGCACGTCCTGGAAGAAGCCGCGCACGATCAGCCGCTCGGCCTCCGCGCGCGAGAGCCCTCGCGCCATCAGGTAGAAGAGCTGGTCGCGGTCGACCTGGCCCAGCGTCGCCCCGTGCGTGCAGCGGACGTCGTTGGCGAGGATCTCGAGCCCCGGGATCGAGTCTGCGTGCGCATTGGGGGAGAGCAGCAGGTTGCGGTTCTCCTGGTAGGCGTTCGTCTTCTGCGCGTCCTTCTCGACGCGGATCATCCCCCGCCAGACCGCGGTCGCCGTGTCCCGGAGGGCGCCCTTGAAGGCGAAGTCCGAGGTCGTGTGCGGGGCGATGTGCTCCTGGAACGTGTCGTAGTCGAGGTGCTGCGTGCCGTCCGCGAAGTACGCGCCCGTCACGCGCGAGGTCGCGCCCTGGCCGGCGAGGTCGTTCTGGATCCGCACCTTGCCCTTCGCCGACCCGAAGCCGCCCGCGACCCAGTCGAGCTCCGCGTCCCGCTCGACACGCGCGTGGTGCGTGCCGAAGTGCCACGTGCCGCGCGAGAGGTTCTGCACGGACACGTACTCGACCTTCGCGCCCTGCTCGACGGCGATCTCCACGACCGCGTTCGAGTAGCCCTCGAGCTGCGGGTCCGCCGAGGCGTACTCCTCGATCACCGTGAAGCGGCTCTCGGGGTCGGCGACGACGAGCAGCCGCCAGAAGAGCGAGCCGCCGGGCACCGCGTTCGCGATGCGTACGTAGAGGGGCTGCTCGACGACGACGCCCTTCGGGACGTGCACGAGCAGTCCGTGCTCCCACATGGCCGCGTTGTGCGCCGCGAACTTCTCGTCCGCGCCGACGAGCGACCCGAGCAGCGGATGGTCGGCCAGCGGCTCGAAGCGGATGCCGTCGGGCGCGCGCTCGATCTCGATGCCGTCCTCGGCGACGTTGACCACCCCGGCCGCGTCGATCTCGAGCATCGTCGGCACCGCCGCGGCCGCCGACGCTCCATCGCCGCCGAAGGAGTCCGGGTCGAAGCCGGCGAGGTCGGTGAACCGCCACGCCTCGTCCTTGGTCGTCGGCAGCGGCAGCTCGCGATAGCGCTCGAGCAGCTCGGGCCTAGCCACGGGGCGCATACCTCCGGTGCAGGATCAGCACGTTGCCGTCGGGATCCTTGACGAAGCCCATGTGGCAGACGCCGGTGTCCTCGATGCCGATGACCTCGGCGCCGGTGGCGCGCACCTCCTCGACCGCGGCGGCCACGTCCGCAACGCGCAGCCCGATCCCCGCGGCGTTCGGCTCGAACGGCTCGCCGTCCGCCTCGGGGCTCCAGAACGAGAGCGTCAGGTTCGGCGCCTCCACCTCCCCGTCCGTGTACGCGCTCGCGGGCAGGCCGAGCACGTCGCGGTACCAGTCGACGGCCCGCTCGACGTCGCGCGTCGGCACCGACACGAAGTCCACCTGCTCGATCTGCATCAGTCGCTCGACGCGTACCGGCGGTGCAGCATGAGCGCGTTCCCCTCGCTGTCGCGGAAGAACGCCATGTGGCAGACACCGGTGTCGAGGATCTCGCCCTGGAACGTGACGCCCTTCGCCTCGAGCTCGGCGCGCGTCGCGGCGACGTCGGGCACCCGGAGTGCGATGTCGGCCGAGTGGGGCACGAACTCGCGGCCGATCGCGGCCGGGTCGACGAGGTAGAGCGACACGTTGCCGGTCTCGAACTCCGGCCACGCGGAGTCGAGGTTCGGCGACCGCATGCCAAGCGTCTCGGCGTAGAACCGCTTCGCTCGCTCCATGTCCTGAACCGGAACGGACACGAAGTCCGTCCGTTCGACGCTGCTAGCCGACACTGCCTTCCATCTGCAGCTGGATCAGGCGGTTCATCTCGACGGCGTACTCGAGCGGCAGCTCCTTCGTGATCGGCTCGACGAAGCCGCTCACGATCATCGCGCTCGCCTCGGCCTCGGAGAGCCCGCGCGACATGAGGTAGAAGAGCTGCTCCTCGCCGATCTTGGAGACGGTGGCCTCGTGGCCGATGTCGACGTCGTTCTCGTCGATGCGGATGTACGGGTACGTGTCCGAGCGCGACTTCTCGTCGAGGATCAGCGCGTCGCAGACGACCTTGGACTTCGAGCCCGTCGCGCCCTTCGCCACCTCGAGCAGCCCCCGGTAGCCGGCGCGGCCGCCGTTCTTCGAGATCGACTTCGAGGTGATCACCGACGTCGTCCGCGGCGCCACGTGCACGCACTTACCGCCGGCGTCCTGGTGCTGCCCCTCGCCCGCGAACGCGATCGAGAGCACCTCGCCGTGCGCGCGCTCGCCCATCAGCCAGATCGCCGGGTACTTCATGGTCAGCTTCGAGCCGAGGTTGCCGTCCACCCACTCCATCGTGGCGTCCTGGTAGGCGACGGCACGCTTGGTGACGAGGTTGTAGACGTTGTTCGACCAGTTCTGGATGGTCGTGTAGCGGCAGCGCCCGCGCGGCTTGACGACGATCTCCACGACCGCGCTGTGCAGCGAGTCGGACGAGTAGATCGGCGCCGTGCAGCCCTCGACGTAGTGCACGTACGCGTCCTCGTCGACGATGATCAGCGTCCGCTCGAACTGGCCCATGTTCTCGGCGTTGATGCGGAAGTACGCCTGCAGCGGCATCTCGATCGACACGCCCGGCGGCACGTAGATGAACGAGCCGCCCGACCAGACGGCCGAGTTGAGGGCCGCGAACTTGTTGTCGTTCTGCGGGATGATCGTGCCCATGTACTGCTTGACGAGCTCCTCGTGCTCGCGCAGGCCGGAGTCCATGTCGAGGAAGATCACGCCCTTCTTCTCGAGATCCTCCTGAAGCTTGTGATAGACGACCTCGGACTCGTACTGCGCGCCGACGCCGGCGAGGTACTTCTTCTCCGCCTCGGGGATGCCGAGCTTGTCCCAGGTGTCCAGGATCTCGGCCGGCAGGTCCTCCCACTTGTCGGCCTGCTTCTCGGTCGGGCGGATGTAGTAGAAGATGTTCTCGAAGTCGATGCCGCTGAGATCGCCGCCCCAGGTCGGCAGCGGCCGCGCGAGGAAGTAGTCCAGGCTCTTGTGCCGGAACTTGCGCATCCAGGCCGGCTCGTCCTTGTGGCTCGAGATGGCGTCCACCAACTCGTGCGAGACGCCCCGACCAGACTTGAAGAAGTAGTTCTCGTCGGCGTGGAACCCGTACTTGATCTCGTAGTCGGAGCCGATGCCCTGGACGATCTCGGTCTCGGTCTGCGCCACTACGCAGCCACCTCCTCTTCGACGCCGAAGGCAGCGTAGCCCTCGGCCTCGAGCTGGTGCGCCAGCTCCGGCCCGCCCTCGGCGACGATCTTGCCGCCGACGAAGACGTGCACGAAGTCGGGCTGGACGTAGTTCAGGATGCGCTGGTAGTGCGTGATCACGAGCGCGCCCATCTCCGGGCCGACGAGCTCGTTCACGCCGTTCGCGACGATGCGCAGCGCGTCGATGTCGAGGCCCGGAGTCCGTCTCGTCGAGCACGGCGATGCGCGGCTTCAGAAGCGCCATCTGCAGGATCTCGACGCGCTTCTTCTCGCCGCCCGAGAACCCGTCGTTCAGGTAGCGCTGGGCGAGCTCGCGTGGCACCTTGAGGCGCTCCATGGCCGCCAGCAGGTCGGTGCGGAACTCCGGGATCGGGATCGGGTCGTCCTCGCCGCCGGCGCGCGCCTTGCGGGTCGCGTTGATCGCGCTCCGCAGGAAGCTCGTCACCGTCACGCCGGGGATGGCGTGCGGATACTGGAAGGCGAGGAAGAGCCCACGGTGGGCCCGCTCGTCTGCCCCGCGTTCCGTCACGTCGTCGCCGTCGAGCAGCACCTGGCCCTTCGTGATCTCGTAGCCGGGATGGCCCATGAGGGCGTAGGCGAGCGTCGACTTGCCCGAGCCGTTCGGCCCCATGATCGCGTGCTTCTCGTTCAGGTCGACCGTGAGGTCGACGCCCTTGACGATCTCGGTGCCATCCTCGAGGGCCACGTGCAGATCCTTGATCTCGAGCAGTGCCACTGGCTGTTCATCAACTCCTTGTGATCCCAGAAACCTAGGAGCAGAGCGGAATTCAGCCCTGCTTCGTGATGGCATGGTAGCCGATCGCCGCCACGCCGAGAGCGGCGACCGGCAGCGTCGCCACCGCCGCCATCGAGCCGGCCTTGCCCAGGCGGCTGCGCGCCTCGGTCCACACGCTCGACCGACGTGCGTGCGCGCTGAACCGCCCTCGTGCTCCAGGGTCTCCGGGCAGGGGCGAGTCGAAGTTGTCGGGGCCGCCGACCGGCTTCGCCTCGCCGGTCGTCTGATCCCGCCAGCCCGTGCGGCGGAGAACGGCGTCCCCCGCCCGGGGTGAGAGCTTCTGCCCCCAGAGCAGCTTCTGCGCGCCCCATGACACCGGGAGCTCCCGCACGGGGCGCTCGCAGCAGCGCAGCACGGCTCGCGCGACGACCTCGGGCTCGTAGATCGGCGGTACGGGCTGCGGCTGGAGCCCGAGCTTCTGGCGGTCGCGATCGAACTGCGGCGTGTTGACGGCGCCGGGCAGCACGACCGAGAGATCGACGCCGCTGCCCTCGCGCTGCAGCTCCACACGGACGGACTCGAGCAGGGTCCGCATGGCCGCCTTCGTCGCGCAGTACGCAGCCTGCAACGGGATGCCGCGGTAGGCGAGGGCCGAGTTGACGTCCACGAAGGTGCCGCGCGAGCGGCGGAGCTCCGGCAACGCTGCGCGCAGCAGCTCCGCGCGGGCGACGAAGTCCACGTCGACGATCCGCCGGAGCTCCTCCGGCTCGAGCGCCTCGAACTCCCCGTAGACCGTGAGCATGGCGGAACAGACCACCGTGTCGAGCCGGCCGAACCGCTCGATCGCGACGGCGACCGCCTCGCGCGACGACGCCGGGTCGGCGACGTCCCCGGCCACCACGGCAGCCCGGCCGCCGGCGGCGAGCACCTCGTTCTCGGTCGCCTCCAGCGCCTCGATCGTGCGCGCGGACAGCACGACCGCCGCCCCGCGCGCGGCCGCAGCGCGGGCAACCGCCCGTCCCACACCCGAGGTCGCACCCGTGACGAGCAGCACCTGGTCGCCGAGCCGCCGCTTGCGCACGGGCCGTCCGTTCCCGCGTTCCGGGTCCGGAAACGCGCCCGGTGATACCCTGCGGCCATGCCGTTCGGCATCGGTATCTGGGAAATCCTGATCTTGCTGCTCGTCGTCCTGCTCGTCTTCGGCCCGAAGCGCCTGCCGGAGATGGGTCGATCCCTCGGGCGCGGCATGCGCGAGTTCAAGGACTCGATCGCCGGCAAGGACGATGACGACGATGAGCAGCCGCGTCGCAGCGAGTTGCCCCCCGCCGAGGACGTCACCGTCCCCACCGCGGCCGCACCGCGCGAGCGCGACTCCGTCTCCTAGCGCCGGATGGCCTGGAAGCGGCTGCCGAGGCGCCTCAGCCACGGCGAAGAGGCGACCGTGGTCGAGCACCTCGGCGAGCTCAGGGCCCGGCTCATCATCTGCCTGACCGCCGTCTTCCTGCCGGCGCTCATCCTCTTCGTCTTCTTCCGCGAGCCGCTGCTCGAGCTGCTCATCGAGCCGCTGCCCGCGGACAAGCAGCTCGTGACCCTGGGCGTCACCGAGCCGTTCTTCACGTCGCTCAAGGTCTGCTTCTTCGCCGGGCTCGCGATCGCGCTGCCGATCGTCCTCTACCAGCTCTGGTCGTTCCTGGCGCCCGCGTTCGAGGAGGGCGCCCAGCGTGTGGTGCGCATCTACGCGGTCATCGGCGGGCTCCTGTTCGCGGCCGGCGTGACGTTCGCCTACCTGATCGTGCTGCCGAAGGCCCTGGCCTTCCTGACGAACTTCAACGACGACCTCTTCACCGTCACGATTCGTGCGAGCTACTACTTCTCGTTCGTGCTCGTGGCGCTGCTCGGCATGGGCATCGTCTTCGAGATGCCCGTGTTCGTGCTCGGTCTCGTGCGGCTCGGGATCGTCACGAGCGCCCAGCTGCGACGGAACTGGCGGATGGGGATCGTGGTCGTCGTCTCCATCGCCATCCTCCTGCCGACGGTCGATCCCGTCTCGCTCGCGTTCGAGGTGGTGCCGCTCCTGGGGCTCTACTTCGTCTCGGTCTGGTTGGCCACGATCATGGAGCGACGCTGGGAACGGGCCGGCGTGCTCTGGCGCACGGCCGAGGAGTGACGCTTCTCTCCGCGGACTGGGTGCTGCCGGTCGACGGAGCACCGATCGAGCACGGCGCCGTCGAGATCGCCGACGGGCGGATCGCGGCGGTCGGCACGCAGGAGGAGCTCGGCCGGGGCGAGCACTTCCCGGATTCCGTCATCGTGCCGGGGTTCGTCAACGCGCACACGCATCTCGAGTACGCGGTCTACGCCGGCTTCGGCGACGGACTGTCGTTCGCGCCCTGGCTGCTCACCCACATCGAGCGCAAACGGCGCATCGGCCTCGCCGAGATGGAGGCGATCGCGCGCCTCGGGGCGGCGCAGTGCCTGTCGTCGGGCGTCACGACCGTCGGCGACGCCAGCTTCTCGGGCGCGGCCGCCACGGCCTGCGCGGAGCTCGGCCTACGGGCGGTCGTCTACCTCGAGGTGTTCGGCGAGGACGCCGAGGACGTCGCGACGCGGTTCGCGGCGACGCACGAGCGGCTCGGCGACGTCTGGTCGGAGCTCGTCCGTCCCGGGATCTCCCCGCATGCCCCGTACACTGCTCGCCCGAGCTCTACGCGGCCTGCATGGAGCTCGGCCTGCCGCTCGCGACGCATCTGTCCGAGAGCACGGACGAGGACACGTGGCTGCGCACGGGGACCGGCGCCTGGGAGACGTTCCGGGACGATCTGCCCGCGCCGCCGGGCACGAGCGGCATCCGGCTGCTCGCCGAGCACGGCCTACTCGACCAACGCATGGTCGCCGCGCACTGCGTCACGGTCGACGACGAGGAGATCGAGCTGCTGGCCCGTCACGACGTCGCCGTCGCGCACTGCCCGCGCTCCAACGCCTTCCTCGGCTGCGGGGTCGCGCCGCTTGCCGAGCTCCTCGCGGCCGGCCTTCGGGTCGGCCTCGGCACCGACAGCCCTGCGTCGACGCCGTCGTTCGACATGTTCGACGAGCTGCGCGCGGCGGTGGCCGGGGCACGCGCTCGGGCGGGCCGTCCGGAGGCGCTGTCCGCGGCGGAGGCGCTCGAGCTCGCGACCATCGGCTCGGCCCGCGCACTCGGGCTCGACGACGAGATCGGCTCGCTCACACCCGGCAAGCAGGCCGATCTCACGGTCGTCTCCCTCGCCGGCACGCCGTTCCTGCCCTGGGAGGACCCGGCGGCGGCGGTCGTGCTCGGCGGAGAACCTGGCCGAGTGGCCGCTACTCTCGTAGCCGGCAAACCGCGATACCGGAGAGGAGGGATGCAGTGGCACGAGTTGACAGACGACGCGCGCAGCGCGCGCGAGCAGCTTCTCCGGCAGCCAGCCGGCAGCGGCAGGTCGAAGCGATAGAGGACACGATGTTCTTCCCGCGCATGCGGCGCCACGCCAAGTGGGTGTTCGTGCTGCTCGCCGTCTTCATGGGCCTGGGCTTCGTCCTCTTCGGCGTCGGCGCAGGCGGCATCGGGGTCGGCGAGCTGTTCCGGGGCGACGGCGGCAGCGGCGGCGAGGCGGCCTCGGTGAGCGAAGCGCGCGAGCGCGTGGCCGAGAGCCCGGAGAACGCGGACGCGCAACGCGAGCTCGCGACTGCGCTGCAGCTCGACGGCCAGACCGACGAGTCCGTCGTCGCGCTGGAGCGCTACACGCAGCTGCGCCCGTCTGACGGCGACGCGCTGCGCGAGCTCGCCGGCCTCTACCTGGCGCAGGCGAACGAGCAGCAGCTCCGCGCCCAGCAGGCACAGCTCCAGGCCGCATCGATCTCGGGCAGCCTCTTCACACAGCCGCTCCAGAGCGCCAACGACCGAGCGGTGGTCCAGAGCCCGATCGCCGACGCCGTCCAGAACCGGGCGAACCGCATCATCAACGACGCGCTCACGCAGTCGCAGCAGTCGACTGCGGCGGCGCTCGACGCCTACCGGCGATTGGCGGCGGCGGCGCCCGACGATCCGGCCATCCAGATCGAGCTCGGCCAGACCGCTCAGAACGCCGGCGACGTTGCGACGGCGATCACGGCCTACGAGCGGTTCCTCGAGCTTGCGCCCGACGACCCGCTCGCCGTCGGCGTGCGCGACCAGCTCAAGCAGCTGCGGCAGAGCCAGGGCGGGACCTCCCCAGCGGGTTAGACTGCACCCGGCGCCGGGCAGGACCGTGCGGCACTCCACGGCGACAATGGGGGACCAGAACGCATGAACTTCGACATCACGACCGAGCAGCTCAGCGACACGCAGTACGTCATCTCGCTGGCCGGCGAGGTCGACCTCTACACCGCTCCGGAGTTCAAGCAGCAGCTCCTGGATGCGATCGGCAAGGGGGCGAAGGACGTCATCGTCGACTTCTCCAGCACGACGTTCATCGACTCGACCACGCTCGGCGTGCTCGTCGGCGGCGTGAAGCGGCTGCGCCAGAACGACGGACAGCTGTCGCTCGTGTGCAGCGACCGGAACATCACCAAGATCTTCGAGATCACCGGCCTCGACCGCGTCTTCACGATCCACGCGACTCGCGAGGAGGCCGTGGGGGCCGGCTCCACCGCCTAGTGCGCCGGAGCGTCCTCCTGGTCGCGGCGGCCGCCGCACTTCTCGCGGCCGGCTGCGGCTCAGAAGGGCTTCCGGAAGCAGGCAACACCTCGAACGGCGAGACGCTCTTCAAGGAGAAGTGCGGCTCCTGCCACACGCTGGCCGCCGCGGGCACGAACGGGCAGGTCGGGCCGAATCTCGACGAGGCCTTCTACCAGTCCAAGCTGAACGGCCTCGGCGAGGAGGGGATCGCGGGCGTCGTCAAGAACCAGATCGCCTACCCGATCACGGATACCGTCACCGGCGCCCCCGGCATGCCCGCGAACCTCGTGACCGGCCAGGACGCGAACGACGTCGCGCTGTACGTGGCGAGTGTCGCCGCCACGGGGACCGCGGCGGCGCCTCCGCCGGCCGGCGGAACGACCACGGGCGGCGGGGGCGGCAAGCAGAGCGGCGAGACGATCTTCGCGTCGGCCGGGTGCGGCAGCTGCCACACGCTGGCGGCGGCGAACGCGACCGGCACGATCGGGCCGAACCTCGACGAGGCGAAGCCGACCAAGGAGCTCGCCGTCGAGCGCGTCACGAACGGCATGGGCGCGATGCCCTCGTTCGAGGGACGGCTCACCGAGGCCGAGATCGACGCCGTGGCGGAATACGTCTCCGGCGCGGCCGGCGGTTAGCCTCCGAGAAACGCTACGAGGAGGCCGGTTCGCCGCTGTGGGCCGCGGCCTCGGCCTGGAGATCCACCACGACATGGCGGATCGGCACCTCGAAGCGCGCCCGCGCGGCCGTGACCACGCCGCGCTCGAGCCAGTTCGACCGGCCCTCAGGGTGGGTCGAGATCAGGATCTCGTCGGGCCCGAACGTCCGGACGGCGTCGTCCATCGCCTGCAGCGGATCGCCGTCGCCGATCTCACCGCGCGCGTCGACGCCGACCGCAGAGAGGCGTCCGAGCGTGTGCTGGAGACGATCCTGCGCGGCCGCGCGCGCACTGTCCTCGTCGGACACCCACGTGCGGAGCGGGGAGTTCAGGGCCGGGCAGACGACCAGCACCTCCTCGTCCACGCCTTCCGACCGCTCCGTGATGACCTCGAACAGGTGGTCGCCGCCGACCGTCTCGTTCGCGATCACGAGGATGCGCCGAACGTCCTCGGAGTGCGCAGCCGCACGTGTGGTGAGCGGCGGCTCGTCGCGCTTCGAGCGCAGCCAGAACAGCAGCGCGCCGGCCGTCAGCACCACGAACGCGGCGACACCGAGCCAGGTGTCGACCGCGGCGGCGGCCACGATGATCGCGAAGTAGCCCACCGCCAGCAGCAGGAACCGGAACGCCTCTGCCTCGCTGCGGAGTGGGTTGCGCATTCGCTACTCCCTACAAGAGGTACACCGTCGCGTACACCACGATCCACATTACGTCGACGAAGTGCCAGTAGATGCCCGGGATCTCGACGCCGTGGTGGTGCTCGGGCGTGAAGTGGCCGCGGAACGCGCGCATGGTCGCGACGAACAGCAGCGTCAGGCCGACGAAGACGTGCGCGCCGTGAAGCCCCGTGAGGCCGAAGAAGATCGTCCCGAACGCGCCGTCGGACGGATTGAAGCCCACGTGGGCGTACTCGATCATCTGCGTCAGCAGGAAGACGAGGCCCATCAGCAGCGTGAGCACGAGCCCCGCCTTGAGCCCGGCGCGGTTGCCGCGCTTGATCGACTGCAGCGCCCAGTGGATCGTGAAGCTGGACGTGACCAGGATCGCCGTGTTGACGCCCGCGACGAACCTCGGCAGCTCGTAGGGCGGCAGCGGCCACGGGTCGGCGTCCGGGTTGACGACGCGAACGAAGAAGTACGCGGTGAAGAACGCGCCGAACAGCATCGCCTCCGACGCGATGAACAGGAACATGCCGAGCGTCGCCGCATCGAGCCGGGAGCTCCGGTTCGCCTGAGGCGGACCGTGGTGTCCGTGCGCCTCGGCGTGCGCAGTCATGCCGGCGCCTCGGCCTCGGCCGGCTCGACGACGACGTGGTCGACCGGAACGCCCGACGATGCGCGCAGCCGTCCGACGAGGTCGCGGCGCAACCACCCGGAGCGCGCGCCCGGGAAGGTCGACACGATGATCTCGTCCGTGCGCTCGTCCTCGATCGACTGCATCGCGGCGGTGTACGGGTCGGGGTGCGCGATCTGGCCGTGCACGTCGATGCCCTCCGAGCGCAGGCGCGAGAGCGCGGCCCGCAGCCGCCGCTCGGCGTCTGGATGCGGCGCGCGGCTGGGATCGCTCTGCGGACTGATGATCAGGAAGCTCGCCGGGCCCTCCTGGGCGCGGGCGCGGATGCGCGCCAGCAGCGGCTCGCCGAGCACCGTCTCGTTCGCGATCACGAGCACGTTCTCGCCCGAACGGCCCGTCACGTCGGCGACGATGTGCTCGACGGGCCGGTCGCCCGCCGCCTTGCGGATCTCGTCGACGAGGTTGCGGCGCAACCACCCGGACTTGGACTCCGGATGCGTGGAGACGATCACCTCGTCGATCCGCTCCATTGCCAGCGTGTCCTTGACCGCGTCGAGCGGTGCCGACTCGAACACCTGGCCGTGCGCCGGGATGCCCGCCTCGCGCAGCCGGGTGATGGTGCGGTCGAGACGCCGGCCGGCAGCCGCTCGCCGCGAGTCCTCGTAGACGACGTACCCGGAGCTCGGCTCGGTCACGGGCGCAACGACGACCGCACGGATCGGCCCCTGCTCGCGCCGGCGGCGGACGGCGTCGATCAGCTCGTCCCCGGCGAGCGTCTCGTTCGCGACGACGAGGACGCAGCGCTCGCCCGGCTCGGCGTTCACGCGTGAACCTCCTCGCGTTCGCCGGTCGCGGCGCGATCGCCGTTCATGACGGCGTGCCGCGCACCGGGGACGCCGTACTCGTACGGGCCGCCCACGACCTGCGGGATCTCGTCGAAGTTGAAGACGGGCGGCGGCGAGGACACCTGCCATTCGAGGGTCATCGCCCGCCAGGGATTGCCCGGCGCGATCGGCCCGCGCATCCAGCTCGAGATCATGTTGTAGAAGAAGATGATCACGGACGCGCCGAGCACGAAGGACGCGATCGAGATGAAGAAGTTCAGGTCGCCGAAGCGCTCGGCGTAGTCGGACACACGGCGCGGCATCCCGACGAGACCCACCCAGTGCATGGGGAAGAAGGTCGCGTTGAAGCTCACGAAGGTCGTCCAGAAATGCACCTTGCCGAGGCGCTCGTTGTACATCCGGCCGGTCATCTTCGGGAACCAGTAGTAGACCCCGGCGAAGATCGTGAACACGGAGCCGCCGAAGAGCACGTAGTGGATGTGCGCCACGACGAAGTACGTGTCGGAGGCGTGGATGTCGATGGGCACCGCGCCGAGGTAGATGCCGGACAGGCCGCCGATCACGAACATCGACACGAAGCCGAGGGCGAAGAGCATCGGCGTCGCGAAGTGCAGGCGCCCCTCCCACATCGTCGCGAGCCAGGAGAAGACCTTGATCCCGGTGGGCACGGCGATCAGCAGCGTGGTCACCATCATCGGCACGCGCAGCCAGGACGCCATCCCGGCCACGAACATGTGATGCGCCCAGACCGAGAACCCGAGCACGAGGATGCCCATCAGCGACAGCGCCATCAGGCGGTAGCCGAAGATCGGCTTGCGGCTGAACACGGCGATGACCTCGGAGACGATGCCGAACCCGGGCAGCATCATGATGTAGACGGCCGGGTGGCTGTAGAACCAGAAGATGTGCTGGTACCCCAGCACGTAGCCGCCCTCCTCGGGCGTGAAGAAGTTCGTGTGCATCACCCGGTCGAACATCGCGAAGAACTGCGACCCGGCGATGAACGGGGTCGCGACGACGACGAGCAGCGACGTCGTGAAGTTCGCCCACACGAGCAGCGGCAGGCGCCAGAACGTCAGGCCCGGCGCCCGCATGGTGATGATCGTGACCAGGAAGTTGAGCGCCGTCATGATCGAGCTCGCGCCCGCCCACTGCACGCCCATCTGGAAGAAGACGTTGCCGTACGGGTTGTCGACCGAGAGCGGCGCGTACCCCGTCCAGCCCGCCCCGAACGCGCCGCCCTCGGCGAGGAAGCTGGCGAGGAAGATGACGCCCGCGATCGGCAGCAGCCAGAACGAGAGCGCGTTCAGGCGGGGGAACGCCATGTCCGGTGCACCGAGCATGAGCGGGACGACGAAGTTCGCCAGACCCGCGAACGCCGGGATGATGAACAGGAAGATCATGAGCGCCGCGTGCATCGAGATCAGGCCGTTGAAGGTCTGACCGTCGACGAACTGCGCATCTGGCTGGGCGAGCTCGGCGCGGAAGATCATCGCCATCAGGCCGCCGAGGACGAAGAAGATGAACGTCGTGACGACGTACTGGACGCCGATCACCTTGTGGTCCGTGTTGACTCGGAAGTAGTCCTTCCAGCTGTAGGCGCCGTGGCCGGAGTGGTCCTCCTCCCGGGTGGGTCGGCCCGAGATGTAGTAGAGCCAGTAGTCGAACGCGCCCAGGCCGGCGAGGAAGCCGACAGGCGCACAGACGAGCGCGCCGACGAGGACGATCAGCTCCCACTGGACGATCGGGTCGTAACCGCCGAGCCAGCGGAAGAAGACGACGAGGCCCAGCCCGATGCCGAAGAAGAGGCCTGCCATCCACAGCGCCCGCAGCCAGCCCGGCCCGGTCAGCCAGTGCCAGCCGCTCGCGGACCTGCCCGGGCCCATGTGCGCTCCGTGCCCGTGCTGCTGCTCGACGGTCGTCGCCACTACGACTCAGCTCCCTGTCCGCTGCCGGTCAGATACTGCACGAGCGCGTCGAGCTGCTCCTCGGTGAGCCCGTCGAAGGCGGGCATGACGCCCTCGCTGTAGCCCGGCACGACGAACTCGTTCGGCTTCAGGATCGAGTTCCGCACGTACTCCTCGAGGCTCTGCCCGTCCTTCGGCTGCAGGTCGTTCAGGGAGGGTCCGATCTCGGCGTCCGTGCCGGCCGGCTCGAAGGCGTGACAGCCCGCGCAGCCCTCGGAGGCGAACAGCGCGGCTCCGTCCGTCCCGCCACCGCCGCCGCCCTGCTGCTGCTCCTCGACCCAGCGATCGAAGGCGGCCACCGACACGACGCGCACGGGCGCGCGCATGAACGCGTGGCCGAGGCCGCAGAGCTCGGTGCAGACGAGCGGGAAGTCGCCGGTCCGGGTCGGCGTGATCACGAGACGCGTCGTGATGCCGGGCACCGCGTCCTGCTTCTGGCCCATGTCCGGGATCCAGAACGAGTGGAGGACGTCGTTCGCGCGCAGCGTCAGCTCCACGGCGCGGTCGATCGGCAGCACGAGCCGGGTCGAGCGGAGGTCGTCCTGGCCGGGGTACGTGAAGCTCCAGGCGAACTGCTGCGCGGTGACGTCGATCTTGAGCGGGTTGTCGCCGGCGTCGTCGTTCCGCGCCAGCACGACGGCGCTGACGATGGCGATCGCCGTCACGAGCAGCGCCGGGACCGCTGTCCAGGCGATCTCGAGCCCGGTGTGGCCGTGGATCGGCGGACCGTCGCTGTCGTCGTCCGGCGCGGCGCGGAAGCGGACGATCATGTAGAGCATCCAGCCCGCGACGAGCGCGAAGATGGCGATGCAGATGATCGTCGCGAACCAGAAGGTGAAGACGATCCGGTCCATCTCCTCGGAGGCCGAATCGGGCAGCCAGTCGATCAGGACCGCGACGAGCGTCACGAGCACGCCGACGAGGGCGGCGACGAGCGCGATGCGGACGATCGAACCCCTGCGCACCGCTGGCGAGCCTACATGAGCCCGTACCCGGGAGGTCCCGACGACCGTTGCACCTCAGACCCCCGTCTGCAGCCACGAGGAGGACACCTCAAATGGGTCTCGGAGTCAGCATCTTCCTGATCGCGATCGGCGCCATCCTGACCTGGGCGGTGAACGCCGAAGTGTCTGGTCTGGACATCACCGCGGTGGGCGTGATCCTGCTCGTCACGGGCGTCTTCGGCCTGCTGCTGAGCCTGCTGTTCTGGTCGTCGTGGGGCGGCCCGGCCGCCTTCGGCGAGCGCAGGACGCGGCGCACCACCTACATCGAGGACGGGCCTCCGTACTGAACCGCGCATCGGACTCGTGCACGGAGAACGGCCGGCCCCGCCGGCCGTTCTGCTGTCGGCGGTCAGGCGGTCGGTAGCTCGAACCAGAACGTCGAGCCGGCCGCCTCGGCGGACTCGACACCGATCCGGCCGTCCATCCGCCGCACGAGCTCCTGGCAGATGTAGAGGCCGAGCCCCGTGCCACCCACGCCCCGGGTCAGATTGGGATCGAGCCGGAAGAACTTCTCGAAGATCCGGGCGTGCTCGGAGGCGGGGATGCCGAGCCCGCGGTCGCTGACGATGAAGCGCACCGCGCGGCCCGCCGGCTCGACGCGCACCTCGACGAGGCCGCCGTCGGGCGAGTACTTGATCGCGTTGTCGACGAGGTTCACGAGCACCTGCCGCACCTTGTCCGGATCCGCGGCCACGGCGGGCACGTCCGGCGCCACGACGAGCGAGAGCTCGATGGCGGCGGGTAGATGGATCCGCGCCGCGGCCACGACGGCCGCGGCGAGCGCCTCGGCGTCGCAGCCCTCGATCGAGACGTCGAGCACGCCCGAGTCGAGCCTGCTGGCCCACAGCACGTCGTTGACGATCCGCGCCAGCCGCTCGGACTCCCCGGCGACCACGCCGAGCAGTCCGATCCGCTGGTCGTCGCCCAGCGCGACGTCCGTCCGCTGCAGCGTCATCGCCGCGCCGTAGATGGCAGCGAGCGGCGTCCGCAGCTCGTGCGACACGGTCGACACGAAGTCGCTCTTGAGCCGCTCGAGCGCGTGCTCCTCGGTGAGGTCGCGGAACGCGTAGACGGTTCCCTCCGGGAAGCGCACCGTCGAGAACGAGAGCCAGAGCTCGCGCTCCTGCACCTCGACGGGAAGCGGCTCCGAGCGCTCGCCGAGGCCGTCGAGCGGCCAGCCGGGGAGCGCCTCGCCGAGCGACCTGCCGACGATCTCCTCCTCGGCGATGCCGGTAATGCGGGTCGCCGCCGGGTTCCAGAGCGCGACCCGGCCGTAGCGGTCGACGAGGAAGACGCCGTCGGCAACGAACTCGAGCGCCTTCGCGGCCTCGGCGCGGGCGTCCGCCTCGGCGCGGGCCCGCCGCTCGTCCTCGACGTCGACGTTGCTGCCGACCCACTCGCGCACGGTGCCGTCGGCGTCGCGGATCGGCACCGCGCGCACCTCGACGCGGCGGTACTCGCCGTCGGCGCGGCGCAGGCGGTACCGCTGCTCGACCACCGGCCGCGCCTCGGCGATGGCCGCCACCCATTCGGCGCGAGTCGCCTCGCGGTCGTCCGGGTGGATGGCCTGCTCCCAGCCCCAGTCCGGCCCGAGATACTCGCGTGGCCCCTGCCCCGTGAAGGCCTCCCACGACGGGCTGCGCTCGATCATCGCGCCCGCGGCATCGGTCGTCCAGATGATCTGGGTCGTCGCCGCCAGGAGCGAGCGGAAACGCTCCTCGCTGCGCCGCAGCCGCCGCTCGATGCGCTTCCGGTCGGTGATGTCCCGGAACGACCAGAGGTAGCCGAGGTACGACCCGTCGGCGCCGGTAACCGGCGCGCCGTACCGCTCGATCGTGCGCCCGTCGCGGAAGCGCAGCTCTTCCCGGCTCGTGTCGCGCCGCGCGTAGAGCTCTCGCACGCGCGCGATGAACCCCTCCGGATCCTCGACACGCTCGAGCGCCGCCGCGAGCGCGGCCTCGTCGCCCCGTGCGACGACGTCGTCGGGGATGTGCCAGATCTCGGAGAAGCGCTGGTTGATGGAGAGGATCGCACCGTCGGGAGCGACCACGAGCAGCCCGTCGATCGACGCCTCGCCCTGCCGCTCCAGCACGGCACGCTGGAACTCGGTCTGCTGGAACAGGCGGGAGTTGTCGACCGCAGTGGCGGCCCGCCGCGCGATCTCGAGGGCGAGTGCGACGTCCGTCTCCTGCAGCATCCGCCCGGACTCGCCGGCGGTGACGAGCGTGAGGGCGCCGAGGATCCGTTCGCGCGCGACGAGCGGGACGACGACGGACGAGCGCAGGCCGAGCCCGCGGATGACCTCGAGCAGCTCCGGCCGGTCGTGTAGCACCTCGGCGATCAGCTCGTCGGTGATCTCGGAGACGACCTGCGGCTCGCCGGTCCGGATCACTGCCGCGACGCCGTACGGCGCTTCCGGATCGCGTGGGAGCTGCTCCTCGAGGCGCCTGGCCAGCGCGATCCGCTCCGGGTCCTCGTGTGCCACCGCGACGGTCTCGATCGAGCCGTCGTCGGCAACCAGTGCGATCGAGCACCAGTCGGCCACACTCGCGACGGCCAGGCGGGCGACCGCGGACAGGGTCTCGTCGACGTCGAGCGACGACGCGAGCATCGTGCTGGCCTCCGCAAGAAACCGCTGCCGATCCTCGGCCCGCCGACGGTCGTCGATGTCGATGCAAGCGCCGATGTGGCCGGCGAACTCGCCGGCCGGCGTGAAGCGGGGTAGTCCCTCGTCGAGCACCCAGCGGTAGACGCCGTCGTGCCGGGCGAGGCGGTACTCGAGGCTGAACGAGCCGTGCTCCGCCAGCGCACCGGCATCGATCGCGCGCACGCGCGGCACGTCGTCCGGGTGCACGTTGTCGTACCACCCCACGCCGAGCTCCTGCTCCATGGGCCGGCCGGTGAACTCGAGCCAGCGGCGGTTGAAGTAGGTGCAGCCGCCCGTTGTGTCGGACATCCAGACGAGCGCCGGGATCGTGTCCGCGAGGCGGCGGAAGCGCTCCTCGCTCTCCCGCAGCTGCGCCTCGGCAAGCTTGCGAACGCGGACGTCGCGCAGCACGGTCGAGATCGCGAACGGCGCCCCCGTCGCGGGGTCTCGGACGACGAACACCGTCCCTTCGACCGCGATCGACTCCCCGCTGACGCGGTGCCGAAGCTCCCACTCGCCCCTCGCCACGCCCTCCCGGACGGCCTCCGGAATGGCCACACGGTCGAGCACGGCTGCCGTCTCGGGCGTGCCGAAATCGATGAGCCGCTCCCCCACGACCCGTGCCGGATCGAGCCCGATCAGGTCGCAGCCCGCCGGGTTGACGTAGAGCGCCCGGCCGTCGAGATCGGCCATCGCGATGAAGTCCGAGCTCGTCTCGACCGTCGCGGCGAGCTTCTCGAGCTCCTGCTCCGCCCGCCTCCTCGCGGTCACGTCGTCGAACGCCACCACGCCCGCGACGATCCGACCCTCGTTGTTTCGGATCGGCGTCGCGTTGACCTCCATGACGCCGCGTGATCCGTCGCCGCGCTCGAATCCGATCGCCTCCCGCGTGACCACCTCGCCCTCGCGGAGCGCACGCGCCAGCGGCCACTCGTGCGGTTCGTATCGTCGCCCGTCCGGGTGGAAGCCGACGAAGCTCGCGAAGTGCTCTTCACCCGTCGCCTCGCCCCAGGGGCGGCCCCAGATGCGCTCGGCCTGCTCGTTGTGCAGCACGAACGAGTTGGTGCGGGCGTCGAGGACCGCGATGCCGCTCGGCATCTGCGTCAGCACCGCCTCGAGCAGCTCCGCCGCGTCGGCGGCGTCGCGGTGCAGCTCGGCCTGGTCGAGCGCGGTGGCGAGCCGTCGCGCCAGCTCCTGGCCGGCGGCGAAGTCCTCGTCGCCGTGACGGCCCGGGACGTCCGAGCCGAGCGCGACCACGCCGCGGACGACGCCGCGCACGGTCAGCGGCAGGATCATCAACGAGCGCGGCGCGTGGTCGCGCAGCAGCGCCTGCTCGGGCTCGCTGCGCGCCATCTTGCTCAGCTCGTCGTCGCCGAGCGTGGGCATGTGCAGAGGCTCGCCCGTGGCCGCCACGCGCACGAGCGGCACGCCGTCGTCGCGCCCGAGGTCGTAGCGGTCGAGGCCCGCGAACGCCTCGAACCTCTCGGCCCGCTTGTACGCGCGCGCCAGCCGCACGAGTGACCCGCTTTCGAGCCTCCACACCGAGCACGTGTCGCAGAACGAGCCGACTGCGAGCTCCGCCACGGCCGGCACGACCTCGCCGATCTCGAGAGAGGCCGCGAGCAGCTCGCTGGCTCGGGCCAGGAACCGGAAGCGCGCGGCCGCCCGCTCGCGCTCGGTGACCTCGAGGATCACCGCCGCCATGCCCGTCGTCTCGCCGTCGCTCGTGCGAACCGGGAAGTAGCTGGAGAGCCAGTGCCGGTCGTCCGCCAGCTCGGTCGCGTCGGCGTTCGTCGATTCCGCGCGCACCATCGGCTCTCCGGTCTCGAGCACGGAGCGGTAGATCGGCTCGAGCGTCCCCGCGAGCTTCGGGACCACCTCGTCGAGGGTGCGGCCGACGTGCTCGACAGGCGGCCGGCGGTTGATCTCCGCGAGCGCGTCGTTGACCCGGACGTAGCGCAGGTCACGGTCCCAGAACCCGATCCCGACCGGTGCCGAGACCAGCACGGCCTCGAGCTGGGCGAGCGACTGCCGCGCCTCCAGGTAGAGGCGCGCGTTGTCCATCGCGACCGCCGCACGCCGGGCGAGCTCCACCGCCAGCTCGACGTCGTCGGAGCCGTAGCGGCGCCCGGATTCGGCGGTGAGCAGCGAGATCGCGCCGAGTGTGCGGTCGCGTGCCACGAGTGGCACCGTGATCAGCGAGGTCGGCTCGACGCCGAGCGCCTCCGCCAGGCCGTTCGGCTCGGTCGTGTCGCGGGCCAGCTCCTCCGCCGTCAGCTCGGCCACGAGCTCCGGCTCGCGCGTGGCGATGACCCGCGCCACGCCCACATCGGCGTCCGGGTCGAGCGGATGGCGGTCGAGGATGGCGCGGACGCGCTCGGCGTCGCCCCCCGCGTGCTCGACCGCCAGCCGGACGATCGTGCCGTCGCCGCGCAGCTCGTAGACGACGCACCAGTCGGTGACCGCCGGCACGGCGAGCCGGGCGATGCTGCGCATCGTGGCTTCCACGTCCAGGGAGCCGGCGAGCACCTGGCTGGCCCGCGCGAGAAAGCGGAGGCGCTCCTCCGAGCGCTGCCGCTCGGCCACCTCGGCCTGCGCCTCCTCGTAGAGCACGGCGTTGTCGACGGCCAGCGCGGCGCGCTCGGCCAGCTCGAGCGCGAGTGAGAGGTCCTCCTCGTCGAGACGGCGCCCGCCGCCGGTCGTCGTGCCCATCGAGATGGCGCCGAGAGTCCTCCCGCGCGCGACGAGCGGCACGGCGAGGAACGACGACGGCGCGAGCCGGCCGTACAGCGACCGGTGTCCCTCGTCGAGGGAGATGTCGTCGAGCGCCCGCTCCGCCTGCTCGACCTCGTAGAGCGGCTCGTGCGTGGCTACCACCCTCGCCACCGGATGCGCCGGGTTGCCGAGCACCGGATAGCGCCGCCGGAGCTCGGCGAGCGTTGCGTGCCCCTCCGGATCGACGTGGACGTGGACGACGTGGCGAAGCGTCCCGTCCTCGTCGAGCCGGTCGACGAGGCAGTAGTCGGCGACCGCGGGAACAACGAGATGCGCGATCTCGGTCAACGTGCCATCGACGTCGAGCGACGACGACAGCGTCCGCCCCGCGTCCGCCAGCACGCGGAGCCGCTCGTCCGCGCGGCGCTGCTGCGTCAGGTCGTGGAACACGTTGATGGCGAGCCGGACGCCGCCCTCCTCGTCCAGCACCGGCGTGGCGCGGATCACAGACCAGCGCCGCTCGCCCGTGTCGACGAACCGGTACTGGACGATGCGCTCACTCTCGCGGCCCTCGACCAGCGCCGCGCGACCGGGGAGGTCGCCGGCGGACAACGGAGCGCCGTGCTCGTCGAGCACCTCGAAGCGGGCCAGGATGTCCGCAACCGGCGTGGCGAGGAACTCGTCGCGCGACTCGAAGCCGCTGAACCTGGCGGCCGCCTCGTTCGCGTAGACGAGCGAGCCGTCCGCCGCCTGCACCGTGACGCCGTCCGTGACGCTGCGGAAGATCGCCTCGAGCTGGTTGCGGGACTCGCGCAGATGCGCCTCGGTCCGGCGACGGTGCACCGCCGCCGCGACGTGGCTGGCCATCGTCTCCGCGAGCTGAACGCTGGCCCGCGAGAACGCTGCCGGCCGGTCGCCGTAGAGCACGAAGCGGCCGAACACGGCTCCGCCCTGCACGAGCGGCACGAGTGCCATCGAGCGGATCCCCTCGCGCACGAACGCCTCGTGCAGCTCGGCGACGTCGGCGTCGGCGAGGACGTCGTCCACCACGAAGGCCGCCGGGTCCTCGGCGCGCGCCTGCCAGGGCAGCCGACCCTGCACCGCCTTCCGGTAGGCGTCGGAGAGCCCTCTCCACGCACGGAAGTCGATGCCGCCCGCCGCGTCGAAGAGCACGACCGACGCGCGCTCGACACCGACGGCGCGACGGAGTGCGTCCAGCGCCGAATCGAAGACGGCGTCGAGCGTCTCCGCCTGAGCGACGGCGTCGGCCAGGTCGTAGACGGCGGCAAGCTCGGTGGCCCGCTGGCGCAGGGTTCTGAGCAGCTCCGCGTTCTCGAGCGCCTTCGCGGAGAGCTCCGCGAGGTGCACGAGGATCGCCTCGTCCTCCTCGGTGAGCTCGCCCCCCTCCTTGTCGGAGACCTGGATGAGCCCGAGCTTCCTGCCGTCCCCCGCGACGATCGGCGCGGCCAGCCAGCCGCGCAGCGGTCGGGACGCGGCCGCCCCGCCGGCATTGCGCCGGCCCGGGTGCTCGTCGAGTTCCTCCTTGCTCAGCCGCACCGGCCGGTTGTCACCGCGAACGAGCGCCTCCAGGCCGCCGCCGTCCCTGGCAGCGTCGTAGTCGGCCCAGGTCGCGTACTTCTCCGAGCACGACACGGCGTTCGACGCGCCGCTCCACTCCTCGTCGTCGGCGAGCGACGTGACGGCGAGGTGGACGCCGATGATCTCCCGCGCCTGCTCGGAGATGGCCGCGAGCAGCTCGTCGGTGTCGGTGCCAGAGTTGATGAGCAGGCCGGCGGCGGCGAGCCGCCGAAGCTGCTCGCTGCGACGTTCCGACGCCTCCTCGATCGCCGCCCGCCCGGCCTCGCGCATCGACACAGAGCCCCCTGCCTCGAGTGGGCTGATGGTACAGCGACCCGGCTACACTGTCGCCCCCGCGGGCCGTTAGCTCAGTTGGTAGAGCAGGGGACTCTTAATCCCAAGGTCGAAGGTTCGAATCCTTCACGGCCCATTCTCGACGCCGGGCCGGCATTCGGTCGCCGTGCGCGGCACCCGCTAGGGAAACGAGGACGACCCCGGATGCAGGTCGAGGCGGCCGCCGTCGCGGCAGGCACGGGGGACGACGTACTCCAGGGTGTCGACTCGGCGCGACTGGTTCTCCGCGAGCTGCTGGCGCATCATCCGCCGCGCCGTGTCCTCGGAGAGGCCGAGACGCTGCCCGAGCTCGACGCCCGACTGCAGCGCATAGCACTCCGTCGTGCCCTCGTTCCGCACGCCGCGCAGGTGCCAGGCCTCGTGGGCGAGCACCGCGACCGAGCGCGCGGTCTGGCTGAACGAGACCTCGTCCCGAAGGGCCAGCCGGTAGAGGTGGAAGCACCGTTCGGGCGTGAGGTAGGCGAGTCGACCGCCGACCACTGCGACGCCCTCGCTGTGCTGCACCGCGCCTACGAACGCCCCCTCCTCGTCGCAGCGCACGTCGACCGGATGCCCCGCGATCCGCGAGGCCTCCGCCGAGATCCGACTCTCGGTCGCGGCGCGCGCAGGCTCGTCCACACCGCCCCAACCCCTGCGGCTCTCGACCACCCAGACGACAGCCACGAGCGCTGCGATCGCCGCCAGCCCGGCGAGCAGGCGCCGTAGGGCGCGGCCCGGCCGCGACGAGCCGGCCGACCGGACCGGATCGTCGGACGCGAGGCCACCCTGCTCGCGCTGCGCGGCGACCAGCTGCTCGAGCTCCTCGCCGGTCTCGCCCGAGTAGGGGATCCACAGCTCGCCGGCGCCGTCTGGGACGAGCAGCACCTCGTCGGGCTCCTCCGGATAGCCGAACCGCTCCCGATCTGCGCGCTGTGGGAGCCGATCCCGGGTCGCCGCCGGCGCAACCGAACCTCCGCGGGCGCCGAGGAAGAAGCTGAGCTCGAGCCCGACGGCGACGACGAAGGGGAGCCACACCGGCACGATCGAGCGGAGCTCGGCCGGCCCGAACAGCCAGACCAGCACGAACACCGCGAGCGCTGCTACGGCCGTCGTCTGCACGGCTCGACGGTAGCCGCCAACCGGGCTGGCCTAGACTCGCCGGGGTGTTCGACTACGACACCCGACGACGCGCCCTGGGGGAGCGGATGGCGGCGGCCGGCGTCGATCTCCTCTTCCTGCCACCCTCGTCGGACCTGGAGTACCTGACCGGCGTCGAGCGCGCGATTCCTACCTTCGGACAGTCCCAGTACGCGCACGGCTGGGTCGCGGGCGCATTCTTCCGCCCCGACCGCGACCCGGTGTTCTTCCTGCCGAGGATGATGGCCCTGCTCGAGGTGGTCGGCGAGCTGCCGGGCGAGGTCGTGGTGGTGAGCGAGCGCGACGACGGGGCCGCGCTGTTCGCGCAGGCCGCGCGCGGTCTCGGTCCTGCGGCGACCCTCGGCGTCGGCGACCGCACGTGGGCCGAGTCGGTGTTCCAGCTGACGTCGGCCCTCGCGCCCGAGCGGGCCGTCAGCGGCTCGGCGCTCGTCAACGAGCTCCGCCGCACGAAGTCGCCGGAGGAGCTCGACGTGATGGCCGGCGCGTGCGACATCGCCGATCAGGTCATGGCCGAGGTGGCGCCGCGGGTCACACCCGGGACGACGATGCTCGACCTCGCCGAGGCGGTCGATCACCAGCTGAACGTCGAGGGCTCGCGTGTCCCATCGTTCACGACGCACGTCTTCACGAGCTTCGTCGGCGGCAAGAACTCCGCCGACGAGAGCCGGACCGTGCCGATCGAGGAGGGCGACGTCGTGATGTTCGACTTCGGTGCAGTCGTCGACGGCTACTGCTCCGACTTCGGCCGGACGGTCTGTGTCGGCGAGCCCGAGCCTCGAGTCCGCGAGGCGTACGAGCTGGTTCTCGCCGCGCAGGAGGCGGGGCGCGCCGCGCTCCGGCCGGGAGTGCTCGCCAGCGAGGTGAACCGGGCGTGCCGCGAGCCGATCGAGGCGGCCGGCCTCGGCGATGCCTTCGTGCACCGGATGGGGCACGGCATAGGGCTCGACGTCCACGAGCGCCCATTTCCTCTCGGAGGAGGAGGACACGCCCCTCGCAGCCGGAATGACCTTCACGGACGAGCCGTCGATCGTGCTCGACGACGTCGGCGTGCGCATCGAGGACGTCGTGGTCTGCGAGCCGCAGGGCGGCCGCAGGCTGAACGCGTTCCCGTCCGAGCTGATCGTCAACGCCTGATCGTCGGGCGCGCTGCGCTGGATCGGTCGGAGAGGCCGTCCGGCGTGCTGCCGGACGGCCCCTCCGCACCGGTCAGCCGCGAACCGGGATGCGGATCGTCTGCGAGCCGACCGCGTTCTTCACGGTCACGACGATCACGTAGCGCTTGCCCTTCGCGATCGAGCCCTTTGCGAGCCGCAGCGCGAGCTGGCGCGTCTGCGTCCCGGGCTTGATCGTGATCGACTTGACCTTGCCGCGGGCGGTCGACGGGCCGACCTTGCTGCCGCGCAGCATCGTCAGCCGCGAGCTCGAGCCGAGGCGCGTGACCGAGACCTGCATCGAGGTCGCGTTCCGAGCCTGGACGGCCGAGGCGAGCGAGACCCACCCCGTCGTCCTGCGGGCCTGGACTGCGCGCGGAGCCGAGGCGCCGACGCGCTTGACCGTCGGCTTCGGCTGCGCCGACGCGGGCGCCTTGACCTCGACCGCAACGGAGCCCGAGTTGTTCCCCGCCGTCGTATCGGTCTGCGACGCCGACAGCTGGAGCGGCACGGACTGTTGACCGGCAGCCGTGGCCTTCACCGTCAGGATCACGTTCCCGACCGGCGCCTGGCCGTTCAGGAAGTCGAGGTTGCAGGTGATCGTCTGCGTGCCGCTACAGCCGGGGCCACGGTCGACCTGCGACGAGACGAACTGAAGCCCGGCCGGGAGCGTCGCGCGCAGCTGGACGTTCGTCGCGATCGCGCCGGACGCGAGCCGGCCCTGAAGCCGCAGCACAACACTGTCGCCGACGTTCGCCGACGCGGGGGTCGCCGTGCCCGACACCGCCAGGTCGACGCCGCCGCCGCCGCCGCCGCCGCCGCCACCGCCGCCGCCACCGCCGCCGCCCTCCAGCAGCGACGCAGCGGCCGCCCACGTGAGCTCGGCGATCTTGGCCTCGCCCTTGGCCGTCAGGTGGAAGTTGTCGTGGGTGCTCAGGTCGGCTGGGTCGAGGTTGACGCCGTGGACCGCGCCGCCGTCGTAGCGGCAGTTCGCGAACTGCCCGCACACCGCGGCCGCCGCCGAGTTCAGGTCCTGGATGCGCTGGAAGAAGGCCGTCGGGTTCGCCGACGCGCCGAAGAGCATCGGGCAGAGGCCCATCCCCGGCTTGTTCACGAACTCCGGAGCCGCCAGCTGCGCCCAGTTCGGGATCGACGCGAGGAGCACCCTGACGTTCGCGTTCTTGGCGACGAGAATCTGCAGCGCCGCGCGAATCGTGTTGGAGTACTCCGCGGCGGTCGGGATGCCGTTCGGGTTCGTCGGCTCCTGCGTCCCGTCGCGCAGGAACGTGGTCACCTCCGCGCGACACACGTCGGCGCTCCCCGTCAGGATCGTGACGTACTGCGCGTCGGCGTCGACGGCCTCCGCCTGCCCGACGAGTCCCCGGAAGATTGGCGGCGTCGTATCGCTGTTGCCGCTGTTCCACCTCGACCCGGCCACCGCGAGCTCCTGCTTCACGGACGAGCCGCCGAGCCGGTTGCGATGCGAGTTGACCGTCTGGTCCGTGCCGGTGGACCAGGAGCGATCCCACTGGTCGCCGTTGTCCCAGGCGCTCGTGATCGAGTCGCCGAGCGCGGCCATCTTCGTGACCGGGATGGGCGCCGCGCCGGCCGTGCCGAGCGCCATCAGAGCCAGCACGGCTCCGAGGACGCCCACACGGAGGAGCTTGGGCCTCCTGGTCGCGTGCTGCTTCATGTCGTCCTTCCTCTCGTGTTCGGTTGGTCGTGGTGAGGGAGATCCGGAGACGGCTGCGAAAGCGCCGCCATGAGGCCCGCGCCGAGGCGACGGGTGGAGTCGGGCGGCCCGTCGCGACGCTCGCCGGCGGAGCGCACGGCTACGTCATCGACCGTGGCGTGAACGGGCACCGGAGCGCCGGGGGCAAGGGAGCCGTCGCCGCCGGGAGGCGCCGACGAGCCGAGCCCGGCGGAATCGCCGGCCTGCCACCGCCGCTTCCGCGCCAGCGCGGGCTGCTCGACGTAGCGGTACGTGAGGGTCGCGAGCACGAACGTCAGGCCGCCGATCACCAGCAGGTTCACGACGAAGCCCGCACGACCGTCCATCGTCAGGCCCCAGTCGCGGAAGCCGCGGACGAGCGGGATCGTGGATCAGGAAGACGCTGTACGAGACGAGCCCCGCGAAGACGAATGCGCCCGAGCCGAGCACGCGGACCGGCGCGCTCCCGGGCTCCGCGAGCACGATCACCGCGAGCAGGAGCGCGCAGCCGAAGGCGATTGGCGTCTGGTACGTGAGCCCGTTCAGGATCCCCTCGTAGAAGAGCTTCATCCCGCCGAGCGCAAGTGCCACGGCAGCGGCCACCGCCGCAGGCCGCCACCAGCTCGGGAGGCGCAGGCGGCCGTCCTCGTACAGCACCTGCGCGACGGCGACGGCCATGCCGGCCGCGAACCAGTCCGCATGCGTGGGCAGGCTGTGCTGGAAGATCCACAGCGCGTCGGAGCGGTCGTCGAGCAGGCGCGCAAGCCCCTTCGCCGCAAGGCCGGCGGCGACCATCAGCGCGACGGGCGCCAGCGCTGCCGACGATGCCGTGGCGCCGCGCGAGCCGGATGGCGATGTAGCCCAGCACGGGCAGGACGAGGTAGAAGCTGACCTCGATCACGATCGACCACGCCGGCGCGATTCCCGCAGCGTCCGGGCTCGTGCCGATGTAGGCGGGGATGTAGTTCTGCAGGAAGAGCAGGTTGGCGCCGAGCTGCAGCGGCCGGGTGAGGAGCTCGTGCTCGAACACGAGCGCGACCGCGAGCAGCACGGCCACGTAGGCGGGCACGATGCGAAGCGCGCGGTTGCGGAAGTAGTTGCGAACGGACGGCATCGGCCTGTCGCGCAGAGCGGCCGAGACGAAGACGCGGTAGAGCAGGAAGCCGCTGAGGACGAAGAAGAGCGTGACCCCGGCGCGCAGGTTGTCGAAGACCTTCCCGAGCGGCCCCATGTCGACGCGCTGGCCGTCCGGCGCGCCGTAGACGTAGACGTGGTAGACGAGGATGCTCGTCGCTGCGATGGCCCGCAGGCCCTCGATCCCGACCAGCCTCGCCCCTCTGTCCCTGCGGCTTTCGCCCACGTGCCTCCCCAGGCCTCGCTCCCGCGTCGGCGCCCGCATCCCCGAGCCGCGCGACCCCACTGCCCATTATGTGAAACACCGCTCGCAGCGGCGATCCCCCGGATCAGGGATGGCCGTCGCTGAGAGTAGCGCGCGTTCGCGACGTTGACGTACGAGCCGGGTAAAACGCGAAACCGGGTCGTCAGGCCGCTGCGGCGTCGATCGGCCGGTCGAACGCGAGCTCGCCGGCGGGTACCGGCCGCCCCAATCCATAGCCCTGGCCGACGTCGCAGCCGAGCGCGCGCAGCTCTGCGGCGCATTCGCTGGTCTCGATCCCTTCGGCGACGACCCGCAGCCCGAGCGCGTGGCCGAGGTCGATCGTGGCTGCGACGATCGCCCGGTTCGCCTCGTCCGCATCCATTCCCATGACGAACGACCGGTCGATCTTGATCGTGTCGACCGGGAGCCGGCCGAGATGGCCCAGCGAGGAGTAGCCGGTGCCGAAGTCGTCGACGGCGAGACCCACGCCGAGCGCGCTCACCTGCTCGAGCACCCCCAGCACCCGCTCGGGCTCCGACATCACGGCCGATTCGGTGAGCTCGAGCTGGAGGTCGCCCGCGGGGAGGCCGACCTGCCTCAGCACGGTTTCGAGCTCCTCCGCGAACCCCGGGTCCAGGAGGTCGAACATCGTTACGTTCACGGCCACCGGCACACCGGCCCCGGTTCGGCGCCAGGCCGCGGCCTGTTCGACGGCCAGCCGCAGCACCCTCCGGGTCAGATCGCGGTTGAGCCCGCTCTGCTCGGCGTACGGCACGAAGGCCGCGGGCGGCACGAGGCCGCGCTCCGGGTGCTGCCACCTGACGAGCGCCTCGACGCCGCAGACGGCACCGCTCGAGAGCTCGATCTTTGGCTGGAAGTGGAGCACGATCTCGCCGCGCTCGATCGCCCCGCGCAGCTGGCTCATGAGCGCGAGCCGGTCGCGGTCGCTCGTGTCGAAGCCCTCGTCGTAGCGGGCGACCCCGAGACGGCGGCCCTTCGCCGCGAACATCGCGACGTCGGCCCGGCGCAACAGCGTGTCCGCGTCCAGCCCGTCCTCCGGCGAGACGGCGACGCCGACGGAGGCGTCGACGGCGACCGGGACGCCGTCGAGCGTGAAGGGCGCACCGGTGATCGAGCGCACCTCGCGTCCGAGCTCGATCGCGTCGCGGGCGGTGCGGCCGGGGGCCAGCACGGCCAGCTCGTCGCCGCCGAGGCGAGCGACGAGGAGATCGCCGTCGACCTCCGCGACGAGCCGCTCGCAGAGGCGGCGGAGGAGCTCGTCCCCGCCGGGATGGCCGAAGGTGTCGTTGACGCTCTTGAAGCGGTCGAGGTCGAGCGTCAGCACCGCGACGGGACCGCCGTCCGCCTCGGCCAGTGCGGTCACGAGCCGCTCCCGCAGCAGCCGGCGGTTCGGGAGGTCGGTCAGGTCGTCGTGGTAGGCCTGGTGCCGGATCCGCTCGAGCTGCCTGACGAGGCGCCGCGACACGCGGGCCAGAATCGGCACGAGCAGCGCGTAGAGGAGGATCAGCACCACCTCGAGGATGCCGGCGACAGGCAGGAACGCCTCTCGGGCGAGCGCCTCGATCGGCTCGTGATCCTGGAGGACGACCGCGGCGCCGGCGCCACCCGCGCCGGCCACGGGGAAGAAGGACCGCAGGACCTCGACACGCTCGCCGCCCAGGGTGACCGTCGAGGCGCCGCTCCGCACTTCCTGCGCGCGGACGGTGTCACTGACGCGCGCTGCGTCGCCGCTGGGCTTCCCGATCTCGGTGCGCTCCGTCGAATACGTGACGAGTCCGTCGGCGCGCACCAGCCGGAGGCGCAGGATCGATGTGCCAGGCCGCAGCACCCGGCGGCGGACCAGCTCGTCGAGCTGCGCGCGCCGGGCCGCACCGACCGGCGCGGCCAGATCGGAGCTGCGGAGGCCGTCGGAGAGCACCGCCTCGGCGAGCAGCCGCGACTGCTCGGCGGCGGAGCGCTCGGCCTGCTCGAGGTTGACGTGCCGGATGGTGACGAGGATCGCGGCCGCGGCCACCCCGAGGCACACCGCGGTGACGACGGCGAACCGAAGGACGAGCCTCGGTGCGCGCTCCTCTGCGGCGGGTCGCTGCGGCCCCCGCCCCGGCTCGCGGCGGCGGGCCGGGATCATTTCTTCGGTGGCTTCGGCGGCAGCAGGCCCCCGAGCAGCCCGCCGACGGCCTGGACGGTGGTGTCGACTGTCTCCTCGACCGTGGCGACCGTCTCGTCGACCGTCTCGCCCACCGAGCCGACCGTCGTCTCCACAGTCTCGCCGACCGTGCCGACTGTGCCGCCTACGGGGCCGCCGATCGTCTCGCCGACCGTGCCGACGGTACCGCCGACGGTCTCGCCGACGGTGCCGACCGTGCCGCCGATCGTGGGCGGCGAGGTCTGCGAGGAGCCGCTCGAACCCGAATTGGGTGGAGTCGGGCCGCCTCCGGAATCCGATACGCCGCCACCGCCGCCACCACCACCGGCGGTCGGGGTCTCGGCCGTCGGCCCGCCTGGTGTCGGCGCGGAGCGCGGCGCGGGCTGCTCGGCGGGTGGCACCGATCCGGTGCCGGGGGTATCCGGGTTGCCGGAACGTGGGGTCGTCCGCGTGCCGGGACGGCGGGTCACGGTCTCCGGCCTGCCGCCGGGCAGTACCGCCGCCCTGCGGGCTCGTGTCGACGCTGTGCCGGTCGTCACCGGGGCGCTCGGCGCGGCGACGCGGGAGGCTGCGGTTGGTTCGGAGTCGCGCAACCGGATCGTGTCCGCGCGCGAGGAGCTCGAGTCGGGGCCTCCGCCCATCAGGCCGGCGGAGAGCGCCTCGGTGCGCTCGATGAGATCGACGGCGAGCCGGTAGACGGCCGAGGGCAGCGGCACGGCGAGGCCGCTCAGGGCCAGCACGGGAACCAACAGCGCGAGGGCGAGACCGCCCGCGAGCGCCTGCAGGCTCGCGCCGTCTCGGCCGCGCTTCGGGAGTGTGTGAACCAGCGTCGTCATACCGCAGAGGTGGTCGATCGAACTGTCCGGCGAGACGGGTGAGCGCGCGTCCCCCTGCCGGGGGAGGCGCGTAGGCTGGCGCGCGATGCGCGTCCTCACCGTCGTCGGCAACCGCCCGCAGTTCGTGAAGTCGGCGCCTCTGTCGGTCGCGCTTCGCGGCGCCGGGATCGAGGAGATCGTGCTGCACACCGGCCAGCACTGGAATCGCGAGCTCTCCCAGGTCTTCTTCGACGAGCTCGAGGTGCCGGAGCCGGCCTATCGACTCGACCTGCACACCGCCTCGATCGAGCGCATGCAGCCGGCCGTCCTCCGCGCGATCCGCGCCGAGCGGCCCGACTGGGTGATCGTCATGGGCGATACGAACTCCACGGCCGCAGGTGGGCGCGCCGGCGTCGAGGGTGGAATCCCGGTCGCACACGTCGAGGCCGGGCTGCGGAGCGGCGACCTCGCGATGCCCGAGGAGCGAAACCGGATCGAGGTCGACCGCCTGTCGTCGCTGCTGCTGGCGCCCGACGAGCGTTCGCGCTCGATTCTCGAGAGCGAGGGGGTGGCGGGCGTCGTCGAGGTCGTCGGCGACGTCATGGCCGACGCCAGCCTCCGGTTCGCACCGATCGCGCGCGAACGGCACCCGCGGCCCGATGCCGGCCGCTACGTCGTCGCCACGATCCACCGCGAGGCCAATGTGGAACAACCGCGACTCGGCCGGATCCTCGACGGCCTGAACCGGCTCGAGGAGCCCGTTGTATTCCCGGTGCACCCGCGGACACGGGCGGCCCTTACGGCCGCCGGCCTGCGCCCCGCACGGCACGTCGAGCTCGTCGCCCCCCTCGGCTACCTCCCGTTCGCCGCGCTCGCGTCGCAGGCGCGCGTAATCGTCACCGACTCTGGCGGGCTGCAGAAGGAGGCGTACTGGTACGGCGTGCCGTGCGTGACCACGCGGCCCAGCACGGAGTGGGTCGACACGGTCGAGCTCGGCGCCAACACGCTTGTCGACGACGACCCCGATGCGCTCGTCGCGGCGGTCGGCTCGGCGCGCCCGCTGGACGACGAGCGGCCCGTGCTATATGGGGGCGGACATGCGTCGGAGCGTGTCGCGGCCGCGCTCCAAGCTAGGCTCCAACGCCGATGAAACGGGACGTCGCCATCGTGGGCGCCGGGTACGTCGGCGTACCCCTCGCGCAGGTCTTCGCGGAGGCCGGCCGCAGCGTGCTGCTCGTGGACATCGACCCGGATCGGGTCGAACGGCTCAACCGCGGCGAGAGCTACATCGAGGACGTCTCGACCGAGACGCTGCAGCGGCTCGTCGCTGACGGCCTGCGAGCAACCACGGACTACGACGAGCTGCGCGAGGCCGACGCCATCCTGATCGCCCTACCCACACCCCTGTCGAAGCAGCGCGAGCCGGACCTCTCGATCGTGCTCTCGGCGACGGCGGAGATCGCGCAGCGCCTGCGGCCCGGCCATCTGGTCGTGCTCGAGTCCACCACGTACCCCGGTACGACCCGCGACGACGTGCTCCCCGTCCTGGAACGCGTCAGCGGCCTCGCCGTCGGAAAGGACTTCCACCTCGCGTTCTCGCCCGAGCGCGTCGACCCGGGCCGCACGGACTGGACGACCGGCAACGTGCCCAAGGTCGTCGGTGGGATAGACGACGCCTCGACCGAGGCCGCCGCCGCGCTCTACGGCGGGGCCATCGAAAAGGTCCACCGCGTCTCCAGCCCCGAAGTCGCCGAGCTGACGAAGCTGCTCGAGAACATCTTCCGCTCGGTCAACATCGCGCTCGTCAACGAGCTCGCGATGCTCTGCGAGCGCATGGGCATGGACGTCTGGGAGGTCATCGAGGCGGCCGCGACGAAGCCGTTCGGCTTCATGAGCTTCAAGCCCGGGCCGGGCCTCGGCGGCCACTGCATCCCGATCGACCCCTTCTACCTGACCTGGAAGGCGCGGGAGTACGACTTCACCACCCGCTTCATCGAGCTGGCCGGCGAGGTCAACCAGAACATGCCGTACTTCTGCCGCTCTCTCGTCTCCCAGGCGCTGAACCACGGCGCCGGGAAGTCGCTCTCGGAATCGCGGATCCTCGTCCTCGGCGTCGCCTACAAGAAGGACATCGGCGACATGCGGGAGTCACCGGCGCTGAAGCTGATGGAGCTGCTGCGCGCCGGCGGCGCCGACCTCGCGTATCACGATCCGCACGTGCCGGCGCTCGAGGAGCTGGGCCTCGAGTCGGTGCCGCTCGAGCCGGAGGCCTACGACGCCGTGGTCGTCGTCACCGACCACTCGAGCGTCGACTACGAGGACGTCGCCGAACGGTCGGTGGTCGTCGTCGACCTGCGCAACGCCACAGGCGTCCGCGGCAGGCAGAACGGCAAGGTCTGGAAGCTGTGATCCGCGTCGGCGCCGCCGGCCTCGGCAACTGGGGGAAGAACCTCGTTCGCAACTTCGACGAGCTGGCGGAGCTCACCTGGCTCTGCGACGCCTCGCCGGAGCTGCGCGAGCAGTTCGCCGCGCGCTATCCGCGCGCCCGCGTGACCGGCGACTTCGCGGAGGTGCTCGCGGACACCGAGCTCGACGCGGTCGTGGTGGCGACCCCCGTGCCCACCCACTACGAGCTCGCCCGGCAGGCGCTCGCGGCCGGCAAGCACGTCTTCGTCGAGAAGCCGCCCGCGATGACGGGGACGGAGATGGAGGAGCTGATCCGGCTCGCCGAGGAGCGGGTCCGCGTGCTCATGCCCGGGCATCTGCTCCTCTACCACCCGGGCGTCCTGAAGCTGAAGGAGCTGATCGACTCCGGGGAGCTCGGTGAAGTGCTCTGCGTGTACGGGAACCGGCAGAACCTCGGCGTCATCCGCTCGAACGAGAACGCGCTGTGGTCGCTCGGCGTCCACGACCTCTCGGTCATCCTCTGGCTGATCGGCGAGGAGCCCGAGGAGGCTGTCGCTCACGGCCGCGACTTCCTGCAGCCCGGCGTCGAGGACGTCGTCTTCTGCTTCCTGCGCTTCCCGAGCGGCAAGGTCGCGCACATGCACCTGTCCTGGCTCGACCCGCACAAGATGCGGCGCATGACCGTCGTCGGCAAGGAGCGGATGGCCGTCTTCGACGACATGGAGCTGGAGCGCAAGATCACGGTCTACGAGAAGGGTCCATGGGAGCCGTCGTCGATCTACGGCGAGTGGCGAACCCGCACCGGTGACATCTTCAGCCCCAAGATCCCGAACGACGAGCCGCTGCGGCTGGAGTGCCAGCACTTCCTCCGTCTCGTCGCGGACGGGCCGGGCGATCACGCCGAGGCGCACGACGGGCTCGCGGTCGTGCGCGCCCTCGACCGGCTGACGGAATCGCTGAATGGCCGCTGAGATCGCCGCCTCGGCGATCGTCTATCCGGGCACGGTCCTCGGCGAGGGCGTCCGAGTCCTCGACGGTGCCGTCGTCGGCAAGCAGCCCTCGCTGTCGCCGCGCTCGACGGCAAAGCGGGAGCCTTTGCCGCCCACCCGAATCGGCGACGGCACGATCGTCTCGACCGGGGCGATCGTGTTCGCCGGCTCGCGTGTCGGCGCGCGAGTCGTCCTCGGCGACCAGTCGTGCATCCGCGAGCGCGTCGACATCGGGGACGACGTCGTCGTCGGCCGCGGCTCGCTCGTCGAGAACGACACGACGATCGGAGCGATGACGAAGATCCAGGCCGACGCGTACATCACTGCGTACTCGACGCTCGAGGAGCACGTGTTCATCGCGCCGTGCGTCGTGACGACGAACGACAACTTCATGGGCCGCACGGAGCGCCGGCACGAGCTGATCAAGGGGCCGACGATCCGCCGCGGCGCGCGTGTCGGCGGCGGCGCGATCCTGCTGCCGGCCGTCGAGATCGGCGAGGAGGCGTTCGTCGGCGCCGGCGCCGTCGTCACGAAGGACGTGCCGCCCCGCGCCCTGGTCGTCGGCAACCCCGCGCGTGTCGTCCGCGACGTGCCGGACGACGAGCTGCTGGAGCCCTCGTCCGATAGGTGATGCGGCTCCAGAACGAAGCGGCCGCGAAGCGGACGCCTTCAGGGGTCTTCGCGCGACCGGAATCCGCGCGAGCGGATTCCGGTCTTGCGCACTAATCAGGTCTTGACGATGCGCAGGCGGTAGCGGCCCGCACCGCCGCTCGCCATCTTGACCTGCAGGTAGAACAGCCCCGTCTCCCGGGCGCGGAACGCGAGCCACTCGCGCGGCCCCGGCCGGGCCGACTGGGTGAGACGCCGGTGCTGGCGGCGTAGGTCGTCGACATGGGTCGTGCCGGGGCGCCAGAGCATGAGGTTGACGTCCGTGCGCGGCGGGCCGGTGAGGCCGACGTACATGCGCTGACCGCGCCGCAGCCGCACCTTGTAGACGTCCTGCTGGTCGTCCCAGAAGTCGAGCGTGGCGTCGACGCGGGACTGGCTGTAGAGCCTCGTCGCACGCGCACCGGCGTCGTCGTTCGGCTCGTAGCGGTCGCGCTGCGGCACGACACCGCCGAGCTGCTCGAGCGCCGAGGCGATGTCGAGCCGGCCCCAACCCGTGAAGCGGTCGCGGCCGAGCGGGCACGTCCGGCAGCCGGTGCTCGCCTTCGCGTCCACGGCAGTGCGAGTGAGCAGCGCGGTGACCTGCTCGGCGCGCAGGTCGGGGCGCTCGCCGAGCAGTGTCGCGGCTGCCGCGGCCACCTGCGGCGCGGCGAACGACGTGCCCTCGGCGCTGCGCCACTCGTCGGGGCCGCAGCTCGAGTAGCCCTGCTCCGTGCAGGCCGGATAGGTCGCCGTCAGCGCCCGCGGGAACGTCGACAGGATCTCCTCCCCCGGCGCCGAGAGGTCGGCGTAGATCGGATCTCGGTTCGAGAAGGCCGGCGCGTCGCCGGTCCGGCTGATGGCGGCGACGCCGAGCACGTGCGGCAACGCGGCCGGATAGCTCGCGAAGCGCCACGGGCTCACCGGCGCCTGGTCGCCGTTCCCGACGGCGGCCACGACGACGATGTTCGCCTTCACCGCCTCGGCGACGGCTGCGGCCTCGAGCGGCGAGTACGTGTCGACCGACGGGTCGAGCGGGTCGCGGATGCCGCCGAGGCTCATGTTGATGACCCGCGCGCCGCGCGCGATTGCCCAGCGGATCGCCCGCACCTCGGCCTCGATCGGGATCGTGCGGTCGCCGGTCACCACCTTCGCGACGAGCAGCTCGGCAGCCGGGGACAGCCCGGCGATGCCGATGCCGTTGTCCGACTCGGCGGCGATCAGGCCCGCCACGAAGGTGCCGTGGCCCTGCTTGTCGACGCGCGGCGAGCCGCCGACGAAGCTCCTCGCCTCGAGGATCCGGGCGGCGAGCTCCGGGTGCGTCCCGTCGATGCCGGAGTCGATCACCGCGACGAGCGTCGCTGCCAGCGGCGGCTTCGCCTCCCACGCGTCGTAAGCGCGGTTGTGGGTCAGGTACCACTGCTTCGCCACCAGCGGGTCGTTCGGCGTGTAGGCGGCGACGCGGCGCACGCCGAGGCGCTCGACGTACGCCGAGCCGGGGAGGCCGCTCAGGTCGGCACGGCGGGGCGCGTCGACGACCACAGCGGGAACGGGTGCGAGGCTCTCGCCTCGTCCGAGCCCGCGGTCGGCGAGCTCAGCGCGGAGTACCGAGACGTCCGCGCCCGGCCGCACTCCGACCGCGAACCGTGCGGCGTCGGCCGCCGCTGGGACGAGGAGCGCGAGCAGCGCGACGGCGAGCAGCGTGCGCCGCATCAGCCGAGCGCCAGCTCAGGCGACGTCCCGGGCGCGTACCCGCGCGTGGCCGGCACCCGGACGCGGTAGACACCGGGACCGAGCCGGACGGGGAAGAGATAGGCGCCGTCGGCGGACACTCGTCCTCGGGCGGCCTCGGCCCAGACGGCGCCCTCCTGTCGCTCGAGCACGACGACGGCGTCCGGGAGAGGCGGCGTCACGGTGCCGCCGCCGCCGTCGAACGTGACGCGCGGCGCGACCGGAACGCGCAGCACCGGCCCGATGCCCGCGGCGGTCGCGAGGCGGTAGACGGTTGGCGACGCCGGCCGAACGGGGAGCGTGAACGCCCCCGGGCCGACGGCGCGCACGGCCTCCCAGATGCCGCCCTTCGCGACGGAGAGCGTCACGCCACCAACGCCGCGGACGGTTCCGGTGAGCGTCGCGCTGCCCCCGTGGATCACCGGCGCGGCCGGCCGGCGCAGGGACAGCAGCCCGAAGCGGAACCAGGTCGAGCGGAGGCCGAGCCCGGCGCGGACGTCCGTCGGCCGCACCGGGCGGTCACCGACCGCGGTCTGCACCGTGACCGTCCGGGCGCGCCCGGAAGGTCCGGGCGCCACCGCGACGTCGAGCACCTCGCCGTTCACCCGCAGCCCCTTCTGCACCTTCGCGGCGGGCACGGCGACGGGTCCCCAGCGGTGGTACGGCGACAGCGAGTCGAAGGGATCCTCCACGGAGACGAGGTACGGACGTGGCTGCGCGAAGATCTCGTCGGAGCCCGCCGTACGACCGCCCGACGTGGAGTAGAAGTAGGTCGTCGCGACCTTGCCGTCGAAGTGCACGGCCTCGCCGGCCGTGGCGCGGACTGCGGCGGTGGTCGTGGGCTTCTCGTAGGCCACGCCGCCGTAGACCTGGCTGCGGACGTCCGCGTAGACGTCGAACGGCTTGCCGGCGACGCGCTGGGCGAGAGCGTACGAGCGCGCGGCCACGGCCTGCGCCTTCAACGCTTCGGCCGGCCAGTCACTCGGCATCTCCCCCGGCACGACGCCCTGGAGATACGCCTCGAGGCCCAGCCGGTTGACGACCGCCAGCCGCCGCGAGTCGGCACGCACCTCGAGCTGCCCGCGGTATGCCTTGCCGTCGAGCCTGAGCACCGAGCCCGGCGCCGGCTGCAGGACGAGCGGTGGTGCGAGCGCGCGCGTCTCGTCCTCGAGCGCGACGACGAGCTGCGGACCGAGCGTGAGCGTCCTCGCGGGGAGCCGGTGCGTCTGGCCGTCACCCTCGCGGATCGTGAACGGCGCCGTGGCGAGCACCGTGACCCGCTTCCGCGCATCGGCGAGGAGCACGCGCATCGTCGCCACCTTCGCGGGGGCGAGCTGCGTACCGGGGTAGTAGTGGGCGAGGATCCGGTCGTAGGTCGCCCCGTTCCGCGCGAAGCCGAGAGCGCCGTACTGGCTCATGCCGACGCCGTGGCCGTAGCCGCGGCCGGTCACGACGAACGTCGTCGCGCCCACCGTGCCGGGAACCGGGGCCACGGCATGGGGGCGGGCGCCGGCTCCGGGCACCAGCAGGGTCAGCGCAATGAGGGGCACGAGAAGCCGACGCATGGCGGGCCTCCGGGTGAGGCTAGCGAACGACTTCACGACCCCTCCTGTTCTTTACGGAACGCTCACCTCATCCCAAGGGGCTCGCGGCGTTCGCCCGCCGGACGGAGCACGGGCCTACGGAGCGAGCCGGGCTGCGTACTGGCGCTCGTAGTACTCGCGATACGCGCCGGACTTGATTGGCTCCCACCAGGCGCGGTGCGCGCGGTACCAGTCGACCGTCGCGGCGAGCCCGTCCTCCAGCGTCGTCGAACGCGACCAGCCCAGCCGGCGGAGCCTGGTGTCGTCGACCGCGTAGCGGCGGTCGTGCCCGGCGCGGTCCTCGACGTGGCGGACGAGCGACGCGTCGGCGCCGGTGAGCCGCAGGAAGTGATCGACCATGGTCAGGTTCTCCTGCTCGTCGCCGCCGATGTTGTACGCCTGGCCCGACTTCCCCTCTCGCAGGACGAGCTCGAGCGCGGCGCAGTGATCCTCGACGTAGAGCCACTCGCGCCGCTGCCGCCCGTCCCCGTAGACCGGCACCGGCTCGCCGTCCAGCAGGTTCGTGACGAAGAGCGGCAGGAACTTCTCGGGGTACTGGTTCGGGCCGTACGTGTTGGCGCCGTGCGTCCGCAGCGCGTCGACGCCGTACGTGCGCACGTACGCGGGCGCGAGGAGGTCGCCGCCGGCCTTGGCGGCGCTGTAGGGGCTGGACGGCCGCAGCTGATCGTCCTCGCGGCGAGGCGGCTCGTCGTCGGCTACGTCGCCGTACACCTCGTCGGTCGACACCTGCAGGACGCGCTTCCCGCTCGTCCGGGCCCACTCGAGCAGGACGTGCGGGCCGAGCACGTTCGTCCGGATCACGATCTCGGGCTCGAGGATCGAGCGGTCGACGTGCGTCTCGGCGGCGACGTTCACGACCGCATCGCACCCGGCGGCCGCGCGGCCGACCGCGTCCGCGTCGGCGATGTCCCCGACGACGAGCTCGGCGTCCACGCCGTCGAGGTTCGCCGGGTTGCCCGCGTACGTCAGCTTGTCCAGCACGACGACCTCGTCGCCGGCCGCGACGAGCCGCTTCACGAGGTGCGAGCCGATGAAGCCCGCGCCGCCTGTGACGAGCACGCGCACGGCCGCCGATCGTACCCGCGACCGCGCTGTGCTCGGCCGGCGAGCAAGCCCGCGGGGTGGGCCGTCAGAGGCGCGGGGTGAAGGGGCGCAGCTCGTCGTCGCCGGCTTGAACGATCCCGACGTGGGACTCGGGGACCCCGTTCCAGGCCCCCGGCAAGTCGCCGAGAGGCTCGGAGACCACGACCCTGGTCTCGTCGGAGAGCTGCGCGAGCTCCTCGCTCTCCGGATAGACGGCCTTGAGAGCATCCATCCGCGTGCTGAAGTAGAGAGACCGCGACTGGCCCTCGCTCGAGTACCGAAACGCCCACAAGCTGCGGCCGTCGCTCGTCGCGATCGTCATCTGCAGCGGCTGCTCGACGCCGTGCTCACGCCCGGTCTTCTCGACGAAGCCGACCATCTGCTCGACGGCGCCGATGGGATCGCTCTCCAGCCCAAACGTGAGCGCCAGGTAGAACATCGTCTCGGAGTCGGTGGTTCCTTCGATCGACGCGAACAGCGAGTCGTCGACGGCCAGCACGAGGTCGCGCCTCACGCGCGGGAACTCGCGGATCAGCCCGTTGTGCATCCAGAGCCAGTTCCCGTGGCGGAACGGGTGCGTGTTCGTCTCCTGGATGGCGGTGCCCGTCGACGCGCGGATGTGAGCGAGGAAGAGCGGCGACGAGATCCCGGCCGCGAGCTCCTTCAGGTTGCGGTCGTTCCAGGCCGGGTGCGTGCTGCGGTAAAGCCTGGGCGGCTCGCCGTCCTCGTACCAGCCGACGCCGAAGCCGTCGCCGTTCGTCGTGGTCGCGCCGAGCTGGGCGTGCAGGCTCTGGTCGATCAGCGAGCGTTCTCGCTTGACGAGCAGCTCTTCCATGCGGATGGGTGATCCCGAGTAGGCGAGCCAGCGGCACATCGCTACGTCTTCCTTTCTTCGGCACCCGGCGGTCTCGTCGGAATGCTCTGGCCAAAAAACAGGGCGACGATCGAAAGCACGGCGAGGATCGCGAGCGCCGAGCTGAGGCCGGCGAGGCGGGCATCGCGGTAGTCGTCGAGCACCTCGTCGGCCGTCGCGGACGCCACCCCCGACTCCTCGAGGGCGGCCTCGAGGTCGGCGTCGGACACGAACTGCACGCCGCCGGCGAGCTCGACCTGCGCCTGCTCCTTCGCGCTCGCCGGGATCGCATCGTTCTGCTGGACGTTCGTGAGGAACGCCGACGTCAGCGACGCGATCAGCAGCGAGCCCGCCAGCGCCGTTCCCAGCGAGGCGCCGAGATTCGTCGCCGTATTCTGGATGCCGCCGACTTCGGTGGCCTCCTCGTCGGAGACCGCAGAGACGGTGACCGCGCCGAGCTGCGACGCGAGCGCGCCGATTCCGAGCCCGACGAGCAGCATGGGCACGAAGACGATCTCCGCCCCGGAATCCGCGTCTAGAGCGCCCAGCAGCACGACCGTCCCCGCGAGCAGCGAGAGGAGGCCGACGCGGACGACGAGCCGCGGCGAGACACGCGGCAAGAACCGCGGGATGCCGATCGCCGCCGCCAGCAGCGTCACCGACAGCGGCAGCAGCCGGACGCCCGTGTCGATCGCGGAGAGTCCCAGTGCGACCGAGAGGAAGAGCGGCACGACGAAGAAGAAGCCCGCCTGGACGAGGTACTGGAAGAAGAACATCGTCAGCCCGCCGCTCAGCTGCTTGTTCCGCAACATGTCCGGGCGGACGAGCGGCTCTTGCCCGTGCGACTCGCGACGCGCCTGCCAGCGGAAGAAGAGCCAGATCACGAACAACCCGGCCAGCACGAGCCACAGGCTCGGCGACAGCCCGGCCCAGGACGGACCGTCCGGCTTGGGCTGGATCCATCCCCACTCGCCGGTGCGCAGGACGCCGAAGACGAGCAGGGCGAGGCCGAGCGCGGACAGCACGGCGCCGACCACGTCCAGCTGCGGGCGCTTCTCGACCGGGGCATCGGCGATTCGCCGCGTCATGAGCAGGATCACGATCACGAGCAGCACCTCGCCGGCGAAGACCCACCGCCAGGAGAAGTACGTCGTGCAGAAGCCGCCGATCAGGGGGCCGATCGCGACCGCGACGGCGCCCGCAGCGGCGACGAGCCCGTAGGCTGCGGGCCGGCGTTCCGCGGGAAAGTTCCCGGCCACGAGCGCGACGATCGCCGGCAGGATCAGAGCGGCGCCCACGCCTTCCAGGAACGACCAGCCGAAGAGCAGCACCGGCAGGTTGGGCGCGATCGCCGTCGTGAACGAGCCGCAGCCGTAGATGACGCAGCCGATCGCGAACGCCCGCTTGCGCCCGATGATCGCACCGATCTTGGCGCCGGTGATCATCAGCGCCGCCATCACCAGCGTGTAGGCGGTGATCGCGCCCTGGATCCCGGTCACGGTCGTGCCCACGTCCTTCGCCACCGTCGCGATCGAGACGTTCATCACCGAGCTGTCCAACGTCATCAGGAACTGCCCGGCGGCGAGCGTCAGCAGCACGACGGCACCGCCCGACGCGCGTGCCGTCGGCGCGCTGTCGGCCACCGTCACGAGAGCGATTCTCCCCGTACGCCCGGCCGGATGCGAGCGGGAATCGCCGTCGTCAGCCTGCGCGGCAGGATCACCGTCGCCACCATCAGGCCGTACGCGATCGACATCGCCGTCACGAACGTGTCGAACGCGGCCGTGACGCCGCTCACCGTCTGGTCGGTGAGCAGCTGGAGCGCGCTGTTGAAGCCGGCGCTTCCGGGCACGAGCATGAGGACACCCGGGACGACGAAGACGAGCGACGAGCGGCGGAGCAGCGAGCCGACGAGGCTCCCGCACACGCCGACTGCGAGGGCGGCGACGAACACCGCGGCGTCGTCGCCGACCGCGAGCCGGCCGAGCTCGTTGGCCGTGAGCGCGAGCACGGTGCCGGCGCACATGACGAGGGCGTCCCGGTACCGCGCGCGGAGCGTCAGCGTGAATGCGATCCCCGCCAGGAACGCTGCGACGAGGTGCGTCGCGCCGAAGGAGGCGGACGGCGCGGGGAAGCTCGACTCGCCCAGCCACGTCGCGGCGATGGAACGGCCGACACCAACGCCGAAAACGAGCCCGAGCAGCTGCACGAGCGCGCTCGCGGTGTTGGCCACGCCCGACTGCAGATGCTCGGTCGCGAGCTCCCGCATGCCGATCGTGAGCGTCATGCCCGGCAGCAGCGTCACCAGCGCGGCGAGCGTCACGACGTCTGGCGAGGCATCCAGGCCGACACGCGTGATCGAGACCGCCGTGAAGCTGGCCGCGAGGCCTGCGACGGGCGAGAGCATCGCCTCGGTGCGAGCCGCTCGACGTGCCGGGAGCGCGATCGCGCCCACGAGGAGCCCGACGACCGGCCGCCGCCGCCGATTCGCGCCAGCCGCCGCCGAGCACCGGCGTCAAAGCCGCACCGGCCAGCGCATAGGCGCCGAGCAGGAGCGGCCACGGACGGTCGAGCGGGCGCGCCTGGAGCTCCGCGAGCGCAACAAGAGCGGCATCTGCCTCCACCGACCCGTCGAGCACATCCTGGACGAGCTCGTCGAGCCGTGCGATCGCGTCGAGGTCGACCGTCGGCGGCCGCACGCGCAACGTGAAGCTGCGCTGGTGCGGAATCGACCCGAGTGACATCTCGACGACCGTGGGCGTCGCGGAGATCTCGGTCTCCGGCAGCCCGAGCGACTCCGAGAGCGCGAGGACGCGTTCCTCGAGCTCGGCGGTGGGGTACCCGGCCCGGTGGCCGGCGCGCGTGAACCGAAGCAGGAACTCGACCCGGGAATCGCCCTGCGGGGTCGGCGGTGTACCGACGGGATCGGCTCGGGCGCCGGATCCCGGTCTCTTCGACGTCGGCACGCTGCTAGGCCTGAGTGGAGGACGCCGGCTGCGGCTCCGCCGGCTGCGGCTCGCCGCGGGCGCGCTTCCACACGGTGTCCAGGATCACCGCAAGCGCGCCGATCACGATGATCGCAACGAACGTCTCCGGGCTGTTGCGAAGCGTGTCGATCGAAAAGAAGGCGAGCACCACCACTGTCATCGCCGCACCAACCAGGACGATCACGCCTCGGGCGCCCGTCTCGGCTCGCAGCCGATAGCCCGCGATCGCGACGAGCAGGAAGACGACGAGCGAGCACGCACTGCCGACCGAGGCGATCGCAGAGAGGTCGACGAGGTTCGAGACGACGAGGACGATCGCCGCTGTGATGAAGAGCCCGGCGCGCGGGCCGAGCGGCGAGCCCTCCCCGAAAAAGGTCGGGAACTGGCCCACCCCGGCGAGCATCCTCGTCAGCCCGGCGGAGGCGTAGAGCGTCGCGAGCACCGAGGAGGACGTCGCCAGCAGAGCGGCAATCGCCATCATCGTGAACCCGGCGTCGCCCAGCGCCGGCCTCGCCGCCTCGGCGATCGCCGTCTCCCCGTACTGGACCACCTCGGGCACGGTGAGCGTGCCGAATACGCCGAGCGCGATCAGGACGTAGAGCACCGTCGTGATGCCGAGTGCGCGGTACATCGCCTGCGGCAGGTCGTGGGCGGGATCCCGCAGGTCGCCGGCCGCGAATGTGATCACGCTGAAGCCGAGGTAGGCGAAGAACGTGAGCGCAACGCTGGAGACGATGTCGGACACCGACGGATATGTGTCGAACGCGAGCAGGTCCCAGTCGATGTCGACGATCGTGACGGCGATGAAGACGGCGAAGACCGCGAGCAGAAGGAAGACGATCAGCGACTGGGCGCGGTCGACGAGCCGCGCCCCGACGAAGTTGACGCCGACCATGGCGATCACGATCAGCGTCGTGAACAGGTTGTCCCAGCCGGCGGCGGCATCGTCGCCGATGAAGAGCGAGGTCGCGTAGCTCCCGAACGAGACCGCGACCATCGAGCAGACGATCACGATCGCCGCGAAGTAGCCGAGCCACGAGGCGATCCCGACCAGCCGGCCGTTCCCGAACCCTTGCAGCAGGTACGCGATCAGGCCGCCGGACGACGGGTAGCGCACGCCGAGCTTGACGACGTTGTAGCCGAGCAGGGTCGAGACGACGCCGGCGAGCAGGAACGACAGCCAGACGGCCGACCCGGCAACGGCACCGGCCTCGCCGAGCAGCGCGAAGATGCCGGCGCCGACCATCGCGCCGATGCCGAGGAAGGCAGCGCCGCGGACGCTCAAGTCAGGGAGTCGTCGTCGCGGGTGCCGGCGGCGCCGGAGTCTGGTCGCCGAAGAACAGCCACACGATGAGGATGCCGGTCAAGGCGGTGACGATCCAGGCGACCTGGAGGGGCAGCTGGAAGGAGTGGTCGATGACGCGCTTGCCGAGCGTTGTCGACCCAGTCGTGTCAGCCTCCGCCGCAGCGATCTGCGTTCCGTTGGCGGGAAGGAGCAGCACGCCTACCACCGCGGTCCACATGGCGATCATGTAGCCGGCGCCGATCCCGAGGGCGAGGCCGAGCGGGACCATCGTTCGCGTCGACGCCGACTGGCTCGTCGTGAGTGCGGCGACGAGGAAGATCGCCACCGCGATCATGAAGGGCCACTCCTCGGCCAGGCCGCCGAGCGCCGTGACGATCGCGTCCTCGTTGTTCGCGATGAACGTGTCCGCCATCCAGGCGATCCCGAAGAGGGCGATCATCGAGATCATCCCGGAACGGAAGATCGCCGTGCCCGGGACATCCGAGGCCTTCACGTGGCAGAAGAGGAGAATGAGTGCCGCGGCCGCGAGCATGAACATCTGGATCAGCGGGGTGACCGACATCGGCTCGACGCCGCCCCCTTCTGCCGCCACCGTCGGGCGAATGTCCTCGACGAAGCCGAAGACGCAGATCGCGGCGACGCCCGCGAGGAAGATGGCGACGCTGCGCTTCGCGTAGGGCAGCAATGTGATCTCGGCCGGTGGTGCGGGCGGCTGCACCTCGCCCGAAGCCAGCCGGCGCTGGTACTCCGCGTCCTCCTCCAGGTCCTTCCCATGGCGGCTCATCACGAGTGACATCGCGAAGATGCCGACGATGCTCGCCGGGATGGTGATCAGCAGGACGTCGATCAGGTCGTAGTCGTAGATCTCGACCAGCGGTAGGAGCGTGGCCATGGCCGCCGCGACCGGGCTCGACGTGATCCCGAGCGCATTGGCCACCGTCGACCCGGCGAGCGCGCGCTCGGGCCGGATCTTGTTCGCGTAGGCGACCTCGTTGATCACCGGGATGATCGAGAAGAACGTGTTGCTGGTGCCGGTAAGGATCGTGAGCAGGTACGAGACGTAGGGCGCAATGAAGTTCAGGGCCCTCGGCCTGGCGCGCAGCGCCCCGCTCGCGACCTGGACCATGTAGTCGACCCCGCCCGCAGCCTGCATCGCCGCCGCCGCCGAGATGACCGCGATGATGATGAGAATGGCGCTGATCGGCGGCTCGCCCGGGTCGAGCCCGAAGACGAACACGAGCACGAGGGTGCCGACGCCGCCCCAGAGCCCGAGCCCGATCCCGCCCGAGCGCACGCCGAGAGCGATGAAGCCGATCACGACCAGCCCCTGCACCACGAGGAGGATCCAGTCCGTGGTGCTCATCGCTAGCTCGTCTCCTCCCGAAGCTGCTGACAGGTGCTCGATTCCTGCAGTGCTGACCCGAGCTCGGGATCGACGCGCGCGACGTCCGCGATCGTCTGCACGCCGTCGGTGACCGCGGCGCCGATCGCGCGGGCGGCGTCAGTCAGCTGCGTGATCGATTCCTCGATGCTGTCCGCCTCCTCGTCGAGCGAGTCCTGCGCGTCCTCGAGATCACCGACGGCGGTGTCGGACCAGGCGGAGATGAGTCTCGATGCCTCTTCTCCTTCCGGCGTGTCGGGAACACCGGCGTTGTCGATTCCCTCGATCATCGTCTCCGTCGCCTGTACGGCACGGTCGAGGCCGACGCGAATGAACCCGGTCCTTCCCTGCGGGGTCTCCGACTGCGGTTCCTCGCTACCGGCGGCCGGGAAGCTGCTCGGGGTCCGCAGATCCTCGACGATGTCCTCCATCTCGCCACGCCAGACGCCGACGGCGCCGCATGTGCTCTGCGCCCACTCTCCGGCCGTGACCGTTTCGTCGCTCTTGTCACGGCCGCCGATCGCGACCGACGCCAGCAACACCGCCACGATGCCCAGAGCGATGAGGATCCAGACGAGCCTTCCGCGCACGCTCAGACCCTCGCGCCCGGAGCGGACAGATCATCAAGGAGCGCAACGAGCAAGCGCCAGAACCGCTCGACCGTCGGGATGCTCACCCGCTCGTCCGGGGAGTGCGGAAACTCGATCTGCGGCCCGAAGGAGAGCATGTCCAGGCCGGGCACCTTGCCGCCGATGACCGCCGACTCGAGGCCCGCATGCACGCCGGTCACCTCAGGCTCTGCGCCGAACAGACGCACGTAGACGCCGCGGGCCGCCGCAAGCACCGCCGAGTCCGGGTTCGGCTGCCAGCCCCCGTAGTTGTGCTTGACCTCGAGCGTCCCGTCGGAGAGACGCGCCAACGCGTCCAATCCCGCGATGACCTCCGGGAGCGCAGGGTCGTTCGACGAGCGAGTCAGGCTGTGCAGCGTCAGCGTTTGCCCCTCGGTGATCGCCTCGCCGAGAGACGAGCTCGTCTCGACCAGACCAGGCACCGCCGGGCTCATCGCGAGCGGCCCGGCCGGGACGAGCGCGACCACGTCGAGTAGCAGCCCGGTCGCCTCCTCCGTCCAGGCGTCTGCAACGGCGGGTGCCGGGTCCACGATCAACGTCACCCCGGGGTCGCTCACGTTGTGCGCCGCGTGGATTGCCTCTGCCGCTGCCGCGACCGCCTCCCGGAACGCCGCTTCGCGTTCGGCGGGCACCGCACACACCGCGCCCGCGTCGCGCGGGATCGCGTTGCGGCTCTTGCCGCCATCGAGCGACACGAGCCGGAACGGTGCGGCCGCGAACGCCTCCCGCAGTCCGCGCCCCACCACCTTGATCGCGTTGGAGCGGCCCTCCTCGATGTTCATCCCGGAGTGGCCGCCTAGGCCCCCACTTGCCGTCACGGACAAGGTGACCGCACTCGGATCGACTGCCTCCCGCGGCCGCTCGACGCGCAGCCACGTGTCGGTGCTGCCGGCACAGCCGACCGTGAGCTTGCGGTCCTCCTCGCTGTCGAGGTTGAGCAGGATCGAGCCCGTCACCAGCGCCGGGTCGAGCGCGTTCGCGCCCTCGAGCCCGACCTCCTCGGCCACCGTCATCAGCAGCTCGAGCGGGCCGTGCGGCAACGACTCGTCCTCGACGAGCGCCATCATCGCCGCGATCGCGACGCCGTCGTCGGCGCCGAGCGTCGTTCCGTCAGCGGTCAGCCATTCGCCGTCGCGGACGAGCGCGATGCGTCCTTCGGCCGGATCGTTCGGGCTCGCAGCATCGCGCTCGCACACCATGTCGAGGTGCCCCTGGACGACGACCGTCGGCGCGGCCTCGCGGCCCGGGCTCGCCGGCACGCGGATCACGAGGTTCCGGCCGCCGTCCTGTTGCAGCTCGAACCCGTGGCGGTCGGCCCACGCGCGAACGTGGTCGATCACCGGCTCCTCCTGACGCGACGGTCGCGGGATCCTCGTCAGCGTCTCGAAGTGCGCCCAGAACGCGTGGGGCTCGAGCCCCGTGAGCACCGATGATGTGTCGACCGCCTCGGCCACTGCTCGTCCGTCAGAGACCGAGGATCTGGCTCTTCTTGGCCGAGAACTCCTCCTCGGTGATGATTCCCTGCGCCTTCAGCTGCGCGAGCTTCTCGAGCTCCGCGGCGTACTCCGGCTCCGCCGGCGCGGCGGGCGGCGGCGGCGCGCTCGCCTGCTGCGCTGCCATCTGCTGGTCGTACTCCGCCTGATCCTGCGCGGCGTACTTCTGGTCCTGATGGTGCCGCACGGCACCGGCGGTGCCGGCAACCACGGCCGTCGTCGCCGCGGCTCGTACGAGACCCCCACCTCTGCGTCTGAACACGTGCTCTCCTCTCCTAGACGTTCGCTTGGTCGAGCGCCGCCTCGCGGGCGGCCTGCACGACCTCGTGGGGCACTCGCTCGAAGTCGACGAGGATCCCGCCGGCGTCCCGCATCGCCTGGGCCACGTTCCGTGCCCAGACGTTCTCCCACACGATCAGGGCGGCCGACGAGTCGGGATCGAGGCCCTCGGCGATCAGTTCGAGGTCGTCGGCGGTGAGGAGCCCCTGCACCTCGATTCCGAGCTTGTCGAGCCCCTCCTGGACGTCCGGATCGAGCTCTGTGAGCTCGAACGCGACGACGTCACCGTCGGCGCTCTTGCCGGCGAACGCGATATCGATGATGCGAATGGTCCCCGCATCGACGAGGTCGGCGAGCGCCGGCCCGATCTCCCCCCGAAACTGATTACCGGGAAAGGCGATGACCGCGTAGTCGACTGGTCCGATTTCTTCCATCGATCCTCCTTGCTCCAGAGTGGCGCCGCTCAGGCGAGGGCTTCGTCTGCGGCGAGCATCAACGCCAGACTATGCCCTTTCGCAGTCGGGTGAGGAGCCACGGCGCGAAATTACGCCGACGGCCCGACAGGAGTCAGTCGTACGGCCGGATTTCACCCATGTGAACGCGAATGCGCGTCGACTCGCGCCACGGTCTCGAGGCCGGGCGCTCAGAGCAGGGGCGAGAGGGCCGCGAACACGGTGGCCCTCGCCCGGTCCTTGGCCCCGGCAAGCCTGCGACCGGGAGAGGAGGCGGCTTCGGCCGGCGCGCTGAACCGCTCGTCGAACTGAGACGCGGCCGCCTCCGACCAGACCTGAAGGTCGATCTCGAAGAAGCGTTTCAAGCTCCAGGCCTCGAGATTGCACGTCCCCGCGAGCAGCTCCTCACCGTCCCGCACGAACGCCTTGGCGTGGAGCATCGCCGGGTATTCGAGGATCCGAACGCCCGCGTCGAGGAGCGATGCGTGGTGGAAGTGCTGCGCGGCGGCGCAGGCCCAGTTGTTGGCGTTGGCCGGGACGAAAAGGCGGACGTGAACGCCCCGGCGGGCGGCATCCTCGATTCGCCGGATCATGCCGCGGTCGGTGACGTAAGGATTGACGACGTCGAGCGTCCTGGCCGCGCTTCCCAGCATGCGCGCGATCGCATGCGTGATCGGCCGGTACCGGCCGGGGGCGTTGTGAAGGACGAGCGCCGGTATGGGCGCGGGGCCCTCCTCGACTGCCGGGAAGAGCGTGTCGATCTCGGCGCTGCGAACAACGCCCCCGAGCCAACGAAATCCGGCGAGGAAGATGAGCTGCAACTGCGCGACGACCGGCCCGGTGACGCGGAGGAACAGGTCGTGGAAGCGACCATCCTGGAAATGGTCCTCGATGCCCGCGCCGCCGACCCAGCCGGTGTGCCCGTCGATGACCGCGAGCTTGCGATGGTCGATGTGCCCGAGGCCGCCGAAGTTCCACCGCATCGCCTGCCCGCGTCCTCCGAGGGGGCCGACGGTGACGCGTGGCTTCGTGGCACGCACGACGCAGACCTCGACGCCGGCGGCCGCGAGACGTTCGTAGAACGGCCGGGTGCTCCGCTCGGGATCCGAGCCCTGGCGATCAATGACGAGCCTGACCGGGACGCCGTCGGCGGCTTTCGCGATCAGCGCCTCCGCGAACGCGTCGCCCACGACACCCGGGCGGAAGCCGAACTGATTGATGTGAACCGACGACGACGCAGACGCGATGTCGTCGAGCATCCGGGGGTAGAAGGACAGGCCCTCGACAAGTGTCTCCACCGATGAGGCGCGGCTCTCGGAGAACCCGATCGCGAGCGCTGCCCGAGGTACCGGGGCAGCCAGCAGACGCTCGGCATGTTCCGCCATGCCGTCGTTCGGCACAGCGATCGCGTGACTTACGCGCGACCTCAGCGGGCCTCGTCCTCGTCGATCACCGTCGCGCCGAGCAACGTCAGGCCCAGGGCCGACACGCGCTGGAGGTGTCCCTGGAGCGCCCGAGGCCGCTGCGTACCCGATCGACCGCGGTCGCCACGTACGTCCAGAGCCGAACCGGATCGTTGTCCCCCGCGTCGAGCGTGACCCAGACGGGCGCCGTCCGACGGCTCGCGCACCAGGCTCGCACCGCCGTCGTCTTGCCGTAGCCGGGCGGCGCCGAGACGAGCGTCAGCGCCACCCCCTCGTTGGCTTCGAGGATTTCGAGAATGCGGGGCCGATGCACGATCTCGGCCGGCTGCCTCGGAGCTGCGAGCTTCGCCTCCGCGAGCAGCGGCGACGCGTCGGCTCCACGCAAGCTGGCGGCAACCGGTCGGTTCGCCGGATCGCTCTCGGTCGATGTCGCCATTGCGGTCACTGACGATAGAGCGTCGCCAACTCAGCGTCGACCGCGTGGGCCGGTCAGTCGTTCGCCAGGAGGCTCGCGCCGAGCAGCCGGGCGAGGCCCTCGCCGCCGCGCCGCATCACCCAGTTGTGATTCGACGCGAACACCGGCCGGGCCACCGGCGCCAGCGCGTTCATCCAGCGTCTCGTCGTCCGGACGTTCCACTCGTACGTGACGGCGGTCTCGCGGCCCGCGAAGAACCGCCAGCGACCCGTGCCGGCCAACTCGCCGTCCGCGACGCCCTCGATCAGGTGTGGCAGCTCGACGCGGGTCGTCTCGACGCGAAAGCGCACGGGGTACGGCAGCCGGCTCCGCCACTCGTGCTCGTACACCGAGCCGACGCCGTCGCCGTCTCCTCCCTGGAGCTTCGTGACCTCCCGGACGCCGTGCCACCACTCGGGCCAGGACTCCGGGTGGTAGATCGCCTCCCAGACCGCCGCATGCGGAGCGTCGAGCACCCACGTCGTGAGGAAGCGGTACTCGGCCACGTCGCGATGCTATTCGCACCGCCGCGGGCGAGCAGTTCGACGGTCAGCCGGCGACGACGAGGCGCCGGACTGGCACGCCGTCCACGCTGCGCTGCACGCCTTCGGCCGCCGCGCGCTCGACGGCGCCGGCCTCGTCGTCGGGGTGCACGGCGACGACGATCTCGTCCGCCGGGAACGTGGCGAGCGCGTCGCGGATGGCGAGGTCGACGTCCGCCTCTCCGGCGACCGCTTCCACCGTCTCGCCCGGCAGGGCATCCGCTGTCCGCTCGGCGACTTCCTGCGCGTGCGCGAAGGCGCGCTCGTCGTTCGCGAGCCAGTCGAGCACTCCTTGCCGCACGGCCGGGACGACGACCTTCACCTCGTCGACGTCGCCGCCGAGCTCCTCGCGGATCGCGTCTTCCGCGCCTTCGACGGTGCTGACCACCAGGACGTTCCGCGCCATGTCACCCACCTCTCCGGCCGCGGGCGAGCGCAAACGGCGGCCGTGCCCGCCCGGCGGGCGTCAGGTCCGTGTGACGGTGTCAGACACCGTCACGCCGCCGTGACGCCCAGGCGATCGAGGCACGCCCGCAGGCCCTCGCGCCAGTGAGGCAGGCGCGGCGTCTCCGGCCGCTCGCTGCGCAGGACCGAGTACGCCGGCCGGGGCGCCCGCGCGCCGAACTCCTGCGTCGTGATCCGGCGGACGCGGCAGTCGAGCTTGGCCTCCTCGAAGATCGCCTCCGCGAAGTCCGCCCAGGTGCAGTCGCCGTCAGCGGCGACGTGGTAGCGCCCGTACGGGAGCGTGACGAACTCACGCATAGCGGCCGCCAGATGCCCGACGTACGTCGGGCAGCCGCGCTGGTCGCCGACGACGGCGACCTCGTCACGCTCCGCGCCGAGGCGCAGCATCGTGCGGACGAAGTTCTTGCCCGTCGGCCCGAACAGCCACGACGTGCGCACGATCCACGCCTGCTCGCCCGCCGCCGCCTCCCCGTGGAGCTTCGTCCGGCCGTAGGCGCCGAGCGGGTTCGGGCCGTCCGACTCGAGGTACGGCTCCCGCTTGCGACCGTCGAACACGTAGTCCGAGGAGAACGCGACGAGCGGTGCGCCGAGCGACGCGGCGTGTCCGGTGCCGCCGACGTTCACGGCGGCCGCGCCCTGCGGATCGTCCTCGGCGCCGTCGACGTCGGTCCAGGCCGCCGCGTGCAGGACGAGGTCGGGCGGCACGAGCATCGGCGGCGGCAGCGAGACGTCCCAGTCCGCGTGCGTGAGCGCGACGACGTCGTCGTCCGCGAATGCTTCCTGAAGCGCGCGGCCGAGCTGGCCGCCCGCCCCGGTCAGGACGATGCGACGCTGTCCCGTTCCGACAGGATCGGCGATGCGGTGCTCCAGAGGTCGCGGACGCGCGAGTCGTCCCACGGGATGCCGTGCTCGTCGGGGTCGTCCGGGTCGTACTCGCGCGTGACGTGGTAGAGGACGAGCGCGTCGGTCAACGCCTCGAAGCCGTGGGCGTGATGGCCCGGCACCCACACACCCGCCGGATTGTCGTCGCCGACGTCCACGGCGAAGGTCTCGCCGCTGTCGCGGTCGAGCGCGACCACGCGGATCATCCCGCTCAGGCAGATGAAGAGGTCGTTCTGGCCGCGCTCGTGGAAGTGGAGGCCGCGGACGGTTCCCGCCCGCGAGAACGAGACGTTGGTCTGCGTCGTCCGCTCGGGGAGCAGGCTCTCGCGACGGAGCTCCATGAACCAGCCGCGCGCGTCGTCGATGCGACGGAGCGGCAGGACGCGGACGCCGTTCACTTGTTGACGCCCGTGTCCTCGATGCGACGGCCGATCTCGGCGAGGTGCTGCCAGTGCTTCCCTGCATCCTCCCACCAACCGCGCACCTCGCACACCTCGAGCTCGCCGCGCTCGGCGTAGTGGCGGTTCACGTCGGTGATCTCGAGCTCACCGCGGCTCGACGGCGTCAGCCGCTCGATGACCTCGAACACGTCGCCCGGATAGCAGTAGAGCCCGACCACGGCCTGCCGGCTCGGCGGGGTGTCGTAGCGCGTGTCGACGACGCCGGCCTTCTCGACAATGTCGACGACGCGCCCGTCGCCGTCGTAGGCGACGACGCCGAAGTTCTCCGGATCGGGCACGTCCTTGACGAAGATCTGCGCTCCGTCGCCGTCGGCCGCCCAGCGCGCCAGCTCGTCGCTGTGGGCGTGCTCGAAGATGTTGTCGCCGAGCACGACGACGAGCTTGTCGTCGGCCGCGAAGTCGCGCGCCATCCCCACCACCTGGGCGATGCCCCCGGCGGCCGTCTGCACCTTGTAGGTGAGGTCGAGCTCGAGCAGCGGCTCGTCGGAGCCGCGGGCTGCCAGCCGCCCGTCGCCCAGCAGGTCGATCATCTGGCCCGCATGGCTCTTGCCCGTCACGACCAGCACGTCCGTGATCCCGGCGAGCTGGAGCAACTGCAGCGGGTAGTAGATCATCGGCCAGCGGCCGACCGGCAGCAGGTGCTTGTTCGCGACGCGCGTGAGCTCACCGAGCCGGGTCGCCTCGCCACCCGCGCAGATCAGGCCTTTCACGCGGCCGATGCTACTGCGGGCACGGCGAGGGGCGTTCTGGCCAGCGTGCGGAACGAGAGCTCGACAGCTGGCCCGATGCCGAGCGCGAAGACGAGCGTGCCGATGCCGACCGTGCCGCCGAGCGCGACGCCCACTGCGAGCGCGACGAGCTCGATCGCCGTGCGTGAGATGCCGAGCCGGACGTGCAGCCGGTGGGAGGCCACGACCATGAGCGAGTCGCGCGGCCCGGCCCCGAGGTCGGCGCCGATGTAGAGCGCCGAGCCGACGCCGAAGAGCGCCAGGGCGGCGACCATGAGCGCAATGCGTCCGGCAAGCGGAGCCTCGGACAGCTCGTCGACGGCGTCCAGCGACGTCAGCGCGATGACGACCAAGCCGATGAGGAGCGCATTCAACAGCGTGCCGAGCCCGATCCGGGCGCCCAGCAGGGCGGCGGCCAGGAGCACGAGCACCGAGACGACGATGTTCGCGCCGCCGAACGACAGCGGCGTCTGCTCGGCGAGGCCCTGGTGGAGCACGTCCCACGGCGGCAGCCCGAGCTCGGCCTCGAGGAAGGCGACGATGCCGCAGGCGCAGAGGACGAGCCCCGCCACCAGAACGGCCAGCCGGGCGCCGAGGCCGCCGCGGATGACCGGAGGGGCGTGCACCCCTCCAACCTAGTCTGTCCGCGCCGCCCTGCCCGGAGCGTCGTGACGAGGGCGGAGGGCTAGGAGGGTTCGGCGGAACGTCGCTCGTCGTCGGGGTGCGACCAGCGCAGCCCGACGGCACAGCTCGATGTTTCGCCGGACCCTCCTAAACGACGATGGTCGCGCCGAAGACGGCGTCGTCCGGCGACCACAGCCGCACGCGCGTGCCGCTCGGCAGCCGCGCCCGCACGGAGACAAAGCCGCGTGCGCTCGTCCGCCGCGTCCCGCCGAGCCACGTCCAGCCGGCGCCGCGGCGCTGCACCTGGAGCCGGTAGTCCTGCGCGCCGGGCCGCGCCCGCACCATGCCCCAGAGCACCGTCGAGCCGCGGGCCCGGCCCGCGATCGTGAGCGGGAGCGGGAACGCCCGCGCGGCGAGCTTCGCCTTCCCGCCGAACGTGTAGAGGCCGCTCTGCCAGCGCGCGAGCTCGGGCTCGTCCCGCACGAGGTAGTGGACGAGCATGTCCACGCGCGGCAAGCGGTGGGCGCGGAGCGCGGCGTCCGCGATGAGACGAGCGTGCCGCACGTGCGAGACGCCCGAGATGCGATCCGGCGGCCTCGTCTGGTACGCGTACTCCGTCAGCCAGATGCGCATCCGTGTCCCCCAGGCGCGCGCCACTTCGCGCAGCAGCCGCTCCGCCTCCGCCATCGTGATCGTCTCGCAGCGGCTGCAGCCGCCCTCACCGGCGAACGGCGAGTCCGACGGCCGAGCCGGATACGGGTGGTGGGCGTAGACGTCGAGCCTCGCGCCGGCGCGCCGCATGCCGCGGATGAAGTCGACCGGCGACACACCGCCGCTCCCCGCCCGCGGCGCCGTGACGCCGCCTGCCACGCGGGCACGCGGGTTGACGTCGTGGATGGCAGCGTACGCCGGGTTGAGGATGCGCGAGACGTAGAGGGCCGGGCTCGCAGGGCTGAGCCAGCGCCGCTGGTTGGGCTCGTTCCAGACGAGCCAGTCGCGCACCCAGCGGTAGCGCTCGGCCGCAGACCGGGCGAACGCCGCGACGTCCGCCCCGCGTCGCGGGGCGACGTTGCCGGCGGAGCCGCCGTTCGACCAGGACGGCGCGCCGACAATGGCGACGACCGCAGGGATGCCTCGGGCGCGGAGGCCCTCGAGCACGGCGTCGGGAGCCGACCAGTCGGGTTGCCCACGCTCTGCTTCCACGGCGTCCCAGCGCAGGTTGAAGCGGACGACGTCGACGCCGAGCCGCTCGAGCTCGTCGAGCCGCTCCTCGAGCGTTCCCGGACCGCCCGACAGCCAGGCGTCGTCCTGGATCCCGTAGCGGATCCCGGGCGCACCGGAGGCCGGCGCCCCGATGGCGAGCGCGGCGAGGAGCACGAGTCCGCACGCGGCGAAGCGCATGGCGGCGGGGGTACCCGGCGCGCAGAAACGACAATCCCTACTTTGCGGCCGGCCGTAGAGCCGGGGGATGCTCACCGAGCGGCGAGGGCTTCACGCGGAACACTCGCGCGACACCGGACGGCAGCCACCAGTTCCACCGCCCGAACAGCTTCATGGCGCTCGGGACGAGCAGGGCGCGAACGATGGTGACGTCGATGATGATCGCCGCCGCCAGCCCGAAGCCGAACTGCTGGAGCCCGACGACCGACCCCGCGACGAGCCCCATGAACGCCGCGAACATGACGAGCCCCGCCGCGGTGACGAGCCTGCCGGTCGCGGCGAGCCCGTCCGCGACGGCGTCCTCGTTGCTCTTGCCCCGGTCCCACTCCTCGCGCATGCGACTGACGAGAAACACCTCGTAGTCCATCGAGAGGCCGAAGAGCATCGCGAAGAGCATCACCGGGATCCAGCCCTCGATCTGGTCATAGGCGATCAGACCGGCCCAGTCGCCCCAGCCCCACTTGAAGACCGCGACGAGCAGGCCGTACGCGGCGCCGATCGACAGGAGGTTGAGCAGGATCGCCTTGAGCGGCAGGAGGAGCGAGCGGAATGCCCGCAGCAGCAGCACGTAGGTGGCGAGCAGCACGGCGATCACGAGCCACGGGAACGAGCGGTACGTCATCTCCAGGAAATCCTTGCCGCCCGGCGGGCCACCCCCGGCGTAGACCGCGCTCCCGGGCGGGAAGCCGGCCGCCGGCACAAGCTCGCTCCGCAGGCGTTCGACGAACTCGAGGCTCTCGGGCTTGCCGTAGTCCTCGACGCCGACGACCTCGATGTTGAGGTAACGGCCGCTGCGGTCGACGTGCTGAGCGGCCGCCGGCTCGAACCGCACGAGCGCGACCTGCGGGTCGTCCTCCAGCGAGCCGGCGAGCCTCGCCACCGCCTGGCGCACCTCGGCGTCCGCCGCACCGGCGGCGGCACCCGTGTCGACGACGATGTTCGTCGGAGCCGTCGCTCCCGCGCCCACGGCGTCGGTGAGGACGTCGAGCCCCTGGACGGACGGCAGGTCGCGGGGGATGCCTTCGTTTGAGCCGGGCCCGAGCTCGAGTGAGAAGAGTGGGATCGTCAACGCGAGCAGGAACGCGGTCGAGCCCACCGCGAACAGCACGGGCCGCCGCATGATCGTGCGAGCGAGGCGGGGCCAGAAGCCGCGCTCGCGGCTCTCGCGGCGCTCCAGGACCCGCTTCGGCAGCAGCCGCACTCCGTCGAGGCGCGCGCCTGCGAGCGAGAGCATCGCCGGCAGCAGCGTCACCGCAGCCACGACCGAGACCGTCGGGATGAGGAGGCCGCCGATGCCGAAGCCGCGCATGAACGGCAGCGGCATGAAGAGCAGCAGCGCGAGCCCGATCGCCACGGCCGTGCCGCTGAAGACGACTGCGCGGCCGGCCGTGTTCATCGTGCGGACGATGGCGTCGTGCCGGGAGCCGTCCTTCGCCAGTTCTTCCCTGAAGCGGTAGACGACGAGCAGCGAGTAGTCGATGGCGATGCCGAGCCCGATGAGCGAGACCATGTTCGTCAGGTACGTGGTCAGCTCCATGAAATTGGCCACGACCCAGACCAGCCCGAGCGTGGTCGGGATCGTGAAGAGCGCGAACGCGAACGGCAGCAGGAACGCAAGCGTCCCGAAGGTCAGGATCAGCAGGGCGAGCGCGATCGGGAGGGCGATGAAGAACTCACCCCGCTGGAGGTCTTCCTCGAAGACCGGGTCGAGGTCGTGCTCCGTGGCGGCCTGCCCGGTGAGGTAGACCTCGGCGCCGGCGATCGGGCCGATGGCGACGCGCATGTCGTCGGTGTGCGTCTTCGCGTCGGCAGGCTCGAGCTCGGAGACGATCGTCCCGACCACCACGTCGCCGCTGACCGGCGCGACCCCGGCGACCCGGCTCGTCGGCAGCTCTGCGGACGCGCGCTCGGTGGCGGCCCGCACCTCCGGGACGAGGGCCTCGGCGCGGCCCGGGGAGCGGACGACGACGGTGAACGAGCCGGTCGACTTCTGGCCGAAGTGGTCCTCGAGGATCCGCTCGGCCTTCGCGGTGTCGCTGCCCGGGAGCGTGAAGCGGTTCGTGAGCAGGTCGGACAGTCCGGACGACGCCCACCCGGAGGCCAGTAGGACGACGAGCCACGCCGCGAAGACGGGCCAGCGATGGCGAAGGACGAAACGGGTGAGCGGCTCCATCGACGAGGCCGGGCGGACGGTTCCGGCGATCGGACGCTAGCAACGGCCCCAGCCTCCGCCGCGCCGCGAGGAGGGGCTACGGCAGGCGGAGCCCGCGGGCCTCACGCTTGGCGGCTCGCCGGCGTCTTGCCGCGGGCGCACCGCGCACGGCGGACATCCAGATGTAGACCAGGAAGGCGACGAACGCCGCGAAGAGCTTCAGGATGCGACCGACGGGCGCCACGACTGCGAGTGTACGCGGCGCGATACGCTCGGCAGGTGGCGCGACGGCGCGATATCGACCGGTTGCAGGGCGAGATCGAAGAGCTGTTCGCGGACCTCTGGCAGGTGCCTCGCTACGGCGGCCTGCGACCGGGCTTCCGTCCACTCGTCGACTGCTACCAGACCGAGGATCCGCCGACGCTCACGGTCGTCGTCGAGCTCGCCGGAGCCGATCCCGCCGGGCTTCGCCTCGACGTCGGCGAGCGCGAGCTCGTCGTCACGGGCCAGCGCCCTCGTCCTCCGGAGCCGGGGCGCGTCTACCAGCAGATGGAGATCGAGTACGGCGCCTTCGAGCGGCGCATTCCGCTCGCGGCGCCGGTCGATGCCGACGCCGCCTCGGCGACGTACGAGGGCGGAATGCTCACGATCGTCCTGCCGCTCGCGCCGAGGCGCCCGGCGGCAGAGCGCGTGACGATCCAGATCAACCAGGTCCGGTCGTGAGCGACGCCGACGAGACGCCGACCCTTCCGCTCCTGCCGCTGAAGGAGACCGTCGTCTTCCCGGAGGCAGTGACGCCGCTGGCGATCGGCCAGGACCGCTCCGTGAAGCTGATCGACGACGTCGTCGCCGGCGAACGCACGCTCGCGCTCGTCACCGTGCGGAACGCCGACGCCGACACTCCGGGGTTCGACGACCTCCACGACATCGGCACGGCGGCCGTCGTCCACAAGATGATCAAGGTGCCCGACGGGACGCTCCGCATCCTCGTGCAGGGCACCGAGCGCATCCGGCTCGAGGAGCGGGTGCAGGACGAGCCGTACCTCGTCGCGCGCTTCTCTCCCGTGCCGGACGTCGTCGAGGAGTCGCCCGAGCTGGAGGCGCTGACCCGCGAGGTGCAGGGGCTGTTCGGCCGTATCGTCGGCATGGCCGCGTACCTGCCCGAGGAGCTGCAAGTCGCCGCAGCGAACGTCGACGATCCGAGCGCCCTCTGCCACCTCGTGGCCTCCACGCTGCGGCTCAAGACCGAGGAGCGGCAGTCGCTGCTGGAGACCGTCGACGTCTCGGACCGGCTGCGCGCGATGCTCGTGATCCTGAACCGTGAGCTGGAGGTCTCGGAGCTCGGGTCCCGCATCCAGTCGCAGGTCGCCTCGGAGATGGACAAGGGACAGCGCGAGTACCTCCTGCGCCAGCAGCTGAAGGCGATCCGGGAGGAGCTCGGCGAGGGCGACGACGAGGCAGCCGAGGCCGCTGAGCTCCGCCGTCTCGTGGACGAGAAGGAGCTGCCGGACGACGTGCGGACAGCCGTCGACCGCGAGCTCGCCCGTCTCGAGCGACTGCCGCCGGCCGCGGCCGAGCACGGCGTCATCCGGGCGTACATCGACTGGATCCTGTCGCTGCCATGGACGGAGTCCACCGTGGACGATCTCGACCTCCGCCGCGCCCGCCGGATCCTCGACGAGGACCACTTCGACCTCGACAAGGTGAAGGAGCGCATCGTCGAGTACCTCGCGGTCTCGAAGCTCAAGGACGATCTCGCCGGCCCGATCCTGTGCTTCGTCGGGCCGCCGGGCGTCGGCAAGACGTCGCTCGGACAGTCGATCGCACGCGCCGTGGGCAGGCGGTTCCAGCGCATGTCCGTCGGCGGCGTCCGGGACGAGGCGGAGATCCGCGGCCATCGCCGCACATACATCGGCGCCATGCCCGGCACGATCCTCCGGGCGCTCCGCGACGCGGGTTCCCGCAACCCGGTGCTGCTCATCGACGAGATCGACAAGATGGGCGCCGACTTCCGCGGCGACCCGGCGAGCGCGATGCTCGAGGTGCTCGACCCCGAGCAGAACTCGACGTTCCGCGACCACTACCTCGACCTGCCGTTCGACCTCTCGAAGGTGCTGTTCATCTGCACTGCGAACCAGCTCGAGACGATTCCCGGGCCGCTGCTCGACCGGATGGACGTGATCCAGCTCTCCGGCTACACGGAGGAGGAGAAGGTCGGCATCGCGCGCAAGTACCTCGTGCCGAAGCAGCTCGCGGCGCATGGGCTCCAGGCGGGCCAGGCGATCTTCCCGGAGCGGACGATCCGGCTCGTCATCTCCGAGTACACGCGGGAGGCCGGCCTCCGCAGCCTCGAGCGGCAGCTCGCGGCTCTGTGTCGCAAGGCGGCGACGCAGGTGGCGAAGGGGAAGGCGAAGCGGATCCGCGTCGACGAGCGGCGAGTCCGCGAATGGCTCGGGGTCCGGCGCTTCGCGGTCGACGCGCGGCGCCGCACGGCCGATCCCGGCGTCGCGACGGGGCTTGCGTACACCGCGCTCGGCGGAGACGTGCTCTTCATCGAGGCGGCCGCGTACCCGGGCGAGGGCCGTCTCACGATCACCGGCCAGCTCGGCGAGGTGATGCAGGAGTCGGCGCGCGCCGCGCTCTCCTGGGTGCGTTCGCATGCCGACGAGGTGCACGTCGATCCGTCGTGGTTCTCCGAGCACGACGTGCACGTGCACGTCCCGGCTGGCGCCGTCCCGAAGGACGGTCCGTCGGCGGGCATCACGATCGCGACAGCGATCGCGTCGCTCGTGCTCGACCGCGCGGTGTCGGAGGAGGTCGGGATGACCGGCGAGATCACGCTGACCGGCCAGGTGCTGCCGATCGGCGGCGTCCGCGAGAAGTCGCTCGCCGCGCAACGGGCCGGGCTCCGACGCGTGATCCTGCCGCGCGAGAACGAGCCCGACCTGGAGGAGCTCCCGGCCGAGACCCGCGCGGCGCTCGAGTTCGTGCCGGTCGACAGCATCGAGGAGGTGCTGGCCGCCGCCTTCGACGGCCCGGTCGCCTCGAGGCGGCGGCCGCGCGCCGCCCCGGTTCGCCAGGCGGCCTCGAGCCGCTGACCGCCAGACGTCGTCGGCTCCCGCTGTTTGTGACTCCGCCGGCGCGGTACAACTCCCACATCGCCTACGACGAAAGGACGACCGAGGGATGGCCAAGACGAAGGACGGACTCATGACGCGGGCCGACGAAGTGCGGCCGTACGTCGAGCGCGCGCTCCAGGACGAGGAGGTGCGCGAGAACCTCAAGGAGGCCTTCGCCGCCGCCCGCCAGGTCTATGGTGAGCTGCTCGGCAACCGCGGAGCGACGGGCGTCGCCCAGCGCGTTGCAACGGACAAGGACATCCAGGACAACCTGCGCCGCGCGGTCGAGGAGCTGCGATCGGCTTCGGACCGGGTGCAGGGCAAGGAAGACCACTCGACGCGCAACCGCATGCTGCTGCTGGCAGGCATCACCGCCGGCATCCTGTTCAACCCGAAGACGGGGCCACAGACTCGGAAGTGGTTGATGGACAAGGTCTCCGGCGCCGACGACATCTACGACTACACGCCCACCACGCCGAGCACCCCGGCGCCGCCGACGGCGACAACGAACAGCGACAGCACGGCCGATAAGGCGTCGAGCTCTACGTCGAGCTAGGCCGGCGCGGCTAGCGTAGCCGCTAGCCGGCGGCCACGAGCGTCCCCGCGCCCGCCGACGCGGGGGCGGTGAGCGCGCGCTCGAGCGACCTGGGATCGAGGCCGCTCGCGCTCGAGATGTCGGTCGACTGCAGCAGGATCGCGCCGGGACGAGGCGCGTTCGAGCGCACCGGCAGGAGCGGCACCCAGCCTTCCCCGATCGCGAACGAGACGTCCTCGAGCCGCTGCCACGCCGTGAGGTAGCGGTAGGCCTCGATCGCGCCGTCGTAGCCGAACTGGAGCAGCGACACCGGGTGGATCTCGAAGTGGAGGTGCACGGGCGTGGTGATCGCCTCGCCCGTGTTGCCCATGAACGCGATCACCTGGCCGGCCTTCACCTCGCGGCCGTTGATCGCAAGCGACGAGTACGCGGAGAGGTGCGCGTAGTAGTACTGGTTGCCGTTCCGGTCGCGAAGCCACAGCCGGTAGCCGCCGACGTCGTTCCACCCGACCGAGAAGATCGTCCCGTCCGTGACCGCGAGGATGGGCTGGCCGAGCTGCCCGAAGATGTCCTCGCCGTGGTGCCAGCCGGTGCTCGCTCGAGCGGCGCCGAAGCTGTTGCCGAATCCGACGGGCCCGTACACCGGGAAGACGTAACGGCCCGGCGTGAGCTCCGCGTCGACCCCGGGCGGCGGCCGGAAGATTGCCGGGCCGGGCGGGCCGGTGTCGTCGTCCTCCTGCTCGGACGGCTCGGGCGGCGCCGTACGGTCGCCCCGCAGCGCCCGCGCTCCGGCGCGCGCCGCCTCGGCGGCCGTCCTGGCCGGCGGGTTCGCCTGCGGCCGTGACGGCGTGGTCGCCGGGGGCGGCTCCTCCTTCGGCAGCACGGCGTCGGCCGAGGCCTCCGCGACGCCGACGACGATCTCGCTCCCCGCGGGGAGGCCGCCGTGGGCCGCGGTCAGGGTGACTCGGAGACCCGTCATCGAGGCTCGCCCGGTCACCGTCTCGTCGTCCGCGGACCGCTCGGCGGCACCCGAGAGGACGACCGCCGTACCCCAGTCGGCGAGTGCCGCGCTCGCCCCAGGGGCGGCCAGCGGCTGTCCGAGCGCAACGACGTTCTGGACGTTCGAACCGTCCGTCGAGGCCGTCGCCGCCCGCACGCCGGCGCGGGCACTCGCTCGGACGGAGAGGCCGTCGGCAGTGATCTCGCCGTTGAAGATGCTGACGGAGACGATGTCCCCGCCGCTCTGCGTGCCCGGCTCGTTCCCGGCGCGAACGACCAGCGACGTGCTCGCGGAGCCGATCCGGACGACCGACCCATCGGCCGGGTACGCGAACGCCCCGGAGCTGCCGGTCGCGCTGGCCGTCCCGCCGATCGCCGCCACCGAGGCGCCTGGCTGGCCGGGCACCACCACCTGCACGGCGAGCGCGCTGCCCGATGCGGGTGGCGGCACGGCAGGGATGCCCGGGCCTGCCGACGCGGCGAGCAGGAGCATGAGACCGAGGAGCGCGAGGAGCGGGCGGGTCACGGGGCGTTCCTTCGGCGGCAGCCTAGCGATGCCTGTCGCCGGACGTCGCCTGCCCTCCTGCGTCTACTTGAGAATGAGAATCATTCTCAGCTAAGGTCGGTCACGTGGACTCCCCGCTTCCCCCCGGCACGCGGGTCACCGCACAGCGCCGGGTGCTGCTCGAGCTGGTCGACGACTGGCGCGGCGGGTTCACCGTCGCGGAGCTGCACGCGCGGGCGCGGCAGCGGGATCCGCGAATCGGGCTCGCGACTGCCTACCGCACCCTCGAGCTGCTCCGGTCCACCGGCTCCGTGCAGGTCGTCACGGTCGACGGCCGCCCGACCTACGTCCGCTGCCACGAGGGCCACCACCACCATCTCGTCTGCACCTCGTGCGGGTCGGTCGAGGACACGGAGCTCTGCGCCGCGCCGCCCGCGGAGGAGATCGCGCAGCGCCACGGCTTCGCAGCGGCCGCACACGAGCTCGACATCTACGGCACGTGCCGGAGGTGCGCGTGAGCGTCGCGGTCCCGCTGGCGGGCCTGACCGTCCTCTCGACGCTGCTCGGCGGCTTCGTGGGACTGCGGCTCGCGCGCGACCTCGGCACGGCGATTGCGCTGACGGGCGGCATCGTCGTGGCCGTCGCGCTCTTCGACCTGCTACCGGAGGCGGTCGAGGCGACGGACGACCCGCAGCTCGTCGGCCTCCTCGCCGGCGTCGGCTTCGCAGGCTTCTTCCTCGCCGAGCGTCTGCTCGTGCTGCATCACCGCGACGACGAGCACCAGGCGCACGCCCATGCCCGCGTGGGTGCTCTCGGCGCGGCCGGGCTCGCGGCGCACAGCTTCGTGGACGGGCTCGGCATCGCGCTCGCCTTCGACATCTCGACGTCGACCGGTGTCCTGGTCTTCGTCGCCGTCATCTCCCACGACTTCGCCGACGGCCTGAACACGGTCGGCTTCGTGCTCCGCCAGTCCGGCGACCGGCGGGCGGCCGTGCGGTGGCTCGCGATCGACGCGGCGGCACCCCTTGTCGGCGCGATCGTCGGCGTGTCGCTCTCGGTCTCCGACGAGACGCTCGGCGCCCTGCTCGCGGTCTACGTCGGCTTCTTCCTCTTCATGGGCGGCACCGATCTGCTGCCGCATGCGCACGAGCATCCCTCGTGGCGGCGCGTCGGGCTCACGCTCACCGGCTTCGCAGCGGTGCTGCTCATCAGCCTCGTCGCCGGGCACTGAGCCCGCGGCGCCGCGCCGGGCTACGACTGCTCGAGCCGCTGCTTCGCGAACGACCGGAAGCGGCTGCGCGCTGCCTCGTCCGGGCCGAGCGACTCGTCGTCGGCGTAGGCGGGGTCGGCCGCGATCTCGGCCGCCACGGCGCGCACCTCACCCGCGACGGCGTCGCGGTGCGCGGGGTCGCGGAGCAGCTGCTCCACCCAGGTGCCGGTGCCGTCGTAGGGCGCCACGTCGTGATCGACGAGCAGCTGCCCGAGCAGGATGCCGACGCGGATGTAGGCGAACGTGCGAAACGCGAGCACGCGCCGCGGCGTTCCCACGAGCCGGTCGATCTCCGGATCGTCGGCCTGGACCTGGGCGACGATGGCGCCGATCGGCTCGTCGACGAGCGGGAGCCAGATCTCCTCGAGGTCGCTCACCGCTCGGAAGGATAGGCCCGCGACCCGCGCACCCGCCAGACGAGGTGGGCGGCGACCGCGATCACGAGGACGCCGAAGAGCCGCCGCAGCACGTCTTCCGGGAGCGACGTCGCTACGGCGACGCCGACTGCGACACCGATCAGCGACGCAAGCCCGACCGCGACCGCCGGCCGTACCCGCAGGTTGCCGTAGCGATGCTGGCGCCAGGTCCCGGCGGCGACGGTCGGCAGGATCGCGAGCAGCGACGTCGCCTCCGCCTCGAGCTGGCCAAGGCCGAGGCCGAGCAGCGTCGGGACGAAGAGGATCCCGCCGCCGACACCGAAGAGACCGGCGAGCACGCCTGCCGCGAGCCCGAGCGCCAGCGCAGCGGCGATCGCGGCGGCGCTCACCCGGCCACGAGCCAGACACCGACGACGACGAGGAGGGCGGCGAACCCATACGTCAGCCCGCGCACCGACAGACGCTGCTGCAGCGCCGTGCCGGCGGTGGCGCCGAGCGCGGCGGGGATGCCGACGAGAGCGGCATAGCCGGGCTCGACGTACCCGAGCGAGCCGTAGACGATCGTTCCTGCCAGCGCCGTGATGCCGATGGCGGCCAGCGAGACAGCCGTCGCCCTGCGCTCGCCGAAACCGGCGATCACGATCAGGAGCGGCACGGAGACGATCCCACCGCCGACACCAAAGAGCGCGCTGAAGAGCCCGGCGACGAGCCCGATGCCGACGAGCCGCACCCGCTTATCCTACGGCCGCATGCCGACCGCCTCCGAGCCGCTGCTCGAACGCCTCGTGGCGGCACCGCTGCTCGCGGCGATCCTGCTCGACGTAGACGGCGTGCTCGCACCGATCGTCGACGTCCCCGCCGATGCGAACGTCCCCGAGCCGACCCGCGCCGAGCTACGGCGGCTCCACGGACGCTACGGCCTGGTGGCCTGCGTGAGCGGCCGCTCCGGCGCCGACGCGGCGCGGGTCGTGGGCGTGCCGGAGCTCGTCTACGTCGGCGAGCACGGCCTGGAGCTCGCGCCCGAGGCAGCCGCGTGGCGCGAGCGGCTGCACGGCTTCGCCGCGACCGTCGACTGGGACGACGTCGAGCCCAAGCCGCTCACGGTCAGCTTCCACTACCGGCGCGCCGACGACGAGGACGAGGCGCTGCAGCTGCTCGACGCCGTCGCCGTCCGCGCGCGATCGGAGGGGCTCGTCGCGCGCTTCGGCCGCAAGGTGCTGGAGCTGCGACCGCCGCTCGAGGCGAACAAGGGCACGGCGGTCCTGGCGCTGCTGGGCGAGCGTGGGCTCGACCGGGCGCTCTTCGCCGGCGACGACACGACCGACCTCGACGGTTTCGCCGCTCTGGACGACCTCGAGCTGGGCGTCCGCGTCGCCGTCGCCTCGGCCGAAGGCCCGGCTGGCCTCCGCGAGGCCGCCGACCTCGTGGTCGACGGCCCCGCAGAGTTCCTGCAGGTCCTGCGCCGGCTCTAGCCGGGCACGATGGCGGGCTCCGCCACCGGCGCTGCTTCGAGCTCCTCGCGCCGGATGAAGACGAGCGCTGCGACGACGCCGACCGCCGCGATCGCCGCACCCGCCCAGAACGCGAGCTGGAAGCCGTCGACGAGGGCGTTCGAGGTGTCGACGCCCTGCGCGACCTGATCCTCCGTCCGCCCGACCGCCAGCGTCGACAGCAGGGCGATGCCGAAGGCGCCGCCGATCTGCTGCGACGTGTTGATCAAGCCCGACGCGAGCCCGGCCTCGCTCGGCTTGATGCCGGCCAGGGCGGCGATCGAGATCGGCACGAAGCAGAACGCGAGCCCCACGGCGACGATCAGGAAGCCGGGGAACAACGCCGTCCAGTAGGAGCCGTTCACGTCGACCTGAGCGAATAGCACCATGCCGAGGGAGAGCAGGGCCATGCCGCCGGCGACGAGCGGCTTCACGCCTACCCGCCCGACGAGCATCGCCGCGAGGTTCGCCCAGATGATGGACGTCCCGGCGACCGCCAGGTAGGCGACGCCGGTCTTCATCGCCGAGTACCCGAGCACCTGCTGCATGTACAGCGTGAGCATCAGGAACATCGAGAACAGCGCCGTGCCGAGGATGAAGCCCGTGATGTTCGCGCCGAGCACCGTGCGGACGCGGAAGATGCCGAAGCGCATCAACGGATCCTCGATCCGCTGCTCCCACACGACGAAGGCAAGCAGCATCGCCGCGGACACGACGAAGGTGCCGATCGTCGCCACCGAGCCCCAGCCCCAGTCGCGGCCCTGGGTGACCCCCAGCACGAGCAGCGAGAGCCCGCCGGTGACCAGGACGGCGCCAGTGACGTCGAAGTGCTTCGCCCGTGCGTCGCGGCTCTCACCGAGCAGCAGCGGCGTCAGCACGAAGGCGAGGATGCCCACCGGCACGTTGACCCAGAAGATCCAGGGCCACGAGAGTGCGTCGGTGAGGATGCCGCCCAGCAGGACGCCGGCCGCGGCGCCGAAGCCGCCGACCGCGCCCCACGCGCCGAGCGCGATGTTCCGGTCGCGTCCCTCGGCGAAGGTCGTGGTCAGGATGGACAGAGCCGCGGGCGTGATGATCGCCGCGCCGAGACCCTGCACGGCCCGGAAGCCGATGAGCGAGGCCTCGCTCCACGCCAGCCCGCAGAGCAGCGAGCCGATGGTGAAGACGACGAGGCCGAGCAGGAAGATCTTGCGTCTGCCGACGAGGTCGGCCATCCGCCCGCCGAGCAGCAGGAAGCCGCCGAAGATGAGCGCGTAGGCGCTGATCACCCACTGGAGGTTCTCCTGCGAGAAGCCGAGATCGGTCTGGATCGACGGCAGGGCGACGTTCACGATCGCGATGTCGAGCACGACCATGAACTGCACGGCCAGCAGGACCGCGAGCCCGAACCATCTGGCTTTGCCTGATGCAATCACTGCGTGTCGTTCCTTTCGAGTTCCGTGGTGTCTCGTTCCTTGGAGTCCGTCGGTGTCGTCGTATTCCGTCTCATGAAGGTTGCGAGGTTACAGGACTGACTTGCATTTTGCAAGTGAAGGCTTGCGAGTTGGCAGCATTTGGTGCATACTGGCAAGCGCAGTGGGGAAGACGTACGACCAGTACTGCCCGATCGCCCATGCGCTCGGCGCCGTCGGCGAGCGCTGGTCGCTGCTGATCGTCCGCGAGCTGCTGCACGGCCCGCGGCGCTACACGGATCTCGCGGACGCCCTGCCCGGCATCGGCACGAACATCCTCGCCGCGCGCCTGCGCGAGCTCGAGTCGACCGGCGTGCTGGAGAAGCGCAAGCTTCCGCCGCCCACGCCGGTGACCGTCTACGACCTGACCGAGGAGGGCCGCGGGCTGCACCGCGTGCTGCACGAGCTGGCCCGCTGGGGCGCGCGCTCCCTCGGACCGCCTCCTGACGGGGCGGTCGACCAGAGCCCCGGCTGGCTCGAGCATGCGCTCCGGCTCGCGGTCTGCCTGCAGGCACCGCCCGGGCGGTACGTCTTCCGCATCGGCGAGGAGCGCGCGTCGATCGTCGACGCCGAGACCGTGCCCGGCGAGGTTGCCGACCCCGACGTCGTCGTCACCGGCGACGCGACCGGCTTCTACCACCTGTTCGTCGACGGCCGCGAGGATCTCGTCGACGTCGAGGGCGATCGAGAGGCGTTCGCGCGCCTGCTCGAGGCGACCGTCATCGGACGGCTCGCACCGGTCGCCGCGGCCTGACGCTCCGCTCAGGAGGACGCGGCGCGGCGGAGCGCGTCCCACGCGGCCCGCACGTCGTCCTCGGTCGTCCGCGCGCTGCCGACCGCAAGCCGCAGCACGTAGCGGCCGTCGAGGCGGGTGTGCGAGATGAAGGCGTCGCCGCTCGCGTTGACGGCCTCCAGGATGCGCGCGTTCTCCTCGTCCGTGCCCTCGCGACGGAAGCAGACGAGTGAGAACGGTCTCGGCGCGACGAGCTCCCAGCCGGGCTCCTCACCGACCCACGCCTCGAAGAGCGCCGCGAGGCGGATCGACTCACGGATCCGCTCCTGCAGCCCGGAACGGCCGTAGCAGCGGAGCACCGCCCAGAGCTTGAGCGCCCGGAAGCGGCGCCCGAGTGGGATCGAGTACTCGCTGAGGCTCGCCACGTCGTCGCCTGCGCGCAGGAACTCGGGCACGAGGCTGAAGGCGCGGCGGAAATCGTCCGGCCTCCGCGTCCACATCGTCGAGCAGTCCATCGGGACGTACAGCCATTTGTGTGGATTGACCACGACCGAGTCGGCGCGCTCCCAGCCGGCGAAGAGCGGCCTGAGCTCCGGGCACACCGCCGCCGAGCCTGCGTAGGCCGCATCGACGTGCAGCCAGGCGCCGGTGCGCTCGCACAGATCCGCGATCGCCGGCAGGGGGTCGATCGCCGTGGAGGAGGTGGTCCCGATCGTCGCGACGATCGCGCACGCGCCATCGAGGTCGAGCGCCTCCGTTCGCATCGCGTAGCGCTCGTCGCCGGGGACCGTGCGCACGTCGAGCTCGAGCAGGCGCGCCGCCTTCTCGACCGACGAGTGCGCATGCTCGGAGCAGACGACCGTGCGCCGGCCCGGCGCAGCCGACCGGGCCGCCGCGAGCGCGGACATCGTCGCCGTCGAGGCCGTGTCGTCGATGTGCCCGTGCCAACCCTCGGGGAGCCCGAGCAGCGCGGCGAGCCACGCGAGCGTCACTTCCTCCAGCTCCTGCAGCGCCGGCGAGGTGCGCCAGAGGATCCCGACCTGGTTGAGGCCGGCGGCGAGCAGCTCCGCAAGGATTCCGGGCTCCGAGCCGGTGGTGGCGAAGTAGGCGAAGAAGCGTGGGCTCTGCCAGTGCGTGAGCGCAGGCATCAGCACGTCGTCGAGGTCGCGGAGCACCGCCTCGAAGCTCTCGGGCTCATCGGGCGGGCCGGCCGGCAGGCGTGCCCGCAACTCGCCCGGCGCCACCTGTGCAAGCACAGGCCGGTCGCGTATCGACTCGAGGTACCCGGCGACCCAGTCCACCGCGGCGTGGCCGTCCTCGCGGAAGCTCATGCGCCCCTGCTCACGAGATCTCGCCCTCGACCGACTCGATCCGGCGCAGGAAGGCGTGCGCGCCGCAGCGCTCCGCGGTCTCCCGGGACTCCGCGAGGAGGCTGCGGGCCTCGTCGCTGCGGCCCTGTTCGTGGGCCATCTCGGCGAGCGTGAGCAGACCGGCGGCGACGCCCGGCAGGAAGCCGTCGGCCCGGCGCAGCTCGACGGACTCCTCGAACCCGCGCCAGGCCTCGTCGTGGCGACCTGCGTCGTCCCAGGCGAAGCCGAGATGCCGGACGGCGTACGAGGCCAGCATCGTGTCGCGGCACTCGCGCCCGGTGGTGTACGCGGCTTCGAAGTGGGGCAGCGCAGCGGTGCTGTCGCCGCGCACGACCTGATGCACGATGCCGATCCAGAACCGCGCCCACGCCTCGAGGCGTTCGTCGCCGGCGCGACGCGCCAGCTCGAGCGAGGCCTCGAAGTGCGCCAGCTCGCGCGGATCCTCCTCGCCGCGCTCCGCGAGAAAGCGCGCATGCAGAAGGCGGCCTCGCTCGGCCTCGAGCCGGGACTCGGCACGGTCGAGCTCCCGCGCCGCGAGCTCCCGGGCCTCGGCCGAGCCCGCGAAGAGCGCCTGCTCGTTGAGGAGATCGGCGCGGAGCAGCGCATCGTCGCCCGCCAGCTCGAGCGCGTCTGCCCACCTGCCCTCGCCGCGTAGCCGTGTGATCTCGCTCACTGCAGCAGCGTCTCGATCTCCGCCCACGGCCTCGTGTTGAGGATCCGGTCGCGCGTCAGCCACGCTCGCCTGGCCTGGCCGATGCCGAGCTCCGCCCACGCGAGCGCGCGGACCTCGTGTGCGTCCGTGTTCACGCACAGCCAGGCACCCGCCTCGCCGGCGAGCCGCGCGTGGCTGTCCCGCAGATCGAGCCGGTCCGGCTGCGAGTTGATCTCGAGCGCGGTCCCACGCTCGACGGCCCGCTCGACGACACGCTCGATGTCGACCTCGGCGCCCGGACGCTTGTTGAGCTTGCGGGCGGTCGGGTGGCCGATGCAGTCGACGTGCGGATGGTCGATGGCGGCGAGCAGCCGCTCCGTCGGCTCGCGGTCGAAGGCCTGGTGCAGCGATGCGATCACCCACTCGCACTCGGCCAGCAGCTCGTCGGTCACGTCGAGCGAGCCGTCGGCGCGGATGTTCACCTCGATGCCGCGGAGGATGCGGAAGGGCGCGAGCTCCGCATTCAGCGCCGCGATCTCCTCCCACTGCCGGGCGAGCCGGTCCTCGCGCAGGTAGTGCGAGTGATCCGTCAACGCGAGGTACTCGTACCCGCGCTCGAGCGCCGTCCTCGCCATCACCTCGATCGTGTCGTGGCCGTCGCTCGACCACGTCGAGTGGCTGTGGAGGTCACCGCGCAGGTCGCCCAGCTCGACGAGCGCAGGCAGCTCATCCGCCCGCGCCGCCTCGAGCTCCCCGCCGTTCTCGCGCAGCTCCGGTGGGATGAAGGCGTAGCCGAGGTGTTGGTACAACTCGGCCTCGGTCGCGAACGTCGCGACCTCCCCGGTCTCAGCCGTCGTGACCCCGTACTCCGAGACCGACAGCCCGCGCCGCACGGCCGCCTCCCGCAGGGCGACGTTGTGCTCCTTCGAGCCGGTGAAGTGCTGGAGCAGGTTGCCGTAGCACTCCGGCGGCACGACGCGCAGGTCGAACCGAAGCCCCTCGTGCGAGACCACGGTCGCCTTGGTATCGCCGCGCGCAGCCACCTCCGCGACCCACTCGAGCCCGGTGAAGTGGTCGATGAGCGCGCCGGGCTCCGTCGCCGTCGCGATCAGGTCGATGTCGCGGAAGGTCTCCCGCCACCGCCGCACGCTGCCCGCCTCGGACACCTCGACCGCGGCCGGATGCTCGCGGAGCGCGGCGACGAGCGCCTTGACGGTGCCCAGCCCGAAGCCGAGCAGCTCGCGCTTCGGCCCCTCGGCTTTCGTGTCAGCGGCGATCGCCTTCAGGATCTTCTCCTCGCTCCGCGGACCCAGGCCCTGGAGCGCGCGCAGCCGCTCGCCTTCGGCGGCTGCCTTGAGCTCGCCGATCGTCGTCACGCCGAGCTCCTGCCAGATCCGGGCGGCGGTCTTGGGACCGAGCCCCGGCAGCCGGAGGAAGCTGACGACCTCGGGCGGCACGCGGTCGCGACGCCGCGCGAGGGCGTGCATCTCGCCGTCCTCGACGACTTCCACGATCTTCTCCTCGATGGTCTTGCCGATCCCGGGCAGCTCCTTCGCCTTCCCGGCGAGCGCGAGCTCTGCGATCGGCCCGGGCGTCTCGCGGATGCGCCGCGCGGCACGCCGGTAGGCGATGACGTTGAACCCCTGCTCGCCAAGGAGCTCTGACAGGTCGGCCAGGAGCTCCAGCTGCTCCGCGAGCTCCGCGTTGCGAGGAAGGGTGCGGGCCATGACGGCGATGATAGGGGCGTGCGCGCCTGCATCTGCCTGCCCACCTACAACGAGCGCGAGAACATCGAAGCGGTCGTGCGGGCGCTCGGCGAGTCGATCGGTCCCGACGACCGCGTGCTCGTCGTCGACGACGGCTCGCCGGACGGCACCGGCGAGATCGCCGACCGCCTCTCTGCGGAGCTCGCATTCGTCGACGTGCTGCATCGCGAGCGCAAGGAGGGCATCGGGCGCGCATACCTCGCCGCGTTCCCGCACGCGCTGGCCTCCGGCGCGGCCTACGTGCTCGAGATGGACTGCGACTTCTCGCACGACCCCGCGTTGGTGCCGCGGCTGATCGAGACGTGCGAGGCCGGCGCCGACCTGGCGCTCGGGTCGCGCTACGTCCCCGGCGGCGGAACGGCGAACTGGAGCCGGCTCCGGGAGCTGATCTCGCGCGGCGGGTCGCTCTACGCGCGGTTGTTCCTCGGGGTGCCGGTCCGCGACCTCACGGGTGGCTTCAAGTGCTTCCGCCGCGTCGTGCTCGAGACGATCGACCTCGACGCGGTGACGACCGACGGCTACGCCTTCCAGATCGAGCTCACGTACCGCGCGTTGCGTAAAGGCTTTCGCGTCGTGGAGGTGCCGATCACCTTCGCCGACCGTGAGGTGGGGCGCTCGAAGATGAGCCGCTCGATTGTGCTCGAGGCGATCTGGAAGGTCCCGCTGCTGCGCGCACGGGCGCTCACCGGGCGGCTGTGATCGGCCCCGTCGACAGCGACGCCTTCGAGGTGCACGTGCTCGCAGCGGAGGCGGCGATCGTGGACTTCTGGGCGCCGTGGTGCAAGCCGTGCGAGGCGATCGAGCCGCATCTGGAGGCGATCGCGGCCGAGCGCGGCCTGCCGCTCGTCAAGGTCGACGTCGACGCCCAGCCCGGCATCGCGTCGCGCTACGGCGTGCTCTCGCTGCCGACGGTCGTGCTGTTCGTCGGCGGCGAGGCGCGGGAGACCGTGTACGGCGCGCAGCCGCGACGGCGCTACGAGCGCGTGTTCGCCCCGCACCTGGACGGGTGAGCGCCTCAGCCCGGTGAGCTGACGGCCGGGCGGGGCGCCTCGGCCGGGCGTCCGCCGCCCTCCGCGGCCGGCTCGCGGCGCTGGTGGGCGATGATGCGCGGGTCGATGAGGGTGTAGACCACGTCGACGACCACGCTCAACAGCAGGATCACGATGGTGACGAGCACGACGATGCCGAGTACGACCGGCACGTCGCGCGTCTGGAGCGCGCCGACCAGGAGGTTGCCGACGCCGGGGATGCCGAACGCGCGCTCGACGAAGAGCGCGCCGGCGAACGCGAGGCCCAGGTCCATGCTCATCATCGTCACGACCGGCAGCATCGCGTTGCGCAGCGCATGGCGGCGCACGGCCGCCGAGTCGGTCAACCCTTTCGCGCGCGCGGTACGAACGTAGTCCTCGTCGAGTGTCTCCTTGAGACTCGCACGGATCATGCGCGCGTAGATCGCGGCGAAGCCGAGAGCGAACGCGCACCACGGGAGGAAGAGGTGGTAGGCCCACTGCACGGGGCCACCGCAGGACCCGGCGGGCGCGAACATGTCGCAGTAGCCGGCGATCGGCACCCATCCGAGCCGGAAGCCGAAGATGTAGGCGAGCATGTAGCTCAGCCACAGCGGGTGCGCCGAGATACCGATCAGGACGAAGATCATGCCGCCCCTGTCGAGCAGCGATCGCGGCCGCATCGCCGACAGGATCCCGATCGGAAAGGCCAGGAGCAGCCAGAGGATGGCCGCGCCAACGACGAGCGACGCGGTCGCCGGAGCCGCCCGCGCGATGACGTCCACCACCGGCTCGCGAGTCCGCCGGGAGTAGCCCAGGTCGAGCTGCACGATGTTGACGACGAAGGTGCCGTACTGCCGGATGAACGAGCCCTCGCCGCCGACCACCGTCTCGCGCAGGCTCGACCCCTGCACGCCGCTGAAGCCGCGGCGGTTCTGCACGGTCGACGACGGCAGGACGAAGAAGAGGACGTACGTGTACAGCGTGACGGCGATGAAGGAGACCGCCGCCCACCCGAGCCGCCGCACGAGGAAGGTGAGCACGCTCAGACCAGCTTGCCGAACCGAGCATGTTCGATGCAACCCGACAGCGGTCTAGCGAAAGTGCTCCCACCCGGGCAGGTCGACGGGACGGCCGTCGAGCAGCAGCTCGACACCCTCGCCGGCCTCGCAGCGGCCGATGACCGCGAAGTCGAGCGGATCGGCGGTCGCCGCCAGCAGCTCGTAGTCCTCGCCGAAGCCGAGATCGCCGAGCTCGCCGGCCCGCGGCACCGCCGAGAGGTCGACGACGACCCGAACCTCCGAGCGTCGTGCCAGGTGCCCGGCGTCGACGGCCAGGCCGTCGGAGACATCGAGCATCGCCGACGCGACCCGTCCCAGGCGCCGTCCCTCGTCGAGCCGTAGAGGCGGGCGACGGTGCGCGGGGACCGCCGGGTCGTCGAGCAGGCCCGCCTCGAGAGCGCGGAACCCGGCCCCCGAGCCGCCGAGCGGCCCGGTGACGACGAGCAGGTCGCCCGGCCTCGCGCCGGCACGGCCGGGCACGCGCTCCGAGCGGCCGATCGCCGTGACGCTGAGCACCACCCGGTCGGCAGCAGTCGTGTCGCCGCCGCGGACCGGCACGCCCGTCTCGGCCATGCCTTCGTAGAGCTCGACGACGTCGGCGAGCAACGTCTCGCCAGGGAGGCCTAGCGTCACGATGAGAGCCTCCGCATGCGCCGCGGACGCGGCGAGGTCGCTGAGATTGACGGCGGCCGCCTTCCAGCCGAGGTCGCGCCACGACGTCCAGTCCAGCCGGAAGTGGACGCCCTCGACCAGCCCGTCCTGCGTGACGACGACGCCGTCGTCCAGCAGCGCCGCGTCGTGCTCGACACCGGTCACGAGCCCGCGGCGCTCGAGCTCGCCGAGGAGCCCGAGCTCGCCTGCCTCAGAGAGCGTCGGCGAGCTCACGGATGTCGGCGACTGCGCGGATGACGGCGACCCCGGCGGCCCCGGCACGCAGACACGACGCCGCATTCGTCGCGTCGATACCGCCGATCGCGACCACCGGCACCGAGACGGACTGGCAGATCTCGCCGAGCCCGTCGAGCCCGATCGGATCGCCGGCATCGGCCTTCGACGGCGTCGCCCACACCGGACCGGCGCCGATGTAGCCGGCGCCGCGAAACTCCGCGACGGCCGCCTCTCGACGGGTCGCGGCCGAGAGGCCGAGCAGCAGGCCGGCCTCGACTGCCCGCTCGATGCCGTCGTCGGCCTGGCCGAGGTGCACGCCGTCGGCGCCGAGCCGGATCGCCGCCTCGACGTCGTCGTTCACGACGAAGGTCACGCCGAGGTCGCCGAAGCCGCCGCCCGCCTCGACCAGCTCGTCGGTGCCGGCGCCCTTGATCCGCAGCTGCACGACCGTGGCGCCTCCCTCGGCGGCGCGCCGTGCCGTCTCGAGGTCCTCGACGAGCGCGTGCAGCTTCATCGCCTACCCCTCGATCGCCGCACGCCCGGAAAGCGTTGCCGGATCGAGCGCGGCGAGCGCGTCGTAGAGACCGACGTGGAAGCTCCCCGGGCCGCGCGCGTCGACGGCCGCGTCCTCGCCGGCGACGCCGAACGCCGCGAGCGCCTCGGCTGCGGCCTCCAGCGGATCGCCGGGCTTCGCCGCCAGGAAGCATCCGGTGACGGCCGACGACATGCACCCGGTACCCGTGATGGACGCGAGCAGCACGTGGCCGTTCGCGATCGCCAGCGTGCGCTCGCCGTCCGAGACGTGGTCGACGGCGCCCGTGACCGAGGCGACGACACCGAGCTCACGTGCCGCGACCCGGGCTAGCTCGGCGGCGTCGCCGCCCGCGCCGATCGACTCCACGCCGCGCACCTCGGCCTCGACGCCCACGAGCGTGGCCACCTCGCCCGCATTGCCGCGCAGCACCGTCACGTCGACCTCGCCCAGGATGCGACGTGCCGTCTCGGTGCGGTAGCGCGTGGCGCCGGCACCGACCGGATCGAGCACGACCGGAATGCCGCGCTGCGAGGCGGCGGCGCCGGCGAGGAGCATCGCGTCGACCCAGTGCGGCGCGAGCGTGCCGATGTTGATGACGAGTGCTCCCGCCAGCGCGGCCATCTCCTCGACCTCCTCGCGCGCGTGCGCCATCACGGGCAGCGCGCCCACGGCGAGCGTCACGTTGGCGGTCTCGTTCATGACCACGAAATTCGTGATCTGGTGCACGAGCGGCCGGCGCTCGCGGATCGCGGCCAGCGTGGCGCCCGGGTCGACGCTCACGCGGCCCGCCCGATGCCGAGCACGTTGACGGGGCCCTCGCCGGCGCCGAGCTCGACGAGCCCGTCGCGAACCGCGCGCGCAGCCACACGCGAGGCGACGCGCGCCGCCTCGACGAGGGACAGTCCCCGGGCCAGGCCCGCGCAGAGCGTGGCCGAATGGGTGCAGCCGGCTCCGTGGGTCGCGGCGACGTCGAGCCGTTCGACCGGGATCTCGACGTGCTCGCGCCCGTCGTAGAGATGGTCGACCGGCCGACCGCCGTGGCCGCCCGTGACGAGCGCGGCGTTCGCCCCCAGGCCGACGAGGCGCTCGGCGAGCTCGCGTCGCTCCGCCCCCGCGAGGCCCGTCAGCGCCTCGGCCTCCATGAGGTTCGGCGTCACGACCGTCGCGAGCGGGAACAGCCGGCCGACCAGGGCCTCGACGGCGTCGTCCTGCAGGAGCTTCGCCCCGGAGCTCGCGACCATCACCGGGTCGACCACGAGCGGGACGCCACGACCGGCGAGATCGCCGGCGACGGTCTCGATGAGCTCGCGGGAGAACAGCATCCCGGTCTTCGCCGCGTCGACGCCGATGTCGCCGAAGCACGCCTCGAGCTGGGCGCGCACGAAGTCCGGCGGCAGGGTCTGCACCGCCGTCACGCCGGTGGTGCTCTGCGCCGTCAGCGCGACCAGCACCGACTGGCCGTGCGCCCCGGCCGCGGCGAACGCCTTCAGGTCGGCCTGGACGCCCGCGCCGCCCCCGAGTCGGAGGTCGCGATGGTGAGACAACTCGGAACACCTGCTCTCCCTTCCCTCAGCGTGGGGAACCCGGTCCCCCACGAGCCCCCTCCTTCGCGTTGCGACCAATCGCACCAAAGCGCGGCTCCCGCCGGGCAAAGCCCGGCTCCGCCGACGACCGATTGCGACGCCTCACTCACCAAGAACCTCACTCCTTCGCCGGCATGACCCGGATCAGGTTCGACGGGTGTGCTCTCAGCCCCGCACGGGGCACCCCGGTACGACGAGGCTACCACCCGGCCGGAACCGCCAAGTGACTGAACGACAGCGAGCCGCTTGAATGGCGGCATGGCGACCGCCACCGCACCGTGGGCCGGAATCCTCGACGCCGAGGAGCTCGCGCACCTCACAATCGAGCCGGCGCGCGACGGCCGCCCGGAGCCGTTCCCCGCCGATCTCGACCCGCGGCTGAGCTCCACGCTCGCCGCGCAGGGGGTCACCGCGCTCTGGCGCCACCAGGCCGAGACCTGGGAGGCGACGCACCGCGGTGAGCACGTGATCGTGACCACCGGCACGGCGAGCGGGAAGAGCCTCGCCTTCAACCTGCCGGTGCTGGACGCGATCGCCGCGGAGCCGACGGCGCGGGCCCTCTACCTCTACCCGACGAAGGCGCTTGCGCAGGATCAGGCACGCGCGCTCGGCGAGCTCCGGCTGAAGGGCGTCAAGCCGGCCATCTACGACGGCGACACGGAGTCCGAGCGGCGCTGGCAGATCCGCAAGTGGGCGAACGTGATCCTCACCAACCCGGACATGCTGCACGTGGGCGTCTTGCCGCACCACGACCGGTGGGGAGACGTGCTCCACAACCTCCGCTACGTGGTCGTCGACGAGGCGCACGTCTACCGGGGCGTGTTCGGCTCCCACGTGGCGAACGTGCTGCGACGGCTGCGACGGCTGGCCCGCGCCTACGGTGCCGAACCGCAGTTCGTGCTCGCCTCCGCCACGATCGCGAATCCCGGCGAGCTCGGCGAGCGGCTGCTCGGCATGCCGGTGACGGTGGTCGACTCCGACTCGGCGCCGAAGGCCGAGCGCACGATTGCCCTCTGGAACCCCCCGCTCCTCGACGCGGAGCTCGGGCAGCGGGCGAGCGCGCTCGGCGAGGCGTCGCTCCTCATGTCGCAGCTCGTCTCGCGCGGCCTGCGGACGATCTGCTTCGCGAAGAGCCGAAAGGCGGTCGAGCTCATCCACCGCTTCACGTCCGAGCGGGTCGACCGCGCCACGCGCGCGCGGCTCGCCCCGTACCGCGCCGGCTACACGCCGTCGCAGCGACGCGACATCGAGCGGCGCCTCGTCGAGGGCGAGCTGCTCGGCGTGTCGGCGACCGATGCGCTCGAGCTCGGCATCGACATCGGCCGGCTCGACTGCGCGATCTCCGTCGGCTTCCCCGGCACCGTCGCCTCGCTTCGCCAGCAGTGGGGCCGCGCCGGGCGGCGCGGCCACGGGCTCGCGATCCTGATCGCCAGCGAGGACGCGCTCGACCAGTTCTTCATGCGCGAGCCGGAGGCGCTGCTCGGACGCCGCGTCGAGGCGGCGCGGCTCGACCACGCGAACCCGCGGGTGCTCGACCCGCACGTCCTCTCGGCCGCCTTCGAGGGCCCGATCACCGAGGACGACGTCGAGACGCTCGGCCGCGAGGCCGTCGCACGAGCCGCGGAGCTTCCCGAGCTCGAACGGACGCCGGCCGGCTACGTCTGGACCGGCCGCGACTACCCGGCCGCCCGCGTCTCGCTGCGCTCGGGCGATACCGATTCGTTCACGATCGTGGACGGCTCCACCGGCTCGGTGCTCGGCCTGGTCGAGCGGCACCGGGCGTACTCGACCGTGCACGACGGTGCGGTCTACCTCCATCTCGGCGAGCAGTACCTCGTGCGGACGCTCGACCACGTGGCGCGGGCCGCAGTCGTCGAGCCGGCGGCGGTCGACTGGTACACGCAGGCCAAGAAGGAGACGGAGACGGCCATCGAGGAGGCGCTCCGCGTCGAGCGGCGGCTCGGCCTCGACCTGCACTTCGGGCGGGTGTCGGTCACCGAGCAGGTGGTCGCCTACCAGCGGCGGTCGATCCGGGACGGCGACGTCCTCGAGACGCTGCCGCTCGACCTCCCCGCGACGACGTTCGAGACCGAGGCGGTGTGGTTCTGCCCCGAGCCCGAGCAGCTCGAGGGGCTCACGGCGATGCCGACGCTCCTCTCGTCACTCCACGCCGCCGAGCACTCGCTGATCGCGCTGCTGCCGCTGTGGGCGATGTGCGACCGCTGGGACATCGGCGGGCTCTCGACGAACATCCACTTCCAGACCGGCCGGCCGACGATCTTCGTCTACGACGGGCACGCGGGCGGCGTGGGCATCACCGAGCGCGGCTTCGAGCAGTTCGAGGGCTGGGTCGAGGACACGACCCGCATGCTCGACGGCTGCCCGTGCGAGGCCGGCTGCCCGTCCTGCGTGCAGAGCCCGAAGTGCGGCAACCTCAACGACTTCCTCGACAAGCGCGGCGCGCTGACGATGCTCCGTCGGCTGCTCGCCTCCTGACGTCAGCCGGCCGCATCCGCCCTCGTGCAAAGGGCGGCGAGGTCGATGCTGCCGATGACAGGCTGATACATCTGGCACCCGACTCGGGCGGAGAAGAGCTCGCGGGAGGTGGCAGTCGGCGTAGGCGACCCACGGTGCAGCATCTCGCGCGAGCTCGAGCGAGAGCGCCGAGTAGGCGCTGGTGCGAGCCGCTCCCGAGAGCTGCGCGGCATGCTCGAGCTTGCGTCCCAGGCGCTCACCGATCTTCTCGTCGAGCAGCAGGTTCAGGAAGGTGGCTGGATCGGCGTAGTCGAAGAGCCAGTGAGCGAGGAGGATGTCGTACGGCTCCCCCGGCGTCGCTGCCTTCTCGAACACCTCGACGTACCCGAACTCCCTGATGTCGACGTCGAGGCCGAGTGCGTTCAGGTTCTTCTTGATCACCTGTGCGTGGCGCCGGCAGTAGAGGAGGTTGCACGTGTAGAGGACGGCGGTTCCGCGGGCATCCGGAGCGAGGCGTCGCGCCGCCCGCACGTCACCGCCGGGGGGATAGAGCGACGCGCGGCTTGCACCCGGCATCGTGGGCGGCAGGTACTGATCCGTCGGAATGGCGGTCAAGAAGTCGTTGCTGAGCCGAGGGTGCCCGAGTCGGGCGAGCGCCCGACGGTCGATCGCGTAGCTGACGGCCCTCCGCAAGCGCGCATCGGAGAAGAGCGGTCGCCTCGTGTTCAGCTGGAGGTACCCGATGCCGTAGGCCGGATTGACGAAGTACCGCTGCCGGCGGTCGCGTGCAGCGGCACTCGCCGGGCCGTACCGAGCCGTGAGCTGTCGGTCGACTCGACGCGTCGGGCGGGATCTCCCAGGTGTAGTCAGACCGGCCCGACTCGACGCCCGCGACGCCCAGCGCCGACCGTGGACCGACCGTGTAGTGGATCTCGCGTAGCCGCTGTGGCCTCGAGCCACCGTAGTTCGGGTTCCGCTTGACCACGATGCGCCGGTCCGGCACGTCGGCCGCGACGTAGTACGGGCCTGCGGAAGGGATCGCCGGCACGCCGCGCGGGTTGATCGGCGTGTTCAGCGGCACGGCGCAGAAGAACCCCGCCGGCGTCGCGATCCGCGCGAGGAAGTCCGGCGCCGGCCTCACGAGCGTGATCGAGAGCCGGTCGCCGTCCGCGACGATCCCGGAGATGTGCGCCGACTTGCCAGCTCGATACGAGTCCTGACCGACGATGTCGGTCACGAAGAACGCATGCCCGCCCATCTTCGGGTGGAGGCTGCGTTCGATCGAGTACTTGAACGTCTCCGCCGTCACCGGCTCACGACTCGGCGGCGAGAACGCGAAGCCGTCGCGGATCGTGAACGTGTACGTCCGCCCGTCGGCCGAGCGCGTGGGCAGAGACGCAGCGACCTCGGGCACGAGGCGCGTGCCCGCGGGTAGCCGGCGCGTCCGGGTAGTTGAGGAGCTTCGCGCAGGTCGCATAGTTCAGCTGCGGATCGGGCGAGAGCGCGGGATCGGTACGGGGCAGCGGCGCCGGGCCGGGCGACACGCTGATCCGCAAGGCGCCGCCCGGCCGGACGCGTTCCGGGCCGGCGCCCTCCTGATTCGTCACCCAGATCGACCCGGCCGCAGCGACGATGCCCGCCGGGTTGGCGCCGACTCCGATCGTGTTCACGACGAGGTTCGACGCCGGATCGATGCGCGACACGGTGCCGTCGTCCCTGTTCGTGACCCAGACCGCGCCTGAGCCGACGGCGATGCCGACCGGGTAGCGGCCCACCTGGATCGGCGTCGTCTGGGCATTCGTCGCGGGGTCGATCCGGACGACCCTGTCGCCGACGCTGTCGACGACCCAGACCGCGCCCTCGCCCACCGCGACGGCGTTGGCGCCACCGCCGGCCGGGATCGCCACCTCGACGAAGCCCTCGGGGTCGATCCGCGAGACCGTGTTCTCGATGCTGTCGGTCACCCAGACGTCGCCGAAGCCGAGGGCGATCGACGTCGGGCCGATGCCCGTGGCCACCACCGGCGTCCCCCTCTTCGTCGTCGGGTCGACGTGGAAGAGCCGCGCCGTCGAGAGGCTCCCGCCGCTGACCGCCCACACGGTGTCAGCCGTCGCCGCGACCGCGCCGGCCATGTGCAGCCCTCCGGGGACGCTGCCGCGCCTCACGGTCTGGATCCGGTCGACGACCTCGTTGAACCCCGGATCGATACGCAGGACGACACCGTCGGCTCCGATCGCCCAGACGGAATCGCGTCCCGCAGCGAGCGCGGCCGCCGCAGTCCCGGTCGAGATCGTGCTGACAAGGCTTCCGTCCGCGGGGTCGATACGCGACACCGTGTCGTCGTCCAGGTTCGCCACCCACAGCGATCCGTCGGCGAACACGACACTCGCCGGCCGCACGCCGACAGGAATCTGGGCGACGACCTGATTCGTCTCCGGATCGATCTGAGCCAGGGAGTTCGGCTGGACCGACGACGATCCCGGCGGACGTCCGGTCTCGCGTGACGGCAAGCGCCGCAACCGCGATCGCTGCAGCGAGGAGAAGCGCGCCGCCGGCGCCGAGCAGCGCTCCCCGGCGGCCGGAGATCAGCGCCGGCGGCGGCGGCGCAGGCTCCGTCGACTCGTACCTCGATGGAACCCGGACCGGCGCGGACAGCGACGGGTCGTCGGCGAGCACCGCGCGCTGCAGGCGCTGCAAGCCTTCGCCGGGCTCGAGCCCCAGCTCCTCCACGAACGTCCGGCGTGCCTCGTCGTAGACACGCAGCGCGTCCGCCTGGCGGCCCGAGCGATACAGGGCCAGCATGAGCTGGCCGCGAAACCGCTCGCGCAGTGGGTGCTCCAGCACAAGACTCTGGAGCTCGGCAGTGACGTCGTCGTGACGACCGAGCGCCAGATCGGCGTCGATCCGCTCCTCCACGGCGCCGAGTCGCAGCTCCTCCAACCTGCCGATCTCGCCCTGCGCGAACGAGTCGTACGCGAAGTCGGCAAGGGGCTCTCCGCGCCAGAGAGCAAGCGCCTCTCGAAGCATCGCGGCCGCCTCCGCGGGCTTGCCGGCGGCGAGCGCGCCGCCGGCCCTCCTCGACGAGCTGCTGGAAGCGATCCACGTCCAGCTCGCCCGGCGCGACCTCGAGGACGTACCCGTTCGCACGCGTGCGGACGACCCCCGTGCCCGACTCGCTTCCGAGTGCCTTGCGCAGGCGCGAGACGTGGACCTGGATGTTCTTCGGCGCACTCGCCGGCGCCCCCTCTCCCCACACGACGTCGATCAGCCGATCGACGGAGACGACCTCGTTCCGGTGCAGGAGCAGCATCGCCAAGACGAGGTGCTGCTGTCGCCCACCGAGCTCGATGGCGCGGCCGTCGTCGTCATGGACCTCGAGGGGCCCGAGTACCCGATAGTCCATGCGCCTCCTTGGCGGCACCGGCAGCGAGCCGGTCACCCACAGTCGCGCGATTCCGGTTCGAATGCAACCGCGCGCAGCCGCGGTGCACCCCGTTTGCAACCCGGCGAGAGAGCCTCGTTTCCATCGACCGCACACCGCGGTTGCCAAGCAGGAGGAGCGAAATGATTGCTCGCCACCATCGAATCTCCCGTCTGGTCGCGTCGACCGTCGCCGCCGCGGCGCTGGCCGCTCCGGGAATCGCGACTGCCGGCACGGGCGACGGATCGGCCGGGACGAGCCCGGCGGAACCCATGAGCCCGACGCTCCGCAACGACGTCGCTCATCACGGGGGCCGCAGCTCGGCGGAGCCCGCAAGCACGACCCTCCAAAACGACATCGCCCACCACGGAGCGCAGGGACGGCTCCCGGCGTCGAACGCAGCACAGGGGCCCAGCGCTCCGGCGGCGGTCGTCGTGCGCGTCGAAGGAGGGTTCGACTGGGCCTCCGCCGGCGTCGGTGCGGCCGGCGGTTTCGGGCTGGTGCTCGTGGCAGGCGCTGCAGCGTCCGGTCTTCGCCGACGGCACGGCGCCGACCCGGCTCGCGTTTGAAGCCCTGCAGGCCGGTGGGTGGCGAACGAGAAGCTGCCCGCCGGCCTGACGCGCTTATCCGTACGCGCTCCGACCTGCTCCCTGTCGATTTGCTCGACTCCCGTTCGTCGTCGTGATGCAATCGATTCCCGAAGGGAGGAACGCGTGAAGTACCTGGCACTGATCTACAGCGACGAGACGGCCTGGGAGGCGTTCTCCGACGAGGAGCGTGCTGCTGGCTACGCCCAGTACACGGCGTTCTCGGAGGAAGCCGGCAAGGCAGGCGTCATCGTCGGCGGCGACGAGCTCGCCGCGGTCCGCACCGCCACGACCGTTCGGGTCCGCGACGGCCAGACACAGGTCACGGACGGCCCGTACGCGGAGACGAAGGAGGCGCTCGGCGGCTACTTCCTGCTCGAGTGCGCATCGATGGACGAAGCGCTCGACTGGGCCGCGAAGATCCCCGGCGCGCACCACGGCGCCGTCGAGGTGCGCCCCGTACACGCCGGCGAGGACAGGCTCGGACGGCCACGGCGGCCGAGCGGGAGGGGGTGGCGTCGTGAAGTACGCCCTGATGGTCTACGGCGACCAGTCGGCGTGGGACGGCTACACGGAGGAGGAGGCCGCGCGGCTGCGCGAAGAGTCGCTCCCCGCGTGGTATGCCTGCTTCGAGGAGCTCGGCAAGGCGGATCCGAACATGACGGGCTACGAGCTCGAGGCGGCCAGCGACGCGAAGGTCGTCCGCGTCCGCGACGGTGAGCGGCTCGTCACCGACGGCCCCTTCGCCGAGACGAAGGAGCAGATCGGCGGCGTCTTCCTCACGGAGCTGTCCGACCTCGACGAGGCGATCCGCCTCGCGGCGCTCGTCCCCGCGGCACAGTACGGCTCGATGGAGATCCGGCCGATCGTGGAGCGCTGACGGCAGCCTCGATCGAGAGCGTCTTCCGGGAGGAATGGGGCCGTGCGGTCTCGATCCTCATCCGCGTCCTCGGCGACTTCCAGCTCGCCGAGGACGCGGTGTCGGACGCCTTCGCCACCGCGCTCGAGCGCTGGCCGAGGGACGGGTCGCCGCGCAATCCCGGCGCGTGGATCGTCACCACGGCGCGCAACCGCGCGCTCGACAAGCTGCGCCGCGAGCGGACGTTCGCCCGCAAGGCGGAGCTGCTCGCGCGGCTCGAGGCGATGCCCGCAGAGGAGGAGGACGTGAGCTCCATCCCGGACGAGCGGCTGGCGCTCGTCTTCACCTGCTGCCATCCCGCGCTGCCGTCCGACGCCCGTGTCGCGCTCACGCTGCGGGAGGTCGGAGGCCTGACGACGCCGGAGATCGCACGCGCGTTCCTGGTCGGCGAGCCGACCATGGCGCAGCGCCTCGTCCGGGCCAAGCGACGGATCCGCGAGACCGGCATCCCGTTTCGCGTGCCGCCCGACCACCTGCTGCCGGAGCGTCTCCGCTCGGTGCTCGCGGTGCTCTACCTCGTCTTCAACGAGGGCTACTCGGCGACGGCCGGCGACGAGCACATCCGCGCCGAGCTCAGCGAGGAGGCGATCCGGCTCGCAAAGCTGCTCGCCGTGCTCATGCCGGACGAGCCCGAGGCGCTCGGGCTGCTGGCGCTGCTGCTCCTGCACGACTCTCGCCGCAACGCCCGTCGCGGTCCCGACGGCGAGCTGGTGCTGCTGGAGGATCAGGACCGCTCGCTCTGGGACTCGGACCGGATCGACGAGGGCCTACGGGTGCTCGAGCGCGCGTTCGCGCTGCGGCGGCCCGGGCCGTACCAGCTGCAGGCCGCGATCGCGGCCGGGCACGCCCGCGACGAGTCGTGGGAGACGATCGCCGCCGTCTACGACCGTCTGGCCGAGCTGGAGCCGACACCGGTCGTGGAGCTGAACCGCGCCGTCGCGCATGCGTTCGCACACGGGCCCGAGACGGGGCTGCACCTGATCGACCTCATCGACGGCCTCGACGGCTACCACCTGAAGCCGGCCGCCCGCGCCGATCTGCTGCGCCGGCTCGGCCGGCGCGACGAGGCGGCCGCCGCCTACCGCGAGGCGCTCGCGCTGCCGATGAACGACGCCGACCGGCGCTTCCTCGAGCGCCGACTAGGCGAGGTCGCGTAGGGCGAGGTCGACGGCCTGCTCGGCGGTCGCCGCCCGCGGCACGCCGTCGATCGCATGCCCCGGCTCGAGGATCACCACAGGCCGGCCGAGGCGCATCGCGAAGCCGATCTCGGCGAGGGTGCCCCACGAGCCGCCGACCGCGATCACGGCGTCGCCCGATGCGACCACGGCGAGGTTCCGGGCGTGGCCGATCCCCGTCACGACCACGTGGTCGAGCCACGGGTTCGCGCCGGCGCGCGTCTCCCCCGGCAGGATCCCGATCGTCGTCCCGCCCGCGGCCTTCGCCCCACGAGCGGCCGCGGCCATGACCTCCCCGCCACCGCCGCAGATCACTGTGCAGCCGCGGCCGGCCAGGAGCCGCCCGACCTCCTCGGCGCGCGCCTCGTGCACCGCGCCGGACCCGATCACCGCTACCTGCCGCCGAGCCACGGCCGCGATGGTATGCCTCCGGCGTGGCGACGAGACGCGCGGCACGAGGCGGCACGTTGATCATCGGCGGCGGATTCGCAGGCAGCTACGTGGCCCGGCTCCTGGGCGAGCGCGGCGCGACGATCGTGAGTCCGGACAATTTCATGCTCTATACGCCGCTGCTGCCGGAGGCGGCCTCCGGCACGATCGAGCCGCGCCATGCGGTCGTGCCGCTGCGGCAGATGTGCCGCCACGCCGAGCTCCTGCTCGGCCGCGCCACCGCTGTCGACGAGGAGGCGCGAACGGTGGCGGTCGTGACCGAAGGCGACATGTTCGAGGTCGGCTACGACCAGCTCGTCGTCGCCCTCGGCGCCGTCCCTCGGACGGTGCCCGTCCCGGGTCTCGCCGAGCACGGCCGCGGCTTCAAGGACCTGGCCGACGCGATCGACCTCCGCAACCACGTGCTGCGGGAGCTCGAAGCGGCCGACGCGGCGCTCGACGACGACGAGGCCAGGCGCCGGCTCGCGTTCCTCTTCGTCGGCGCCGGCTACGCGGGCGTCGAGGCGATGGCCGAGCTCGCCGACCTCGCCCACGACGCCATGCGCTTCTACCCGCGTCTGCAGACGCTGCCGCTCCGCTGGGCGATCGTCGACGCCGCGCCCAAGATCCTGCCGGAGATCCCGAGCCGGCTCGGGGACTACGCCGCGCGGGAGCTCACGAGCCGCGGCTTCGAGCTGCACGTCGGCACGACGCTCCAGTCGTACGACGGCCGCGAGGCGGTGCTCTCGGACGGCACACGCATGCAGACCGACACGCTCGTGTGGACGGCCGGCGTGAAGGCCCATCCACTCCTCTCGAGCTTCGGGCTGCCGCTCGACGACCGCGGGCGCGTCCGGGTCGACGAGTTCATGCGGGTGGTGGGGCGTGACCGCGTCTGGTCGCTCGGGGACTGCGCTGCCGTCCCGAACGCGCGAACGCCGGGACAGTTCGACCCGCCGACCTGCCAGCATGCGCTCCGGCAGGCACGCAGGCTCGCGAAGAACCTGGCGGAAACGCCCGAGCCGTACGGCTACCGCATGCTCGGCCAGGCGGCCACGCTCGGGCGCTACAAGGGTGTGGCGGATGTCATGGGCGTCCGGCTCCGGGGCTTTCCGGGCTGGTTCTTCACCCGGACGTACCACCTCTACCAGCTGCCGCTCGTGACACGCCGGCTGCGCGTTGTGTCCGACTGGACAACATCGCTATTCTTCCGCCGCGATGTTGCGGAGCTGTCGATGCTCGGGCACCCGCAGCGTCTCGACGACGAGCGCTGACCGCCCAGTAGACGACTCCCCGGAACCGCGCAATACTGATTGAGGGGAAGGGAGGAAGGTAGCGTGGGGTTTGGTCATGGCCGCCGCCGGGCCTGGTCGTCCGGTCGGGGGTCGCGTTCGTCCGTATGGCTTGCGGCCATCGCCGTCGCGCTGCTGGCCGTGCCGGCCGCTCAGGGCGATCCGCCCACGACGTCGATCACGGTCGCGCCTTCCCCGCTCACGGCGAGCCCCTCGGCGTCGTTCCAGTTCGTCGCGTCCGATCCGGCCGCGACGTTCGAGTGCAAGCGTCGACGGAGCCGTGTTCGCGCCATGCGCGTCGCCGGCCGCGTACGGACCGCTCGCCGACGGCGCGCACGCCTTCGCCGTTCGCGGAACGACTGTCGGACCCGACGGAGGCACCGGCGCGGACGCCACGCATGCCTGGACGATCGACACGACACCGCCTGCGGCGCCGACGATCACCGGCGGCCCGGTCGGCACGGTGCTCGTCGCCGTTGCGAGTCTGATCTTCACCGCCGACGGCGCGGCGCAGTGCGCGCTCGACGGCGGCGCCTTCGCCGCCTGCACCTCGCCGCATCAGCTCACGGGGCTCTCCGACGGCGCACACAGCTTCGTCGTCCGCGCGGTGGATGGCGCCGGCAACATCAGCCCGGCCAGCGCGGCGTGGACGTGGACCGTCGACGCGACCGCACCGGGGGCGCCCGTTATCACGGGCGGCCCGACCGGAACCGTCGCCACCGCCACCGCTTCGCTGACCTTCGTCGCCGACGGCACCGCCGAGTGCTCGCTCGACGCCGCCGTCTTCGCCGCCTGCACGTCACCGCATCAACTCGCCGGCCTCGCCGACGGTGCGCACGCATTCAGGGTCCGCGCCGTCGACGCGGCCGGCAACCGCAGTCCGGCGAGCACTCCCCGCACGTGGACGGTCGACACGACGCCGCCGCCGGCGCCGACGATCACGGGCGGCCCGACCGGCACCGTCGCCACCGCCACCGCGTCGATCACGTTCCAGGCCCAGGACACGCCCCAGTGCTCGGTCGACGGCGGCGCCTTCGCCGGCTGCGCCTCGCCGCACCAGCTCGCGGGTCTCTCCGACGGAGCGCACAGCTTCGCCGTCCGTGCCATCGACGTGGTCGGCAACCAGAGCGCGGCGAGCGCTCGAGCCTGGGTCGTCGACACGACGAAGCCCTCGCTCTCGCTGCCGCCAGGCGTGACCGCCGAGGCAGACGGGCCCGGCGGGTCCGTCGTGCAGTTCGCAGGTCTCGGCCGTCGACCATGGTGCACCGCTGCCCCCGGCCGCGATCCAGTGCGCGCCGCGCTCGGGCGCTCAGTTCGCACTCGGCCGCACGACCGTCGGCTGCGCCGCGACGGACCCCGTGGGCAATCGCGCCGAGAGCGCGTTCACGGTCATCGTCCGCGACACGACCCCGCCGGCGATCAACGCGCCCGATGTCACCGTCGCCGCGCCGCGTGCCGCCGGGATCAGGCGAACCGACGCCGCGCTCGCGACGTACCTGAACGGCGTCCGCGCGACAGACCTCGTCTCCACGCCGACGGTCACGAACGACGCCGCGGTGCAGCTGCCGGTCGGCAGGACGAGGGTGACGTTCACCGCCCGCGACGGAGCGGGAAACACTGCGACGAGCGCGGCGACCGTCACCGTGCTCCAGCCGGGCAGCGTCGCGCCGCCCGTGGACGTCCGGCCCCCCGCCGACGTGCCCGGCGTGAAGGTCGTTGCGGGCGACCGCAGCGTCACGATCACCTGGTCGCGGCCCGCCCGCGACGTTGCCGCGGTCGTCGTCTACCGGAACCGCGCCGGTCGCGCAGGCTCCGGGAGCGCTCATCTACCGCGGTACCAACCGCAAGGTCGTCGACCGACGCCTCGCGAACGGCGTCCAGTACCGGTACGTCGTCGCCGCCTTCGACGGCGCCGGCAACCGCTCCCGCGGAGTCGTCCGCCTGGCCAGGCCGACGGCATTGCTGCTCCTCGCCCCGCGACCGAACGCGCGCATGTCGACCCCGCCGCTCCTCCGCTGGACGGGGGTCGGCTCGGCGTCGTACTACAACGTGCAGATCTGGCGGGCGAATCGCAAGATCCTGTCGTCCTGGCCCGCCGGGACTCAGCTCCGCATGCCCCGCTCGTGGAGGTTCGAGGGCCGTCGCTACCGCCTCACGCCCGGGGTGTACACGTGGTACGTCTGGCCGGGGCTGGGCGCGAAGGCGAGCGCGCGGTACGGGACGATGCTCGGCCGGAGCACGTTCGTCATCGCTCCGCCCGTCTGAGCCGCTGTCGGGCCCGGGATTGATTCCGCCGGTACGGGCGCTAACGTCTGGACCAGCAGCGAGGAGGCGATGTGGACGACGAGATCGTTGCTGCGGCCTGGAGGCCGGCCCCGTGAACGGGGCGGCCGCCGACGACGCGCTCGTCGCCGACCTCGCACGCTCCGCCGTCGAGCAGACCGCACCGGAGGAGCTTCCGCTCTTCCGGCCGACGAGCCAGGCGTTCTTCGAGGATCCCGACGCGCTGACACGGAGCGGCGGCCGCGACGAGCTGCTCGGCTTCGGGGTCGACGCGGCACTCGTGCTCGTGACGCCGGTTGCGCTCTCGGTCGCCCGGGACGTCGTTCGCTTCGTGGCCGACCAGCTCCGCAGCCGCCTGGCCCAGGAAGGCGAGGGCGCGGTGCAGCGGGCGCTCGATCGCGTGTTCAAGCGCGCCGAACCGCAGGACCAGGCCGCGGCGGACCCGGCTTCCGAGCTCACCGACGAGGAGCTCGAGCGCGTCCGGACGATCGCGGTCGAGAAGGCGCGGCAGCTCCGGCTGTCGCCCGAGCGGGCCGGCTTGCTCGCGGACGCGATCGTGGGCGGTCTCGCGACGGGATGAGCGCCGGCGCGGAGCCGCAGCCCGAGCGGCGGCCCCGTCTCAATCCGTTCGCCTTCCCGTCGGACACCACCTTCCGGTTCGTCCTGCTCGTGCTCGCCGTGCTCGGGGCGACGCTCTACGTCTGGCAGTGGATCTACGCCGCCGTCGCCGTGGATACACAGCGCTTCGCCGACCAGGCGGCAGCGTGCAGGGCACTTGGACCGCCGGACAACGCGACGCTCGACCAGTACCTCGCGCTCGACGGGTCGATGGCCGAATGCGTCCGCGACTCCAACCGGCCCATGGCATGGTGGATGCTCGGCGGCACGGGCTTCGTCGTGGCGCTCGCGGTCGCGCTCACGCTCGCCCGTCCGTGGTGGCACGCAAGGAGGCGCAGGCTCGTGGCGCTCGCGCCCGAGGACGCTCCGGCCGTCCACGCGGAGGTGCGACGGCTTGCCGACGATGCGGGCCTCAGCGAGCAGCCGGCCCTGGTCTGGAATCCGCTCGACTCCTCGGCCGGCGGCCTTGCCTACGGGCACACGGGCCGCTACACGGTTGCGCTGACCGGCGGACTGGTCGTCCGCCAGGCGACCGATCCGGAAGCGTTCCGCGCAGTCGTTCGTCACGAGCTCGCCCATATCCGAAACCGCGACGTCGACCTCACGTACGCCACGGTCTCCCTCTGGCACGCGTTCCTCGTCGGCGCCGTCGCGCCGTTCGTCCTGACCCTGCTCGACGAGGGCAGCGACACGGTCGTCCGGGTGACCTGGCGCCTGCTCGCGCTCGCCGCGCTCGTCTACCTCACGCGCAATGCGGTGCTGCGCTCGCGAGAGGTGTACGCGGACGTCCGCGCCTCGGTGGGCACCGACGCGGGTGCCGCGATCCGGCGCGTCCTGGCGGCGCTGCCGGTGCCGCGCGGCCCGGCCTGGCGCCGCTGGCTTCGTGTCCACCCGTCGCCGGCTGACCGGCTGGCCATGGTCGAGGACACGGAGCCGCTCTTCCGGATCGGGCTGCTCACGGCCTTCGGCGCCGGCGTCGCGGCCACGACCTCGTACGAGAGCGTCGTCGAGGTCGTCTCCGCCTTCGTCACCGACCCGCTCGACATGCGGTTCATCGCCGCGCTCGCATTCGCGCCTGCGGTCGTCGGCGTCGTCGGAGTCGGCGTGTGGCGTTCGACGTTCGCCGCGCTCGCCGCCGGCCGCCGTCCTGCTCCGACGTGGCCGCTCGGGCTCGCCCTGGCGGCCGGCTTCCTCGTCGGGCCGGAGCTCGCGCTCGAGGGCACGGTCGCGACGGGCGACGACGCGCTCCTCACGTCGGTGCTCCACGGCGAGGGCTGGCTCTGGCTGATCGGCCTCGTCGGCGCGCTGACCCTGCTGCTGGCCTGGATCGGCGCGTGTGCGACGACCTGGCAGAAGGCGCTCGGCGGCCGCCGGTGGCGTGCGGTGACCTGGCTCGTGCTGCTCGCCTCGGCCGGCGTGCTCACCGTCGTCATGGGCGTCTTCTACGTGACCCGCGACCTCCGACCCGTGCTCGACGTCACGAAGGCCGTCGCGTCGGTCGAGCACGCGACGATCAGCCAGCTCGTCTGGGCGCTGCCGGAGCCGGTGTACCACCTGGTCACGAACGGCCTGGTCGTGTGGACGGCGCTGCGCCCGGAGCTTCTCCCCGTGCTGCTCGTGCTCGTGCTCCTGCCCTTCGCCGCGGCGCTCGTCCACCGTCGACGTGACAGCTCGGGCGGAGCCTGGGCGTTTCTCGACCCCGGCGGCCGCCTCGCCGTCCCGCAGCTGGTGCTGCGGCCGCTGCGGCCGATCGTCGTCGGCCTCCTCGGCGGCGCTGTGGCGATCGCGGCGTTGGCGGTGCTGCGGCTCGGAATCCACGTCGGCATCTCCGAGACGACGCGGCCTCAGATCGCGTTCCTGTTCGCCTTCCTGGCGTGGCAGCTCGCGCTCGCGTTCGCCGTCCAGGCCGCGACCGCGGCTGTCGCGGTGGCAGTCTCGGCCCACGACTCGCGCGTGCTCGACGGCCTGCTCGCAGCGCTCGTGGCCGGCTCGGTGGCCTGGTTCGGGATCATCGCCGGGCCGAGTGCGGGCGGCTGCGTCGATCCGCTCTCGGTCAACCCCGGGCCATGCTCGTGGAGCGTGGAGGGGTCGTTCGCCTGGGATCTCTACCGCCGCGTGGTGGAACAAGGCGCCGTCGCGGCGCTCGCGGCGGCGCTCCTCACCACGGGCGCGCTGGCGCTCTGGCGACGGCTCCGGCCGGCCGACGAGCTCCAACCCGCAGGCGTCCCGGGCTAGGAGGGTTTGGCGGAACGTCGCACAGCTTGATGTTTCGCCAGACCCTCCTACGAAAGGCGGCGCAGGGCCGGCTCGAGACGCTGCCGGGTCGTCAGCACGCCAGCGAAGAGGTCTCCGTGCTCCTCGATCCGCGTGCGCACGGCCTCCATAGTGAAGGCGGCGGGGTCCAGCTCCTCCGTGACCTCGTCCCAACGAAGCGGTGTCGAGACGGGCGCACCCGCTTTCGGCCGCACGGAGTAGACCGACGCGATCGTCTTGCCTTCACCGTTCTGGTTCGAGTCGATGAGGACGCCGCGCCGCTTGGCCTTCGTCCACTCCGTGGTCGCGAGCCGGGGATGGGCACGCGCGATCGCGCCGGCGATCACCTCGGAGAAGCGCCGTGTGTCCTCGTAGGTGTAGCGGCGCTCGACCGGCACGAGGACGTGGATGCCGTCCGCGCCGCTCGTCTTGGGCAGCCCCTCGAGGCCGAGCAGATCGAGAGTCTCCTTGACGAGAAGCGCGACCCGCACCGTCTCGCGGAACCCGACGTCCGGCGAGGGGTCGAGGTCGAAGAGCACGAAGTCGGGGCGCTCGGGCCGATCGACGCGCGAGTACCACGCGTTCATGTCGATGCAGCCCATGTTCACCATCCAGAGCAGGGCGAGCTCGTCGTTCACGAGCGGGAAGTCGACCCACTTCCGGCGGGGCGGCCGCTCGCGGGTCGAGACCTGGAAGCGTCGGGTCGGGATCCAGTCGGGCATGTGCGTCGGCGCGTCCTTCTGGAAGAAGAACCCGCCCTGCCACCCGTCCGGGTAGCGCTTCATCGTGAAGGGTCGGTCCTTGAGGTGGGGCACGAGTACCGGCGCGACGGCTCGGTAGTAGGCGAGCAGGTCGCCCTTCGTGATGCCCTCGTCCGGCCAGAACGGCTTGTCGAGATTCGAAAGGCGCAGGATGCGGCCGCCGCGACGGAGCTCGGCCGGCATCGCCGCCTCCTCGGTGACGGCGGGGAGCTCCGGCACAACCTCCTCGGCCGGCTTGTCCTCCCGGAGACCCAGGTAGGCCGGCGCGCGGAGATGGCGGTCGTGCGTCCATTCGGCGAAGACCACCTGCGCCACGAGCTCGGGCTCGAGCCAGACGACGTCGCCCTTGCGGACCCGGGGCATCTTCGGCACCTCGGCGAACGGCGTCGTCTCGCGGACGAGGGGGCGGAACCGCTCGAGGAGACGGTCGATCTCGTCGTCGGAGAACCCCGTGCCCACGTTGCCCACCCAGCGGAGCTCGCCCGTGCTCGCGTCGTGGACGCCGAGCACCAGCGCGCCGAACGCTCCGGTGCGTCGCCCCTGGCCACGCGTGTAGCCGGCGATCACGAACTCCTGCTCGGCGCGGGTCTTGATCTTGAGCCACTCGCGGCCGCGGCGGCCCGACAGATAGGCGGAATCGGCGCGCTTGGCGATGACGCCCTCGAAGCCCTGCTCCTCGGCCGCGTGGTAGAGGGCCTGGCCGTCGTCGAAGGTCTGTGAGACCTGTACCCCGCCCCGGCGACGGTCGATCAACGCGTCGAGGCGCCGCCGGCGCTCGTCGAGCGGGAGCGAGACGAGGGGCTCGCCGGCGAGCTCCAGCAGGTCGAAGGCGACGTAGACGTACGTCGTACCGGCCTTCGCCTGCTGCATCGCCGAGAACGTCGCGCGGCCGTCGTCGCCGATCGCGCACACCTCGCCGTCGAGCACGCAGTCCGGGTTCCGGACGGCCCGCTCGATCGCGCTCGCGACCGTGGGAAAGCGCCCGGTCAGGTCCTTGTCGGTACGGCTGCGCAGCTCGACGTCGCCCGCCCGGCAGTAGGCGACGGCGCGGTAGCCGTCCCACTTGACCTCGTAGACCCACCCCGGGCCGACAGGCACCTGCTCGGCGAGGGTGGCGAACATCGGCCGGTAGTGACGGGCCGACGCGCCTTGCGCCGCCGCTTCCAGCTCCGGATCGTCGCGTTTCCGGATGAGGAGCCAGTTCTTCGGGTCGCCGCTCAGCTTCGCAGGCACGAGCGCCCACGTGCCCTGCAGGCGGTTCCCGTGGAGCCGCACCGTGAGGCCCCCGTTCCGCTTCTCCTCGACGAGCTCGTACGTGCCGCGGTCCCAGATCTCGACGGTGCCGGCACCGTAGTTGCCGGCCGGGATCTCGCCCTCGAAATCGGCGTAGTCGAGCGGGTGATCCTCGACATGCACCGCGAGATGCTGGCGACCGGGCTCGACCGGGACGCCCTTCGGCACTGCCCAGCTCGCGAGGGCGCCCCCACGCTCGAGCCGGAAGTCGTAGTGCAGCCGGCGTGCGTCGTGGCGCTGCACGACGAAGATCGGCGCCCCGCCGGCGGGCCCGCCGCCGAACGGCTCGCTGGTCTCGGCCGGCTTTCGCTTGCGGCGGTACTCGTCGAGCGACGTCACAGCTCCGCGACCTCCGGCGAGCCCGACCGGGCGATGTTTCGGCGTGGGACCCGCGGGCATCGGATGCTCACTCCGAGATTCTTCCGTTTCCCGAGGCTTCTCCACCCAGCGGGGGGTCAGTTGAGGGCGGCAACCGCCGCCCTCAACGCGTCTTTCGGCATTGCAAACCGTAAAGGGGGTCGGGGAAAAGCCTGTGGATAGTGGGGGTAACTAGGCCGATCGGCCTATGGAGCCTGGGTCAGGACGCCCATGGTGCGGAACTTGCGGCGCCTAGTGCGCCGTAGCTCGGCTGGCGAGGTTTCGTCCAGGTCATCCAGCGAATCGAGCACTGCCGCCCGCAGCAGACGCGCGGCCTCGTCGTGATTCGTGTGCGCGCCGCCCGCAGGCTCCGGGACGACGACGTCGACCACGCCCAGCTCGAGGCAGTGCGCGGCGTCGGGCTTGAAGGCGGCGGCCGCCTTCTCACGTTCCCCCGCGTCGCGCCACAGGATGGCGGCGCAGCCCTCGGGTGAGATCACCGAGTAGATGGCGTGCTGCTGCATCAGCACCCGGTCGGCGACCGCGATGGCGACCGCGCCGCCCGACCCGCCCTCGCCGATGATGCACGCCACGGTCGGCACGCCGAGCCGCACCATCGCCGCCTGCGAGCGTGCGATCGCGCCGCCCTGGCCGTGCTGCTCGGCGGCGACGCCCGGATACGCACCCGGTGTGTCGACGAAGGTGACGAGCGGGAAGCCGTGCCGGTCGGCGAGCTGCATCGCGCGCATGGCCTTGCGGTACCCCTCGGGATACGGCATGCCGAAGTTGCGGCGCGTGCGCTCCTTGATGTCGCGCCCCTTCTGGTGGCCGACGATGGCGACCGTGCGGCCGTCGAGCTTGCCGATGCCGGCCACGACCGCAGCGTCGTCAGCCCGCCCGCGATCGCCGTGCAGCTCGAACCAGTCGTCCACCATGCGCGCGACGTAATCGAGGGTGTACGGCCGGTCCTCGTGCCGGGCGAGCTCGACGGACTGCCAGATCTCCTGGTCGCTCGGCTCCCGCTCGAGCTCGGCCAGTTGGCGCTCGAGCCGGTCCAGCTCACCGGACAGCCGGGTGCCGCGGAGCAGGTTGACGCCGCTCAACTTCGCGAGCCGCTCCCGCAGCCTGATCTCCGCCTCACCGGGCAACCCTACTCTCCGAACAGGCGGAGGAGGCGGCCGAGCGTCGTCCGCAGCTCGGCCCTGGGCACGATCGCGTCCACGTGCCCGAAACGGAGGTTCGACTCGGCCTTGCCGAAGTCGTCCGGAAGCTTCTCGCGCGTGGTCTGGGCGACGACGCGTGGACCGGCGAAGGACATCAGAGCACCCGGCTCGGCCAGGACGACGTCCCCGAGGCTCGCGAAGCTGGCGAGCAGGCCGCCGGTGGTCGGATGGGCCAGCACCGAGACGAGCGCGCAGTCGGCGTCGTGGAGCTCCTCGACCGCGCAGACCGTCTTCGGCAGCTGCATCAGTGCGAGGATCCCCTCCTGCATGCGTGCTCCGCCCGACGCCGACACGGTGACGAGCGGCACATGGGCTTCGACGGCGCTCTCGCAGGCCCGGGCGAACTTCTCGCCGACCACGCTCCCCATCGAGCCGCCCATGAACGAGAAGTCCATGACGGCGAGCCGGCACGGACGCTCTTCGATAGCCGCACGCCCGATGACCATGGCGTCTCCGAGGCCCGTCGCCAGCTCGGCCTCCGCGAGACGCTCCGTGTACGGACGAAGGTCGTGGAAGCCCAGTGGGTCGGCCGACCGCAGGCCGGCGGCCTCCTCGGCCCAGGAGCCGGGGTCGGCGAGCTGCCGCACGCGCTCGTTTGCTCCCACGGCGAAGTGGTGGCCGCACTGTCGGGCAGACGCGCAGGTGCTCCGCCAGCTCCTCGTCCCGGTAGTGCGACCCGCAGCTGGGACAGGTGTTGGGGTGCTCCTTGCCGTCGGGGGGCGCCGGCGCGTGCTTGTGCTCGATGGAGACGTCGATCGTGGGCTCGGCCACTTCGTGATCTTAGACCTGCGGCCGCGACCGATCGGTTACAGGCCGAGCGCGGCCGCGAGCCGGGTCACCGGCGACTCGTTCGCGGAGTCGACACGCAGACCCGTGAAGCCGACGCCGGCGACCGGCAGCTGCTCCGCGATCCGTCGGAGGAGCGCCTCGGCGTCGGACACGTCGGGCCCACCCGGCTCGGGCATGAACGCCGTCACCTCGCCCGGCCGCAGGACGTCGACGTCGAACGCGACGTAGACGCGCTCCGCGCCGGCAAGGGCCCGCTCCAGATCGTTGTCGATGGCGGCTGCGGCAACGAAGAGCTCCTCCGGCGGGTCGAGGTTGCGCGCGCCGACGAGCGCCACGTCCTCGGCCGCGACGACGCCCGCGTCGAGCAGCATCCGCAGCGGCATCCCCCACGCGTTCCCCGACGGCGACGTCTCGGGCGTGTTCAGATCGCCGTGAGCGTCGAACCAGACGACCGCCAGCCTGCCGCCCGGCCGGTCGGCGAGACCCGTCACCGCGCCCACGTGGCTGCAGCAGCAGCCGCCGAGCACGAGCGGGCGCTCCGGCAGTTCGGAAGCCAGCGCCGCGCTCTGCTCGGGCAGCGTCTCCTCGTCGACGACGGACGTCTCGGGATAGGGAAGCCGGAGGAAGGCGGCCTCGGCCATCGCCTCGCCGCCGCTGCCCCACGCGCGCGGCACACGGATGAGGCCGGCCGCGAACCCGCGGCCGCAGCTGTGGCACTCGTACTCGGGCCCCATGGCAACCGCCGTCAGCGTCCTGCAGTCGGGACAGCGGGCGCGCAGCCTGCTCACAGCGACCGGTCCCAGGTCTCGAAACGATGGGCGACGCGCATGCCGGCGCGCTCGTAGAGCCGCACGGCGCCGGTCGTGTTCTCGGCGTCGACGCTGAGCGCGGCGTGGGTCATCCCCACCCGAGACAGCGCGGCGAACGACCAGCGCAGGAGCGCCAGGCCGAGCCCGCGGCCGCGCCACGGCGGCCGAACGCCGATGACGTGGATCCAGCCGGTGTGCTCGTCGCCCTCGACACCCCGCTCGCAGATTGCGACACCGACCGTCTCATGGCCCTCGTCGGCGAGGAGCCAGAGCTCCGGGTCGAACGGCCGCACCTCGCCGTAGAGGTGCGCCCACTCCTCGTAGGAGCGCGCGTGGTAGCCCCAGTGGTCGGCGAACGAGTCCTCCTGCACGCGCCAGAACGTCCGCTCGTCGCCGGCTCGTGCCGCGCGCGGCATGGTCCCCGGCGGCCACGCGGGCGGCTCGAGCGGCCCGTCGAGCTCGATCTCCATGTCGTACGAGGAGCGGACGGCGCTGTAGCCGCGCGCGACCAGGAGCCGCCGCGTCGGATCCGACTCGTGCAGCACGACGCGCGCCAGGCCGGCGTGCGCCGCCGCACGCGACTCGAGCTCGTCCAGCAGAGGCTCGAGCGCCGCGGTGCCGCACCACGCCGAGCCGGACGTGGTCGACGCGTGTATAGAGATCGCCGAAGCCGACGAGCTCGCCGTCCTGCTCGGCAACGACGGCCGACACGTTGTCCCCCGCCCACCATGCGGCGACGTGCTCCGCGGTCTGGTCCGGCGGCAGCCCGAGCGACACGGCGTGCTCGTTCACGAGCGCTGCCACCGCCGACGCGTCGCCGGGCGCGGCCTCACGCAGCGCCGGCTCAGCCATCGAGCCGCCGCTCGTACGTGTCGTAGCGACGGATCACGCGCATGCCGGCGCGCTCGTAGAGCCGCACGGCGCCGGTCGTGTTCTCGCCGTCGACCCCGAGCCCGACCCGAGTGGCGCCTTCGGCGGCGAACGCCCGGAACGCGGTGCGAAGAAGCGCCTCGCCCAACCCCCGCCGGCGCCACGGCGGGCGGACGCCGAGGATGCCGACCCAGCCGTAGCCGCGCTCCCCCGATTCGTGTGTCGCACACAGGCAGACACCGGCGAGCTCGTCGCCGGCACGCGCCACGAAACACATGTCGGGCCGCGCGAGCGGGGCGTCGAGCTGGTGCCGCCGCCACCGGTCGTACGGCTCCGCCACGAATCCCCAGTGGTCGGCAAAGGCGTCGACGTAGGCGTCGTACACCGCTCGCTCCTCGCCCGGCTCGAAGGTCCGCACCTCGATGCCCGTCCGGCCAGGCGGGTGGCCGCGGCTCGCCGTGCAGGTCGATGAGCATCCGGAAGGAATGCCGAATCGGCTGGTAGCCGAGCTCCTCGAGGATCGCGCGCGTCTCGCCCTCGACGTCGGCGATCACCGCACGCGCGACGCGGCGACCCCGCGCCGCGGCGCGAGCCTCGAGCTCGACGATCATCGGCCGCACGGCCTCAGCGTGCGCCGGCAGCCCGCGGGGGTCGATCCAGACCGTCTCGTCGTCGCCGTGGTTCTCGAGATCGGCGTACGCGACGATCCGGCCGTCCTCCTCGACCACGATCGCGACCACGTCGGGGATCTCGAACCACCCGGCGACCGCCTCCGGCGACAGGTCCGACGTGCCGTAGACGGCCTGCGACTGCTCGTTCAGGAATCCGGCGAGCGCGGCCGCCTCGTCGGGATGGGCGTTGCGCACGATCACGTCAGGTCTTTCCGGTACACCACCGCTTCCCACAGGACGCGCATGCCGACGCGTTCGTAGAGCCGCGTGGCGCCCGTCGGGTTCTGCCGGTCCACTCCGAGCGCGACCGTGCGCTCGCCCCGCTGGAAGAACTCGCGAAACGACTCGCGGAGCAGCGCCTCACCGAGCCCACGACGGCGCCACCCGGGCCGCACGGCCAGGTAGTTGATCCAGCCCCAGTCGCCGTTCGACCTCCAGTCGTTGAGACAGACGCCGGCGATCTCGTCGCCGTCGAAGGCCACAGGGCACAAGGCCGGATCGAAGCGCTCGGCGCCGAACCGCCAGGCTCGAAACTCCTCCCACGGACGGATCTGGAACCCCCATTCCTCGCTGAACGACTCGACGATCGCGTCGTAGAACGCCTTACCGTGCCGGTCGACGTCGAGGCGGGCGACCGTCAGGCCGCCCGGCCACACGGGCGGCGCGGGCTCGCGGTCGTGCGTGACGACCATCCGGTAGAAGTGGCGCACGGGCGCGTAGCCCCGGCCGGCGAAGAGCTCGTCCGCCGCCCCGTCGCCGCGCAGTGCCGCGCTCTCGAGCGTCCGGCCTCCGGGCATGTCGGCCGCACGCGTCTCGTAGAGGTCGACGAGCCGCGCGCCGACGCCCCGCCCCGTGGCCTCCGGATGCACGTAGCCGTCGCCCATGAGGCGACCCTCGCCGCGGTCGGCGAACGTCCCGTAGCCGGCCAGGCGCTCGTCCAGCTCCACGAGCCAGGCGTCCCGTTCGAGGTCCAGCTCGTCCCACTCGTCGCGGAGGTCCTGCCGCGTCCAGTCGGAGTCGCCCCAGACAGCCGTGTCGGCGGCACGGCAGAGCGCGAGCACCTCGTCGAGGTCGGGATCTGCTGGCGGGCGGACGATCACGCCGGGACGAGGTCGTCGAGCGTGTCGGCGAGACCGGTGAGGTCACGCAGCTCGCGTGTCGGCCGGGGCTCGGCCGACTCCGCGAGCCGGTTGATCCAGACAACCGGGATGCCGAGCTCGGTGGCGGGCACGACGTCGTGAAAATGGCTCTGCGCGACGTGCACGTGGCCGCGCGGATCCGCGCCGGTTTGCTCGCGGAACGCCCGCCAGTGTCCGTGCGCGGGCTTGTAGGAGCCGATCTCCCCGGCCACGATCGAGCGCTCGAAGGACACGCCGACTCGCAACTAGTGAGGCCTCGATGAACTCACGGTCGGTGTTCGAGAGCATGACGAGCTTCCAGCCGCGTGACCGGGCCTCCTCGAGGGCGGCGGGCGCATCCGGGAAGACGGGCCACGCGTCCAACGAGCGGCCGAGGGCATCCCGCTCCGTCTCCGGCAGGTCGACGCCGGCCTCCTGCGCGACCCGGTCGAGCGTCCGCGCCAGCACCTCGCGGTAGGGCAGTGCGCCGTCGCGCTGGATCTCCGGCTCGATCCGGTGGTACTCGTCGAGGAGCTCGGCCCGCCGCTCCGCGCCGAAGAGCCGCCCGAGCTCCGCACCGATACCGGCGTTCCAGTCGACGATCGTGCCGTAGCAGTCGAAGGTCGCCCAGCGCTCCACGACCCGAGACTAGCGAGCCGCTACTGCGAGCCGTTCTGGTCCCAGCGCCGGAACACGACGCAGGCGTTGTGCCCGCCGAAGCCGAAGGAGTTCGACGCCGCGACCTCGAGCTCGCGGGCCGGCCGGGCCTCGTTCGGGATGTAGTCGAGGTCGCAGGTCGGATCCTCGACCTCGTAGTTGATCGTCGGCGGCAGCATGCGGTCGCGCAGCGCGAGGATCGTGAAGATGGCCTCGATCGCGCCCGCCGCGCCCAGGCAGTGGCCGGTGGCGCCCTTCGTCGAGGAGATGGGCAGTCGCCGCGCCTCCTCCTCGCCGACGGCGAGCTTGATGACGCGGGTCTCCGAGGAGTCGCCGAGCGGCGTCGACGTGCCGTGCGCGTTGACGTAGCCGATCTCGGAGGTCTCGATGCCGGCGTCCGCGAAGGCCATCTGCATCGCCCGGGCAGGGCTCTCGCCCGACGGATCGGGCTCGGTGATGTGGTTCGCGTCGGACGACACGCCGTAGCCGAGCAGCTCCGCGTAGATCTTCGCGCCGCGCGCACGCGCGTGCTCGAGCTCCTCCAGCACAACCACGCCGCCGGCCTCGCCCATGACGAAGCCGTCGCGCTCGGCGTCGAACGGACGCGACGCCGCCTTGGGATCGTCGTTCCGCCGCGACAGCGCCCGCATCGCACCGAAGCCCGCAATGCCGACATGCGTGATCGGCGCCTCGGTGCCGCCGCACAGCATCACGTCGGCACGGCCGAGGCGGATGGCGTCCGCCCCGTCACCGATCGCCATGTTCGACGCGGCGCAGGCGGTGCACTGGGACGTCAGCGGTCCCTTCGTGCCGAGCTCCATCGACACCCACCCGGCACCGATGTTCGGGATGATCGCCGGGATCGAAAACGGGTTGACGCGATCGGGACCGCGCTCGCGCAGCGTGTCCGTGCAGTCCTGGAACGACTTGAGGCCGCCGATGCCGGTGGCGATCGCCGCACCGACGCGCTCGGGCTCCGCGGCGATGTCGAGGCCAGAGTCGGTCTCGGCCTGCCGAGCGGCCCCGAGGACGAGGTGCGTGAAGCGATCCATGCGGCGCGCCTGCTTGCGCTCGATGTAGTCGGTCGGATCGAAGTCCTTCACCTCGCACGCGAACCGCACGAAGTAGTCCGACGGATCGAACTGCGTGATCGGGCCTGCGCCCGACTCGCCGGCGAGCAGGCGCTGCCACGTCGTCGCCGCGTCGTTGCCGAGCGGTGTCACCATGCCAAGGCCGGTGATCACCACCCGCCGCCTGCCGTTGCCGTTCGTGCTCACCTGCTCCCTTCGTCCGGCTACATGCCGAGGCCGCCGTCCACGAGCAACACCTCGCCCGTGATGAACGACGCCTCGTCGGAGACGAGAAAGCGTACCGCTCCGGCCACGTCCGCCGGATCGCCGAGGCGGCCAAGCGGCGTGTTCGCGAGCATCGCCTGCTGCGCCTCCTCCGGCAGAACCTCGGTGAGCTGCGTCGTGACGTACCCCGGAGCCACGACGTTCGCGCGCACCCCGCGGGAGCCCAGCTCGCGAGCGAGCGACTTCGTGAAGCCGATGATCCCGGCCTTCGAGGCGGCGTAGTTCGTCTGTCCCGGGTTGCCGTGCACGCCGACGACCGAGGAGAGGTTGACGATCGCGCCGCTCCGACGGCGCATCATGCCGCGAGCCGCGGCACGGCAGGTGTAGAAGACCGACGAGAGGTTCGTCTCCAGTACCGTCCGCCAGTCCTCGTCGGGCATGCGCGCGATGAGTCCGTCTCGCGTCACACCGGCGTTGTTCACGAGGATGTCCAGCTCGCCGGCCTCGTCCACGAGCGCCTTGGCCGACTCCGGATCGGAGACGTCGGCCTGGACGGCACGGCCGCCGACCTCACTCGCAACCGCGTGAGCCTCGTCGCGGCCGGTGTTGTAGGCGACGAGGACGACTGCGCCTGCGCGGGCGAGCTCGATCGCCACGCCCCGGCCGATGCCTCTCGACGCCCCGGTGACGAGCGCCGTCTTCCCCTCGAGCGACGCGAAGCTACGGTCGGGCACCAACCGCCTCTTCGAGCTCGGCGAGGCCCTCCAGGTTGCTGACCTGGATCGTCTTGACGTTGCGGTCGATCCTCTTCAGTAAACCGCTCAGCACGTTGCCGGGCCCGACCTCGACGAACGTCGTCACACCCTTGCCGATCAGCTCGCGGCCCGCCTGCGTGAACCGCACGGGAGCCGTGAGCTGCTCGAGGAGGAGCTCGCGGAACCGCTGGGCGTCCTCGAGCTTCGCGGTGACGGTCGACATGAACGCCGCGCGTGGATCGCCGAACGTGACCTTGTCGATCGCCGGCCGCAACCGGTCCGCCGCACGGGCGACGAGCGGCGAGTGGAATGCGCCGGAGACGCGCAGCCGGATCGCGCGCCGCGCGCCCTCCGCCTCGGCCTGCGTGCAGCACTCGTCCACGGCCAGGTCCTCGCCCGAGATCACGATCTGGCCCGGGCAGTTGTAGTTCGCAGGCCACACGTTGGCGATCCTGCGGCAGAGGGTCTCGACGACCTCGTCGGCGAGCCCCAGGATTGCGGCCATCGAGCCGGGGTGCTGCTCGGCCGCCTCCGCCATGGCGAGGCCTCGCTCGCGCACGAGCCTGATCGCATCCGCGGGGGCAATGGACTCCGCCGCGCTGAGCGCCGCGAACTCGCCGACCGAATGGCCGACCACGAAATCGGGCGCGATGCCGCGGGCCCTGATCGCCTGGTTGATTGCCAGGCTCGTGGCCACGAGCGCCGGCTGCTGGTTCTTGGTGTCGAGGAGCTCCTCGACCGGGGCGTGGAAGCAGAGCTGCTTGAGGTCCATCCCGGCCGCTGCGCTGCCGGCGTCGTACACGGCCATCGCCTCGGGCACCGCCTCGGCGATCTCGCGGCCCATCCCGGCCTCGTACGAGCCCTGGCCGGGGAACATGAAGGCGATCTTCGTCACCGTGTGGCTCCGTTTCGGTCGTCAGTCCACTCGACGAGCGCCGAGCCCCACGTCAGGCCGGCGCCCATTCCTGTCATCAGCACGAGCTGTCCGTCGCGAAGCCGCCCGTCCTCGCGTGCATCCGCGAGCGCGAGCGGGATCGAGCCGGACGAGGTGTTGCCGTAGCGATCGACGTTGACGACCACCTTTTCGGGCGCGACGCCGAGCTTCCTCGCCGCATGATCGATGATGCGCACATTCGCCTGGTGCGGCACGTAGACGTCGACGTCGTCGATCGTGCGCCCGCACGTCGCGAGCACAGCCTCGGCGGACGACACCATCACTCGTGTCGCGAACTTGAACACCTCGCGGCCGTTCATCTTCACGAACGACTCCGGATGGTCGAACCGACGAGAGCCGCTCCCCGGCAGCCAAAGGTGCTCGCCACCGCCTCCGTCCGCCCCGAGCTCGAAACCGAGGAAGCCGCCGTGTGAGACCGGCTCCAGGACGACGGCGCCGGCGCCGTCGCCGAAGAGGATGATGGTCGAGCGGTCGTTCCAGTCGAGGATCTTCGAGAGCACGTCGCCGCCCACCACGAGGGCGCGACGCGAGAGGCCCGACGCGACCATGGCGTACGCCTGCGCGATGGCGTACATGAAGCCCGTGCACCCGGCGAGCAGGTCGTACGCCGCCGCATCCGGCATGTCGAGCGTGTCGGCGAGGAGCGCGGAGCTCGTCGGAAACATCATGTCCGGGGTCACGGTCGCGCAGATGAGCAGATCGATGTCGTGGCCCGTGACGTTCGCGTCGGCGAGCGCCTGGCGGGCCGCGGGCAGAGCGACGTCGGTCAACGCCTCGTCGGCGCCGGCGATCCGGCGCTCGCGGATGCCCGTCCGTTCGACGATCCACTCGTCCGACGTGTCGACGAGGCCCGACAGCTCGGCGTTCGTGAGCACCCGCTCGGGTACGTGGCAGCCGAGACCGGTGATGCCGATGCGAACGCCGTTGGCGGCACCAATCACGGCATGGGGGAACCCATGGTTCCCCCATGAGCCCCCTCCTTTCTCGCTGTTCGTCGTGGCGCCATGTGCGCCTCCCGCCGGGCAAAGCCCGGCTCCGGCGGCGACCCGTACCGCTCTGGCATCTGTTTCATCGTTCTACCGCGAACGTGAGCGTTCCGCGAGCCGCAAGCTCGTCGCCGACGTGCGCCGTCGCCTTGCCGCGCCCGATGGGGCCTCGAACGGTGTCGATCTCGCACGTCAGCGTGAGCGTGTCGCCCGGCTCGACCACGCGCTTGAAGCGGCAGTCGTCGATCCCGGCGAAGAATGCGATCTTGCCGCGGTTCTCCTCCTGCCAGAGCACGGCGACCGCTCCGGCCTGCGCCATCGCCTCGACGATCAGCACCCCCGGCATCACCGGCCGTCCGGGGAAGTGACCCGCGAACCAGGGGTCGTCGGCGCGGACCTCGCGGCGCGCCACGACCCGCCGTCCGGGCTCGAGCTCGAGCACCTCGTCGAGGAGCAGGAACGGGTCGCGATGCGGGAGGATCTCCTCGATCTCCCGCCGGCCAAACGGAGCCGCGACCGTCACGCGGCGCGGTGCTCCAGGCGCTCGCGCAATCCGGCCCGTCCCCGGTGTGCGTAGCACTTCGCCGTGCCGACGGGCATGCCGTCCACGGCGGAGATCTCCGGGAAGGAGAATCCCAGCGCGTCCTTCAGCACGACCACCCGCGCCTGGGCGGAGGGCAGCTCGTCGAGCCGTTCGCGCAGCTCCGCCCTGAGTTCGGCCAGCTCGGCCTCGCGCGCCGGACCGGGCTCGTCGCTCGTCCGCGCGTCGTCGGCCAGCGGGTCGCAGCGCCGTGCGAGCTGCCGCTGCGCGACGTCCCGGCACGCGTTGACGACGAGGCGGTGCAGCCAGGTGGAGAACGCGGACTCTCCCCGGAATTGCCCCAGCTTCAGGCAGAGCTTCGCGAGCGCCTCCTGTGCGGCGTCGCGCGCGTCTTCCCGGTCGGCGAGCAGGTGCCGCGCGAGGAGCTCGACCCGCGGCGCATGGCGTGCGCACAGCTCGTCGAGCGCTCGCCGGTCTCCTGCCTTCGCCCTCGTGATCACGATCGGATCGCTCAGCCTCACATAGTCGAGCGGCCGCTCGGGCCGCAGGTCCTGACCGATTGGACGCGGCCGGCGAAGCGAGGGTTGCATGGCGGGGCAGTGTACTCGCCGCGCGCCTCGGCCCGGTCAGCCGCGCAGGGCAGGCGGGCTCACGTTGCCCGCGGCGTCCCAGGCCACGGCGCGGACGCGCCCGGCGGGACCGAGCCAGTCGACCCGCAGCTCGCCGGGTCGCCGGGCTTCCTGCCGGAGCGGCACGCCGTTCACTCGAAGCGTAAGGATCGACGGCTCGCTCACCCACACGCGCAGGGGGCGTCCCTTCAGGACCCGAATCGACGGCGCGCGCGTGTCCGACACGAATGGCAGCCGGATCGACGAGAGCCCGACCGTGTCGGTCGCCTCGACGACGGCCTCGTACGGGCCGTCGAGCAGCCGCCCGACACGCTTGGCGCCGTTCCAGTCGAGCCGCTGCACACCGGGGCCAAGCTGCGTGTTCACGAGCGTCGTCACGTACTTGCCGTCGCGCAGCACGCGTACGCGGACCGACGCAGGCGACGAGAGCCTGAACGACAGCCGCAGCCGGTCGCTCCTGCCGTCGGCGTTCGGCGAGAAGGCGGCCGGGCGGACGGCGGCCGAGCCGAGAGTGCGCGAGACGAGCACCTGGACGGTCGACGTCACCTCGGTTCCGTCGTCCCCGATCGCGCGGAGGAAGAGCTGGTAGATGCCGTCGGCGAGCGACGCGCCGGTGAAGCGCGCCGTGTGCTGGCCCGCCGCCTTGCGGGTCGGCCGCTGCAGGAACCCCAGGTCGCCCCCGACCTGGTCGAGGATGCTGATGGAGACGGTCGCCGGCGCGGTCAGCGTGTACGCGAGCGTCGCGTCGTCGGCCTGGTCGTCGCCGTTCGGGCTGATCGTCTCGGGCTGCGCGGAGAGGTCGGTGACCGCCAGCGGAGCCGCCGGACCCGTCGGTCCGAGCGTCCCCCTCGCCGGGAGGACGTTCGGGCCGGCCTCGATCGACCAGCGGAACGAACCGGGCGTCACGGCCGCCGCGTCCCACGTCCAGTCGACGGCGGCGCCGAAGCCGTCCCGCGCCGCCACCTCGGCGCCGGTGACGTCGGTGACGCTGACGCGCCACGCGAGCGGCGACGAGAGCCGCGCCCGGAACCGAACGGTGCGCCCGACCGCCCCGGTGACCAGAGGCTCGTAGAGCTTCGGCAGCCCCGCGCGCTGCGCCGCGGTGGCAATCGTCCCGAGCCTGGCGTACAGCGTGTCGCCGGGACACGACGTGAAACCGGTGTCGCGGTGTCCGGAGACCGTGCGCAGGAAGACAGGCAGCCCGCCCGGGAAGCGCGGGTTGCCGCTCGAGAGGTGCGACAGGGTTCCGAGGGGGTCGACGTGCGCGAGGTCGAGGCGCCACGCGAGCACTCGCGCCAGGACGTCCTCGGCCTGCCGGGTCAGCGTCGCCGCGCCGTACTCGCCGAGCACCGCGACGCCCACCGACCCCGTGTTGAAGCCCTCGGCGTGCGCTCCGACGACGTTCCTGTCGGCCCCGCCTCCGCGGCCTTCGAAGACCTTGCCGAAGCGATCGACGAGAAGGTTGTAGCCGATGTCGTTCCAGCCGTTGCCCTTGACGTGGTAGAGCTGGATGGAGCGCACGATCGCCGCCGACTCACTCGCCGCGTAGCCGTTCTGTCCGGCGGTGTGGTGCACGACCGAGAAGGACAACCGCTGCGCGTAGACCGGCTTCGAGCGCACGATCCGCTCGTCGGCGCCCCAGCCCGAGCGCGCGACCAGCGGCGGCGAGCCGGCAATCGAGAGCTGCCGCTGCGGCACGCGCACCTCGGGGCTCCAGACGAACCAGGCGCGCAACCGGGCAACGCGGCCGCGTGTGCGGTAGCGGATCGCATCCGACGGCCCGACCCACCACGGGCTGCCGAGCCGCCACGCGCCGCGCCGCCGCTCGGCGCTCCCCCGATCCGGGCGGTCGTCCTCCGGCTGCGCGACGTGCCACCCGCTCCAGCGCCCCTCGAGCGAGCGTGTCCGGAACTCGACCGTCCCCGCTCCCTGCCAGTGCAGCCCGACGAGCGAGAACCGCGCCGGCGCAGCAGCCTGTAGGGCGCGCTCCCCGTGCAACGGCACGTCGCGAGACGTGATGGCGGCATTCTCCGCGCGGGCACCTGCCGGGGCCACGAGCGCGAGCAACACGACGGTGAGAAGGCGGCGGGCCACGGCGGTCACGAACAGCGTGCGGACGTGAACCTTCGCGGGCAAGAGCCAAAGCCCCTGCTTGACGGAATGCTTACAGGCGGCCATCCGCCCATTCAGACCCACCGGTAAGCTTGATCACGGTGAACACGCCCCTGCTGCGGGGACTCGCAATCCTGCTCCTGGCGACCGCCGGAGCGCTCCTCCTCGCGTTGCCGGGTGTCGCCGCGGAGGGTGATGACCGGCACGTCCTCGCTGTCGAGTTCGACAACGACGTGAACCCCGTGACGCAGGACTACATCGTCGACGCCATCGAGCGCGGCGAGGAAGAGAACGCCGCGGCGGTCGTGATCGTCATGGACACCCCCGGTGGGCTCTCCTCAGCGATGCGCGGCATCGTGAAGGCGATCCTCGCGGCGAAGGTGCCGGTGGTCGTGTACGTGGCGCCACCCGGCTCGAGCGCGGATTCGGCCGGGGCGGTGATCGGGATGGCCGCCGACGTCCTCGCGATGGCGCCTCAGACCAACATCGGGTCGTCGACGCCGATCAACCTCGGTGGGGAGGACCTGGGCGAGGATCTGCGCCGGAAGATCGTCAACGACGCGGCTGCGTACATCGGCGAGCTCGCACGCGAGCACGGCCGCAACGTGCGGGAGGCCCGCCGGATGGTCACCGTGGGCGCGAACCTGGGGGCACGCGAGGCGGTCGCGAAGAACGTAGCCGACCTCGTCGCGCCGGACCTGCCGTCCCTGCTCCGGCGAATCGACGGCACCGTCACGGAGCCGAAGGGGTACACGCTCGAAACCGCCGGCGCCGAGATCGTGGAGGTCGAGCTCTCGGGATGGAAACGCCTCCTCGACCTGCTCGTCGACCCGAACGTGATCGCGCTCATGCTGTCGATCGGGCTCATCGGACTGGTCGTCGAGCTCTGGAACCCGGGGCTCGTCCTCCCCGGCACCGTCGGCGCGATCTCACTTGTCGTCGGTCTGTACGGGCTGCAGGTACTGCCCGTGTCGGCCGCAGGCCTGCTCCTGCTGCTCCTCGCGGCCGGGCTCTTCGTCGCCGAGCTCTTCGTCCTCTCGCACGGCGCGCTCACGCTCGCGGCCGCGGTGTGCTTCGTGATCGGCGCGCTCATGCTCTTCGACCCGGCCGGCCCGGCGTACCAGGTGTCGCTGCAGGTCGCGATCGGCATCGCCGGCTCCCTCGCTCTCATCATCGGGCTGGCCCTCGCCAAGGCCGCCCAGGCACGCCGGCGCCCGGCCGAGGTCGGCGTGCACCGGCTCGTGGGCGACCAGGGCAGCGTCCGCCGAGACGGATTTGTGTTCGTCGCGGGCGAGCTCTGGCGAGCGCGCTCCGCGGACGGCGACCCGCTCGTCCCGGGCGATCACGTCCGCGTGGAGGCCGTCGACGAGGAAGACCTCCGCCTGGTCGTAGGATCCGCACCCGAACCCTCCCCCGAAAGGAGCTGACCATCACAGCCGCCTGGATCATCATCATCGCCGCCGTCGTCCTGCTCGTGCTCGTGATCGCGGCGGCGGTCAAGGTCGCGCGCGAGTACGAGCGCGGCGTCATCTTCCGCCTCGGGCGGCTGCTGCCGGAGCCGAAGGGCCCGGGCCTCTTCTTCCTGATCCCGGTCATCGACCGGATGGTGAAAGTCGACCTGCGGACGATCACGCTGAACGTGCCGCCGCAGGAGGTGATCACGAAGGACAACGTGCCGGTGCGGGTCAACGCCGTCGCGTATTTCCGCATCGTCGAGCCGAAGGCCGCGATCGTGCAGGTCGAGAACTACATGGCCGCGACCTCGCAGATCGCGCAGACGACGCTGCGCTCCGTGCTCGGCCAGCACGTCCTCGACGAGCTTCTCTCGGAACGGGACAAGATCAACGCGATCCTGCAGACGATCATCGACGAGGCCACCTCGCCCTGGGGCATCAAGGTCTCGATCGTCGAGGTGAAGGACGTCGAGATCCCCACCGGGATGCAGCGCGCGATGGCGAGGCAGGCAGAGGCCGAGCGCGAGCGGCGCGCCAAGGTGATCGCCGCCGAGGGCGAGTTCCAGGCCTCCGAGCGGCTCCGTGACGCTGCGGTCGTGATGTCCGAGGCGCCGATGGCGCTCCAGCTGCGCTACCTGCAGACGCTGATCGAGATCGGCTCGACGAACTCGTCGACGATCGTCTTCCCCGCCCCGATCGACCTGCTCAAGCCGTTCATCGACGCGCGGTCGGAGGACGGCTCCTAGCTCAGGCGCTCCCATACGAAGCGCATCTGGCTGTGAAAGGCGTGCCGGCCCGGAACGAGGAGGGTTCTAGTGCGGCGCGGCGGCCGGTGGGCCCTGCTTCTCCTCGCGGAAGCGCCTCGCCGCCTCGATGGCGGCGCCCAGGTTGAGACCCTTGTCCTTGGCCTGCTTGATCAGCATCACCGTCTCGAGCGCGTTGATGTCGTAGATGCGCTGTTTCTTCCCCTTCGTGGGGATCTGGGCCTTGTTGGTCCAGTAGTCGAGCTGCATCTTCGAGATCCCGGCGATCTGGCACACCTGGCCCAGGTAGAGCTCGATCTTGTCCAGGTGCTCGCTCAGGTTTACCGGTTCCAGCAGGTCAACCTGGTTGCTGTACGCCATAAGAAGCCTCTTCTCGATACGACCGAACCCGTCGCACGACATATATCGCGCGGGGTTCACTTTGGGAAGGCTGCGAGGGCGGAAGTTGCCGCTACGACGCGTCGACCGGCTCTGTGCCGTTCACATCGAGGCCCTCGCGCTCCAACTCGACGCCCGCATCGAGGTCCTCGTTGTCGGACTCGACGACCGGAGCGAGACTCGAGACCTGTTCGCCCTCGCGGAGGCGCATGACGATCACGCCCTGCGTGGCGCGGCCGCTGCGCTTGATCCCGTCGACCGGGATGCGGATGACGGTGCCGCCGTTCGAGATCAGCATCACCTGGTAGCCGTCGCGGACGATGCGGGCGCCGGCGAGGCGGCCCTTCCGCTCTGCGAGCTGCACCGTCTTGACGCCCATCGTCCCACGGCCCTTGCGCGGGTAGTCGGCGACGCGTGTCCGCTTCCCCCACCCGTTCTCGGTCACGACGAGCAGATCGGCGTCGTCGTGCGCGATATCCACCTCGATGACCTCGTCGTCGCCGCGCAGCTTCATGCCGGACACGCCCGAGGCCGGCCGGCCCATCGACCGCACATCGCGCTCGCTGAAACGGACCGCCTGGCCGAGCCGCGACACCATGAGCACATCGTCCGTGCCGTTCGAGAGGCGCACCCCGACCAGCTCGTCGTCGTCGCGCATGCCGAGCGCGATGATGCCGTCGGCCTTGAGCGGCGTGTTGTACGCCTCGAACTCGGTCTTCTTGACGATGCCGCGCTTCGTCGCGAAGAGGAGGAACTTCGCCTCCTTGAAGTCGCGGGTGGCGATCACGGCGCGCACTAGCTCGCCCTGCCGGAACGGAAGCAGGTTGATGATCGCGCGCCCCTTCGACTGGCGCGAACCGAGGGGCAGCTCGTGCACCTTGAGCCTGTAGACCTTGCCGACGGTCGTGAAGAAGAGGATGTAGTCGTGGGTCGAGGCGACGAAGAGGTGCTCGATGTAGTCCTCGTCCTTCAGCTCCATGCCCATAACGCCGATGCCGCCTCGGCGCTGCTCGCGGTAGGCGGTGACCGGTAGGCGCTTGATGTAGCCCGAGCGCGTGATCGCGATCACCATGTCCTCCTCCGCGATCATGTCCTCGAGCTCGAGCGCGTCCTCGCCGGCGACGATCTCGGTGCGGCGGTCGTCGGTCTTGGCGTAGATGTCGCGCACCTCGAGCAGCTCCTCGCGAATGACACCGTCGATCCGCGCCGGGTCACCGAGGATGCCGCGCAGCTCCCCGATCCGCTCCTGGAGGTCCGCGTGCTCGTCCTCCACGCGCTTGCGCTCGAGCCCGGTGAGGGCGCGCAGGCGCAGGTCGAGGATGGCCGACGCCTGCACCTCGGACAGCTCGAAGCGCGCCATCAGCTGCTCCCGCGCCTCGTCGGTGTCGTCCGCGCCGCGGATGATCGTGATCACCTCGTCGAGGTTGTCGAGCGCGATCAGGTAGCCGGCGAGGACGTGGGCGCGCTCCTCCGCTTTCCGCAGCTCGTACTTCGAGCGGCGCACGACGACCTCGCGCTGGTAGTCGAGGTAGTGGCGGACGAGCTCGAGCAGCGAGAGCGTGCGAGGGACGCCGTCGACGAGAGCGACCGCGTTGTAGCCGAAGGTCGTCTGCAGCGAGGTGTGCTTGTAGAGCTTGTTGAGCACGACCTGCGGGATCGCCTCGCGCTTGAGATCGACCTGGATGCGCATGCCCGACTTGTCGGAGTAGTCCTCGACGGCGCTGATCTCCGTGAGCACCTTCTCCTTGTAGAGATCCGCGATCTTGGCGATCACGCCGGCGTCGCCGCCCTTCTTCACGCCGTAGGGCAGCTCGGTGATGATGATCGCCGTCTTGCCGCCGCGGAGCTCCTCGATGTGAGCGCGCGCACGCACGACGATCCGGCCACGGCCGCTGCGGTAGGCGTCCCGGATTCCGCCTCGGCCGACGACGAACGCGCCGGTCGGAAAGTCAGGGCCCTTGATGTGGCGCATGAGGTCGTCGACGTTCGCGTCGGGCTTGTCGATCAGCGCCACGACCGCGTCGACGACCTCGCCGAGCCTGTGCGGAGGCATGTTCGTCGCCATACCGACGGCGATGCCAGAAGACCCGTTCACGAGCAGGTTCGGGAAGCGCGCCGGGAGCACCTCCGGCTCGCGGGTGGACTCGTCGTAGTTCGGCTTGAAGTCGACCGTGTCGGAGTGGATCTCGCGCAGCATCTCCGTCGCGATCTTCGACAGGCGGCACTCGGTGTACCGCATCGCGGCCGGCGGGTCGTCGTCGAGGTTGCCGAAGTTGCCCTGGCCGTCGACGAGTGGGTAGCGCAGCGAGAACGGCTGCGCCATGCGCACCAGCGTGTCGTAGATCGACTGGTCGCCGTGAGGGTGATACGTGCCCATCACGTCGCCGACGATCCGGGCGCACTTCTTGTACGGCCGGTTCGGCTGCATGCCGGCCTCGTGCATGCCGTAGAGCACGCGGCGGTGGACGGGCTTCAACCCGTCACGCACGTCCGGAAGGGCGCGCGACACGATCACGCTCATCGCGTAGTCGAGGAAGCTGGAGCGCATCTCCTGCTCCAGCTCGCGCGTCTCGATCCGTCCCGGCCCGAGCGGGCCCTGGCTCACCTCAGACATCCAGGAACCTGACGTCCTTCGCGTTCTGCTCGATGAACAGCCGGCGCGGCTCCACCTGCTCGCCCATCAGCTTCGAGAAGATGTCGTCGGCGACAGTGGCGTCCTCGACCTCGACGCGGATGAGCATTCGCTTCGCAGGATCCATCGTCGTCTCGCGCAGCTCGTCGGCGTTCATCTCGCCGAGGCCCTTGAACCGGCTCACCTGGATGCCCTCCTTGGCCAGCGAGAGCACCTCGTGGCGCAGGCCGTCGTAACTCTCCGCCGTGCGCTCGCGCTTGCCGAGTGCGATCCGGAACGGCGGCACACCGAGCACCTCTGTAAGCCGGGCGTAGGCCCGGCGGAGGCCGACGTAGACCGGCGACGCCAGCAGGTCGGGCGGGAATGTCAGGAACGTCGCCGAGCTCGTGGCGCGCTCGACGATCTTGAGGCGGAGCTCGGGGGCGGCCGCCGCAAGGACGTCGACGTCGTAGCCGTTGGGCTCGATGCCCGCCAGCGCGCGCTCCACGTCGCCGCTCTCACCCGCGTCGGTCTCGACGAGGCGATGGTGGACGACGAAATCTGCAGCAGGGGCGCCGAAGTCGGCCCTGAGCCGCTGGAGCCATCCTTCGAACTCGCCGAGCGCGCGCTGGAACCTCGCGTAGCGCGCCTCGGTCAGCGTCACATCGGCCCCGGCGCGATCGGTGATCGCCATGTCCTTGACCTTCTCGCGGACCAGCAGCTCCTCGAACTGCGACTCCTTCTCGACATAGAGCTCCTGGGTGCCCAGCTTCACGCGGTAGAGCGGCGGCACGGCGATGTAGACATGCCCGCGCTCGACGAGCTCGCGCATGTTCCGATAGAGGAACGTGAGGATCAGCGTGCGGATGTGCGAGCCGTCGACGTCGGCGTCGGTCATGACGATGACCCGGTGGTAGCGGAGCTTCGTGATGTCGAACTCGTCGCCGATGCCCGTCCCGATCGCGGTGATCATCGCCTGGATCTCGGCGTTCGAGAGCACCTTGTTGATGCGGTTCCGCTCCGCATTGATGACCTTGCCGCGCAGCGGCAGGATCGCCTGGTAGGTGCGGTCGCGCGCATCCTTGGCCGAGCCGCCGGCGGAGTTGCCCTCGACGAGGTAGAGCTCGGCCACCTCGGGGTCGCGGATCGAGCAGTCGGCCAGCTTGCCCGGGAGCGAGGAGTTCTCGAGGGCGCTCTTCCGCCTCGTCAGCTCACGCGCCTTGCGGGCCGCCTGCCGTGCATTCCTGGCCGCCACGGCCTTCGTGACGATCTGCCTGGCATCGGTCGGGTTCTCCTCGAGGAACTCCGCCAGCCGCTGGTTGACGGCCGTCTTGACGAGGCTCTCGATCGGCGGGTTGCCGAGCTTCGTCTTCGTCTGCCCCTCGAACTGGGGATGCGCGAGCTTCACGGAGATCACGGCCGCGAGCCCTTCGCGAACGTCCTCGCCCTCGAGGTTCTCGTCCTTCTCCTTGAGCAGGCCCTTGTCGCGCGCATACCGGTTGAGCGTGCCGGTCAGCGCCGCGCGGAAGCCCGAAAGGTGAGTGCCGCCCTCATGGGTATTGATGTTGTTCGCGAACGAGTAGACCGAGTCCACGTACGACGTGTTCCACTGCATCGCCACCTCGACCTGGCCGTCCTGGTTCTCGCTCTCGAAGTAGACGATGCGCTTGTGGACGGTGTCCTTCGACTCGTTCACGAACGCCACGAAGTCCCTGATGCCGCCCTCGTAGTGGAACTCGTGCCGGTCCTCGCCCTCGCGCTCGTCGATGAGCACGATGCGCAGGCCGCGGGTCAGGAACGCGGTCTCCCGCAGTCGCTGCAGCAGCGTCTGCGTCGAGAAGTCCGTCTCCTCGAAGACATCGCCGTCGGGGAGGAAGCTGATCGTCGTCCCGGTCTCGTCATCGGTGGACGAGCCGGTCACAGCCATGTCGCCCTGCGGCGCGCCGCGGGCGAACTCCTGCCGGTACGTCTTGCCGTCGCGACGCACCTCGGCAACGAGCCACTCCGAGAGGGCGTTGACCACCGAGATCCCGACGCCGTGCAGTCCCCCGGAGACCTTGTACCCGTCGCCGCCGAACTTGCCGCCTGCGTGCAGCTTCGTCAGCACGACCGTCAGCGCCGGCAGACCCTGATCGGCCATGACGTCGACCGGAATGCCCGATCCCCAGTCACGGACCGTGACGGAATTGTCCGGATGGATCGTCACCTCGATTCGGTCGTTGCGGCCCGCGAGCGCTTCGTCGACCGAGTTGTCGACCGCCTCGTAGATGAGGTGGTGCAGCCCGCGGGAGCCCGTCGAGCCGATGTACATGCCCGGACGCAGACGGACGGGCTCGAGGCCCTCCAGAACGGTGATGTCCTTTGCGGTATACGTGGTCTCAGCCATCAAAAAAGCCCTGCAAATAAACATCTTGCGGGCGCAAGCAATGGTATCAGAAACGGCGGTCGGATCGGGCCTTCGCGAGGCTCGCCGCGACGGCTCGCGACACGACCTCCCGCAGGTTCGAGTCGGTGATGCCGGCAGTCAGGATCGCGGCCTCGGCACGGTCCTCCGAGCGTGCTTCGACGGGGCGCGGGCGACGGGCAGGCTCGAGGTCGGCGGCGGCCGGCAGAGGCCCCGGGACGAAGCGAAGCGCCTTGGGAGCGCCTGCTCCGAGACGCTCGCGCAGACGGTCGAGGATGTCCGGCGCGAGCAGCCCGAGCTGATGCGCCCACACCGAGTCGGCGGCGTGCACGACGAGCGTCCCGTCGCGCGTCGTACGGGCCGGCCACGAGCGGCGCGCATTCTGCTCGCCGACCAGCGTCGGCCAGGCGTCCACGACGGCGGTCAGGTCGCCGCTCTCGGGCCCGCCGAGCCTGCCGAGCTCGATGCGCAGCCTCTGGCCGAGCCGCTCCATCAGGCGGCCGCCCGCACCTCGCCCGGGCTGACCTCGAGCAGCTGGGACGGCTCGAGCGGCAGCGCGTCCGCACCCGTCGCCGTGACGATCGTCTGCCCGAGCGCCCCGATCCGCTCGCCGAGCGTTCGGCGACGATCCGAGTCGAGCTCCGAGAGCACGTCGTCGAGCAAGAGCAGCGGCGGGATGTCACGGCGTTCGCGCACCGCCTCGGCCTCGGCGAGGATCAGCGAGAGCACGGCCAGCCGTTGCTCCCCCTGTGATCCGTACAACCGCAGGTCGCGGCCCGCGGAGAGCACCTGCACGTCGTCGAGGTGCGGCCCGACGCCGGTGGTGCCGCGCTCGACGTCGCGGTCGAGACGAGCGTCGAGAGCCGCGACCGTCGGTGAGTCGGCGTCGTAGGCGAGCATGGCGTCGGGCAGCCCGAGCTCGCCTGCGCGCTCGGCGAAGGCCTCCGCGAGCAGCGCGATCGCGTCTCGCCTGGCCGCAACGAGCTCGGTGCCGAGCTCGGCCACGCGCTGCGTCCACGGCGACACCGCATCCCGGGACGAGAGGCCGGCTGCCGTCCGCCGCAACGCGGCGTTTCGCTGGCCGACCGCATGGCCGTACTCGACCGGCAGATCCGCCCTGCCTGGAAACAGCCGGCCGAGAGAGCGATCGACGTACGCCCGCCGTGCTGCCGGGCCGCCCTTCACGACGGCGAGCCTGTCGGGGGTGAAGACCAGTGTCGACACCTCCGCCCTCAGCGCCTCGACCGAGCGCAGCGGCGCGCCGTTCAGCCGGGCGCGCTTGCCCTCGCCCCGGCGCACGGCCACATCGAGCTCGATGTGCGACGTCCCGCGTTCGCCCGCGAGCGCCACGCGCGCGGCATCCGCGCCCATCCGAACGAGCTGTGCGTCCACCCGCGTTCGCGGTGAGAACCCCTGGGTGCCGACGTGGAGCGCCTCCAGCAGGTTCGTCTTGCCGGCGCCGTTCGGGCCCGTCACGAGCACGAGCCCTGGCTCGAGCGAGAGCTCGAGGCGCGCGTACGAGCGGAAGTCGCGGAGCGTGACCTCGCGGACGATCAGCCGGCGAGCCTGATCGGCATGATCAGGTACCAGAAGTCGTCGCCCTCACCGGTGAGCAGCCCCGGCCGCAGCGGGTTGATGAGCTTGAAGCGAAGCTCGTCCCCCGACACCGCCTCCACGCCGTCCCGTAGGAAGTCTGCGTTGAAGCCGATCTCGAGCGGCTCGCCCGTGTACGCCGCCGGCAGCGTTTCGCGCGTCTCACCGACGTCCTGCGTCTGGGCGGAGACGGTGAGCTCACCGTCGGCGAAGCGCAGCCGCAACGGAGAGTTGCGAAGCGCCATCACCGCGGCCCGGCGGACGACGTCGAGCAGCTCGGCGCGCGGCAGCGCGAGCTCGACCTCGAAGCTCTCCGGCAGCAGCTGCTTGTAGTTCGGAAACTGGCCGTCGATGCGGCGCGTCGTCAGCCACACGTCGCCGGCGCCGAAGATCACGTGGTTCTCCTGCACGCCGAGCTCGATCGTGTCTGCCGCGGCGCCGATGCGCGTCAGCTCCTGAAGGGCTCGCGCAGGGATGATCGCCTCGAGCTCGGGGCCGGCCGAGCCAAGCGACGTCTCCTTCACGGACATCCGGTAGGAGTCGGTCGCAGCCATCACGAGGGTGTTGCCCTCGAAGCGGGCGAGGATGCCGGTGAGCACGGGCCTGGACTCGTCACGCGACGACGAGCGAGCGACGCGGTCGATCGTCTCGAGCAGCGCCGCGCGGTCAATCGCATGCAGAGGGGCGTCCAGCGACGGCAGCCGGGGGAAGTCCTCCGCGCTGTACGTGTTGAGCCGGGACGAGTACGCGCCGGAGGTGATCTGGACGACGCCCTCGTCCGGTCGGTACTCGAGCGTCGCCTCGCTCTCAGGCAGAAGCTTCGCCAGATCGGCGAGCAGCTTGCCGGGAACCACGACCGCGCCTTCGCCGTCCACCTGTGCGTCCAGCGTGGTGCGCAGCGAAAGCTCCATGTCGGTCGCGGCCAGCTCCAGCGCGCCCGACTCCGCCCTGACGAGGATTCCGGAGAGCACCTGCACGCTGCCCCGGGTCGACACGGCGCGCGAAACCACCCCGAGCTTCGCGACGAGCTCGTCCCGCGAGCAGGTGATGGTCATCCCCGTTCCGACCACGACTTCTGATTCGATCATTTAAGAGAATCCTTTGTAGAGGTAGTAAGGAGTGTGGACGACGGGGAAGACGCCTGTTTGCCGCACTGTTCGGCGCTTGTCCTTGGGGACGGGTCCTGGGGAGCGATGGCCGTATTCCCCAGGCTGCATCGGGACGGGACGGACTCTCCCCACTTCAGCGCACCTGCTTGATGCGCGCGGTCAACTCCTGCACAAGGTTGTACACAGAGCGATCCTCCCGGATCATCCCCGCGATCTTCGACGTCGCGTGGATGACGGTCGTGTGGTCGCGCCCCCCGAACTCCTTGCCGATCTTGGGCAGCGACGAGTCGGTCAGCTCGCGGGATAGGTACATCGCCACTTGGCGCGGGTAGGCGACGGACTGTGAGCGTCGGGCGGAGCAGAGCTCTGCGACCGACAGGCCGAAGCGTTCGGAGACCGTCTCCTGAATGCGGGCGATCGACACCTCGGGCGCCTCGCCTTGCGGGAACACGTCCTTGAGGACGTTCTCGGCGAGGTCGACGGACATCGGCCGGCCTGTCAGCGACGAGAAGGCGACGACCCGGGTGAGCGCGCCCTCGAGCTCGCGGATGTTCGTCGTCACGCGCCCGGCGATGAACGTGAGCACCTCGGGGTCGGTGACGTTGATGCGGTCGATGTTGACCTTCTTGCGAAGGATGGCGATGCGGGTCTCGAGGTCGGGGGGCTGCACGTCGGTCAGAAGGCCCCATTCGAACCGCGACCGCAGCCGCGCCTCGAGCGTCGCGATCTCCTTCGGCGGGCGGTCCGACGAGATCACAATCTGCCGGCCGGCCTCGTAGAGCGAGTTGAAGGTGTGGAAGAACTCCTCCTGGATCCGCTCCTTGCCCTCCAGGAACTGGATGTCGTCGACGAGCAGCACGTCGTAGGTGCGGTAGCGCTGCTTGAAGCCCTCGATGCGCTTGTCGCGGAGCGAGTTGATGAAGTCGTTCATGAATGTCTCGCTCGTCACGTAGCGCGTCGTCAGTCCCTGGGAGTGCTCGCGCACGTAGTGGCCGATCGCCTGCAAGAGATGGGTCTTGCCGAGCCCGGTGCCGCCGTAGATGAAGAGCGGGTTGTAGGCCTGCGCCGGCGCCTCCGCGACGGCGAGTGCGGCAGCGTGCGCAAAGCGGTTGGACGACCCGATGACGAACAGGTCGAACGTGTACTTCGGATTCATGCCCGTGGCCTCGGCAGCGCGGGTCTCCGGGACCGTCGCTGCCGGTGCATCGGCCGCGGCCGGCTGCGGGGAGGGGAACGCTCCGGAGTCGACACGGAGGTGCACGCGAGTCTCGTTGCCGACGACGTCGCGCACCGCAGCCTTGATCAGGCCGAGGAAGTGGCCCTCGATCCACTCGCGGGTGAAGTCGTTGGGGACGGCGATCGTGAAGTCGCCCTCGTCGAGCGTGGTGCCGTGGGCCTTCGCGAACCACGTCCCGAACGTCGTCTCGTTGAGCGCCCCTCTGAGCCGACCCGAGACCTCGCTCCACAGGCTCTCAGCAGTCAGCTCGATTGGGTGCTCCACCCGTGTCAGGGCTCCTTCGAGCCGTGTCAGGGCTCCTTCGAGGGCTCGGGGAAGGCGCGAGCATAGCAGCGTCCCAGGCGCCGCTCAACCACCGCGGAGGCACCCAAAAGACGGCTGATTTCCAGGTCTTTTTCGGCATCCACATAACTCTCCACACCTGTGGATAACCGTCCGACCGCCGGTCGTGCCGGTGGCCACGAGCAGCGGTTTCGCGGCCGGGCGAGGCTGTGGAAAAGCGGTCGCGAAAGAGGTCCGTCTATACTGCCGCCTCGCTGCCGGGAAGGGACGGCAGCCGCGCCTTCTCTCCTCGTCTCTCCTCCCGAACCAGGCACCATGAAACGCACCTACCAGCCCAACGTGCGCCGCCGGAAGCGCAAGCACGGCTTCCGCGCCCGGATGTCCAGCCGTGCCGGACGGGCGATCCTCAAGCGCCGCCGGGCGAAGGGCCGCAAGCGGCTCTCCGCCTAGCGCCCATTTCGCCACGTGGAGCGAGCGCAGCGCCGGCAGCGCCTTTCCCGCTCGAAGGACTTCGATGCGGTGTACCGGCGTGGACGCTCTGTTTCGACCCGCTTCCTGGTGCTCTACTGGTTCCCGCGCGAGGAGGAGGACGCGGAGCCGAGGCTGGGCCTCGCCGTGCCGCGCTCGGTCGGAGGCGCGGTCGTCCGCAACCGCGTGAAGCGTCAGCTCCGGGAGACCTGGCGCGAGCTCGGCGACCGCGTGCGGCCGGGGCACGACTACGTGCTCGTGGCGCGTCCGGGCCTGGCTGAGCCTGCCGACACGCGCGGGCACGAGTGGCTGATGGAACGCGTCGGCGAGGTGCTCGAGAAGGCGGCCGCATGAAGTACCTCGGGATCGGCCTCGTCTATGCCTGGCGGTACAGCTTCGGCCTGCTGACGCCGGCCAACACGTGCAAGTACCACCCGAGCTGCTCTCAGTACGCCCTCGACGCACTCCGCAAGTACGGGCTGGTGCGGGGCTCCGTGCGGGCCGGCTGGCGGCTGCTCCGCTGCAACCCGTGGAGCCGGGGCGGGGTGGACTACGCGTGATCGTCGGCGGGCTGCTCACGCCGCTCGAGGACCTGCTCACGTGGGCCCTCGTCAACCTCCACGACCTCACCGGCTCCTGGTCGTGGTCGATCGTCGCGCTCACGATCGTCGTTCGCATCCTGCTCGTGCCGCTGACGGTGCGACAGATCCACTCGATGCAGAACCTGCAGGTGCACGCGCCGGAGATGAAGGCGATCCAGCAGAAGTACAAGTCGGACCGCAAGCGGCAGAACGAGGAGCTGATGAAGTTCTACCGCGAGAACAACATCAACCCGGCTGCCTCGTGCCTGCCCCTCGTCGCGCAGATCCCGGTCTTCATCGGCCTCTTCTTCGTGCTGCGCGACTTCCAGGACGAGATCCTGCCCGAGTACCCGGGCAAGGGCGGCCTCGAATGGCTGGGGCTCGTCAACATCACCGAGGACACGATCACCGGCTGGGGTCCCGTGCTGCTGGTCGTCTACGTGATCAGCCAGCTCACGTCGACGTACCTGATGTCGACGCAGATGCAGAAGGCGCAGCGGATTCTGATGCTGACGCTGCCGATCGTCTTCATCCCGTTCATCCTCAACTTCCCGGCCGGCCTGATGATCTACTGGCTGACGACGAACCTGTGGACGACGGGCCAGGGCCTCGTGACCAGACGCTTCATCCCCAAGCCCGCGACGCCCGAGAAGCGCAGCTCGCGGACGCCGTCGAAGACAGAGCAGGACGCGGTCGAAGCGGGTGACGGCGACGCGACCCCGGCTTCGGCACCGGCGCCTGCCGTTGCCGCGACGCCACGGCAGGTGCGCCGCAAGAAGAAGAAGGGTGGCGCTCGGCGGTGACCGAGCACGACCCGCTTTCGGTCGAGTCGACCGGCGAGACGGTGGGCGAGGCGAAGTGGGCGGCGCTTCGCGAGCTCGAGCGGCACGCGCCCGGCCTCGACAAGTCCGCCGTCCGGTTTCAGGTGGTCAGCGAAGGCGAGCGCGGCCTGCTCGGCGTCGGCTACTCGCCTGCCCGCGTCGTCGCGACGCTCGCGGAGCCGCCGAACGAGGCCCCGGGCCCTCAGCACGTTCCGCATCCCGGTGAGAGCGAGGATGCCGCCCTCGTGCGGGAGCTTCTCGAGCGGGTCGCCTACGAGATCGGGGCTCGCTGCTCCGTCGAGATCGAGGAGACGGACGAGCAGATCGACGCCACGTGGATCGGGCCGGACCTCGGGCTGTTGATCGGCCACCACGGCCAGACGATCGACGCCGTGCAGTACCTCGCGAACGCAATCGTCCTGCGTCGCAGCACGGGTGAGGTGCGGCGCAGGGTCGTCGTGGACGCCGCCGGGTATCGCGGGAGGCGCGAGACGACGCTGCAGGCGCTCGCCCAGCGCAGCGCCGAGCGCGCGTCGGCGACCGGCCAACGCGTTGCGCTCGATCCGATGACCGCGGTCGAGCGCAAGGTCGTGCACGAGTACCTCAAGGAGGATCCCGAGGTGGAGACGGCGAGCGAGGGCACCGAGCCCAACCGCTACGTCGTCATTCTGCCGCGCCACGCCGTTGACTGACCTGCTCGAGCGGTGGCTCGCGGCGGTGATCGAGACACCCGGCCTGACGGCGTTGCGCGATCCGGCGGAGGCTCGGCGCGTACTGCTCGACGACGCGCTGCGAGGTGTAGAGCTCGTGCGCGGCTGGGCGGGGCCCGTGATCGACGTTGGCTCGGGCGGAGGGACGCCCGGGATCCCGCTCGCCGCCCGTCTCCCCGAGCGCGAGGTGACGGTGCTCGACGCCGAGCGACGCAAGTGCGACTTCCTGCGTCGCTGGGAGCCCGAGCTGCCGAACCTACGTGTCGTCTGGGGTCGTGCGGAAGCGCAGGGCGTCGACGGCTTCGGAGTGGCGGTCGCAAAGGCGCTCGCGGCTCCACCGGTTGCGGCCGAGTGGTGCCTGCCGCTCGTCCAGCCCGGCGGTGCGGCGATCCTCTGGGTCGGTCCGAGTGCCGATGCGGGCGCGGTGGCGCGCGTCGCCGAGCGGCTCGCCGGCGAGCCGCTGGAGAGCCCCGACGGCTTCCTCGTGCTGCGCAAGGTCGGCCCGACGCCCGAGGGCTTCCCCCGACGCCCCGGTGTCGCCAAGAAGCGACCCCTTGCCTAGCCGCCCCTCCCCGCGTTTCGCAGGCGGATCCCGCTGAACTCCAAACGGCGCTTCCGGGAGGCGGTAGGCGCCGGTCGTCGCGCTCGTGGGCCAGAAAGTGCCACGGGGACACTCGCGCGGGAACCAGTAGATCGGCAGGTGTCGCGTGTCGACCGCCCAGACGAGCGACTCGTCCTTGCTGACGCCTCCGGCGCGCGGGTCGAACCGCCGAATCGAGGGCTGTTCGCTCACGTGCCAGAGGGCGTGCAGGCCCTCGCCGGCGTAGGGTGGAGCGGGGCCGCGCACGGGCCGGAACGTACCCCGGCGGCGGCCGAGGCCGTCTCTACACTCGGTCCGTGGCCAGCCGCGTCTACGCGCTCGCGAACCAGAAGGGCGGCGTCGGCAAGACGACGACGGCGGTGAACCTCGCGGCCTGTCTGGCCGAGGCAGGCGAAAGAGCGCTCGTCATCGATCTCGACCCGCAGGCGAACGCCACGTCAGGTCTCGGCGAGCGCGCGAACGGCGTCTCCAGCTACGACCTCCTGGACGGCGCCGACGTGCTGCAGGTCGCCCGCCCGACACGCTTCGCGAACCTGGATCTCGTGCCCGCCAGGCCCGAGCTCGCAGGGGCGGCCGTCGAGCTCGCCGCGCATGCCGACGGGGAGCGCTACCTCGCCGAGTCGCTGGCGACGGCGTCGGAGCGCTACCGCTTCGTGTTCCTGGACTGCCCGCCGAGCTTCGGCCCGTTGACCGTCAACGCGCTCGCCGCGGCCGATCGGGTGCTCGTGCCGGTGCAGGCCGAGTACTACGCGCTCGAGGGGCTGACGCAGCTGCTCGGATCGATCAACCTCGTCAAGTCGCGGCTCAACCCGCGGCTCGCCGTCGCCGGGATCCTGCTGACGATGGTCGACGGCCGCACCCGGCTGGCCGCCGACGTCGAGGCCGAGGTGCGCCGGCACTTCGGCGACCTCGTCTTCACGACGTCCGTGCCCCGATCGGTCCGGCTCGCGGAGGCGCCGAGCCACGGGCTGCCCGCGATTGCCTTCGACCGCCGTTCGTCCGGCGCCGAGGCCTACTGGAAGGTGGCGATGGAGCTTGTCCGGCGTTCCTGAGAAGAAGGGCCGCGGCCTTGGCCGCGGTCTCGAGGTCCTGATCGGCGGGGCAGGCGAGGCCGAGTTGCAGCACCTGCCCGTCGAGGCGATCCACGCGAATCCGCGACAGCCGCGACGCCGGTTCGAGCCCGAGGCGACGGCGGGGCTGGCCGCGTCGATCCGCCTGCAGGGGGTGCTCCAGCCCATCGTCGTTCGTCCGCGTGCGGCAGGCGGGTACGAGGTGATCGCCGGTGAGCGCCGCTGGCGCGCGGCCCGCGAGGCGGGCCTGCCGACGCTGCCGGCGGTCGTCCGGCAGGCGGACGATCGCGACACGCTCTTGATCGGGCTCGTCGAGAACGTGGCGCGTGAGGACCTGTCGCCGATCGAGGAGGCTCGCGCGTACGCGTCGCTCATCGACGAGTTCGAGCTGTCGCTGGGGGAGGTCGCCGAGCGGGTCGGGCGCTCGAAGCCGTCCGTCTCGAACCGCGTGCGCCTACTCGAGCTTCCCGACGACGTCCTGTGGCTGGTGGCACGCGGCGAGCTGTCCGAGGGCCATGCACGCGCCGTTCTGTCGCTGCCGGATCACGACGCGCGGCGGCGGCTTGCACGGCGGATCGCCCGCGACGGTCTCTCGGTTCGCGCGGCCGAGCGCGCAGCGCGGGACGGAGGCGCCGCGCGACGCCCGCGTCGCACGCCGGCGGCTGTCGCGAATCCCGCGCTCGCCGACCGTGTCCGCGCCGCGGCGGAGCGCCTTACCGGCCGCTCCGTCCGGATCACAGCCGGCCGGATCGAGATCGCGTTCGCCTCGGAGGTCGAGCTCGAGGAGCTCGCCGAGGTGCTCGAGACCGCGGCGCCGTAACCTCGGCCGTCGTGCGCTGACGCCTCCAGGCCGTGCGCTACAGTGACCGCCCCTCGGGCGATTAGCTCAGTCGGTTAGAGCGCCGCTCTGATAAGGCGGAGGTCCCTGGTTCGAGTCCAGGATCGCCCACTGTCCGAGAGCCGACGGGGGACGATCTCCCGTTCCGCCCGCGTGTGACGCGGAAGACGGCCGCCGTGTCCGAGTACGCCAGGTCGGGGAGCTCCACCGCCTCCATGTGCGGGTTCTCCGTCAGGAACTCGAGGAAGGCGCGGCGCTCGCCGTGGCGGCGCTCGCCCTCGGCTCCCGCCCGCCAGTCGTCGAAGATGAGGATCGCCTCGTGCGCGAGGAGGGGCGCGCAGAAGTCCAGCGCAACCTTCGTCGACGAGTACAGGTCGCAGTCGACCATGACGACGCTCGCGCGTTCGATACGGAGCTCCTCGGCGCGGCGGCTGGTCAGCGTCTCGTCGAACCAGCCCTTGACGAGCGTCGTCCGGTCCCAGCGCACGCCCGCCTCGTCGAGCCGCTCCTGCGTCAACGTGATGTCGGCCCTGTACATGCCGGCGCGCCACAGGACGTCCTCCTCGTGGCGTGCCGAGGGCAGCCCCTCGAAGGAGTCGAAGCCGAAGATCCGCACATGGTCGAGCCCGAGACTGTCCAGTGCTCTGTGCATCGACGTCAGCGACGTGCCGATGTAGACGCCGAACTCGAGGTAGTCGCCGACCCCGTTCGGGCCGTCGGGATGCCGCTCGACGAGCGACCGGAGCATCGAGCGATATGCGGGCTCGAGCTCGTGTTGCGCCGCGGCCGGCACCGGCTCCCCCGCGCGCATCCTGGCGTCCCGGCGCAGGTTGTCAAGCGGATGGGCAACACGTTCCGGCAGCAGCCGGATGAGGTGGTGCAACGCGGTGCTGATCCGGAGTCGCCGAGTGAGGCCGATGCTGCCTGCCAGCAGGCGCCGGCGTCCCGGGCCGCGGAGCACGCGCGGCGCCGAGCGGACGGTGCGCTGAGCGTGTGCCGGGTCCGGCGCGTGGTCGACGGAGGCCTCGGCCGCCGAATGGTTGTAGCCGAGCAGGAGAGGTGCGAGCAGGAAGGCGAGAGCTAGCTGGACGGTCCAGCCACGGGCCGGGGGACGTGGATGTGCGGGCTTCACTGGGCGGCGAAGGCTTGAAGGTGGAACAGACCCCTGCGGGGTTGGAGGGTAACGAGCCTGCCGCAAGGCCGCGCCGGTTCGTTCGCGACGGCGTTTCCAGAGGCCTCGGCGACTCCCCCGAACAGCGGTTTCCATCGCAGGCCGCTTGGCTACGATGAGCCAGAGGCCGATGCGTGAGATGACCGTCTACGGCGTGAGCTTCGACCTCGTCGGCAAGCAGCCGATCGTCCTGCTCAAGACGTCCGACGAGAACAAGTTCCTTCCGATCTGGATCGGCCATCCAGAGGCGGCCGCGATCCTGATGAAGCTCCAGGGCGCGGCGCCGCAGCGGCCGATGACCCACGACCTGCTCACCGACCTGATCTCCGAGCTCGACGCCGAGGTGACGCGGATCACCGTGACCGAGCTGCGCGAGAACACGTTCTACGCCCGCATCACGCTCGAGCGCAACGGCTCGGAGATCGAGATCGACTCGCGTCCCTCGGACGCCATCGCCCTGGCCGTGCGCGTCGAGGCGAAGATCTTTGCCTCGGACGAGGTGATCGAGGAGTCGGGCATCGAGTTCGAGAGCGAGGAGGATGCGGCGAACGACGAGCGCATCAGACGCGTGTCGGCGCTCGGCGACGTCGACGTCGCCGAGTTCCGCGCCTTCCTCGACACCGTCACACCGGAGGACTTCGCCTCCGACTTCGAGGAAGAGGACTAGCGGCGATCCAGCTCGCGCTTCGTCAGCGCGAGCACCGACTCGGCGAGCTCGCGGACGCCGGTCTCGGTCAGCGGCCCGCTGTTCGCCGCGAGGAGCGCGTCGACGACCCGCCGTTCCTGCTCGGGATCGACGAACGCCAGCCCGCGCGCGTCCTTCTCGACCCGGAGCTGCTCGACGATCGCGAGCCGTTCGTTGAGCGCGGCGACGAGCGAGCGGTCGATCTCGGCGATCCTGGCGCGCAGCTCCTCGATCCGCTCGTCCACGGCTAGTACACGACGACCGTGGTGCCGTGGTCGTGGCCGGCATAGAGGGTCGCCGCGATCCACATCGGCACTCGAACGCACCCGTGCGACGCCGGGTACGGAGGGACCGACGGGTAGCCGTGGATCGCGAATCCCCGCAAGAAGTACATGGGGTAGTAGAGCACCCAGTCGAACCCCGGCACCTTCCGGTACACGCGCCAGGCGCCGAGCGGCGTGTTGCCGGTTGCGCCGGTCGAGACGTGAACGACGCGCACGACGAGCCCCCCGCGGACGTCGAGCAGCACCTGACGGCTCTTGTCCACCTCCACGTGCGTGCCCGGATAGCGCGCCAGGGGGATCGTGGCGCGTGCGAGCAGGCGCCAGAGTTGAGCATCGGTGCGGCCGGTCGGGGTCAGGCCGTGAACGCGCTGGAAGGCGTACACGGCTTCGACCGTGTCGAGGTCGTACCGTCCGTCGACGCGTTGCAGGGCATAGCGCAGATCTACGAGGCGGCGCTCGAGCTCCCGGACTGCCGGTCCCAGTGACCCGGGCCCGAGGGAGGGCTCGACGATTCGCGTGGCCAGCGTGCGCGTGAAGCCGGCGAAGCCCGGTTTCGGCTGCAGGCGCAGGGCGACGCGCACGGAGCCGAGCCGGCCGGTCGGCAGCGCGAGCCCGCGGCCGAGCGGCCTCCAGTGGGCGCCGCGCCGGACCTCGAGCCGGCCGGCCCAGGCCGGCCGAACGCGGGCGCGGAGGACGAGTGGTGCGCCGGCTGCTGCTGCTCCGGGTAGTGAGACCGCGACACGAGGTCGCGCCAGGATTGCCACCTCGGACGAGCGGGTCGCACCGACACGGGCGTGGTAGCGCCCCGGGACGTGCAGGCGCACCGTCGCCGCGAACGAGCCTCCCGCCCCCGTGGCCGCCCGCGTGACGAACGTGCGCCCGCGGTAGACGAGCACCCGCACGCCTCGGCGGCGCGAGCCGATTCGCCCACGCAGTCTGGCCGCGCGGTTCCAGTGGACGGCGGATGGCCGCTGCAGAGCGATCGATTCCGGAGACACGCGCACGGCGACCGAGGCCTGGGCGGCCTCGCCGGTGGCGGCCGTCGCGGTGACGGTCGCGGTCCAGGCACCGGCGGCGTAGACGTGCGCCACCGTCGCGCCGGCTGCGGCACTCCCGTCGCCGAAGTCCCATCGGTACGAGGCGGCGTCCCCGACGGCGCTGAGCGTGACGCGCAGCGGCCCCACGCCGGCCGCAGGCGCCGCCGACGCGGTCACGACGGGCGGTGCTGCCGCGGCAGGCGACGCCAGGCCGAGCGCGACCGCGGCAACCGAGAGGAGCCGCTTCACGTCTCGATCGTGACCGCGGCGATCAGTGCGATCGCGTTGAAGACGGCGTGGAGGGCGATGCCCGGATAGACGCTGCCGGTCCGGTCCCGGAGCCAGGCGAGTCCGAGGCCGAAGACCACGAGGATCGGGAGCCCGATCAGCAGCCCGTGCCCGAGCCCGAACGCAAGCGCCGTGCCGACGATCGCCACACCGCGTCCGTACCGCCCGAGGAGCGAGAATCCTTCTCCCCGAAACGTCAGCTCCTCCACCACCGGCGCGATGACGGCGACGGCGACGAAGCTGGCGGCGTACTGCGCGGCCCGGTCGGGATCCCAGCGCTCGGGGGTCAACCCCTGCTCCTCCCCGGCATCGAGGAACGGGTCGAGCGCCGCCGAGAGGACGAGGATCGCGACGAGGGTCAGGAACGTGAACCCGATCGTCGCCCACGGGCCCGTGACCGGGCGTCGCAGGGCGAACAGCTCTCGCTTCGGCAGGCCCTTCCCGATCCAGAGCAGGATCGCCAGCATGACCCCGTACTGGACGACCGAGCCGACGAGGACGGAGTAGCTGTAGAGAATGTCGCGATCCGGCTCACCCTCGCTGAGGCGGCCGAGGTACGAGACCAACGCGAGCACGCCGACGAGCGCGACCCAGGCGAGCACGCGGCCACGGGATGCGCGGAGCGTGCTCACGGACAGAACCTAGCCGGTGGGCATCAGGCGACCCATTGCCACAGCGCCCAGCGTGCAGTCGCCACGCCGAGCAGGAGCGCGCTCGTGCCCAGGATCAGGGCGTGCGCACGGGGCCGGCGCCGAGCGTGGCCAGCGCGAGGAAGACCGGGAACGCACCGAGTCCGAAGCGCTGGATCGACAGGAGCGGGAAGTCCGACGCCGGCACGCTCAACGGCAGCGCGATGCTGAGGGCGGCGAAGAGGCCGTACGGTGCGCCGAGCCGCTTCCACGCCACCACGGCGAGCGCTGCGAACAGGGCTGCGAACGCGAGCTGCTCGATGTTCTGCGCGGCCACTCGCAGCGGCTCCCCGGCGGCCGCGTCCCAGTAGACGGTGCCGTCGGCACCTGCTGGGAGCTGCCGCGCCCCGGCCCAGCCCGCGCGCACGCCGTCCCAGAGGCCGCCGATCGGCCCGAGCGGCGACAGCGAGCGCTGCCACCCGTCCTCCTGCGCGGACAGGAACTCGAAGGGGCGTCCGATGTCCGCCCACAACAGCAGCGGGTACGCGAGGAACGCGGCCGGCGCGAGGCACAGGCGGAGCAGGGCTCCGCGGCGGTCCGTGCTCCGCCAGGCGATGAGCGCGAGCGCGGGCAGGAGGACGACCCCGACCGGCCGAGTCAGGAGCGCGAGCCCGGCGGTGAGCCCTGCCGACCCGAACCGGCCGCGCTCCGCGGCGAGGAACGCGCCGATCGCGAGTGCCAGGTAGAGGGACTCGCTGTACACCGCCCCGAGGAACACCGCTGTCGGGAAGACCGCCAGGTAGAGGACGGCGCGGCGGGCGGTCGACTCGTCGAGCAGCGCTCGCCCGAGGCGGTACAGCAGGACGAAGGCGACGGCACACGCAGTCAGCGACACGAGTGTCCCGGCCAGCACGTAGTGGCCGCCGAGCAGGCGCCCGACCGCGCCGACGAGCGCTGGGTAGAGCGGGAAGAACGCCGGCGTGAACGACGGGTACGAGTAGCCGTCCTCGGCGATCTGCAGGAACCAGCCGCTGTCCCAGCGTGCCCAGACGTCGATCGCCCACCCGACGTCGTGGAAACGCGGCGTGTCGCGGAACGCGGCCTCCGGATTGAGGTTCGGCTCGAAGAGCAGGTACGACCCGAGCGCCGCGACCCAGATCGCGAGTCGGCTCCACAGGAAGATCTCGAGCGGCGGGCCCAGGTCGCGTTGACCGCTCTTCACGGCGCCGACGATACTCGGCCCGTGGCGACTCGGATCTTCACCCCCGAGCAGGCGAACGCGCTCCTGGGCGAGGTCAGACCGCTCGTCGAGCGCCTCGTGGAGCATCGCGCCGACATGCTCGCCGCCCATGCGAAGCGGGCCGAGTTGCAGGCGAACGTCGGCGGCAACGGCGGCGGGCTCGACCCGGCCGTGCCGGCCGCGATCGAGCGGGCGGCGGCCGCGGCGGAGGAGGGCCTCCGCTCGACCGTCGAAGATCTCGATGCACTGGGCGTGCTCGTGAAGGATCTCGACGCGGGGCTCGTCGACTTCCCGGCGGTCCGCGGCGACGAGCGCGTGCTGCTCTGCTGGCAGCTCGGCGAGGAGCAGGTCGCCTGGTGGCACCGGCCGGACGACGGGTTCGCGGGCCGGCGGCCCCTCGACGAGCTCTGAGGAACCCCGGGCGAGCCGTCGAAGGAGCGAGCATGGACTGGGAGCGCCTCGCGGTGGCGGGCGTCTTCGTCGCCCTCTCCCTGCTCGCGGCCCGGCTCGTCGACCGGAGGATGTCGCGGGCGCTGAAGACGCCGGAGGCCGTGACCCGCTACCGGGTGCTGCGTCGCAGCGTCACCAGCGTCATCCTGTTCGTCGGCGTGCTCACGGCGCTGCTCGTGATCCCACAGGTGCGCGCGGTGGCCGGAGGCATTCTCGCGTCCGCCTCGGTGCTGGGCATCGTGATCGGCCTCGCCGCCCAGCGCACACTGGGCAACTTCATCGCAGGCATCATGATCGCCGTCACGCAACCGCTGCGGATCGGCGACGCCGTCACGGTCGGCGGCGTCGACGGCACGGTCGAGGAGATCACCAACATCTACACCTTCATCCGCACCAGCCGGAACGAGAGGCTCGTCATCCCGAACGAGCAACTGGCCTCGGATACGATCCGCAACTCGACGATTCGCAGCTCGGAGACCTACGCAGAGGTGACCGTGCAGCTTCCGCCGACGAGCGATCTCGACGCCGCCGTCGCTGCCCTGCGCCCCGAGGCGGCCGGGCCTCGGGACGACGTGTCCGTGATCGCGCTCGACGGTGCGCCGACCCTGGCGCTGCGCGTGTGGGTGCCGAACCGCGAGGCTGCCGGCCGGCTCCAGCCCGAGCTTCGCCTGCGCGTGCACCGCCGTCTGCGCGAACACGGGCTGCTGGTCGGATGAGCCCCTCGACAGGCGGTCGGCGGCGGGCCGACGACCTCGAGCTCTACGACCGCCGCAGGCGCAAGCGCCAGCGTGCCGGACGGGTCAAACGGCGTCGGCGCGCGGGCCTGCTCGCGCTCTTGTTCGTCGTCGTCGTAGCGGCGGGCGCGGCCGTGGCAGGCACGGCGGGCGTGCTCGCCTTCGGGTCGTCCTGCGACCTCTCGGCACTCCGTCCGGCCGCGATCGGCCAGAACTCGCTCGTCTACGCGGCGAACGGCTCGCTGCTCGGCGTGATGCCCTCCGAGCGCAACCGGCAGCCCGTGGCGCTCAGGCAGATGAGCCCGTGGGTGCCGAAGGCGACCGTGGCGATCGAGGACCGCCGTTTCTACCGGCACGACGGCATCGACCTCGCCGGCATCGCGCGTGCCCTGTGGGAGGACGTCAGGGCGGGGCGTGTCGTGCAGGGAGGCTCGACGATCACCCAGCAGCTCGTGCGCAACCGCTACATCTCCCGCGAGCAGACGATCGAGCGGAAGGTGAAGGAGGCGTGTCTCGCGCTCAAGCTCGACCGCGACCGTTCGAAGCAGGAGATCCTCGCCGACTACATCAATCTCGTTCCGTACGGCAACCTCGCCTACGGCATCGAGGCCGCTGCGCAGACGTACTTCTCGAAGCGTGCGCGCGAGTTGAACCTGCCCGAGGCGGCGCTCCTCGCGGGCCTGCCGCAGGCGCCGACGACGTACGACCCGTTCGGCAACCCGCGCGACGCGCGTGTTCGCCGCGACCAGGTGCTCCGGGCGATGCTCGAGAGCGGCGCCATCGACCGTGACCAGTACCGGTGGGCGGCCGCGCGACCGCTCGGGCTCGAGCCGGGGCGGCTCTACAAGACGCTGCGCGAGCCGTACTTCTTCACGTACGTCAGAGACGAGCTCGTCCGGGAGTACGGCGTCGCCACCGTCCACTCCGGCGGGCTGAAGGTCTACACGACGATCATCCCCGGCTGGCAGCGCGCGGCCGAGCGCGCGATCAAGGACGCGCTGCCCTATCCGACCGACCCCGCCGCCGCGCTCATCTCCATCGATCCGAAGACGGGCGCCATTCGCGCCATGACGGCGGTGACGCCGGGCCGGCGGGGCAACCAGTACAACCTCATCTCGCAGGCGCGTCGCCAGCCCGGCTCGACGTTCAAGACGATTGTCCTGGCCGCGGCCGTCGAGATGGGCGCGAACCCGGAGTCGGAGGGCTACGTCTCGGCGCCGTTCTACTACCGGCCGGAGCCCGAGGGCGATTGCGAGTCGGGCGCCGGCGGATGGTGGTGCGTCGAGACCTACGGCAACGACTACTACGGCTGGAGCACACTCGAGAGCGCCACCCTGCGGTCCGACAACACCGTGTATGCGCAGCTGACGCTCGACGTTGGCCCGGCGCGCGTGGCCTCGATGGCGCGGCGGCTCGGCGTCCGGTCGCCGCTCGACGTTCGGGGCGCCTACGTGCCGTCCATGGGACTCGGTGCGATCCCGGTCTCGCCGATGGATCTCGCCTCCGCGTACGCGACGCTCGCGGCCGGGGGCATCTACTCGCAGCCGATGGCGATCCGCAAGGTCGTGCTTGCGAACGGCCGGGTCGACGGCGAGGCGGGTTGGGGCAAGCCGCGGCGCAAGCGCGCCATCTCCGACGGCGTCGCGGACGCCGTGACCGACGTGCTCGAGCAGAACATGACCAGCGGCACCGGCACCACCGCGTACTACGGGGTGCCGTCGGCGGGCAAGACGGGCACCACGGAGAAGCACGCCGACGCCTGGTTCGCCGGGTACACGCCGACCTTGCAGACGACGGTCTGGGTCGGCTACACGCGCGGTGAGATCCCGATGGAGAACGTGCACGGCATCTCGGTCGCCGGCAGCACCTTCCCCTCGATCATCTGGCACGACTTCATGAGCGCGGCGATCGGCGGCCGCCGGGCATTCGACTTCCCGGAGCCGAGGACCTCGCCGGTCTGGCGGGAGTTCGAGCAGGGCCGCGAAGGCCGGAGCTTCGGTTACTCCCCGAGCTACGGCGGCTCGTCGAGCTCGGACGACTCCGACGAGGACGAGCAGGAGGACGAGGAGGAGCAGACCGGCGAGGACGACGGTACGAGCACGACCACTCCCCCGGCGTCGCCTCCGCCTCCGCCCCCGCCCTCGAGCCCCCCACCCCCGCCGCCCCCGCCGCCGGCCGAGCCGCCAGCGCCTCCGCCGCCTCCCGAGCCCTGAGCCGCGCGCCGCTCCTCGCGGGGCTGGGCGTCCTCGTGCTCGTGGCCGCGGCGGGCTCGCTCGCCTGGGCGGAGGACTCGCCGCTCGTGCCGCGGGACGCCGGGCAGGCCGACCAGGGCGGCGCGCCGGGCTTCCTCGTGCTCCTGATCGTGGCGTTCGTCGTGTACGTGGCCGGCCTGTGGCTGCTGCGCCGGGCGACCACGAGAGTCGCGGCGGTGGCAGCGCTCGCCGTCGCCATCCAGCTCGTCCCGCTGGCCGCGCCCCTGCTGCTGTCGACGGACGCCTGGACGTACTGGGAGTACGGCTGGATCGCCAACGAGGGAAGCAATCCGTACACGGAGCCGCCCGAGCGGTTTCCCGACAACCCGGCCTGGAACTACGCGGGCGCCGACTGGCGTGACACGACCTCGGTCTACGGGCCGGGGTTCACGCTGGCGTCGCAGCCGGTTGCGGCCGCGGCCGGTGACTCGGCGAACGCCGCCGCGTGGATCTTCAAGACGCTCGCGGCCGTGGCGGCGGTGGGCGCTGCACTGCTCGCAGCCCGGCTCGCACGGGCACGCGCATTCGCGGTGGCGTTCGTCGGCTGGAATCCGCTGCTCGCCATCCATCTCGCGGGCGGCGGCCACAACGACGCATGGCTTGCGGCCGGAGTCGTCGGAGCGCTGGCGCTCGCGCTTGCCGGGCGACGCCATGCCGCCGGTGCGCTCTGGGCGCTCGCGATCCTCGTCAAGTGGATCCCCGTCGTGTTCCTCGCTCTCCTCGCCCTCGAACCCGGGCCGCGGCGCCGGTCGATCGGACTCCTGGCGCTCGCGGTTGCGGCGCTTGTCGTGGCCGTGCCCGCGACGGGGCAATGGGGCCTGCACTGGCTGACCGCCTTCGGCCCGCTGGCGACGAATGCCGGCACGGAGACGAGCTACGCGTTCCCGCACCGTGTCGAACAGCTCGGGGTGCCGGACGCCGTCGCCCTGGCCCTCGCGGCCGCGGTGCTCGCCGCCGGTCTGCTCTGGCTCGCCCGTGAGGCGAGGCGCGGCCGTGCGAGGCTTGCGCCGGCCGCGGTGCTGCTGCTCGTGACGACGCCGTGGCTTGCGGTCTGGTACACGGCGTGGGCGGTTCCGCTGGCGGCGGTCGAGGACGACGGCCGCTCGCAGCTCGCAATGCTCGCGCTCTGCGCCTATCTCCTGCCGCAGACGATCCCGCTCTGAGGGCGAGCGCGTCGGGGCACCCCAGCCCACCACCCACTGCAATCATAGCGATGATTGTTGCCAGAATGGGCGACAAATGTGCGCCGAAAGCGTGACATTCAGCCCACCTTGCGAAAGACCAGCACGCCGTCCTGCGCGAAGACGGCGCGCCACCGCGGGTCGCTGCGGAGGCGGCGCACGGCTGCCGCTGCGTCCTCGGGCGCCGAGACCCGGTCGAGGAAGCTCGGCCGCGTCTCGTCGACGGCGACCCAGCGGGCGTCGAGCAGCCGTGGGAAGCTCAGGACACGGCGCCGCTCGGAGAGGTGGGCGCCCAGCGTGTTCGACGCGCTCACGACGGCGCCGGCCGGGATCCGCTCGAGCGCGCGCTTCGCGATCCGATCGTGCTCGGACACCTGGGCCTCGCGCGCCCCGAGCGACTGACCGCCGGGGACGTGGCGCCAGGCCGGCACCGGTGCCAGCCGGACGTTCGCGAGCACGCCGAGCACCACGATCCCGCCCGTGACCCACGGGAGCAGCCGCGGCCGCCGTCGAACGAGCCACGCCGCACCGAATACCGCCCCCACGATCAGGCCCGGGATCGCCCCCGCGACGTAGTGGAAGTGGATCGACGTCTGCGTCCGCGTCGACGAGAGCAGGTTGGCGGCCAGCTCGGGCGCCGCGGTCAGCGTCACCGGCGAGAGGAGCGACAGGCCGCCGAGCGGCCATACGAGCTCGGCGAGGTAGCGGACATCACGGCCCTCCGTCGCCTCGCCTGCGACCGTCCCCGGATCGGTGAGCGCGGTCTCGACGATCCCCGACGGCGACCCGCCGACGGCCTCGTAGCGCGACTCGAACGGCGATCCACCCCCGGGCGCGTAGTGAGGAACGACGACCGCGGTGGCGAGCAACGCCACGGCCGTGCCTCCCACCGCGATCACCAACCCGGCCCGCCGCCGGCCGCGGGCCAGCGCGTACCACACGCCCATCGCCGCGACCATGAGCCCGACGTGCTCCTTCGTCAGGCAGGCGATGGCGGCAACGGCCGCGAAGTGGACGAGGCGATCCTCGTCCAGGAACCAGAAGCCCCACAGCAGCAGCGGCGTGGCGAGCGCCACCGGGTGGAACTCCATGACAGCCAGCCACTGCAGCGGCGGGTAGAGAAGGTAGGCGAGGGCGAACGCCAGGCCGGCCCGCTCGGAACCGAGGTGCTTCCGGGCCAGCAGGAACACGGCCGGCGCGCCGAGGGCGAGGGCGACCGCCTGCGTGACGACGAGCAGCGTCGGATCGGGCCAGAGCCACCAGAGCGGAGCGAACGCGGCGAGGATGGGGTCGAAGTGCGAGCCGAGCCGCGAGATCTGGGCGCCGGAGAGATCCGTGGTCTCGAGGAAGCGGCCGTGCGCGGTGCTCCACACCGCCTGGGTCATGTTCCCGAGGTCGAAGCGGCCGGTGGCGAAGGCCTCGTGACGCAGCACCGACAGCGCCGCGAAGCCGCCGGCGAACGCGGCCGTTGCGGCCCAGAGGAGCGAGCGCGGGGCCGTCACGCGGTGACGAGCCGCTCGAGCAGTTCTCGCCACTGTGCGCCGAGCACGTCCTCGCTCGCACGCTGCCGGTAGACCGCGAGGCCACCGTCCCCGAGTCGCGCGGCCAGCTCGCGGTCGGCGGCCAGACGCCGGATCGCCGCCGCGAGCGCTGCGGCGTCCCCCGCCGGCACGAGTAGGGCGCTCTCTCCGTCGGCGAGCAGCTCACGGGCGGCCGGTGTGTCGGCCGTGACCAACGGCGTCCCGCACGCGATGGCCTGGTAGGCCTTGTTCGGGATCACCCGCGCCGCCTTGTCGGAGGTGCCGAAGATGCCGAGCGCGCAGCCCGCTGCCTGGATCTCGTCCGGCAGCCGTTCGTAGTCGACCCACTGCACCCACTCCACGTTCGGCGGACGGTCGTCGAGGAGAGCGTCGAGCTGGCCGCTGCCGATCAGGCGGAACGGGATCTCGGGAGCGAGCCGCGCCGCCTCGAGAATCGTCTCGAGGCCGTGCAGCGGAATGAGCTTGCCGACGAAGAGCGCGTGGAACTCGCCCGGCGGCTGCCAGCCGGGTCGGAAGAGCCGGTCCTCGGCGCCGACGAGACAGACCTCCACGCGCTCGCGCGGCAGGCCGAACGTCTCGCGGAAGAACCGCGCGTGCTGCTCGGTGTCGGCCACGACGAGGTCTGCCCGGCTGAACGCGATCGTGTCGACGTGGCGCAGGACGCCCGCGCCCGCCGATCGTCCGCCGAAGCGGGCCCGATCGCCGACCAGCGTGTCCCAGAGCGACACGAGCGGGTTGAAGACGAGCGGCCGGGGGCCGGCGATGCGTCGCGCGGCGGGCATGTCGAAGTGCCCCGGATAACCCACGATCAGGACGTCGAAGCGCTCGCGGCGCCCGCCGAGCACGAGTCGCGTCTCCGCACCGGCGACGCGCAGCGCCGCGCCGAGGCCGAGCGACCACTTGTGCCGCCGCCGCTCCCAGACGCTCGCGTGCCGCTCCACGACCTCGACGCCTGCGCCTCGCAGGCACGAGATCACCTGGGCGTTGCGCGGATAGTCGCGCTCGTACGTCCCGAAGTAGAGGACGCGCACCGTGTGCGCTCAGCGAAGGATCTCGTCGACGTGCGCGTCGGCGCGCTCACGCTGCGCGCCGCGCTGCTCGTGATGGCTCGTGATCAGCTCCGAGAGCAGGCCGAGCGACAGGAACTGCATGCCGACGACGACGAGCAGCACGCCGAGCGTGAGCAGCGGTCGGTGGCCGATGGCCTCGCCGGCGATCTTCAGCACAGTGAGGTAGACGAGCACGGCGGTGCCGACGAACGTGAGCACGAGGCCCAGCCCGCCGAAGAGGTGAAGCGGCCGCTGCCGGTAGCGGCCCATGAACGTGACCGTCAGCAGGTCGAGGAAGCCGCGCAGGTATCGCTCCATGCCGTAGCGCGAGCGGCCGTGCTCGCGGGGGCGGTGGTGGACGGGCAGCTCTGCGACCCGGAAGCCCTCGTAGTGTGCGAGCACCGGGATGTAGCGGTGCAGCTCGCCGTAGATCCGCAGATCGCGGACGACCTCGGCGCGATATGCCTTGAGCCCGCAGTTCATGTCGTGCAGCCGTAGGCCCGACACCCGCCCGGCGACCCAGTTGAAGAGCCTCGACAGCATCCGTCGAGTGAACGGGTCGCGACGGTGCACCTTCCAGCCGGAGACGAGGTCGAAGCCCTCGTCGAGCTTGGCCAGCAGCCTCGGGATCTCCGCCGGATCGTCCTGACCGTCGCCGTCCATGGTCACGATCACGTCGCCTCCCGCCTGGGCGAACCCGGCCTGCAGCGCCGCCGCCTTGCCGAAGTTGCGGCGCAGCCGGACGATGCGGACGTTGCCATGCGCGGCGTGCAGCCTCGTCAATGCGGCGTACGTGCCGTCGGTCGAGCCGTCGTCGACGAACACGACTTCCCAACGCGCGGTCGAGCGGCTCGAGCGCCGCGGCCACCTCGCCGAGCACGGGCCCGACGGTCTCTTCCTCGTTTCGAACCGGGATGACGACCGAGATCACAGCGACTAGCGTAGACCGGCCGGTGGCAGAACTGCTGACGATCGACGAGGCGCTGGCCGCGGTCCTCGCCCGCGTGCGGCCGCTCGCCGACGAGGTGGTCCGCATCGAGCACGCCGGCGGTCGTGTGCTCTCGGCCGCGGCGCTCGCCGCCGTCGACCTGCCGCCGTTCCCGAGCTCTGCGATGGATGGCTACGCCGTTCGCTCCGTCGACACGCCGGGACGACTCCCTGTCGCCCTTCGCATCGCCGCCGGACGGCCCGCCGAGCGGGCGCTCGAGCCCGGCGAGGCGATGGCGATCGCGACCGGTGGCGCCGTTCCGCCCGGAGCCGACACCGTCGTGCCGGTCGAGGAGGCGGTCGAGCGGGACGGAGTTGTGGAGATCGCTGTCGCCGCGCAGCTCGGCCGGCACGTCAGGCCGCGCGGCGGCGACGTCGAGGCCGGAGTGGTCGTGCTGGAGGCGGGGGCGATGCTCACGCCTGCCCGGATCGGCGCTCTGGCAGCGGCCGGGGTCGGCGAGGTGCTGTGTGCGCGGCGTCCGAGGGTCACCGTGCTGACGACCGGTACGGAGCTGCGCCCGCCGGGCGAGCCGCTGGCGCACGGCCAGATCTACGAGTCGAACGGCCCGATGCTCGAAGCGCTGCTGCGCGCAGCTGGGGCCGACGTCGAGCGCCTCACCCCGGTCGAGGACGACGCTGCGGCCCATCGTGACGCGCTCGCGGCCGCCCTCGAGGCTGACGTTGCGGTCACGTCGGGCGGCGTGTCGGTCGGGCCGCACGACCTCGTTCGCGAGGTCGCCGTCGGCCTGGGGGTCGAGGAGGTGTTCTGGGGCGTCGCCATGCGTCCCGGCAAGCCGGTGACGTTCGGCGTCCGCGGCGCCACGCTGCTCTTCGGGCTCCCCGGCAACCCCGTCTCCTCGCTCGTGGGTGCCGTGCTCTTCGTCCGCCCCGCGCTGCTGGCACTGCAGGGCGCCGCCGACACCGGTCCTCCATGGCTGCACGGACGTCTGGCCGTGGTCGCTCCCAGGAACGCCAGGCGCGACGAGCTGGCGCGGGCAGTGTCCAGCGGAACCGACGACGCGGTCGAGCTGCGGCTTGTCTCCGGCCAGGAGTCGCACATGATCGTGCGCTCGGCGGTTGCCGACGCGCTCGTATACCTGCCGCGCGGCGAGGGCGAGCTGCCCGCGGGGACGCCGGTTCGCTACCTCGCGCTTGGCTAGGAGGGTTTGGTGGAACCGCGGCCCGACGGCACAGCTCGATGTTCCGCCAGACCCTGCTACCCACCGGTCGCGGCATCCACCGGCCGCACCTTTGCCCTCCGTGCCAGGAGCAGCCGCCGGGCCACGGACTTGAGCGGGCCGCGCGGCCGCTCGCCCACGTCCGGATACGGTGCGTAGCGACCGGAGGCGAGTGCGAGCAGCTGCCCGGCCACCGCCGCGCCGGCCAGGATCAGCAGGCCGGCGGCCGGCGGTGCGTAGCCGCTGGTGAACAGGCGCAGCGTGTACGGAATCACGTCGAGGCCGAGCCCGGTCCGCTGCGCCAGCGCGACGAGTCCGAGCAGCGGTCCGGTAAGGCCGAGGACGACGAGCAGGGCGCGCACCCACGGCGGGCTGTTCGCCGCCTGGGGCAGCCACAGCCAGGCGTAGAGCGCCGGCACGAGATACACGAGCGCGTACGGGTTGACGGCCAGCGTGGTCAGTGCGAGCAGCCCGAGAGCGAGAAGCGAGATGCTGTAGCCCGCGAGCCGCTCCTCGGCGCTCACGGCTCGCCGCGGCAGCAGCCGCTCGCGCGCGACGAGCCAGCCGAGGGCGGCGAGCACCCCGATGACTGCTAGGCCCGGGATCGGCCAGTCGCCCGCCGCCTCGCTGTCCGGCGCGATCGGCCGCTCCGGGCCGCTGGGCAGGAGACCGACGAGGGTGGCGAGCACGATCAGGACACCGACGAACGCCCAGAAGCCGAGGCGGCTGCGGAGACCGCGCACGGCGGGGGACAACGGGACGCGCCGCCGCCGCAGTCGCGCGAACAGGTCGATTGCGCCGACGAGGAACGGCACGAGCAGGCAGACGAGCACGAGCTGCACCGCCCAGCCGCGGACGATGCGCTCGTCCAGGTACAGGTAGCTGGTGTTCGACGGGCCGAGCTCGAGGGCGGCGTCCAGCGACCCGACCAGCCCCTGCGTGGCGCGACCGAGCTCTCCGAGCCGCGCGACGGCTGCGGTCTCTGCGAGCCGATCGCCGGTCTCCTCGAACGTCGCCGCCGCGCGCTCACCCTGGCCGCTGAGTGTCACGGCCGAGATGCCACGAGCCACGAACGGTGCCTGCTCGCCGAATCCGACGGGAAAGCCCAGGTGGAGCAGCTGCCGCAGCGCGCCCGGCCGTTCCGGCTCGTCACCGCTCTCCTCGAGCACGCGCACCGCGGCCGTACGCACGAGCGAAGCCGCCGGCGAGCGCGGCTCGTCGCCGCTGAGCAGGAGGTGCGACGGCGCAGGCGACGCCAGCGCGTCGAGACTCACGACGGCGACTGCGTCCGCCAGCGACTTCGAGCCGGCGAGACGGGCTGCCCCGAGGGAGCCGTACGCGCCGCCGTCCGTCGAGACGAACGCGATCGTGTGCGCGGGGCGGGTGCGAGCCTCCGCCCCCTCGGCGCCCGCGTAGGCCTTCGCGAGCTCGATCAGCGCCGCTGTGCCCGAGGCGTTGTCGTGTGCGCCGTCGCCGCGCGCGGCCGTGTCGCGGTGCGCCGTGACGACGATCGTCTCGGGCAGGCGGCCCGGGATGACCGTGGAGACGTTGCGGAGGTCGACGTCACCGAGGCCCGGCACGTTCTCGCGCCACGTGTCGGTCGTCGTCCGGAACCCGTAGAGCGCCAGTTGATCGGAGAACCAGGTCGCGGCGCCGATGGCGCCGGAAGAGCCGGGCGTGCGATCCGGGTGCAGGCGGACGAGCTCGCCTGCCAGCTCGGCGGCCGACTCGCCGTCGAAGAGCGGCGGCAACGCCGGAGGCGGCAGCGCGACGGGTCTCGCGACGGTGAAGGCGGCGAGCAGCAGCGGTAGCGCGACGAGCAGCAACGTGCCGCGCACGCTTCGTGCGTCAATTGGTCGTTCGAGACTGCCGCGGCGATTGGGCCGGGGCGGGCCGGGGCGGGGCTGACGCTGCATCCCCAGGCTATAGTAGGCGCGGCAGGCAACCGACGCGCCTTCGCGAACAGCCTCGCCACATGCCCGACTCCTCCACGATCCTCCTCGTCGACGACGAGGACTCCATCCAGAAGCTCCTCACCTATCCGCTCGAGCGCGATGGGTTCCGCGTGATCCCTGCACGGGACGGCGACGAGGCGCTGCGCCGGTTCGCGGAGGAGGACGTCGATCTCGTCGTCCTCGACATCATGTTGCCGAGGCTCGACGGCCTCGAGGTCTGCAAGCGCCTGCGCGCAGAGAGCACCGTCCCGATCATCATGCTGACGGCTCGCGACGACGAGCTCGACAAGGTGCTCGGACTCGAGCTCGGCGCCGACGACTACATCACGAAGCCCTTCTCGATCCGCGAGTTCCGGAGCCGGATCCGCGCGCTGCTGCGGCGCGCGGCCACCCCGCATGTGCGCGACGACACCGAGGAGACGATCGACGCCGGCGACGTCGTCATCGACGTTCCGCGGCGCACGGTCACGGCGCACGGGCGGCCGGTGCAGCTGACGTTCGTCGAGTTCGAGCTCCTGCGCCTGCTCGCCGCCAGCCCCGGGCGCGTGTTCTCGCGCCGCCAGCTGCTCGAGCGGCTCCGGGGCGGCGCCGACTACCGCGAGCCGCGCACGATCGACGTCCACGTGCGGCACCTGCGCGAGAAGATCGAGGTCGATCCGCGTGAACCCGAGCTGATCCTGACGGTGCGCGGCGTCGGCTATCGCTTCCGGGACCTGTGAGCCTGCCCGGCGGCATCCGTACGAAGCTCGCGCTCGCGCTCCTCGCGATCGTCGGCGGCGCTCTGACGGTGGCCTACGCGATCGTGATCCCGACGCTGCGGGACAGCCTCACCGACGCGAAGCTCGACCAGCTCGAGGACGATGCGTCCGGCTGGGCGACCCGACTACCCCAGTCGTTCCTGTGGGGCACGTACCTGCAGGACGCCTCGTACGCGCTGGACGCGCGCGTCGTCGTCTACTACGTGCTCTCGCCCAAACCGGCCACGTTGAGTGTGGCCGAGGACTCGCGCGAAGCAGCCCGCGACGTCGCGGACGACCCGATCGCGCAGCGGGCCACGGAGACCGGCCGGGTGGCGCGCGGCACGGTGACGCGCGGCGATCACCGGTACGCCGAAGTGGCGTTTGCGCTCGGCACTCCCGGGCCGATCGTGCTCGTATCGGCGGCGCTCGACGATCAGGAGGCGAGCCTCGAGCTGATCGAGCGTCGTCTGCTCGGCGCCGCGTTGGCCGCCCTGCTCATCGCACTCGTGCTCGGCTACGCGGCCGCCTCCGTGCACGCCCGTCGCATCCGGCGGCTCGAGCGTGCAGCGGAACGGATTGCCGCGGGGCAGTTCGACGAGCCCGTCATGGACGACAGCGACGACGAGCTCGGCGAGCTCGCGCGCGGGTTCGACCGCATGCGCGTGCAGCTGGCGCAGCTGGACACGGCCCGCAAGGAGTTCATCGCCAACGCGTCGCACGAGCTGCGCACGCCGCTCTTCTCGCTCGGCGGCTTCCTCGAGCTGATGACCGACGAGGAGCTCGACGAGGCGACCCGCACGGAGTTCCTCGTCACGATGCGCGAGCAGGTCGACCGCCTCGCGAAGCTCGCTACGGACCTGCTCGACCTGTCGCGCGTGGACGCCGGCCGGCTGCGGGTGGCCGTCGAGCAGGTCGAGCTCGCCGACACGGCGCGGACGCTCGTCGAGGAACTCAGGGGGCTCGCGGAGACGAGTGGCCATCCCCTCGAGCTGGAGATCGACGACGAGGTGCTCGGGTACGGCGACGAGGAGCGGGTGCTCCAGATCGGCCGGGCGCTCGCCGGCAACGCGCTCGCGCACACGCCACCCGGCACCCGTGTCCGCGTCCGCGTGCTGCAACGGTGGGGCAAGGCTGTGCTGGCCGTGGAGGACGACGGTCCGGGGATCCCGGCCGAGCACCTGGAGCACGTCTTCGAGCGGTTCTACCGCGTCGAGGGCGGCCTGGCCTCGGGCAGCGGCCTCGGGCTCGCGATCGCCCGCGAGCTCGCCGAGCTGATGAACGGCACGGTCACGCTCGAGTCGCGGCCCGGCCGGACGGTCTTCTCGCTCGAGCTCGAGATGGCGGTCGAACACGCAGCGAGCCGCGAGCCGGCGCTCGCGTAGCGTTTCCACGTGAAAACGACTGCTCGCCGCACCGTGGTTACAGTGAGAGCGTGCGCTCGGGTGCCGTAGCCGTCGTCGCCGTTGTCGCGGCCGTGCTCGGGGGCGTGGCCGTGCTGCTGATCGGCAACGCGACCGGGCTCCTCGAGGGCGACGACACGACGGTGTTCGTGCCGACCGCCCCATCCGCCCCCGCGAACGACGGCGCGGCGCAGGCCGCAGCCCGGCCACTGGTCGGCAACAGCTTCGACCCGGCGGCGATCTATGCCAAGCGCGTGCCGGGCGTCGTCACCATCTACTCCGTCTTTGGCGTCGGTCAGAACCATCCGACGGCGACCGCCCAGGGCGCCGGCTTCGTCGTCTCGCCGGACGGCGTGATCATGACGAACGCTCACGTCATCACCACAGCCGGCCAGGGCGATACCGCGCCGAGCGCCGCAACGCGGCTGTATGTCGAGTTCCAGGACGGCGAGCGGGTCCCCGCAGAGATCGTGGGCTGGGACATCTACAACGACGTGGGTGTGATCCGCGTCGACCCGGACGACCATGCGCTCGCGCCGGTCCCGCTCGGCGACTCGTCGCGGGTGGTCGTCGGTGAGCCGGTCGCCGCCATCGGCAGCCCGTTCGGGAACCAGAACTCCCTTGCTGTCGGCGTCGTCTCCGCGACGAGTCGCTCGATCCCGTCGCTGACGTCCCAGTTCGACGTTGCCGAGGCGATCCAGGTCGACGCACCGATCAACCACGGCAACTCGGGTGGTCCGCTGTTCGACAGCCTGGGCCGGGTGATCGGGATCAACGCTCAGATCCGGTCGGAGTCGGGCAACGCCGAGGGTGTCGGCTTCGCCATCCCGATCAACTCGGCGCGGCGCTCGATGCAGCAGCTGCTCGCGAGCGGGAAGGTCGCGTACGCCTACATCGGCATCACGACACAGGACGTCACGCCCGGGCTCGCGCGGCGCTTCGACCTGCCCGCACAGCGCGGCGCGCTCGTCGCCGAGGTGCAGGCGGACACGCCGGCCGCCGCCGCTGGCATCGAGGGCGGCAGTCGCCGCGAGCGCTTCAACGGCCTGGACGTGAGCCTCGGCGGCGACCTCATCGTCGGCATCGCCGGCCAGCCGGTGCGAACGGCCGACGACGTCTCCCGTATCGTGACCGACCGCCTTCTTCCGGGTCAGGTCGTCACGTTCACCGTGCTCCGAGACGGTGACGAGAGGGAGGTCTCGGTGCGGCTCGCCGAGCGCCCGGCGCGCTCCTCGCCGTGAGCCAGGTGGTTTAGGCTAGGGCGGTTGCGGGGCACAACCCGAGGGAACGGGCGGGTTGTGACAGATTTCCTACAGAATCAGCAGGTTCGAGGGCGATCGCTCATGAGCGACACCGGAGACGGACGGACGGTGCACCTCAGCATTCCCGCCCGGGCCGAGTTCATCACGCTGTCGCGGCTGGCACTCGCCGGGCTGTCGCGGGTCCGTCCGTTCCCGGAGGAGACGCTCGCCGATCTCAAGCTCGCCATCACCGAAGCGTGCTCGAACTCCGTCCGCCACGCCTACGAGGAGGGTGGCGGCACGGTCGAGATCGTGTACCGGCTCGAGGAGGATCGCATCGAGATCGAGGTCTCAGACGACGGCACGGGGTTCGACCACACCCGCGCCGGTGGGCTGCCGGACGAGTCGGAGCTGAGCGAGGGCGGGCTGGGCATCGCCATCATCCGCTCGATCGCGGACGATCTCGAGATCGGCACCGGACAGGGCGGCCGCGGATCGCGGCTCCGCTTCGTCAAGAACCTCGCCTAGCCAGGCTCCCAGGACGGCGGCACCCGGTACGGTCCGCGTGTGGTCCCGCGGCGCCACCTGATCGTCGTCTCCAATCGAGGGCCGGTCGGGTACGCGCGCGACGCGAACGGCGAGCGCACGGCTCGCCGCGGTGGAGGCGGGCTCGTCACTGCGCTGCGCGGGCTCGTCTCGCGTCACGACGTCACGTGGATCGCGAGTGCGATCTCCGAGGAGGACCGGGTCGTCGCCGCGGAGGGCGTGATCGACGAGACGCTCGGCGACGGAGCGTCGTTCCGCCTGCGTCTGGTCGCACACGACGAGCACGCCTACGACTGGCACTACAACGTGATCTCGAATCCGACGCTGTGGTTCCTGCAGCACTACCTCTGGGATCTCAAGTACGAGCCGAACCTGGACGGGGGGTTCGCCAACGCGTGGGAGCACGGGTACGCCCGCGTCAACGCGGGATTCGCCGACGCCGTGCTGGACGAGCTCGACGCGCAGCCGGATGCAGCGGTGTTCTTCCACGACTACCACCTCTATCTCGCCCCGCGGTTCGTCCGCGAGCGGGCGCCGGAGGCGACGCTCGTGCACTTCGTTCACATCCCCTGGGCGCAGCCGGACTACTGGCGCGTGCTGCCGGTCGCGATCAGGCGCGTCGTGCACGACGGCCTGCTCGCAAACGACGTCGTGGGCTTCCACACCGCCCGGTGGCGCCGGAGCTTCCTCCGCGCGTGCGAGGACATCGTCGGCGCCGAGTACGACCACGCGACGTTCGTGGCGAACTACGCAGGGCGGGCGACACGGGTGACCGCCACGCCGATCTCCGTCGACCCGGCGGAGTTCGACCGCCTCGCGGCGAGCGAGGCCGTGCTCGCGGCGGAACGCCAGCTCGTCGAGGAGCGCTGCGAGCACCTGATCCTGCGCGTCGACCGCACCGATCCGTCGAAGAACGTCGTCCGTGGCTTGAGGGCGTACGAGCTGCTGCTCCAGGCGCACCCGGAGCTCCTGGGGCGGGTGCAGATGCTCGCCCTGCTCGACCCCTCGCGTCAGGACATCCCGGAGTACGCGGAGTACCTCGGCGCCATTCAGCGAGCGGCCCGGGCGATCAACGATCGTTTCCGCCAGGAGGGCTGGGAGCCGCTGGCGCTCACTGTCGAGGACGACTTCAACGCCTCGATCGCCGCGTACAAGCAGTTCGACGTCCTGCTCGTGAACGCCATCTTCGACGGGCTCAATCTCGTGGCGAAGGAGGCGCCGCTCGTCAACACGCGGTCGGGGGTGCTCGTCCTCTCCGAGAACGCCGGAGTCCACGAGGAGCTCGGCGAGTGGGCGCTGACCGTCAACCCCTTCGACGTCGAGGGCCAGGCCGAGGCCCTCTACGAGGCGTTGACGATGCCGTCCGAGGAGCGCAGGCGCCGGCTCGAGGGGATCCGCGCGCACGTTCGCACGCACGACCTCGCTGCGTGGCTCGAGGCACAGCTCGCCCCGCTCGACGGGACCGCTGTGCGGCGGCGGCGGCCTCTGGCCCGCCTCCGCTGGCGCTGACGCGACTACGATCCGAGCCGTGGCTGCGACGCCTCCGGGCTTATTCGTGACGATTAGCACGAAGTTGTGAGCGAGCTGTCGCACATCGACGAGGCGGGCGCAGTGCGCATGGTCGACGTCGGCGGCAAGCCGCTGTCGCGGCGACGTGCCGTCGCACGCGCATCGGTGCAGATGGCCCCCGAGACCACCCGGCGCCTGCGAGAGCTGCCGAAGGGCGATGCGCTCGTCGTCGCGCAGCTGGCCGGCGTCATGGCGGCGAAGCGGACGAGCGAGCTGATTCCGCTCTGCCATCAGCTGCCGCTGTCCGTGGTCGACGTGCGCCTCGAGGTGGGCGAGGGCGGCGTCGAGATTCGCGCCTCCGCCGAGACCGTGGCGCAGACCGGCGTCGAGATGGAAGCGCTGGTCGCCGCGACGGTTGCCGCGCTCACCGTCTACGACATGGCGAAAGCGATCGACAAGGGCATGGTCGTGTCCGACATCACACTGGTCGAGAAGACGAAGGACGTCCCGTGAGTGGCCGAGCAGCCGTGCTCACGGTGTCCGACGGCGTCGCCGAGGGGACGCGCGAGGACACGAGCGGGGACCTCCTCGCAGAGCTGCTCGTCGGCGACGGGTACGAGGTCGAGCGGCGTGTGGTGCCCGACGAGGCCGCCGCGATCGAGGCTGCGCTGCGCGAGCTGGCGGCCGTCGGCGGGGTCGTGCTCACGACGGGTGGCACCGGTGTGGCGCCGCGCGACGTCACCCCGGAGGCGACGCGCAAGGTCATCGACCGAGACGCGCCCGGGCTCGCGGAGGCGATTCGTGCGGACTCGGCCGCCAGGACACCGCACGCGCTGCTGTCGCGCGGCGTTGCGGGCACGCTCGGCACGGCACTCGTCGTCAACCTTCCGGGCTCACCCGGGGGCTGTCGCGATGGCTACGCCGTGATCCGCCCCGTGCTGCCGCACGCTGTCGAGCTGCTGGCCGGCGAGCGCGACGTCGCGCACCGCCAGACGTGAGCGCGTCCGCTGCCACGCTGCCGCGCCGCTTTGCCTCGCTCGTCAAGCTCGAGCACACGATCTTCGCGCTGCCGTTCGCCTACGTCGGCGCGCTGCTGGCCGTCGACGGTTGGCCTGGGTGGTCGTCGATGGCCTGGATCACCGTCGCCATGGTCGGCGCACGCACGCTCGCGATGGCGCTCAACCGGCTGATCGACGTGGAGATCGATGCCAGGAACCCGCGGACGGCCGGCCGCGAGCTTCCGTCGGGCGCCCTGTCGCGCGGTCAGGTGCTCGCGCTGTGTGCGGTGGCGCTCGCGGTCTTCCTGCTCGCCGTCTTCCAGCTCGACCCCGTGGTGCGCTGGCTCTGGCCGATTCCGGTCGCGCTGTTCGTGATCTACCCGTACCTGAAGCGGACGACCTGGCTCTGCCACCTGTGGCTCGGGGCGTCGCTCGGGCTGGCGCCGGTCGGCGCGTGGGTGGCGATCACGGGCGAGCTGCCCTGGGAGGCCTGGGCGCTCGGTGCGGCGGTCGCGTGCTGGGTGGCGGGCTTCGACCTCTTCTACTCGCTGTTCGACCTGGAGCACGACCGGCGCGAGGGCCTGCACTCCTGGGCGGTGCGGTTCGGCGAGCGCGGGACGTTCGTGGGCGCCCGGGCGTTGCACGTGGGCGCGGTGGCGCTGCTCGCCGCGGCCGGGGTGGGCCTGGGGCTCGGCATCGCGTACTGGCTCGGCGTGGTCTCCGTCGCGGTGCTCTTGGCGTACGAGCACTCGCTCGTGCGGCCGGGAGATCTCCGCAGGCTCGATGCCGCCTTCTTCACCGTCAACGGTGTGATCAGCATCGTCTTCCTCGCGTTCGTGCTGGCCGAGACCCTCGTGTGAGGACGGTCGAAGGGCGGGTCCCGTTCCGCGGGTACGAGACGTGGTACCGCGTCGTGGGCGCCGATACGTCCGATCGGCTGCCGCTCGTCTGTCTGCACGGCGGGCCGGGGTCGACGCATCACTACTTCGAGCCGCTCGAGCAGCTCGCCGCCGACGGTCGCCGGGTCGTGCTGTACGACCAGCTCGGCTGTGGCGGCTCGAGCCGCCCCGAGGACGACGGCATCTGGTCGCTGGAGCTCTTCCTCGAGGAGCTGGACGCGCTGCGGGCGGCGCTCGGGCTCGAGCGCATCCACCTCCTCGGCACGTCCTGGGGCGGCATGCTGGCGCTCGAGCACGTCCTCGCACGGCCGGGCGGCGTGGCGGGGCTCGTTCTCTCCTCGACCCTCTGCGACGCGGCGCAGTGGGCGGAGGAGGTCGCGGGTCTGCGCGACGAGCTGCCACGGGAGCAGGTTGCGCTGCTCGCCGCCGCCGATCGCGACGCTCCCGGCTTCGCGGAGGCGGAGAGCGCCTTCGACCGCTGCTTCTTCCATCGGCCGGATCCCCCGCATCCGGCGGTGGTGCGAGGCCTCGCGGCGAAGAGCCGCCGCCCCTACGAGGCCATGTGGGGCCCGAACGAGTGGACGCCGACGGGCCGCCTGGCGGGCTGGAGTGTCTGCGGCCGCCTGGGCGAGATCCGCTCGCCGTCGCTCGTGCTCTCGGGTCGCTACGACCTCTGCACGCCGCCGGTCGCCGCCCGCCTCGTCGACGGGATCGCGGGCGCGGAGCAGGTCGTCTTCGAGCAGTCCTCGCACACACCCGTCGTCGAGGAGAGCGAGCGGTATCGCCGCGTCGTCGCCGACTTCCTCGCGCGGGTCGAGCGGCGGGCCTAGACTCGGGCGCGTGATCCGGGCTCGCGGCCTCGAGAAGCGGTACGGCCGCAAGCGCGCGCTGCGTCCGGTCGACCTCGACCTCGCCGTCGGCGAGACGCTCGTGGTCACCGGGCCGAACGGCTCCGGCAAGACCACCCTGCTGCGGCTCTGCGCCGGGCTTGCGCTCCCGAGCCGCGGCGAGCTGGAGATCGAGGCAGACCGCGCCCGCATCGGCTTCCTCGGCCACGAGTCGCTCCTGTACCGCGACCTGACGGCCCTCGAGAACCTCGACCTCTACGGCCGGCTCTATCGCGTGCCCGAGCGGCGCGAGCGCATCGGCATGCTGCTCGAGCGCTACGGCCTCTGGGACGTGCGGCGAGAGCGCGTGGCGTCGTACTCCCGCGGCATGACGCAGCGCCTCGCGCTCTGCCGCGTGCTGCTCCACGATCCGGGGCTCGTCATCCTCGACGAGCCGTACACGGCGCTCGACGAGGACGGCTCGGCGCTGCTCGATCGCGAGCTGGCGGGGCTCCGGGACGGCCGCGCACTGCTCGTCTCCACGCACGATCCCGCCCGCGTCGAGTCGCTCGCAACCCGCCGACTGGCGCTCGCGTGAACGCCTACGTCGCCGACGTCGCCGCGCTGGCCCGGAAGGACCTGAAGCTCGAGCTGCGCGCGCGGGACACGCTGCCCGCGATGCTCCTCTTCGTGCTCAGCACCCTCGTCGTCTTCCATTTCGCGCTTCCGGAAGGGAGTGGCGACCAGGCTGCATACGGGCTGCTCTGGGTGGCGATCGTCTTCACGGCGCTGCTCGGCCTCGCACGGGCCTGGGTGCCCGAGCGGGAGCATGGCGTGCTCGACGGCCTCGTGCTGGCGCCGTGCGACCGCAGCGCGATCTGGCTCGGCAAGGCGCTCGCGGTGCTGGCGTTCCTCGTTGCCGCGGAGGTCGTCGCCCTGCCCGCCTTCGCGCTGTTCTTCGAGCCGCTCGACGCGACCGCGCTCGCCGGCGTCGCCCTCGCGAACATCGGGATCTGCGCCGTCGGGACGCTGCTCGCGGCCATGGCCGCCGCCAGCCGCACGCGAGAGCTGATCCTGCCGCTTCTCTTCCTGCCGCTGACGATCCCGCTCGTCGTCGGCGGGGTCGGCGCCAGCATCTCGGCCGAGGGCGCCGATTTCCTGCTGTTCCTGGCCCTGTACGACGCCGTCTTCGCGATACTCTCGTGGGCGACCTTTGAGTACGTCGTCGTCGAATAGCCGCGTGCCGGCGCTCGCGGCCCTCGCCGCCGGGCTCGTCGGCCTCAGCCTCGTCCTCGTGTTCTTCGTGGCTCCGGAGGACGCCGACCAGGGGATCTCGCAGAAGATCTTCTACATCCACGTGCCGATCGCGCTGACCGCGTACGCCGCCTTCGGCTGGGGCGCCCTGAAGGCGCTCCTGTACCTCTGGCGCCGCGAGGAGCGCTACGACCTGGAGAGCTACGTCGGCATCCACCAGGGCACGATCTTCGGCGCGCTGACGCTGATCACCGGGTCGATCTGGGCCAAGGCGTCGTGGGGCGTCTGGTGGGCGTGGGACTCGAATCAGCTCGTGCTCTTCCTCGTGCTGTTCCTCTTCTACTCGGCCTACTTCATGCTCCGCTTCTCGGTCGAGGACGGTCCTCGGCGCGCGAGCTTCTCGGCCGTCTACGCCCTGTTCGGCGTCGCGCTGATCCCTGTCAGCTTCCTCGCCATCCGCCTCGCCGAGGACTTCATCCACCCGACCGTGTTCACGCGCGACGGCCCACAGATGACCGGCACGATGTTCGCCACCTTCTGCGTCGCCTGGGCCGCCATCACGGCCCTCGCGTACACGCTCTACCGTGTCGAGCTCTCCGGCAAGCGGCTCGACGCCAACCTCCGCGACCTCCGCGAGCTCCTCACCTCCACATGAGCGGCGGCGACTACCTTGCGGCTGCGTACACGGTCGTCTTCGTCACGATCCTGCTGTACGTCGTGATCATCGCCGCGAAGCTTGCGCGGCTCGAGCGCGAGACCGGGGAGCTCGCGGAGCTGGCGCGGGCACGGCGGGACGATGGCTGAGCTGCTCGTCTGGCCGGTGCTGATCGCCTACGGCGAGGCTGCCGTCGCCTATGCCGGCGAGCTGCGCGGCCCGGGGCTGGCGGGACGCGCCGCGACGTGGGGCGTGCGTGTCGGTTGGGTCGCCCAGACCGCGCTCCTGCTCGTGCAGCTGCTCGACTCGGACGGCTTCCCCTGGGGCACGTGGGCAGGCGCGCTCAACCTCTTCGTCTGGCTGGTGGTCTCCGCCTACCTGATCTGGGGCTGCCGCCCGCGCTACCGCCTGCTCGGCCTGGCCGTGATGCCGCCGGCCGTAGTGCTGCTGGTGGCCGCGTGGGCCGGCGGCGGCACCGGCATCGAGGAGGGCGACCGCGCCGGACTGCTGCTCGCCGTGCACGCCGGGTTGATGCTGGCGGGCCTCGCCGCGCTGACGCTCGCTGCGGGGATGGCGGCCGTCTACATCTGGCAGGACCGGCGGCTCAAGCGGCGCGACCGGACGCTGCTGCGGCTGCGGGTGCCGCCGCTCGAGACGCTCGACCGGCTGGCCGCTCGGGCGGTGCTCGTTGCGCTCGGGCTGCTGGCGGGCGGGATCGTTGCCGGGCTCGCGAGCTTCGAGTCGGGCGACTTCGACCTGACCATGGCCGTGACGCTGGTCGTGTGCGCCGCGTACGGAGGCCTGCTCGTGATGAGGCACGAGGCGGGCCTGCACGGGACGCGCTTCGCCCGCCTGACGCTGCTGACATTCGTGCTCGTCGTCCTCGTCCTGTCGATCACGCACTTCGCGTCGTGAAGCTCTCGCTCGTCGGCGTCTCCCACCATCGCGCTCCGGTCGAGCTGCGCGAGCGCGTGGCGCTCGACCTGGACGGCTCGGGTGCGTTGGCTCAGCGGCTGGCGGATCCGGGCGAGGCGGTCGTCCTCTCGACCTGCAACCGGACGGAGATCTACGTTGCGCGCGAGACCGCGAACGGCGAGGCCGACGCGGCCGGGGCGCTGCTCACGCTTGCCGACGACCGCGCCGTCGAGCTCGAAGGGGTCCTCTACCGGCTGCGCGACGAGGCGGCTGCGCTGCACCTGTTCCGGGTCGCCGGCGGGCTCGACTCGCTCGTGCCCGGCGAGGGCGAGATCCTCGGCCAGGTTCGCGCCGCCGCTGAGTCGGGAGCGACAGGCCCGTTCCTCCAACGCCTGTTCCGGCAAGCGGTGACCGCCGGCCGCAAGGTGCGTGTGGAGACGGCGATCGGGGAGGCGCCCGCCTCGGTGCCGGCGGCCGGTGCTGCGCTCGCGCAGCAGGTCTTCGGCGAGCTCCGCGGGCGCCGCGTATTGCTCCTCGGCGCCGGCAAGATGAGCGAGCTCACGGCCCGGAACCTCCTCTCGAGGGGCGCGGAGATCGTGGCGCTGGCCAACCGGACCGCCGAGCACGGCAGCGAGCTGGCCCGCCGGCTGGGCACGCGGGCGGTCGGCCTCGACTCGGTCGCAGCGGAGCTGCAGGGCACGGACGTCGTCGTGGCGTCGACGAGCGCGCCCGGGTTCGTGCTGACCGGGCCCGACGTCGCCGCTGCGGTGCGGGCGCGCCGCGGCCGGCCGCTCCTGCTCGTCGACCTCGCCGTCCCTCGTGACGTCGATCCTGCTCTGGGGGCGCTCGACGGCTGCTTCGTCTACGACATCGACGATCTGGAGGCGGTGGTCGAGCAGAGCCTTGCCGGCCGCCGCGGCGAGGCGTCGCGCGCCGAGCGCCTCGTGGTCGAGGAAGCGGACCGCTTCCGAGACTGGCACGCCGCGCTGGAGGTCGTGCCGGCGATCGCCTCGCTCAGGGCCCGTGCGGAGGAAATCCGCGCCGCCGAGCTGGCGAAGGCGGAAGGGCGCCTCGAGCGGCTGTCGGAGGCGGATCGAACCCTCGTCGAGTCCGTCACGGCGCAGATCGTCAACAAGCTGCTGCATCTGCCGACGGTGCGCCTCAAGGAGGCGGCCGCTGCAGCGGACGGTGTGATCTATGCTGACGTCGTGCGCCACCTGTTCGGGCTCGGGGAGGAGGAGCGACGGAGGTGACGAGGCCATTCGCGGCCGGCCGTCCGCTTCCGCTGCAGGCGCCGACCGCCTTCGTCCGCATCCGGCCGCGCGGCGCGCGCGGGTGCGGCGAGATTCACGTCGCCGCCGGCCGCCGCCGCTGTGGTTCTTCGCGTCGGCACCCGCGGCAGTAGGCTCGCGCTCACCCAGGCCGAGCGCGCCGTCGAGGCGCTCCGCCGGCCCGGGATCGAGATCGCACTCGTGCCGATCACGACGGCCGGCGACCGCGACCGCACCCGGCCCTTCGGCCAGATCGGCGAGCGCGGTGTCTTCGTCAAGGAGCTCGAGGAGGCGCTGCTCGGCGACCGCATCGACGTTGCGGTGCATTCCGCCAAGGACATGACGTCGACGGACACGGTCGGGCTTGCCGTCGGTGCGTACCCGCCCCGGGAGGACCCGCGGGACGCGCTGTGCGGGGCGACCGCCGTGCGTGCCGGGATGCGCATCGGCACGGCCTCCGTCAGGCGACGTGCCCAGCTGCTCGCGCGCGAGCCGACGCTCGTCATCGAGCCGCTTCGCGGCAACGTGGACACCCGGCTGCGCAAGCGCGGCGAGCGTGGCCTCGACGCCATCGTGCTTGCCGCCTGCGGTCTCGAGCGCCTCGGGCTCCAGCGTGAGATCGGCCTTCGGTTCGATCCGGAGGAGCTCCTGCCCGAAGCCGGCCAGGGGGCGCTGGCGCTCCAGGTCCGCGCCGGGGAGGAGCGGCTCGTTGCCGCGGTCGACGATGCCGAGACGCGGCGGCGGGTCGAGGCCGAGCGGCGGTGCACCGGGCTGATCGGCGGCGGATGTCTCGCGCCGGTCGCCGCGCATCACGACGGCCAGTCGCTGACGGCGCTCGTGGCCGACGAGGACGGCGCGTGGGTCGAGCGCCGCCGCGGCGCCGACCCGGACGAGCTGGCGCGCGAGCTCGCCGGGTTCCTGCCGGAGCGGGTCGCGTGACGACGTGACGGAATCGGCGCAGAGTTGGCACACAGACGCGCGCCCGGTCCGGCTACCGTGCCACGCCCCGTGGGTGGGTGGGGGGTGGTGGGTGGGCGGAAGGCCGCCGTGCCGCCGCTGACGGTCGTCCTCACCCGCCCCGAAGGTCGGAACGAGGGGCTCGCAGGCGAGCTGCGGGCGCGCGGGCTCGCGGTGCGCGTCGAGCCGCTCGTCGAGATCGAGCCGCTCGACACAGGGCCGATCGACGTCGGCGGGTTCGACTGGGTGATCGTGACGAGCGCCACGGGCGCGCGACTCCTGCGGGAGCGGATGCACGGCCTGCCGCGCCGCGTCGCGGCAATCGGTCGTGCGACGGCTGACGCCTGGGGCTCGGGCGTCGACCTCGTTGCGGAGGTGTCCACGCAGGAGGGGTTGCTGGCCGAGCTGCCGTCATCTGCGGGCCGGGTGCTCTTCGCCGGCGCGGAGGGGGCGCGGCCGCTCCTCGCGGACGAGCTCGACGCGGAGGTCGTCACGCTGTACCGCTCCAGGGAGCGTCGTCCCGCGGCGCCGCTTGAGGGCGACCTCGTCGTGCTCGCCTCGCCGTCGGCGGCGCGCTCGCTCGCCGAACTCGAGCTGTCGATTCCGGCCGTGTCGATCGGACCGGAGACGACCCGGGAGGCCGAAGGGCGCGGCATTCGCGTGCTCGAAGAGGCGGCGACGCCGACGCTCGAAGGGCTGACCTTGGCCGTGTTGCGCGCGGCGCGGTAGCCTCCGCGCGTGTTCGTCACGTTCCTGAGCGACTTCGGCCTTCAGGACGACTTCGTCGGCACGTGCCACGGCGTGATCAAGCGGATCGCGCCGGACGCGCAGCTGATCGACATCACGCACGGCATCCCCGCCACATCCGTGCTGCAGGGCGCGCTCGTCCTGTCCAACACGATCGCGTACATGCCGGTCGGGGTGCATCTCGCCGTGGTCGACCCGGGCGTCGGGGGCTCGAGGCGACCCCTCGCGTTGCGTGATCGCGAGGGCCGTTTCTACGTCGGGCCGGACAATGGGCTGCTCGTTCCCGCTGCGGAGCGGGCCGGGATCGACGTCGCGCACGAGATCGCGAACCCGGTGTACGCGCTCGAGAGCGTCTCCCGCACCTTCCACGGCCGCGATCTGTTCGCGCCGGCAGCGGCGCACCTCGCGATCGGCGTGCCGCTCGCCGAGCTCGGTCCGCCGCTCGACCCAGACGCGCTGGTGCGGCTCGACCTGCCGGTGGCCCGCGTCGGCGAGGGGCGGATCGATGCGACCGCGCTCTATGTCGACAGCTTCGGCAACATCGCTCTGAACCTGACGCGCGACCACGCCGACGAGGCGGGGATCGTGCCCGGGACGCAGGTCGAGCTCGAGCTGGCGGGGGAGCGGTACTTCGCGGTCGCCGCGCGGACGTTCGCCGACGCCAGGGCGGGCGACATCATCCTCTACGAGGACAGCTACAGGAACATGTCACTGGCGATCAATCGCGGCAACGCCGCGCAGCTGCTCCACGCCACGTCGGGCCTGACCGTGCGGATCCGCGTTGCGATGCCCTAGGGCATGGGTTAGGGTCCGTCTCCTCGAGACGTTCGCGGCGCGGTAGCACCGGCCCGGACGTCTCTTTTTGCGCAAGAGCGCAAAATCCGCTTGCGCGGATTTCCGCTGCGCAGAGATCCCTGAAGGCGTCCGCTTCGCGGCCGCACCCCGTCGGATCGCTGGCGCATACCTGCGCCGCCACCCTCTCGCTTGGCGCAAGAGCGCAAGGTCCGCTTGCGCGGATTTCCGCTTGCGCAAGATCCCTGAAGGCGTCCGCTTCGCGGCCGCACCCCGTCGGATCGCTCGCGCTTACGGCACCGCCACCCGAACAGGACGCGGCCGCTTCGCGGTTGGACTCAAATCCAATCGAACGTGTCCTGGAGTAGCGGGAGGAGGAAGTAGAGCGCGAAGACGACGCTCGCCACCCACATGAACGGGTGCACCTGCCGCCAGCGGCCCTCGGCCGTGCGGACGATCGTGTAGGCGATGAAGCCGAACCCGATGCCGTCCGTGATCGAGAAGGTGAACGGCATGATGATGATCGTCAGCGCCGCTCCAAGCCCGAGCCCGAGATCCGTGAAGTCGATCCCGGCGAGCTTCCGCGAGAACGTGGCGCCGCCGTGCTCCTCCTCCTTGGCGACCTCCTCCGATTCGGTGAGCGCGCTCATCATCAGGAAGCCGACGATGATCAGGGCCGGCGCGGTCGCCTGCGGCGGCACCATGCCGATGATCGGCGCGAAGAACATGAACGGGAAGAAGAGCGCGCCGGCGACGACAGCCACCCAACCGGTGCGTCCGCCGACGCCGACTCCCGAGGCCGACTCGATGTACGTCGTGGCGGACGACGACGATGCGGCGCCGCCGGCCACGGCGGCGAGCGAGTCGACGAGCAACGGCTTCCGCATCTCGGGCATACGGCCGTCCTTGTCGAGATAGCCGGCCTGCCGGCCGACACCCACGAGCGTGCCCATCGTGTCGAAGAAGTCCGCGAGGAAGAGTGAGAACGCCCAGAGGACGGCCGAGAGGAAGGCGAGCTCCGTGAAGGCGTCGAAGTTGAACTCGCCGAGCAGCTCGAGGTTCGGCGTCTCGTAGACGTCGCCGGGCCAGGAGGCGCCTGCCGTGAAGCCCGCGTCGTTGTCCGACGCCTCGTTGATGACCGTGGCGAGCACGGTCGCCGCGACGATGCCGATCAGCAGGTCGCCGCGGACGCCCCTGGCGCGCAGCACGATGGTGAGGACGAGACCGAAGAACGTGACCAGGATCGGCCACGTGGTGAGTCGTCCGAGGTCGACCGGCGTGCCCTCGCCGCGCACCACGACGCCCGCGTTCGTCAGCCCGATGAAGGCGATGAAGAGGCCGATGCCGATCGCGATCGCCTTCTTGAGGTCGAGCGGGATCGCGTCCATGACGCGCTCGCGCATCCCCGACAGCACGAGCAGCGTGACGGCGATGCCCTCCACGACCACGAGCCCCATGGCAGCGGGGAAGGACAGCCCCTCGCCCGCGACGAGGCTGAACGCGACGACGGCGTTGAGGCCGAGACCCGGGGCGATCGCGTACGCCTTGTTCGTGTACAGGCCCATCGCGATCGTCATCACGCCCGCGACGAGACACGTCACGGCCAGCACGCCGTCGAACGGCAGGCCGATCTCCTGCAGGCCCTCGATCCCGGTGAAGCTCAGGATCTGTGGGTTCACGAAGATGATGTAGGACATGACGACGAAGGTCGTCAGGCCGGCCATCGTGTCGCGGCCGAGCGTCGTCCCGTGCTCCGAGAAGCGGAAGTAGCGGTCGAGCGTGGACTGCCCGGCGCTGTCGGCGTGCTGAGACATCCGGTGTCCTCCCGACGAGGCGTGAACGGTCGGGCAGGACGATGAGCGTTCGGCCGGACGGCACGCCGGACACGTCGTCTCACGCACGCGAGGAGGTGGCTCGTGGGGGAACCAGGGGTCCCCCACGGCGAAGTGGCGAGGGCCGGACTCGAACCGGCGACACCCCGGTTTTCAGCCGAGTGCTCTACCAACTGAGCTACCTCGCCGAGGGCTCGCCAGTCTAGCCGTCATCACCTCCTCGGGCAGGTGACTGTCGCCTGGGCTCGGCGGACACGGCATGCTCGCTGTTCCGACTCAGGAGGGCCACCGCTGGACCCAGGAACGCTCATGCTGCTCGCCGGTGCCGTGCTCGTGGGCGCGGTGGCTGCCGCGCGTGCGGCAACCCGGCTCGGCGTGCCGGTGCTGATCGGGTTCCTCGCGCTCGGGATGCTGCTCGGCTCCGACGGCCCGGGCGGGATCGACTTCGACGATCCGGAACTGGCCCGGACGCTCGGTGTCGTCGGGCTCGTGGTGATCCTCTTCGAGGGCGGCCTGACGACGCCGTGGCGCGCGGTGCGGCCGGTGCTGCTGCCGGCGGCGCTGCTCGGCACCGTCGGCGTGCTCGTATCGGCCGTGGCGACGGGCGCGGCGGCGTACTGGCTCTTCGACCTGTCGTACGTGACGGCGCTCATGCTCGGCGCCGTCGTCGCCTCCACCGACGCGGCGGCCGTGTTCGCGACGCTGCGCGTCACGACGCTGCGACGCCGCCTGTCGCGGGTGCTCGAGGCCGAGTCGGGCGGGAACGACCCGATGGCCGTCGCGCTCACGATCGGCTTGATCGAGTGGCTCGACGATCCGAGCTTCAGGGCCGACGATCTCGCGCTGCTCGTCGTGCAGCAGCTCGGCATCGGTCTGGTCGTCGGCGTTGCGATCGGCGCCGTGGCCTCCCGCGCGCTGGCGCGGGTCTCGGTGGCGGTCTTTGCACCGGTCGCCTCGCTCGCGATCGCTGCGATCGCGTTCGGCGCCGCCGACGTGGTCGGCGGCAGCGGGTTCCTCTCGGTCTACATCGTCGGCCTCTGGGTCGGGAACTCGGCGACCCCGCTCCGGCGGCAGCTCGTCGCGTTCAATCAGGGAACGGCGTTCCTGGCGCAGATCGGCCTTTTCGTCCTGCTCGGCCTGTACGTGTTCCCCAGCCGCCTCCCGGAGGTCGTCCTCTCCGGGCTGGCGCTGACCGCCGTGCTGGTGTTCGTCGCGCGGCCGCTCGCCGTCTGGATCTGCACCGCGTTCCAGGGCTTCTCGCACCGCGAGCGGACACTGCTCGGTTGGGCAGGGTTGCGCGGCGCCGTCCCGGTCGTGCTGGCTACCTTCCCGCAGGCCGAGGGCGTCGAGGACAGCGAGACGATCTTCAACGCGGTCTTCTTCGTCGTGCTCGTTTCGACGCTCGTGCAGGGCACGACGCTCGAGCCGGTGGCGCGCTGGCTGAAGCTGACCACGAAGGCACGGCCGGTCTACCAGCCTCCGCTCGAGATCGCGGCCGTGCAGAGCCTCGGGTCGGACCTGCTCGAGTTCGTCGTCGCGCCCGACGCGGCCGTGGCCGGCACCCACGTCCGCGATCTCCAGTTGCCCCGCGACTCGCTCGTCGCGGTCATCGTGCGCGGCGAGGACGCGATCCCGCCGCGTGGCAGCACGCTGATCCAGCCGGACGACCGGCTCTACGTGCTCGCACGCGCGGAGAGCCGCGGTCTCGTCCAGGAGTGCTTCGACAGTTGGGCGCCGCGCCGTACCGACGGCTCCCGCCAGTAGGCTCACGCACCGTGAACGGCACCACCGTCGCGGTGATCGGCGCCGCGCTCGATCTCGGCCAGGGCCGCCGCGGCGTGGACATGGGGCCGTCGGCGATCCGGTACGCCGGGCTCGAGGAGCGGCTCAGCCGGCTCGGGTACGCCGTGCGCGACTCCGGCAACGTGGCTACGGCCGTCGCCGAGGCCACCGCGCTGGAGGACGAGCGCGCGCGCTACCTCCCGCAGATCAAGCGGACCTGCGAGCTGATCGCCGAACGGGTCGGGCGCGCGCTCGCCGAGGACGCCGTCCCGCTCGTGCTCGGCGGTGACCACTCCGTGGCACTGGGCACGCTGGGCGGCCTCGCGGCGGCGCGAGGTGTCGGCGGGGTGCTGTGGATCGACGCGCACGGCGACCTGAACACGCCGTCCTCGAGCCCGACCGGAAACGTCCACGGCATGCCTCTCGCCGCGGCCATCGGCGCCGCCGGCGACGGGTTCGCGAGCGAGGCGTGGCCGCTGCCGGCGGTCGATCCGGGCCGGGTGGCGATCCTCGGCGCCCGCGCGCTGGACGAGTACGAGCGCACGTTCCTGCGCCAGAGCGACGCACTCGTGCTGACGATGACCGAGATCGACCGCATCGGTATCGAGCGGGCCATCGAGCAGGCGCTCGCGCGCATCGCCGGCCCGGGCTTCGTGCACGTCTCGCTCGACATGGACGCCCTCGATCCGGTCATCGCCCCCGGGGTCGGGACGCCCGTGCGCGGCGGGCTGACGTACCGCGAGGCCCACCTCGCGCTCGAGCTCGTTGCGGAGTCCGGGATCGCCGGGTCCTTCGAGGTCGTCGAGGTGAACCCGGTGCTCGACCACGAGAACCAGACCGCCGCGCTGGCCGTCGAGCTGGTCGCGAGCGCGTTCGGCGCCCGGATCCTCTAGGAGGGCTTGGCGACGACCACTCGGGCCAGCCCCGGCACCGCGAGCCCGTCGTCGGTCTCGTACGGCGCGAGTGCCTGCCGGACGGCCGACCGCAAGGCGGCAGCCGCATCGCCCGGCAGCCGCGCCAACACAAGACGCAGCGACATCGCGAGGTCGCTCGTGACCTCCCAGTACTCGTCGAACGAGGCGTACGCCTGCGTGATGGCGACGTCCTCCACGCGCACGTCGACGAAGCCGGCATCGGTCACGAGTTCCCGCAGCCGCTCGGGATCGGCCAGCCTGAACGGCCCCGGGGCGTCCGGCTCCGGAGGCTCCGCGTGACCGAGCTCGATCATCAGGCGGCCGAACGCCGACGCCCAGGGGTTCTCGGCGGCGGACGCCCAGACGGCGAAGACCAGCCGTCCGCCCGGCCCAATCACGCGGCGGGCCTCGGCGAGCCCCGCCGCGACATCCGGGACGAGCATGTAGGCGAAGCGCGACACGATGCCGTCCACGGAGCCGGCCGGCAGGTCGAGCTTCTGCGCGTCGGCCACGGAGAACGTCACGTTGGCCGGGTCGCCGCTGCGGCGCCGAGCCGCGGCGACCATGGCTTCCGACTGGTCCGTGATCAGGACATGGCCGTCGGGGCCGACCTGATCGGCGACGAGGAGGCCGACCTCGGCGAGCCCGGCGCCGACGTCGAGAATGCGTTCGCCCGGCCGGGGGTCGAGCTGCTCGAGTAGGCGCGCGGTGACGGGCCGCGAGTTCGCCGAGATGATCGTGTTGCGTCGTTCCCAGGCGTCCGCGACCTCCGACCAGGCCGCGGCGCTCTCGGTCTCCGTCACGCGGTGACGCCGCTGAACCCGGGGATGATCGACGACCCGTAGGCCGCGAGCGTCTCCTCCTGGCCGTGGGTCATCAGGTAGATGTTGAACTGGTCGACGCCGATCGCCTCGAGCTCCTTCAGCTTCGCCGCCGCCTGCTCGGGCGTGCCGAGCACGCAGAAGCGGTCGCAGATCTCGTCGGTGACGAACTCGCCGTGTGTCGCGCCGACGCGTGAGTGCTGGTTGTAGTCGTAGAACTTCCGCGCCTTGACGTACTCGGTCAGCTCCGACGGGATGTCGGAGTCGAAGCCGTAGCGCTCGACCAGGTCCATGACGTGGTTCGAGACCATGGCGGGGAACCAGCGCACCTGCTCACGGGCGTCGGCGAGGTCGTCGGAGATGTGGCTCGGGGCGCTGACGATGCACTTCAGCGCGTCGGGGTCGCGGCCGGCCTCCTCTGCGGCCTTCCGGGCGGTCGCCATGATCCACTGGATGATGTCGGGGTCGGCCAGCTGGATGATCACGCCGTCCCCCTGTCGGCCGGCGACGGCGAGTGCCTTCGGGCCGTAGCCGGCGACGTGCATCTCGATCTCCGGCAGCTCCGGCCGCACCCACTTGAGCTGCAGATCCTTGTCGTTCCAGCGCACCTCCTTGCCGTTCATGAACGGCTTGACCATTTTCAGCGCCTCTTCGAAGTCTGCGACCTTCATCGGTTTGCGCCCGACGGTACGCACGGCCGAGTCGCCGCGGCCGACGCCCATGATCATGCGGCCGTTCGAGATGTCCTGCAGCGTGGCGTAGGCGCTTGCGAGCACCGTCGGGTCACGAGTGGCCGGATTCGTGACCATGTGACCGAGCTTGATGGTCGACGTCTGGTCGGCGAGCAGCGCCATCACCGGCATCGACTCCTGCCAGAGCACGTGCGAGTCGTACGTCCAGCCGTACTCGAAGCCATGGGTCTCGGCGAGCTTCGTTAGCTCGATCAGGCGCTGGTATGGCGGATCGGGCAGGACGGTGACGCCGAACGTGAGCATCTGGCCTCCTCAGTGACGCTGGCAGCCGCGATTGTCGCACTAGAGCCGTGCGCGGGCGAGCGGGATCAGGGCGAGTGCGATCAGCGCGGAGATGCCCGCAAAGGCGAGCCGGCCGTCGCCGGGCAGCAGGAAGGCGAGGCCGGCCAACGGCGTCCCGACGACGATCGTCAGCACTGCGACGCCGTTCACGAAGCCGACGGCCGCCGCCGGCGCATCGGAACGCAGCCGCTGCGCCGCGGTCATGAGCGCCGCGAACGGGACGCCGACCGCGAGGCCGAGCAGTGCCGAGCCCAGCACGCTGACGGCGAGTGGGCCGGCGAGGGCGAGGAGCGCCGCCCCGAGCGCCGCAACGGCGAGCGAGACTCCCACCACGGCCCGTGTACGCTCCGGCCGCCGGCGAACGAGCATGCCGCCCCCGGGCCGCGTCAGCATGCCGGCGAAGAGCGTGAGGCTCCCTGCCAGCCCGGCGGCGCTGCGGTCGATCTCCTGCCGCTCGAGCAGCGGCACGATCCAGGCGCCGGCGACGACGCTCAGGCCGAAGGTCGCCGCTTGAAGCGCGCCGAGCGGCAGCAGCCTGGTGTCGCGCGTGACGCGGGCGACGTCGTGCCCCCGGCGCGCCGGCGTCGGGTCGGGCGCGAGCAGCAGCGGTACGACGCAGACGAGCGCAACGGCGAGCCCGGTCCAGTACGGGGCGCGCCAGCCGAGCCCGTCGAGCAGAGGCACGACGGCGATGGCAAGCCCGGCGCCCGCCATCGTCCCGCCGCCGTACAAGCCCTGGAGCGCCGGCCCGCCGCCTCCGGCGCGCACGAGGTCGAGGCCGCCGACGAAACCGCCGCCGGTGCCGAGCCCCATCAGCAACCGGCCGAGCAAGGCGACGGCGTAGACGTCGACCGTGAGCGCGATCGCGTTGCCGAGCCCCGCCGCCGCGATCGCGGCGAGGCCGACGCGCCGTGCGCCGAGGCGGTCGATCGCATGTCCGGCGGGCAGCTGGACGGCGAGGTGAGCGGCGAACAGCGCGGTTGTCAGCAGCCCGATCGCCGGGAGCGAGACGCCGTACACCTCCGCAAGCGGGTCGGCGGCGGCGCCGACGCTCGACACGTTCCAGGTGACCGCGAAACCGAGCGCGATCCCGGCCGCGATCGTGACGCGGGCGTGGCGAATCTGTGCCGATTCCTGCGCTCCAGCGGCCGAGGTGCTCACGGCTGCCTACCCTCGCCGTGCGGAGGGTGAAATCTCAAGGCGAGATGCTCGTCGTTCTAGGAGCCCGCGACCCAGTCGATCGTCTTGGTCGCCAGCCGGTCGAGCGCCTGCACCGAGAGCTCGAGGTGCTCCTCCTTCGTGTCCTCGAGCTTCGTATGCGACAGGCCGCGGAGGCTCTGGACGAAGAGCATCACGGTCGGCACCCCCGCCCGGGCGACCTCGGCGGCGTCGTGCAGCGGGCCGGACGGCAGCCGGTGCGCTGTGCCGGACACCTCGCGCACGGCCTCCTCGGCGAGGCCGACCAGCGTCTCGTCGAACAGGATCGGCTGGATGTTCCAGATCCGGCTCCAGGCGACCTCGATGTTCTCCTCCGAGGCGAAGCGCTCGGACGCCGCCCTGGCCTCGGCCAGCATTCGCGCCAGCGTGTCCGCGTCCATGTGCCGCTGGTCGAGCAGCTGCTCCGCGGTCTCCACCACCGACGTGACGATCCCCGGCCTGCAGACGACGCCGCCCGACGTGCAGACCGCGCCACCGCCGGCGCGCGCCGCGATGTTGCGAAGCTCGAGTGCCAGCTTGGCCGCGCCGGCGAGCGCGTCCCGTCGCTGGTCCATCGGGGTCGAGCCCGCGTGCGCGGCCTGGCCCGTCCAGGTGATCTGCGAGCGCTCGACGCCGAACGTGCCGATGACGGCGCCGAGCGGGAGGTCCATCGACTCGAGCACCGGTCCCTGCTCGATGTGCAGCTCGAGGTACGCCGCGGCGCCCTTCAGCTGCGAGCGGGCCTCGAGCGCTTGGTCGAGCTCGACGCCGCACGCCCGCAGCGCGTCCTCCAGGCGAACGCCGTCGGCGTCGGTGCGGTCTCGCAGCTCGTCCTGGTCGGCCATCGTCCCGGAGGCCGCGCTCGATCCGAACAGCGAGCGGCCGAAGCGCGCGCCCTCCTCGTCGGCCCAGTCGACGAGGCGAACCGTGACCGGCGGCGTGCCGTCGGCGGCGATGCGCCGCACGACCTCCGCGGCCCCGAGCACGTTGAGGCAGCCGTCGAGCCAGCCCCCGTTCGGCACGGAGTCGATGTGCCCGCCGAGCAGCACCGCCCGTTCCGAGTCGCCGCGCAGCGTCCACCACTGGTTGCCCGCCGCGTCGCGCTCGTAGTCGACCGGCAGCTCCTCGAGCCGGTCGCGCAGCCAGGCGCGGGCGCGCTCCCAGGTGTCCGTCCACGCGACCCGCTGCGCGCCGTTCTCGTCTCCGGTGAGCTCCCGCAACTCGCGGAGCTCTGCGACGGTGCGGGACGGCTGGAGCGACACGGCGGGGACACTATCGCGGCCCCGCCTGCTGCAGGCCGCGGAATCCTCGACGGTAACCGGGGTGACGCGATACGTTCCGGGCGTCCGCCATGCAGATCGACGACGAGGCTCGCACGCGGATCGATCGCCCCGTGGGGGACGGTCGGCACCGGACCGGCCCAGGGTCGGCGGAATGAGCAGAACCGCGCTGGTCTTCGGGTTGATCCTCGGCGTGATCGTGGCCGGGATCGCCGCCGGGATCGTGCTCGCGTTCAAGGGCACCGACAATTCCCGGCTGTCGCGGGCTGCGTATCTTCGCCGCGCGAATGCGATCTGCGCGTCCTACGGCAAGCGGCTCGACAAGGTCCCGCCGCCGCTCGATCCCGCGAGCCCCGGGGCGGTCTACGAGTCGATCGGCCTCGCGCTGCCGCTCCTTCGCAAGCAGTCGGCCGAGATCCGGGCGCTGGCGCCGCCGCGCGCGCTGCAGCAGGACGTCGCGCGGTTCTTCACGCTCACCGACCGGTCGCTGGACCATCTCCAGGAGGCGAGGCGGCACGCCGGCCTCCGCGAGCTCTTCCCCATGGTGCAGTCGCTCTCCGCCTTCGGCCGTGCCCGCGACAACGCGAAGCGGGCGTCACGCAGGATCGGTTTCAAGTGCTAGGTGCGGCCTGAGCGCGATCGCCCCGATCCTGCAGGCATTGCTCGCCGAGACCGGCGCGAGCCGCGTCACCCTGCGCCGTGGCACCGCAGGCGGGTATGCCTTTCCGGTGACCGACGAGGCGCTCGCGCCAGGAGTGGGCTCGCTGCGCGACGAGCGGACGGTCGACCTGCGCACGCAGCCCGTCGCCGTCGAGGTGCAGCGGCGCGGCCAGGTCGTGCAGGACGACTGCCGAGCCGCGTACGACGACCCCGCGTTCCAGCGGATGCTCGACGTGTACGGCGGCCTGGCGGCGCAGATCGTCACGGCCGTCGAGTCCGACGGCGAGGTGGCGGCGATCCTCTCCGTGCACCAGCTGGCCGCCGCACGCCGGTGGACGCCCGACGAGGCGGATGCCTGCCGCCGCGCCGCGGCTGAGCTCGCAGGCCTGGTGTGATGCACAACCGCTGGCATCCCGATCTCGAGCCGGCGTTCCATGTCGTGCCCGGCCAGGTGCTCCGGCTCGAGTGCGAGGACGGGCTCGCAGGTCAGCTCAGCCGCACGAGCACGCACGCGGACGCCGGCGGTCTCGACCTCGGGCTCGGCCATCCGCTCACCGGTCCGGTGCTCGTCGAGGGAGCGAGGCCGGGCGACGTCCTGGAGGTCGAGTTCCTCTCCTACGAGGTCGCCGACTTCGGCGTCACGGCGGTCATCCCGGGCTTCGGCTTCCTCGCCGATCTGTTCACCGAGCCGTACGTGGTGACCTGGGACATCGAGGGCGGCCGGGCGCGGTCGCCGCAGCTGCCCGGTGTCACCGTGCCCGGGGACCCGTTCGCCGGCGTGGTCGGTGTCGCGCCGTCGCACGAGTTGCTGGCGGCGATCCACGAGCGCGAGGCGGCGATCGCACGTGCCGGCGGCCCGGTCGCCGACGCGCTTCCGGAGTCCGCGCTGCCCGCCGAGGCGGCAGGCGGGCTCAGGACGATCCCGCCGCGCGAGCTGGGGGGGAACCTCGACATCCGCCAGCTCGTCGCCGGCAGCCGCCTGCTGCTCCCGGTCGCCGTCCCCGGCGCGCTGTTCTCGATCGGCGACCTGCACTTTGCGCAGGGCGACGGGGAGGTGTGCGGCACCGCGATCGAGGTCGCCGGGACCGTCACCGTGCGACTGGGCCTGCACCGCGACCCGCGCTGGCGGCCGCGCTATCCGGCCTACGAGACGCCGGCCAGCCCGGCGCGCCGCTCGTTCGCCACCACCGGGATCCCACTCGACGCGGCCATGGACCTCACGGTCGCGGCACGCGAGGCGCTCGTCGGGATGATCGACCACCTCGTGGCCACTCACGGCTTCGAGCGTCCGGCGGCGTATGCCCTCTGCAGTGCGGTGGTCGACCTCCGGATCTCGGAGGTCGTCGACGTGCCCTACCCGCTCGTGTCGGCGCTCCTGCCCCTCGACGTCTTCGACGAGGAGCAGGAGCGCAGGACGGCTCAGTTCCGGAGCGGCACCGCGTAGGACGGCATCGGCGCCCCCGTGGCTCCGCGCAGCTTGAGCGGGAACCCCAGGAACGCGAACTCGTACTGCTTCTCGGCTGCGATCTCCTCCATGTTCACGACCTCGATGATCTGCGCACCCGCGGTCGCGAACATGTAGGCGTGCACCGGGAGGAACGTGTCCGGCTCCTCCGACGGCAGCACCTCGAGCCCGATCGAGTCGCCGGCGATGCACATCGCGCCGGCCTCTTCGCAGAGGTACTTGGCGGCCGGCAGGCCGATGCCGGGCGGGTTCACGAGGTAGCCGTCGAAGTCCGGCCACTTCGTCATGCAGCCCGTTCGCACGAGGACGACGCTCTTCGGCTGGATCTCGACTCCCTGCTCGGAGGCCGCCTTCTTGAGGTCGTCGGGCGTGATCGCGTACGAGTCGGGCAGGCAGTCGACGCCGTGCAGGCCGGCGACGTCGAGCAGCACCGCGCGGGAGATGATCGGCGGGTACTTCTCGAGGCCGCCCTTGTTCCAGATCCGGCTGCCGAGGTCGGCGTCCGCCGTCCAGCCGTTCCAGAACTTCCCGTAGAAGCCGAGGTGGTTCAGCGTGTCGACGTGCGTGCCGCAGTGCGTGTACATGTGGATCGAGTCGCCGCAGTACGAGTACTTCTCGTGTACGTGGGAGCCGACCCCGGAGAGGTTGTCGTTGACGGAGCCCTGCGGCGTGTGCGTCATCCAGATGCCGTAGGGCGGGTCGCCGGCCGCCACCCACGACGGCATGCCGATGAAGTACTCGACGTTCAGGTCGAAGAGGTGCGCGCCGTCGAGGTGCTCCAGGATCGCGCGGTTCGTGTCGGGAGTGATCCAGTTGAGCCGGCCGATCTCGTCGTCGGGGCCCCAGGGGCTCTTCGAGACCTTCAGGCCGTCGTTCTCCTCCACCGCCTCGTACGTGAAGCTCTCTTCCACCGTTGCCATGCGTCCCTCCTTCGCTCTCGATCGGCAGGGGCCGTTCGGCGAGGGCGCCTCGAACATCGGCTCCGTTCGGGCCGCCGCGCCCGCGTCGCGGCGAGTCTAATAGTCTGACATTCGGTGCGAAGGGTGAGGTTCTACTACGACGTCGTCTGCCCGTACTCGTACCTGGAGACCTGGGCCATGGAGGCGGCCGAGGACGCCGGCGAGGTCGAGATCGAATGGCTGCCGTTCGAGTTGCGGCCGGCGCCGAAGCCGCTGCTCGAGGTGCGGGGCGACCACCTCCGCGTCGACTGGACGGAGAACGTCTACGCGCGCGCGCAGTCGCTCGGCATCGAGATCCATCTGCCTCGCTACCAGCCCCGCTCGACGCTCCCGCTCGCCGCCTGTCTCTGGGCCGGCGAGCAAGGTCGGCTGCGCGAGTTCAAGCACATGCTCTACCAGGCCTTCTTCTGCGAGGGCGAGGACATCGCCACCGACCACGAGCTGGCACGCGCGGCCGGGCGCTCCGGACTCGATCCGGATGCGGCCGTGGAGGCCGCCTACTCCGCCGAGCGCTTCGCGCGGATCCGCGAGATCCGGGCGGAGGCGGAGGGTGCCCGCGTTGCGGGCGTGCCGTCGCTCCTGACCGAGGACGGCGAGACACACTGGGGCATGGGCGGGCTCGACCGCTTGCGCCGGGGCCTCGAGCTCGTGCCGCGCTCCGTCTGAGCGCCTACGTCGAGATCATCTTCTTCTCGACGCCGACTCCCGCAGCGACTGCGCGCTCGTACTCGAGCGGCACCGTCGCCGAGTCCTGGAGTGCGATCCCGGTCGAGTCGAAGACGGTCACCTGGTCGTCCGACTGGCGGCCCTCGAGCTGCCCGGCGATCACCTTGCCGATCTCGCCGGCGACGTCCTCTTCGGCCAGCAGCCCCTCGGCCAGCGCGACGTTGATCTCCCCGTCCTCGCGGCACTGGCGGATGTCGTCGACGAAGACGCGGCCGCGCTGGAGGATGCGCGGGTCGAGCTCCTGCTCGCCCTTCAGGTCGGCGCCGAGCGCCGCGATGTGGGCGCCGGGCTTCACCCACGCGTCGTCGACCAGCCAGCTCCGTGCGTGCGTGCCGGTCACGATCACGTCCGCGCCGGTGACCGCCGTCTCGGCGTCGGTCGTCCCGGTCAAGCGCAAGTGCGGGTAGCGCGGGGACTGCTCCGCCAGGAACCGGTCGACCGATGCCTGCGTCCGGCTCCAGATGCGCACGTCGTCCCACTCGAACACCGCGTCGCACGTGGCGAGCGTGCCGACGCCGACGCTGCCCGTGCCGAGCACGGCGAGCACCTTGGAGTCCCGGCGCGCAAGCCACTTGGCCGACACGGCTGCCGAGGCGCCGGTGCGCATGAGCGTGTGGTACGAGCCGTCGCAGATGGCGAGCGGGAAGCCCGTCTCGGGGTGGGTGTAGATGAGGATCGAAAAGACGGCCGGTAGCTCGTACTGGCCGTTGTCCTCGCGGATCGAGACCCACTTGCACGCCGCCGCCTCGGGCTCCTCGATGTACGACGGCATCACCTCCCACTCGCCCTGGTAGCGGTCGAGCACGATGTGCCCCTTCGGCTCCATGTAGACGCGGCCGAGGCCGTGCATGCGGAAGGCGTGCTCGACGCAGTCGTTGTACTCGGCCGGCGTGAGCAGCCCCATCATGTCCGTCCGGCCGAGGATCAGCGTCTTGCGGTTACGCCAGCTCTCCACCGGCCGACTCTACGATCGCGTCGAGCAGACGCGCAACCTCGACCTCGCGCGCCTCGGGCAGGAAGGGCGCGAGCCGTCGCCGCGCGTGCGCCAGCTGCCTTCGGGCTCGCTCCGGCTCGCCGTTCCGCACGCGCCAGCCGGCTGCCGCGAGATGCCGCAGCCCGGCCACGAGCTCGTCCTCGCCCAGCCCGGCGGCCTCGTCGAGCGTCCTGGACGCCTGGCCGTACTCACCTCGGTCGAGGTGGCCCTCAGCACGCCAGAGGATGCTCTGCAGGCGGGCCTCCGGCGGCGGCCATTCCTCCTCGGTACTAGAGTCGTCATGCATGCCGACGATCGAGCGTAACCGCAGCGCGGAGCGCATCGAACGTGACATCGAGACGCTCGCCGGAAGCGAGTACACGCTGTCGGACGAGGCGATTCGCCGCTACGCGTACACGGATGTCTACCGGCGCACGCTCGACTGGTTCACGCGCGAGCTCGAAGGACTCGGGTTCACGGTCGACGAGGATCCGCTCGGAACGCTCGTGGCGCGGAACCGACCGCGCGGCGAGCCGGTCGTCGGCGTCGGGTCGCACTGCGACTCCAACCGGAACGGCGGCAAGTACGACGGCACGATGGGCGTCGTCACGGCGCTCGAGGTCTGCCGCCTCAACGAGGAGCACGGCCTCGGGCTGCCGCTGCAGCTCGTCTCGTTCCTCGAGGAGGAGGGCTCGGGCTTCGGGCAGATGCTGCTCGGCAGCCGGATCATCGCGCAGCGGGTCACCGAGGAGGAGCTGAAGGAGACGTTCCGCGCGATCGACGACGGCCGGAGCTTCTGGGAGCACGCCGAGGCGGCCGGCTACGAGCCGGCCCGCTGGCGCGAGTGCAGCCACGTCCTCGACGACCTCACCGGGTGGATCGAGATGCACATCGAGCAGGCGCGCGTGCTCCAGGACACGGGCAACCGGATCGGGATCGTGAACGCGATCGCCGGTTACATCCACGCCGACGTGCGAGTAACGGGGCGCGGCGACCACGCGGGCGCGACGCCGATGGACCTGCGCCTCGACCCGACTCTGCCGCTCGCCGAGTCGATCGCCGAGCTCGAGCGGCTCGCGCGCGCAGCGGGACAGGGCACGGTCGGCACCGTCGGCGAGATCGAGGTCGAGCCGGGGATCATCAATGCCATCGCGAGCGGCCTCCGCTTCTCGCTCGACATCCGCGGCCCGAACGACGCGGCGTACCAGGGAGTCGCGCGGGAGATCGCGGCGTTCGCGGAGGAGGCGGCGAAGCGGCGCGGCATGCGCGCGGAGTGGACGCAGCGCCAGGCGCTCGCCGCGACGCCGATGGACGCGCGCATCGTCGATGCCCTCGAGAGCGCGGCCGCCGCCACCGGCGAGCCGTACATCCAGATGCACTCGGGCGCGGCGCACGACACGATGTGCGTCGCCGATCGCGTCCCGACGGCGATGGTGTTCGTGCCGTGCAAGGACGGGATCAGCCACCATCCCGCCGAGGACGCTGATCCGGCTGACGCCGCCCTCGCGGCCGAGATCATCCTCAGCGCGATCGCGTCGCTTGCCTAGTCGGCGGCGGCCGTCGCGTACGCGACGAGTCCGCCGGCGCGGAGGATGGTCCGTTCGCGCGCGCTGAGGCGAGGCTCGACGCGAACCGTGCCGGCGGTCGTCTCCGCCTCGAGCACGGCCGCGTCGAGGTCGACCGGGATCGACCACGGCTGGCCGAGCTCGATCCGCTCGTAGTCCGCCTCGTCGCCCAGCACGAGCGGGAGGATGCCCTGCGCGATCAGGTTCGTCCGGTGGATGCGCGCGAAGCTCTTCGCGACGACCGCCCGCACGCCGAGGTGGAGCGCTCCGAAGGCGGCCTGCTCGCGGCTCGAGCCCTGGCCGTAGTTGTGACCCGCGACGACGAGGCCGCCGCCCCACTCCTCGGCCCGCGCGGGGAAGTCCGGGTCGAAGCGGCGGAACATGTACCGCGCGCAGGCCGGGATGTTCGACCAGAGCGCGACGCCGAGCGCGCCGTCGGGCGCCATGTCCCCGGTCGACACGTCGTCGGGCACGACGATCAGCACGAGCCCCTCGATCCGCTCCGGCAGTTCCGGGACCGGCGGTGGGGCCACGATGTTGCGGCCCTTCTCGAGGTCGACCGCTGCGCCGTTCCGGGGCGGGTGCACGATCTGACGGTCGTCAACGGACGGATCAGTCTCTGGCGCAACGAGCACGGGCGGCGTGCCGAGCTCGCGCGGGTCGGTGATCGCTCCGTGCAGCGCCGTGGCGGCGGCGGTGGCCGGCGAACAGAGGTAGACGCAGTCGCCGAGCGTGCCGCTTCGGCCCGGGAAGTTGCGGTTGAACGTGCGCACGGAGACGGCCCCGGCCGCCGGCGCCTGGCCCATGCCGATGCACGGACCGCAGGCCGGCTCGAGGATCCGTGCGCCCACTGCCAGCAGGTCCGAGTAGACGCCGCTGCGCACGATCATGTCGAGGATCTGGCGCGACCCCGGGCTCACGGTCAAGTCGAGCTCCGGCGGGAGCGTCCGCCCGCGCAGCACCTCGGCGATCATCGCCACGTCCTCGTAGGACGAGTTCACGGACGAGCCGACGCACACCTGGCGCGCCACCGTCCCGGCCGCCTCGGTTACCGGAACGACGTTGCCCGGCGACGACGGCAGCGCGATCAGCGGCTCCAGCTCGTCGAGCTCGATCGTCTCGACCTCGTCGTACGCGGCGTCGGTCTCGGCGGCGAGCTCGACGAAGTCGTCCTCGCGGCCCTGCGCCCGGAGCCACGTCCGGACCTGCTCGTCGCTCGGGAAGATGCCGGTCGTCGCGCCGGTCTCCATGACCATGTTGCAGATCGTTCCGCGGTCCGTCGCGGTGAGCATCGCGACCCCGTCGCCGAAGAACTCGAGCACGCAGCCGAGGCCGCCGCGCACCCCTCGCCGCCGCAGCAGCTCGAGCACGATGTCCTTCGACTGCACCCACGGCCGCAGCCGGCCGCGGAGCTCGACGCCGACGATCCGCGGCCGGTCGACGACGTAGGGCCGGCCCGCCATCGCCACTGCCACCTCCGTCGCACCGGCGCCGATGGCCAGCATCCCGACCGCGCCCGCCATCGTCGTGTGGCTGTCGGCGCCGAGCAGGAAGCCGCCGGGGCGCACGAAGCGCTCGAGGTGCACGTAGTGCGAGATGCCGTTGCCCGGGCGCGAGTAGAGGGCGCCGTAGCGCGCCGCCCAGCTGCGCAGGTACGCGTGGTCCTGGGCGTTCTTGTCGTCGAACTGCAGGACGTTGTGGTCGACGTAGGAAACCGTTGGCACTCGGACCCGGTCGAGGCCGAGCCGCTCGAACTGCAGGCACGCCATCGTGCCGGTGGCGTCCTCGAGCAGGATCTGGTCGACCCGGAGCTCGACGTCCTCGTCGCTCTCGCCGACGAGATGCTCGGAGATGATGCGCTCCGTGAGCGTCCCGGGCACACGGCGACAGTAACGCGTGGCTGCGGTCTACGGTGCTGTCGCGGGGCTGCTGTTCGGTGCGATGGGCGTGGCGGTCCGGATGGGGCTCGACCGCGGCGGCGACGCGGAGGGGGGAGCAGCGATTCTGGCCTCGGTCGCCGCCGTCACGGCGCTTGGGCTGGCCGCGGTGACCGGAGGCGATGTGGAGGCCGGCGAGCTGTGGCCGTTCGTGCTCGCCGGCGCTCTCGTGCCCGGCGTGTCGCAGCTGGTATTCGTCCAGGCAATCCGCCACGCGGGTGCGTCCCGGGCGCTGATCGTGGTCGGCACGGCGCCGCTCCTGTCGGTGCTGCTCGCGCTCCTGCTCCTCGACGAGCCGTTCGTTCCGGCGCTCGCACTCGGCACGGCCCTCGTCGTCGCTGCCGGCATCGTGCTCGCCGGCGAGACGAGGCCGCAGCACGTGCGCGTGCTCGGCGTGCTCCTGGCCCTGCTGGCGGCCATGATGTTCGCCGGCCGGGACAACATCGTGCGCTGGGCTGCGGTGGAGATGCGCCCGCCGCCGCTCGTGGCCACCGCGGCGTCGCTCGTTGCCGCGGCGGTGGTCGTCTGCACGTGGCTCTTCGTCGCCCGGCACTCGACGGTCCAGGCCCGGCTCGCCCGCGGCCGCGGCGCCTTTGCGGCGGCCGGGCTGTGCCTCGGCCTCGCCTACGCCGCGCTGGTCGCGGGCCTGGACAGCGGTCGCGTCTCTGTCGTGGCGCCCCTGAACGCGACGCAGTCGCTGTGGGCGGTCGTCCTCGCAGCCCTCCTGCTGCGCCGCACCGAGGCGATCGGCCGCCGCGTCGTGATCGCCGCGGCGCTCGTCGTGGCGGGCGGCGCGCTCATCGGCGCCGTCCGCTGAGGCCGGAGACCTCCTCGGTCAGGCGGTGGCGGCCACCCGACCTGCGACGCTCTCGACGTAGGCGAGCGCATCGTCGAGCGACACCACGTCCGCGTACTTCGCCTGGATGTCGAAGAGGTTCGCCTCGTGCGGCGCCTGCGCACGGTCGCCCACGCACTCGCGCGGCACCATGGCCGGAAACCCGTACTGGAGCAGGTCGATCGCAGTCGCGCGGATGCAGCCGCTCGTCGTCGCGCCGCACAGCACCACGGAGTCGATGCCCTGCGTCACGAGGACGGTGGCGAGGTTCGTCCCGAAGAACGCCGAGGCTCCCTTCTTGAGCACGATCGTCTCGTCCTCGCGTGGCTCGAGCCGCGGGTCGATCTCCACCCACCGGCCTCCGACCTGCAGGTCGCCGAGCGTCGGCACCTTCTGCAGCCACAGGCCGCCGTCCTTGAGCGACGGCTCGTAGCCGATGGTCGTGAAGATCACCGGCAGCCCCTTCGCCCGCGCCGCGTCGAGCAGCCGGCGCGTGGCCTCGACCTCGGCCGAGAGGTCGGAGCCGAGCGCACACTCGGGGTCGGTGAAGCCGCACGAGAAGTCGACGACGAGCACCGCCGGCCGCTCACCCATCGTCACCGCCTGCCCCAGGCGGGCGGCGGCGTAGACCTGGCGTGCCTCCTCGTCGCTCATGCCGTGACCGCCGGCCTCGCCGTCAGCTGCTCACCCCACTTCGCGCGCTTCACGAACTGGCCCGCGCCCGGCTGCGCGACGAGCTCGTCGTTCTCGACGATCACCTGCCCGCGCACCAGCACGACCTCCGGGGCGCCGACGACCTCGGTGCCCTCGAAGAGGTTGTAGTTGACGTTCGAGTGGTGGGTGGAGGCGGAGATCGTCAGCGGCTTCTCCGGATCCCAGACGACGATGTCCGCGTCGGACCCCGGCGCGATCGTGCCCTTGCGCGGATAGAGACCGAACAGCTTCGCCACGTTCGTCGAGGTCAGCTCCACGAACCGATTCGGCGAGATGCGGCCCTCGCGGACGCCGAACTGCCAGAGCATGTGCAGGCGGTTCTCGATGCCCGGGCCGCCGTTCGGCACGACCTGGAACTCCTGGCCGTTGATGCCCTTCTGCTCGGGCCACTTGAACGGGCAGTGGTCGGTGGAGACGACCGACAGCACGTCGCTCTCGAGCGCGCGCCAGAGATGCTCCTGATGCTCCTTCGGCCGGGGCGGCGGGGTGTAGATGTACTTGCCGCCCTCGAACCCGGGCTGGTCGAGCGCGCTCTCGTCGACGAAGAGGTACTGCGTGCACGTCTCGCCGTGCACGTTCCAGCCCTTCTCGCGAGCGAGTTCGATCGGCTCGACCGACGGCTGGCAGGACACGTGCACGACGTAGAGCGGCGCGCCGGAGATCCGCGCCAGCTGGATGGCGCGGTTCGTCGCCTCGGCCTCGGTCTCCATCGGCCGCGTCCGCGCGTGCCAGATCGGTTCCTTCTTGCCCTCCGCCACGGCGCGCTTGACGATGATGTCGATCGCGTCGCCGTTCTCGGCGTGCACCATGATCATCGCGCCGCTCTCGGCGGCGGTCTCCATGGCCTTGAAGAGGGTCTCGTCGTCGACCATGACGGCGCCCTTGTAGGCCATGAACAGCTTGTACGAGGTGATGCCCTCGTCGGGCAGCTTCGCGAGGTCCTCGAGCGTGCCGCCCTCGCGCAGGTCGGTGACGCCGATGTGGAACCCGACGTCGATCACCGGCTTACAGCGGTCGATCTTCTCGTGGTAGTTCTCGAGCGCCTGCTGGAACGTCGGTTCCCGGCGCCTGCATGCAGAAGTCGACGAGCGTCGTCGTGCCGCCGAAGGCGGCCGAGACCGTCCCGGAGGTGAAGTCGTCACACGTGGTCGTGCCGCCGAAGAACATCTCGATGTGCGTGTGCGGGTCGATCGCACCCGGGATGACGAGCTTCCCGGCGGCGTCGACGACCTTGTCGGCGGCGACGTCGAGCGAATCGCCGATCAGGCTGACGGTGCCGTTCTCGATGAACACGTCGCCGACGTAGTCGTCGGCCGCGGTGACGATCCGGCCACCCTTGATGAGCACGGACATGGACGCCTCTACCCCCTTCCGGGCTGCGCTTGTCGGCTTGTATACAACCCCGTCGCCTCGGCGCGGTCAACCGGGGTCAGACGGTGCCAGTCGGTCGCCTGCTGGAAGCGTTCCGCGGCCGCCAGCGGGACGCCGTCCTCGCCCGGCCGGCCGGTGATCGCGAGCCCCACGGGCAGCTCGTCGACCACCCCGCAGGGGACGATCGTCACCGGGAGCCCGAGCAGAGCGGCCGGCGAGTTGTACGGCATGAGGTCGAGCCGGTACGTCGCCGGCAGCGTGTCGAGGCGCGGTGCGGGCGTCGGCATCGCGGGCGCGACGAGCAGGTCGTAGCGCCCGAGCTCGCGCTCGAACTCGTCGCGCGCCCACCGGCGCGCGCGCAGACCCGTCACGTGGGCGGTCGCCGGCAGGAACAGGCCCGCGAGCAGCCGCGAACGGACGTCGGGCCCGTAGTCGTCTAGGCGCGTCCGCAGCCAGTCGAGGTGCCGCGCCGTCGCTTCGGGGAGCAGGACCAGCTGCGTGATCGTCGCGATGTCGTCGTGGAGCGGGATGGCGACGGGCTCGGGCGTGCCCGGGAGCTCCCTGATCGCCGCCTCGCACGCCTCGGCGACCTCCGGCTGCGCGCGCTCGAAGAGGCTCGTGACGACGCCGATGCGGAGGTCGCGTGCGTCCGCCTCGACCGACCGGTCGGCCATGAGCTCGAGCACGCGCCGGCACTCGGTCGCGGTGTGCGCGAGCGGGCCGACCGTGTCCAGGCTCCAGGAGGTCGGGAACACGCCGTCGGCCGGGACGAGGCCGATCGTCGGCCGGTGCCCGGTGACGCCGCAGTACGCGGCCGGGATGCGGACGGAGCCGGCGGTGTCGGTGCCGAGCGCCACGTCGACGAAGCCGGCCGCGACGGCCGCGCCGCTGCCGCCGCTCGAGCCGCCGGTCGTGTGTGCGGGGTTCCACGGGTTCAGCGCCGGCCCGAAGTGCGGGCTGTTGGTGATCGCGCCGTAGGCGAACTCGTGCGTGTTGAGCTTGCCGACGATCGCGGCGCCTGCGGCGCGGAGCCGCGCGACGCACGTGGCGTCGCGCTCGGGCACCCGGTGCAGGATCTTCGAGGCGGCGGTGGTGGGCATGCCCGCGACGTCGATGACGTCCTTGACGCCGACGGTGAAGTCGCCCTCGGCCGGCTCGGCGTGCAGGAAGGCGTTGAACGGGTCGATCACGTCTCGGTCTCCGGCGGTAGCCGCCGCTCGAGGTCCTCGAGCGCGGGCAGGATCCGGTTCAGGAAGTCCTGCACCCCCTCGAGGTCGGCGTCGCTCGGGTCGACGCCCTGCTCTTCGGCGCGAGCTCGCAGCCGTTCGACGGAGCTAGACTCGGTGCCCATGCCCGTCTACGAGTACCGGTGCGAGCAGTGCCAGGCGCGCTTCGAGGAGTACCTCTCGACCTCCACGAAACCCGCGCCGCCGTGCCCGAAGTGCGGCGCCGCCGATCCGACCCGCATGTGGTCGAGCATCAGCACCGAGTGGCTGCCGGGCGACGTGGCCTGGGACCGCGTCAACCGCAGCTGGGACTAGCAACATTCCGCCTCCTAGCATCGCCGCCGCCCGCGGGCCTTGATCCGCATGCCGCCCTCCTGTTGGCTTCGCAGGGCGATTAAGTCAGACATCCGGGCCGCGGACAAGGAGGAACGATGGCGTTCGCGCAGATCGACGACGGAGTCCGTCTCTACTACGAGCTGACGGGGCCGGAGGACGGGCCGGTCGTGCTCCAGTTCGGCGGCGGGCTGTTCGGCCGCCACAACTTCGGCCTCGTCAACGACGGCTTCCGGGAGCAGGGCTTTCGGCTGCTGAGCTTCGATGCGCGCGGGTACGGCGCGTCGTCGTCCCCTCGCGAGGAGTACTCGATCGAAGGGTGGGCGGTGGACGGCGCCGCGCTGCTGGACGCCGTCGAGCTCGACCGGGTCTTCGTCCACGGCACGTCGATGGGCGGCATGATCGCGATCGCGTTCGTCGCCTCGTACCCCGAGCGCGTCCACGCCGGCTGCGCCGACGTCGCCTTCGCGAAGCCGGACGTCTACAGGCGCACCCTCTTCCGCGTCTGGCGCCGGATGGCGGAGTCGATGCCCTGGGACGAGTTCTCGGACCACGTCACGACACAGGCGGTCGGCGCGCGCTTCATGGAGAGCCCGGAGGGCGAGAACATCTTCGAGCTCGTGCGCTCCATCGTCGGGCTCAACGACCCGTACACCGTGCGGCAGGCGTGCCTCGCGATGGAGCGGATGGATCTCTCCGAGCTCGTGCCTGCGATCTCGCGGCCGTTGCTGATGACGAACGGCACGCACGACGTCCTGTGTCCGCCCGATCTCGCTCCCTCCGGCCTCGGCGCCCGCCGCATGGCGGAGCTGAACGACCAGATCGAGCTCGTGGAGTTCCCGGACATCGGGCACGCCGACCTCGTCGAGTGCCCCGAGGACGCGATCCGCATCGTCACCGACTTCTTCCGGCGGTCGGCACCTGACGCGATGACGGCCGGTGACGGGCAGGGGTCGCGCAGTAGCTACAGGCGCCGCGCCATGACGATCTCGCCGCCGTCGACCTCGCCCGTTTCCGCGAACCCGTTGCGGCGGTAGAACTCGAGCGCCTGCTCGTTCTCCGGGACGACCGAAAGGCGCAGCGTCGCGAGCCTGCGGGCGCGGACGATCTCGGCGATCGCTTCGAGCGCGTCGCGGCCGTAGCCGCGGCCCTGGCACCGTGCATCGATCATCAGCCGGACGAGGATGAGCCCGCGCACCGCGGCGTCGGCCGGGATGGGATAGACGGCTTCGCCCTCGATGAGCGGGTAGAGCAGCGCGAAGCCCACGACTTCGTCGTCGGCGTAGACGGCGTACGGCTCGGCGCCGTCGCGCCAGACGTAGGCGTCGGCGAGCGACTGCACGTTCGACGCCACGAAGCGCTCCTGGGTCGGGTCGACAGAGAGCTCGATGCACGCGCGGTAGTTGTCCTGATCCACCGGTCGCAGCGAGATCGTCACGGACGTAGTGTCGCTGCCGAGGTGAGGTGGCTGCGGCCGCGAAGCGGCCGCCTTCAGGGATTTGCGCGCCCGGAATCCGCGCGAGCGGATTCCGGGCATGCGACGGCTAATCGAAGCGCTCGTGCCGGCGGAGCGGTCAGTCCGGCGCGGCGGCGCGCACGGTCAGTCCTCCTCACAGGCGACGTTGACGTAGCCGGAGCGGAAGGGGCGCGCCTCGCCCGACTCCGCGTCGAATGCGTGCCGCCAGACACAGCCGGTGTCGTTCGTCAGCAGATGGATCGACACGGACGTCTCGGCGGACGTCGTCCGGACGCGGTGGATGTCGTCCTGGGGCGGGATGAGCGCGTAGAAATCGCCGGGCACGAGGTTCCGCTGCTCCACGAGCTCGAGCCCGTCGTCCCGCTGGGTGTAGATCTCCTCCTCCTGCGTGCCGCGGTACAGGCCGACGAGGCCCCAGGCGAGGTGGTCGTGCACCGGCGTCTCCGAGCCCGCCGGCACGACGAGCGAGAAGAGCGACAGCGAGCCGTCGCCGGCGCGGTAGAGGAGCCACTGGCCGATCCCGCCGCCCATGCCGCTCTCGGGCACGGCCGCCGCGTACTCGGCCGGGAGCCAGCCCTGATCGGCGAGCAGGTCGGCGAAGCCCGGTCGGATCGAGGCGATCGCATCCTCTGGCGACGCGGCAGCGTCGATCGCGGCGCGCGCGCTCGCGACGAACGTCCTGACCCGCTGCGTGTCGAGGAGGAAGTCGTCTCGGGGCACGGCGTCAGTCAAGCGGGCGCATGGCGGTCGTGCCAGTGACGCGCGATGTCAGCGCGCGTCGTCACCCAGACGTCGTCGCGGCTCGTGACGTGCCGGAGGAAGCGGTCGAGCGCCGGCGCGCGGCCGGGGCGGCCGACGATCCGGCAGTGGAGGCCGACGTTCATGAGCCGCCCGCCCTCCTCGCGCAGCTGGTCGAACGTGTCGACGAGGTAGGTCGTGAAGTCGTCGGCGGTCACGAAGCCGTTCGGGATCAAGAACTTGAAGTCGTTGGCGTCGAGCGTGTACGGGATCACGAGGTGCCGGCGGCCCTCGACCTCGACCCAGTAGGGGAGCTCGTCCGCGTAGGAGTCGGAGTCGTAGAGGAAGCCGCCCTCCTCGACGACGAGCCGGCGCGTGCGCTCCGACGTCCGGCCGGTGTACCAGCCGACCGGGCGCGTCCCGCAGGCGCGCTCGATCGCCTCGATCGCGAGCCGCAGGTGCTTGCGCTCCTCGTCCTCGGGCATGTCGGCGTAGTCGATCCAGCGCCAGCCGTGGCTCGCGACCTCCCAGCCGGCGCCGACCATCGCTCGCGCGGCCTCCGGATTTCGCACGAGCGCCTGCCCGACCGCGTAGACCGTCAGCGGGAGACCGTGCCGCATGAAGATGCGGTGCACGCGCCAGAAGCCGGCGCGGCTGCCGAACTCGAACATCGACTCCACGTTGAGGTTCCTCTGCCCCACCGTCGCGGGCGCTCCGACGACCTCGTGCAGGTAGGCCTCCGCCGCGGGGTCGCCCTCGAGCGGCGTGTTCTCCCCGCCCTCCTCGTAGTTGAGGACGAACGAGAGCGCGAGCCGGGCGCCTCCCGGCCACTGCGGGTCCGGCGGGTCGGCGCCGTAGCCCACGAGGTCACGCGTCTGCGAGATCGCCGACCTCCTCGTCGTGCTCGCCGCGGAAGGGCGCGCGGCCGACCGGCGGCTCGGCGTCGGAGAGCCGGAGCGGCGATGCCACCTGGCGCACCGTGCCGAGCGTCGGGTGCTCGTACTCCACGAGCCGCGCCTCCGCCACCGCGTCGAGCACGTCGTGCACCGGCGCGCAGGGCACGCCGGCAGCGCGGAGCACCTCGAGCCATTCGGCCGACGAGCGGGCGCGGAAGGCCTCGTCGAGGATCGGCGCCAGCTCGTCGCGGTTCCGGTCGCGCGCGCCGAAGTCGGCGAAGCGCGGGTCGGTCGCGAGCTCCGGCTGCCCGATGGCCTCGCAGACCCGCACCCAGAACTTCTCCTTCGGCGCGGCCACGACGATCCAGCCGTCGGCGGTCTCGAAGTTCTGGAAGGGCACGAGCGACGGGTGCGCCGACCTCGACCGCCGCGGTGGGACGTAGCCGCGGGAGGCGGCCCACGTGCCGACGTACATCAGCTCGTGCAGCGCCGTGTCGAGCAGCGACACGTCGCAGTCGCAGCCCGTGCCGTCGCGGCGCGCGCGCCAGAGCCCGGCCATGATGGCCAGCGCGGCCACGTACCCACCGGACAGGTCGACGAGCGACAGCCCGCTCTTCGTCGGCGGGCCGTCGGGCTCCCCGGTGAGCTGCATCCACCCGGCGAGCCCTTGCATCATGTAGTCGTAGCCGCCCTCCGCCGCGCGCGGGCCCGTCATCCCGAAGCCCGACAGCGAGCAGCACACGATGCGCGGGTTCAGGTGCTTGAGGTCGTCGTAGAGCAGGCGGAGCTTCGCGCGGCTGGTCGCCGCGGAGGTTCGAGAAGACGACGTCGGTGACGCGGACGAGCGCCTCGAAGCGCTCGCGGCCGGCCTCGTCGCGCAGGTCGAGCGAGACGCTCTTCTTGTTGCGGTTGAACGTCTCGAAGAAGAGCGAGTCCTCGCCTTCCTGGAAGGGCGGCACGTAGCGGCCGACGTCGCCGGCGGAGGCCGGGTCCTCGATCTTGATCACCTCCGCGCCGAGATCGGCGAGCTGCAGCGTCGCCCACGGGCCGGCGCCGAACTGCTCGACGGCGAGGATGCGGATGTCAGCGAGCGGCAGCAAGCGCCACCTCCGCGAGCCGCTCCACGTCCTCGGGTGCGGCGACGTTGAAGACGATGTGCCTCGCGCCGGCCTCGACGTACTCACGCACGCGCGCTGCGCACTCGTCAGGCGTTCCGGCGACGCAGTAGCGATCGACGACGTGCTCCGAGAAGTCGCCGGCGTAGCGCCGCCGCAGGTGCTCGTAGAGCGTCCGCTTCTCGCCGACATGGGCCGGGAGCGTCACGGCCGGCACGACGTGCTCGGGCAGCTGCTCGAGCCCGCGTCGGAACCGCTCGACCGAGACCCAGATCGGGATCCAGCCGTCGCCGAGCGTCGCGGCGCGCCGGATCGCCGCGTCCGACCGCCCGCCGACCCACAGCGGCGGGCCGCCCGGCTGCGCCGGCCCCGGCTCGATCGCGATGCCGTCGAACGAGAAGAAGCGCCCGTGGAACGAGGCAGCGCCCCCGCCGAAGAGCTCACGGAGTGCACGCATCGCCTCGCTCGTGCGCGCACCGCGCTCGCGGCGGTCGATGCCGACCGCCTCGAAGTCCTTGTCGCTCTCCCCGCCGACCCCGACGCCGAGGATGACGCGCCCGCCCGAGACGTAGTCGAGCGAGGCGAACTCCTTGGCGACGAGGCTCGGGTGGCGGAGCGGGAGCAGGAGGATGGCGGCCCCGAGCGTGATCCGCTCGGTCACGGCCGCGAACGTCGAGAGCGCGACGACGATGTCGAGCAGGGGTTGCGGAACGAGACGTGGTCGCCCGCCCAGATCGAGTCGTAGCCGAGCTGCCTCGGCGCGCTGCGCGACGCTCGCGGTAGAAGCCGCGGGTCGGGCACGCTGCCGCCGACCTGCTGGCCGCTGCCCTGGATCCCGTAAGGCGAACGGCTCACGCGCCGACGCGCGCGCGGCGCACCGTCCGCCAGGCCTTCTCGTAGAAGGGGCGGAGGTACTCGAGGTGCTCGTACATCTCGCCGCCCGCCGCGTCCTCGTCGCCCGCCTCGATCGCAGCCGCGATCGACCGGTGATGCTCGTTGATCGCGCGGTGCAACTCGCGCCCGAGCTTCGAGCGCGAGAGGTGCGTCTGCAGCACCCCGAAGATCGGCTGGGCCGCGACCGCGAGCATCGTGTTGCCGCAGGCCTCGATCACGACCGTGTGGAAGTCGCGGTTGTAGACGAACTGCTCCTGCGTGCCGAGCCGGAGCGGGTCGCCGGGGATCGACTCGCGCAGGCGCTCGACGTCCTCCTCGCCGCGGCGCTGCGCCGCGAGCCGCGCCGCCGGCACCTCGAGCAGCTCGCGGGCCTCGAGCAGCTCCTCGAGCGTCACGTGCTCGGCGTGCGCGAGCCGGCCCAGGCCCGACTGCAGCGACTCCGAGAGGTGATCGGCGCTCGGCACGGTGACGAAGCTGCCGCCGCCGGCGCCCTTCGCCGTCCGGATCAGGTTCTCGGCGCCGAGCAGACGCAGCGCCTCGCGCACGGTCGCCCGGCTGACGCCCGAGCTCCTCGGCGAGGACGATCTCGTTCGAAAGGCGCGTGCCCGGCGGCCGCGCTCCGTCGAGGATCTCCGAGCGCAGGTGCTCCGCGACGACCTCGTACGCCTTCAGACCGGCTTCCTCACTCGAACCCGAACTCGCGGTTCCCGGCGACCGACACCGGCGACGACGACGGCGCCAGCGCCGCGCGCGGAGAAGTACTCCTGCAGCGAGCTGCCGTTCTGCGCGGCGCGGAGCTCTGCCCGCTGCGCCTCGGTCGCGGCCGCGTCGATCTCGAGCGTCCGCTCGTCGGCGAAGACGACGCCGTAGGCATCGCGCGCGAGCTCGATCGTCGTGAAGTCGTCGAGCACGTCCTCGCGCACGGCGTCCGGGTCGCGCTCGAGCGGGTCGCCGTAGCCGGCGGCGTTCGGCTCGCGGAACTCGATGAACTCGCCGGCGGCGAACGGGATGCCGGTGACCTTCGCCGGCAGCAGCTCCTCCCGCGGCGTGTCCGGGTTCTTGCGGCACGAGGCCACGAGCGCCGTCCCAGCCGCCGAAGACGCCTCGCGGCGGGTCGGTCTGCCGGTCGCCCTCGCACGAGTACGTGCCGTCGACGAGGAAGCGGTTGCGCCGGATGATCCCGACGCCGCCGCGCCACTTGCCGGGCGCCGCCGGCTCGGGTCGCAGCTCGTACTGGTCGCAGCGCATCGGGAACCGCATGTCGAGCTCCTCGATCGGGTTGTTGCGCGTGTTCGCCATCAGGTTGTCGACGGAGTCCATCGCGTCCTTGCCGCTGCGACCGCCGTACGAGCCCTCGTTGACCTCGAGGTAGAGCCAGTACTCGCCCGCGCCCTCGTCGAAGCCCGCGTACGCGCAGAAGTGGATCCCGGCCGAGTTGCCGCCGGTCACCTTGTCCGGCAGCGCGTCGGCGAGCGCGAGGTTGACGTTGTCGACGACCCGCTGCGTCTGGCAGAAGCGCGAGAAGCAGGCGCGCGGGAAGTTCGGGTTGAAGATCGTGCCCTTCGGCGCGATCACCTTCACCGGGCCGGAAGACGCCGTCGTTCTGCGGCACGTGCTCGGGGAAGGTCACCTCGTCGAGCAGGATCGTGCGGACGGCGTAGTAGCAGGCGACGAGCAGCGAGCCCTCGAACGGCACGTTGTAGCCCGTCGGCACCTCGGGGTTCGAGCCGGTGAGGTCGATCGTGATCTCGTCGCCCTCGACGATCACGCGCGTCTCGACGCGCAGGCGCACGTCCCGGTTGCGCGCGTCGTCGTCGAGCCAGCCGACGATCGGCCCGTACGTGCCGTCGGGGATCTTCTCGATCTCGCTGCGCAGCATCCGCTCCGAGTAGTCCATCCAGTCGTACGCGGCGCTCATGACGACCTCGACGCCGTAGCGGTCGACGAGCCGCAGGAAGCGCTCGCGTCCGAGCTGGCACGCGGCGAGCATCGCGTTCATGTCGCCGCGGTTCATCGTCTCGGTGCGGACGTTGTCGAAGATCATCCGGTCGAGGTCCTCGTTCAGCTCGCCGCGGCGGTACCAGCGCAGCGCGTCGTAGAGCTTCGCCTCGGCGTACACGTCGAACGCGTCGGCGTTGATGCCGGGGAACGAGCCGCCGACGTCGAGCACGTGGGCGGTGACGGCCGCGAAGCCGAGCAGCTCGCCCTCGTGGAAGATCGGCACCGCCACGGCGACGTCCGGCGAGTGCGAGGCGCCGAGGTACGGGTGGTTGTGGACGATGACGTCGCCCTCCTCGAGCTCGCCCTCGAGCCGGTGCAGGAAGCCGCGGATGTACCAGGGCAGCGAGCCGATGTGCATCGGCGTCGAGTCGGACTCGCACAGCTCGCGGCCCTGCGCGTCGAAGATGCCGGCGCCGAGGTCCTCGGACTCGCGGATGATCGACGAGTAGCTCATGCGGAAGAGGACGCCCGCCATCTCCTTCGCGATGGCGTGGAAGGCGCCGCCGAGCACGCGGAGCGTGATCGGATCGACCTCGACGCGCGTGCGGGTCGGGGGGCCGGGCCGGCGGCCGACCTCGTAGTCGATGACGCTCATGCCCGCATCGCCTCCTCCTCGTAGGCCTCCCGCGCGGCCGTGTCGCCGGTCGCGATGACGATGTTCCCGAACCCGTCGACGTGCGCGGAGACACCGGGCGGGATCACCGTCGTCGAGTCGTACTGGTGGACGATCGCCGGGCCCTCGAGCCGGTTGCCGGCCTTGAGCGCCGCGCGGTCGTAGAAGCGGGTCGTCACCTGCGCCAGCTCGCCGCGGACGCGGAACCACGCGTCGCGCTCGTAGCGGAGGGCCTCGTCCGGCGACTCCGTGCCCTGCTCGGTCGACGGCGTCTCGAGCGGCGGCATCAGGCCGATGCCGCGGACGCGGACGTTCGGGATCTCGATGTCCGACGTCTCGAACCGCCGCGAGTACTCCCGCTCGTGGATGTCGTGGAAGCTCGCGCGGAGGCGCTCGACCCACGCCTCGTCGATCGCGCCGGAGTCGACGTCGACGCGCAGCTCGTAGCCCTGGCCGAGGTAGCGGCAGTCGGCGACTCGCTGGACGAGCATGCTGTCCGGCGGGACGCCGTCCTGCTCGAGCTGGGCGCGGGCACGCTGCTCGAGCTCGTGGAACTGCTGCTCGAGCGCGGCCGGATCGAGTTGCGACAGCCGCTGGTAGGCCGTCGAGACGTACTCGTAGACCATGTCCGTCGCGAGCAGGCCCATCGCCGAGGTGATGCCGGGGTGGGGCGGGACGAGCACCCACGGCGTCCCCACCTCGAGCGCGATCTGCGCGGCGAACAGCGGCCCCGCGCCGCCCTCGGCCACGAGCGCGAAGTCGCGCGGGTCGTAGCCCTTGCGGACGGAGTTCTCCTCGATCGACTGCACCATCGAGTGCGTCAGGATCTGCACGGCGCCCATCGACGCCTCCTCGACGGACATGTCGAGCTGCTTGGCGGGCCCGTCCGCGAACGCCGCGCGCGCGAGGTCGACCCGCAGCTCCATCTGGCCGCCCAGGAAGGCCTCGGGCACGAGCCAGCCCAGGTTGACCATCGCGTCCGTGGCCGTCGGCTCCGTGCCGCCGCGGCCGTACGCCGCCGGACCGGGGTCCGCGCCCGCGGAGCGCGGGCCGACGCGGAAGATGCCGCCACGGTCGACGTAGGCGATCGAGCCGCCGCCGGCGCCGATCGTGTCGACGTCGACCATCGGGATCATCGCCTGGTAGGGGCCGACCTTCGTGTCGAGCAGGTGCTTCATGCGCAGGCGGCCCTCCTGCGCGAGGCCGATGTCCGCCGACGTGCCGCCGACGTCGAGCGTGATCACGTTGTCGTAGCCGGCCTGCTTGCCGGCCCAGATGCCGCCGACGACACCTGCGACCGGGCCGGACATGAGCAGGTTCACGGGCCGCGCAACGGCGCCCTCGGGCGTGGCGACGCCGCTGGCCGACGTCATCAGGTGCAGCTTCGTCCGGACGTCGAGCTCCTCGAGCTGCTCTTCGAGGCGGCGGATGTAGCGCGAGACCTTGGGGCCGACGTAGGCGTTCAGGCACACCGTCGAGAAGCGCTCGTACTCGCGGTACTGCGGCAGCACCTCCGAGGAGACGGACAGGAACGCCTCGGGGTACTCCTCGCGGACGATCTCGGCCACGCGCTGCTCGTGCTCCGGGTTCAGGAACGAGAACAGGAAGCAGATCGAGATCGACTCGACGCCGGCTTCCTTGAGCTCGCGGACGCGCTCCCGCGCCCGGTCCTCGTCGAGCGGCACGAGCACCGAGCCGTCCTTCAACACCCGCTCGGGCACCGTCAGGCGGTAGCGCCGCCGGACGATCGGATACCGCTGCCACGGCAGGTCCTGGTAGTTCGAGAAGTTGAGCGGCTTCTTGTGCCGAGCGATGTGGAGGATGTCGCGGTAGCCCTCGGTCGTGATCAGGCCGACCGTCGCGCCGCTGTGCTCGATCACGATGTTCGTCGCGATCGTCGTGCCGTGGAAGACCTGGTCGAGCGCCGACGGCGCCTCGCCCGCCTGCTCGGTCAGCTCGCTGATCCCCTGGATCGTGCCCTGCGACGGATCGTCGGGGGTCGTCGGCAGCTTGTGGACGAGGATGGTGCCGGCCGAGTCGTCGACGTAGATGAGGTCGGTGAACGTGCCGCCGACGTCGACCCCGAGCCGCTTCACGTCGCCGCTCCCGGCTTGAGGACGATCTTGCCGAAGTGCTCGCGGCGCTCCATGGTCTCCATCGCCTCGCGGGCCTGCTCGAGCGGAAAGACCTTGTAGACGAGCGGCGTGATCACGCCGCGTGCCGCCAGCTCGAGCACCTGCTCGACCTCGGAGCGGTTGTAGACGAACGAGCCGATGATCTGCTTCTGCGTGCGGAAGAACGGGATGATGTCGAAGGGCACGACCTCGCCCGAGTGGCCGCCGCAGATGACGAGCCGGCCGTCCTTGGCGAGCGAGTCGAGGCCCATCTGGAAGAAGTCGCCGCCGACGTGCTCGAAGACGACGTCGACCCCGCGGCCGTCCGTGGCGCGCATGACCTCGGCCGGGACGTCCTGCTCGCGGTAGTTGACGCCGACGTCGAGGCCGAACTCGTTCGCGCGCGCGAGCTTCTCGTCCGCGCCGGCGCTGCCGATCACGAGCGCGCCGGACAGCTTCGCCAGCTGCAGCGCGGCCGAGCCGATGCCGCTGCCGACGCAGTTGATGAGCAGCGTCTCGCCGGGCTGGAGCTTCGCGCGCGTGAAGAGCATGTGCCACGCGGTCGCGAAGGCGATCTGCGTCGCGGCGGCGGCCTCGTCGGAGAGCCCGTCCGGGATGCGGATCAGGTGCCGCTCCGGGCAGGCGAGCTTCTCCGCGTAGCCGCCGGACGTCGAGAAGCCGATGAAGCCCGGCGTGAGGCAGAGCGACTCGCGTCCCGTGCGGCAGTAGCGGCACTCGCCGCAGGTGTTCAGCAGGTAGGGCATCACGCGGTCGCCGACCGCCCAGCCGGTGACGCCCTCGCCGACCGCGGCGATGCGTCCGACCACCTCGACGCCGAGGATGAACGGCGGCTGCACGTCGAAGCGCGAGACGCCCTCGCGGATGTCGACGTCGAGGTGGTTGAGCGCGCTCGCGCTGACGTCGATCAGCACCTCGCCCGCATCGGGCTGCGGATCGTCGACCTCCTCGACCTGCAGCACGTCCAGCCCGCCGAACTCGTGGAAGAGCACCGCCTTCACCGCACGACCTCCGCTGTCGCCGTATCGAGTCAGGGGCCTTTATGTCTGACTTCCGGCCGGGAGTCAAGCCCGTCCCGATTCGGGTCTCCCGGCGGTGTTTGACCGCCGCCCGGATGTCTGACATAAAGGCGGCAGTCGTCGAAAGGAGCAGCCGGTGAGCACCGATCTGCGGGCCGCGCCGAAGGTCTGGCAGGGCCGCTTCTACGAGGACTTCGAGCCGGGCGACACGTTCCGCAGCCGCTTCGGGCGCACGGTCACCGAGCAGGACAACCTGCTCTTCACGTGCCTCACGCACAACACGAACTCGATCCACTTCGACCGCAAGCACGCCGAGCGCACGCAGTTCGGCCAGATCCTCGTCAACAGCACCTTCACGCTCGCGCTGATCACGGGCATGACCGTCCCGGACACGAGCGAGAACGCCGCCGCGAACCTCCAGTGGACGGACATCAAGCTGCCGAACCCGGTCTTCGTCGGCGACACGCTGTGGGCGGAGAGCGAGATCCGCGAGAAGCGCGAGTCGAAGTCGAACCCCGACGTCGGCATCGTCACGATGCGCTGCCGGGGGATCAACCAGGACGGCAAGGTCGTCATCGAGTACCGCCGGACGTTCATGGTCTACAAGCGCACGGCGCCGCAGGCCGAACGCAGCTTTCCCGGCACGGACGAGGAGTGGACGGTATGACCGCCGCGGAGCGGTTTGCCGCCTGGGCGCTCGAGCTCGACCTCGACGACGTGCCGTCCGCGGTGGTCGAGGCCGCGAAGCTGCACGTGCTCGACGTCCTCGGCTGCGGGCTCGCCGCGCACGGGCTCGGCATCGGCGCCGAGGGGCGCACGGCGATGGCGGAGCTCGGCGGCGACCCGGATGGCGTCGGTGATCGGGCTCGACGCGGGCCTGCCGGCGGCCAACGCCGCCTTCGCGAACGCGATGCTCTGTCACGGCCTGGACTTCGACGACACGCACTCCGACTCGGTGTCTCACGTCTCCACGGTGGTGGTGCCGGCCGCGCTCGCCGTCGCGGAGGCGCGCGGCTCGACGGGCAGCGAGCTGCTCGCGGCGATCGTCGCCGGCAACGAGATCGTCACGCGCGTCGGGATGGCCACGCCCGGCGCCTTCCACGAGCGCGGCTTCCACCCGACGGCGGTCTGCGGGATCTTCGGCGCGACGGCGGCCGCCGCCCGCCTGGGTGGGCTCACACCTGCGCGCGCCGCCAGCGCGTTCGGCATCGCCGGCAGCATGGCGTCGGGGCTGTTCGCGTACCTCGACGACGGGACGGCGACGAAGCCGATCCACCCCGGCTGGGCTGCTCACGGCGCGCTGCTCGCCGCCCGGCTGGCCGAGCTCGGCGCCGAGGGGCCGCCGGGGGTGCTGGAGGGCCGCTTCGGCGTCTTCCATGCGTTCGTCGGCACGCGGATCGACCTCGAGCCGCAGCTCGCCGATCTCGGCGAGCGGTGGGAGACGCCGCGGATCGCGTTCAAGCCGTACCCGGCCTGCCACTTCGTCCACGGCTCGCTCGGCGCCACGGCGTCGCTCCGTGCGGACCTCGATCCGGACGAGATCGAGGACGTCGTCGTGACGGTGCCCGAGGCGGGCGTGTCCCTCGTGCTCGAGCCGGCGGCGTCGAAGGTTGCGCCGCGCACGGACTACGAGGGCAAGTTCAGCCTCCAGTACTCCACGGCCGCCATGCTCGTCCACGGGCGCGTGGGCCTCGGCACGTACACGCCCGAGGCGCTCGCAGACCCCCGCGTGCTCGACCTGGCGCGGAAGGTCCGGTACGAGACGAAGGAGTACGCGAGCTACCCGGCCGCCTTCCCCGGCGGCGTGTCGATCCGGCTGCGCGACGGGAGCACGCTCGAGGCCGACATGCCGCATCAGCTCGGCGCGCCCGAGAACCCGATGAGCGAGGCGCAGGTGCGCGAGAAGTTCCGCGAGAACGCCGCGCTCGCCGGCGGCGGCTTCGAGCGTCTGGAGGAGCTCGTCCTGGCGCTCGACGAGGCGGCGGACGTGCGCGGGCTGCTGACGGCCCAGGGCGTCGCGGCGTGACCACGGTCGAGCAGCGCGACGTCGTCGCGACGGTGCGCGAGTGGGTCGAGCGCGAGGTCTACCCCGTCGCCTCGCGCTACGAGCACGCCGACGAGTTCCCGGCGCCGCTCGTCGAGGAGATGAAGGAGCTCGGGCTCTTCGGGGTCACGATCCCCGAGGAGTACGGCGGCCTCGGTCTCGACCTGCTCACGTACACGCTGATCCAGGTCGAGCTCTCGCGTGGGTGGATGTCGCTCTCCGGCGTCCTCAACACGCACTTCATCTCGGCCTGGATGATCGGGACGCACGGCACCGAGGAGCAGCGCGAGCGCTACCTGCCGCGGATGGCGACCGGCGAGCTGCGGTTCGCGTACTCGATGACGGAGCCGCATGCCGGCTCCGATGTCCAGGCGATCCAGACCCGTGCGGTCCGCGACGGCGACGAGTTCGCGATCACCGGCCGGAAGATGTGGGCGACGAACGGGCTGCGGGCAGGCGCGATCATGCTGCTCGCCGTCACCGACCCGGACGCCGAGCCGCGGCACCGCGGCATGACCGCCTTCGTCGTCGAGAAGGAGCCCGACGTCGAGGAGCAGCCGGGGCTCAGCATCCCCGGGACGCTGAAGAAGCTCGGCTACAAGGGCGTCGAGACGACGGAGCTCGTCTTCGACGGGTTCCGCACGCCCGCTGCGAGCGTGCTGGGGGGCGAGGACGGGCTCGGCCGCGGCTTCTACCAGTTCATGGGCGGCATCGAGCTCGGCCGCGTGAACATCGCTGCCCGCGCGGTCGGTATCGCCACCCGCGCGTTCGAGGAGGCGATCCGCTACGCGCAGCAGCGCGAGGCGTTCGGCAAGCCGATCGCCCACCACCAGGCCGTGCAGCTGAAGCTCGCACAGATGGCGACGAAGATCGAGGCCGCGCGGCTGCTCACGATGCAGGCGGCCGAGCGCAAGAGCGCCGGCGAGCGCGCCGACCTCGAGGCGGGGATGGCGAAGCTGTTCGCGACGGAGACGGCCGAGGAGGTCGCGCTCGAGGCCATGCGCATCCACGGCGGCTACGGCTACTCGGAGGAGTTCGTCGTCGAGCGGATCTACCGCGACGCGCCGGTGCTCATCCTCGGGGAGGGCTCGAACGAGATCCAGCAGCTCGTGATCGCGCGCCGCCTGCTCGAGCGGCACGCCGTGTAGCCGATGTTGCAGACTCCGCTCTGCGACCTGCTCGGGATCGAACACCCGATCGTCCAGGGTCCATTCGGCCCGTGGAGCGACGTCGGGCTCACGGCAGCGATCTCGAGTGCCGGCGCGCTCGGAAGCTACGGCACGGCGATGCAGTCGCCGGCGCAGCTGCAGGCCGCGTTCGAGCGCCTGCGCGACCTGACCGACCGCCCGTTCGCCGTCAACCACACGCTCCGGCCGCTGAGCGACGAGGCATTCACGGTGACGCTCCGGTTCCGGCCGGCGGTGATCTCGCTCGCGCTCGGCCACTCACCCGCGCTCGTCGAGCGCGCGCACGAAGCCGGAGCGCGCTTCGTCCAGCAGGTGACGACGGTCCGGCAGGCGGTGGAGGCGGCCGAGAGCGGCGTCGACGCCATCATCGCGCAGGGGGCCGAGGCCGGCGGCTTCGGGGGCGCGATCTCGACGCTCGTGCTAGTGCCGCAGGTGGTCGACGCAGCGCTCTGATGGACTTCGCCGTTCCGCAGGAGCTCGACGAGATCCGCGCGGCCGTGCGCGAGCTCTGCTCGGGCTTCCCGGGCGAGTACTGGCGCGGGCTCGAGCCCGACCGCTACCCGGAGGAGTTCGTGCGCGCGTTGACGGAGAACGGCTGGCTGGCCGCGCTGATCCCGGAGGAGTACGGCGGCGCGGGCCTGTCCCTGACGGCGGCAAGCGTGATCCTCGAGGAGATCAACGCATCGGGCTGCAACGCCGGCGCCTGCCACGCCCAGATGTACACGATGGGCACGATCCTGCGGCACGGCTCCGAGGAGCAGAAGCGGCGCTACCTGCCGGCCATCGCCACCGGGGAGCTGCGGCTGCAGGCGTTCGGCGTCACGGAGCCGACCGTCGGCTCCGACACGACGCGCATCCAGACGACCGCCGAGCGCGTCGACGGCGGCTACGTCGTCCGTGGCCAGAAGATCTGGACGTCGCGGGCGCTGCACTCCGACCTCATGCTGCTGCTGGCGCGGACGACGCCGATCGAGCAGGTGGAGAAGCGGACCGAAGGCCTGTCGACATTCATCGTCGACATGCGCGCCGCGCTCGACGCCGGGACGATGACGATCCGCCCGATCCGGACGCTGATGAACCACGCGACCACGGAGATCTTCTTCGACGGGGCCGAGCTGCCCGGCGACGCGCTCGTCGGCGAGGAGGGCCGCGGCTTCCGGTACATCCTGGACGGCATGAACGCGGAGCGGATCCTGATCGCCGCCGAGTGCATCGGCGACGGCCGCTGGTTCGTCGACAAGGCGGCGGCGTACGCATCCGAACGGGTCGTCTTCGAGCGGCCGATCGGCGCCAACCAGGGTGTCCAGTTTCCGATCGCCCGGGCGCACGCCGCGATCGAGGCGGCCGACCTCGTGCGGTACAAGGCCGCGTGGCTCTTCGAGCGCGGCGAGCCGTGCGGCGCCGAGGCCAACACGGCGAAGCTGCTCGCCTCGGAGGCCTCGTGGGCGGCCGCGAACGCCTGCCTCGACACGCACGGCGGCTTCGGCTTCGCCGAGGAGTACGACATCGAGCGCAAGTTCCGCGAGACGCGGCTCTACAGCGTCGCGCCCGTGTCGAACAACCTCGTGCTCGCCTTCCTCGGCCAGCACGTGCTCGGCATGCCGCGCTCCTACTGATCAGCGGCGCGCAGCGTCTCCCTCAGCACCGCCCGCTCCGGACGTGAGGTCGGCGGCCGCGCTCAGCTCAGGCGCGGGCGCCTCGATCGAAGGCGGCGAGCGAGCGCTCGAGCGTCTCCTGGTCGAGGCCGCGGCCGATGAAGACCAGGCGCGAGCGGTGGTCGTCGTCCGGCCACTCGGGCAGGTGCTCGGGCGGGTGGACGACGTGCTGGACGCCGTTCAGCACGAGCGGTCCGTCGGCCCCGACGTCGAGGAGCCCCTTCACGCGGAGGACGTCCTCGCCGCGGGCCTGCAGGAGCATCGTCAGCCAGATGCCGAAGGCCGTCCAGTCGAGCGGCTCGTCGAACGTCACGCAGAGCGCGCGCACCTCGTGGGCGTGCTCCGGCGAGTCGTCGTAGTCGAGGTCTCTCGGATCCCGCGCCGTGCCGCCGTCGAAGAGCACCGACGGCGCTACGTCCCCGAAGACCGCCTCCACGATCGGCGCGGCCGGGTTCAGGCGGCGGAGACGCGCCGTCACAGGCTCCGGATCGGCGAGATCGCTCTTCGTGACGACGAGCCGGTCGGCCGCCGCGGCCTGGCTCACCGACTCCTCGTGGCGGAGCCCGTGCTGCGCATCGACCGTCGTGACGACGGCCTCGAGCCGGTAGTGGTGCTTGACGAGCGGCTCGGAGAGCAGCGTCGACACCACCGGAGCCGGATTCGCCAGGCCGGTCGTCTCGACGACGACGCGCCCGAACGACGGGATCTCCCCGGCGTCCCGGCGGGCGATCAGGTCGCGGAGCTCGTCGGCGAGGTCGCCGCGGAGCGCGCAGCACAGGCAGCCGCTCGGCAGCAGCACCGTGCGCTCGTCGACGCGGCGCAGGAGGTGGTGGTCGATGCCGACCTCGCCGAGCTCGTTGACGATCACGGCCGTCTCGCCCATGTCCGGGTGCTGGAGCAGACGTGCGACGAGGGTCGTCTTGCCGCTGCCCAGGAACCCGGTGACGAGCGCGACCGGGATCTTCACAGCGCCGCCACGAGCTCCGGGTCGAGCGGGTCGAGCGGCCGTCCGGCCAGCCGCTCGGCCTCGAGCCAGAGCGAGCCGAGGTCGGCGACGATCACCGAGCGTCCCTTCCGGTCTCGGAGCACCCACGTGCGCCCGCTCCAGTCGTCCAACCGCAGCCCGTAGAACGCGAGCACGCGGTTCAGCAGCCGCACCCGCAGCACTCGCCCGCGCCGCCCGCCCTCCTGCTCGGCCCAGTGCTCGTTGACGAGCACGTTGCAGAGGACGCACATGCCACTTTCGTTCTACCACCCCAGGTACTGAACTCGCTTCAGGACGACTCAAGGCTTCTTTCTGAAGCGAGTTCTAATAGGTTCGTCCTCGCACACGATCAGAAGGAGCGGTGATGGCGAAGGAGATCTTCTGCTCGATCGGGGTCGACGTGGATGCGGTCGCCGGCTGGCTCGGCTCGTACGGCGGCGAGGACTCCCCCGACGACATCTCGCGCGGGATGTTCGCCGGCGAGGTGGGGACGCGGCGGCTGCTCAAGATGTTCGACAAGTACGACATGAAGACGACGTGGTTCGTCCCGGGGCACTCGATCGAGACATTTCCCGAGGAGTCGGCGCTCGTCGTCGAGGCCGGGCACGAAGTGGGCATGCACGGCTACTCGCACGAGAACCCGATCGCGATGACCCCCGAGCAGGAGGAGGCGGTGCTCGTCAAGTGCATCGACCTCATCGAGAGCGTCTCAGGGAAGCGGCCGACGGGCTACGTCGCCCCGTGGTGGGAGTTCTCCAACGTCACCAACGAGCTGCTGCTGAAGCACGGCATCAAGTACGACCACAGCCTCATGCACCGCGATTTCGTCCCGTACTACGTCCGCGTCGGCGACTCGTGGACGAAGATCGACTACGCCAAGCAGCCCGACGAGTGGATGCAGCCGCTCGTGCGCGGCGAGGAGACGGACCTGATCGAGGTCCCGGCGAGCTGGCACCTGGACGACCTGCCGCCGATGATGTTCATCAAGGGAGCGCCGAACAGCCACGGCTTCGTCAACCCCCGGCATCTCGAGGAGCTGTGGCGCGACCAGTTCGACTACATCTACCGCGAGGAGGACTACGCGGTTTTCGCCATGACCGTGCACCCGGATGTCGCGGGGCGCCCGCAGGTGATCCTGATGCTGGAGCGCCTGATCGAGCACATCTCCGGGCACGACGGGATCCGTTGGTCGACGATGGACGAGATCGCCGACGACTTCGCGCAGCGCTATCCGCGCAGCGGCGAGGCGCGGCCCGTCACGGCGCACAAGCACGGCGTCACGGCCTGACGGCGACGGACGAGCCGCGGGGCTCCCCTGCGGCTCGTTCGGTCTCCCGTTGGCGCCTGCGCGCGTGGCCGGTCGTGCTTAGGAGTGCTTCCGCATCGGGAGCCCGCGATCTGGCGCCTTGCGCGCGCGGCCGGCGCGAGATCTCGCCCGCCGCCGCGGCCGTAGACGGGCTACCTCCCGGCGACGCGGGCGTCGATGCTCTCGGCCTCACCGAGCTCCTCGTCGGGCCGGTGGACCGTGCGTCGCTCGGCGACGCGCAGCCGGATGCTGGCGACGGCGAGCAGGACGAAGATCGCGAGCAGCGAGACGAGCGTCGTGGCGGTGCCGAGTGCGTAGAGGTCGGGTCGGATCGCGCCCGTGAACGTCAAGCCGCCGATGGTCAGCGGCAGCGTCTGGGTCTCGGAGCCGCTGACGAGCAGGATCGACCGGTCGTAGTCGTTCCAGGTGAGCGTGAAGCCGAAGAGGAAGCAGCCGAAGATCCCTGTCCAAACGAGGGGGAGGGTGACCTCGCGGAACGTCCGCTTTTGATCGGCACCGAGGTCACGGGCGGCCTCCTCGACGTGATCGTCGTAGCGATTCCAGACGGCGAGCATCACGAGGAATCCGAACGGGATACCCCAGATCACGTTCGCGCCGAGCGCTGTCTTCCACAGCGACGGCGCGGTGCCCATCCACGCCCAGAAGAGCTGCGTGCCCAGGGCGAGCAGGAACCCGGGTGTCATGAGGGCCAGCATGATCAGGTAGAAGGAGGCGCCTTCGCCGCGGAACTTCCGCCGGAACGCCATCGACAGCGTGAACGCGATCAAGCTGACGATCACTCCGGCGGCGAGGCTCACCAGGAGCGAGACCTTGCCTGACTCGCGGATCTCGGCAGCGTGCGAGCCCGGGATGTTCTCGTCCCAGAGCGACTTCCACCACTCGATGCTGATCGGGCCGCGGAACGGCCAGGTGATCGAGCCGAAGACCCCCTGGAACGACAGGACGCCCATGAGGATCATCGGCGCGTACAGGAAGATCAGGAAGATCACGAAGTACGTGCCGAGGCCCCACTTCGACCAGTCGATGCGGCGCCTCACGTCAGAGGTCCTCGCGCAGGTTCGAAAAGCGGGTGATCACGAACACTCCGGCCACGAGCGCGAACACGAGGAGGACGGCAGAGGCTGCGCCCTGCGGGTACTGCACGGCGATCTCGACCTTGGACTGGACGATCGTCCCGACGGACGAGATCGCGTTGCCGCCGATCACGCGGACCGTCCCGTACTCGCCCATGGTGAGCACGAAGATGAAGATCGAGCCGATCACGACGCCCGGCATCGTCTGCGGCAGGATCACCTCGCGGAAAGTCCGGAACCAGTTGCCGCCGAGGTCGCGCGCCGCCTCGAGCGCCGTGCGGTCGACCTGCGAGAGCGTGAAGAAGAGCGGCGTGACCATGAACAGGATGTACAGCTGGATCATCGCGAGCGTCACCGACAGCTCCGAGAAGCCCAGCTCCTCGAAGGGCGTGCCGGGGATGCCGAGCTTGCCGAGCAGCTGGTTGAGCGCGCCCTCGCGCCCCATCAGGGGGTACGTCCATGCGACCGAGCGCGTCAGGTAGCTCGTCCAGAACGGCGCGAGTGCGAGGATGAAGAGCGCGATCTGGTTGCGCAGGCTGTTCACCTTCAGGGCCAGGAAGTACGCGACCGGGAAACCGAGGACGAGGCACGCCACGACCGCGATGAGCGAGCGCACGAAGCTCGACAGCATGTTGTCCCAGTAGACGTTGTCGTTGAACAGGTCGCGGTAGTTGGCGAGCGTCCAGTCGGTGACGAAGCCGGAAGTCGCCCCTACCTGATAGGTCCAGAAGCTGACGAGGACGATGAAGACGAGCGGCGCGATGAGGTAGAAGCCCAGCCAGACGAACCCTGGCAACGCCCAGAGCGCTGTCACCCAGCCTCCGCCGTCGCGGGCCCGGCGCCTCGGCTGCGAGCGCCGGTTCGGCGGTCGGCAGCCGCTGCTCAACGATTTCCTCGGTCTGCTCGATCTCCTCGACGTCGAGCTGTGGCGTGCGATCACTCCCGGAGGAGCTGGACATCCTCCTCCTTCCAGGTGATCGTGATCGCTTCGCCCTCGCGGCCGCTGCAGCTTCGCGTAGTCCTCGCCGGGCACCTTGGCGAGCATCCGCTCGCCCTCGGCCGTCAGGTGGAGCTTCACGAGGTCGCCGAGGAACTCGACGAAAACGATCTCGCAGTCGGCCGAGTTGACCGCCCCTTCGTGGCCGTCCGCGCCGAGCTCCACCGCGGCGGCGCGGACGGCGACGACCGCGACGTCGCCCACTGCGTGGTCGGCGTCCTCGGTGCGGACACTCGCCCGTACGGCGCCGTTCTGGACGACGAGCCGGTCGCCTTCCCGGCTCATCACCTCTCCGTGGATGATGTTGTTGTCGCCCATGAACCGCGCGACCAGCTCCGTCTCCGGCCGGGTGGCGATCGTGAGCGGATCGGCGACCTGCTGAATGCGGGCGTCGTTCATGACGACGATCCGGTCGGCCATCGAGAGTGCTTCTTCCTGGTTGTGCGTCACGTGGATGAACATCAGGCCGAGCTGGCGCTGCAGGTTGCGGAGCTCGACGCGCATGCGCAGCTGCAGCAGCCGGTCGAGGTCGCCGAGCGGCTCGTCCAGCAGGAGCGCCTTCGGCTTCGTGACGAGCACCCGCGCCAGCGCGACGCGCTGCTGCTGCCCGCCGGAGAGCTGGCGGGGCTTGCGGTCGGCGAGCATCTCCAGGCCGACCATCTCGAGGGACTCCATCGCCTGCCGCCGACGCTCGTCCTTCCCGACGCCGTGCATCTTCAGCCCGAACTCGACGTTCTGGACCACGGTGCGGTGCGGGAAGAGCGCGAAGTGCTGGAAAACGGTGGTGGTCGGCCGCTTGTGAGGCGGTAGCGAGACGAGCGACTCCCCGTCGAGCAGGATGTCACCGCTCGTCGGAAACTCGTGGCCGCCGATCATGCGCAGCGTCGTCGTCTTGCCGCAGCCGGACGGGCCGAGCAGCACGACGTACTCGCCGTGGTCGACGTGCAGGTTGAACTCGTCCACGGCGAGCGTCCCGCCGGGGAACATCTTGGTGACGTCTACGAGGTCGAGGCCCGAGCTACGAACGGAGGGGGCGGCGGCTGCCGCCCCCTCCGTGGTCGTCGGAGAGCCCCTCTCAGCCATCCGTCAGCTGCTGAGGAACTCGTTGAACTTCCTCACCTGATAGACGTTCTGGGTGTAGAACGAGTTCCAGGCCGTGTACTTGCAAGAGCGCTTGGCAAACGAGCCTCCGTCGCGCACCTGGCCCTTCTTGATGTCGCCGACGCGGCCGGTGATGCCCGGCAGATCGCTCGGAGCCGCCTTGCCGTTGTACCAGAAGTCGTACTCGGCGGCCGTGAACGGGGGCCGGGCCGTCGAGCTCGCCCGACCGGACTTGAGCCACGCCGGCAGGTTCTTGCCGTTCGCGATGTAGTAGCCCTGGCGCATGATCAGCGCGCCGAGGTAGCCCTCGTACATCCAGTTGAAGTAGTTGTACACGGCGTTGAGCTTCTCGCCGGTGACGTGCTTCGGGATGCCCTGGGCGCTGCACCAGCCGCGCATGCCCTCCTTCGGGAACGCGTAGCGGCAGTTGACGCCCTGCGCCACGAGCAGCGCGACCGCCGGCGACCACATCGACTCGATCACGACCTCCTTCGAGGCCATGAGGTTGACGGACTCGTTGAACGTCGACCAGAAGGCGCGGAAGTGGCCGGCCTTCTTGTACGTGCCGAGGATCTTGAACAGCCTGTCCATCTCGGCCCGGGTCATGTTGCCGAGGTCCTTGAACTTCATCAGGCCCAGGGCCTGGACCGCGTTGCCGAGGTCGGCCATGGCGATGCCGGGGTCGTTGAGGACGGCGACGCGGCCCCGATGCGTGCGGTTCAGGAGCTCCGCCCACGAGACCTGACCGGGCTGCTTCTTGATCTCGTCGCCGTTGTAGCCCATCGAGTCCATGTTGAAGTGGGCTGCAGGACCGAGCACCCAGCGGGGCTGAGGCCGGCCGTTGTACGCCTTGTTCGCCTTGTCGTCCCACCACTGCACGATCTGCTTGTTCGTGCGCGGCCCTTCCTTCGTGAGCGGCAGGCCCGAGGTGCGGTCCGTGTCGACGTACGTGACGCGGTACGGCGCGTTGCCCTGTCCTGGAGTACAGCTCTTGTTCCCCGGCTGCACTTTGCCCTTCGTGAAGACCGGGTAGAACGAGTTCCACGCCTTGATCTTGTTGCGATCGACGGGCTGGAAGTTGCCCGTGGGCCAGATCTGGAAGAACTGGTAGTTGTAGAGCCCGCCGATGTCGAAGCTCGTCGGCGCGGTGATCGACTTCTGCACCTGCGCGTTCGTGCTCATCGGCTGGACGTTGAACTTGAAACCGAGGTCCTTCTCGGCCTGCTGCTCGGCCCCCTGCGGCCACTCGACGCCGAGGGTGATCACGCGCAGCGTGCCGGTGTACGCCTCGTCGCGTCCGGTCGCGGCGGACGCGCGGCCGGCCATCGAGCCGAGACCGGTCAGCGCAGCGGCCCCGATGCCGCCCTTGACCATGAGATCGCGACGGCTGATCCCCGACGAATTCGTCGTGGCCCGCTCGATCGTCATGTCGGACATGTCGTGCATGCCGAGCTCGTCCGTGTAGCCGAGTTGCTCGGCGTACTCGTGCGGATCGAACTCGAGGTCGTCGAGCTCACTCATGTGCCGTCTCCTTTCGCCCCTCGCCTCTCGCGAAGAGCATGCGCTGACCGGGGCAACGGCCGGCATCGGCGCCGTTCCGCCACAGTGGATGCAAGGCCCCGACAACCAGAATGGTGCTTGTATACAACCCGCGCCGCCCACAAGTCAACCGGCGGTTTCCGTACACGCGAGGCTCGGGACCGTGCGACGACGGCGGCTCCCGGTATTGACATGTTACGCGGTCTCCGTCGTCGCGGATTGCCGGTCGGAACGCGCGAGCAGCGTCTGCTGCAGCGGCTCCAGCGCTGCGTAGGCGACGGCGCCGGCGACGAGGCCCCAGACCACTTTCACCCACGATTGGGGCACCGCGGAGTACGCGGCGATGCCGGCCGCCACGGCGACGAGCGCCGCGGCGTTGACGCCGCGCACGTAGCGGTAGCGCCCGGCGGGATCGAACAGCGCCTCGACGTCGATGCGCTGGCGCTTCGCAAGCAGGTAGTCGGCCAGGACGACGCCGGTCAACGGGGCGGCCACGTTGCCGAGATGCGCGACCCAACGTTCGGCCTCCTCGATGACGCCGGGGAACGCCGACAGCACGATCGCGGTCACGGCGGCCGCGATCGTGGCGGCGAGGCGGCCGAGCGCAGGCACGGCGTTCACGAGCGACATGCCCGCGGTGTACACGTTCGTGATGTTGGCCGCGATGCCCTGGACGACGATCGCAGCGAGCAGTAGCACGAGTAGCGGCGCCGACCGTGTGAGCTCTGCCACCGCGATGAAGGGGTTGAGCTCGCCGGTGGCCGCGGCGGCGTATCCGCCGACGAGGGTGGTGACCGCGACGGCGAGCACCGACGAGGCGAGCAGTCCGATGCGGATGTCGCGCCGCGTCGGCGTGTAACGGCAGAGGTCGGCGACGTTCGTCACGAGCGTCAGCGAGGCGCCGCACATGACGGTGACATAGGTGGCGAAGCCGATCCACGTGAGTTGCTGGTCTGGCGACTCGAAGACCCGGCCGACGGAGAAGCGAGGGTCGTCGGAGGCGACGTACAGCGCCACCAGAACGCCCGTCGAGACGAGCGACAGCGGCAGGACGACGCGGAGGACGTAGCGCATGACGTCGAACCCGAGCACGGCGAGCGTGGCGTGGAAGACGGCCAGGCCCAGCGCGACCGGTACGAGCGGCGGCTCGTCCGCACCCAGCGCCACGAAGATCGCCTGGATGCCGAGCGCCGCCCGCGAGCGCCTGTGCGGCGAACCAGTAGGTCGCGGCCACCATCCGGTACGGCGAGCTGAGCACCCTCGCGCCCCAGAGCCCGAGGTTGGACCGCATCGCGACCTGTCCCGGTAGGCCGTAGTCGACGCCGGGCTGCGCCACGACGACGAGCAGCGCGAACGCGAGCGCCTGGCCGATGACGGTCGCCGCCACCGCCCAGGCGAGGGGCAGGCCGCCGTCCACGACTGCAAGCGCGCCAAGGACGTACATGACCGGGTTGACGAAGAACGTGAAGTTGATCGCGAAGAGGTCGCGCCAGCCGACCGTGCGGAGCTCGGCCGGGATCGGCTCGACGCCGTATGCCTCGACCGCCGGCACGATCTACTCCTAGGTCGTCGCCGCGGTCTCGGCGCGCGCCGCGGCTTGCCGGCCGCCGTGCCGGGTGAAGAAGTCGATCACGATCCGGACGTGCTCGGCCGTGTTGTCGAACAGCGTCGAGTGGTTCGAGCCCTGGATGACGGACGTCTCCGCGCCGGGAATCCCGTCGGCGATCGCCTGCTGCCCGGCGCCGTTCGGCCCCTGGTCCCAGGGCGTCATGAGGTGGTCCTCGCTGCCGCCGAGGACGAGTGCAGGCGAGGTGATCTTCGGCAGCCAGCCGGTCAGGTCCATGTCGCACATCGCCTGGCAGGCGGCCGTGAAGACCTCGACGCGGTTCGAGTCGCGCAGGATCTGCTGGATCGAGTCGACGGCTGCGATGCCCTCGGGCGTCTCGAGGAAGCTCTTCGAAAGCGCCTGCCACGAGATCAGCTCGGCGAGAATCCGGCTCCCCGGGCCGTCCGGGTCGATCCGCGCGATGTCGATCCAGTTCTTGAAGACGAGCCGTCCCGCGACGCCCAGCTTCGCCGCTGCGCAGTTGATCACGACCGACGTCGTGCGCTCCGGGTACTTGCCCGCGAAGACGATGGCGATCATCCCGCCCATCGACGAGCCGTGGACGTGGGCCTCGGGTATGTCGAGGGCGTCGAGCAGGCCGGCGACGTCGTCCGCCCACACCTCCATGTCGTAGTGCTGAATCGGCCGGTCCGACTGCCCGTAGCCGCGCATGTCGAAGTCGATCACGCGGAAGCGCTCGGCGATCGCCGGGGTCGCCGGTGCGAAGTTGAAGTGCCCGAACCCGGCGCCGTGGATCTGGATCACGGGCTCGCCGTCGCCCGAGATCTCGTACCAGAGCTCCACTCCGTTGACCCGTGCCTTGCCGGTCATGCGCCCTCCTGGTTCGTCGGTCCAATTCGCCGCCGCCTCAACGCTCCACGGTGATCGTGACCCGCTCCGGCGATGCCGCGAGCACGTCGTCCGCCTCGCCCTTCGCGATCAGCCGCCGTACGAGCGAGAAGCTCGCCGGGCTCTCGCCGAACGGATATGGCGACAGCCGCACGCGCCACGGCGCGAGCGGCTCCAGCCGGTAGCCCTGGAACTCGGCCTCCTCGCCCGACTCGACGTCGCGCATGCAGAAGTAGAGCGACAGCCGGTCGTACACCTGGAGCAGCACGTAGTCGGCCTGCCGCTCGCCCGGGTCGCCGCCGAACGTCGCCTCCTGCTCGGCGACGAAGGCGTCGACCAGTTCCTGCACCTCCGGGGCACGGGTCAGCGCCAGGCCAGGGTCCAGCCCGTAGCGCTGGCGGTAGATGCCGGCGCCGTGCATCGACACGAGCAGTCCCGCCTGCGCGTCCTGCTCGGCGATCGCCGCGATCCCGGCCCGGTAGAACGCGAGGTGCGAGCGGACGTCGACCTCCAGGAAGTTGACGGGCTTCCCGCTCTCGTCCACGCGCGGCGAGCGCTCCCAGACGGCCCAGCCGTCGTCGTGGCGCTCCGCTGCGACCACGAGCGAGTCGTGACCGGGGCCCTGCTCGGCCCACGCCCGGGCGAAGGCGCCGGACAGGTCGGCGTGGTCGGTCTGGAGCACGACCTGCCAGGCGTCGCCGGCGTCGCGGACGATCATCGCGCCACCCGTTGTGCCGTCCACGGCACGAGGCCGCCGGCAGCCTGCAGCTCGCCGACGAGCGCCGGCATCGGCGCCGCTTCGAAGCGGCCGCCGTCGACCTCGATCTCGCCCGTGTCGGTGTCGATGCGGATCCGGGAGCCCGGCCGCGCCGCGGCCGCCGCCTCGGGCGCCTCGACGGCGGCGAGGCCGAGGTTCACGCAGTTCCGCCGGAAGATGCGGGCGAAGCTCGCGCCCGACGACCGCCCGCACGCCCCATGCGACGAGCGCCTGCACGACATGCTCCCGCGAGGAGCCGATGCCGAAGTTCCGGCCGGTGACGACGATCGCGTCCTCGCCCAGCTGGTCGCGGAGGGCGGGGTCGTACCCGTCGAAGAGATACGCCTTCATCTCTTCGGGATCGTCGATGTTGAGGTAGCGGCCGGGATACATGCACGTCCGTGTCGACGTCGTCGCCCGGAATCACCACGGCGCGCCCCTCGACGATCACGCCGCCACGGCTCCCGGGGCGACGATCTCGCCGGCGACCGCGGCCGCGGCGGCGACGTACGCATTCGCGAGCAGCACCTCGGCCTCACCCGAGCCCATCCGTCCCTTGAAGTTCCGGTTCGTCGTTGCCACCGCCCGTTCGCCTGGGCCCAGGACGCCCATCCCGCCGCCGAAGCAGGCGCCGCAGGTCGGCGTCGACACCATCGCTCCGGCCTCGACGAACGCGTCGAGCAGCCCCTCCCGCAGCGCTTCGCGGTAGACGGACTGCGTCGCGGGTACCACGATGGCGCGGCAATCCGGGTGAACCTTCCGGCCGCGCAGCAGCTCGGCGGCCTGCCGGAGGTCGGTCATCGTGCCGTTCGCGCAGTTCCCGATGTAGACCTGGTCGATTCTCGTGCCGATCGCGTCGTCGACCGGCACCACGTTGCCCGGCAGGTGGGGAAGCGCGACGAGCGGCGGCAGCTGCTCGAGGTCGATCGTGAGCTCCTGCGCGAACTCGGCGTCGGTGTCCGACCGCTCGCCGCGCCACGGCCGATCGGTCCGCCCGGCCAGATAGGCGGCGACCGTCTCGTCGGCCGGGAAGAGGCCCGTCTCCGCTCCCGCCTCGACCGCCATGTTCGCCACTGCCAGGCGCTCGTCGATCGTGAGCGCCTCCGCTCCGTCCCCGACGAACTCGAGGACGGCATTCGTGCCGCCGCCGACGCCGATCTCCGCGAGCACGGCCAGGATCAGATCCTTGCCGGTCACGTAACGCTGCTTCGCGCCGGTGAACGTGACCCGGATCGTGGCGGGCACCGCCTGCCAGAACTCGCCGAGGGCGAGGCACGCGGCGATGTCCGTCGAGCCCAGTCCGCTGCCGAACGCCCCGAGTGCCCCGTACGTGCACGTGTGCGAGTCGCCGCCGGCGATCACCGAGCCCGGCACGATCCAGCCCTCCTCGCACAGGAGCGTGTGCTCGATGCCGCCGCGGCCCTGGCCGTAGAACGTCACGCCCTGTGCGTCCGACCAGTCCTTCAGGCGCTTCTGCAGCTCGGCCGAGCGCGAGTCCTTCGCGGGCATGAAGTGGTCGGCGACCATCACCACGCGGTCCGGGTCGAAGACCCGCTCGACGCCCATCCGCTCGAGCGCTCGGAAGGCGACCGGCCCGCTGACGTCGTTCGCCATGACGAGATCGCAGCGGAGCATGACGACGTCGCCGGGACGCACGTCGGCGGCGTCGGAGTGCGCGAGCACGATCTTCTCAGCGAGCGTATGCGCCAGCGAGCTCCTCCAGATGCGCGACGACCTCGTCGAGCGAGACGACGTCGCCGTACTTGGCGTCGATGTCGTAGAGGTTGGCCTCGTGCGCGGCCGGGTTCCGGTCGCCGACCGCCTCGCGCGGCACGACCGGGCGGTAGCCGTGCTGGATCGCGTCGACGACGGTCGCCCGCACGCAGCCGGAGGTCGAGGCGCCCGTGACGATGATGCTGTCGCAGCCCGCCGCGGCGAGCAGGCTCGAGAGTGCGGTGCCGAAGAACGCCGAGGCGAAGAGCTTGTTCAGGACCGGCTCGCCCGGCTGCGGCGCGATCCTGGGGTCGATCTCCACCCAGCGGCTCCCGGCCTCGAGCGTCAGGAGCGCCGGGATCTTGTCGATGAACGCGGCGGCCGTGGCCTTGTCGCCCTCGTCGTAGGAGACGGTCGTGTAGACGACGGGCAGCCCGGCGCGCCGCGTCTCGCCGAGGAGCCTGGCGATCGCCTCCACGACGCCGTCGAGCTCGCAGACGAGCGGCGAGGCCGGGTCGGTGAAGCCGAGGTTGACGTCGACGACGAGCAGCGCGGGGCGCCGGCCGAAGCCGGCGCGCCCGTGGAAGCCATCGTGCTTCACGCCGGCTCCGGCGCCGGGATGCTGTCTCCCGCGCGGACGCGCGCAAGCGCCTCATCTCCCGGTTCCAGCGGCGACCAGCGGAGCGGCGTCGCCGGCGTCGGCGGATCGAGGCCGGTCTCGGCCTTGCAGGTCGCGAGCGTCTCGTCGAGGTCGGGGCCGAAGTCGAACGGCTGGGCGGGGCCGCGCTCGGCGCGCTGGCGTTCCCGCTCCGCCTCAGTGGCCGCCTCGTCGGCGGTGCCGTCCGCTCCGACCACGACGCCGTAGCCCGCCTTCGCCGCCTCGACGCTGACGAGACCGAACGAGACGTCGCGCACGACCGCCTCCACCGGCCGGTCGAGCCGGTCCTTCCAGCCGCCGCCGCCCGCCGTCCGGTAGACCAGCATGTCGCCCGGCTCGACCTGCACGTTGTCGCACTTGGAGTGCAGCACCTCCTCGGTGCCGTCTACGCGCTTGAGCAGCTTCGTCGAGCGCTCGCCCGGCAGGCCCCCGAGCACGCCCCACGGCCGCGTCAGCCACCGGTCGTCGTGGATCGAGATCTCGCCCGGCTCGAGGTAGACGTAGCGCTTCTCGACGCCGTTGCCGCCGCGGTGGAGGCCGGGGCCGCCGGAGTCGGTGACGGTCGTGTAGCCGTCGATCCGCAGTGGGTAGTACGCCTCGAGGTACTCCGTCGGGATGTTCTCGAAGAGCGGCCACCACGAGTGGCCGTCCATGCCGTCGCCGATCGGCCTGCCCGGGATGCCGCCGTAGAGGATCTCCATCGAGTAGAAGAACTCCCCCTGGCCGTCCCAGCCCGAGTAGAGCATGTACGGGCTCGTGCCGTAGCCGGCGGCCGTGTTGAGCTCCGGCGCCTGCTTGCAGAGAGCGCCGCCGAGCACGTCGAACTGTCGTGCGAGCGCGTGCGTGCGGCAGCCGAGCGCGGCGGGGTAGCGCGGCCGCAGCAGGCTGCCCTCGGGCATGACGACGTGGAGGAGCGGATAGAAGCCGTCGTTGAAGAGGATCTGGGGATCGTTGACCATGATCAGGTAGATCCCGATGAACATCTTGAACATGCCCTCGGAGAGGTAGAAGTTGATCGGGCCGAGGGCCTGCGGGTCGGTGCCCGACCAGTCGAAGAAGGCGTGGTCGCCCTCCCGCCAGATCGTCAGCTGCATCTTGTACGGGCCGTTGCCGAGGCCGTCGTCGTCGACCCAGTCGACGAACGTCTGCGGCTCCTCGGGGATGGCGACGTTGATCAGCGTCCGCATCGCCTCGTAGGTGCGGTCGAGGAGCGCCTGGAGCGCCGCGAGGTACGTCGCCTTGCCGAAGCGGTCGCACAGGTCGTGCACGCGCTGCTCGCCGGCCCGGCAGCCGGCCACGATCGCGAACAGGTCGGCGCGGTTCATCTCCGGCAACCGCACGTTGTTGAAGATGAGCCGGAGGACGTCCTCCTGCGGAACGCCCCGCTCGAGGATCTTGAGCGGCGGGATGATGATCCCCTCTTCGAAGATCGTCTTCGCGCCGGTCGGCAGCGAGCCGGGCAGCGGCCCGCCGGCGTCCATCTGGTGCCCGAACTGGGACGACCAGCCCACGAGCTCGTCCTCGTAGAAGATCGGCACGAGCACGAGCCAGTCGTTCGTGTGCGAGATCGAGGCGGAGCACTTGAACGGATCGGACGTGAGGATCACGTCGCCGGGGTACACCCCGCGGTCCCAGGTCTCCATCATCTCGTTGATGTAGGCGCCGAACTGGCCGACCACCATCCGGCCGCGCGGGTCGGTGATCATCGGGAACTCGTCGTGCTGCTCGCGGATGACCGGGCTCATGGCCGAGCGGAAGAGCACGGCGTCCATCTCGAAGCGCGCGCTCTTCAGGGCACCCTCGATGATGTCGAGCGTGACGGCGTCGACCTCGATGTCCGGGATGTCGGCGATGCGAAGCTCTTCGGTGACTGCCATCTCTCCTCGCTCAGTCGGTGGGGGTGATCAGGATGTTGAACGCTGCGTCGACGGACGCGCGGTGGCCCGGCAGGACGACCGTCGTCGAGTCGAACTCGGTCACGATCGCCGGCCCCTCGAAGGTGGCGCCGGGCTCGAGCTTCGCGCGGTCGTAGATCTTCGTGGCCACGCGCGCGCCGTCGAAGATCACCTCGTGCTCGTCAACGACGGCGCCGGAGGCATCGGCGGAGCCGATCTCGCCGACGGGCAGTTCCGGCTTCGGCACGTCGCCGTAGCCGACCGCGCGCAGGTTGACGATCTCCGACGCCGTGCCTGGCATGCGGAAGCCGTACAGCTGCTCGTGCAGGCCGTTGAAGCGCTCCTCGAGGTCGCCGAGGCCGTCGTTCCGGACCTCGGCCGGCTCGAGCGCCACCGGGATCTCGTAGCCCTGCCGGTGGTAGCGCATGTCGGCCGAGTAGGTGATCCGCTGCGCGTCCGGTGCGATCCCCTCGCCCGTGAGCCACTCCGTGGCGCGCTCGCCGAGCCCGTCGAGGATCTCGGCCACCTCCGAGCCGCTCGCGTCCGACACGAGCCGGATGTAGGTCTGCGCGAACTCGTCGCGGAAGTCGGCCACGAGGTCGCCGATCGCACACAGGAGACCGGGCGCGGGCGGCACGATGACCGGGAACGAGCCCATGAGCGTCGCGAGCGCGTTCGCGTGCAACGGCCCCGCGCCGCCGTAGGCGACGAGCGCGAAGTCCCGGGGGTCGTGGCCGCGCTGCACCGAGACGAGCCGCAGCGCGCCGGCCATGTTCTCGTTGACGATGGCGATGATGCCCTCGGCGGCCTGCTCGACGGAGTCCAGGCCCATCGCGTCCGCGATCGTCTGGACGGACGCGCGTGCGGCGTCGACGTCCAGCTGCATCTCGCCGCCGAGCAGGCGCGGCGGCAGGTGGCCGAGGACGACGTTGGCGTCCGTCACCGTCGGATCGGTGCCGCCCTTGCCGTATGCGGCCGGCCCGGGCTCGGCGCCCGCCGACTGCGGGCCGACGCGCAGCGCCTTCGTCAGCTCGGGGACGTGTGCGATCGAGCCGCCGCCGGCGCCCACGGTGTGCACGTTGACCGATGGCACCTTGATCCGGAAGTGGCCGATCGACGTCTCGCGGCCGATCGTCGGCTGGCCGTTCTGGCAGAGCGCGACATCGGTGGACGTCCCGCCCATGTCGAACGTGAGGATGTCGTCGAAGCCGGCCTTCCGTGCGACGAACAGCGCTCCGGCAACGCCGCCGGACGGCCCCGACAGCACCCCGTAGATCGGGTTGCGGGTCGCCTCGCGAGTCGTCATCAGCCCGGCGTCGGAGCGCAGGATGTTGACGTCCGCTGTCGCGCCGATGCCGCCCAGCTGGTCCTGCAGGCGCTTGACGTAGTCGGCAACCTGCGGGCGCACGTACGAGTTCATGCATGCGGTCAGCGCTCGCTCGTACTCCCGGAACTCCGGCAGCACCTCGGAGGACAGCGTCACCGGGAACCCGGGGTACAGCCGCTCGACGATCTCCCCGATCCGCTGCTCGTGGGCGCCGCTCACGTACGAGTTGATGAGCGCGACCGTGAGCGACTCGACGCCCGACTCGACGAGGTCGCGCACGATCTCCTCGACCTGCTGCTCGTCGACGGGCGTGATGGTCTCGCCGCGGGCGTCCATGCGCTCGGCCGCCTCGCGCGTGTCCGCGAGCGACGCCGGCGGGTCGGGCTTGATCATGATGATCCAGCCCGCGAGCGGCCCGGGGGTCTGTGAGCGCGCGAGGTGCAGGATCTGCTGGAAGCCCTGGGTCGTGATCAGGCCGACGCGTGCGCCCTTCGATTCGAGCACGGCGTTCGTCGCGACGGTCGTGCCGTGGAGGATGTTGCGGACCTCGCCGACGTCGATCGACGCCTCCTCGCAGATCCGGCGAACGCCGTTCAGCACGCCTTCCGACGGATCCGCCGGGGTCGACGGGGTCTTGATGCGGTAGCGGCTGCCGCCGCCGTTCGAGTCGTCGACCAGGAAGAGATCGGTGAACGTGCCGCCGACGTCGACACCGAGCCTGTACGCCATCCGTGCCGTCCTTTCGTCAGATGGTTGATGCCATCTCAGCCCGCCACCGGCTCGAACGTGCCGGCACGGTAGACCTGTCCGGGTAGCTGCCGCCCGAGCAGGCCCTCGAGCCAGCCGGCGACGTCGATGAGCGCGTCGAGGTCGATCCCGGTCTCGACGCCCTCGCCGTGGAGCATGTACACGAGGTCCTCGGTGCAGATATTCCCCGTCGCGCGGGGCGCAAAGGGGCAGCCGCCGATGCCGCCGACCGACGCGTCGAGCACGGTCGCGCCGGCGTCGAGTGCGGCGTAGGCGTTCGCGAAGCCCGTGTTACGCGTGTTGTGCAGGTGGACGCCGATCGGTGGGCCGAGCTCGACGCCCCGCGACACGAGCTCCCGCACCTGGCGAGGCACGCCGACGCCGACCGTGTCGGCGAAGACGATCTCGTCGGCGCCGGCGGCGGTGAGCCGCTCTGCGAACTCGAGGACGCGCGCGGGGTCGACGGCGCCCTCGAAGGGGCACCCGAACGACACGCCGATCGTCGCCGTCGCCCGGAGGCCGTCGGCGTGCGCACGCTCGACGATCGCCGCTGTCGCTGCGAGAGACTCCTCCGGCGAGGCGTTCTGGTTGCGCCTGTTGAAGCTCTCGGTCGCGGCGAACGCCATGTGCACCTCGTCGAGCTCCGTCGCCGCCAGCCGCTCGTAGCCCCGTTCGTTGAGGACGAGCCCCGCGTACACGACGCCGTCGCGCCGGTCGATGCCTGCCACCACGTCCTCGGCGCCTGCCATCTGGGGCACACGCGACGGGTTGACGAAGCTCACCGTCTCGATCCGACGCACGCCGGCTGCCGCCAGCCGGTTGACGAGCTCCGCGCGGGTCTCCGGGTCGAGGTGGGTGTCCTCGTTCTGCAGGCCGTCCCGTGGCGCGACGTCGCAGATCGTGACGGTCACAGGACGCCCTGTTCCTTCAGCTCGGCCAGCTCCTCGTCGGAGACGCCGAGCAGCCCGCCGTAGACGTCCCGGTTGTGACTGCCCTCCTCCCACGTCGCCGACCAGCGCACCTCGCCCGGCGTGTCCGAGAACTTGGGCACGATCCCCGGCCCGATGTACTCGCCGAAGTCGGGATCCTCGTGCGTCACGAGCATGTCGCGGGCTCGGAACTGCTCGTCCTCGAAGATGTCCTCGATCGTGTAGATCGGCCCGCAGATCACGCCCGCCTCGTTGAGGATTCGGTCGATGTCCGCGGCGGTGTGCAGCTTCGCCCACGCGCCGACGATGCCTTCGAGCTCCTCCTGGTTGTCTCCGCGCGCGAGGTGGGTCGCGAAGCGCGCGTCGTCCGCGAGCTCGGGCTGCTCCATCGCCTCGCACAGCCGCCGGAAGACGTTGTCGGCGTTCGCCGCGATCACCATCCACGTGCCGTCGCTCGATTCGAAGATGTTCGACGGTGCCACGCCCTTCAGGCCGGTGCCGCCCGGCCCGCGCACGATGCCGAGCCGGTCGTACTCGGGCACGGCGCTCTCGAGCAGCGCGAAGCACGCCTCCATCAGCGACACGTCCACCACCTGCCCGCGGCCGCCGCCCAGCACGTCGCGCCAGTAGAGCGCCGCGAGGATGCCCTGAACGGCGAACATCCCGGCGAGCGAGTCGCCGAGCGAGATGTGGATGCGCGGCGGCGGCTCGCCCGGAAAGCCGTTGATATGGCGGATGCCGCCCATGGCCTCGGCGACGGACGCGAAGCCGGCCCGCGGCCCGTACGGCCCGGTCTGGCCGTAGCCGGAGATGCGGGCGATCACGAGGCGCGGGTTCGCCTCCCAGAGCTGCTCCGGGCCGATCTGCCAGCGCTCCAGCGTGCCCGGCCGGAAGTTCTCGACGAGCACGTCGCTCTGCTCGGCGAGAGAGAGCAGCAACCGCTGGCCCCGCTCCTGCCGCAGGTCGAGCGTCACGCACTTCTTGTTGCGCGACTGCACCGGCCACCAGAGCGAGCGCCCCTGATAGCGCGCCTTGCCCCACTCCCGCAGCGGGTCCGGTTGACCGGGGGCCTCGACCTTGATGATCTCCGCGCCCATGTCGCCGAGCAGCCGCCCGGTGAATGGGCCGGCGAGCAGCATGCCCAGCTCGACGACGCGCATGCCCGCGAGCGGGCCGGGCCCGGCCGTCTCCCGTCGAGGCGCATCCGCGGTGAGCGCCGGGTCCGTCATGTCTCGGCCTCGAGCTCGCGCCAGTGGGTGAGGAGCAGGTCGCGCGCCTCGAAGATGTGCTCCTTCATGACGAGCTCGGCGCGTTCGGCGTCGCGGGCCTCGAGGGCGCGTGTGATCTGGTGGTGGTAGTGGCCGGAGATGCGCTGTTGCTCGGACGAGTACCAGACGTAGGAGCGGTACACGAGCGGCAGCTCGATGACCTGGCGCACCATGGCCGTGACGCGCCCGCTGCCCGAGCCGTCGAGGATCGTCTGGTGGAAGACGAGGTTCTCCTGGACGAGCTCGCTCATGTCGCCGCCGTCCTGGAGCAGACCCTCGAATCGCTCGCAGCTCTCGTGCAGCCGACGGATCTCCTCGTCGCCCAGGCGCGTGGCGGCGCGGCGCGTCGAGTAGCCCTCGAGCACGGCGCGGAGCTGGTAGAGATCGTCGAGGTCCTCGACCGAGTGCGAGTGGACGGCGGCTCCGCGGTTCGGTGCCACGTCGACGAGGCCTTCGGCGTGGAGCATCAGCAGTGCCTCCCGGACGGGCGTCCGGCTGATGCCGAGCTCCCGCGCGAGCTCCTCCTCCTTCAAGCGACGGCCCGGTGGGAGCCGGCCGTCGATGATCGCCTGACGGATCAGCTCGGTCGCAGCGCTGCTCGCGTTCCGAGTGAGCGGGGCGCCATCGTGGAGCGCTCTCTCCACGGGGCGAACATACAGTATGCAATCCGCGAGTCAAAGCCGTGGCACGGCGGTTCAGCGGCGTCCCGGCAGGGTCGTCGCGACGGCCGAGCCGATGACCGCGAGCGTGGCAGTCGTGAGCCAGAAGACGTCCCAGCCGGCACGGTCCGCGAGGGCGCCGAGCGGCGGCGTCGCCAGCGCCGACAGCCCGAAGATGACCGTCGCCGCGACCGCCACCGAGCGGCCGGAGAGCTCCGCAGGCGCCCGCTCGCCCGCGCTGACGTAGACGAGCGCGTTCCAGCCGAGCGCCCCGAAGCCGAGCACGGTCGCCGCGGCGACCGCCAGCGCGGCGCCCTGGTGGAGGGCGGCGCCGTAGAGGAGGCAGCCCGCCGCCGCGACGAGGCCCGCCTCCGCGAGCGTGCGCGCCCGCCGCCTTCCGGCGTCGCGATCGGCGATGCGGCCCCAGACGATCCGTGCGACCCCGGCGGCGACCTGCATCGCGAAGAACGTCGCGCCGGCCGCGAGCGCCGAGACGCCCGCCGCCTTCGCAGCCGGCAGGGCGTAGACGAGCGCGCCGTTCAGGACGAGGATGTAGAACGCCGCCACGACGAGCAGCCGTCGCATGCCGGGGGCACGCAGGATCGTCCTGAAGCCTCCCGCCTGTCTCCCGCCGCGTTCCGAGTCGGCCGCGAGCGCGAACGCGGCTCCGGACAGGCCCACCGCCGCTGCCGCCGTGAGGAGGACCAGCCTCACGCCGCCGACGGCCTCGAGGGCCGGGACGAGCACGGCGCCGACCATGCCGCCGAGCGGCACGGCCATCTGCCGCACCCCGAGGGCCCACGCTCGGCGTTCGACCGGGTACGCCCGGAACAGCGCGCCGACGCCGGCGATGGTGACGACCGACGAGCCGGCGCCGAAGACGAGGAGCGCGGCGCCCAGCGCCTGAGCTCCGTCCACGAGCGCCGCGACGACGAGCGCTCCGGCCCCGAGCAGCGTCCCGCCTGCCATCGCGGCGCGTGACCCGAGCCGGTCGACGGCGACGCCCGTGCCGAGGAGCGAGAGACCGGCGCCGAGGAACGCCGCGGTGAGCACGGCGCCGAGCCCGGGCAGCCCGAGGCCGAACTCCTCCCTGAGCTGCGGCCCGATCGCGGGCAACCCGAAGGTCACGAACGAGACCGCCACCTGCGCCGCCGAGGCCGTCGTCAGGACTACGCGCGCGGAACGAGTCTGCACGGCGGCCGATTATCGTTCGCTCGTGGACCGCGAGGCGATGGCGCGTGAGCAGCGCCGCAGGCAGGTCGAGGAGGCGCTCGAGGACGAGCGCGGGCGCGAGGCGGCGCTGGCCGAGCGGCTGGCAGAGATCGTCGCCGAGACCGATGGCCCCCGGATCGACGAGCAGGTCTTCGAGCGGCTCGACCCCGAGGACACGGCGATCGTGCGCGAGGTGCTCGAGGTCCCGGTCGGCGACGAGTACGAGCCGGACGAGGACGACGATCCCTACGTGTTCGAGCTCGACGCTGACGACGGGGACTCGTCGGACGAGGAGATCGCCAGGCTGCAGGGCGAGATCGCGGGCTCGCGCCGCCGGCAGCTGGCGCTGCAGCGCTACCTCGACGCGCTGGACGCGTGAGCGCGGACCTCTCGCTCGTGCGGACGGTGCTGTTCGCGCCGGCGGGCGACGAGCGCAAGCTCCGCAACGCCCTGGCGAGCGCTGCGGACGCCATCGTGGCCGACCTCGAGGACGCAACCGCTCCCGACCGGAAGGCAGCCGCCCGCGACACGGTCGAGGCGGTCCTGGCAGAGGCCGGGCGGAACGGGCCGCTGCGCGCGCTGCGTGTGAACGCGCCCTTTACCGAGTGGTTCGCCGACGACCTCGCGCTGACGGCGCGCCTCTCGCTCGACTTCATCGTCCTGCCCAAGGCGACCGCGGACACGGTCGCGCCGCTTGGCGCGGACGGCCCGCCGGTGCTCGCGATCGTCGAGACCGCCGCCGGCGTCCGGCTCGCGTACGAGACCGCGGCCACGCCGCGGGTCTTCGCCCTGGCGCTCGGCAGCCACGACCTGGCCGCCGAGCTGCTCACCGAGCCGCGCCCCGACGGTGCGGAGCTCCTCTACCCGCGCTCGAAGCTCGTAACGGACTCCGCCGCCGCAGGCGTCAGGCCGCCGTTCGACGTCGTCTTCCTCGACATCCGCGACGCGGCGGGGCTCGAGGCACAGGCAGCGCTCGCCCGCAGCCTCGGCTTCCGCGGCAAGCTCTGCATCCACCCCGACCAGATCGAGCCGATCCGGCGCGTCTTCGCACCGAGCGAGGCCGAGCTCGACTGGGCACGCCGCGTTCTCGAGGCACACGAGGCAGGCCTGCGTGAGGGCCGCGGCGCCGTCGCGCTCGACGGCCGGATGGTCGATGCTCCGGTCGTGAGCAGGGCACAGCGACTGCTCGACGAGGCGGAGCACCTGGGCGCGCATTCAGCCGGAGCCTAGGCCGCGGTTCGTTCGAGCAGGGTCCTCGCGCGGGCGGCGAGCACGATCGAGCCCTTGCGCTCGGCGAGCTCGACGGCCGTTCGTAGCGCCTCCGCCGCCTCGGCGTCTCGCCCCGCGGCGGTCAGCACCTCGCCGAGGACGAGGTACGAGTCCGCCTGGTCCTCGATGTAATCCGTGCGGTCCGCGATCCGCGCTCCCTCCATCGCATGCGCGACCGCCTCCTCGTGGAGCCCGCGGGCGGACGCGAGGAGCGCGCGAGCGTGGCATGCCGTCGTCGCCGTGAAGACGTCGTCCTCCGACGCGAGTCGCTGGCCCTCGTCGACGATTTCCTCGGCCTCGGCGAGGCGGCCGAGCCGAACGAGCACGGTCGCGAGGATCGTGCCGGCCGTCGAGCGGAAGCCGCGCTCGCCCACCTCCTCGAGGCCGAGCCACGCCTCGCGGAGGATGCGCTCGGCAGCCACGAAATCGCCGGCGAGCAGCTCGACCCTGACGACGTTCGTGGCGATCGAGAGGTGGAACAGCGTCGCGCCGCGCTCCGCCCGGTGCTGCCGCAGCTCGGCGTACAGCGCACGGGCGGCGTCGAAATCGCCGCGCGCGGCGTCGACCAGCGGACGGTGGTTGCGCATGTCCGAGCCGCCGCGCCCCCCGAAGCGCCCGTACCCTGCGGCGAGCCGCTCGTCGACGAACCGCTCCAGCTCCGCATAGGGCGACGGGCCCATCAGCAGCGCCCCCGATATGAGGCCTGCGATCTCGTCCTCCAGAATCGGCGACCCCGTTCGGACGGCGTGCGCAAGTGCGCGACGCCCGTCCACGAGTGCACCGGCGCAGTCGCCGAGCCAGAATCTGAACCATCCCAGCCCGGAGTGCGCGCGGGCCAGCAACTCCTCGTCCGCGGTCGCCGGCAGCGAGGCGACGACCCGCTCAGCCTCCTCGAGCACGCCCGCCATTGGCTCCTCGCCCATGTGCCCGCGGATGAAGAGGGACACGAGCCGTGCGTGCGCCGCCGTCTCCTGTTCGCCGCGGGCGTCCGCCTCCTCCACCGACCGTTCGAGGAGCGCGCGGCCGCCCTCCACGTCCCCCATGGCGTAGAGGGCCTCGCCGAGCGCGGGAAGCAGCCGCACATGAGCCACGTCGTCGGGCTCGAGCAGGTTCGTCGCCCGTCTGAGCAGGTTGGCGGCGGCGTGGAGGTCGGTGCGCTGGAGGGCGCGCGTACCGGCGCCCCCGAGGTGTGCCGACGCTCGTCGTGCGAGTGCCGGCGCCGGCCGGCCGAGCTCCGCCCGGTACCGCGCCGCCTGCTCGAGGTGGTAGCCGAGGATCTCCTCGAGCTCGACGAGCTCGGCGCCGCGCTCGCCGATCCAGTCGGCGAAGCGCTCGTGCAGATCGGCGCGCGTCGACTTCGGCAGTGCCTCGTACGCCGCGTCCCGGATGAGGAGATGCCGGAAGCGGAACGCGTCGTCGTCCGAGAGCACGGCCGGAGTTGGCCGCACCAGCTCCTTGCGGACGAGGCTCAGCAAGTGAGTCGCGACACCGCCGCCGTTAGCCGCGAGCGCCTCGACGGCGCCGCGGTGGAAGACCTGGCCCTCGACCGCGCCTCGCTCGAGCGCGTCTCGCTCCGAACTGGGGAGCTGGTCGATGCGGGCGGCCAGCAGCGCCTGGATCGTGAGCGGCACGTCGATCGGCCCGGCGTCCTGCTCCCCGACCATCGCGAGCATCTCCTCGACGAAGAGCGGATTCCCCTCCGCCGCCGCGAGGATGCGCTCGCGCAACTCGGTGTCGAGATCGCTCCCGCCGAGCAGGTCGTCGATCAGCTCTGCGGTCTCGGGCGGGCCCAGGGGCTCGAGCAGCACCGTCGTCGCATTGAGCTTGCCGCCGCTCCAGCCAGGGCGGCGGTCGAGCAGCTCCGGTCTCGCCAGGCAGAGCAGCAGGATGGGCGCGTCACGGCTCAGGTCGGCCACGTACTCGACGAGGTCGAGGAACGCGGGCTCTCCCCAGTGGACGTCGTCGAGCAGGACGACGATCGGCGCCTCGGACGCAACCGTCTCGAGCAGCTTGCGCACCCCCAGCGCGATCTCGTCGGTCGACGCCTCGCCCTGGCCCAGCAGGCCGGCCAGCCACGCGTCGTCCGGGATGCTGCGCCGGTCTCCGAGCTGCTTCACGATCTCCACGACAGGCCAGTACGTGATGCCCTCGCCGTACGACAGGCAGCGGCCGGTGACCACGGTGCCGTCGAGGTCGTGCAGGAACTCTCGCGCGAGCCGTGACTTGCCAACGCCGGCGGCGCCGAGGATCGTGAACAGCGCACAGGCTCGCTCGGATCGCACTCGCTCCCAGGCATCCGCGAGGAGCCGCGACTCCGCCGCCCGCCCCACGAGCCGCGCGTCGAAGCGCCGGGCACGCGCCTCGTCGCCCGTGATGGCGATCAGCCGGTACGCGGTCAGCGGCTCGGACTTGCCCTTGGCATCGATCGGCGGGACGAGCTCCGCATCCACGGCGTCACGCACGAGCAGGTACGTGTCTGCGCCGACGAGCACCTCGCCGGGCGCCGCCGCCTGCTCGAGCCGGGCCGCGACGTTGACGGCGTCGCCGGTGATGAGGGTGTCGCCCGCGCCGGTGACGACCGGTCCCGTGTTGACGCCGATGCGGACGTCGATCTCGACGGCGTCGCGGAGCTCCACGGCGGCGCGCATCGCGCGCAGCGCGTCGTCCTCGTGCACCTGCGGCACCCCGAAGACGGCCATCACCGCGTCGCCGATGAACTTCTCGACGGTGCCGCCGTGGCGCTCGATCGCCGCGCGGGCCGTATCGAAGTACCTCGCCATCACCGCCCGCGTTGCCTCGGGGTCGAGCCGTTCGGCGCGGGCCGTCGAGCCCATCACGTCGCAGAAGAGGATCGTGACCGTCTTGCGCTGCTCGCTGCGAGGCTCGGCCGCGGCGAGCGCCGCGCCGCACGAGTCGCAGAAGCGCGCGCCGTCCCGGTTCCCGGCGCCGCAGGTCCCGCAGGGGATCACGCGCGGGACGTTACTCGCAGGTGCCGGCGCCCAACGAGACTTCCCGGCTGTACGCGCGCCGGCCCTCGGCCTGCACGACCAGCGTGTAGCAGCCGCGCCTCGAGAACGCGAGGCCGCCGTTGAAGCCGGTCACGCGGCGGTAGCTGTTGCCGTTCCACATCGGCGTCCCCGGCGGGCACTGCTCGAAGCGCACCGCCGCAGTCTGCTGCCAGCCGCCCGGACCGCCCACGTACTCGAGCACGAGCTGATCGGCGTCCGCGGCGGCCACGCGCACGGTCACCGGCGGCCCCCAGAGCACCTTGACGCCGGCCTTCACGAACAGCCGGCTGTCTCGTCTCCGATAGCCGGCTCGGGGCGAGCTCGCGAGCCGGAGCGACGTGAACGACACAGGCCCGACGACGACGTCCTTGGGCTCGGCGAACCGCAGCACGCCGCGGCTCGGCTCGGTTCGGGTGCTGCAGTCGCGGGTCGGCACCGGCTCCTGGCCGCCGGGCGCGGCGGCGGCCGCGGCCGCGAGCGCGCCGCCCGCAACCACGACCGCCGCCGCCGCTCTCATCTCGTCTGCGGGAAGCCCAGGTCGACCTTCGAGGTGGCCGGGTCCGGCCAGCGCGAAGTGACGACCTTGCCGCGTGTGTAGAAGTGGATCCCCTCGGGGCCGTAGATGTGCGAGTCGCCGAACAGCGACGACTTCCAACCGCCGAAGGAGTAGTAGGCGACCGGCACCGGGATCGGGACGTTGATCCCGACCATCCCCGCCTGCACGTCGAACTGGAACTGGCGCGCCACGCCGCCGTCGCGGGTGAAGATCGCGGTGCCGTTGCCGTACGGGTTCTCGTTCACGAGCCGCACGGCCTCGTCGTACGTCTCGACGCGAGTGACGCCGAGCACCGGGCCGAAGATCTCGTCCCGGTAGGCGTCCATGTCCGGCGTGACGTCGTCGAGCAGCGAGACGCCGAGGAAGAAGCCGTCGCCCTCGGGCGCCGTCTCGCGGCCGTCGGCCACCACGGTCGCCCCTTGCTCGCGGGCGCCTTCGATGTAGGCCGCCACCTTGTCGCGGTGCTCTCCCGTGACGAGCGGCCCCATCTCCGAGGTGGGGTCGAGCCCGTCGCCGACCTTGATCTGCGGCAGCCGCGCCTTGATCGCGCCGACGAGATCGTCGGCGGCGTGCCCAACGGCGACGACCTGCGAGATCGCCATGCAGCGCTCGCCCGCCGAGCCGTATGCCGCTGACACCGCTGCGTCGGCCGCCATCTCGATGTCCGCGTCGGGCAGCACGACCATGTGGTTCTTCGCGCCGCCGAGCGCCTGCACGCGCTTGCCGTGCTTCGTCCCGGTCTCGTAGATGTACGAGGCGATCGGGGTCGACCCGACGAAGGAGACGGCCGCGACGTCCGGGTGCTCGAGCAGCGAGTCGACGGCGAGCTTGTCGCCGTGGACGACGTTGAAGACGCCGTCCGGGACGCCGGCCTCCTTCAGCAGCTCGGCCGTCCACAGCGAGGCCGACGGATCCTTCTCCGACGGCTTGAGCACGAACGTGTTCCCGCATGCGAGCGCGGGCGCCCACATCCACATGGGCACCATGGCGGGGAAGTTGAACGGCGTGATCCCGGCGACGACGCCGAGCGGCTGGCGGATCGAGTAGACGTCGATGCCGGTCGAGGCCTGCTCGGAGAAGTCGCCCTTGAGCAGCGTCGGGATGCCGCAGGCGAACTCGATCACCTCGAGCCCGCGCGTGACCTCGCCGAGGGCATCGGACAGCACCTTGCCGTGCTCGGCGGTCAGGATCCGGGCGACCTCCTCGCGACGGTCGTGGACGAGCTCGCGAATCCGGAACAGGAGCTCGGCGCGCTTCGCCAGCGAGACGGCGCGCCAGGCGGGGAACGCGGCCTTCGCGGCCTGCACGGCCGCGTCGACCTCCTCCACGGAGGCGAGGTCGACCTCGCCGGTCTGGCGTCCCAGCGCCGGGTTGTAGACGGGCCCGCTGCGGCCGGACGTGCCGGCCACGCGCTCGCCGCCGATCCAGTGGGTGATCCGGATGAGCTCTGCGCTCTGCTCCTGGCCCTCTGGTGCGGCAATGACGTCGGTCATCGTTCCTCCTCGGGTGCTCACGAAGGAGCGTAGCGCTCCGCGCTTCGGCGATGAGCCGTGGGGGAGCCCCGGGAGGCTCCCCCACGTGGCTCAGAGCTTCCCGCGATTCCGCCAGCGCTGGTAGATGCCGCGGAACGAGCGGTCGTACACCCGCGCCGCCTCCTCCGGCGTGCGCTTCCCCTGCGCCACCTCCGCGAACATCTGCGGGATCAGGAACTTGTTGAAGATCTCGTCGATGGCCGCGTTGGTGTACCCGGGATGGCCCGGGTTGTTCGTGTACTGCTCGGCGATCGTGCCGAGCACGCGGTACTTCCCGCTCGGCTTCGCCACCGGGTCCCGCGCGAGCCGGCGCGGGATGTTCGTCACCGCTTGCGGCCAGGACGGGAAGTTGTAGAACCTCGAGTTCTCGAAGGCCCCGATGTACTTGATCTCGAGGTCGGCGAGGAACTTCTTCGCCGTCTCCTTGTTGCGGGCGAAGCGCCAGATGACGTATGCGCCCATGACGTGCTCGAGGCCGACGCGACCGGCAGGTCCGGCCGGGATCGCGGCGAGATTGATCTTGCTCGCGAGGTCCGGGTTGACCTGCTCGGCCGTCCGGGTGATGGAGATGGCGTTCATCGCCAGCGAGAGCCGGCCGGCGACCATCGCCTGATTGTTCGACGACGCCGTCCAGGCGAAGATCTCGTTCGACATCCCCTGGCGGTACAGCTCCCGGCCGAACTTCAGCACCTCGACCGTCTCCTTGCTGTTCAGGACGACGCGCTGCTCCTCGTTCTGGATGTACGACCCGAAGCACATCATCATCGCCATCAGGGCCATGTTCGAGTCGATCTCGTTGGACATGCCGATGCCGATCGGGTTGCCCATCGCGCGCAGCCTCGGTGCTGCACGCAGCACGTTCTCCCAGGTCGTCGGCCGGATGCCGACCTCGCCCCACAGGTCGGTCCGCCAGTTGACGGGGTCGGGGACGTAGTTGTCCGAGAACGCGAAGTACTTCTTCGTCCGCGGGTTGTAAGTCGCCTTCTGGGCGAGAGGCTTCATCTTCCCGCGCCGCTTGTTGACCTCCTGGACGATCTCGTTGTGGTTGATGACCTGGTCCTCGTACTGCGCGGGAGGCGACAGGAAGAAGAAGATGTCGTGGCCGCTCTGGGCGGCGACCTCCGCGGCAGCTCGTGCCGGGATGTCGGCCTGGTTGATGTGGTCGACGATGACCTCGGTGTCGTTGGCCTCGCCCCAGCGCTTGACGTAGACGTTGTCGAACCAGCGGTCGTACGCAGGCACGAAGTGGCTCCACTGGATGATGCGCAGTGTGCCCGCGAGCTGCTTCTTCGCGAACTTGGGCACGCCCGCGACCGAGGTCTTGGCGAACGTGCCACCGGCGGCGATCGCCGCGGCGCCGACGCCGGCGCGCCGGAGCAGCTCGCGTCGCGTCGTGGTCGCAGACACCTCCTCGGGGACGTGTCGGGCGGTCTCATCCGCCATTGGCCCTCCTCCTTTCGTGGTGGTGGCGGGTCAACGAAATGCCCCTCCGGTGAACCCGGCGATGAAGCGGTCGAGGAATGCGTTGTAGAGGAGCGCCAGCGGGATGCTGGGGATCAGCGTCGCCGCCATGAGGGCACCCCAGAAGAACACGTCGCCGCGGATCAGCTCCGTGTAGATGCCGGTCGAGATGACCTTGTCGGACGACGTGGTGATGAACGCGAGCGCGTAGATGAACTCGTTGACGCAGAGGGAGAACGAGAAGATGACGACGGTGAGCAGCCCCGGGAGCGAGACCGGGAAGACGATGTGGATCAGCGTGCGGATGCGAGACGCGCCGTCCACGCGTGCGGCGTCCTCGAGCTCCGGCGGGATGGTCTTGAAGAAGCCCATCAGCAGCCAGGTCGAGAAGGGGATCGTGAAGGACGGGTAGACGAGGATCAGCGACTCGAGGTCGTCCTGGAGGTCGAGCTCGGCGATCAGGCGCGACAGCGGCAGGAACAGCAGCGTCGGCGGCACGAGGTAGACCAGGAAGATGGCGACGCCGAGGCTCTGTCCCCAGCGCCCCGACAGGCGGGCGAGCGCGTAGCCGGCGGGCGCTGCGAAGATGAGCGTGATCACGACGACGACCGCGCCGACCAGCACCGTGTTCCAGAGCCAGTGCGCGTACTGCGTCTCCTCGAACAGGAAGCGCACGTTGTGCAGCGTGGGCGAACCGTCGTCGAAGCTGAACGGGACGTTCTTGACGTTGTAGAGATCCTGGTCGGTCTTGAGCGCCGTCCAGAGCATCCAGTAGAACGGGAACGCGAGCACGAGCGCCCACGGCGCGACGACGGCGTAGGCCACCACCGTGTCGCGGTGCCGCTTGAACATCAGGTGACCTCCACGCGCCGCGCCACCAGCAGCATCAGCACCGTGACGACTGCCAGGATTGGCAGCAGGTAGAGCGCGATGGCCGCGCCGGCGCCGAGCTCACCGGACTGGATGCCGGTCGCGAACGCCCACATCGGCAGCATCTGCGTGCTGTTGAAGGGGCCGCCGCGCGTGAGGATGTAGACGACCGCCATGTCGGTCGCCGTGAAGACGATCCCGAAGAGGACGGCGATGATCGCGATCGGCAGCTGCAGCGGCAGCGTCACGTGCCAGAGCTTCCGCAGTCCCGTGGCGCCGTCGACACGGGCGGCGTCGTCGACCTCTCGCGGGATCGACGCCAGCCCGGCGATCATGATCACGGTGGCGAACGGGATGAGCCGCCACGCGTGCACGGTCGTGATCGCGGCGAGCGCGAGGTTCGGGTCGCCGAGCCACTGCGGTGGGTTGAACTCGTCCACCAGGCGGAGGTGGATGAGCACCCAGTTCACGACCGAGAACAGCGAGTCGAAGATCCAGAGCCAGCCGATCGTGCTGAGCGCGACCGGCGCCGCCCACGGCAGCAGGATCAGGAAGCGCAGGAACCACTTGCCGCGGAAGTCCTTGATCAGCTGGTGCGCGAGGAGCGCCGCCACGAGGACGACGATCAGGTTCGAGAGCACCGTGAAGACGACGGTGTTGCGGAGCGCGCGCCGGAAGTTCTCGTCGGCCCACTGGTCGACGAAGTTGTCCAGCCCGACGAACTCGCCGCTGAGCGAACCGGCCGTCGCGTCCGTGAGGCTGAGGTAGCCGGCCAGCACGAGCGGCGCGCCGACGAGCAGCATGATGAACACCACCGCAGGCGCGATCAGCGCAGCCGCAAGAAACCGGCGCCGCTCGAGCAGCGCTTTCCGGCGACGTGGCGCGGGTTGTGCCAGCGCCTCCATCTGGATTCAAAATGTCCCGCGGCGGAGAGAGTCAAACGGCACGTGGCCCAGATCGAGCTCGACCAGGTCGCGAAGGTGTACCCGGACGGGACACGGGCGGTCACCGACCTCGATATGCAGGTGGCCGACGGCGAGCTCGTCGTCTTCGTCGGCCCGTCGGGGTGCGGCAAGACGTCCGCGCTACGGATGATCGCCGGACTCGAGGACATCAGCGAGGGCACCGTGTCGATCGGCGGCGAGGTCGTGAACGAGCTCTCGCCGAAGGATCGCGACGTCGCGATGATCTTTCAGAACTACGCGCTGTACCCGCACATGTCGGCGTACGACAACATGGCGTTCGCGCTCAAGATGCGCGGGCTGGACCGGCAGGAGATCGCCCGGCGCGTCGACAACGCCGCACAGGTGCTGGGACTGGCGGATGTACTGAAGAAGCGCCCGCGCACGCTGTCGGGTGGCCAGCGCCAGCGCGTGGCCATGGGCCGCGCGATCGTGCGCGAGCCGGCCGCGTTCCTCATGGACGAGCCGCTCTCGAACCTCGACGCCAAGCTGCGCGTGCAGATGCGGGCCGAGATCGCTCGCCTCCAGCGCGACCTCGAGGTGACGACGATCTACGTGACCCATGACCAGACCGAGGCGATGACGCTCGGCGACCGCGTGGCCGTGCTCCGCGACGGGCGCCTGCAGCAGTTCGACCGGCCGAAGGCGCTCTACGACCGGCCAGTGAACCTCTTCGTGGCGGAGTTCATCGGCTCTCCCGCGATGAATCTCGTCGGCGCCGACCTCGCGCGGTCGGACGGGCAGCTCTCCGCACAGCTCGGCGACCAGCGGCTCGTGCTCGACGAGCAGGTGCTCGCGGCGCGGCCGGGGCTCGCGCGGCACGAGGGCACGCGCGTGATCATGGGCATCCGGCCCGAGGACATGGAGGACGCGAGCCTCGTGGACGGCGCGTCGCCGGAGCGCCGCATCACCGCTCGGGTGGACATCCGCGAGGACATGGGTGCCGAGGTCTTCGTGCACTTCGGCGTCGCCGCGCCTCCGGTGCGCGGCGAGGACATCCGCGCCGCCGTCGGCGAGGCGCTGGATGCGACGGAGGAACAGGCCCGACGGCAGGGATCGCTGTTCGTCGCACGCGTCGATCGCGCCAGCTCCGCACGCGAAGGCGACAGCCTCGAGCTGGTCGTCGACACCCGCCGTTTGCACTTCTTCGAGATCTCGACCGGTGCGGCGATCTGGGACTAGGCTTCGCGCGTCGAGAGCGAAGGAGGGGCCGCCATGGCAGTCGTGGAGTCGAACGCGGAGCTCGGGCGCAGGATCGTCGCCGAGGATCGCGACTACGTCATCCACTCCTGGTCCGTGCAGTCGGCGTTCCAGCCGCTGCCGGTCGCCGGCGCTGAGGGCCGCTACTTCTGGGACTACGAGGGCAAGCGCTACCTCGATTTCGCCTCGCAGCTCGTCAACGTGTCGATCGGCCACCAGCATCCGCGTCTGGTCGCGGCGATCAAGGAGCAGGCCGACCGGCTGTGCACGATCGGGCCGCCGATGGCGAACGACAAGCGCTCGGAGCTCGCCCGGCTGCTGGCGGAGGTGACGCCGGGAGACCTGCGCTACACGTTCTTCACCAACGGGGGCGCCGAGGCGAACGAGAACGCCGTCAAGCTCGCGCGCTGGGCGACGGGCCGCCACAAGGTGATCGCGCGCTACCGCTCCTACCACGGGGCGACCGCCGGCGCCATCACGCTCACGGGCGACCCGCGTCGCTGGCACGCCGAGCCGGGGCTCCCCGGGGTCGTCCGCATGCTCGACCCGTACACGTATCGCTGCCCGGCGGGCCATCCCGATCCCTGCCCGGTCTGCACCGGCGCGCCGCACCTCGAGGAGCTCCTCCAGTACGAGAACCCGGAGACCGTTGCGGCGGTGATCCTCGAGACGGTCACCGGGACGAACGGCCTCATCCCGCCGCCGCCCGGCTACCTGCAGGCGATTCGCGAGGTGTGCGACCGGCACGGGATCGTCCTCATCACCGACGAGGTGATGGCCGGCTTCGGCCGCACCGGGCGCTGGTTCGCCGTCGATCACTGGGACGTCGTGCCCGACATCATCACGACCGCCAAGGGCATCAACTCGGGCTACGTCCCGCTCGGAGCGATGACGGTGCGGCCGTGGCTCTACGAGCGGATCGAGGACCGGCTCTTCGCCGGCGGTCTCACCTACAGCGGCCATCCGCTCGCGTGCGCGGTCGCCGTCGCTTCGATCGAGGCCTTCCGCGAGGAGGGCATCGTCGAGAACGCCGCCGACCACGGCTCGTACCTCGCCGACGAGCTGCCACGGCTGCAGGAGCGCCATCCGTCCGTCGGCGACGTCCGCGGGCTCGGGCTGTTCTGGGGGCTGGAGCTCGTGAAGGACCGCGGCACCCGCGAGCCGCTCGTCCCGTTCAACACGCAGGGCGAGCCGATCCAGCGGTTGACGAAGGCGGCCATGGAGCGCGGGCTCTACCTCTTCGTGCACTGGAACGTCGTCGTGATCTGCCCTCCGCTGACGATCACCCGTGAGGAGCTCGACGAGGGCCTCGCGGTGCTCGACGAGGTGCTGGCAATCGCGGACGAGTACGCAGCCTGAGGCGGCGGTGCGGCGTCTGGCTCTCGCACTCCTCCTTGCGGCCACCGGCGCAGGTGCCGCAGCCGCTGCTCCGAGTGCCACGCCCGCTCCGCAGGCCGTGACGCTCCAGCACCACGGGCGGGCGTTCGAGCTGGGCGTCGGCCGCTCCGTCTCAGTGCGGCTGCCGAGCCGGCGCCGGTTGTGGTCGCAGCCGCGCGCGGCAGGCCCGGGGAAGGTGGCGATCAGCCCGGTGAACTACTTCCGCGACCCCGGCTTCGTCGAGTGGCGCGTCACCGCGCGGGCGCCCGGACGGGTGACGCTCAGCTCGCTCGGGCGGTGCGCCGAGTGCACACCGCGCGTGCGCGGCTTCCGCGTCACGCTCGTCCTGGGCGGTTAGCTCTTAGGCGAGGAACGGCCGGACCGCGGCGGTCGCCTGGGCGGCGGTCAGCACCTTGGGCAGTGCCGGCGCCGGCTGGATCGTCCCACCCGCGGCGATGTTGGACAGGATCGCGAGGTGTCGCGACTCGTTCGCGCCGATCTGCGCGGCAACGCCTTTCAGCTCGTTCGAGCGCAGTGCCGTGACGGCGCCCATGTACGCGCCGACGAACGCGGTCTCGAGCGCCATGCCGAGCTTGCCGATCGCCCGCGCCGAGGCGAACGAGCCGTTCGGGTAGCGGAAGCGGAGACCCTTCGGCGCTCCCTTGCCGAGGACGCCGGCGAGCGCCGCGTAGTGCGCCTGCTCGTTGCCGAGCGCGGAGCCCATGTAGCCGAGCTCGTCGCCGGAGAGCCGCTTCGAGGCGATGGAGCGCTTGTAGAAGTCGATGGCGAGCAGCTCTGCCGTCGCCGGCCAGCTTGGCGATGTCGGTGTCCGCGGCCGGCGCGGCGAGCGCGGTGCCCTCGGCGAGGCCGAGGAGCGCGCCGCCGGCGACGAGCGCGAGGCCGCCGCGGGCGCCGCGGGCGAGGAACGCTGCGCGGGTCGTGTCGGTCATCGTCGTCTCCCTTCCGGGCGGGTCTGCGAGGAACCTCGCAGCTGGACGACGGGTATTCGGCCGGGGCGCGTCGGCGGTTCGGCGCGCTAGCCGAGGAAGCGCGCGACGGCCGCCGCGGTCTCGTCGAAGGCGTCCCAGAGCACGGTGTGGCCGCCGTCGACGGTCACGACCTCGAGCCCGTCGCCGGCCGCCTCCCGGTGCGAGTCCAGCAGGTGGTCGTAGGGAAGGTACGAGTCGCGGCCGAGCAGGAGCAGGGTCGGCGCCGTGACGTCGCCGAACGCCGGCGGGCGGCGGCTCATTTCGCTGTATGCGGTGACGACGGCTGCCTGGCAGTAGCGGTAGCGCCAGCGGCCGTCGTCGGTCTCGACGAGGTGCACCGCCAGCTCGCGCTCGAGCGTCTCACTGCTCGCGCCGGGGCCGAGGCGGCTCTCCTCGAAGCGCCGCTCGATGCCTTCCTCGAACGAGGCGTAGGAGCGGTCGTTCCTGGCGTTCTCCGCGGCGAAGAGCGCAACGTGCGGCGGCAACAGGATCGCCGGGTCGACGAGCACGAGCCGATCGACGAGCCCGGGCTCGCGCGCTGCAAGCTCGAAGGCGAGCCGGGCGCCGAACGAGTGTCCGAGCCAGGTCGCAGGCCCGGCCCCGAACGTCTCGAGCAGCGCGTCCACGTGCGTGCCGACGTCCCACGGCGGCTCCCACGACGAGTCGCCGTGCCCGAGCAGGTCGGGGGCGAGCACCCTGAAGCGGCCGTCCAGTGATGCGGCCAGCGGCGCGAAGTGTCGTCCGTGCGAGGTGACGCCGTGCAGGCAGACGAGCCTCGGCGCGCCCTCGTCGCCCCAGGCGTGGACGGCGAGTCGCTGCGTCACCCGGCGACGGCGTCCAGCGGGCCGCTCACGATCTCGTCCCGGCGCGTGTGCTCGTCGTGCACCAGCGCCCAGATCACCGTGCCGGTCTTGTCGATGAGGAACGTGCCGCGGACGGCCACGCCCTTCTCGTCGTGGAACACGCCGTACGCCTTCGCGGCCTTGCCGTGCGGCCAGAAGTCCGAGGCGAAGGTGTACTCGGCTCCCAGCTGCGCGCGCCAGGCCTGGCGCGCCGCCGACGTGTCGCACGACACGAACACGACGTCGGTCTCGGCGTTCCGGAACGACTCGAGGTTCTCCTGGAGGTCGCGCGCCTCGAGCTCGCAGAGCGGCGTGAACGCGAACGGATGGAAGACGAGCAGGACATTGCGGCGGCCGGCGTAGTCCGACAGCCTGACGCGCTCTTCGGGCGACACTTCCAGGTCGAACTCAGGCGCCCTGTCCCCCGTCCTGATCGCCACCCCCGCTCTCCTCCCCGTTGCCGGACGGCCGATAGTACCGCCGGCCCTTGAGCTCGTCCGGGAGGTGGTCGACCTCGAAGCCCTTCGGATCGTCGTGCGGGTAGATGTAGCCCTCGCCGTGTCCGAGGGCGGCGGCGCTGCGGTAGTGCGCATCGCGCAGCATCGCCGGGGGGCGGGCGTTGCCGTGACGGCGCACGTCTTCCCGGGCCTCCCAGATCGCGAGCGCCGCGGCGTTCGACTTCGGGGCCTGCGCGAGGTAGATCGCGGCCTGCGCGAGATTGAGCTGCGCCTCGGGCAGCCCGACGTGCTCGACGGCGTGGGCGGCCGCGACCGCCACGAGCAGCGCCCGCGGATCGGCGTTGCCCACGTCCTCGGACGCGAGGATCACCATCCGCCGCGCGACGAAGCGCGGGTCCTCGCCGGCTTCGAGCATCGCCGCGAGGTAGTAGACCGATGCGTCGGGATCCGAGCCGCGCATCGACTTGATGAAGGCCGAGACGAAGTCGTAGTGCTGGTCGCCGCCCTTGTCGTAGCGAAGCGGCCGCTTCCGCGCCGCATCGGCGACGTGGCGCTCCTCGAGCGGTGCTCCCTCGGCCTGCGCGGTCTGCCACGCGAGCTCGAGGGTGTTGAGCGCGGCTCGCGCGTCGCCGCCCGCGCGGCCGGCGATCGCCGCGGCGACCTCGGGCGTCAGCGGCGCTCCGATCGCGGCGGCGCCACGCTCGGTGACCACCACCAGCTCCGGCTCGGCGAGCGGCTCGAGCTGGTAGACGGCACAGCGCGAGAGCAGCGCCGAGTTGACCTCGAAGTACGGGTTCTCGGTGGTCGCGCCGATCAGGGTTACGAGGCCGTTCTCCACGGCGGGCAACAACGCGTCCTGCTGCGCCTTGTTGAAGCGGTGGATCTCGTCGAGGAACAGGATCGTGCGGCGTCCGTTGCCGCCCAGGCGGTCGCGTGCCCGGGCGAGCACGCCCCGCACGTCGTCGACCCTCGCGGACACCGCCGAGAGCTCCTCGAACTCGGCGCCCGTCGTCTCCGCAACGATGCGCGCCAGTGTCGTCTTGCCGACACCCGGCGGCCCGTAGAGGATCATCGACGGCGGCCGGTCCTGCTCGATCGCGAGCCGAAGGGCCGAATCGGGGGCGAGCACGTGTTCCTGGCCGACCAGCTCGGCAAGCGTCCGCGGCCGGAGCCGCTGGGCGAGCGGCGCGGTCTCGGTCTCGCGCTCGTGCGCGGCGTCCGCGAAGAGGTCGCTCACGTGGAAAGTATGCTCAGGCCGATGGCGAACGACGCCGCAGAGGACTTCTCCAAGCCCGTTCTTCCGGGCACGGGGCGCAGCGACTACGAGCGCTACCTGAACACGGACGAGCTGCTCGCGCTCCAGAAGGCGCCGGAGGAGTGGGTGCATCGCGACGAGCTGCTCTTCCAGACCGTGCACCAGTCCTCGGAGCTGTGGCTCAAGCTCGCCTGGAACGAGGTCGAGACGGCCGCCGGGCTCGTCGAGGCCGACGACGTGCCGGCGGCGCTGCGGCTCCTGCGGCGGGCGTCGCTCTGCCTGCAGTACACGACGCACCAGCTCGAGATGCTCGAGCAGATGTCGCCCTGGGAGTACCAGGAGATCAGAAAGGTGCTCGGCCACGGGTCCGGCTTCGACTCCCCTGGATTCCGCGAGATCCGCCGCGTCACACCGCGGCTCGGCGAGGCGTTCACGAGCCGGGTCGAGCAGTCTGGCCTGTCGGTCAAGGACGTCTACCTCCAGGGTCGCGACCACGAGGCGCTGTACCAGCTCGCCGAGGCACTCGTCGAGTGGGACGAGCGGGTGACGATGTGGCGCGTCCGGCACTACAAGGTCGTCGCCCGGATCATCGGCGACCACGTCGTCGGCACCCAGGGCACCCCGGTCGAGGTGCTCGGCCGACTGATCCACAAGGTGTTCTTCCCGGAGCTCTGGGAGGTCCGGAACGAGTTGACCGCGATCGCCGGCACCTCGCCGCCGGCGTGACGCTCCGCGAGGAGGTCACCGGGCTCCTCCAGGCGCTCATCCGGCTCGACACCGTCAATCCGCCGGGGAACGAGACCCGCGTCGCCGAGCTCCTGCGCGAGTACCTGGCGCGGAGCGGCGTCGAGGCGACGCTGCTCGGCCGCGTCCCGGAGCGCATGAATCTCGTCGCGCGTCTGCCCGGCGGCGACGGCCCGACGCTGGCGTTCATCTGCCACACCGACACCGTGCTCGCGGATCCGTCCGAGTGGCAACGCGGCCCGTGGTCGGGCGACCTCGTGGACGGCGAGATCTGGGGGCGCGGCGCGCTCGACATGAAAGGGCAGGTCGCCGCGAGCGCGGTGGCGTTCGCCTCGCTCGCACGCGAGGGCTTCCGCCCCGCGGGCGACCTCGTGTTCGCGGCGACGGCCGATGAGGAGGTCGGCACGACGTACGGGCTCGAGTGGCTCGTGCACGAGCACCCGGACACCGTGCGCGCCGACTTCTCGCTCAACGAGGGCGGAGGCGACCGCGTCGTGTTCGCCGACCGGGTCTTCTACCTCTGCTCGACGGCCGAGAAGATGACCGCGCCGTTCCTGCTTCGCGTGCACGGCCGCAGCGGCCACGCGTCGACGCCCGCCATCGCCGACAACGCGCTCGTCAAGGCGGCGCGGCTCGTCGAGGTGCTCGGCGCCTACCGGCCGCCGCGCGAGCTGATCCCGGAGGTCGCTGCGCTGCTCGAGGCCGTCCTCGGCGCAGCCCCGGCCGCACCGGAGGCCCTGGAGCGGGCCCGCGAGCTGCATCCGCTTGCAGGCGAGCTGGTCGAGCCGCTCCTGTCCCTGACGCTCTCGCCGACGATGGCGCACGCCTCCGAGAAGCGGAACGTCATCCCTGCGGTCTGCGAGATCACGGTCGACTGTCGCCTGCTGCCCGGACACACGCCCGAGACCGCCGAGCCGCTGATTCGCGACGTGCTCGGGCCGGGCGACTACGACCTCGAATGGATCGAGCGCTGGGGCGGCACCCGTTCGCCGATGGCCTCGCCGCTCTGGACGGCGATCGACGGCTTCGTCGGCGAGTTCGAGCCCGGCGCGCGACTCGCGCCGATCTGCTCCGCGGGATTTACCGACAGCCACTGGCTGCGGGACGCGTTCGGCACTGTTGCCTACGGCTTCTTCCCGGCACGCGCCATGGAGGCGGAGGTAGCGGCGCGGTTGATCCACTCCGCGGACGAGCGCGTACCCGTCGACGACGTCGAGCTCGGCGTGACGTTCCTGCGCCACGCCGCGCGTTCGCTGCTCGCCGCTTGATGCTCGAGCTTCGTTCCGCGGCGGGCGCTTTCGCGGAGCTCGAGGACTGGCTCCGGGACCGCGGCTTCTTCCGTCCGGGCGGCGAGGAGCTGCACGCCGATCTTTTTCTCGGCTACGGCCTCTCGGAGCGGCTTCGGCGCGACTCGACACCACCGCCGCCAGAGCCCTGTCCGCGGCTGCCGCTCCTCGCCTGCGTCGTCCGCCACGCGCGGTATGTTGACGAATATGACAACGGTGGCGCGTCGTATCGCATCGGTGAGTGGGAGCCCACGTGGACGACGGCCGAGCACGCGGCCGCCGTGGGCGCCGTGCGCGACGCCATCGCCCGTGGTGACGTCTACCAGGTCAATCTCGTCCAGCATCTCTCGGCGCCGTTCGCGGGCTCCCCGAGCGCGCTCGCCGCCTCCCTGCGACCGCTCGTGACCGACAATCGAGAGCCTCTGCACGGCGACGGCTGGGCGATCGTCAGCGCTTCACCGGAGCTCTTCCTCGCACGCCGGGGCCGGCGAGTCTGGACGTGTCCGATCAAGGGCACGCGGCCGGTGGGCGGCGCGGCCGAGCTCCGGCAGTCCCCGAAGGACGCCGCCGAGCACCTGATGATCGTCGACCTGGAGCGAAACGACCTCTCGCGTGTCTGCGAGCCGGGCACGGTCGGCTGGCCCGAGCTGCAGAGGGCCAGGCGGCTGGCCGGCGTCGAGCACCTCGTATCGCGGGTCGAGGGCAGGCTGCGTGCCGAGGTGGGGCTGGCTGACCTCCTGGAGGCCATGTTCCCGGGCGGATCGGTGACCGGGGCGCCAAAGATCGCGGCGATCGATCACATCGCTGCGCTCGAGCCGGTGGGCCGCGGCGCGTCGATGGGCGCACTGGGACGCGTCTGGGGGAACGGCGACGTCGACCTCGCCCTCACCATCAGGACGTTCGCGATCGCCGAGGACCGCATCCACCTTTGGGTGGGTGGCGGCGTCGTGTGGGACTCCGACCCGGCCGACGAGATCGAGGAGTCGCTGACGAAGGCGCGGCCGTTGCTCGAGGCGATCGGCGCTCCGCTCGCCGCGGGAGCCGCAAGGTGACTCCGCTCGCGCTGGCCGTGAGCGGCCGGGGTCTCGTCGACCCTGCCGAACCCGTCCTCCGCGCGGACGACGAGGCCCTGCTGCGTGGCCGAGCGGCCTTCGAGACGCTCCGCGTCTACGGGGGACGACCCTTCCGCCTCCGGCCCCACCTCGAGCGACTCGCCGGCTCGTCGGCCGCCATCGGGCTGCCCTCGATCGACGGCGGCGAGCTCTCCGAGCTCGCCCGGCTCGCGCTCGGCGCGGCCGGGGTCGGGGACGCGGTGCTCCGGCTGGTGGCGACCCCCGGGCCGGCCGGTGGGGCACCGGTCGCCTTCGCGCTGGTGACGCCCCTGCCGGGACACCTCGAACCGCTGCGGACGCGCGGCCTGCGGGTCGTGACGCTGCTCGGCTTCCGCGCCGAAGCCCCATGGCTCCTACCCGGTGTGAAGTCGACGAGCTACGCGGTCAACATGGCGGCCGAGGCGGAGGCGATGCGCCGCGGCGCGGACGATGCGGTCTTCGTGGATCCGGCGGGCATCGTGCTCGAAGGACCGGTGACGAACGTCTGGTGGCGGCGCGGTGAGCGTCTCTTCACGCCGTCCCTGGACCTCGGCATCCTCGCCGGTGTCACGCGCGCGACGGTCTCGGAGCTGGCGCGCGGCCGCTGGGAGGTTGTCGAGGGCTCGTTCGGCATCGACGACCTCCGCACGTCCGACGAGGCGTTCACGTCGTCGTCGGTTCGCGAGCTGATGCCGATCGCGGAGGTCGACGGTGCCGCGCTACCGCTCGGGCCGGTCGCCGGAGAGCTCCAGGCCGCGCTCCGCCGTGCCGCTGCCGTCGACGACGACGTGAGCGGCTGAGATCGGGTCGTCGCGCTCCACGTAGCGGTCCTCGCCCGGCATCCAGACCTCCTCCCACGTCTGCCGCGACGCTTCGCCGTCGCGGGCGACACCGCGCGCCAGCCGGAGCTCACGAGGCGCGTCCACCCAGACGCGGAGGTCGTACGCGTCGCGCAGCATGCGGTGCAGCGCGCACACGCCTTCGACGATCACGACACCGTGTGGGTGCACGACCCGCTCGCCCTCGAAGGGTCGTTGCGTGGCCCAGTCGAAGCCGTGGAACCGGGCGGTGCTGCCTGTGAGCAGGGGGTCGACGACCTCGCGGCGGATGCGGGTGAGCTCGAAGTCGGCGCCGTCCCAGAACTCGTCGGTGCCGACGATCTGCGCGCCCACGAAGCGCCGGGCAAGCGTCGTCTTCCCGGCCCCGCCGCGGCCGCCGATGCCGACCAGGTAGAGGCTCTGCCTCATATCCGAACGCTACGCTCTCGGGTGTGACCGAGAAGGTTCGCCTGGGCGGGATGGCGCTCCAGAACGGGGTGCTCGTGCACGGCCCGACCTCATGGGGTTGCGCAGTGCGGCTCCCGGACGGGACGCTCAGGGTGGCCTCCGGCGAGAAGCCGCGGCTCGCGCCGAACGTGACGGCGCCGTTCCTGCGAGGCCCGCTGCGGCTCGCCGAGGCGTTCGCCCTCGTTCCGACGGTGCGCCGGTCGGTGCCCGAGGCACGCCTGGCCTTCGAGCGTCCCGGCGTGATGGTCGCGATCGTCGCGAGCATGGTGTCAGCTCGCGCCGTCCGCACCTCGTCTGCGTTGCGCGCGCCGACGCGTGAGCTCCTGGCGAGCCTCGTGTCCCTCGCCCCCGCCGCGATGGCGCTTCGCGGCCGCGAGCTCGCGGCGTACCACGGCGCGGAGCACGTCTCCATCGGTACGTACGAGCAGGACGGCAAGCGCGCCGCGAAAGAGCACGATCGCTGCGGAACGCACCTGGTGGGGCCGCTCCTGGTCACCTCGGCGGTGGGCGCGGCGGTCGCATCGCGCGCCCCATCCGAGGTTCGGGGCCCGGCCCGTGCCGTTGGTGCCGTCGGTGCGGTCGCAGCGGCGGTGGAGGTCTTCGCGTGGATGGATCGTCACCGCGGCCATCCGCTCGCGCGGGCCCTGCGCCGGCCCGGCCACGAGCTGCAGGCGCGGATCGCGACGGCCGAGCCCTCGCCCGAGCAGCTCGAGGTGGCCGACGCTGCGCTGACGGCCTGCCTCGAGCGCGAGGCGTCGTGAGCACCACGGCAACCCGCCGCGAGCGGCTCTCGCCGGACGTCTTCGAACTGCCCGTCGAGAAGATGCGCGAGGGGTACTACACCGACGCCTACTTCAATCACACACGCGCCGCCCTGCGGGCCGACGGCCGCCACCCGCGCGTCGTGGCTCAGGTCTTCCAGAAGCGGCGAGCGGTGCTCGGCGGCATGGACGAGGCGATCGCGGTGCTGAAGCTCTGCTGCGAGCGCTGGGAGGAGCTCACGGTGCACGCGCTTCACGACGGCGACGCGATCGAGCCGTGGGAGACCGTGATGACGATCGAGGGCGACTACACGACATTCGTGCACCTCGAGACGGTCTATCTCGGGACACTCGCGCGCAGGACGCTCGTCGCGACGAACGTGACGCGGGTGCTCGAGGCGGCGAACGGCAAGCCGGTCATCTTCATGCCCGCCCGGCACGACCACCACCGTGTGCAGACGGGCGACGGCTATGCCGCGTACGTCGCGGGCGCCCGGCTCGGCGTCGAGATCGGAGTCACGTCCGACGCGCAGGCGTCCTGGTGGGGTGGGCGCGGCGTGGGCACGCTGCCGCACGCGCTCATCGCCGCGTACGGCGGCAATACGGTGCTCGCCGCGACCAAGTTCGCCGAGTGGGCGCCGCCGGATCTCAACATCACGGTGCTCGTCGACTTCGAGAACGACTCCGTGTCCACCGCCGTCTCGGTGGCGCGTGCGCTCGGTCCGAGGCTGTGGGGGGTGCGCCTGGACACGTCCGGCCAGCTCGTCGATCGGTCGCTCTGGGGGCAGATGGGGGACTTCGACCCGCGCGGCGTCAACGAGGAGCTCGTGAGGATGGTTCGGGACGCACTGGACCGGGACGGCTTCGAGCGTGTTCGCATCGTCGTCTCGGGCGGGTTCGACGTCGAGAAGATCGCCCGCTTCGAGCGTGCACACGTGCCCGTCGACGCGTACGGCGTCGGGTCGTCGCTGATTCGCGGCGAGAACGACTTCACGGCGGACGTCGTCATGACCGACGGCCGCTTCTCGGCGAAGGTCGGCCGGCGGTACCGGCCGAACGCGCGGCTCGAAGTCGTCACCTAGCCGAACGGCAAGCTCGTGTCGGGCCGCCCGCCTCGAGCGGCGTGCCCGCGACTGTGGACTCATCGGCACACGATTGGCACGACCCCGTGCCGGTCCGGTGCGAAAGCGCCGGCTACGCTCGCAGCGGGTGGCGGGTGGTTCGGTTCCCCACCCAGGGTGGGGTGCGCTCGCCTTCCGCTTCGCCGCTACGCGGCGGCCGCGCGCGCGATCGTGCCGGGCCAGGTCTCGATCGGATCGGTCGACCTGACGACGTTGGCTCCCGCGGCGGCGAAGCGGGCGAACGCCGCGTCCGCCTCCTCGGTGTAGTCGACGACGCCGGGCACCACGACGGCCGAGGTGCAGTCCTCGAGCAGGTAGACCTTCTCGGCGAGCCCGCGGTCGCGAACGGTCGCGTCGTCGAGCAGATCGGCGATCGTCCAGGCGACGCAGTGGCTCTTTGCCTGTCCCGCGATGACAACGGCGTCGAAGCGCAGCAGCCGCTCGATCAGCTCCTGGTTGCGCCGCCCGAGCAGTTCCCCCTCCTGGTCGGAATCGACCTCCGGGCCGAGCACGGAGTAGTGCTCGGTGAGCGGGTTGTTGCCCTTCATCTGGACGTCAGGCTGGCTGACGCGCGCGATCGCATGGAAGAACGCAGCCTCCTCGACCGCCGAGACCAGCGCGTGCCCGACGCCCGCCCGCATCGCGTGGAACGGCCAGACCGTCAGCGCGTACTTGTCGCCTGTGGCGAGCGTCTCGACGTAGTACCGGAGGTGCGACTGCGCGTACTCCGGATCGAGGCCGAGCTCCTGGGCGACGCCCGGGTGGACGCGCCAGCGGCCGCTGTCGACGTCCTCGAGCGTGACCTGCGTGTAGGGGTCGGGATGCCGGCCCTCGACATCGATGAGGAAGATCGGATGGAAGATCTGGAGCGCCTGATGCGTGTCCATCGTCGGCACGATCTGCGTGATTCCGGCGAGATTCCCGTAGAGGAACTCGCACAGCCGGCGGTTGTCGTCGAGGGCGCCCGTCCCGGACCGGCCGGCGACGAAGAGCTCGAAGCCCGGCGTGCAGAAGGTGTTCTGGACGTCGACGAGCACGACTGCCACGCGAAAGCCGTCCGCGACGGCCGGCTGGAGCGCATGTATTTCGCGCCACGCCGCTGCGTCCGCGAAGCGGGCCGCGTAGTCGACCCGGTACAGCTCCCCGACGCGCTCGGGGTCGTAGTGCGGCGGCAGAGGGAGCGCCCCGGGCACGCGGCTAGTCTAGGCGCCGGTGGAGCCCCCGCCGCTCGTCCGCCGTGCCCACGCGCTCGCCGCCGAGCTCGGCTTCACGAGATCCTGCCGTGACGAGGACGGCGGGCTCCTCCACGTGCTGGCCGGCGCGCGCGGCATTGCCCGTGCCGCCGAGATCGGCACCGGTGTCGGGGTCGGCGCTGCCTGGATCGCCTCCGCACTGCCACCAGGCGCTCCGCTCGTCACGGTCGAGTCCGATCGCGAGCTGGCGGCGGCCGCCGGAGCATTGTTCGCCGACGACGAGGACGTTCATGTGCTCGCGGGCGACTGGCGCATCCTGCTGCCCCCCGAGGCGCCCTTCGACCTCGTGTTCGTCGACGCCGCCGACGCCAAGGACGACGTCGAGACCACGCTCGGCCTGCTCTCACCGCGCGGGCTCGTGGTGCTCGACGACTTCACGCCGGGGCGGCCGGGACACGATCCGAGGCGCCTGGCCTGGCTCGGCCATGCCGAGCTGGCGGCCGTCGAGGTCTTGACGGGGCCTACATCCGCGACCATCGTGGCAGTGAGGGGGCTATGAGCATCAGCGTGCTATCGCCACGGTCGACCGATCCCTGATGCCGGACATCGGCCACTGGCTGGACGTCCTGGACGACTACCTGCTGACGTGGGTACCGATCATCCTCTTCGTCCTCATCATCTATCTGCTCTGGCGCACGGTGCAGTACATGCCGCGCGTCAAGCCGCAGCCCATCGACACGAGCTCGCCCGGGACTGTTGCGTGGGAGGACGTCGCCGGCGTCGACGAGGCGAAGGCGGAGCTGCAGGAGGTCGTCGACTTCCTGCGCAATCCCAGAAGGTTCGCGCTCCTCGGCGCGACCGTGCCCAAGGGGATGCTGCTCTACGGTCCACCGGGTACCGGCAAGACGCTGCTGGCGAAGGCTGTGGCGAGCGAGTCGGGCGCCAACTTCTACTCATCGAGCGCCTCTGCGTTCGTCGAGATGTTCGCCGGGCTCGGCGCGGCGCGGATCCGCAAGCTGTTCGAGGAGGCGCGGGACAACGCGCCTGCGATCGTCTTCATCGACGAGCTCGACGCGGTGGGCACGCGGCGCGTCGGCGGCAGCATGAACCGCGAGCACGACCAGACGCTGAACCAGCTCTTGGTCGAGCTGGACGGCTTCGGCGATCGCGACAACGTGATCGTCATGGGCGCTTCGAACCGGCTCCAGGACCTCGATCCCGCGCTGCTGCGGCCCGGTCGCTTCGATCGCCAGGTGAACGTCTCCGCCCCTGACCTGACCGGACGCGAGGCGATCCTCGGGGTACACACGCGCAACAAGCCGCTCGCGTCGGACGTCGACCTGAGCCTCGTGGCGCGGCAGACGGCCGGTCTGACGGGCGCCGACCTCGCGAACATCTGCAACGAGGCGGCGATCTTCGCCGGCCGCATGAAACTACAGTACGTCCGCCAGACCGACTTCGAGGCCGCGATGGAGCGGGTGATCGGCGGCCTCCAGCAGCGGCGGGTGGTCACCGAGAAGGAGAAGCGAATCCTCGCCTTCCACGAGGCCGGTCATGCCCTGATGGCCCACTTGATGGGGGACGTGCTGCCGATCCAGAAGGTGACGATCGTCGGTCGGGGCGAGGCGCTCGGGTACGCGTACTACCTGCCCATGGAGGAGCGCTACCTCCACACGAAGGAGGAGCTCGTCGACGTGATGAAGGTCGTGCTGGCCGGCCGGGCGGCCGAGGAGCTCGTCTTCGGCCGGGTGACGAACGGCGCGGCGAACGACCTCGAGAAGGTGACGAACATCGCGCGTTCGATGGTGTTCGAGTACGGCATGTCCGAGGTCGCGCCGTCGCGGACGATGCGGGCCGACAATTACGCGCTCTCGGAGGAGACGAAGCGCATGCGGGACAGCGAGCAGGCGCGGCTCACCGACCACGCGTACGAGGAGGCGCAGCGCCTGCTGGAGAAGCACCGCGGCGCGCTCGACCGCCTGGCCCACGCCCTCCTCGAGAAGGAGACGCTCGGCCGCGACGAGCTGCTGACGCTCTTCTCGGACGTCCAGCCGGAGTCGCGTGCCGCGGAGACGGTGGGCACGGTCCGGGTGCTGCCCGCGACCGCGACTGACGTCTCGCCCTGACATGTCCCGTGCCTCGCGCGACGGGGCACCCCGAACCCACCACCCGCTGCGAGCCTAGCCAGCGCGAACGCACGCATGGCACGCACGGTGTGCCGGGTGCGTGACGATCCGTCCACGGGTGCCCGCTCCCAGCCGGAGGCCGGTCGCTAGCATCGCGTGCGTGGTCGCGCGCGGCATCCACCACCTCGGCGTTGCCGTCGCCGATCTCGACGACGCGCTCGCGACGTACGAGCGGCTCTTCGATGCGCGCATCGAGCATCGCGCGAGCGTGCCGGAGCAGGGCGTCGAGGCGGCGGCCGTGCTGGTCGGCTCGAGTCTCGTGGAGCTGCTCGCACCCACCGGCGACGACACCCCGGTCGGCCGGTTCCTCGCCAGCCGCGGGCCCGGCATGCACCACGTCGCCTACGAGGTCGACGACGTCGGCGACGCCCTCCGCGATCTCGCGACGTCGGGTGCGCAGCTGATCGACGAGGTGCCACGCACCGGCCTGTTCGGGCTGGAGGTTGCGTTCGTCCATCCTGACGCCGTCCACGGCGTCCTCTCGGAGGTGGTGTCCGGTGGCTGAGACCGACTCGGTGCGGATCGAGATCGGCTTCGATGGGGGCCAGATCATGAGCGCCCTCGTGACGGCGGAGGGAGCTGACCAGCTCGAGCGCGCCCTGCGCGACGACGGCGCGCCGCTCCTGGCGATCGACGCGAACGACGGCCGGTACACGATCGTGCTGCGGCGGGTCGTCTATCTGAAGCGGTTCGCGCGCGAGTCGGCAGTCGGGTTCGGGCTCTGACCCCGTCTCGCTTAGCGCCCGGTCGCTGAGGGAACTCCGGAGCGATGGCCGAAGAGCCCGCCGCATCGCCGACCCGCAGCGGCCCGTCGCAGGCCGAGGTGCGGCAGCTTGTCGACAGCGCGCAGGCCGGTGACCGCGACGCGCTCGAGGAGCTGTACCTGATCCACTTCGACCGGATCTACAGCTACCTGCACATGACCGTCGGCAACCGGCACGACGCCGAGGACCTGACGACGCAGACGTTCCTGCGCATGCTGGAGTCGATCGGCAAGTTTCGCTGGCGGTCGGCACCGTTCTCGGCCTGGCTGTTCCGCATCGCGCACAACCTCTCGATGGACCACTTCCGGGCGGCGCGCCGGTGGCAGCCCGAGGAGGAGGTGCCCGAGCCCCCCGGGTCGGAGGTGCGCTCGGCCGAGGACGAGGCGTTCCAGTCGATCGGCCGCAAGTCGATGCTGACGATGATCGAAGGGCTCTCCGACGAGCAGCGGCAGGTGTTGACGCTGAAGTTCGTCTTCAACTTCGCGAACGGCGACGTCGCGACCATCCTCGGCAAGACCGAGGGTGCCGTGAAGAGCCTTCAGCACCGTGCGCTCGTCTCGCTGCAGAAGCAGCTGAGACGGCTGATGGCCCTCGAGGTGGGCATCGTCGGCCTGCCCGGGGCGGGCAAGACCACGCTGTTCACGGCGCTCACGCGCGCAGCGGGTGGCGCCGGCTACGGCAAGGAGCACGTCGGGATGGCCAAGATCCCGGACGACCGGCTCCCGCGACTGGCGAAGCTCGTTGCCGCCCGCAAGGTGACGCCGGCGGCGATCAGGGTCGTCGACGTCCCCGGCACCGGACCGCAGCTGCTCGGCAACCTGCGCCAGGTCGATGCGTTGCTCGCGGTCGCGGACGGGTTCTCGGCGCAGGCCGATCCGGCAGCCGACCTCGAGACGCTCGAGCTCGAGCTGCTCGTTGCCGACCGCGACCACGTCGAGCGGCGGCTCGAGCGGGTGGAGAAGCAGGCGAAGTCTGGAGATCCGGCCCTGCGCAAGGAGGTCGAGGAGCTCCGCGCCGTGCTCTCGCACCTGGACGAGGGCGGTGCGCTCCGCGACCATCCCGGGCCGCTGCCGGACGGGCTCGCGCCGCTGACCACCATGCCGACGATCGAGCTCGTCAACGGGCCGGCCGGCATCGACCTGAAGCTCGAGGCGGAGCTCGCCGAGCTGCCCGTCGAGGAGGCGGCCGGGTACCGCGACGGGCCGTCGGCGCTCGACGACGTCGTGCGGCGGCTCGAGCAGGCGCTCGACCTGATCGCGTTCTTCACCGTCGGCGAGAAGGAGACGCGTGCGTGGACGCTGCGGCGCGGGCAGACCGCGCTCGAGGCGGCGGCGTCGATCCATTCGGACATCGCACGCGGCTTCATCCGCTGCGAGGTCGTGCGCTGGGACGAGCTGCTCGACGCCGGCTCGCACGCGGAGGCCGCGAAGCGAGGGCAGCAGCGGCTCGAGGGCAAGACGTACGTCGTCGAGGACGGCGATGTCCTCAACATCAGAGGTAACTTCGGTACTCCCTCAGGGAAGTCAGCCTGAGCGTTGCTCTGCGGCGCGTGAGACCTGGCTGCCGGCTGTGGCGCCGCGTGACGCGTAGCTCCGAGGACCACGGCGGGCGCGGACGTTCGTGACCTGTCAGGCTCGCGTCAAGCCGCCGACCGAGGGGACGTGCAGTCTCGCGCGTCTCTAGACGCCGGCTCACGAAGGGGAGGCTCATGCAGGCACGGATGGCCACGTACACCTTCAGTGGGGACGCCGACGACCTCGCTCGGCGGGCAGAGGAGGGCATTCTGCCGATCCTCAAGTCCCAGCCGGGCTTCAAGTCCTACTCGGTCGCGATCGGGGACGGCGAGGTCCTCTCACTCAGTGTCTGGGACTCTCGTGCCGACGCCGAGGCCGGCAGCGAAGTCGTCGCCTCGTGGGTCGCGGAGAACATGGCCGGGGAGATCGACCTGACCCAGGTCCGCTATGCCGAGATCAAGTTGAGCACGACACTCGGCGTCGGCACGGCGGGCGCTGTCGCCTGACGCACGCGTCCGAGCAGGCGTGGGGCGGCGCCAACCACGCTGTTCCCACGCCTGTCCTCAGGACCGGACGTCGACATGGCAGGACGGCCGTTGTCGCGTGACGCGTCGCCAAGCTGATCGTCTGAACCTCCGCTTCAACGTCTAGCCGGCGGAGATCAGCGCCGCGCCGCCGATGGCCGCGCCGGCTCCGGCCCGCTGCGCAGCCGTGGCCCGCTCCTTCAGGACGACGCGCGCGAGCACGACCGTGACGACCGGGTAGAGGGACGCGAGCACGGCCACGACGCTGACAAGCCCGCGGGTCGTCGCGAGGCTGAAGAGCACGTTCGCCCCCACGTCGAACAGGCCGACCGCCACAACCACGGGCACGAGCCGGCCGGACACGCGGAGCGGCGCGCGGAGTGCGAGCGCGGCCACGACCGCGAGTGCCGTGGCCGTGGCGCGCGAGACGAACACGGTCCACGGGGCGCCGGCGGCATCCGCGGCGATGTCGGTGAGCGTGAAGTAGAGGCCGAAGCCGCTCGCCGCGACGAGCGCGAGGCCGACACCCGCTGCCCGCCCGCCGGCGGGCCTGCCCGGCTCGCGCGACACGAGCGCGATGCCGACGAGGGCCGCGACCACGCCGGCGAGCTGCACGCCGCTGGGCCGCTCCCCCTCCAGAAGCCCCACGGAGAACGGCACGATCGCCGCGACGCCGGAGATCGGGGCGACGACGCCCATCGCGCCGATCGCCATGCCGCGATAGAGGCAGGCGATGCCGAGCGCCCCCGCCGCCCCCGCGCCCATCGCCGCCGCCACCGACCCCGGCCCAGGGGCGGGATCGCCGCTGGCGAGCAGGACGATCGAGACGCCCGCGAGGCCGACACCCAGCGAGAGCGCGACGACGGTGAGGACCGACGCCCGGCGCGACGCGAGGCCGCCGAGGAAGTCTCCCGCGCCCCAGCAGACGCTGGCCGCGAGGGCGAGCGCGACCGCCGTCACGATGCGTCAGTCGCCGACGGGACGGGTGGCGGCGACCGCGTCGAGCTGGTTCGCGTGGTACAGCGCCGTCGCCTCCGCCGTGCGGCACGCCTGCCGGTCGTGATGGCCGGCCACGGCATGCACCAGCTCCGCCAGCGCGGCCGCGTCGAGCTCGGTTCGCGCTGCGTGCTCCTCGATCAGCCGCACGCCGAGGTGCACGTGGCCGAGCAGCGCCCCCTCCCTCGTCGGCGTGAACGCCGGTGCGGCACCGAGCTCCCGGACGCGCCCGACGTCGTGAAGCAGCGCCGCGGCGAGCAGCAAGTCGACGCGGAGCCGGGGATGCAGCTGCGCCGTCTCTCGGCAGAGCGTGGCGACGCCGACGGTGTGCTCGAGCAGCCCGCCGGCGTACCCGTGGTGGCCGTCCGCCCCTGCGGCCGGCAACGTGCGTAGCCCGCGACGCACGGCGGCGTCCGCCAGCACCGATCCGGTGAGCTCGTGCAGGCCCGGATGCGCGATCTCGGCGGCGAGGAAGTCGAGGAAGCCCTCGAGCTCGTCGGCGTCACGGCGCAGCGCCGGCGCGAGGGCCGCCGGGTCCTCGTCCTTGGCCGGCTCGACCGTTCGCACGTCGAGCTGCAGCCGGTCGCGGAAACGCTCGACCCGTCCGAGCACGCGGACCGCGTCGCCGGTGTCGAAACGGCCGTCGAGCAGCTCCACGTCCCGCCACACACGTGCCTCGATCCGGCCACTCGGGTCGACGAGCTCCAGCGCGAGATACGGCGAGCCGTTCCGCGTCGTACGCCGCTCCTTCTTCGCGACCGCATAGACCCCCTCGACGACGCGGTCGGGGGCGAGGTCTGCGATGGCCATGACGGTGAGTCTAGGCTCGACGCCCGTTGGTACGCTCGCCGCGATGGCCGACGTGCAGCCGTTCAGCGCGCTCCGCTACTCCGAGGCTGCCGGGCCGCTCGAGGCGCTCGTCGCGCCGCCGTACGACGTGATCTCGCCGGCGCAGCGTGACGAGCTGGCGGCGCGCAGCCCGCACAACGTCGTCCGGCTGACGCTTCCCGACAACGAGGACGAGGCCGCTCACACGCTGGCCGTGTGGCGGGCGGACGGCGTGCTCGTCGAGGAGCCCGCGGCGGTCTGGGCGCTGCGCCAGGAGTACGTCGGTCCGGACGGCGTCTCCCGCCGCCGTGAGGGCATCGTCGCCTCGCTCGCGGTCGAGCCGTACGAGCGCGGCGTCGTCCTGCCGCACGAGCGCACCCACGCCGGGCCGAAGGAGGGCCGCCTGCGGCTGCTGCGCGCGACCGGCGTCCAGCTCGAGCCGATCTTCCTCCTCTACGACGGCCCTGCGCCGTTCGCGCCACCGGAAGACGAGCCGGACCTCGCGGCCGGCGGCGCGTCGCTCTGGCGCCTCGAGGACACGGCGGCGGTCAGCGAGGCGTTCGCCGACCGCCAGCTGCTGATCGCCGACGGCCATCACCGCTACGAGACGGCGCTGGCCTACGCAGCCGAGGCCGGGACGCCCGCGGCCGCGCGCATGCCCGTCGTGCTCGTCTCCACGGACGATCCGGGTCTGGAGATCTTCGCCACGCACCGTGTCTTCTCCGGCGACTTCGCGCTCCCCGTTGCGGGCGAGGCTCTCGACGTCGAAGCCGCGCTCGCCGAGCTGGACGCCCACTCGAACGGCCGTGCGGTCGCCGTCGCGTACCGGGGCGGCGTGGCGAGGCTGCTGTACGGCGAGGACGGCGAGCTGGACGTGCAGCTCGTGGACCGGCTCGGCCACGCCGGGATCTCGTACACCCCCGACTGGCGCGAGGCGGTCGGCCGCGTCGACCGGGGCGAGGCCGCGGCCGCCGTCCTGCTCCGGCCGACCCGCATCGAGGACGTCTTCGCCGTCGCCCGGCGCGGCGACGTGATGCCGCAGAAGTCGACGTACTTCTTCCCGAAGCTGCTCTCGGGGCTGCTGTTCCATCCACTCGCGTGAGGTCCGCCGCGGCAGGGCTCGCCGGGGTCGCGCTGCTCGTGGGCTGCGGGTCGGAGCCGGAGACCGAGCAGCCGGCGGAGCCGCGCGACTGCGGCCGCTACGAACTGGCGCACGGGCCACCGTCCATCGCCGACCAGGAGCGGAACCGGTGCCTCCTCGACGCGCTCGACGCGGGCGATCCGGCCACGCTCGTCGTGACGCGGGCAACGATCGAGGGCGATCCGATCACGACCACGTACGAGGTCGGCGACGACGGCTCGATCGAGCTCGTCGTGGACACGACGGAGGATCGCTACGGCCCACAGTCCGTCTCGACCCTTCGTTGCACCGGTCTGCGCGAGTCGAACGGGGTGCTCGAGGGCACCGGTTGCGAGGGGGGGTCGTGACGCCGTGGCTCGAGCTCTGCCGCGGCGCCGTCGGCGACATCCGGACGGTGCTCGAGGAGTTGCCGACGCGGGTCGAGCGCGAGCCCGTGCTTCGGCTCGGCGAGGGTGGCGACGAGACGACCGCGATCGACGCCGCCGCCGAGGAGGCGGTGCTCGCGCGACTGCGAGCGCTCGGCGAGCCGATGACGATCCTCTCGGAGGAGGTGGGCGAGCTCGTGCTCGGGAACGGCGACGGTCCGCGGGTCGTCGTCGACCCCATCGACGGCTCGCTGAACGCGAAGCGCGACATCCCGTTCTTCTCGCTGTCACTCGCGGTCGCCGACGGCCCTGCGATGCGGGACGTCGAGTTCGGATACGTCTACGACTTCGGTTCCGGCGAGGAGTGGACGGCCGAGCGCGGAGGCGGTGCAGCGCTGGACGGCGTGCCGCTCGGTGCCGTGCGGCCGAAGGACGAGATCGAGATCCTCTCGTTCGAGGCGACGACGACCGCGTTCGTGGTCGAGAAGGCGGCGGCGATGGCCGACCTCGCCCACCGGCTGCGGATCATGGGCTCGCTCGCGATCTCGCTCTGCCACCTCGCCGCCGGGCGGGTCGACGCGGTGTGCTCGCTCAAGCCCGCGCGTTCGGTGGACATCGCGGCCGCGCAGCTGCTCGTCCGCGAGTGCGGTCTCTCGATCGAGCTGCCGGACGCGCCCCCGTTCGCGGAGGCGCCGCTCGACCTCGGCGCCCGCTCCCGTGTCGCGGCCGCCGGGACACCCGAGCTCTGCGCGCGACTTGCGGCGGCCCTCGCCTAGGCCGGCTCGGCGCCGTCGAGCCGCGCGACGAGCCGCTTCGGCGCGACGATGCGGTAGCTCTCCTCGACCCAGTCCCGCGCGACGTCGAGCGGCACGTCGCGGATCGGCACCGTCACCCAGCCGGCCTTGCCGAGCCCGTACCCGGTCGGTGCCGCTCCATCGATCGAGAGCGCGTGCTCGTGGGACTCGTCGAGCTTCACGGTGATGCGCCGCGAGCGGGCGTCGCCGAGGAAGACGAAGATCTTGCCGCGTACCTTGACGACGTCCTCACCCCATGGGTGATCCTCCGCCGCCTCGGGGAGCGACAGCGCGAACGTGCGGATCCGCGCACGGTGCGCCGGCATGCCGGACACGGTACGGGGAACCACACGGTCGTGGACCTTCGCATCGGCTGCTCGGGGTGGAACTACCGGCACTGGAAGACGCCCGTCTACGGCGATGCCCCGGCGCGGCGCTGGCTCGAGCTCTATGCCGAGCGGTTCGACACCGTGGAGGTCAACGCCACCTTCTACCGGCTGCCGTCGGTGCGGGCGGTCGCGGGCTGGGTCGCGTCCACGCCGCCTGGGTTCGTGTTCGCCGTCAAGGCAAGCCGCTACCTCACGCACATCCGGAGGCTGCGGGACCTCGGAGCGGGTCTGGAGCGGTTCTACGCCTGCATCGAGCCACTGGTGCGCTCACCGAAGCTCGGCCCGGTGCTCTGGCAGCTGCCCGAGACCTTTCACCGGGACGACGAGCGGTTGGCCGCGGCGCTCGAGCGGCTGCCGCCCGGCCGGCACGCGTTCGAGTTCCGCCATCCGAGCTGGTTCACGGGCGACGTCTACGAGCTGCTGCGCGGCGCAGGCGCCGCGCTCGTGATCGGCGACACTCCCGAGCGGCCGTTCCAGACGGACGAGCGCACGGCGCCGTGGCGGTTCGTCCGCTTCCACCGCGGACGGCGCGGCCGCCGGGGCAACTACTCCGAGACCGAGCTGCGGGCGTGGGCGGCACGGCTGTGGGCGTGGGACGACAACGCCTTTCTCTACTTCAACAACGACTGGGAGGCGTTCGCTGTTCGGAACGCGTTGCGACTCCGCGACCTGGTCGGCGAGTGCCCGGCGGCAGACTCGGCCTAGTCACGCCAAAGCGGCGGCCGCGCTGTTTCGCCAGGGCTCGCGCGGGTAGCCCAGTCGCCGGAACACCACGGAAGGAGAACGGCATGAAGCGACTCGCACTCGGTGCCGCGGTGGGAGCGCTGCTCGCGCTCTTCTTCGATTCCGGTCGCGACCGGCGACGCCGCCGGCTGCTCGCCGACCGCACCTCCGCACTCGCTCGGCGGGCCATGCGTCGTGCGGAACGGGTGACGGGCGGTCTCGCCGCCCGGCTGTACGGGGTCGGGATGAAGGCGACCCACCTCCGTGAGCAGCCGAAGGAGCAGCCGAACGACGCCACCCTCACCGCCAAGGTCGAGAGCCAGGTCTTCCGGGCGGCGCACGTGCCGAAGGGCCAGGTGGCCGTCAACGCCGAGAACGGCATCGTCATCCTGCGCGGGCAGGTCGAGCGTCCTGAGCTGATCGACGAGCTCGAGCGCAAGGTACGGAAAGTGCAGGGCGTGCTCGACGTGGAGAATCTCCTGCATCTGCCGGGAACCGAGGCGCCGATGCACCGCGCCCACCACGCGTAGGCACGCAGGTACGCTGGACCGATGGAGGTCGACCGCGACGCGGTGCTGAAGGCGCTGGAGCAGGTCATCGATCCGGAGCTCAAGCGGCCGGTGACCGAGCTCGACATGGTGCGCGACGTCACCATCTCGGCCGTCGGCAAGGTGGACGTGACGATCGCGCTGACCGTCGCGGGCTGCCCCCTTCGATCGTCCTTCCAGGAGCAGGTCGACCGCCACGTGGGCGCCGTCCCGGGCGTGACCGGCGTCGAGCTTGCCTTCGACGTGATGTCGCCCGAGGAGAAGGCAGCGCTGTCGAGCCGCCTGCGCGGCGGTCGGGCCGAGCGGGAGATCTCGCTCGATCCGCGCACACGGGTCGTGGCGATCGCCTCGGGCAAGGGTGGCGTCGGCAAGTCGTCGCTGACGGTGAACCTCGCCGCGGCGCTCGACCGTGCCGGCCAGCGTGTGGGGCTGCTCGACGCCGACGTCTACGGCCACTCGCTGCCGCACATGCTCGGCCTGCACCAGCGCCCGGTCGTCGTCGACCGCATGATCGTGCCGCCGGTGCGCGGCGACCTGAAGCTGATCTCGATCGGCAACTTCCTGGACGACAACTCGCCCGTGATGTGGCGCGGCCCGATGCTCCACCGCGCCCTCGAGCAGTTCCTCTCGGACGTGCACTGGGGCGAGCTCGACACGCTCCTCGTGGACATGCCTCCCGGCACCGGCGACGTCGCGATCTCGCTCGGACAGCTCCTGCCGCGCGCCGAGGTGCTGGTCGTCACGACGCCGCAGCCCGCCGCCCAGCAGGTGGCGATTCGCGCGGCGCTGATGGCCAAGCGGACGGGGACGCGCGTGATCGGCGTCGTCGAGAACATGTCCTGGCTCGTCGGCACCGGCCAGGAGCTCTTCGGCGCCGGCGGCGGCGAGGCGCTCGCGGCGGAGCTCGGGGTGCCGCTGCTCGGCAAGGTGCCGCTCGACCCGCTCCTGCGCGAGGCGGCAGACCGCGGCGAGCCCGTCGTCGAGTCCGACCCCGACTCGGAGGCGGCGACGGCGCTCGTGGAGATCGCCGAGCAGCTCGCGGCGCCGCGCCCCGGCGGCATCCGCAAGGCGCTCACGGTCCTGTCCTAGGGCCGGGCGGAGGTGACTCCCGACGAGGCGCTGGCGAGGCTGCGCGCCGTCGGACTCGATGACGAGGACGCCAGGGTGCTCTTCGAGCACTTCGACGAGGCGGAGCGCCGAGGCAAGGGAGAGCCACGGTCACTCGCGGATCGCGTGGCTCGAAGGTCTCGACTTCGATCCGGCCGCCAGCCCACAGCTCGTCGTCTCCGAGGAGTCGTACGAGCGCTGGGACGGCGGTGGAGCGCTCGGCTACCTCGTTCTCGCGGCGGCCGTCCGCGCCCAGCTCGAGCGTCCCCCGCAGCGCGTCCGGCTCGTCGTGCTGGCGCGGACGTTTCCGACCGGCGCGCTCGGCATCTGGGCGAGACGCCTGGCCGAGGGCGGGCTGGTGGCGCTGCTGACCGCGACCTCCCCGCGCCGCCTGCCGCATCCGTCCGGCGGTGCGCCGCTCACCGGCACCAATCCGCTGGCCATCGCCGTGCCCAGCTCGGACGGCCGTCCGCTCGTCGCGGACGTGTCGATGAGCACCGCGACCTGGGGCGACGTGCTCGCGGGCCGTGCGGATGCCGACCAGCTCGTGCCGTTCGGGGGCGAGCAGGCCCACAAGGCGTTCGCGCTCGCGGCCGGGCTCCAGCTCGTCGTCGACGCGCTGGCGGGCGAGGCGCACGGCGCGGTGCTGCTCGTCGCGCGGCCCGAGCACGATCCCGTGCCGGCGTTCCGGGAGCTCGCGGCGGGGCTGCGGCTCCCGGGCGACTCCTGACGAGCGCTACCCCGGGAAGCGCGGGTCGTCGCGGATCGCGTCGAGATCCGAGTCGTCCGCGGCGTATTCCTGGTACTGCGGGTCGAGCTCGACGGCCCGGAGGAGGTGCCCGATCGCGTCCTCCCGGTGGCCGGCGAGCGACTCGAAGCACGCGACGTCGTACAGCAGCCTCGCGCTCTCCCCCTTCGCGGCGATTCCCTCGTGTAGCACCGCCAGCCCGCGATCGGCGTCGCCCTCCTTGAGGTAGCCGTAGGCGGCAAAGGAGTACTCCCAGTCCGAGACGTCGTGGGTTCCGGGCTTGCCGCCGATCGCGAGGACGGTCGTTCCGGGCTCGACCGACTCCGCGCCTCGCTTGACGCTCGGATCCCGGATGAACACGACCGTTCCGGCGGGGGCCTCGTGCTCCTCGTCGTCGAGGTGGAAGCGAGCGTGTCCCGTGAGCACGACGTAGAGCTCCTCGTGGCCGAGCGTGCGCTCGGTGTGCTCCTCGACGAGGTCCTGGCCGGCCTCGCTCGAGGTGTAGGCGTTGACGCCGAACGCTGTGATGCCGAACGGCCGGCGCACGGGCGTCCAGCGCAGCGTGCCCGGGCCGGGCAGCGACTCGAGGTCGTCGATCCTGGCGATCTCGAACGGCCGCTCGCTCATGCGACCGCCCGCGGGAAGCGCTCGTCGCCGCGCAGCGACTCGAGGTCGTTGTCGGTCTGGGCATGGTCCCGGAAGCGCTCGTCGAGCTCGATGGCCCGCCGCAGGTGGAACATCGCGTCTTCGTCGTGACCGGCCCGGGCCTCCGCGCACGCGAGGTTGTAGAGCGTTCCGGCGCTGTCGGGCCGTTCGATGAGCTGGCCCGAGAGCACGTCGATCGCTCGTTCCCACTCCTCGGTGCGCCAGAACCGCAGGGCCTCCGCCGAGCGCTCCCACGGGGAGACGCTGAACGCCTCGTCCGGCCTGCCGCCGACGACCAGGACGATCGTCCCCTCCTCCTCGGCGACCGCGGCGCGCGTGCTCGCGGGGTCGCCGACGTAGACGACGGTGCCGGCCGGCGCCTCGTATTCGCTGCCGTCGACGGTGAACCGGGCGCGTCCGGCGGTCACGACGTAGATCTCCTCGTGGCCTCCGGCGCCCGGCCCGACCTCGTCGTGCTCGCCGATCAGCTGCTGGCCGGCGGCGGTCGACTCCCAGGCGTTGATGCCGAAGGCGCCGATCCCGAGCGCCGAGCGGATCGGGCGCCACGTCGGGCGTCCCTCGTCGCTGTAGCCCTCGATGTCGCTGAGCCGCGCCACGCGCGTCGTCTCGCTCACGACTGCCTCCTCAGCTCGTCCAGTACCACCGGGTCGATCCATTCTGCGCCCTCGACCCGCTCCTCCAGGTTCTCGGTGCCCGCCCACGCGAACAGCGCCTCCGTCGCGGTGCCGTCGTAGCCGAGCCGGCCGAGCCGCGCGACGAGCTCCGTCCGCAGCTCGTCGTCCACCTCGAGCCACTCGTCTCGCGGTGTCTGACCGAACAGCTGCTGGTGAATGCCGTACAGCCGGTCGAGCTCCTCGATCGGCTGCGCATGGTCGTCGACGCGCAGGTCGACGACGGTGTCGGAGAGGTTGGCATACCCGGCGTCGCGCTCGACCACGAGCAGGGACGCGGACTGCTGCCCGCGGCGATCGCCGCCGGCGAGCTGGGCGGCCGCGAGGCAGCGCAGCAGCCGCACCGCGAGCGAGGTGCCTGCCGTGGCCTCGAACGTGTCCGCAAGGGCGTCGACGGTGGCGGCGGAGACGAGGATGTTGCCCTGGGCGGCGTAGCGGGCCCCCGTTCGGCCGCCGGCCCACTCGTGGCATTCCGAGCCGGTGAACGTGGCCGCCCGTCCCTCGCGGTCGACGATGCCGACCTGGCGCGTCTCGCGCCCATCGTCGGCGGCGGTCAGGCGCTCGACGACCTCGTCCGCCGAGAGGCCGGTGCGCAGCAGGCCCAGCCCGTCGGGCCCGTACCGCGGGTTGGCGTACGACTGCGTCGCGACGGCACCGACCTGCGGAACGGCCCACGGCACGACGGAGCCGACGGCGAGGAACTTCGACTGGACGCCGACGCCCCACTGACGCGCGTCCAGGTCGCACGCGACGATCGAGTAGGTCGCGACGAGCCGGGCGCGGTCGCTAGCCATACGTCAGCTTCGTCAGGTCGAGCGCCAGCAGGTCGGTCCGGCCGGGAGGGACGAGGGCGCAGGCGACCTCCGGCCGGGCGAGCGCGCGACCGATCTGCTCCGCGCTGCTCGCGCGCACGACCACGGGCCGGCCCTGCTCGTGCGCGTCGCGCAGCAGCGCCTCGTCGGCGACGTCGTCGAGCACGAGCGCGCCGGCCACGTCGAGCTCTCCGTCGACCGCGATCGCGGGCACGCGGCGGCCGGTCGCGCCGAACCAGCGCTCCCTCACAGCTCGATCGTCTCCCCCGGGGCCGGCACGTCGAACCGGAGCGCGGAATGGCCGAGCCAGGTCAGGGCGAGGGACGCCATGCTTCCTCCGTGGTCGGGGCGCGGCGTGAGCGTACGTCACCGAGGCGATAGGCCTCGACGGGCTCGCTGCGGCCCTTGACCTGGAGCTCGCCGAGTGGCTCGAGGGACGCGCCTTCGAGCCGCTCGGCGGTCGCGGCCGCGAGGATCACCTGGCCGGGCCGCGCGTGCGCCTGCAGCCGCGCGGCGAGGTTCGTGGTGTCGCCGATGGCGGCGAAGCTGCGCTGCTCGGCGGTGCCGACGTGGCCGACGGCGGCGGGACCGGTCGCGAGGCCGGCGCGGAAACGCGGCCAGCCGGGGTGCTCGCCGGCAATTCGCTCCGATCCGGACAGCATCGCCGAGGCCGCCCGGGCCGCCCGGTCGGCGTGGTCGGGCTGGTCGCCCACGGCGTTGAAGACGGCCATCACCGCGTCGCCGGCGAAGCGCTCGATCGTGGCCCCGTCGCGCAGGAGCACCGGCACGGCTTCGGCCCAGTATGCGTTCAGCATCTGGATCGCCTCGGCGGGCGGTCGCGTCTCCGAGTAGGTCGTGAAGCCCTCGAGGTCGGCGAAGAGCACCGTCACCTCTCGCTCGACGCCGCCGAGCTCCGCGCCTGCCGGCGCACGCTCGAGCTCCGCCGCGAAGCCGGGCGAGACGTATGGCCGGAAGAGGCCGTCGATCCGCTGCACCTCGCTCGCGGAGCGCTCGAGCACGGCCAGCTCGTCGGCGCTCAACCCGCGCGCGATCAGCTGCGTGCGCACCGGCTCGAGCGGCTCCCCGCGCTCCAGGGTCGTGACGATGCTGCGCAGCGCGTCGGCCGTGCGCTCGTCGACCTGTTCGAGCGTCGCGTCCAGGTAGACGCCTCCGAACGCCGCGGAGACCGAGGCGTGGCGTCGGTAACCGGCGTGCGCGGCCCAGAGCACCAGCACGAACGCGCCGGTCATCATCAGGTGCCACTCCCACCAGGACAGGTGCCAGCTGCGCGACAGCGCGATCGTGACGAGGGCCTCGGCCAGCAGCACCCAGGCTGCCGCGATCGCGGCCGGGAGTGGGTCGCGGCGCCGCCGGTAGAGCTGGACGTAGCGCACCGCGGCGAAGACGTAGAGCAGGGATCCGGCCGCGGCTGCCGCCACGAGCTCGAACCGGATGTCCTCCGGCGGCAGCGGATCGTCGAGCGGCGGCAGCTCGGCGACCGAGACGATTCCCCACAGCGCGAGCGCCGCGAACAGGCCGCCGCGCAGCAGCCGCTCGTGACGCAGCACCGCGGCGGCCCGCCTCGCGTCGAGGTCGAGCGCCGACCAGGCCGCGAAGATCCCGGCGATTACGAGGCCGACGGGCGTTGCGATGACGAAGCCGGTGTTCTTGGCGTCCACGATCGAGCCCGGTGTCGCGAGCGCGTGCAGGGCCAGGAAGCCGGCGCTCGAGAGAAACGCCAGCGACACGAGCGAGGCCCGGGCGTCGCCCCGGCGACGTGCCGCCTCACTCGCGGCCAGGCCGAGCACGACGTTCACGAGCGCGGTGCCGAGCACGAGCCAGAAGTGGGTCGGCTGGTGCTCGAGGTGCGCGTCGGTCCCGGGCGCGGCGAGCAGCAATACGAGGCCGGCGACCGGGAGGGCGAGCAGGACGGCGACGGTCGGCACCTCGCCGAGCGTAGCGCGGGGGAGGAGGACGCTGCGCCGTCGAGAAGCCCGGCGCATGAACGCCCGTCTCGTCGCCGTGGCGCTCGCCGGGGCCGCCGTGCTCCTCGACGCATCGGGCGTGCACGGGGCGGCGGCGCTCGCCCTCGTCGTCGCCGTGCCGGCTGCGGGCATCGCCGGTCTCCAGGCACTCGCGGATGCGGTCGTCAGCCCGACGGTCGTCGGGCAGCTCCGGGTCGTCACCGCGGCGGTGGCGGTGGTGTCGATCGTGGCAGCGGCGGCGCTGCGGGCACCCCTGACCGGCGCCGAGGCTCCTCCGTCGGCAGCCGCGCTTGCACTCGCCGTCGCGCTCGGCGCCTTCGCCTGCCACGCGCTCGTGGGCGGGCTGGCGCTGCTCCGGCGTCAGCCCGGCGTGACGGTGTCAGACACTGTCACGCGCGCCTGACGCCTCGTCGAGCGGCGGCAGACCCAGCAGGCGCGGCACCTCACGGAGCTCCCGTGCCAGGTGCGCTCCCGGCGGCAGATCGCCGCCCCGCGCGCCCGGGAGCCAGATGACCGCGGCGAGCCCGGCCCCGATCCCGCCGAGCACGTCGTTCGCCAGCGAGTCGCCGACCATCGCGGTCTCCTCCGCGCGCGTGCCGAGGAGCTCGAGCGCCTTGGTGAACGCCTCGGGCTCGGGCTTGGCGACGCCGAGCTCCTCCGAGATCGCGATCGCGTCGAGCTCCACGCCGAGCCCGGACACCTCGAGCTTGCGGCGCTGGAACGCCGACGGGCCGTTCGTGAGCACGCCGACCCGGATGCCGGTGCCGCGCAGCGCGCGGACCATGGCGACCGACTCCGGGAAGGGCTGGAGCTCGTCGGCGATGCGCTCCTTCGCCGCGACGTACCTCGTCAGCAGCTCGTCGCTGACCTCGCCCCACGGCGAGAGGGCGTCGGCGAGCCGGCGCCGCCGGAAGGTGAGGAAGTCGACACGACCCGAGGCGAGCTCCGCGTAGTGGCCCTCGAGCACGTCGAGGTACCGCCGCCGCAGCTCCGCTCGGTCGACGCCGGGGACGTGCTCGTCGATGACGTCCGCCACCGCCTCCCAGACGACGGCTTCGGTGCCGCTGGAGTCGGCGAGCGTGTCGTCGAGGTCGAAGAGGATTCCGCGCAGCGCAGGCGGCGCGTCGGCCACTACAGCGGCAGCTGCGCCGCCGCGTCGCGCGCCAGGTCGACGAGCGGCTGGACGGCGAAGAACGACCCGATCGTCACGGCGAGGCACAGGAACACGCCCACCGCGAGCAGCGGGTCGCTGGGCGGCGAGCCCCCCGCGGGCGCGAGCCGCAGCTCGAGCTCCGAGCGCATGTACATCGCCCGTACGACCGCGAGGTAGTAGTAGAGGGAGAGCGCGGTGGCGATCACACCGGCGACGACGAGCCACCACCAGCCGGCGTCGTACGCGGCCGAGAAGACGTAGAGCTTGCCGAGCATCCCGCCGGTGAACGGGAAGCCGGCGAGCCCGAGCATGAACACCCACATCGAGGCGCCGAGGAACGGCCGCTCCCAGCCGAAGCCCGCGAGCGAGTCCAGCGTCACCGGGCGCCGCAGCTCCCGCTCGCGCGCCGCCACCACCGCGAAAGCGCCGATCGACGTCGCGCCGTAGGGGATGAGGTAGTACATGAGCGCGCGGGCGCCGATCTCGTTCGCTGCCGCGACGGCGATCAACATGAAGCCCGCCTGCGAGACGGACGAGTACGCGAGCAGGCGCTTCACGTCGCGCTGCACGAGTGCCGCGAGGTTGCCGACCGCGAGCGAGGCGCAGGCGATCACTGCGATCGCGATCCGCCAGACGTCCTCCTGCCCGGGGAACGCCGTGACGAGCACGCGGTAGGTGACGACCAGCGCCGCCGCCTTCGTCGCCGCGGACATGAACGCCGTCACGGACGTGGGGGCGCCCTGGTAGACGTCCGGCGTCCACATGTGGAACGGCGCCGCCGACGCCTTGAACCCGAACCCGGCGATCATCATCGCCAGGCCGGCGTAGAGCAGCGTGTCGTCGGCGTCGCCCGCCCCGGCGATCGCCTCGAAGCCGAGCTCGCCCGTCGCGCCGTAGACGAGTGCCGAGCCGAAGAGCAGCACCGCCGATCCGAACGAGCCGACGATGAGGTACTTGAGGCCGGCCTCGAGCGAGGTCTCGCGCTCGGTGTCCATCGCGCAGAGTACGTAGAGGCAGAGCGAGAACCACTCGAGCCCAAGGAAGAGCGTCATCAGGTTTCCGGCCTGGACGAAGAACGCCATGCCGGCGCCTGCCGCAGCGAGCAGCGCGTAGTACTCGCCGCCGTGGAAGCGCCGCCGCTCGCCCCAGGAGACGAGGACGGACAGGGCCCCCGCACCGGCGAGGATGATCTGTGCCAGCGCCGCCCAGCGGTCGCGCACCATCGACTCGGCGATGATCGTGGTTGGCTCCGGCGTGTCGGCGTAGACGATCCCGGCGAGGATGCCCGCGGCCACGAAGCCGGCCAGCGCGGCTGCCGCGCCGAACGCACGCCGCATCCACCGCGGCACGAGCACTGCACCGAGCAGCGCGACGCAGGCCGCCCCGAGGAGGGCGAGGACCGGGGACAGCGCGAGCCAGTCGACGGACGGCGTGTCGATCACGGCGTGTCCTCGCAGGGCTCGCTGCTGCCTTCGAGGCAGGCCGCGGCCACGGACGGCTCGCCGCCGGCGGCGAAGGCGCGGTCGCTGATCGCCGCCGGCCACGCCGAGAGCGCGAGCAGCGCCAGCACGAGGGGGACGACGACGCCGAGCTCGGCGGGCCGCAGGTCGAGCGCCGACTCCGAGACCGCAGAGCCCTGGGCGCGGTGCAGCACGGCCGAGATCAGCCGCAACACGTACATCGCCGCCAGCACGATCGCCGCCGCGCCGACCACCGCGTAGCCCCAGCCCTGCTCGAACACGCCCGCGAGGATGAGGAACTCGCCCGCGAATGTCGTGGCGCCCGGCACGGCCAGGGCGATGATGCCGGTCGTCATCAGCACGGTCGCGAGCACCGGCCGGCCCTTCGCCATGCCCCCGAGCAGCGCGAACTCGCCGGTCGACGTGCGCCGCTCGACCATGCCGGCGAGCAGGAACATCGAGCCGGACACGAGGGCGTGGTTCACCGACTGCAGGATCGCTCCGTCGAGCCCGAGGTCGTTGAACGCGAAGATGCCGAGCACGATCAGGCCCATCTGCGCCATCGACGAGTAGGCGAGCACGCCGCGGAGGTCGGGCGCACGGAACGCGAGCAGCGATCCGTACGCCAGGCCGATCGCCGCCAGCACGAGGATCGGGACGGTGAAGTCGTCGGCGGGCTCGGGGAACTTCTCGATCGCGATGCGGATGAAGCCGTAGACGGCGGCCTTCGACACGACGCCGGACAGCACGGCCGCGACCTCGGGCGGCGATTCACGGTAGGCGTCCACGAGCCAGCCGTGGAACGGGAAGAGCGGCGCTTTCACGGCGAAGGCGATCGCGAACCCGAGGAAGATCCAGACGTTGTCGCTCGGGGCGCCGTCGATGAGCGAGAAGGTGCCCTGGTCGATCCCGTAGGCGACGATCGACGCCAGCATCAGCAGCGAGCCGGCCATCGTGTAGATCACGAACTTGACCGTCGCGGCGATGCGCCCCGGCCCGCCCCATACGCCGACCAGCACGTAGATCGGGATCAGCATCGCCTCGAAGAAGACGTAGAAGAGCAGCACGTCCTGCGAGGCGAATACCCCGACGACAGCTCCCGTCAGGAAGAGCATCAGGCCGCCGTAGGCGCGTGCGCGCTCGCGGCCGGCGACGAGGGCGTAGCCGAGGGCGGCGGCGCAGACGACGACGCTCGCGCCGACCAGCCAGAGCGACCACGAGTACAGCCCGACGTGGTAGCTGACCTCGAGGTCGTCGAACCACGCCGTGCGCGTCGCGAGCTGCAGGCCGGGGTCGTCGAAGTCCATGCGGCCGAGCGCGGTGATCCACAGCGCCACCTCGACCAGGGCGACGAGGAAGGCGAACCCGGCTGCGAGCTCGCGCGGCAGGGGTGTGAGCCACACGGCGAGGCCGCCGAGCAGCGGGACGAGGATCAGGACGTCCGTGAGGCTCATTGCACCGCCACGAAGACGACGATGAGCACGGCGACCGACACGGCAATCGCGAGCGCGTAGCTGCGCAGGAAGCCGGTCTGCGCCTCGCCGACAGCCGCTCCAGTCTCCTGCGTGACGTCGGCGACCTCCGTGATCGAGCCCTGGATCACCGGCTCCTCGACCCAGCGCCGCAGGTAGCCGACGACGAGCACCGCCGGCCGGTAGAAGAGCGCGTCGTACAGCTCGTCGAACCAGAGCTTGTGCTCGAGCGCGCGCTGGAGGAACGGCTGCCGCGGCACCGGTCTGCGGCGAGCGCCGTAGAACGTCCACGCGATCCCGATGCCGGCGAGGCCGACCGCGACCGCGACGACGCTCGTCGCCCAGTCCTCGGTCGTCGTCGGCTCCACGAGCGGCTCGACGACCGGGTCGAGGAAGTCGCTGACGAGGTGCCACGCACCGGGGATCTGCACCAGCCCGCCCACGGCCGCGAGGACGGTGAGGATCGCGACCGGCACCGTCATCGAGCGCGGTCCCTCGCCGTGCCCGTGGCCGTGCGCATGCTCCTCCACGAAGGCCGACCGCTCGCCGCCGAAGACGATGAAGTAGAGGCGGAAGGCGTAGATGCCGGTGAACAGCGCGCCGACGAGCCCGGCCGCGAACAGGGCGTACCCGTAGCCGCCCTGCGCCCAGGCCGAGGCGAGGATCGGGTCCTTCGAGAAGAAGCCCGAGAGCGGCGGCATGCCGACGAGCGCCAGCGAGCCGATCAGGAACGCGACGGCGGTGCGCGGCATCACGCCCTTCAGCCCACCCATCTTGCGGATGTCCTGCTCGCCCGCGAGCTGGTGGATGACGAGGCCGGCGGCCAGGAACAGCAGCGCCTTGAAGAAGGCGTGCGTCATCAGGTGGAACATCCCGGCGGAGAACGCGCCGACGCCGACCCCGACGAACATGTAGCCGATCTGCGACATCGTCGAGTACGCGATCACGCGCTTGATGTCGGTCTGCACGAGCGCCACGAACCCGGCGACGAGCAGCGTGATCGCGCCGAGGATCCCGGCCAGCTCGAGGACGCCGTCCGACGCCTCGAAGATCGGCGCCGTACGCGCGATCAGGTAGACGCCCGCCGTGACCATCGTCGCGGCGTGGATGAGCGCCGACACCGGCGTCGGCCCCTCCATCGCGTCGGGGAGCCACGTGTGGAGCGGGATCTGCGCCGACTTCGCGACGGCGCCGCCGAGGAGGCCGAGCGCCACGAGCGTCACGAGCGTGTTCGAGAGCTCCCCGCCCTCGGCCGCCTCGAACGACGCGCTGAAGCTCAGCGTCCCCGTCTGCTGGATCAGGACGAAGAACGCCAGCACCATGGTCGCGTCGCCGAACGCGTTCATGATGAACGCCTTCTTGGCGGCGGCGACGGCCTCGGGCCGCTGGTGCCAGAAGCCGATCAGGAGGTACGAGGCGAGGCCCACGAGGCCCCAGCCGGCGAGCAGCATCAGCAGGTTGCCGCCCTCGACCAGCAGCAGCATCGAGAACACGAAGAGCGCCATGTATGCGAAGTAGCGGCGCTCCTCGTCGTCGCCGTCCATGTAGCCGATCGAGTACAGGACGATCAGCCCGCCGACGCCCGAGACGATCAGCATCATGAAGGCGCTCAACGGATCGACGAGCAGCTCCAGCCCGACCGAGAAGTCGCCCGCCTGCAGCCAGGTCCACGCGGTCGTGAGCTCCGACCGCTCCGCTTCGTCCTTCGACACCATGTTCACGAAGGTCACGAGCGCGCCGGCGAAGCCGACGAACACGGACAGCGTCCCGATCACGGCGGCCGTCCGGCGCGAGATCAGGCCGCCGCCGAGCACGATCGCCACGCAGCCGGCGAGCGGCGCGAGGAGGCAGATCCAGGCGCCCCAGGCCATCAGGCCGACACCGTCGTTGCTGCCAGGAGGCGGTCGAACACCGTCCGCGCAGCCTTCGGGATCGCCCCCTCCGGATCGCTCTCGGGCCAGTAGGCGGTGAAGGCGGCTGCGCGGATCGCAAAGCGCTCGCCGATCGCGTCGATCGCTTCTGCGAGCTCCTCGGTCTGCAGGCCACCGGCGACGGTCCACGGATTCGCCCGGCCGACGGACGGGTCGAGGACGTCGAGGTCGACGTGGACGTACACGGCGTCGACGTGGTCGCTGAGTGCGTCGAGCGCGGCAGGTAGGCCGTCGCTGTCGACCCACCGAACCTGCGACGCCTCGAGCCGCTCGCGTTCGCCCTCGTCGGCGTCGCGCGCGTCGACGAGCACGACGTGCTCTTCGGGAATCGGACGCAGTCCATCGACGAGGGCGCGCAGCCGCGGCCAGCCCGCACCGGTCAGCATGGCGAGCGCCATGCCGTCGAAGAAGCCGGTGGTGGTCGTGTCGGGGGTGTTGAAGTCCGCGTGCGCGTCGAACCAGACGACGCCGACGTCGCCGCCGATGCCCGCCACGGTGCCCAGGCAGCTGTGGCAGTTGGCGGCGAGCACGACGGGGAATCCCCCGTCGCCGGCGACGCCGTCGACGCATGCCGCGAGCGCCTGCACGACGCCCATCGAAGCGGCAATCTCGTTGCGTGCCTCGCTCTCGACGTCGAGCGAGAGCTGCTCGCAGCGCTCGTCCTGAAGGGCGTCCGCGAGCACCGAGGCGCCCACGGCGCCGTTGACTCCGGCTCGGCCCAGGTCGTACGGGACCTCGACGAGGCTCGGCCTCATCCGCGGAGCTCCGTGAGCTCGTCGACGTCGAGCGCCACGTTGCTGCGGGACATGGCCACGATCAGCCCGAGGCCGACGACGACCTCGGAGGCAGCGACGGCCATCACGGTGAGCGCGAAGATCTGGCCGTCCACCTGGCCGACCTGCCGCGAGAAGCCGATCAGCGCCAGGTTGCAGGCGTTCAGCATGATCTCGAGCGACAGCAGGACGATCAGCGGGCTGCGGCGGAGCAGCACGCCGAAGGCGCCGATCCCGAAGAGCGCGCCCGCGACAGCGAGGTACCAGCCGACGTCGGGGCCGCTCACGGCGCGATCCTCGTCGGCCGCTCGTCGCCGCGCGACGTGCCGAGCACCACCCCGCCGACCGCGGCGATCAGCAGCACGATCGACGTGATCTCGAAGGCCAGCAGGTGGTCGGTGAGGAATAGGCGCCCGATCTCCGCGGGGCTGCCGAACGACGCCTCCACCTCGGCCGGATCGGTCAGCGCGTCCTCGGCTGCGAGGCCGATGACGACGACGATCTCCACGAGGAGGGCGCCGGCCGCGACGACCGCGCCGACCTGCAGCCACGACGGGCCGCCTGCCCACGGCGCCTCGGTGCGATCGCCGAGGTACGCGATCACGAACAGGAACATCACCATCACCGCGCCGGCGTAGACGAGCACCTGCGCCGCGGCCAGAAACTCCGCGGAGGCGAGCAGAAAGAGCACGGCGAGCGAGCCGAGGTTCCCGATCAGCGCGAGCGCGGAGTAGAAGGGGTTGGCGAAGGTCACGACCGCGATGCCCGACCCGAGGCAGGCGAAGGCGGCGAGGATCCAGATCACCCAGACGAGGAAGTCGGCCATCGCTAGGAGGAGCTCTTGTACGCCGGGATGGGCGTGTCGTAGAGGTCCGGATCGGCGATCGGGACGCGCTTGATCGGCGGCGCCAGCAGCATGTCCTTCGTGTAGATGAGGTCGTCGCGCGAGTACTCCGAGATCTCGAACTCGTTGCCGAGCGTGATCGCGTCGAACGGGCAGGCGAGCTCGCAGTAGCCGCAGAAGATGCAGCGGCTCATGTTGATCTCGTAGATCCGCGCGTACCGCTCGCCGGCCGACACGCGGTTGCCCGGCGGTGTTCTCCGCGGGCACGACGCGGATGCAGTCGGCCGGACAGGCGGCTGCGCAGAGCGAGCAGCCGACGCACTTCTCGAGCCCGTTCTCGTGGCGCCAGAGCCGGTGGCGGCCCCGGAAGCGCGGGTAGATCGGACGCTTGTACTCCGGGTACTGCTGCGTGATCGGCTTCTTGAAGATCTGCCGGAACGTGACGGCGAAGCCCTTGAGCGTGCCGATCGGCTGCGGGCTCACGTCGTCACCGTCACTAGTCGATCCACACCACGAGCACGGCCGTCACGACAGCGTTGATGGTGGCGATCGGCAGGAGCACCTTCCAGCCGAACCGCATCAGCTGGTCGTAGCGCAGCCGGGGCAGTGTCGTCCGCATCCAGATGAACACGAACAGCAGGAGCGCAAGCTTGAGGATGAACCACAGCGGTCCCAGGAAGTCCCAGAAGAAGAAGTGCCAGCCGCCGAGGAAGAGCGTCACCGCAAGCCCGGAGAGCGTGATCAGGTTGATGTACTCCGACATCGAGAAGAGGCCGAAGCGCATGCCGCCGTACTCGGTGTGGTAGCCGGCCACGAGCTCCTGCTCGGCCTCGGGCAGGTCGAACGGCGCACGGGCCGTCTCGGCCGTGCCGGCGAGCAGGAAGATGACGAACCCGACGATCTGCGGCACGACGTACCACCAGGTGCCGTCCTGCTCGGCGACGATGTCGACGAGCGACAGCGACTGCGCCATCAGCACGACGCCGAGCACCGACAGCGCAAGCGAGACCTCGTACGAGACGAGCTGGGCGCACGTGCGCATCGAGCCGAGCAGCGCGTACTTGGAGTCGGACGACCAGCCGCCGACGATGAAGCCGTAGATCCCGAGCGAGCCGATGGCGAAGATCAGGATCAGCGCGATCGGCACGTCGGCGACGTACCCGTTCACCTGGTAGCCGGCGATCTCCCAGCCCTCGCCGAACGGGATCACCGAGAACGTCACGAGGGCCGCGAACGCGGCGATGAACGGGCTGAAGATGTAGAGGACGTCGATTGCGGCGCTCGGGAAGAAGCTCTCCTTGCGGATCAGCTTCACGAGGTCGGCGACGGGCTGGAGCAACCCGAACGGGCCGGCGCGGTTCGGCCCGTAGCGGAGCTGCATGCGCCCCATCACCTTGCGCTCGATGAGCGTGAGGTACGCGAACCCGACGAGCACGAGGTTGATGACGATGAAGCTCTTGATGAGCGAGATCCACCAGGGCTCGCTCACGTCGCCTTCACCACCTCGACCTCGCGGTGGAGCTCGCCGGCGTGCTCCTGCGCGACGTAGGCGACGCCGGGGAGCAGCCTGCGGCTGACCCTCGCCCGGAGCTCGACCGACGTGCCGTTCGAGCGGACGGAGACGGCGTCGCCGCTCGCGATCTGGCGGCGGTCGGCGTCCTCCTTCGACAGCTCGAGCACGGGGCCGGGCCGCTGAAACTGGAGCTCCGGCACGCGCTCGACCGCCGGCCCGGAGAAGAGCGGCCGATACCGGACGAGTTGCAGCTGGCCGAGGAAGGGGCCGTCCAGCTCCGTCGGCGGCGTCGGGTCCGGCGTCGTCGCGGCGGTGGGTGCGACGTATGGCACCCGTTCCGGCAGTGGTGCCTGGCCGCCGACGACGAGCTCCGTGATGCCGCCGTAGGCGATCTCGGACAGCTCCGCGAAGACGACTGCGGGGTGCGGCGAGACCTCGACGCCGAACCGGGACGCGAGCTGCGCGAGCCAGGCGTTCTCGTCGGGGCACGGCGGGACGACCGCACGGCGCTGGCGCTGCAGGCGACCTTCCAGGTTCATCATCGTGCCGTCACGCTCGAGATAGCTGGTCGCGGGCAGCACGAGGTCGGCCCACCCAACGGCGAGCGCCTGGAACATCGTGATCGCGAGCACGCTCTCGGCGTGCTCGGCGAGCGCCCGCACGCTCGGGTCGGCGGCCGCCTCGTCGCCCGAGACGATCAGCAGCCCGATCGGGTCCGGCTCCGGCCCTTCGCCGTCCGAGGCGGCCGCCCAGGCCTCGGCCACGCCGCGGCCGTTCGGCGTCGCGGGCAGATGGAAGCAGCCGCAGCCGGGCCGGTCTTCCCAACCCAGCGCGTGCGCGAGCTCGGCCACACGGCTGCCGCCGCCGCCTCCACCCCCCGACCAGACGATGATCGCCCGTCCGGCCGCACGCAGTCGGCTGCCGAGCTCGTCCCCGGGCTCGGCGAGCGCGCGGGCGGCCGCGGCAGCGCCCCCGGGCTGCGTTCGCACGGAGCCGGCCGGCGAGTACGTGACGACTTCGGCGCCGTTCCGCCTGGCCGCCTTGAGCCAGAGGTCGACGGCTGGCGCCCGCTCGGCCACCGGGTCGTCGCCGAGCACCACGACGAGCTGCGCGGCGGCGATCGCCGAGAGCGGCACGCGGAAGGCGTCGAGCGCGGAGGACGTCGCCTCCGGCAGCACCGCTGCGTGGGCACCGACGCCCTCCCGCAGCAGCCTCGCCAGGGCGTAAGCCTGCTCGACCGTCTCCGAGCCCGAGAGCGCGGCGACGACGCGGCCGTCGGCCTCGCGGAGCATGCGCTCGGCCTCGTCCAGCGCGCGGTCCCAGGCGACGGGCTCGAAGCCTCGGCGGCGCCCCCGGAGGAGAGGGTCGACGATGCGGTCGTCGGCGTACAGGTGGGGATACGCGAAGCGGCCCTTGTCGCAGAGCCAGCCGCCGTCGATCTCGGGGTGGTTGCGGGAGAGGATCCGCTTGACCTTGCCCTCGCGGGTCGTCGCCGAGACGTTGCAGCCGGCCGGGCAGAGTCCGCAGACGGTCGGCACGTTCTGGATCTCCCACGGTCGTGCCTCGAAGCGGTACTGCGTCGAGGTGAGCGCTCCGACGGGGCAAAGCTCGACGACGTTGCCCGAGAAGCGGCCGCTGTAGGGGCGGTCCTCGAAGGTCGCGATCATCGAGCCGGCGCCGCGCTCGATGGCGACGAGCTCGCCGTCCTCGGCGACGTCCGCGGAGAACCTCGTGCAGCGGTAGCAGAGGATGCAGCGCTCGCGGTCGAGGGCGATCGTCGGCGAGACCGGGATCGGCTTCTCGAAGGTCTGCTTCGGGAACGTCATCCGCGTGTCGCCCGGCCCGTAGCGGAACGTCAGGTCCTGGAGCGGGCACTCGCCGCCCTTGTCGCAGACCGGGCAGTCGAGCGGGTGGTTGACGAGGATGAACTCGAGCGTGGCGTTCTGGCCCTGCGCCGCGCGCTCGGAGGTTGCGGCGGTCTTGATCACCATCCCGTCCGCGGCCGTGAGTGTGCAGCCGGCCTGGAGCTTCGGCATGCCCTCGATCTCCACGAGGCACATGCGGCAGGCCCCGACGGGCGGCCCGAGCCGCGGCTCGTAGCAGAAGACGGGGATCTCGATGCCGGCCGAGGCCGCCGTCTCCACCAGCCCGGTGCCCTTGGGCACCTGCAGCGTGCGGTCGTCGACCGTGATCGTGACGAGCTCCGGGGCGCTCACGCCAGCACCTCGAGTGGCCGGTCGAGCACGCGGTGCATGCGGTGCCGCTCGTGCATCACGACCGGCGCCAGCACGTCGTCGAGCGGCGAGTCCGGGAACGGGCAGCGGCCGAGCTCGACGTGCGCGCGGAACTCGTCGGCGAACTTCGCGAAGCAGCTCGCGACGATGAGGGCGTCCGAGTCACCGAGGATGCAGAGGCACTTGCCGTTGACCCCGTCGCAGACGTCGAGCAGGAGGTCGAGGTCCGCCTGCGTGCCGTGGCCGTCCTCGATCGACTGCAGGATCTGCGAGAGCCAGCGCGTGCCGACGCGGCACGGGGTGCACTTTCCGCACGACTCGTGCTCGTAGAAGCGGGACGCGCGGAGGGCGTACTCGACGATGCAGCAGCGGTCGTCGAGCACGATCACGCCGGCGGAGCCGATGGCGGTGCCCGCCTCGGCGAGCGAGGTGATGTCGAGGCCCGTGTCGACCTGGTCGGCGGTCAGGAGCGGGCTCGACAGCCCGCCCGGGCAGATCGCCTTCAGCTCCCGGCCGTTCGGGATGCCGCCGCCGACGTCGTAGATCAGCTGGCGGAGGGTCGTGCCGCTCTCGAGCTCGTAGTTGCCGCCGCGCACCACTGTCCCGGAGAGGGAGAAGACGCGCGTGCCGGTCGAGGCCTCGACGCCGACCTTCGCGAACTCGGCGCTGCCGAGCTCGAGCACCGGCACCACCGTCGCGATCGACTCCACGTTGTTGACCGCGGTCGGCGACGCGTAGAGGCCGGCGATCGCGGGGAACGGCGGCTTCGTGCGAGGCTGGCCGCGTTCGCCCTCGAGCGACTCGAGCAGCGCCGTCTCCTCGCCGCAGATGTACGCGCCGGCGCCCCGGTGGATCACGATCGTGACGTCGCCGAGCAGGCCGCCGTGCGAGCGCATCTGCTCGAGCGCGTCGCGCAGGATCTCGAACGGCCGGTCGTACTCGCCGCGGATGTACACGTAGACGTGGGTGCAGCCGATCGCGTGCGCGGCGATCAGGCACCCCTCGAAGAACCGGTACGGGACGCGCTCCATGATCTCGCGGTCCTTGAAGGAGCCCGGCTCCGACTCGTCGGCGTTGACGACCAGGTAGTGCGGCTTCGGCACCTGCTCGAAGGGTGGGATGAAGCTCCACTTGCGTCCGGTCGGGAACCCCGCGCCGCCCCGGCCGCGGAGGTCGGAGGCCATGACCTCCTCGGTGACCGCCTGCGGGGTCATGCCCCGCGCCTTCTCGAGCGCGGTGAAGCCGCCTCTCGCCAGGTAGTCGGCGAGCTCGGTGACGGCGCCGCCGTCGGTGTCTGCGAAGACCAGCTCCGGGGTCTGGGCCTCAGGCGTCGCCACGCAGCTCCTCCACGATCCCGGGTACGTCCTCCGGCTTGACGCCGATCCGCTGACGATGGTTGATCGCGATCACCGTCGGCCACCCGCAGCCGCCCGCGCACTCGACGGTGCTCAGCGTGACCTCGCCGCCCTCCGAGGTCTCGCCGGCGCGAACGCCGAAGCCCTCCTCGAACGCCTCCAGCACCTGCTGCGCGCCGTTGATGGCACACGAGATGTTCGTGCAGACCTCGACCGTCACGCGGCCCACCGGCGCGAGGTTGAACATGTCGTAGAAGGACGCGATCGACAGGCAGTACGCGGGCGTGACGTCGAGCGCGTCCGCGACCTCCTCGAGCGCCGCCGGCGGCAGCCAGCCGTCGTGCGCGTGCTGCGCCAGGTGCAGCGCGGGCAGCACCGCCGACCGTTGGTTCGGATACAGGGCACGAAGCTCCTGAATGTCGTCGTACAGCGTGCGTGCGCTCATGCGCTCTCCCTCGCGGAAGATGCGCCAGCATCTTTCGCGATTGTCATCGGTCGACCTCCCCCATGACGCCGTCGAGCGAGCCGACGATGGCGATCATGTCCGCGACCGCCGCGTCGCGCATGCAGGTGGCCGTCGCCTCGAGCGCCACGAAGCTCGGCGCGCGGAACTTCACGCGCCACGGCCTCGGCCCGCCGTCGGAGATCACGTAGCAGCCGAACTCGCCGCGCGGCGACTCGATCGGGACGTAGATCTCGCCCTCGGGCACGGTGTAGCCCTCGGTGACGATCTTGAAGTGGTGGATCAGCGACTCCATCGAGGTGTGCAGCTCGTGCCGGGGCGGCAGCACGACCTTGCGGTCGTCCGCGATCCACGGCTCCCCCTCCATCGCCTCGAGGCGGTCGAGGCACTGTTCGATGATCCGCGTCGACTCGCGCATCTCGTCCATGTGCACGCGGTAGCGGTCGTAGACGTCGCCGCCCGGGTACACGGGCACGTCGAAGTCGACGTCCGCGTAGGCGAGGTAGGGCTGCGCCCGCCGGAGGTCCCAGTCGACTCCGGAGCCCCGCAGCACCGGTCCCGTCTGGCCGAGTGCGATCGCGTCGTCGGCCGACAGCAGGCCGATGCCCTTCGTGCGCCGCAGCCAGATCTCGTTGCGATCGAGGATCGCCTCGTAGTCGTCGACGGCCCGCGGCATGCGCTCGCAGAACTTCCTCGCCTCGACGTAGAAGCCGGTCGGCACGTCCTCGGCGAGCCCGCCGGCCTGGAAGTAGCGCGTGTGCATGCGCGTCCCGCCGACCAGTTCCGAGAGGTCCATGATCAGGTCGCGCTCGCGGAACGCGTACCAGAACATGGAGATCGCGCCGAGCTCGAGCGCGGACGTCCCCAGCCAGACCAGGTGCGAGTGGATCCGGTTCAGCTCGCAGAGGGCCATGCGCATCCACGTCGCCTTCCGCGGCACCTCGAGCCCCAGTAGGCGCTCGATCGCGAGCACGAAGGCGAGCTCGTTGTTCTGGTACGAGACGTAGTCGATGCGCTCCGGATACGTGATGCCCTTCCACCACGTCTTCGCCTCCATGGTCTTCTCGAAGCCGGTGTGGAGGTAGCCGACGACCGCCGCAAGCCCGGCGATCCGCTCGCCGTCGAGGTCGACGACGAGCCGCAGCACGCCGTGTGTCGACGGGTGGTTGGGGCCGAAGTTGACGGTGAGGATGTCGTCGAGGTCGTGCGCGTCCGGATCGACCTGCAGCACGGTCGGGATGGGGCTGGGGATGCGCGTCCCCTCGTAGATCGACGTGCGGGGCGCGATCGCCACGTCAGTTCTCGTCCGAGAAGCGGACCGGCTCGCCGCCGATCGGGTAGTCCTTGCGCAGCGGGTGGCCCTCCCAGTCGTCCTCCATGAGGATGCGAACGAGGTTCGGGTGCCCGGTGAAGCGGATGCCGTACATGTCCCACGCCTCGCGCTCGAACCAGTCGGCGGTGGGCCAGACCGGGATCACGGTCGCGATCTCCTCGCCGTCGTCGAGCCAGGCGACGACGCGTACCCGGCGGGGGTCGGCGGTGAGTCGCAGCAGGTGGTAGGCCAGGGAGAAGCGCTTCGGCTTGGGGTCCGGCACGCGCGCGAGGCCCTGCGAGCCCGGTGTGTTGAGATCGCGCCCGGACGTCGTGCCGATGTAGCCGGCGACCCCGCGCTCGCCCCAGCCGAGGTAGTCGGCGGCGGCGAGGTCGACGAGCATGTTGAAGCCCTCCTCGTCGCGCAGGTGGGTGCAGGCCTCGACGATCCGGGCGGGATCGACCACGAGCGTCGTCTCGTCGTACGCGACCCGTGTCTCCACGAGCCCGGGCACACCCTCGTACGCCACTACTCCGCCACCCCGCGGATCTGGTACGCGGGGGGCACGCCGGCCCGGATCTTCTCGTGGAGCCGGACGATGCCCTCCATCAGCGCCTCCGGCCGCGGTGGGCAGCCGGGCACGTGGATGTCGACCGGGACGATCTTGTCGACGCCCTGCAGGGTCGTGTAGTTGTTGAACATCCCGCCCGAGCTCGCGCAGGCGCCCATCGCGATCACCCACTTCGGCTCGAGCATCTGGTCGTAGACCTGGCGGATCGGCGCCGCCATCTTGTGCACGACGCGGCCCGAGACGATCAGCAGGTCGGCCTGGCGCGGCGACGACGAGAACCGCTCCATCCCGAAGCGCGCGATGTCGTGGCGCGCAGAGACGATCGACATCATCTCGATGGCGCAGCAGGCGAGGCCGAACGTGTCCGGCCAGACCGAGTTCGACTGCGCCCAGGCGACGGCCTTCTTCACGGTCGTCAGCCCCAGCGCATCCTCCAGGTTCTCGACCTCCTGCTCGAAGACGCCGGGCCCGCGGGTCGGCCACAGCAGGCGCTCGGACTGGAGGCCGGCCTTGGCGAGCGGGCGGTCGCTGACGCGGCGGCGGCCGCGCTCTACCGCCACTCGAGCGCTCCCTTGCGCCAGATGTAGACGTACGCGACGACGAGGATCGCCACGAACACGCCGAGCTCGATGACGGCGAACCAGCCGATCGACTCCAGCACGATCGCGAGCGGGTACAGGAAGACGATCTCGATGTCGAAGACGATGAAGAGCATCGCCGTCAGGTAGAAGCTGACGGTGAAGCGCTGTCGCGCCGGCGGCCCCTCGGAGACGCCCGACTCGAACGGGATCATCCGCTGCTTCGTGCGCGATGAGGGTGGCGTCGCGAACGCGAACGACATGAGGATCATGCTGGCCGGGATCCCCGCCGCGAAGATGGCGTAGATCAGGAACGGAAGCCAGTTGTCGAGCACTTCGCGCGCATCCTCCGGGCTCGCCTGCCTGGCGAACGCTAGCAGGGTGGTGTCGCCGCACGAGCGGTTGCCGAAACCCGCCTGGCAAGCGCGATGCGACTGTTACGAAGTCGCGTCCCGCAAGGACCTGTAAAGCCGTTAGCTACGATGGCCGACATGGAGATCATGGAGCACTCCGCGCTCGTCTCGCTGACGCCGACGGCTGCGTCGAAGATCAAGGAGCTCATGGCCGAGGAGCCGGACGCGGGCGAGCTCGTCCTGCGCGTCGCCATCCAGGGCGGCGGCTGCTCCGGCTTCCAGTACGGGCTCGGCTTCGACTCCGGGGCCGCCGAGGGCGACGAGATCCTCGAGCTCGAGGGCGTACGGGTCGTCGTCGACCCCTACAGCGCCCCGTACCTGCGCGGCGCCACGATCGACTTCCTCACCGGCCTGCAGGAGTCCGGGTTCAAGATCGAAAACCCGAACGCCACCGCCTCGTGCGGCTGCGGCCACTCCTTCCAGGTGGAGGAGGGCGAGGACCCCGGCGCCCACGCCGGTGCCGGCTGCGGGTCGGGCTGCTCGCACTGATCCGCACCTCGTAGCATCCGCGCCATGAGCGAGCTTCGCGTCGCGGTGGTCGGCTCGGGGCCGGCCGGCTTCTACGCGGCGGCGCATCTGCTCGCGGCCGACCCACCGGCCGAGGTCGACCTGATCGAGACGACTGCCAACGCCCTGGGGGCTCGTGCGGCTCGGCGTGGCGCCCGACCATCCGAACATCAAGGCCGTCTCGCGCGCCTTCGAGAAGATCGCGCTTCGCCCCGGGTTCCGCTTCTTCGGGAACGTGGAGGTGGGCCGCGACGTGCTCCACGACGACCTGGCGAGGCTCTACGACGCGGTCGTCTACACCGTCGGCGCGCAGACCGACCGGCGCATGGGCATCCCCGGCGAGGATCTCCCGGGCTCCTGGGCCGCGACGGAGTTCGTCGCCTGGTACAACGGCCACCCCGACTTCCAGGAGCTCTCGTTCGACCTCACGGGTGAGCGGGCGGTGGTGATCGGCAACGGCAACGTGGCGCTCGACGTCGCGCGCATGCTCGCGCTGACGCCCGAGGAGCTGGCCACGACGGACACGACCGATCCGGCCATCGAGGCGATCGTCGGCTCGGGGATCACCGACATCCTCGTGCTCGGCCGGCGGGGCCCGGTGCAGGCGGCGTGGACGCCAGTCGAGGTCGGGGAGCTCGGCGACCTCGCCGGGGCGGACGTCGTCGTCGATCCGGCGCAGCTCGAGCTCGACCCTGCGAGCGAGGCTGAGCTGGCAGCTGCGCCGGGGACGGTGAAGCGGAACGTCGAGCTCCTCCGCGGGTACGCGGAGGGGCAGCCGGAGGGCAAGCCCCGCACGATCTGGCTGAGGTTCTGCACCTCGCCGGTCGCGGTGCTCGGAGAGGAGCGGGTCGAGGCGATCGAGGTCGTGCGCAACGAGCTCGTGGCCGACGAGGCCGGACGGCTGCGCGCGGTGCCGACCGACGATCGCGAGGTGATCCCCTGCGGCGTCGTCTTCCGGAGCGTTGGCTACCTCGGCGTCGCACTACCCGGTGTCCCGTTCGACGAGCGCGCCGGCGTGATGCCGAATGCGGGCGGACGCGTGCTCGACGAGCGAGGCGAGCCGATCCCGGGCCTCTACTGCGCGGGCTGGATCAAGCGCGGGCCGAGCGGCGTGATCGGCACGAACAAGAAGGACGCGACCGAGACCGCCGAGTACGTCCTCGAGGATGCGCGTGCGGGGCTCCTTGCGCGCGCGGACGGTTCTGCCGACACGCTCGAGTCGCTCCTCGCCGAGCGGGGGGCCGAGGCGGTCGTCTACGCCGGCTGGGAGGCGATCGACGCCGCGGAGCGCGCTGCGGGCGAGCCGCACGGCCGGCCGCGGATCAAGCTCTGCACGTGGGACGACCTGCTGGCCGCCGCGCGCGGCGGCGAACCCGTCACGTGAGCGTGACGGTGTCTGACACCGTCACGCCGCGCTGACTCGCCGCCGCGGAACACGGGCGCCGCGGCCCTCGTTCTCACCGTCGTGCACGTCGCCGAGATCTGGCGGTACCCGGTCAAGTCGCTCGGCGGCGAGCGGCTCGAGGAGGCCGAGCTGCTGATGGACGGCATCCGCGGAGACCGTCTCGTCAGCGTCGTCGTGGACGGCCGGGTGGTCACCGCGCGGATCCGGCCGCGCCTGCTCGGGCTCCGCGGCTCGACGGCGGCGGACGGAACGCCGCTCGTCGACGGCGTGCCGTGGTGCGACCGCGCGGCGCTCGACGCCGTCCGCGCAGCGACCTCGCTGCCGGAGGTGGAGCTCGTCGCCGACGGCTCGGTCGAGCGCTTCGACGTGCTGCCGCTGATGGTGGCGACCGACGGCGCGGTCTCCGAGATCGGCCTCGACGCGCGGCGGTTCCGGCCGAACCTCGTCATCGGCGGCGTCGACGGCCTCGCGGAGCGGGACTGGCCGGGCCGGATGCTGAAGATCGGCGGCGGCAGCGCCTACGTCTCGGTCGCCCGGCTGCGCCCGCGGTGCGTGATGACGACGTTCGACCCCGACACGCAGGAGCAGGACCGCACGGTGCTGCAGCGCCTCGTCGACGAGTACGCGGCGAGCTTCGCGCTCGACTGCTCGGTCGTTCAGGCGGGCACGATCCGCGTCGGCGACCCCGTCGAGCTGCGCCCCGCCTAGCGCCGCGGGCGGCGCCTCACTCGATCCAGGGAGGGACGCCGCCGCGCCGGTTGCCGACACCTGGAAGGTGCACGCCGACATCGTTGAATGTCTGCATTGCGGGAGCCAGCGGCTCGTGCCGGCCTCGGCGCAGCACGCGGGCGAGTGCATGCGCTGCGGGTACGTCGGCTGGGCCCCGGCCGAGGACCTGAGCGAGCACACCCGACGCGCGTTGCGCGAGCGGCCGCTCGAGTCCCGCCGCGTGCTGCGCAGCGTCAACGCGGCGTAGGCGCCACCGCTCCCTCGCTAGACTCGCCGCCGTGAGCGGGACGGCGCAGCGGCAGGAGCTCTGGGGCGGCGAGACGCGCAAGGCCGTCGCCAACTTCCCGGTCTCGGGGGAGCCGATCCCCGTCCCGGTCGCGCGCTGGCTCGGCCGAATCAAGGCCGCCGCTGCGCGCGCGAACGCCGAGCTGGGCGTGCTCGACGCGGAGAAGGCGGAGCGGATCGCCGCCGCTGCCGACCGGGTCGCAGGAGGCGAGCTCGACGACCAGTTCCCGATCGACGTCTTCCAGACCGGCTCCGGGACGAGCTCGAATATGAACGCGAACGAGGTGATCGCGGCCCTCGCCGGCGAGGACGTCCACGCGAACGACGACGTCAACATGGGCCAGTCGTCGAACGACGTCTTCCCCTCGGCGGTGCACCTGGCCGCGCTCGGTGAGTGCGCGAGCGATCTGCTACCGGCCCTCGACGGTCTGGCCGCCGCACTCGAGGCGAAGGCGCGGGAGTTCGACGACGTCGTGAAGTCCGGGCGGACGCATCTGATGGACGCCGTGCCGGTGACGCTCGGCCAGGAGTTCGCCGGCTACGCCGCCCAGGTCCGCCAGGGGGCGGAGCGCGTGCGCGACGCGATGCCGCGTCTCGGCCAGATCCCACTCGGCGGCACCGCCGTCGGCACCGGCCTGAACACGCATCCCGAGTTCGCCGGGAAGGTGCGCGCGCTCCTCGCCGCCGACACCGGCCTCGAGATCTCGCCCCCGGCCGACCCCTTCGAGGCGCAGGCGGCGCGCGACGGCCTGGTCGAGGCCTCGGGCGCGCTCAGGGTCGTCGCGGTCAGCCTGACGAAGATCGCGAACGACCTGCGCCTGATGGGCTCCGGCCCCCGCGCCGGGCTGTCCGAGATCTTCCTCCCCGAGCTGCAGAAGGGCAGCTCGATCATGCCCGGCAAGGTGAACCCGGTCATCCCGGAGGTCGTCACCCAGGTCGCGGCGCAGGTGATCGGCAACGACGCCGCGATCGCGGTCGGCGGCCTGCAGGGCCACTTCGAGCTCAACGTCTTCGTGCCGATGATGGCCCGGAACCTGCTCGGCTCGATCGGCCTGCTGGCGAGCGCCTCGCGCCTGCTCGCCGACAAGTGCGTCGCCGGGATCGAGGCCAACCGCGAGCAGTGCGAGCGGTACGCCGAGCTGACGCTGTCGGCCGCGACCGCACTGAACCCGTACATCGGCTACGACCGCGCCGCGGAGATCGTCAAGACGGCCGCGGCGACCGGGCGGTCGCTGCGCGAGGTCGCGCTCGAGGCAGGAGTCGACGCCTCGGTGCTCGACCAGGCGCTCGACTTCCGGGCGATGGCCAAGCCGCACGACGCCTGATCCGGACAGGCTCGGACCCGCCGCTCCCCGCCTTTGGTGCCTCGTCCGCGTGTTCAGTCGCGGTGTCCACTGGTCTCATTTGACTCAACGCGCGCGATCGAGCAAGGTTCCCGCCGTCCGTGGAAACCGAAAGGGGGAGGGACATGCTGAGAGGTTCAACGCTCGGCGTGCTGTTCGGCGCACTCGTCGCGCTGCTTGCCTTCGCGCCGGCCGCGCTCGCTGAAGACGGCGGGCAGGCAACGACCGAGGGCAAGCTCGCGTTCTACGACGTTCGGGCCACGCCCGCTGCGCAGGAGGTCCTGCGCGAGCGCGCGGCCCGCATGCAGACGGAAGCACCGGCCGCGGTGGAGTCGCTCCGCGACCGACTCGGCAGCGAGGGCGTCGTATCGCTCGACCCGCTCACCTCGACGCCGCGCATGGTCGGCCGCACCGACGCCTTCCTGACCGGCCCGAGCGCGAGGCCGGCGGAGGCGATCGCGATGGCGTACGTCCGCGCGAATCTCAGGGCGTTCGGCCTGACGGATGCATCGCTCGGCGTCGCTCAAGCTCGTCCGCGACTACGTGTCGATCGACGGCACGCACCACCTGTACTGGATCCAGCAGCTCGAACGGCATTCCCGTGTTCGGGAACGGCCTGCGGGCGAACGTGACGAAGGACGGTGAGCTGGTCAACGTGCTCGGCTCGCCCGTTCGCGCGTCGTCCGGCGGTGCCGTCTCGCCGGGGATCGGCGCGGCGGCCGCAGTCGCAGCGGCGCGTGCCAACGCCGAGAAGAGCGTCATGCCCGTGCCCAGGATCAGCGTGAAGGGCAAGCCGCCGGCGGGCTACGTCACCGAGCCGGCGCAGTTCGCGAACGGCGACCGCGCAACGCAGGTCTGGTTCCAGGGGTTGCGCGGGCTGCGCCTCGCCTGGCAGACGCAGATCATGGGCCAGGGCTGGGGCTACACGTCCGTGGTGGACGCCGAGACCGGCGCCGTGCTGTACCGCCGGTCGCTCGTCAACCGCGCGTCCGGCCTGGTGTTCGACAACTATCCGGGCGCGCCGGCCGGAGGCACGCAGCGTGAGCAGAGCCTCGACGCCTGGCTCACGCCCGGCGGCACGACGCTCACGGGCAACAACGCGCACGCCTACACGGACGTGAACGACGACAACGTCGCGCAGCCGTCCGAGGAAGTGCAGTCCGTGCTCGGCAACTTCCTCTATCCCTTCAACAGCACGAACGACGACCTGCCGGCCATCTTCGGCTGCACGCCGCAGTTCCTCTGCGCGTACGACCCGCGGATCCCGGACGGGCTCTTCTCGTGGGTGCCGAACCGCAACCAGAGCGGCACGCAGGCGTTCTTCTTCGTCAACAAGTTCCACGACCACCTGCTCGCGCCGCCGATCGGCTTCACCGAGGCGGCCGGCAACTTCCAGCTCGTCAACTCGACCGGTCAGGGTCTCGGCGACGACCCGGTGATCACGAACGCGCTCGACGGAGCCAACACGCTGTGCTGCTTCGACGACGGCGTCACGCCGATCGGCCTGCCCGATCCGAACCACATCAACAACGCCAACATGGCGACGCCGCCGGACGGCCAGTCGCCGCTCATGCAGATGTTCCTGTTCGACGACCCGACTGACCGGGTTCGTGACCGGCGACCCGACGGTCGATCCGTTCATCCCGGTCGACGGGGACAACGACGCATCGATCCTCTACCACGAGTACACGCACGGCCTGTCGAACCGGCTCGTCGTCGACTCGATGGGCAACTCGACCCTCGGCAACGGCCAGGCCGGCGCCATGGGCGAGGCCTGGAGCGACTGGTACGCCATGGACCTGCTCGTCGCGCGAGGGCTTCGAGACGGACACGCCGGCTCAGGGCGAGCTCCGGATCGGCAACTACGTCGGCGCCGGGCAGGATCTGATCCGCTTCCAGCCGATCGACTGCCCGGTGGACAACCCCGATCCGGCGAAGTGCCCGGGCGGGCTCAACACGGAGGACGGCGGCTTCACCTACGGCGACTACGGCAAGATCTTCACCGGGCCCGAGGTGCACTCGGACGGCGAGATCTGGGCCGCGACGCTGTGGGATCTCCGCACGGCGATCGGCCGCGAGGCGACGCTGGGCTACGTCACGCGGGCGATGGAGCTGGCACCGGCCAACCCGTCGTTCCTCGACATGCGGAACTCCATCCTCATGGCCGACCGGATCGCGCACGGCAAGCTCCGGGACGAGATCTGGGCGGTCTTCGCCAAGCGCGGCATGGGCTTCTTCGCCGGCACGATCGACGGTGACGACGCCGCCCCGGTGGAGGACTTCCAGCTGCCGCCGGACAAGAAGTCGAAGACGGGCCGCATCCGCGGCTTCGTGACCGACGCCGACACGGGCGAGCCGGTCGAGGGCGCCGTCGTCTACATCGGCGGCCACTTCTCCGGCTTCCCGACCGACTACGGCGACGAGACGAACCGCCGCGGCCGCTACGTGATCCGCGACGTCTTCGTCGGCACGTATCCCAAGCTGGTCGCGAAGGCGCCGGGGTACGACACCGCAGTCGTGGAGATCACGGTCGAGAAGGGCAAGAACGTCCAGGACTTCGAGCTCAAGCGCGACTGGGCGGCCGCCGCCGGCGGGGCGTCGATCGTGGCGTTCAACGGGCCCGACTACACCCCGTTCGGGTGCGGGCCGGCGAACCTGATCGACCAGTCCCTCGGCGCCGGCTGGGGCTCGGACACGGACGAGAACGCCGAGTCGACCGGGAACGTGATCCCGAAGTTCGCCGTCATCGCGCTTCCGCAGGCGGTCGACATCAGCGAGATCAAGATCGATCCGTCGAACACGTGCGGCGACCCGGGCAGCTCGTCCACGCGCGGGTACCGCGTCGAGGCCTCGACCGACGGCTCGACGTTCACGGAGGTCAGCGAGGGCGTGTTCTACGCCGGCAATCGCGCTCAGCTGAACACGGTCGCGACGACCGGCTCGCTGACGGGTGTCACGCATCTGAAGTTCTGGATGCTCAACCCGCAGGTGCCGACGGATCCCGATCCGAACGCCGCCTGCACCGGCCCCGCCGACTGCGGGACCGATCCGGACGACGTGAGCGGCGTGGCCACGCACTGCGGGCCCGGCAAGGACAACGGGTACGGCGGCTGCACGTTCATGGACAGCGTCGAAGTCGTCGTCTACGGCCGCCCAGGGTCGTAGCGACGCTTCACACCGAGCGACGCGGGGCCGCCTTCGGGCGGCCCCGCCCGTTCAGCGGCGGCGGCACTCGAAGGCGGGAAGCCGCAGCCCGGCCCGCGTGCCGTCGGACGCGGTCGCTTGTACCGCGAGCCACGTCGTGCAGCGGCGGGTCGCCGTGCCCTGGAAACGCACGATGAAGCGGCCGTGGTCGCCGACCTCGGTCTGCCTGGCCATCGTGCGGCCGGAGGTCCAGACCCGCACGGTCACGGTCGCGGCGGGGTCGAAGCGGACACCCTGGACCATGAGCGGCTCGAGGCTCACGAGCCGCAGCGTTGCCCGAGGTGTCGTCGAGCCTGCCGCCGGTGCGAGCAACAGAGCCCCCAGGAGAACCGCGATCAGCGTCGTTCGCTGTGCAGACATGCGATCGCCCTCCGTTCCTCGGCTACGAAGCCTGCGATGGAGGAAACGCTAGCAGCGTCCGCGCGGATACGGGAGCGGTGGGGCAGCTATCGACGCCACGCCACGCGGCGCTTGTCTAGGATCCCCGCGCCGACAGTACGAACAGGGGGGACAGAGGACCATGAGGAACCTCGCGCGACTCGCGTTCGGCGCGGTGTGCGCCGTCGCAATCCTGGCGCTGCCCGCTGCCCAGGTGGGCCACGCCTCCGTTGACGAGGCGCAGGCGGCGGCGAAGCTGGAGCGGATCGCCGGCGCCCGGGACTACTACCGGAACCTCGCCGCGCCGCTCGTCGATCGACGCAGCGCCAACGACGTCGTCGTCGGTCGAGGCGTCCAGGCCGGCGCCGGCAAGGACGCTATCGTCGGCGACAAGCGGCTGAGCTGGCAGGTCGCCTTGCGAAAGAATCGCCACGGCTTCCCGCCGGCCGCCGAGCACCTCGCGAAGCTCGAAGCGCAGGCGGTCAAGTCGGGCCAGAGTCCGCAGGACCTCAAGCGCTCGAAGCCCAAGCAGACGGCGAGGCTGTTGACGATGCTCGTCGAGTTCAATCCCGACGCCAGCGACGACTTCTCCGGCTGGAGCCGCCCGACGGACTACGTCACCGGGGATCCGTGCGTGACGGAGCCGGCCGGCACTGCCTTCCGCGGCCCGCTGCACAACGAGATCCCGGATCCGGCGACGACGCCGGGGGACAACTACTCGTTCTGGGTCGACGACTTCACGCCCGAGCACTACACGCAGATGCTCTACACGAAGAAGGGTCTGAAGGATCGCATCCGCACCGACCTGACGGGCACGGATGGCAAGCCCGGCTTCGACTTGCGCGGCCGAACGCTGAAGAACATGTACCTGGAGATGTCCCGCGGCGCCTACGACATCACCGGCGAGGTGCTCGGCTGGATCCAGGTCGACCATTCGGAGGCCTGGTACGGCGCGGACAGCTGCGCGGCCGGGCCGTCGAGCGACGTCGGCCATCCGGACAATCCGAACGGCGAGTCGCAGCTCGTGATCGACGCCGTGAACACGTTCGCGGCCGAGAACCCCACCTTCGACTGGTCGCAGTACGACGTCGAGGACGTCGGCGACGCCGACGAAGACGGGAATCTCAACGAGCCCGACGGCGTCATCGACCACTTCGTGATGGTCCACTCCGGCGCGGGCGAGGAAGGCGCCGGCGGAGCGGAGGGCACCTATGCCATCTGGTCGAGCGCCTCGGCCGTGTCGCCTGCAACCGGCGGGCACACGATTCCTGGCACGAGCCTCAAGGTGCTGAACTACATCATGCAGCCCGAGGACGGATCGGTCGGCGTGTTCGCGCACGAGTACGGCCACGACCTCGGGCTTCCGGATCTCTACGACACGAGCGGCGGCGGCGAGTCCGACGTCGACTTCTGGGACCTCATGTCGAGCGGCTCGCACACCGGTGAGCTCAACCAGGTGCTGCCGACGCACATGGGCGCGTGGGACAAGTTCGTCCTCGGTTGGATCGACCCGAAGACGTTCGACTACGGCGACAAGGGTCGGAGCGTCCAGCTCGGCCAGCAGTCGAACCCGCCGCGGGGCACGGAGGACGCGATTCGCGTCAACCTGCCGACGAAAGTCATCACGTTCGCGGAGCCCCACAGCGGCGCGGACTCGTGGTGGACGAACAACGACCAGGACTGGGCGGACGTCAGGTTGCGCCGGACGGTCGAAGTGCCCGACGGCACCGACGTCAAGTTCCGCTTCTGGTCGAACTACGTGATCGAGGCCGACTGGGACTACGACTTCGTCGAGGTCTCCACCGACGGCGGCTCCACCTGGACGCAGCTCAAGATCTTCAACGCGGACGGGACGCTGGCGTCGACGGACGACGACTACCCGGATCCGAACGGCCGCCTCAACGACTACGGCGGCCTCAAGTACGGCCTGACGGGCGACAGCCACGGGTGGGTCGACCTCTACGTCGACCTGGCCGAGTACGCGGGCTCGACGATCGAGCTCCGTCTTCGGCACGCCACGGACGCCGCATTCGTCGAGCGGGGCGCGTTCTACGACGACTTCCGCCTGACGAACGGTGCCGAGGTCGTGTGGTCGGACGACACGGAGGGGCCGACGGACTGGATCAAGGAGAACGAGTCGTTCGTCGACACCACCGGCGAGGGCTTCGTCGAGCACAGCGGCACGTTCAACTTCGAGCAGTACTACCTCGCCGAATGGCGGAACTTCGACGGCTTCGACAACGGCCTCAGGTACGCCTACGACACGGCGTTCTTCAACGACACCACAGGCGCCTGGAACGTGACGTTCACGCCGTACAACGCGCCGGGCATGCTCGTCTGGTACCGCGACATGCAGTACGGGGACGTGAACCACGTCACCGTGCCGGTGTTCAACCCGCCCAGCACGGGCTCGAAGGGCGGTCTGCTCGTCGTGGACTCGCACTTCGACCCCCTCCGACGCGATCCGTCCGTTGTCGACGGCACGACGCTGAAGAACATGCCGTCAAGGGCGCAGAGCTCGAACGCGGCGTTCACCACGTTCGGCACGTATCCGTTCAAGGAGTGCTTCCAGCCGGATCCGACGTCCAACACCGCGCACTGCACGGACGTGCCGGCGCTGGCGGCCGTGACCGGCTTCGACGACCGGAACGGCTACTACCCGGGCCTGGAGCTCCGGGGTGAGACGGTGTTCTTCCGCGACATCGATGCCTCGGTCGTCCTCCCGTCGAAGGACAACGCGCTCTACACGACGCGCTTCGTCGACGCGGACGGCAATCCGCTGGAGGAGTTCTACGGGATCGACCTCCTGGAGACCGGCTCCGTGCTCGGCTCGGGACGTCCTGATCAGGGGACCGATCCCGCCAATCCGACGGACCTGTCCCTCGGCGTGCAGTTCGAGGTGAAGCACGTGCATCGCAGCGACAAGCGCGCGACGATCGGCGTCACGCCCGGCCACAAGAGGTAGGCCCGGCGGCAGCGTCCGGAGACGACGAGAGGGCCCGCGCGAGCGGGCCCTCTCACGTCAGTAGGCGACGGCGCCGCGACCGGTCTCGGCGGCGTGCCGCTGCTCGTCGGCGCGATAGCTCGAGCGGACGAGCGGCCCTGCGAACACCGATCCGAACCCGAGCTGCTCGCCCTGCTCGCGCAGCCAGCGGAACTCGTCCGGGTGCACCCAGCGGTCGATGGGGGCGTGCTTGGAGGACGGCTGCAGGTACTGGCCGATCGTGACCACGTCGACGCCGTGTCCACGGAGGTCGCGCATCGTGTCGACGACCTCCCCGTTCGTCTCCCCGAGGCCGACGATGATCCCGGACTTCGTCAGCACCGGATATGCGGCGAGCTCCTTCGCCCGCCGCAGCAGCCAGAGAGCCTTGTCGTAGCTGGCCTTCGCGCCGCGCATGCGCCGGTGCAGCCGCCGCACGGTCTCGATGTTGTGGTTGAAGACCTCCGGCCGCGCGGCGAGCACGGTGCGCAGCGCCTCTTCCTCCACGTCGAGGAAGTCGGGCGTCAGCACCTCGACCGAGCAATCGGGCAGCTTCCGCTTGAGCGCCCTGATGGTGGCCGCGAAGTGTCCTGCGCCCTTGTCCGGGACGTCGTCGCGGTCGACGGAGGTGACGACCACGTGCTTGAGGCCCATCTGCGCGGCCGCGTTCGCCAGGCGCAGCGGCTCGAGTGGATCGGGCGCGTGCTCGGGCTTCCCGGAGTGGACGTAGCAGTAGCGGCAGGCGCGGGTACAGGTGTCGCCCAGGATCTGGAAGGTCGCCGTGCCGCGTCCCCAGCACTCGGCGATGTTCGGACACCGGGCCTCCTCGCAGACCGTGTGCAGGCTCGCGCCGTGGATCAGCTTCTTGACGTCGAAGTAGCGGCCGTCGGCGCTCGGCGCACGCACCTTCATCCACTCGGGGCGGCGCGGCCGCTCGGCGACGGGGTGCGAGGTCTCCATCGCCGGTCAGTCTAGAGACGGGGGTCGCGGATGCGCCGTCGTAGCATGGGCCTATGCGGCACCTCGCGCTCGCCGTCGCCGACCAGCAGCGCTCGCGGCGCTTCTACGAGACGTACTTCGGCTTCGTCGCAGAGGCACAGCCGCGCGCCGACGGAGTCCTGCTGCTCGAGAACGCGGACGGCTTCTCGCTCGCCCTCGGCGAGGTGGACGAGCAGATCAGCCTGCCGCCGTTCCTGCATTTCGGCACGGGGCTGCCGACGCCGGCCGAGGTGCGGGCATTCCGCGACCGGGTGGCCGGCGACGGGCTCGAGATCGTCGACTGGTGGGACGAGCCCGACTACGTGAGCGTCAAGGTCCGCGATCCGGACGGCTACGTCGTCGAGGTGGCCTGGGAGCCGGACGCGCCTGATCAGGCGTCCTAGCGGCGCGGCCCGGCGGCGATCGCCGCCGCCGCGAGCCGGACGACTGCCGCGCGGCCGCCTGGCGGCGGATCCTTCAACTGCCAGGCGTGGAGCACGCCCCTGTGGACGAACCACAGGGAGGCGGGGCTGCACGAGGCGCCGCAGGTGATCGGCTTGTAGTAGGCGCGGTCGCCATTCGGGAGCGTGACATTGGCGGGCCGCGGCAGCGCCGCGCCGCGGCGGCCCTCGAAAGACGCGAGGAAGCACGCGTTCGCCCCGCCGCAGCGGGGTGCGCCGGCCAGCGACAACACCCATCCGCGCGGGACCGTCCATGCGCTCGGGTAGAGCCGAGGCACGCTGCGCGGCAGCGATGGTGGCAGCAGGATCGGGACGTCGGTCGTTCGCTGCAGGGCGCGGATCTGCTTCGCGAAGACCCGGGACGGGTCGATCGTGGGCTGGCCCGCCCCGGTCGCGGGGCCGCCGGTTGCGATTGCGGCCAGGGTGCCGGCGGCGGCCGCCGCCGCGAGCAGCCGCACGGTCAGGCGGCTCCGAGCCTCGCGTGCACCGGCTGCGGCCACAGGCCGGCGCCCTCGTCCGCCGGCAGCTCCTCGAGATCCAGCTCGAAGACGGCCTCGAGCGCCTCCACCGCATGCGGCCGCACCTCGTCGACCGTCACGGAGCGTCCGAGCTCGCTCGCGATCGTCGTGAACGCCGCGTCATCGAGCCCGCAGGCGGTGATCCACTCCGTGAAGGGGGCGGGATCGAGGTCGACGTTGAGCGCGTAGCCGTGGGTGGTCACCCACCGGGACACGTGGACGCCGATGCTGGCGATCTTGCGCGGCGGCCTCGTCAGCCAGACGCCGGTCAGCCCGTCGATCCGCTCGCCGGTCAGCGAGAAGGCCTCGAGCGTGCGGATGAGCGCGTCCTCGAGCGCGCGGACGTAGCGCTTGACGTCGCGGCCGTGCCGGTTGAGGTCGAGGATTGGGTAGCAGACGAGCTGACCCGGACCGTGGAACGTCGACTTCCCGCCGCGGTCGGTCTCGACGAGCTCCACCTCGGCGTCGTCGGGGATGTGGAGCTCCGCGCCGGTGTCGGTGCGGCGCCCGAGCGTCACGACCGGCGGGTGCTCGAGCAGCAGCACGGTATCCGGGATCGCGCCCTGCGAGACGGCGCCGGCGAGCGAGCGCTGCAGCTCCCAGGCCTCCGAGTACGGCATGAGCCCGAGCTGCATGAGGTATCCGCCCCGGCTCACGCCGACAGCCTAGCCGCGCCTGCTCCATCGATTCCGGACCGCGCGGTGCGTCAGGCCTAGCCGTCGGAACGCTCGCCGAACATCCAGCGGTGCCCCTCGGGATCTTCCGCCGTGTAGATACGGAAGCCGATGCCGGGTTCCTCGGGCGCACGCAGGATTCGGGCGCCGGCCGCAACCGCTTGGGCGTGGTGCGCGTCGAGGTCGCCGACCTCGACGAAGACGCCGTCGATCACCCAGGGGTTGTCGAGCCAGCGGCGCGCCGCATCGCAGGTCTCCGCGTGACGCCTCGGGCCCTGGTAGTCCGGGTTCGGGGTTGCGAGCATGATCGATGCGCTGTCGAGCTCCAGTTCGGCGTGCCCGACAACGCCCGACTCGTCGGTGTATCGCTCTCCTTCCCGCTCGCGAAAGCCAAACGCAGCGGTCAACCAGTCGATCGCCGCCGCGGCATCCGCGTACGCGAGCATCGGGATGATCCGCTGTCGGCTCACCGGCCTAGTAGTCGGACTCGCCCCAGCTCTCCAGCCGCTCGCGGATGTCGCGGAGGAACCTGCCGGCAAGCGCGCCGTCGATGAGGCGGTGGTCGTACGTCAGTGTCAGGTTCATGATCGGCCGGATCGCGATCACGTCGTGACCGTACTCGTCCTGGACGACCCACGGCCTCTTGACGACCGCGTACGTGCCGAGGATCGCGGCCTGGGGCTGGCTGATGACCGGCGTGCCGTGGAAGGTGCCGTAGCCGCCGGGGTTCGTGATCGTGAACGTCCCGCCCTGCACGTCGTCGGGCATGAGCTTCTTGTCCCGCGCACGCTGGGCGATCTCGGCCACCGATCGCGCCATGCCGAGCAGGTTCAGGCCCTCGGTGTGCTTCACGACGGGCACGATGAGCCCCTTGCCGTCCGCCAGCTCGACGGCGAAGCCGAGGTTGACGTAGTTGCGCGTCACGATCTTGTCGCCGCGCAGCTCGCCGTTGATCCACGGGTACTCGCGGAGCGTCTCGACCGCCGCGCGCGCGACGAACGCCAGGTACGTGGGATTGACGCCGTAGGACTCCTGGTACTCCTTCTTCAGCTGTTCCCGGATCGCGACGACGTTCGACATGTCGACCTCGATCGCACTCGTCACGTGGGCCGACGTATCGAGCGAGCGGCGCATGTGCTCGGAGATCCCGCGGCGCATGGCCGTCACCGGCTCCTCCGACTCGCCGGGCTCGAGCTCGGCGGCCGTGGCGGCGGCGGGTGCCGGCTCGGCCTTCGGCGGCGGCGCCGGGGCGGCCGGTGCCGGGGTTGGTGCAGCGGCCGCAGGAGCTGGAGCGGGGGCGGCCGGCGCGGGAGCGGGAGCGGGAGGTGCTTCCGGTGGCGCGGGCGCAGGAGCGGGTGGGGCGGGTGCCGCCGCAACGGGTTCCTGCGTAGGCGGAGGCGCAGCCTCCGCCTTGCCCTCGATGTAGCCGAGGATGTCCTTCTTCGTCACGCGGCCGCCCGCGCCGGTGCCCTGCACCGCGTTCGGGTCGACGCCGTGCTCGGCCGCGATCCGCGCCACGACGGGTGAAACGAACGTTCGTCCGTTGCCCGACGGCTCGGCCGCCGCGACGGGGGGCGCCGCGGGTGCGGGCGCGGGCGGAGCCGGATCGGCCGCCTGCGGTGCGACGTCGCCGACGCCCTCGCTCGCCGCAGCCATCGCCTCGTCCGCCGCCTCCTGGGTCGCCGGAGCGGGTGGCTCCTCGGCCGGAGCCTCGGCCTCGGCGCCCTCGGGCGCGATCACCGCGAGCACCGTGCCGACGTCGACCGTCTCGCCTTCCTGCACCTTGATCTGGGTCAGCACGCCCTCACCGGGGCTCGGAATCTCGGTGTCGACCTTGTCGGTCGAGATCTCGAGCAGCGGCTCGTCGGCCGCGACCGTCTCGCCCTCCGACTTCAGCCACTTGGAGACGGTGCCCTCTGAGACGGACACGCCCATCTGCGGCATGACGACGTCGATCTGCGTGTTCGTGGCCACGGTCTCCTCCTAGTAAGCGGCGAGCTCGCGCAATCCTGCGGCGACGTCGTCGACCTGCGGGATGAACGCCTTCTCGAGCGGCGGTGAGAACGGCACCGGCGTGTCGGGGGCGGCAATTCGCTTGACCGGCGCGTCGAGGTCCTCGAAGGCCTCCTCGGCGATCGTGGCCGCGATCTCGGCGCCGAACCCGCCGGTGCGCGTGTCCTCGTGCAGGACGAGCACCTTCGAGCACTTGCGCACGCTTGCGAGCACGGCTTCCGTGTCCCACGGCATGATCGAGCGCAGGTCGACGATCTCGACGGAGACGTCCTCGGCCTCGAGCTGCTGTGCGGCCTCGTCGGCGGTGTAGACCATTGCACCCCACGTGATGACGGTGACGTCGTCTCCCTCGCGGTGAGTGCGCGCCTTGCCGATCGGGGTCGTGTAACGCTCGTCCGGCACCTCGGCCTTGATGCGGCGGTAGAGGTGCTTGTGCTCGAAGTAGAGGACGGGGTTCGGGTCCTCGATGGCGCTGACGAGCAGACCCTTCGCGTCCTCTGGTGTCGACGGGCAGACGCACTTCAGCCCCGGGATGTGCGCAAACGTGCTCTCGGGGTTCTGGGAGTGGAACGGCCCGCCTGAGAATCCGCCCCCCGAGGGCAGTCGCAGCACGATCGGTATCGGCGTGCCGGCGCGGAAGCGCTGCTTCGCGGCCACGGTCACGAGGTGGTCCCAGGCACAGGAGACGAAGTCGGCGAACTGCATCTCAGCGACGGGGCGCATCCCCATGAGCGCGGCGCCGGTCGCGCCGCCCATGATGGCCGTCTCCGAGAGCGGCGTGTCGAGGACGCGCCACGGGCCGAACTCCTCCTGGAAGCCGAGCGTGACCTTGAACGCGCCGCCGTAGACGCCGACGTCCTCGCCCATCACGAACACGCGGTTGTCGCGGCGCATCTCCTGGCGGAGGCCGTCCGAGATCGCCTGCAGGTACGTCTTCTCAGGCATGGCTCACTTGTGATGAGGCGTGTCGAGCTCCTCGGGCGTCGCGTAGACGCCGTCGAGCAGCGTGTCCGGGTCGGGGAGCGGCGACTGCTCCGCGCGCTGGATGGCGTCGTTCAGCAATCGCTTGACGCCGCTTGTGATCTCCGTCTCCTCGTCGTCGGAGAGATCGGCGTTGTCGCGCAGCCACGTACGGAAACGCTCGATCGGGTCGCGCTTCGCCCACTCCTCGAACAGTTCCTTCGGAACGTAGAAAGCGTCGTCGTGGACGGCGTGCCCCTCCATGCGGAGCGTCAGGGACTCGATGAGCGTCGGCCCGCCCCCGGCGCGAGCCTTCTCGATCGCGCGCTTCGCCTCCCGGTAGACGGCGAGGATGTCCGTCCCGTCGACGACGACGCCCTCGAAGCCGTACGCCGCAGCACGGTCGGCGAGATGCTCGACCGCGTAGCCGAGGTGCGTCGGCGTCGAGTACGCCCACTGGTTGTTGTCGCAGACGAAGACAACGGGCAGCCGCCGCACGCCGGCGAAGTTCATGCCCTCGTGGGCGTCGCCGCGCGCCGAGGCGCCCTCGCCGAACCACGCCACCGCCACCCGCTTGTCCTCGCGGATGCGGAACGCGAGCGCCATGCCCACGGCCACCGGCAGCATCGCCGGCAGGTGGCTGACCATCGGGTGCAGGCCGAGGTTCGTGTCGGCCATGTGCACGTTGCCGTCGCGGCCCTTCGTGAAGCCGTCCTGGCGCCCCATGTACTGGGCGAAGATCCGCCACGGCTCCGTGCCGCGCGCCACGTGGACGCCCATGTCGCGCTGGATCGGCGTGCCGACGTCGTTCGTGCCCATCGCCGTCCCGATCGCGACCGCGGCGGCCTCGTTGCCCCGGCCGGTGTAGAACGAGCCGGGCACCTTGCCCTGGCGGTAGAGGATGTGGCCGCGCTCCTCGATGCCGCGGGTGACGAGCAGGTGCCGGTACATGCCGAGCAGGTCCTCGCGGTCGAGCCCGGCCTCCTTCACCTCCTGCAGCGAGCCGACCGGCTCGGCTTCTCTTACCGCCATGCTGACGCGTCCCCCTTGGGCCGTGGGTCGACGTCACTCTAACGGGTGGCCCTGCGGGCAGACCGGCGCGTCCCGGCGCATGGCGACCGTCAGAGCGCGAAGGCGATCACCACGACGAGGGGCAGGATCAGCCACGCGCCGACGGTGAGGGAGATCCCGATCAGCGCGAACTTGCGGCTCTGGTCGCGTGGCGGCAGGCCGCAGTGCCCGATCGTCCGCCACAGCGCAGCGAGCGCAGGCCTCGTCGAGCGGCGGATCCGCCGGCTGGCCATCGCCGCACCCCGCAGGATGATCCACGAGCCGCCCACCCCGATCAGCGCGCCGAGCACGCCCGTGACGACGGCAGCCCACCAGGTCCCGAACGCAAAGCCCTGCGCCGCCCGGCCGGCGGTCGCGAACACCGAGAAGATCGCGCCGCCGACCAGAAAGGACGGCAGGCCGATCTGGCGCCGCGTGAAGACCACGACGAGACCCTCGGCGTCGAGCCTCGCCGCTCGCAGCAGCTTCATCTCCGGTGAGCCGTCCGGCGCCTCGATCTCTCGCAGCCAGTAGAGGTTGCGCAGGTCGTTCGACACCTGACGGAGGTACGAGACGACGACGAAGCGGGCGACGAGCTCGACGAAGTAGCGGACGAACGCGCGCACCGGGCCGAGCTTGCCGGCGACCCGCGAACCGTGGTAGCCGTGCCGGCCCAGCGACTCGAGGGCGGTGACGGTGCGGCGGTGCGCGGCGAAGAACGCGGCCGGCTCCGCCAGGACGCCGGCGCGGGCCAGCTCCGTGAGCATCTCGCGCTCGCGCGGGCTCGTGACCTCGATCTCGTCCAGATACCGCCCGACCGCATCGTCGTCCCCGGCGAGCAGCTCCAGGCGCTCGATCGGGTTGTCGATGGCGTCCTCCACGCGCGGCTCGGTGGCCACGGGCGGAGCGTACTTCAACCCGGCGGTACAGTCGGCCTCGTGGCCCGCGCCAAGCGGAACTGGATTCAGGAGGAGCGGCGCAAGACGCTCGGGGACTGGGTTGCCTTCTGTGTGGCGTGCGGACACACGCTTCGGTACTTCGAGGAGTTCGAGGGCGAGCTGCCCGCCGAGTGCCCTCAGTGCACGGCCGAGGTCCGCTCCCGGTGCCCGGCCTGCGGCGCGCGCTTCCCGTCGGCGTTCGCGGTCGAGTGCGAGGAGTGCGGCGCGGCGGTACGTCCGAACGAGCTCTTCGGCGGCGTGATCCGCAAGCCCAAAAAGTAGGGCGGGGCTCCGCCCCGAGCCCGGCGCGTGTCAGCGCCGCCTGACGGTGTCAGACACCGTCAGCGCCCGCTGACGAATCCGGCGACGCGTGCCGTTCCGCAGCCGGTCGCCGGCGGAGCCGGGCTGTGCCCGGCGGGAGCCGCGGGACGAGCTCGTCCGTGCCGCAAGCAGAAGGAGGGGGCCTCTGGGGAACCATGGGCTCCCCCAGATCTAGAACATTGTTCCGAGGATTCCCGAGAAGCGGATCACCGTCACCGTGTCCTCCTCGGTCACCGGCCGGTTGTAGAGCTGACCGAGCCAGTGGGCGAGCTCGTCGGCCCGCCGGATCTCCGGGTTGTCGTGCTCGATCTCGCGCGGCGACAGGTCGCCGAGGCGCTTGACCTCGACCTTGTCGATCACGGCGTCGAAGATCTTCTCCCGCTGCCCGTAGCGCACGCCGACGAGCACCGTCACGATCATGCCCTTCTTGTACTTGGCCGACTTGTCGCCGAGACGGATCGTGGCGGTCTTCCGCTGGGTGCGCAGCTGGTCGGCCACCATCGGCGAGTAGAAGTTGAGGGCGTACATCGCCACGGAGCGGGCAGCCTAACCCGCGTCGAGGAGGGCATCCAGCGCCGCTCGTGCCATGTCACGCTCACCGCGGTAGGCAAGCAGGTCGCGGCGCATCGTCCAGAGGCAGCCAGCGGGCCTCGGCCACCTCGCGCTCCATCCCGGGGGGCAGCGCGCCGATGCGGCCGCGCCGCGCACGCACGAGGTAGAAGCTGACGACCTTGAAGATCCGCTGTCCGCCGCGCGAGTAGACGTAGCGCACGTCGCCGAGCTTGCGGTCGAGCCGGCCGGGGACGCCGGTCTCCTCGAAGACCTCGCGCAGAGCGGTCGCGTCCGGGCGCTCGCCGCGGTCGACGAGGCCCTTCGGCAGCGCCCACACGCCCTCCGGCTTGCCCCGCGGCCTGATCGCCGCCAGCCACCAGCGGCCCTGCATGCGGCGCACCAGCACCCCGCCGGACGAGATCTCGCTCGGCACGGAACCTTTGTAACAGCCGTGCCCCGTGCGAACAAGATCTCACATGCCGGCACTCACCTTTCCCTTGCGCAGAGCCGTCGCAGTGGTACACTGGCCCTGGCACTCGCCGCCTAGGAGTGCCAAGACCTGTCACAAAGTGTCAAAAAATCAGGGAGGCAACTGGATGAATCTGCAGCCCCTGGGTGACCGCCTGATCGTCGAGGTCCTCGAGGAGGAGGAGACGACCATCAGCGGCATCGTGCTGCCGGACACCGCCAAGGAGAAGCCGCAGCGCGGCCGCATCCTGGCTGTCGGCCCCGGCCCGCGGGACGAGGACGGCGAGTACATCAAGATGGACGTCGAGGAGGGTGACGAGATCATCTTCTCCAAGTACGGCGGCACCGAGATCAAGGTCGGTACCGACGACGTCCTGATCCTGCGTGAGTCGGACGTCCTGGCGAAGGTCGTCGGCGATCGCGCCGCGGTCTAGGGAAACCTGAGGAGGAACGAAGAGACATGGCTCACAAGGAGCTCAAGTTCAACGAGGATGCGCGCCGCGCGCTCGAGCGCGGCGTCAACACCCTCGCCGACGCGGTCAAGGTGACGCTCGGCCCGAAGGGCCGCTACGTCGTGCTGGACAAGAAGTTCGGCGCCCCGACGATCACCAACGACGGCGTCACCATTGCTCGCGAGATCGAGGTCGAGGACGTCTTCGAGAACCAGGGCGCTCAGCTCGTCCGCGAGGTGGCCACGTCGACGAACGACGTCGCCGGCGACGGTACGACCACGGCGACCATCCTCGCCCAGGCGATCGTCCGCGAGGGCCTGAAGAACGTCGCCGCCGGGGCCAACCCCATGGGTCTCAAGCGCGGCATCGAGACCGCCGTCAACGCGGTCGTCGAGAACCTGAAGACGCAGTCGAAGGAGATCAACGGCAAGGAAGACATCGCCCGCGTCGCCAGCATCTCGTCGCGCGAGCGGTCGATCGGCGACCACATCGCCGACGCGATCGAGAAGGTCGGCAAGGACGGCGTCGTGAACGTCGAGGAGGGGCAGACCTTCGGCCTCGAGCTCGAGTTCACCGAGGGCATGCAGTTCGACAAGGGCTACCTCTCGCCCTACATGATCACCGACGCCGAGCGCATGGAGGCCGTGCTCGACGACCCGTACATCCTGGTCGCGAACCAGAAGATCGGTGCCGTCAAGGACCTCCTGCCGGTGCTCGAGCAGGTCATCCAGGCCGGCCGGCCGCTGCTGATCGTGGCCGAGGACGTCGAGGGCGAGTCGCTCGCCACGATCGTCGTCAACAAGCTGCGCGGCACCTTCTCGGCCGTGGCCGTCAAGGCTCCCGGCTTCGGCGACCGCCGCAAGCGGATGCTCGAGGACATCGCGATCCTCACGGGGGCCGAGGTGATCACCGAGGAGATGGGCCTCAAGCTCGAGAACACGAAGCTCACGCAGCTCGGTCATGCTCGCAAGATCGTGATCGACAAGGACTCGACCACGATCGTCGACGGCGCCGGTGAGGCCGACGCCATCAAGGGCCGCATCAAGCAGCTCAAGGCCGAGATCGAGAACACCGACTCCGACTTCGACCGCGAGAAGCTGCAGGAGCGGCTGGCCAAGCTGGCCGGCGGCGTCGCGGTGATCAAGGTCGGCGCGGCGACCGAGACCGAGATGAAGGAGACGAAGCATCGCGTCGAGGACGCCGTCCAGGCGACTCGCGCGGCGCTCGAGGAGGGCATCGTCCCGGGCGGCGGCGTCGCGCTCCTGGACGCGGCCGACAAGGTGAAGAAGCAGCTCGACAAGCTCGAGGGCGACGAGCGCACCGGTGCGCAGATCGTCCTCCGCTCGCTCGAGGAGCCGCTTCGCCAGCTCGCCTACAACGCGGGCCTCGAGGGCTCCGTCGTCGTCAATCAGGTCCGCTCGGCCGCCGTCGGCCAGGGCCTGAACGTCGACACGGGCGAGGTCGAGGATCTCGTCAAGGCGGGCATCATCGACCCGACCATGGTCACGCGCTCGGCGCTGCAGAATGCCGCGTCGATCGCGAAGAACATCCTCACCACCGAGGCGATCGTCGCCGAGCCGCCCGAGAAGGCCGGCGCCGGCGCCGGCATGCCCGGTGGCATGGGGGGCATGGACGGGATGATGTAAGGCCCTTTCGCTTCGCGAAAGAGCCCAGAAATCGAGGGGCCGGCCGCTGCGCCGGCCCCTCGGCGTTCAGGACAGCAAAAGGGCCGCTCTCGCGGCCCTTCTGCTAGGGGATGAACCTGGGAGGGTGGGTGACCTAGACATCGACCCGGGCGCCCGACCGGCCGATCACTCGCGCGAGTGAATCGGAGTTTCTGCGCGCTTTGCGCAGCAAAGCGCGACTAGAACCCGTATCGCTCTTCCATCCACGGGTCCGCCTCATTGTGGTACCCATAGCGCTCCCAGAAGCCGGGCTTGTCGGTCGCGGACAGCTCGATGCCGCGCAGCCACTTGGCGCTCTTCCAGAAGTACTTCCCTGGGATCACGAGCCGCAGCGGCCAGCCGTGCTCGAGCCCGAGCGGCTCGCCGTCGGCGTGTGTGGCGAGCATCGCGCCCTCTGCGTCGAGGAACGACGCGGGCACGTTCGCGGTGTAGCCCTGCTCGGCGTGCGCGATCGCGTAGCGGGCGCTCGGGCGCTGGCCGATCCGCTCCCTGATTGCGCTCCAGGGAACGCCTCGAAAGGTGGTGTCGAACCGGCTCCACCGCGTCACGCAGTGGATGTCCTGCGTGATCTCGACGGTCGGGAGCGCGGAGAACGCCTCCCACGACAGCTGCAACGGCTCGTCGACCTCGCCCCAGACGCGGAAGTCCCAGGTTGCGAGGTCGGTGTCCGGCACCGAGCCGGCATGCAGCACGGGCCATTTCTCGGTCAGGTACTGCCCGGGCGGCAGGCGCGCCGGGTCGTACCCCGCCTCGCGCACCTTCTTCTCGGCCCGGCCCCTGAACACGCTGCAACACTAGTGACCGTGAGCGTCCAGGCGATGAGGGTGGCACGGCGGCCGAGGAGCTTCGTGCGCGTGTCCGGCCGGGACGCCGAGGAGTACCTGCAGCGAATGCTGTCGCAGAACGTCGAGATGGATCTCGACGAGGCGCGCGAGGCCCTGCTGCTGACCGCCAAGGCGCGCGTGATCGCGCCGCTCGTCGTGCTGCGCCGCGGCCACGAGGACTTCCTGCTCTCCGCCGACGCCGATCTCGGAGAGCGGGTGGTCGCCGAGCTGCGCCGCTTCCGCTTCGCGGCGAAGGTCGAGATCGAGCCGGAGCAGCACGCGGTGGTGCTCGTCTTCGGAGAGCGCCCGCCCGGTGTCGCCTACCCGGTCGCCGACTACGGCGAGCCGGCCTGGGAGGTGCTCGACACGGACGCCGCGGGGGAGGAGGTCTCCGGAGTCGGAGCTCGAGCTGCTGCGGATCCGCGCTGCCACGCCCCGCGTCGGCCGCGAGATCGACGACCGAGTGCTGCCCGCCGAGGCTGGCCTCGTCGAGCGCGCCGTCGACTTCGAGAAGGGCTGCTACCCCGGGCAAGAGCCGATCGCCCGGCTGCACTACCGTGGGCACGCGAACCGCGGCCTGCGCGTGCTGCGGCTCGAGTCGACCGAGGTGCCGGAGTACGACGCCGAGCTCACGCTCGACGGCAAGTCCGTCGGCCGCGTGACGAGCGCCGTGGCCGCGGACGGGGCCGTGGTCGCGCTGGCGTACGTGCGCCGCGAGGTGCCGGTCGACGCAGAGCTGACGCTCGCGGACGGCACCGTCGCTCGCCAGGGCTGAGTCTCGTGTCCCGCGCCGCGAGGCCGCTACACTGGCCGCCTCTCCCGCGCCCGTAGCTCAGGGGATAGAGCGCTGCCCTGCGGAGGCAGAGGTCGCAAGTTCGAATCTTGCCGGGCGCATGGATCAGTCAGATCGATGAGCGGCCACAATCGCGGAGGTGGACGTGTTCGTCGAGACCGATCGTCTGGTGCTGCGGCGATTCACCCGTGACGATCTCGATGTGATCGTCGAGCTCGACAGTGATCCGGAGGTCAAGCGCTACATCGATGACGGTGCGCCGGTCGATCGGGCGGAGCTCGCCGAGATGTTGGACTGGTGGCTCGGCTGGTACGACCGCTTCGCGGGATACGGGTTCTGGGCGGCGATCGACAAGGCGACGGGCGACTTCCTCGGCTGGTTCCACCTCCGACCAGGCGACGGCGCCGGGCCGCTGGAGCCTGAGCTCGGCTATCGCCTGCGGCGCGAGGCGTGGGGACAGGGGTACGCCACCGAGGGCTCCAGGGCGCTCGTCGACAAGGCGTTCGCCGAGCTCGGCGTCGACAGGGTCTACGCCACGACGATGGCCGTCAACACGCCGTCGCGCAGGGTGATGGAGAAGGCCGGGCTGCGTTTTGTGCGCACGTTCGACGCCGACTGGCCGGTCAGGATCCCCGGCGACGAAGAAGGTGACGTCGAGTACTCGATCGACCGGTGCCAGTGGGAGCACGACCGGGGCGCGAGCTAGCGCACCGAAGTCGAGGGGCGCCCTCGGACGTAGGAGAACGTCGCAGCGCCGACGAACAGCGTCCGCGTGGCCGCCGCGCCCGCCGGACTGACGTTCAGCCGCCATCGCGACCTCGAGGGCCGCACCCGGTCGCCGTGGTCGCGGCGGATCCTGCTGGCGGCGCTCGCGCTCTTCTGCGGCGCGGCGCTGCTGAACGGGTTCGGGCAGAAGCCCGACGTCGACACTGTCCGGGGGAACGGGGCGGAGCTCGTGATCCAGGCGCCGCCGCGCGTCCGCGGCGGCATCTACTACGAGATGCGCTTCGAGATCCGGGCGGAGCGGCAGCTGCGCGACGCGGTGCTCGTGCTCGGCAACGGCTGGTTCGAGGGCATCACCGTCAACACGATCCTGCCCGGGCCGCTCGGCGAGGCGTCCAGCGACGGGGACGTGTCGTTCGAGCTCGGGCGAGTGCCGGCCGGCGATCGGCACGTCCTCTGGCTCCAGGCACAGGTGAACCCGACCACGGTCTCGCGGCGCGACGTGACGGTCGAGCTCTTCGACGGCGGCGCGCTCGTCGCGCGCCACGAGCGGACGCTGACGGTGCTGCCGTAGATGGACATCGTCCTTCGCGCCGCGGTCGGCTTTGTGTTCGTCCTCTTCGTGACGCGGGTCGTCGGTCGGCGGGAGCTCGGCTCGATGGAGCCTTTCGACCTGATCCTGCTGATCATGATCGGCGACCTCGTCCAGCAGGGCATCACGCAGAACGACTTCTCCGTCACCGGGCTCATGCTCGCGGGCGGCACCATTGCGCTGATGACCGTGCTCGTCTCGTACGGGACGTTCCGCCTTCCGTTCCTGCGGCCGATCATCGACGGCGAGCCCGTGATCCTCGTCCAGGACGGCAAGCCGATCGGGCGGAACCTCTCGCGCGAGCGGATCACCGAGGGCGAGCTGCTCGCGCAGGCGAGGCTCGCCGGGCACGAGAGCCTCGAGCCGGTGCGCTTCGCGGTGCTCGAGACGAACGGCCAGATCAGCTTCATCCCACCGGGCTGATGCTCGTCCTCACGGAGGCCGACGTCGAAGCGCTGCTGACGGCCGCGGACGCGGTGCCGGTCGTCGAGGAGTCGTTTCGCCGTCTGGCCGCGGGGTCGGTGACGATGGTGCCCCGCCAGCGGCTGCCGCTCGAGGGCGGGGCGCTGGCGGTCATGCCCGCGGTCGACGCCGAGCTCGGCTACGCGGGGCTGAAGGGCTACGCGGCGGTCGCGGGGCGCGCGTCGTTCGCCGTGCTGCTGTTCTCGGTGGAGGACGGGGCCCTCGTGGCCGTGCTCGAGGCCGACCGGCTCGGGCGGCTGCGGACGGGCGCGGCGAGCGCGGTGGCCGTGAAGTACCTCGCGAGGCCGGGTGCCCGCAGCCTCGGCGTGATCGGGTGCGGCGGGCAGGCGGAGACACAGGTGGCGGCGATCCGGGCCGCGCTGCCGTCGCTCGAGACGGTGGTCGCCTCGGGCCGGACGCCCGAGCGGCTGTCCGCGTTCTGCGAGCGCGTCGGTGCAGAGCCCGGGGACAGTCCCCGGGACGCGGCCGAGCAGGACGTGGTCGTCACGGTCACGACCGCCACGGACCCTGTGCTGCGCGGCGAGTGGCTCTCGCCTGGCGCGCTCGTGTGCGCGGTCGGCGCGAACGACGGGGTCTCGCGCGAGCTCGACAACGTCGTGCTCCAGCGGGCCACCTTCGTCTGCTGCGACTCGCGCGACCAGGCGCGGCGCGAGTCGGCGGACCTGATCGAGCCTGTCGCGGCGGGCGTGCTCGACTGGCTGGAGGTGCACGAGCTGCACGAGGTCGTCGCCGGCGAGGTCGGCGGCCGGGCGCGCGACGACGACGTGGTCGTGTTCAAGTCGAACGGGATCGCGCCCTGGGACCTCGCGCTGGCGGCCGAGGCCGTCGCGCGTGCGCGCGCGCAGGGGCTCGGGCGAGAGGTCTAGGACTCGACCTGGGCCTGCACGGCCTCGCGCTCGCCCTGGCCGATGGCGTGGATCACCTCGGGCCGGTCGAGCAGCCGCCGCTGGGCCTCGGGCGTCAGACGGTTCTGGATGTAGCGGTCTTCCATGATCTCCGCGAGCGTTCGACCGCGTTCGTGCTCGCGGATGACGTAGGCCGCCACGCGGTCCTCGCCGGACGAGCGCTGGAAGAGGAACGAGAAGGGATTTCGGAACCAGGCCATGCGCCTGCGCGATTGTATCCTCCGACGATGAGGCGCAGGACCTCGGAAGGTCGCTTCGCCGAGCGCCTGCTGCGCGGTGTGGACGACGCCGGCGGCGAGGAGCGGATCGTCATCTGGATCGAGCGGAAGCCCGGGGCTCTCTGGGCGGTCGGTCGGGCGGTGAACCCGCAGCACCGGGAGAGCGACGAGCCGCGGGCGGACGACTACCTCTTCGAGGGCTACGAGCTCGACGACGCCCTGGAGCGGGCGAACGACGCGCTGGAGGACGACGTGCTCGTCCTGGAGCGGGACGGCGGCGAGCCCGACCCGCGCCCCTTCACCCGCAAAGAGGTGCTGCCCTTGTTGGAGCGCTGGTTCTTCGGGAGGTAACCGAGGCGCTTCTCTTCGAGAAGCGCCCACGTAATTACGACGAGTGCGGCCGCGATCGTCGCCAGGTTCGCGCGCCAGACGTCTTCCGGGACGGGCGGGAGGATGTCGTCCCAGATCGCGGCGAAGCTGCCCACGACCTGCGGCAGGCGGGCCGGGCGCGCCATGAACCAGAAGTGAAGGTGCGCGCTCCCGTCGCCCCAGCGGCAGACGTGCACCCGGCCGACGCTCCCGATCCCGTGGACGGCCCGCTCGACGCGCTGCAGCAGCGGCCCGAGCTCACGCGCGAGCTCCGGCGGGAGGTCGTCCAGGTCGTGGTGCGCCCGCGGCTGCAGGATCACGATCGCCGGCAGCCCGGACGGCTTCTCCTGCGGTGCGAGGAGCCAGTGCTCGTCGCTCCAGATCGCGTCCGAGTCGTCGCGGTCACACCGCCAGCAGCTCACGCCGCCCTCGCCGAGACGGGGCCGTTCCGCCTCCACCGGCGGAGCGAGCGGCCTGACGCGGATGTCGCCCTCGAACGGGAACGTCTCCCAGTCGTGCACGGGCGGCATCGCCAGTCGTCCATCCTCGGCGGCGGCGGCGACCGCTCGTGCGTAGATCTGCTCCGCGGTCTCGCCCGTCACTCGGGCCATTTCAGGTCCGCGTCCGGGATGGGATCGCCGTGCGGGTCGTGGGTCGGGAACCCGAGCGCCCGGTCGATCCGCTCCTCCAGCTCCTCCGACAGGACGTGTTCCAGACGGTCGGCCTCGTCGTGCACGTCTTCGACGCCGATCCCGAGCGTCTCCGCCAGGTAGAGCTCGAGGAGCCGGTGGTGTCGGATGACCTCGAGCGCCACGAGCTCGCCCTCGCGCGTCAGCGACACGCCGCGGTAGGGCACGAGCTCGACGAGTTCGAGCGCCGCGAGCTTCTTGACCATCGCGCTCGCGGATGCGGGCGACACCCCCTGCCGCTCGGCGAGTGCGGACGTCGACACCCGCACGCCGCCGGCGCCGAGCTTGTAGATCTCCTTCAGGTAGTCCTGGATCGCATCCGTGAGGGCCAGCGCCACGTGCCGAGTGTACGACCGGTTGCGGCGGCTGGCGCCGCGTCGCCGGTGCTAGCGTCAGCCGCTTGGAATGAGGATCCGCCTCGGCCATAGCCCGGACCCCGATGACGCGTTCATGTTCTGGGCGCTTACGACAGGCCTCGTCGACACGCGCGGGTTCGAGTTCGAGCAGGTGCTGCAGGACATCCAGACGCTGAATGCGTGGGCGCTCGACGGACGGCTCCACGTGACGGCGATCTCGCTCGCCACGTATCCGCACGTGCAGGGCCGCTACGCCCTGCTCCCGCACGGGGCGAGCATCGGCTCCGGCTACGGGCCCGTCGTCGTCGCTCGGGAGCCGCTCGAGCTCGAGCAGCTGCGCGACTGCGAGATCGCCGTACCCGGCGCGATGACGACGGCGTTCCTGACGCTTCGCCTCGCGCTCGGTGACTTCCGCTACCGGGAGCTGCCCTTCGAGCAGATCCCGCAGGCCGTGGCGGACGGCGAGACGGACGTCGGCCTGCTCATCCACGAGGGACAGCTGACGTTCCAGGACTACGGCCTGGAGCGCGTGCTCGACCTGGGCGAGTGGTGGCTGCTCGAGACCGGTCTGCCGCTGCCGCTCGGGGTCAACGTGGCGCGGCGCGACCTCGGGGAGGAGCGTCTGCACGATCTCTCGGTGGTGCTCGCCGAGGCGATCCAGTGCGGGCTCGACAACCGCGCCGAGGCGCTCGACTACGCGCTGCAGTTCGGGCGGGGCATCGACGCCGCCGTCGCGGACCGGTTCGTCTCGATGTACGTCAACGAGCTGACGCAGGACTACGGCGACGAGGGCCGGAAGGCCGTGAGCGAGCTGCTGCGGCGCGGCGAGGCGATCGGCGCATGGCCGGCCCCGGTGCTCGTCGACTTCGTCGCGACGTGAGCCGGGCAGTCGTCCTGTCGGCGGTCCGCACGCCGGTGGGCCGCTACGGCGGCGCGCTCGCGGGCGTGCGTCCGGATGACCTCGCCGCCGTCGCGATCGGCGCCGCCGTCGAGCGTGCGGGCGTGCCCGCGGGTGCCGTCGAGGACGTCTACCTCGGGTGCGCGAACCAGGCGGGCGAGGACAACCGCAACGTCGCGCGGATGGCGGCGCTGCTCGCCGGGCTGCCCGATTCGGTCGCGGGCGCGACCGTGAACAGGCTCTGCGCGAGCGGGCTCAGCGCGGTCGTCTCGGCGTGCCACGCGGTCGCGGCCGGTGACGGCGACCTGTTCGTGGCCGGCGGCGTCGAGTCGATGAGCCGGGCGCCGCTCGTCACGGCCAAGCCCGATGCCGCGTACCCGCGGGGCGACCGCACGATGTACGACACGACGCTCGGCTGGCGCTTCCCGAATCCGCGGCTCGAGGCGCTGTTCCCGCTCGAGTCCATGGGCGAGACCGGCGAGAACGTCGCCGACCGGTGGGCGGTGGCGCGCACGGAGCAGGACGCCTTCGCGGCGCGCTCGCAGGCGAGGTGGGCCGCCGCTGCCGAGGCGGGGCGGTTCGACGACGAGCTCGTGACGGTCGACGGCGTGGAGCGCGACGAGCATCCGCGACCGGGGACGACGCCTGAGACGCTCGCCACGCTCCGGCCCGCGTTCCGGCCCGACGGCACCGTCACCGCCGGCAACGCGAGCGGCGTCAACGACGGCGCCGCGGCGCTCGTGATCGCGAGCGAGGAGCGGGCGCGTGCGCTCGGCGCCGAGCCGCTCGGCGCGTTCGTCGGCTCGGCCGTCGCCGGCGTCGACCCGCGCGTCATGGGCATCGGACCGGTGCCGGCCGTCCGCAAGCTGCTCGAGCGGACCGGGGTGAGCGTCGACGAGCTCGACCTGGTCGAGCTCAACGAGGCATTCGCCTCCCAGAGCCTCGCCGTCGTCCGCGAGCTCGGGCTCGACGAGGAGCTGGTGAACGTCAACGGCGGCGCGATCGCCATCGGCCACCCGCTCGGCATGTCCGGCGCACGTCTCGTGGTCACGCTGCTGCACGAGCTGCGCCGGCGCGGCGGCCGTTATGGCCTGGCGACGATGTGCGTCGGCGTCGGCCAGGGTCAGGCGGCGCTCTTCGAGCGGGCGTAGCATGGCCGCGTGACCCGCGGATCGGTCCTCCTCCAGATCGGCGTCTATGCCGTGATCGTGGCGGCGGCCGGCGTGTTCTGGGGTCTGACCGCCGCGATCGTGATCGGGTTCCTGTCGGTGCTCGTGCTGGCGGTCGGCTTCACGGCGCTCGCCGGCGGCGACTGGTTTCGCGACGCCAGCGCCGGCCGGTTCGAGCGCAAGCGCCGTTCCTAGACGCCGGCTGCCCTCAGTCGCCCGGCGGGCGCAGGAAGACGAAGCCGTCGCCGCGCTGCGGCACGAGCGGCAGCCCGGCGTCGGCGACGAGCAGCTCCAGCTCGGCCAACAGCTCGTCGCAGGTTCGCTCGGAGTCGCCGTCGCCACAGGGGAGGCGGACGCCGAGCACGTCGTCGTCCTCGAAGGGCTCTGGCTCGAGCCCTCGCGCCTTCAGCGCCTCGACCAGCGCCTCGCGGTCCACCACCCTCGCCACCTGCAGCTCGACCGACTCGTCCACACCGCCTCCTTTGCTCCGACGGCCTCGTTCTCTCCGTCCGGCTCGGTGTGGAAACGCGGCTACGCTCGGGCGTGTGATCCGGCCGCTCGTGCCCCGGGACGCCGAGGAGCTCACCCGCCTGCTCGTCGCCAACCGGTCGTTCCTGGCGCCGTACGACCCATTGCGTCCGGAGTCGTTCTTCACGACCCGTGCCCAGCGAGACCGCATCAAGCGCTCGGAGCACCTGTTCGCGATCCTCGACGGCGACCGGATCGCCGGCACGATCGCGATCTCGAACGTCGTGTACGGCGCCTTCCGCAGCGCGAATACCGGCTACTGGGTCGACTCGGCGAGGAACGGCCGCGGCCTGGCCTCGCGGGCCCTGGCCGCGGTGGTGGAGCACGCCTTCGCCGAGCTGGACCTGCATCGGCTCGAGGCCGGGACGCTCGTGGACAACGTGGGCTCGCAGCGCGTGCTGGAGAAGAACCGCTTCGTCCGCATCGGCGTCGCGCCGCACTATCTGCACATCGCCGGGGCGTGGCGCGACCACGTGCTCTTCCAGCGCACGGTCGATGACTAGGCCTTCCTCTGCCGCGAGCGGATATCGTCCGCGTCGTGGCGGTCGCGACCGGGCGTGAGTACGGCCTCTTCATCGACGGTGAGCTGCGAGAGCCGGAGTCGGGCGACGTCCGCGAGCTGATCCAGCCGGCCAGCGGGGAGCCGCTCGCGCGCGCTGCCATGGCGGGCGAGGCCGACGTCGACCGTGCCGTTGCGGCCGCACGGGCGGCCCTCGACGGCGCCTGGGGGAAGACCGCACCGACCGAGCGTTCGCGGCTGCTGCACGCGCTCGCCGACGCGATCGCCGCCAACCGAAAGGAGCTCGCCGAGCTCGAGACCCGGAACGTCGGCAAGGCGATCTCGTCGGTCAAGGCGGAGCTCTCCGGAGCGACCGAGCAGTTCCGCTTCTTCGCCTCCGCCATCGCCACCATCTCCGGCCGATCGAATCCGATCGGGGGCTCGCTGCTCGCCTACACGCTGAAGGAGCCGGTCGGCGTCGCCGCGCAGATCGTGCCGTGGAACTACCCGTTGCTGATGACGACCTGGAAGCTCGCGCCCGCGCTGGCGGCGGGCTGTGCGGTCGTGCTGAAGCCGGATCCCCAGACGCCGTTGTCCGCGCTGCGGATGGCGGAGCTGGCGGCCGAGGTCGGCTTCCCGGCGGGCGCGATCAACGTCGTCCCCGGCGACGGACCGACGACCGGCGCGTACCTCGTTCGGCATCCGGGCGTCGACAAGGTCGCTTTCACCGGTTCGACGCGCACGGGCGGCGAGATCATGCGTCTCGCGTCCGATCCGGTGAAGCGCGTCACGCTCGAGCTCGGCGGCAAGAGCCCGAACCTCGTTTTCGCGGACGCCAATCTGGCGGACGCGATTCCGAGCTCCGTGTGGGCCATCTACTACGCGGCTGGACAGAGCTGCGAGGCGCGCTCGCGCATGCTCGTCGAGCGCCCCCTCTACGACGACGTCGTCTCCCAGTTCGCGGACCTCGCGGGATCGATTCGCGTCGGCGATCCGCTCGACGCCGAGACGCAGATGGGCTCCCTCATCAGCACCGCCCATCGCGACCGCGTGCACGGATTCGTCGAGCGCGGCCTCGACGAAGGCGCGGAGGTCGTCGCGGGCGGCACGCTGCCCGACGGGACCGGCGCCTTCTACCCGCCGACCGTCGTCGCGAAGGTCGACAACAGCATGGAGATCGCGCAGGAAGAGGTCTTCGGACCGGTCGTGACGGTGATCCCCTTCGAGGACGAGGCGGATGCCATCCGGATCGCGAACGACGTCAAGTACGGCCTCATGGCGACGGTGTGGACCGGCGATCCCGGCCGTGGCCACCGGCTCGCGGCGCGCATCAAGTCGGGGACGGTCGGCGTAAACATGCCCTTCACCGCCATCGCAGGGCTTCCGTTCGGCGGGTACAAGCAGTCCGGCTTCGGCCGGGAGCTGGCCGTCGAGACGCTCGACCTCTACCTGGAGACGAAGAGCGTCCTCGTCGGCACGGGTACGAGGCCGCTCAACCCCTTCGGCCTCTAGCGTGTCCCGCACCGGGACGCTCGGGCGCGGCTAGCAGGACGGCCGCCGTGCGGTACCGCTGGGCCGTCCTCGCGGCGGGGACGGCGGCGCAGGCTGCGTACCTGGTCTTCATCGCGGGCCTGCCGGTCCTCGCGCCGTCGCTCCGTGACGAGCTCGACCTCTCGCTCGCGCAGGTTGGGATCCTGCTCGCGGCGCCGTGGGTCGGTCCGATCGCAACGCTGCTGCCCTGGGGGATCCTGGCCGACCGTATCGGCGAGCGGCGGGTCCTCGCCGTCGGCATGGCGCTTTGCGGGATGCTGCTGCTCGCAGCGGTGCCGCTGCCGCCGTTCGCGGTGCTCTGCGCCGTGCTCGCCGCGGCGGGGGCGGCGGGCGCCAGCGTCAACGCGGCCAGCGGCCGCGCCGTCATGGGCTGGTTCGGTCAGGAGGAGCGCGGGCTCGCCCTCGGCATCCGCCAGTCCTCGACGCCGCTCGGGACCGGCGTGGCGGCGCTCGTGCTGCCGGCGGTCGACCGCGCGGGAGGTCCGTCCGCGGCGTTCGCGGTGCTCGCGGCCATCACGCTCGCGGGGGCGCTTGCGGGCTGGATCGTGCTTCGCGACGTCCCGGGCGGCTCGGGGACGGACGCGGCGGGCAGCGTCCTGCGGGACGAACGCCTCTGGCGCGTGGGACTGGCGGCCGGCTTCTACGTCGTCGCCCAGATCGCGATCACCGCCTTCCTCGTGCTCTTCCTCCACGACCGGCGGGGGATGAGCACGGCGGCGGCAGGCGCCGTGCTTGCCGTCATGCAGGTCGTCACGGTCGCCGCCCGCATCGGTGTGGGGCGCTGGAGCGATATCGCCGGCGGCCGCGTGCGGCCGCTGCGGCTGATCGGGATCGCCTCGACGGTGCTCCTGGCGGCCACCGCCGCGCTGCTGGATGCATCGCTGGTCGTCCTCGTGCCTGCGTTCGTGCTCGCAGGCGCCGTGGCCTCTGGCTGGAACGGTCTGTCGTTCGCGGCCGCCGCCGAGATCGCCGGTCGCGCCCGCAGCGGCGCGGCCATCGGCTTCCAGCAGACGATGCTCTCGGCGACGGGCGCGGCTGTGCCGCCGGCGTTCGCGCTCGGCGTGTCCGTGGGCTCGTGGTCGGCCGCGTTCGCGTTCGCGGCCGTGTTCCCGCTCGCCGGCTGGTGGCTGCTCAGGCCGTTGACCGGGCACTAGGCTGCCGCCGTGCGCCTGCTCGAGCGGCTCGACGTCCTCTACGCCATCGGCGGCGGCCCCGGAGCCAACCGGGTCGGCTTCACGCCAGAAGAGGACGCCGCGCACGAGCTCGCGGCCGGCTGGTTGCGGGAGGCCGGGCTGGAGGTGGAGGTCGACGCGCACGGCAACCTGATCGGCCGCAGGCTGGGCGACGAGCCTGGCCTGCCGGAGGTCTGGACGGGCTCGCACCTCGACACGGTGCCGCAGGGCGGCCGCTACGACGGCGCGCTCGGCGTCGTCGCCGGCATCGAGGCGCTCGAGCGGCTGGGACGGCGGCGGCGCACGCTCGCGGTTGTGGCCTTCCGCGACGAGGAGCGCGGCTGCGCCGGCAGCCGCGGGCGCTGCTCGGGCGACCCGCTGCCGGGCGCCTTCCTCGAGCTGCACCACGAGCAGGGGCCGCGGCTCGCGCTCGCCGGAGCGCCTCTCGGCATCGTGACCGGCATCGTCGGCTATGTCCGCGGTCTGAAGGAGCTCGAGGGCCGGGCGGGACACGCGGGCACGACGCCGATGGACGGCCGTGAGGACGCCCTGGTGAAGGCCGCCGCGGAGATCCTCCGGATCCGAGACGTGGCGCTCTCGATCGACGAGGCCGTCGCGACTGTCGGCCGGATCGAGGTCGAGCCGGGCGGGACGAACGTGATCCCCGGCCACGCGCGCTTCTCCGTCGACCTCCGCGCTCCGGACGAGGAGCGGCTGTCACGGCTGATCGCGGAGGTCGGTCTCGCCGACGTGCGCCCGACGGCGCCGTCGGCGATGAGCGAGGAGGCGCGGGCCGCGCTCCGCGCCGCCGTCGAGTCGAGGGGCCTCCCCGTCCTCGAGCTCGCCTCGGGCGCCGGGCACGACGCCGGCATTCTCGCCGCGGCCGGCGTCGGCGCCGGGATGCTGTTCGTCCGCGCGCTGAACGGCGGAGTCAGCCATTCGCCCGACGAGCTTTCGAGCGACGAGGACGTCGCGCTCGCGGTCGACGTGCTGACCGACGCGCTGGGCCGGCTCGCTTCAGCCTGAGAGCTCGAGCAGTTCGGCGTGCACGGCGAGCGAGCAGTCGGCGAGCCGCGCAGCGAGCGCGTCGATGTCGCGGCCCTCGACGGCAGGCACGAAGACGACGCCGGCACGGTTGACGTTGAAGCCCTCCTCGGCCACGACCCGTTCTGCCGTCTCGAGCGCCGCCCGTCCCGACGCACCCGCCCTGGACCACGCCGCGCCGTCGTCGTCCAGGTCGAACCGGTGGCCGCGCTGCCGGATGCGGATGCGCACCGGCTCGCCGTCGCCGAACGCCGGCCCCGGCTCGACGACGCGCTCGGAGCGCTCGACGTCCGTCACCGGTGCTCCCGGAAGGCGATCTCCTGCGCTCCCTCCCACAGGAAGCTTCTGCCCAGCTCGCGCAGGTTCTCACCACCCTCGACGACTGTCGCGAAGTGGTTCCCCGCGAGCTGCCCGGCCTTCGACGCGAAGTTGACGTAGCCGTACGCGAGCAGGATCTCCGTCTCGGAGACGCCGCCGGGGTAGAGCACGATCTCGCCCGGGTGCGGGTAGCAGGTGGCGTTCTCGGGGCCGAGCCCGAGGTCGAGGTCGCCGAACGGGATCCAGCCGGCCTCGCCCGACCAGCGCACGTGGATGATCCGCGACTCGAGCGGCAGCAGGCGGCGGAAGGCCGCAACGGTCGCAGGCGCCGCCTCCTCCTCGAGGCGGGCCGAGAACGTGAAGCCACCGGCAATGATCTCCAGCACGCCTCGACCCTACCCCGACGGCGAGGCCTGCTGAGCCCAGCGCACGACCGTGTCGCGCTCGGCCTCCGTCATGCCGGTCTGGTTGCCCGGAGGCATGACGCCCGCGGCCACGACGGTGCGGATGTCTCCGGCGCGGGCCGCGAGCTCGTCCGGATCGTCGAGCGCGACCCCGGCCGGCGCACCGGCGCCCGTGTGGCACGTGAGGCACCGCTCCTCGACGATCGCCTGCACCTCCGACAGGGCCACGGGAGCGCCGCCCGCCGGCGCCTCCTCGTCGGGCTCGAGCGCGACCGCGAGCGCCAGCAGTGCCACCGCGCCGACGACCGGGATCGTCCAGATCGTCCGCCCGGTGTGGCGGAGGTTGAAGAAGAGCCGGGCCCAGGCCGCGAGCGCCATCAGCGCCAGGAGGACGAGCCAGGCGCGGTCGCGTGCGTACAGGAACGCGGCGTGACCGGCCAGCATCGTCAGCAGCACCGGGAGCGTCAGGTAGTTGTTGTGGACGGAGCGCCGCTTCGCATCCCGGCCGGGGGCGGGATCCGGCTCGCGGCCGGCCTCCTTCGCGGCGATCAGCTCACGGTGGGCGGGGATGATCGAGCGGAAGACGTTCGCCGCCATGATCGTCCCGAGCATGGCGCCCACCTGCAGCCAGGCCGCACGTGGCGCGAAGAGCTCGCTCGCCGCCCACGCCGCGAGCACGGTCAGACCGGCGAGGGCCGCCGCGACGACGAGCTCGCTGCGCACGAGGTTGAGCAGGGCGTCGTAGACGAGCCACGCGAGCGCCAGCCCGGCCAGCGACAGCCCGACCGCCTCCCAGTCGCTCAGGTCCGCAACGGCCGGGTCGACGAGGTACGTGTCGGCGTCGAGGTAGTAGAGGACGGTCAGCAGCGCGAAGCCGGAGAGCCAGGTGGTGTACGCCTCCCACTTGAACCACTCCAGGTGCTCGGGCAGCCGCGGCGGCGCGACCCGGTACTTGTGCACGCGGTAGAAGCCGCCGCTGTGGATCTCCCACAGCTCGCCGCCGACGCCCGCGGCGGCGTCCTCGGACCGTTTCGGCGGCCGGAGCTTCGAGTCGAGGAGCACGAAGTAGAACGACGAGCCGATCCACGCGATCGCGGCGATCACGTGCAGGAAGCGCAGGATCGCGTCGAGCCAGTCGGACCAGTACGGATCGAGGAAGGCGCCGGTCATACCGTGCTCCGCCAACGGTCGACGGCGATCGCGACCAGCTCGTCGAGGCCGGTCGCGAGCTCCGTGTCGGTCGGCCTGTCGATGCGACGCTTCAGCACCTCGAGGATCTCGCGCCTCGGCCGCCTGTCGACGAAGACGACGAACCGGAAGCCGTGCCGCGCCTCGTACTCGGCATTCAGCCGGGCCAGCTCGGCGAGCACCTCGGGCGCGTCGTCGGAGCCCTGCTCCGCAGCCGAGCGGGCCGAGAGGCCACGGCGGGCGCCGATCGCCGGGTGCGCGTTGAGGGTCGCGACCTGCTGGTCGCGCGGCAGCCGCGCGAGCACGTCCCGCGCCGACCCGAGCGGATCCTCGCGTCCCGCGAGCGCGGCGACGAGCTCGGTCCGGCCCTCGAACAGCTCGGCGAGCTCCTCCCGGCTCAGCTGCCGCGGTAGCTCACGCACGAGTAGGACGAGACGAGCAGCGGCACGTGGAAGTGGCCCTCGTCGAGCGAGACGGTCAGGGCGACCTCGCGGAAGAAGGGCGAGGGCGGCCGGAAGAGGAGCGTGTAGTCGCCGGCCTGGAGCCCGTCGGCGAGCTCGCGGACGCGACCGTCGCCGTCGGTCTCACCCTCGGCCACGAGCCGGCCGTCGCGGCGCAGCTCGACGCGCACGCCGGCGGCGGGGCGGCCGCGCTCTGTGTCGAGCACGTGGGTGGAGAGGCTGGCGGCCACGCGCGGATCCTCCTACTTCCGGAGCATGAGGGCGGTGCCCAGCGCCAGCAGGGCGACGCCGAGCAGCCGCTGCCAGCCGAGGGGCACCTTCTCGACGCCGAACCAGCCGTACCGGTCGATGAGCGCGCCCATCGCGAGCTGCCCGGCGATGAGCAGCGCGACCACGGCCGCGACGCCGATCCGCGGCGCCGTGACCGTGATCGTGAGCACGACGAAGGCGCCGAAGAAGCCGCCGATCCACATCCAGGCGGGCGTGTCGGCCGCGTCCACCACGCCCGCCACCGACTGCCGCACGACGAGCAGGACGACGGTCGCGATGAGCGCGGTGAGCACCGATGCGAAGGCAAACGCCTCCAGGGATCCGATCCGCTCGCCGAAGCGGCCCATGACCGCGACTTGCATCGAGCCGGCGAGGCCGGCGAGCAACGCGAAGACGACGGCGGCGGGGCTGCTCAGCTCTCTGGCGCCGACTCGTCGCGCTGGTAGAGCGAGAACGCGTTGCCCTCGGTGTCGGTGCAGCGCGCGAACCAGCCGATGTGCGGGATCGCCTGCTTGTCGTCGGCCTTCCCGCCGAGCTCCCGGACCTTGGCCACGGACTCGTCGATGTCGTCGGTGTCGAAGTAGACGATCGGTCCCTTCTCGCCGGCCATCGGCGGGTACACGGCACCGCCCTGATCGTCGCCGGTCTGCACCATGTAGTACTCGAAGTCCGGCATCGCGGAGTCTCCGAACTCCCAACCGAAGACGCCACTCCAGAAGCCCTTCGCCCGCGTCGTGTCCTCCGCGGGCAGCTCGAAATGCACGAGCTTTCCAGCCATTGGTCACCTCCGTTCGTGGACTATCGGAAGCTATACGCTCCCGCGCGTCCCCGGCCGAAGGAGTCGCCCGTGATCCGCGTCGTCATCGTCTACGAGCAGGAGCCCGAGCCCGGTCGCTACGAGCAGCACGCCGAGCTCTGCCGTCGCGTGGAGGGCGGCGCCTTCCGCCACGGCCAGGTGTTCGGCGCGCCGTTCGGCGACCCGAAGTTCGCGTACTACGCCGAGTGGGAGTTCCCGGACCTCGACGCCTTCAAGGCGGCGTCGCGGACGCCCGAGTTCGCCGAGACGGGCAAGGACGCGATGGCGCTGGACGTGCCGTTCCACGTGTTCTTCGTCGACGTCGCCTGATGCCCGAGCCGACGCATCCGCGCCCGGTCGACCCGGCCGAGCTCGGCTTCGAGGCGATCGTCTACGAGAAGGCGCCGCCGCGGGCCACGATCACGCTCAACCGACCCGAGGTGCTGAACGCCTTCGACTTCCGCATGCTCCGCGAGATCGCGCGCGCGTGCGAGGACGCCAGCTGGGACGACGAGATCCGCGTCGTCGTCGTGACCGGCACCGGCCGTGCGTTCTGCGTCGGCGCCGACCTCCGCAGCTGGGGGGACGACTACCTCGGACGGCCGCAGGAGTACTGGAAGTGGTTCGGCGCGTTCAAGGACATGCACGACCGACTGCGCGAGATCGGCAAGCCGACGCTGGCGCGGGTCAACGGCATCGCCGTCGGCGGCGGCAACGAGCTGCAGATGGCGTGCGACCTGGCGCTCATGGCCGACGACGCCTTCATCCGCCACGTCGGTCTCGAGCACGGCTCGGTGCCGGCCGGCGGGGCGACGCAGTGGCTGCCGATCATGGTCGGCGAGCGCCGCGCCCGGGAGATCGTGCTGCTCTGCGAGGAGATCCCAGCCGCGCAGGCCGCCGAGTGGGGTCTCGTCAACCGCGCCGTCTCGGCCGCCGAGCTGGACGCGCTCGTCGACGAGTGGGTCGAGAAGCTCGCGCGCAAGCTGCCGCAGACGACCCGCTACGCCAAGCAGCAGCTCAACTGGTGGCGCGACGTGTCCTGGCACGAGACCGTCGGGCACGCCCGCGACTGGCTCGCGCTGTCGATGCTGAACGACGAGACGCAGGACGCGGTGCGGCGGTTTCTCGACCGCCGTTAGGGTCTCGGCATGGCCGACGAGGTGCTGACCGCTCGCGAGGGGGCGGTGCTGACGATCATGCTCAACCGGCCCGACGTCTACAACGCCCTGAACGCCGACGTGCACGCCGCGCTCAACGCTGTGCTGACCGGTGAGGCCGCGTCGCCCGAGGTGCGCGCGGTGGTCATCACGGGCGCAGGCAAGGGCTTCTGCGCGGGTCAGGACCTGCGCGAGTTCCAGGGGTCGTCGATCGACATCGGCGAGCGCCTGGAGGCGACGTACCATCCGAACATCCGCGCCATCCGCGTGCTCGAGAAGCCGGTGATCGCGGCGGTGAACGGGCCGGCAGCCGGAGCCGGGCTCTCGCTCGCCTGCGCGTGCGACCTCCGGATCGCATCGGATGCCGCGACGTTCGTCCCGGGGTTCGTCGGTATCGGGCTCGTTCCGGACTCGGGCGGCACGCTGTTCATCCACCGCCTGCTCGGCTACGCGAGGGCGTTCGAGTGGATGTGCACGAACCGGCGCCTCGCGGCCGCCGAGGCGCTTGCCTGGGGCCTCGTGTCGGAGGTCGTCCCCGCGGACGGGTTCGCGGCCCGTGTCGCCGAGCTGGCCGGGACGTGGGCGGCGCTGCCGACGAAGGCCGTTGCAGGGACGAAGCAGCTCTTCGACCACGCCGCCACGGCGTCGCTCGAAGAGCAATTGGCGCTCGAGGCTGAGCTGCAGCAGGCTGCGACGGAGAGCGCGGACTTCGTCGAGGGCGTCGCGGCGTTCCTCGAGAAGCGCGCCCCGCGCTTCACCGGCAACTGAGCGTCCGGCACGTCACGAGCCCGGACGGCCGCGTCCGCCGATGGGTCACGGCTCGCGGAGGTCGAGCGCCTCGCGCAGGCGGGCGAGCACCGCGTCCGCGATGAGGTCGCCGCCCGGCCGTTCGAAGTGGACGCCGTCGTCGCGGCGGACGCGCACGAGCGCGCCGCGGTCGTCGGTCAGGTACTCGGCGTACCCGCCGTCGGGCCCGGCGAACATCGTGTACGTGTCGACGAACTCGACGCGTCCCGGGCGCTCGCGCGCGGCCGCGTGGACGATGCCGTTGATGAGCTCGAAGCGCCTCGTCTGCTCCTCGTCGCCGGTCAGCGGCAGGCCTATCCAGACGAGCAGCGCCCGCCGCGACACGAGGTCCATCACCGCCTCGACGCGGCGGCGGTACTCCGCGATCCAGGTCGGGCTGCCGAAGCTGCCGGTCGTGACGCCCTCGGGGACGCCGCTCACGAAGTCGTGGTCGTCGTTGCCGCCGAAGCCCAGCACGACGACGTCGGGCCTGCTCTGCTCGAGCTCGCGGCGGATGTGGCGGTACCAGTCGAAGACGTCCGGGCGGGCGAGCCCGGTGGAGATCCGGCCGTCCACCGGCGCAACCGAGCGCACCACGCCGGTCGCCTCCGCGGCGCGAATGATCGACTCCCCGGGGGTCACCACGAGCGAGTCGCCCGCAACCCAGAGGCGGGCGCGGTCCTGCGGCGTGAACACGGGCCGGTCGCGCGGCGGCTCGGCCGGCGGCGGAGGCACCGCCGCCTCCTCGACGAAGGCCGTGCCTTCCCGGAGCCGGTCCTCGTCGTCGCGCCCGACGGCGCCCTCGAGCGCCGCCCGCGGCCGGTCGAGGAGCATGACGCCGCTGAACCACGCGAGCGGCCGGGTCAGCGCGAGCGAGACGTCGCGCTCCCAGCCCGGCTCGCGGATCTCGGCCGAGCGCCGCAGCCCTTGCGCGTTCAACAGCGTCCCGAGCACGAGCGCCACCAGCACGACGACCATCACGTGCCCCGCGGCGAGCGGCCGCCGGCGTTGGCCCTCGGGCTCACGCGGCGGGTCCACCGGGGGCTGTCGCGGGGGAGCGGTCGACGTCGCCATCAGAACTGGAAGTAGATGAAGGGCGCGACGCCCTCCGGCCCGAGGGCGCCGACGACGGTGAGCGCGACGGCGAGGGAGGCTCCCTGCGCGACGGGCGAGAGCCGCGAGAAGCCCGCCATCAGCCGGCCGAACACGTCGGTCGGGACGTACTGCCCGCCGATGCCGACGGCGATCGCGAGCAACACGCCGGCCGTGACGAGCTCCGGCCCCTCGCCCCAGCCGGTGAGGATCCGCCCGAGCAGCTCGAACGCGTCGCCGACCGAGTCGGCCCGGAAGAACACCCAGCCGAGGCAGACGAGATGGAACGTCGCGAGCCGCCGCCAGGCGCGTCCTCCGAGGCCGGGGGACGCGACCGTGACGCCGCGGCCCTTGCGCCGCTCGTCCCACCAGTGCTCGCCGACGAGCGCGAGGCCCCACATGCCGCCCCAGAACAGAAACGTCCAGCCGGCGCCGTGCCACAGCCCGCCGAGCAGCATCACGATCATGAGGTTGCGGTACGTGATCAGGTCGCCCCGCCGGTTGCCGCCGAGCGGGATGTAGAGGTAGTCGCGGAGCCAGCGCGAGAGCGTGATGTGCCAGCGCCGCCAGAAGTCCCGCGGCGAGGTCGCGGTGTACGGGTTGTCGAAGTTCTGCGGGAACTGGAACCCGAGCAGCAGCGCGACGCCGATGGCGATGTTCGTGTAGCCGCAGAAGTCGGCGAAGATCTGGACGGCGTACGCGTAGACGCCGACGAGCGCGTCGAGTGCCGAGTACCGCTCGGGCGTGCCGAAGACGTCGTCCACGATCGCCTCCGCGAGATACGTGGCGATGACGACCTTCAGGAAGAGGCCGCTCGCGATCAGGAAGAAGGCACGGCTCGCGTCGACGCGCCGCGGGTCGCGCGGCGAGCGGAACTGCGGCACGAGCTCGCGGGCACGCACGATCGGGCCGGCGACGAGGTGCGGGAAGAACGAGAGGAAGACCGCGAACTTCGACGAGCGTGGTCGGCGCGAAGTCGCCGCGGTAGACGTCGATCACGTAGCTCAGCGCCATGAAGCTGAAGAACGAGATCCCGACCGGCAGCAGCGCGCCGACGAGCGTGGGCGAGACGTGGACGCCGACGTCCGCGAGCGCGTTCTGGAACGACGTCGCGAAGAAGTCGTAGTACTTGAACGCGACGAGGATCCCGAGGTTGAAGGCGACCGCCGTCGCGAGGAGGAGCTTCCTGGCCTGGCCGGCCCGCGTCCGGTGCACGGCCACGGCGAGCACCTGGTTGACGACGGTCGAGCCGGCGAGGAGGAAGCAGAAGCGCCAGTCCCACCAGCCGTAGAAGACGTAGCTGGCGGCGAGCATGAACAGTCGCCACGCCGGCTGGTTCCGCATCAGCAGCCAGCTCGCGGGGAGCACGAGCAGGAAGAAGATCGCGAAGGTCGCGGTCGGGAACAGCACGGTGGGCGACAACCATGCCAGCGGCCCGCCGACCCCGCAAAGGCTACGGTCCGCGCGGATGGGCCCGATCGAGACGGTCGACTACCACACGGGCGGCGAGCCCTTCCGCATCGTCACCGGCGGTGTCGAGTCACCCGGCGGCGCCACCCTGCTCGAGCGCCGCCGCGACGCCGCCGAGCGGCTCGATGCGGTGAGGGCGCTCCTCGTCAACGAGCCCCGTGGCCACGCAGACATGTACGGCTGCTTCGTCGTCCCGCCGGAGGACGACGGCGCCGACCTCGGTGTCGTGTTCTTCCACAACGCCGGCTACTCGACGGCCTGCGGCCACGGCACGATCGCGCTCGTCACGTGGGCGATCGACGAGGGCCTCGTGGCGGCGGAGGAGCCAGAGACCCGCGTCGTCGTCGATGTCCCTTCCGGGCGCCTCGACACCGTCGCCCGGGTCGAGGCGGGGCGCGTCCGCTCCGTCCGCTTCCGCAACGTGCCGTCGTTCGTCTGGCGGCGAGGGCTGGAGGCCGGCGGCCGCACGGTCGACGTCGCGTTCGGCGGCGCCTTCTACGCGTCGCTCTCCGAGCGCGTCGAGCCGCGCGAGCTCGGCCGCCTGATCGAGCTCGGCCGCGCGATCAAAGCCGACCTCGAGGCGTCTCACGAGATCGTCCATCCGCTCGAGCCCGAGCTGCGCGACGTCTACGGCGTGATCGCGTGGCAGGAGGAGGGGGAGCGGCCGCTCGCACAGCGGAACGTCACGGTGTTCGCGGACGGCGAGGTCGACCGCTCGCCTTGCGGCAGCGGCACGTCGGCGCGCCTGGCGCTGCTCTTCGCCGAGGGCCGGCTCGGGCTCGGCGACCCGCTTCGGCACGTCTCGATCGTCGGTTCCGAGTTCACCGGCACGGTCGTTGCCGAGACGGAGGTGGCCGGCCTGCCGGCGGTCGTCACCGAGGTCGAAGGCAGCGCCCACCGCACGGGACGCCACGTCTTCGAGCTCGACCCCGACGACCCTGTCGGCACCGGCTTCCTGCTTCGCTAGGAGGGTTTGGCGGAACGTCGCCCGACGGCACAGCTGGATGTTTCGCGAGAGCCTCCTAAGAGTGCTCGGCGATCGCCCGCAGGATGTCGTACGGCTGCGGGAGGCGGCCCGCGTCGTTCCGCGAGAAGATGAGCCGGCCGTCGGCGAAGACGTCGAACTGCGAGGTCTCCCCGTCCACCGCGACCGCGGGGTGACCCGCGTCGGTCAGCGCCGCTGCGAGCTTCGCCGCCTTCCGGTCGAAGCCCTTGCACGTCGGGCAATGGCGGATCTCGACCTCCACGTTGCCGAATCTACGTGCGCTCGGCGAGTGCCCGCAGGATCTCGTGCTCCTCCGGGAAGCGGTCGGCCTGATGCTTGGAGAACACGAGCTCGCCGTCGGCGAGGACGTCGAACTGTCCCTTCCCGCCGGGGACCGGAGCCGCGTCGTGCCCCGCGTCGTTCAACACGGCCGCGAGACTCGCGGCGCGTACGTCGTAGCCGCTTCAGGTCGGGCAGAAGAAGATCTCGACGGCCACGGGGCGGAATCTACGCCGCGAGGCGCGGTCGGTGCCGGTCGACGATCGCGCCGGAGTCGACGCCGGGTGGGAGCGTGCCGTAGGAGCGGCCGCCCTCGCCGCCGAGGCGGGTCGCGCAGAACGCATCGGCGACCGCCGGCGGTGCGTGTCTGACGAGGAGGGCGCCCTGGAGGCAGAGCGCGGCGAGCTCGACGATCTTCCGGGCGCGCCGCTCGAGGTCCTCCGGGTCGGACAGCTCCGCGGCCAGCCGGCCGACCGCGGCGTCCAGGTGCGGGTCGGCTCCCGCCGCGAGCTGCAGCTCGGCCAGGAAAGCCGGCACGGACTCCGGCTCGCGCTCCGCCGCCCGCAGCACGTCGAGGCAGTTGACGTTGCCAGAGCCCTCCCAGATCGAGTTGAGCGGGCTCTCGCGCAGCAGCCGAGGGAGCGGGGACTCCTCGACGTAGCCGTTGCCGCCGAGGCATTCGAGCGCCTCGGCAACGAGCGGCGTCGTCGTCTTGCAGACCCAGTACTTGAGCACCGCGGTGGCGAGGCGCCTGAACGGCCGGTCGTCCTCGTCGTACGCGCGGGCGAGGCGGAGCGCCGACGCCGTCGCCGCCTCGGCGTCGAGGCAGAGGTCGGCGAGGACGTCGCGCATGAGCGGCTGGTCGGCCAGCGCGCGGCCGAACACGACTCGGTGCGCCGCGTGGTGCGTCGCCTCGGCGACCGCCCGGCGCATGAGCGCCGTCGACCCGAGCACGCAGTCGAGTCGCGTGTGGTTGACCATCTCGGCGATCGTCCGCACGCCGCGGCCCTCCTCGCCGAGGCGGTGCGCCAGCGCTCCTTCGAACGTCACCTCCGCCGACGCGTTGGAGCGGTTGCCGAGCTTGTCCTTGAGGCGCTCGAGGCGCATCGCGTTCCGCTCGCCGTCCGGCAGCACGCGCGGGAGCAGGAAGCAGGTGAGCCCGCCAGGCGCCTGTGCGAGCACGAGGAAGGCGTCGGACATGGGCGCCGAGCAGAACCACTTGTGTCCCTGAAGGGCGTAGTCCCCGTCCGCGAGCGGCTCGGCCGTCGTCTCGTTCGCGCGCACGTCGGATCCGCCCTGGCGCTCCGTCATCGCCATGCCGCAGAGCGCACCGGCCTTGTCGGCGGCCGGACGCAGCCCGCGGTCGTACTCGAGCGACGTCAGCAGCGGCGACCACGCCGCCGAGAGCGCGTCGTCGGCGCGGAGGGCAGGAAGGGACGCGAACGTCATCGAGAGCGGGCAGCCGACCCCGGCCTCGGCGTAGGCGAGCGTCATGAAGAGCGTGCCGCGGACGACGTGCGAGCCGGGGAGCGGGTCCCGCCACGGGAGCGCGTGCAGGCCGTGGCGGACGCCGAGCTCGAGCAGCCGGTGCCAGGCGGGGTGGAACTCGACCTCGTCGATTCGCTCCCCGAAGCGGTCGTGCGTGCGGAGCCGCGGTGGGTGCTCGTTGGCGAGCCGGCCGAGCTCGAGCGGTTCGCCGCCGCACAGCCGTCCGAATGCCGCGCAGCGGTCGAGCGCGTCGCCGCCTCCCTCCCGGACGAGGGCCTCGACGAGCGGCCGGTTCTCCCGGACGAGGTCGTAGCCCTCGAGCGGCGGCGGCTGGTTGCCGGCGCGCGTCGGGGCCGAGACGGTCATGCACCGAGAGTCGCGGATCTACTCGGTGCGCGCAACCGTGTCCCGCCGCCCGAAGCAGCGGCGGATCCCGACCGAGCGCGCCGACCGCGCGGCTCTCCGCTCGGTCGACCGGAAGCGCTGGTAGAGGGCCAGCCAGCGCTTGACGGGCCTCCCCTGCTCGAGCGCCGTGGCTAGCCTCCGGAATGAGGTCGCGATCGGCGGCAGGGTGGCGACGAACCGGGCGTAGCCCTCTTCGGAGGCCGGGGGAGGCACGAGCCGACCGAGCTCCTCCCGCTCCCGGGCGAACAGGCGGAGCCACGCCGCGTCGAACGCCGGATCGCCGAGGCGGCCGGTGACATCGGGCGGCGCCGCGCGCAGCGCCGCGTAGCGGATGCAGATGCCGTTGGCGCGCGTCACCAGCTGCGACTGCGTGAGCGTCGGCGGGTTGGCGGCCAGCGCGGCCGCGGCGATTGCCGGGGCCAGCAGCAGCATCCGCATGCTCCGACTATCGACGAAACCTACCGAAACCTCTATCGCCCGTTCATGGGGATTCTTCGGCCGCGGTACGGTCTCGCCGGGTCTTCGCGAGGCGGCCTCTGAATCGCTCGTTCGAGTGATGCCGACGGCCGACGCTCCATGAAGAATCGCCGATTGTGAGGGGCTTGGGTGAGGGGATCGTCGGGTCGCTGGCGCACGCCACGACCCGCGTGCGCGGACGGCGGCCGCACGCCGCCATCGATCCGATCACCGGCCTCGCGGGAGCGCGCGTGCTCACGGCCGCGCTGGGGGAGCGCCGACGGCAGCTCGCGCGCCAGGGTGGCTGCGCCGGCGTGCTGATCGTCGACCTCGACGGGTTGAAGCTCGTCAACGACGCTCTCGGGCACGAGGCCGGCGACGCCGCCGTCGCCGAGGTGGCCCGCCGGCTCCACGAGGCTCTCGGTTCGCAGGCGCTCGTCGCGCGCCTCGGCGGCGACGAGTTCGGTGTGTTGGCGGCAGGCGCCGCGACGCCCGCGGCGCTCGAGCGCACTGCGCGCAGGCTGCGTGACGCCGTCTCCGGTCGGCCACTCGTCCTGGGTAGCCGCGAGTGGGCGCTGGACGTGACCGTCGGCGCGACGCTCATGGACGGCAGCTCCTCGCCCGGCGAGGTCCTGGCCCGGGCCGACGAGAAGATGTACCTCGCGAAGCGCACCGGGCGTTCCGATCCCTTCGACCGGGTCTCCGCGCTCGTCGTCGGGCTGCTGGAGGGCGGGGACGAGGGCCTCGAGCAGGCACTCGGCGCCGCCGTCGCCGAGGTCGCCGCGGCATCGTGCGCGCTCGTCATGATCGCCGACCTCGAGCACTGGTGGCCCGTCGAGCCCGATGTCGACGCCGCCGACGACCTGCGCCACCTCGCGCAGAACGCGATTCTCCAGGGCACGCTCGTGCGGGAGGGCGTCGGCGACCGTGTGATCGCCGCCCCGCTTCTCGCCGACGGTGCGGCGATCGGCGCGTTCGCGGTCGAGCGTACGTACGCGTTCCGCAAGAACGACCGCATCGCGCTGTCGCGCGCCGGCAACGCGCTCGGGCAGGCGCTCGTCCGCTCGCGCGAGAGCCGCGAGGCGCGGCGCCGTATCAGGGAGCTCGAGCACCTCGCCTTCCGCGACGAGAACACCGGCCTCGCCAACCGTCGCGCGCTGCTCGCCGAGCTCGACCGGCTGGAGGACATCGCGGCCCCCGTTGCCCTGCTCTTCCTCGACTTCGACGGGCTCCGGACGGTGAACAACCTGCACGGCTACGAGCGCGGGAACGACCTGCTGCGGCTCGTCACCGCCGCGATCGAGCGCACGCTCGCACCGGGCGAGACCGCGGCTCGTCTGCACGGCTCCGGCGGCGACGAGTTCATCGTCGTGTGCCCCGGTCTCGACGACGCGGCGGCGGCCGCGCGCGCTGCATCGCTCGAGCGGATGGTCTGCACGGTCGACCTGCCCGCCGACATTGCCGCGCTCTACGGCGGCGCGTCCGTCGGCCACGCCATCGCCTGCCCCGACGAGTCACCGCTCGACTTCCTCGAGCGCGCGGCCGGGCTCATGCGCCGGCGCAAGGACGTCCGCAAGGGGACCGCCAGGTCCGTCCCAGGCGCCGCGTAGCCAGCCGGCGACGAGCGCCGAAGCGCTAGACGAGGCCGAGCTCGTGGGCGCGCATCACGGCCTCGAGCCTGGTGTGCGCGCCGAGGCGGCTCATCAGGCCGCGGACGTGGTTGCGCACGGTCTCGACCGAGATGCCGAGCCTCGTCGCCACCTGGGCCGTCGTCGAGCCCGCGGCGAGGTAGCGCAGCACCTCGAGCTGGCGCGGCGTCAGCTGCACCGACCGGTGGGACCGCGGCGGAGGGGCGTCGTCGGGGTTCGCGAGGCCGAAGACGCCGACCACCGAGCCCTGCTCGAGCAGCTGCGTGGAGCTGATGTCGACGGTCACGCGCCGGCCGTCGGCGGTGCGCACGACGACGGTCGGCCTCCGTGGACTCGATCGTGCCCAGGATCTTGCCGGCGAACTCGTGGCGCGCCTGCGCGGCGTACTCGCGCTCGACGATCTGTCCGATCCGCTTGCCGCGGAGGTCGCCGAAGGCCTCGACGCCCGCCGCGTTGATCCAGCGGACGACGGCGTTCCGGTCGAGGATGTAGGCGGGCACCGTGAGCTTCGCGATCGACGGCGCCAGGTCCGGTGCGATCCGGCGCAGCTCGGAGATGTCACCCGCCGGCCTCATGCGGCCAGGATCCCACCCGCAGCGGCGGCGTTCAACGCGGCTCGTGCGCCGTACTGGTTGAAAAAATGACACATATGTGTCACGACGAACAACGGGCGCAGCCGCGACGCTCAACGTCCCCCGTCCCGGGGCTCCGGCCAACTCCGACGGCTCGGGGTCGGAGTCCCGGGATGCCATCCGGGCATCCATGCGCCGTTGGACGCGTCTCGTGGCTGTGCTACTCGGCCTTGCCGACGAGGTGGTGCCAGGGGCGCCACCAGCGCGTCAGGGCGGCGTGGTCGTTGCCGGCCTCACGCGCGACGACCAGCACGTCGCGGTGCGTGGGCTGGTTCAGCCGCTCGTGTGTCCAGACGATGACGGCCTCGTCGCCGTCGAAGTAGCAGAACGCCCGCCCGCCCGGCTTGCCGGGACCGTGCAGCCACTGGTACTCGCCGCCCCAGAAGAAGGCGTTGCACTGGCCCGTGTCGCGCTGGATGCCGGGGTGTCGCCGCAGCTCGGACGCGTACGCCGCGCGCACCGCGTCGCTGCTGGAGTAGCTCGAGATCTCCCAGCGCACCGGTCCACTGCCCTGCGGCAGACAGACCGCCGTCTGCTGCGCGTTCGGCTCCGCGACCGCCTGCCGCTGGCAGTCGCGCCAGATGGCGGCCGGAACGAGCCGCTCGAGCGGGGCGTTGGCGGCGAGCGGCGGCCTGTTCGAGGGCAGGGCGCCGAGGTCGGTGGCGGTCGGGTGGGCGGCGCCGACCTGGTCGCGTGTGGTCGCCGGAGGTGAGGTAGACGACGGCGCCGGCCGTCAGCGCCGCGACGAGCACGACCAGTCCGGCGAGCCTCCAGCCGAGCGTGCGACCGGGCTTGCCGAGGAACATGACGATCCACCGGTTCGGGCGCGGAGCGTCGAGCTCGGAGTACACCTTCATGATGTGCACCGCGTCGGGGATGTTCTTCAGGTGCACGCGCCCGCGGTCGCTGTAGTGGAGCCCGGAGAGCCGGCCGGCGAGTCGGCTCGTCGCCTCGGTCAGGAGCACCTCGCCCCCGTGGGCACGTCCGCAGAGCCTGGCGGCGACGTTGAGCGCCGCTCCGCGGAAGGTGCCGTCGGGAAGCGCGACGGCCTCACCGGAGTCGATTCCGATCCCGACCGTGAGCGGAAGGTCGGTCTCGGCCAGCGTCTCCTCCTCGAACAGCGCCTGGAGGTCGACCGCGGCGCGGATCGCCTGCCGCGCGGACGTGAACACCGACAGCGCCTCGTCGCCGCGCAGCTCGACCAGCTCGCCGCCGTGTGCCTGCACCTCCTCGGTGACGAGGTCGGCGAACTTGCGCGCCAGCTTGGCGGCCGCCTCGTCCCCGTACTCGTCGGTGAACCGCGAGTACCCCCGGATGTCGGCGATGAGGAATGTTCGAATGTCGGTCTGGGCGGCAGTCACGACCCCTGAAGTATGCGCCTTGGCCGTTGCCGACGGATCGGCCAGCTGGACGACTCCTGGTCGGCCGAGCGAACGACCCCCAGATCGTCTTGAAACCGTCCTAAAACTGCCCTAAATCGTCTTGAACTGCTCGAACGGCTGACGGCAGCCCGCGCAGTAGCGCAGTGATCGGCACGGCGTCGGGCCGAAGAGATTCTCGAGCCGCGTGTCGGTCGAGCCGCAGTACGGGCAGCGGAAGGTGCCCGTCTGCAGCTGGACGAGCTTGGGAGCGCCCGCCTCTCGCGGCGCCGGCGGAGCGAAGCCCGCCGCGCGGAGCTTCTCCCGGCCCTCGGCGCTGATGCTGTCGGTCGACCAGGAGTCGTCCATGATCACGCGGACGTCGGCCCTGGCCCCGAGCTCGGCGACCTTCACCTCCATCGCCTGCTTCATCACATCGAGCGCCGGACACCCCAGGAAGGTCGGCGTGAAGTCGATCTGCACGCGCTCGCCCTCGACCGCCACGTCCTTGACGACTCCGAGGTCGACGAGCGAGATCACCGGGATCTCCGGATCGGGGATCTCGGCGAGTGCCGCCCAGACGCGCTCGGCGGTCACCATTGCGAGCCCACCGGCGCGGAGCGCCTGACCATCGTCATCTCCTCCAGGAGTCCGGCGAGCTCCGACTCGTGGCGTCCGCGCGGGATCGCCTCGGCGTCCGGCAGCTCCCACCCGAGCGCGCCCTCGACGCGTCTGCGGAGCTCCGGCTGGAGCTGGTCGTCGAGCACGCCGAGTGCATAGGGCCAGAGCTCCTCGATGCCTTCCCGCAGCCGCTCGCGCCCCTCGTCGGACGCCAGCAGCCGCTCGATCCAGAGCTCGGCGTGCATGCGGTGGTACGCCTCCTCGCGATCCATCTTCGCGGCGAGCCCCGCGACCTCCGGGTCGTCGGACGCCTTCAGGGCCTCGATCCGGATCGCGTCCGCCGTCTCGTAGAGGAAGTGGCGGGCGATCGTCCGCGCCCACTCGAGCCGCCGCAGCTCGACGAGCGGCGCAGACCGGTACTCCTCGGGCCGCCGGTCGAAGGCCAGCGAGTCGGCGTCGGTGCCGAGGTCGCGCGCCGCCAACTCGTACAGCGCGCGCGCGTGCCCGATCTCGTTCTGGGCGATCGACGAGAAGGCCACGTCCTCCTCCAGGAACGGCGCGATGCCCGTCCACTCGGAGTTGCGCCAGCCGAGGATCAGCTCGTCGTCGGCCAGCTCGAGCAGCAGGTCAGCTCTCGACCGGGGTGCCCGCTCGCTCACGCGCCTCCTTCAGACGCGCCTTGATCGAGTAGCCGTCGACGCGCCGGTACTTCAGGTCGAACTCGTCCGGAAAGCCGCTCACCATGTGCACCTCGTCGCGAGGGACGAGCCAGAGCGCCTCGCTCTCTTGCCGGCGGCCGTACTGCTCGCGGGCGTAGAGCTCCGCAAAGCGCAGGTCGGGTGCGGCGACCGAGCCGGCGTGCGCGAAGGCCTGACCCTTGCGCTCCTGCCGAAACACCTCCCAGATCACGCGCGTCCCTCGCCGGCGGCAGCTCCCGGCCGGCAGAGCCGGCCTCCGCCGCCGCCTGCCGCCGCTCGCGGCACACGGCTCTCCGGGTCTGTACTGGTCGTACTATCCCCTCCGGCCGTGTACCACGAGCGACGGCCGAGGAACGCGCGAACGTCCCCGCTTGGCGTTGGGCTCATGCAGCCTCCGCGAGGACGACACGCGACACCCAGGCGACCTGCTCGCGCGAGAGCCGCCGGAAGTCGAGCCGCTCCTGCGATGCCGGGCCGTGGCCGGTCACGACGGCGCGCAGCTTGTCCCAGTCGGGCTCGGTGTACGACCACACGCCGGTCGCCTCGTCCTTGCGGAGCGCGGGGTCGGGAATCTCCAGGCCGAGCTCTCGGATCTGCGGCACGTAGCCGTCGAGGAACTGCTGCCGCGCGTCCTCGTTCGCCTGGCTCTTCACGCGCCAGACGTACATGGGATCCTCGTCGGCCGGGATCGGGTTGCCGTGGAAATGCATGAGGGGCTCCCACCAGCGGAGCAGCGCCTCCTGCACGAGCTCGAACTGTGCCGGCGTGCCCGTGACCATGGCAAGGATCACGTCGCGGCCGTGGAGGATGTGGAAGCTCTCCTCCCAGCAGATCTTCTTCATGATGCGCGCGTACGGGGCGTAGGAGCACTTGAGCAGCGCCTTCTGGCTGATGATGGCGGCCGCGTCGACGAGCCAGGCGATCACGCCGACGTCGCCCCAGGTCTTCGTGGGGTAGTGGAAGACGTTGTGGAACTTCGACTTGCCCGAGACGAGATCGTCGAGGCACGCGCTCCGCGGCTTGCCGAGGTCCTCGACGACGCGGTAGATGAGCTGCGCATGGCCGACCTCGTCCTGGATCTTCGCCGTGAGCGCGAGCTTCCGCTGCAGCGTCGGGGCGCGGAGGATCCAGTCCCGCTCGGGCAGCACGCCCATCAGCTCGGAGTTGCCGTGCATCTCGATGAACTTGACGAGCTTCGCCCGGTACTCATCCGGCATCCAGTCCAACGTCTCGACCTGTCCGCCCGCCTGGACGTGCTCGAGGAACTCCTGCGTGCGTGCATCCGTGCTCACTCTGGTGGCCTCCCTGCCGAACGGTCGTTAGCATGGAGTTTATCGCCACTCGACGCGCTGAGCTAACCCGCATCGCCGCCCGGATGTTCGCCGAGCGCGGGTACCACGGGACGTCCATGGGGCACCTCGCCGAGGCGATGGGCGTCCAGAAGGGCTCGCTCTACTCGCATACGCCGTCGAAGCAGGATCTGCTGCTGGAGACGATGCGCGAGGGCGCGGCCGCCTTCCATGCCGGCCTCGACGGCGTTCCCGAGGACGCCCCGGCCGTCGACCGCCTGCGGCTCGCGCTGCAGGCGCACCTCCATGTCGTCGCCGAGCAGCTGGACGTGGCGACGGTGTTCATCCGCGAGTGGCGGTACCTCGAGGGCGACCGCCGCGAGGAGATCCTGGCGGAGCGGCGCCGCTACGAGGAACGCTGGCGCGCGCTCGTCCGCGAGGGCGTCGAGCGGGGCGAGCTGCGCACCGACCTCGACGCGGGCGCGACCGCGCTGCTCGCGCTCTCCGCCGCGAACTGGGCATACACCTGGCTACGCCCCGGCTTCGACACCGACGCGCTCGCCGACCGCTTCGCGGCGACGCTCGTCGACGGCGTCCGCGGCTACGCGACCCCGTAGCGTCGAGTCCGCCGACTGGCATGCTCGGCTGGCAATGCCCGCCGCGCTGATCGTCAACCCGTACGCGAGCCGCGTGGACGAACGGCGACTCGAGGCCGTTCGCGCTGTACTCGGCGAGCCACGCGTGCTGCGAACGGAAGGCCCCGGGCACGCCGGCGAGCTGGCGCAGGACGCCGAGACGTGGGCCGACGCGATCTACGTCTTCTCCGGCGACGGGGGCTTCAACGAGGTGGTCAACGGCGCCTCCGGGCTCGTGCCGCTCGGCTTCGTCCCCGGCGGCGGCACGAGCGTGCTGCCACGCGCGCTCGGACTGCCGCGCGATCCGGTGGCGGCCGCGCAGCGGCTCGCGGCCGGTCGCACGAGGCGGATCTCGCTCGGCCGCGCCAACGGCCGCCGCTTCACGTTCAGCTGCGGCATCGGCATCGACGCCGACGCCGTCCGGCGCGTCGAGGGCCGCGGCAGGCGGGCCGACGGGCGGCGCGCCGGGGACCTCGCGTTCGCGCTGACGGTCGCCCGCCTGGTCGTGACCGGCGCCTACGCCGAGCCGGCGCTCGAGGTGGAGGGGCTCGGGCCGGCGGCGTTCGTGCTCGCCGGCAACCTGGTTCCGTACACGTACGCCGGTCGCCTCGGGATCCGGCCGCATCCGCCGCTCACGCCCGAGAGCGGCGTCGACCTCGTCGCCCCGGCGCGCTTCCGAGTCCGGTCGGTGCCGCGCTTCGCGACGTACGTCCTGCGCGGCCGGGGCGCCGACCGTGCCGGCGACCTCCTCTACCTCCACGACGTCGATCGTGTCGCCGTGCGCTGCGACCGGCCGTTGCCGCTCCAGGTCGACGGGGAAGACCTTGGCGACGTCACCGAGGTGCTGATCGAGTCAGAACGCGATGCGCTGACCGTCTTCGTCTAGCGCACAGTTCCGCACTGGACTATTCCGTCAACGGAATATAGGATGCGTCCGGTGCCTGCTCCTTCCGAGACGCGGACGGCGACGCTGACGACGACCGAGGCGGCGATCCTCGCCCTCGTCGCGAGCCGTGGGGAGGCGTCCGGCTACGACCTGCTCGCGGGTGCGAGGGCGACGGTCGGCCACGTCTGGGCGCCCGCCCGCAGCCGCCTGTACGCAGTGCTGCCCCGCCTCGTCGACCGCGGGCTCGCCGAGCGGCGGCGAATCGTGCAGCGCTCGCGACCCGACAAGCACCTCTACCGGTTGACCGCCGCCGGCGCGGGGGCGCTCGAGGCGTGGCTTACGACGCCCGACCCCGGCGCGGACGATGCCTTCTACCTCCGGGTGTTCGCAGGCCACCTCATGCCGCGCGAGGCGCTCGTCGAGCACGTACTGCAGTTCAGGCGCGACACCGAGGAGCGGCTCGCCGTGCTGCGCGAGATCGAGCCCACGAATCGCCGCGAGGGCAGCGACCTCGGCGGCTGGTTCATGCTGCGGCTCGGGATCGAGCGCGCCGAGCACTCGCTGCGCTGGGCGGACTGGGTGCTCGAGGAGCTGGCCGGGTGACGCGGACTGCATGCGCCCTGCTCGCTGCCGCGCTGCTGTCGGGCTGCGGGGCGGCCGAGCGGCCCGCCGCTCGCCCGTCACCGCTCCAGCGCGAGATCACCTCGCTGGTCGACCGGATGGAGCGCCTGCACCCGAACCTCTTCCACGCGGTGCCGCGCCCACGCTTCCGCGCCGCCGCTGTGGATCTGGCGCGGCGCGCGCCAGGGCTGTCGCGCGCCGAGCTCGTCGTGGGGCTCATGCGCCTGACGGCCCTTCCGGGCCCGCGGGAGGGGCACACCGGCATCTACCCGCTCGACCCGGGTCACCCGCGCCCGCTGACCTTCTTTCCGCTGCGGCTCTACGACTTCGCGGACGGGCTCCATGTCGTCGGTGCCGCCGGCCGCCCGGAGCTCGTCGGCAAGCGGCTGACCGCCGTCGGCGGCACGCCGATCGCGCGCGTGCTCGACCTGGTGCGCCCACTCGTGCCGCACGACAACGAGTCGAGTCGCCGCTGGCTGCTGCCGGAGTACCTCGTCGCCGCCGAAGTGCTGGCCGGCCTCGGCCTGGCGGGGGAGCGATCGGCGTCGTTCGGGTTCGCCGACGGCACGAGTGCGACGCTCGCGGCGGTCTCCGCCGCCGCGTACGTCGCGGCGCACGGCAGCGCCCTCGACCATCCGCAGCCGTCCAGGCCTCCTCTCTGGCTGCAGCGCGGTGACCGGGTGCACTGGCTCGCGAGCATCGACCGCGGGCGTGCGGTCTACCTCGCGTACCGCGAGACGTCGTATCCCGATCCGGCGCTCGTCGCCCGGCTCGTGAGGCTCGGCAGCCGTGCCTCCGTTCGGCGCGTGGTGGTGGACGTCCGGCTGAATCACGGCGGCAACAACCAGACCTACGGGCCGCTGCTCGACGCGCTGCGGCGGCCGGCGATCGGCCGCAAGGCGGCGCTCCTCGTCGGCCGGGCGACCTTCTCTGCGGCCGGGAACCTCGCGGCCGAGGTGGCCGTCCGCACGCGGACGCGCCTCGTCGGCGAGCCGGTCGGCGGCGCGCCGAACCAGTGGGGCGACTCCGCCCCGCTGCAGCTCGCCGGCGCAGGCCTGCAGGCGCACGTCGCGACCGTGTACGTCGAGGTCGCGCCGTCGCTCGGAACGCGCGCAGCTCTCGAGCCCGACGTCCGCGTCACGGAGACGGCCGCCGACTTCTTCGCCGGCCGCGACCCGGTGCTCGCCCGCGCGCTCGCCCGCTGACCGAGAGCCCGGCCCTGCGTCTCAGGAGGTGTGCGCCGCGCGCTCCTGCTCCTCGTCCTCGGCTCCGCCTTCGCCCTGCTCCTGGCCGGCTGCGGCGAGGGCGACGAGTCCGGCAAGGACGACCCAGTCGCCGATGACGCGGCGCGGCTCTTCGAGTACGACCCGTCCCGCCCGCTCGGGGTCACCGAAGGCGAGACGGTCACCGACCTGCTCTACACGCTGAGGGGCGTGTCCTTCGCGAGTTCGGCCGGCGATCGCGTACCGGGCATTGTCGCCCTCCCCGGAGCGAAGCATCAGGGCGCGCCCGGCGTGATCTTCATGCACGGCTCCGGCGGGACGCGCATCGATTTCATCGACGAGGCGGCGAAGCTCGCCGCTCGCGGGGTCGTGGCGATGACGATCGACTCGCCGTTCGCGCGCTCGCCGCGGGAGGACGTGCGCGCGGGCTACGGCGACGACGCGACGATCCGACGGCTGATGCTCCAGAACGTCAAGGACCTCCGCCGCGGGCTCGACGTGCTCGTCGACCACTACGGCGTCGACCCGGAGCGCACCGCGATCGTCGGCTACAGCATGGGCGTGCAGGCGGCGGCGCTCGCCGCGGCGGTCGACCCGCGCGTCCAGGCGGTGGTGCTCATGGCCGGCCGGGCGCATCCCTCCGGCCCCGAGGGCCAGCGGAACCCGATCTTCGAGGAGCTCGACACGGTCCACTACGTCGATCACCTCGCGCCGGCGCGCGTGCTCCTGCAGGGTGGCACCAGGGATCAGATCATCGGCCGCGCCGAGATGGAGGAGCTGTTCGCGGCGACCAGCGACCCGAAGGAGATCCGCTGGTATCAGGCCGGTCACGAGCTCGGCTTCGCGTCCCAGCGCGAGCGTCTCGACTGGCTCAGCGAGGCCCTGGCCCTGCGGTAAGGTCTCCGGCGCGATGGCGCAGATCGTCCCTGCCGAGCGCGACCTGCGCCGCGTCATCGGCGACGGCGAGACGGTTCCGGACGGCGAGGTCGACGGCCTCTCCGCGGACGACCTGCTCGCCCTCTACCGCCAGCTGGTGCTGCTCCGGACGTACGACGAGCGCTCGGTCGTCTACCACCGCCAGGGCCGCATCGGCACCTACGCGATCTTCTGGAACCACGAGGCGATGCAGGTCGGCTCGGCCTTCGCGCTCGAGGATCGCGACTGGATCTTCCCGAGCTACCGCGAGTCGGCGATCGGCGTGCTGCGCGGTCTGCCGGTGAGCACCGTCCTGTCGTGGTGGCGCGGGCATCCGGCGGGCTGGTGGAACCCGGCCGAGATCAACGTCGCGTCGATCTGCGTGCCGATCGCGACGCACGTGCCCCACGCCGCCGGGCTCGCCTGGGGGAAACGCCTGAAGGGCGAGGACGCGGTCGCGATCGCCTATTTCGGCGACGGCGCGACCTCGGAGGGCGCGTTCCACGAGGGCGCGAACTTCGCCGGCGTGATGAAGGCGCCGCTCGTGCTGCTCTGCAACAACAACGGCTGGGCGATCTCGACCCCGGTCTCCGCGCAGACCGCGGCCGAGACGCTTGCCGACAAGGCGGCCGGCTACGGGATCCCGGCCGTGCGGGTGGACGGCTGCGACGTGCTCGCCGTCTACGAGGCGACGCGTGCGGCGGTGGAGCGCGGCCGCGCCGGCGACGGGCCGACCTTCATCGAGGCTGTCAGCTACCGCGCTGCGCCCCATGCCACCGCCGACGATCCGAGCGTGTACATCGACGCGGAGCGGGTGGAGGAGGAACGCCGCAACGAGTGCGTGGGCCGCTACGAGCGGTACCTGCGGCGGCTCGGCGTGCTGGACGACGAGACGGCCGAGGCCGCGAAGCAGGAGGCGCTCGACGCCATGCGCGCCGGCATCGCCGAGGCGGAGGCGGAGCCGCCGGGGGACGCGTCCCTGCTGTTCGACCACGCGCTCGCCGAGCCGCCGGCCTCGTTCGAGCACGACCTGGCCGAGGTGCGGAGGCTGCAGGCGCGTGGCTGAGCGATTCCTCGTCGAGGCTGTCAACGACGCCCTGCACGTCGAGCTCGAGCGCGACGACACCGTGATGGTGATGGGCGAGGACGTCGGCCGGGCCGGCGGCGTCTTCCGAGCGACGGCGGGGCTGCGCGAGCGGTTCGGGCCGGACCGCTGCGTCGACACACCGCTCGCCGAGGCCGGGATCCTCGGCACCGCCGTCGGTCTCTGCATGGCCGGCTGGCGGCCGGTCTGCGAGATGCAGTACGACGCGTTCTCCTACCCCTGCCTCGACCAGCTCATCACCCACGTCGGGCGCTACCGCTGGCGCACCGGCGGCGCGATGACCTTCCCGCTGACGATCCGCATGCCCTACGGCGGCGGCGTCCGCGCGCCGGAGCTGCACGACGATTCGCCGGAGACGTACTACGTGCACACGCCGGGGGTGAAGGTGGCGATCCCCTCGACGCCGGCCGACGCGAAGGGCCTGCTCGCCGCCGCGATCCGCGATCCCGACCCGGTGGTCGTCTTCGAGCCGAAGCTCGTCTACCGGACGGCGCGCGGCGAGGTGCCCGAGGGTGAGCACGTCGTGCCGCTCGGACGGGCGCGCCTCGCGCGCGAGGGCACCGACGTCACGCTCGTCGCCTACGGCGCAATGGTCGCGGTCGCCGAGGCCGCCGCCGACCAGCTCGCGGACGAAGCCTCGTGCGAGGTGCTGGACGTGCGCACGCTGAAGCCGCTCGACGAGGAGGCGCTGCTCGCTTCGGCGGGCAAGACCGGGCGCGTTGTGATCGTCCAGGAGGCGCCGCGCACGCTCGGCTACGCGGCCGAGCTCGCCGCCATCCTGGCCGAGAAGGCGATCCTCGACCTGCGCGGGCCCGTCCTGCGCGTGACGGGCTATGACGTGCCGTATCCGTACTGGCAGCTCGAGGATCTCTACATGCCGTCGGTGGCGCGGGTGGCGGACGCCGCTCGCCGCCTGCTCGCGTTCTAGTGGCGACCCACGAGCTGCCGCTCGAGCGCCGCACGCTGCACGGGCACTTCTCGCGTGACCTCGAGCCGGTGCTCTCGATCGAGCCCGGGGACTCGGTGCGCCTGGCGACGCCCAACGCAGGCTGGGAGGTCGAGCGCGACGTGGAGTTCGTGCCGCGCGTGGACGGGCTCGACGACGGGCACGCCCTTGCCGGGCCGATCGAGGTGCGCGGGGCGCTCGCGGGCCAGACGCTGGCCGTGCGGATCGACGAGGTGCGGCACGGGCCGTGGGGCGTGACCCTCACCGAGCATCCGCACCGGATCGAATGGGAGCTCGACGCCGGGTACGGCCGCGGCGCCGGCCGCACCGTCCGGCTCGCGCCGTTCCTCGGGGTGCTCGGCATGCCGCCGCCCGAGCCGGGCATCCATCCCACCGCTCCGCCGCGCCCGTGCGGTGGCAACATCGACTGCAAGGAGCTCGTCGCCGGGACGACCCTCTTCCTGCCGATCCCGGTCGACGGCGCGCTGTTCTCGGCCGGTGACGGGCACGCGGCGCAGGGCGACGGGGAGGTCTCCGGGACGGCGATCGAGTGCCCGGCTGAAGCGCAACTGACGCTCGACCTGCGCGACGACCTGCAGCTCGAGTGGCCCGTCGCCCGCATCGCCGGTGCGTGGCTGACCTTCGGCTTCGACGAGCACCTCGGCCGCGCCGCCCGCATCGCGGTCGACGGCATGCTCGATCTGATGGAGCGCGAGCTCGGGCTCGACCGCAGCGACGCACTCGGGTTCGCGAGCGTCGTCGTCGACCTTCGCGTGACGCAGGTCGTGAACGGCTCGCTCGGGGTCCACGCCGTTTTGCGAGACGACGCGCTCGGGTGAGCGATCCGCCGTACCGGATCGAGACGGAGCGCCTCGTCGTCCGCTGCTGGGATCCCCGCGACGCGGCGCTGCTCAAGGACGCGGTCGACTCGAGCCTCGATGACCTGCGCGAATGGATGCCGTGGGCGCACGACGAGCCGCAGCCTGTGGCGCAGAAGGTGGCGCTCGTCCGGCGGTTCCGCGGGGAGTTCGACCTCGGGCAGGACTTCGTCTACGGCATCTTCGATCGTGACGAGTTGGAGGTGGTCGGCGGGACGGGCCTGCACACCAGGGTCGGCGCCGACGCGTTCGAGATCGGATACTGGATCAGGGCGAGCCGCGGCGGCGAGGGCCTCGCCACCGAGGCGACTGCGGCGCTGACGCGCGTCGCGCTCGAGCACTGCGGCGCCGAGCGGGTCGAGATCCGTGTCGACCCGGCGAACGCGAGGAGCGCCCGCATCCCGGAGAAGCTCGGCTTCTTCGTCGAGGCGACGCTTCGCCGGCGCCTCCCGGCCTTCGGGGAGCAGACGCATTCGCGCGACGTGACCGTGTTCACGCTGTTCCGCGAACAGCTCGCCGACACGCCGTGCGCAGGCGCACGCGTGCAGGCGTTCGACGCGGCCGGCGCCCGCGTCCTGTGAGCGACCGGCTGCGACTGTGGCTCGAGCGAGCGGAGCGCGGCTTCTACCTCCGCGACGCAGCCACGGGCGAACCCGTCCGCTGGGAGGACCCGCGGATCCGGGTCGTGCCGGTCGCCGGCGTCTCCTACCGTCCGGAGGCCGCCGCCGACGCGTCCTTCGACCCAGGGCGGCGTCTCGCACTCGTCCCCGAGCCCGAGAACGAGCACGACTCGAACGCCGTCGGGGTCTGGAACGAGGAGCGGACGCTGCAGGCGGGCTACGTGCCCGCGGCGGTCGCTCCGGACCTTGTCGGCGACGAGCAGGCGGTGTCGCTCTGGCGGCCCGACGGCGGATTGCGCGTCCTGATCGCGCCGGCGGACGCCTGGATCGGGACGCCCCGCTAGGCTCGCGGCCGTGGCATACGAGTTCAAGCTGCCGGACCTCGGCGAAGGCCTGACCGAGGGCGAGGTCGCGCGCTGGCTCGTCGCCGAGGGGCAGGAGATCGCCGAAGACGATCCGCTCGTCGAGATCCAGACCGACAAGACCACCGTCGAGATCCCATCGCCGGCCGCCGGCCGTGTGGCCCGGATCCTCGTCGCCGAGGGCGAGGTGGCCCCCGTCGGCGCCGTGCTCGTGGTGATCGGCGATGACGCGCTTTCCGCCGCTGACGCGGCGGAAAGCGCGCAGAAACTCGACTCCGCTACGCCTGGAGTTTCTGCGCGCTTGCCCGAAGGGCAAGCGCGAGTCCAGGCGACGCCGCTCGTCAGGCGGATCGCCGGAGAGCTCGGCGTCGACCTCGCGGCCGTCGCGGGCAGCGGCCCGGACGGTCGGATCACCGAGGCGGACGTCCGCGCGGCGGCGGACGCGTCCGGGGGACAGTCCCCGGGACCTGTCTCCGCGGGACGGCGCGTGCCCGTGCGCGGCGTGCGGCGCCGCATCGTGGAGCACCTGACGACGGCGCACCGTGAGATCCCGGCAGTCACCTTCGTCGAGGAATGCGACTTCACCGGTCTCGACACGAGCCGGGTCGTCGTCCGCGCGTTGCTGGCCGCCGCTGCGAGCCTCAAGGAGTTCCCCGAGCTGAACGCCAGGCTCGAGGGCGACGAGATCGTCCTGCTCGACCGCTACGACATCGGACTCGCGGTGCAGACCGACGAAGGCCTTGTCGTCCCCGTGGTCCGCGGGTGTGGCGACGCGGCGGAGGAAGACCTCGACGCGGAGGTGAGCCGCCTCGCCGAGGCGGCTCGCTCAGGGACGCTGAAGCCCGAGGAGCTTCGCGGCTCGACCTTCACGGTGACGAGCGCGGGCAAGCTCGGCGGCGTGCTCGTGACGCCGCTGATCAACCATCCGGAAGTGGCGATCCTGGGTATCCACCGAATCGCGTCGCGTCCGGTCGTGCGCGGCGGGGAGATCGTCGTCCGCGAGATCGGACACATCACGGTGACCTTCGACCACCGCGTCGTGGACGGTGCACGCGCGGCCGCCTTCTGCCTCGACGTCGTCGCGCGGCTGGAGCAGGCCGCCGCCGGATCGTGACGACGCGGGAGGCGGCGCCGTACGGCCGCCTCCCGCTTCCCGACGCCGGCTAGTCGTCGTCGCCGTCGCGCCCGCGCTTCGATACCTCGAGCTGCGCCCGGATCTCGCCGGACTGGAATGCGGCGCTATGGACGTTCACGTAGATGCGCTTGGCCTTGATCGCCTTCAGGAGCTCGTCGAACGTGTCGAGCCCGTTCGCGGCGGTCACGTCGCTCGGCCCGAACGTCCCCTCCACGAGGCCGTTGGCCGGGCACGGCGGCTTGCCGCCCGTGCCGCAGAAGTGCACGACGATGCCTCCGGCCACGCCTCGCTGGGCGAAGTGCAGGTGGGCCATCGTGGCCGTGAACCCGGACCAGCGGAGCTCGAACGCGACGCTGTCTCCGCTCGGTGTGAGCTGCGCCTTGAAGCTGCCCTGGCCGTTCGAGTACACCGAAGGTGTCTCCTCGAACCCGGTGAGGCGGTCGGTCTTGATGCGCTTACCCTTGCCGCCGTCGTCGGCGACCGCGTAGGACGCTCCTCCCAGAACGAGCGCCATGACCGCGGTGACGAGGACGTAGAAGCGCCTTCGTGGCATGCGAACCTCCCCCGTTCGATCGTGGTGTTGGTGACTACGACGATCGCGCACGGACGGTTCTCGCGACCGAGCGCGGGCCGCTCAGGCGGCGGCGAGCTGCGGCTCGAGGTGCTCCGCGAGCAGCGCCTCGATGCGGGGAGCGCTGGCGCGTCCCTCGATGCGCCCGACCGCGCGCTTGTCGACGACGAGCACGAGGGTCGGAATCGTCTCGATGCAGAAGCGCTCCGCGAGCGCCGGGGTGTCGTCGACGTCGACCCGGCGGATCCGGAGGCGATCGCGTTCCTTGCGGGCGAAGTGCGCGAGCAGGCTCTCCATTCGGCGCGCGGGGCCGGAGCGTCGTGAGCAGAAGAACACGAGCATCGGCCGCGTGTCGTCGGGCATCTCTCCTCCTGTTCGTCGCGGGGGCTGGCGGGGGCCAGGCGTGTTGTATGCCCCGCAAACAGGCCGTCGAAACCGGCGGGCGACGTGACCGCCGCTCTACACTGCCTGCCTCGTGGGCGACTGGTACACGATCGGGCTCGCGTTGGGCCTCGGCATCAGCCTCGGCGTCTTCGCGGCGGCGATCGCCGGTACGTCGCGCGCGGTCATCCTCGTCGCGACGGTGGCGGCCGCTGCGGTCGGCGCGGCCGTCGGCCTCCTGATCGAGGACTGGACAGAGGCGGTTGCGGGCGCGATCGGGGGCGCCGTCGGCGCCCTGGCGGCCTCGCAGGTCGTGGCGGGCGCGCTGCGCCGCGGCGGCACCCGTGGCGGACTCGTGGTGGTGGTCGGCGTGGTGGCGGTCGTGCTCGCGGCGCTCGCGCTGGTGCCGCTCCTCGGCTACGTGATCGCCGTGGTCGTGCCCGCCCTGGCCGCGCGGCTTCGCGGCCGCGGTGCGGAGCGCTTCGCGGGGCTGCGCACGCTGGCGAAGTGAGCGCAAAGCTGATCCTGGCCGTCATCGACGGGCTCACGCCGTCGATGCTCGAGGGATCGATCGGCACCGCCTCGGCGCCCTGGCTGACTCGCCTGGTCGAGGCCGGGAGCTACCGCCGGGCGGCATCGGTGTTCCCGTCTCTCACACCCGTGTGCCTCTCCTCGATCGCGACCGGCGCCGGCCCCGACGTGCACGAGATCCCGCACCTCGTCTGGTACCACCGTGGCGAGCGCCGCGTGGTGGAGTACGGCTCGTCGTTCGGGGCGATGCGCGCCGCCGGGACGCGACGCTCGATCCGCGACACGATCGTGAACCTGAACGCCGAGCACCTCGCACGGCGAGCCGTCACGGTGTTCGAGGCGCTCGAGGATGCTGGCCGCGTGCCGGCGGCGATCAACATCACCTGCTACCGCGGCCGCACCGAGCACATGCCGCGGGTGCCGATGCTGCGCGGCCCCGTGCTGGGCCCGCCGCGCTTCTTCTTCTACAACCTCTTCGAGTCCGACCAGACCGGGGCGCCTCGCGCCTGGCTGAACCGGGCCGCCGGTACCGTCGACGACTACGCCGCCGCCGTCGGTCGCTGGCTCGTGACGCGTGACGGCTTCGACTTCCTCGTCTTCTACCTCTCGGACTACGACTACGCCTCGCACGCGCAGGGGCCGGACGCGGCACATGCGGCGCTCGCCCGCAGCGACGCCGCGCTCGGGGGCCTCGTCGTCGCCGCGGGCGGGCTCGATGCGTTCCTCGACCGTTACGCGCTCGTCGTCTGCTCTGACCACGGTCAGACACGCGTCGAGCAGGTGGCCACGCTGCAGGCGCGCTTCGCCGACGTCGAGGGGGCGCTCGTGCTCGCGTCGAACCGGGCCGGGCAGGTCTACCGGCTGGAGGGCTGCCGCGAGGACGCCGCCACGCTCGCCCGCCGTCTGGACGGCGATCCGTCCGCCGAGATCGTGCTGTTCCGCGAGGCGGACGCGGCCGTCGCGCGGCGGGACGGCGAGGAGCTGCGGTTCGCACCGGCGGTCGGCGGCTGGACGCTGACGGGTGACGCTGCGCTGCTCGACGGCCCGAACGCGGTCGAGCGCGCCTGGCAGGCGCTCGCGAACCCGAACGCCGGCGAGGTGCTCGTCTCGGCCGCGCCGGGTTGGGAGTTCACCGACCTCGCCGGACGGCACCACGCCGGAGGCGGCTCGCACGGGTCGCTCGCCGCCGGTGACTCCGAGGTGCCGGTGCTCACGATCGGCGTCGAGGGCGAGCCCGCGAGCATCACCGATCTCGCGCCGCTGGCGCTCGCGCATCTCGGCGTCGAGCGGCCGCTGCACCGTGCCGCCTGAGCACGACTGGATCGATCGCCAGCTCCGCGCCCGCGGCATCCGCGACGAGCGCGTCCTGGAGGCCATGGCCCGGGTCCCGCGGGAGGAGTTCGTCCCGGACGACGTGCGGCGCGACGCCTATGCCGACGCCGCGCTCGCAATCGGGTTCGGGGCGACGATCTCGCAGCCCTACATGGTCGCCGCGATCCTCGAGCTGCTTGGTCTGCACGGCCGCGAGCGCGTGCTCGACGTCGGTACCGGGTCGGGCTACCAGGCAGCGCTGCTCGACGAGCTGGCCGGGGACGTCGTGACTATCGAGCGCGTGCCCGAGCTCGCCGTGAGCGCAGGGACGGCGTTGCTCCGGACCGGGCACGGCGGCGTCGAGGTACGCGTCGGCGACGGCACACTCGGCGTCCCGGACCGCGCGCCGTTCGACGCGATCGCGGTCGCCGCCGCCGCCCCGGAGCTGCCGCAGGCGCTCTACGACCAGCTGGCGCCGGCGGGCCGCATCGTCGTCCCCGTGGGCCGGCGCCGCGCTCAGCGGCTCGAGCTCGTGGTCCGCAGCCCGGAGGGACCGGCGGTGCTGCGGTCCGTGCCATGCCGGTTCGTGCCGCTGCTCGGTGCCGAAGGCTTCGCCGAGTAGCGGCCGCCGCCGTTTCCGTCCTCCAGGCGCCGGGCACATGCACGGCGTGCGGGGTCTGACGGGCGAGCAGCTGCTGCGGCGACCGGTGCGTGTGCGCGGCATTCAGCTCGGCCGGGCCGTCGACATGATCCTCGATGCAGGTGCACACCGCGTGCTCGGCTTCGACGTGCTCTGCGGCGACGGCGAGCACCGCTTCCTGCCGATCTCCGCTGCCGAGGCGCAGCCGGGTGAGATCACCGTGCGCTCGTCGCTCACGCTGCTCGACCGGGCCGAGCTCGCGTTCTACCGCGAGCGCGGCACGACGCTCTCGGCGCTCCGGACCGAGGATCCGTCGGACGTCGTGCTGGGGGACGGCGGCGTCGTGGCCGGTCGCACCGGGTGACGACTCAACCGGCGCGTCGGCTACGCTCGCGCGCGTCAGTGGAGCGCATGACCCCCACGCCGGTCGCCGCGGCGAGCCCGCGCGCCCGTGCCGGCGCGGCGCTGCGCCGCTCGCACAACTGGATGCAGCTGGCGAAGTTCTGCACCGTCGGCGCGACCGGCTACGTCGTCAACCTCGCGGTCTACACCGCGCTGCTGGCGGGCGCCGGCCTGCACTACCTGCCCGCGGCGGCGTGCTCCTTCCTGGTCGCGGTCACGAACAACTACACGTGGAACCGGCTCTGGACGTTCAGGGCAAGTCGGGGTCACGTCGGGCTCCAGGGCCTGCGCTTCCTCGTCGTGTCGACGGCCGCGCTGGCCGCGAACCTCGTCGTGCTGCATCTGCTCGTCCAGGTCGGGGTGGGCAAGATCGTGGCGCAGGCGATCGCGATCGTCGTCGTGACGCCGCTGAACTTCGTCGGCAACAAGCTCTGGTCGTTCCGCCTGAAGCGCTGACCGACACCGCTTCCGGCCGGGCTCGGGCCGCCACCTACGGTTGCGTGCACGATGCTGTCCGTCCGTGTTGACGCGCTCTCTCCTTCGGCTCATCGCGACGCTCGCCGTGGTGGCGCTCGCGCTCGCAGGCGCCGCGCACGGGGCGCCTGCGCCGACCGCGCCCGTCTACGACGAGGCCGGCCGGCTCGTCGACACGCCGTTCGCGCCGTCGCCCGGAGGGCCGTCGCTGACCGAAGCGCAGGCCGTCGAGGGCTTCGTGGCCAATCCGAAGGTTCGGGACTGGCTCGACCGCTACCCGCCCGACCCGACGACCGACGCGTCCTTCGATCGGTCGTCGGGAGACTGGACGGTCAAGGTCTGGTCGGGCGAGGCAGGACAGATCGCCCTCGGCCGGGTCGACGACCTGTCGGGACGCGTGGAGGAGGCGTGGACCGGTCCACAGGTGGCGTGGAAGATGGCGCGGGGCGGTGCCGGCGCGTTCGGGGGCAAGACGCTGAACGAGCCGCTCGTCTGGCTGGCGTTCTGCGCGATCTTCCTCCTCGGGCTCGTCGACTGGCGGCGGCCGCTCTCGCTGCGCACGGTCGACCTGGTGGCGCTGCTGTCGTTCTCGATCTCGCTGCGCCTCTTCAACGAGGGCGAGATCTTCTGGAGCGTTCCGCTCGCCTATCCGCCGCTCGTGTGGCTGCTCGTCCGGATGCTCGTCGTCGGCGTGCGCGGACGTGGACAGCCGTCCGCACGGCCGCTGTGGCCCGTCTGGGTGCTCGCCGGCGCGGCGGTGTTCCTGGCCGGCTTCCGCGTCGGGCTCAACGTCGAGGCCCAGCGCACGGTGATCGACGTGGGCTATGCCGGCGTCATCGGCGCCCACCGCATCACGAACGGTGAGGCGCCGTACGGGAACATGCCTCGGCAGGGCACGCTCGACCCGTGCGGGCCTGCCGCCGACGACGGGGAGATCCGCGAGCGCATCCAGACGAACGGCCGCTGCGAGTCGTCGAACGAGCGCGGCGACACCTACGGTCCGGTCACCTACCTGGCGTACGTGCCCGGCTACGCGGCGTTCGGGTGGACCGGGAGGTGGGATGCGCTTCCCGCAGCGCACGCGACGTCGATCCTCTTCGACCTCCTCGCGATGCTCGGCCTCGCGCTCGTAGGCCTCAGGTTCGCCGGGGTACGGCTCGCCGCGACGCTCGCCTTCGCCTGGGCGGCGTACCCGTTCACCCAGTACGTCTCCAACTCGAACTCGAACGACGCGATCATGCCCGCGCTCCTGATCTGGGGCTTCTGGCTGGCAGCGTCCCCGTGGGCGCGTGGAGCGGCCGTCGCGCTCGCCGGCTGGACGAAGTTCGCGGCGCTGCTGTTGGCGCCGCTCTGGCTGGGATATCCCGACGGCCTGCGCCCTCGCCGCGTCGGCCGCTTCGCGGCCGCGTTCGCCGGGGCCACCCTGGCGGCGTTCGCAGTCCTGCTGCTCGAGCCGGACCCGGTGCACGCGGCGCGCGTCTTCGCCGAGCGGACGCTCGGCTTCCAGCTCGACCGCGAGTCGCCGTTCTCGTTGTGGGGATGGGGCCAGTACCACGCAGCGGGCGTGCCCGATCTCCATCTCGTGCAGCTCGTGCTCGAGGTCGTGCTCGTCGTGCTCGCCGTCGCGCTCGCGTTTGTGCCGCGCCGGAAGTCGCCGCTCCAGCTGGCGGCGCTGACGGCCGCCCTGCTGATCGGGTTCGAGGTCGTCCTGACCCACTGGTTCTACCTCTACATCCCGTGGTTCTTCCCCTTCGTGGCGATTGCGCTGTTCCTCCGGCCACCCGCGGTCAGTGACCGGCCGTGAGACCCTGGCGGCCGCGGCCGCCCTCGTCGTCCTCGCGGTGTCGTGGGGCGTCGTGCATGCCCAGTTCTTCACACGCGACGAGATCAGCGACCTGCCCGTCTACCAACGCTACGGCGATCGCGTGGAGGACGGTGACGTGCCGTACGCGGACTTCCGCGTCGAGTACCCGCCCGGCGCGCTGCCCGTCTTCGTGGTCCCGTCGCTTCTCTCCGACTCCGAAACCGGCTATCGCCGGGTGTTCGAGGCGCTCATGTTCGCCTGCGCCGCAGGCGCGCTGCTCCTCGTCGCACTGACGCTGTCCCGGCTCGGCGTCGACGGGCCGCGCGCGTGGGCGGCGCTCGCGCTCGTCGCCGTCTCGCCGCTCTTGCTCGGATCGGTGGTGCTCACCCGCTTCGACCTCTGGCCGGCGCTACTCGTGGCCGCGGCGCTCGCCGCGCTCGTGTCGGGCCGGGACTGGCTCGGCTCGGTGGCGCTCGGCGCGGCCATCGCCGCGAAGCTCTACCCCGTGGTGCTGCTTCCGCTGCTCGGGGCGTGGCTGTGGCGGCGCGGCGGCCCGCGCGACGCCGCCGTGGGGCTCGCGCTCGCTATCGCCGTCCCCGTCAGCGCGTACGTCGTCTTCCTCGCCGTCGAGCCGTACCCCGTGCTGCTCAGCATCGGCCGGCAGCTCGGGCGGCCGCTGCAGATCGAGAGTCTCGGCGCCGCGGTGCTCGTCGCTGCTCACCACGTCGCCGGCATGCCGCTCGACTGGGCGTCGAGTCACGGCTCGCAGAACCTGACCGGCGGCGCGGCGGCCACGGCGGCGGTGCTGCTCTCGCTCGCGCAGCTTGGCGTGCTCGTCTGGTTGTGGATCCGCTTCGCCCGCGGGCCGGCGGAGCCGGCGCGGCTCGTCCGCTTCTCGGCCGCGGCCGTCGTGGCGTTCGTGGCCTTCGGCAAGGTGCTCTCGCCCCAGTTCCTGATCTGGCTCGTGCCGCTCGTGCCGCTCGTGCTCGGTCGCCGCGGCCTCCGCGCGGCGGTGGTGCTCGCCGTCGCGCTCCTCCTGACGCAGCTCTGGTTCCCGGCGAGGTACTGGGACTACGTCTACACGTTCGACGGCGTAGCGTCGTGGGCGGTGCTCGTCCGCGACCTCGCGCTCGTCGCGCTCGTCGTGCTGCTCGTCTGGCCGCTCAGGACACCTCGACGCGAACCGGCTCGATCGCCGTAGCGCGGCCGTCCGCGTCGCATTCCACGAGCGCGCCCTCGAGGCGCACGCCGCCGTCGGCGGTCTCGAAGCGAACCGGCATGCCCGTGCGCATCCGGCGAATCGCGAGCTCCCCCACGACGCCGATCACCGAGTCGTGCGGCCCGGTCATGCCAACGTCGGTCATCGCCGCGGTGCCCCCGGGCTGGATCCTCGCGTCGGACGTCTGAACATGCGTATGGGTACCGAGCACGGCGGTCACGCGCCCGTCGAGCCACCTCGCGAGCGCAACCTTCTCGCTCGTCGCCTCGGCGTGGACGTCGACCACGACGACCGGCGTGCGATCGCGCGCCTCCTCGACGAGGCCGTCCACGAGCTCCCACATGCTCCGTGCCGGATCGAGGAAGAGCGAGCCGAGCAGGTTGACGACCGCCACCTCACCGCCGTTCGAGGTCGGTGCGAACGCGAGCCCGCGGCCAGGTGCGGCCGCGGCGAGGTTGGCCGGGCGGACGACCCGCTCGGAGCCGGCGAGATAGGGCGCGATCTCGCTGCGGCGCCAGGTGTGGTTGCCGAGCGTGATGAGATCGCCGCCGGCGGCGAGCAGCCGCTCCGCCAGCTTCGGTGTGATGCCGACGCCGTCCGCGACATTCTCGCCGTTCAGGATGCACGCGTCGACGCCCAGCTCCGCGCGGAGCCCGGGCAGGCGCTCCTCGACCGCCCGCCGACCGGGCCGCCCCACCACGTCGCCGACGAAGAGGATCCTCAGGGGATCGACAGCGTCGCGGCGGGGTGCACTTCGAGCGAGACGTTGTTCCCCGCGTCCTGCGTGTAGCGCGCGAGCGCCTGGCGCTCCACACCGGAGAGGTCGACGATCGTGCCGACCTTCGACGTCCCCTCCGCGACGGTGGATCCCACCGTGAGCGCCGGGTCCGCCGAGAGCTGCGTCAGCGAGACGACGAGCGAGGGGGCGCTGGAGGGCCGGATGTCGAGTTGTGCGCCGTAGACCCGGTTGGAGATGACGTAGTCGCGGAGGCCGACGATCGTGCCGTCGACGGGCGAGTACACGTCCGTGCCGGCCGGCGCGCCGACGTCGAGCGCCGAGGTTCCGGGCCCGGCGCCGCCGAGCTGGTACCAGACGAGATCGTCGTCCGGCGAGCCCGCGACCCGGTGCCACAGGCGCGACAACAGTCCCTCGTTGCCCTGACGGCCGAGCGGCTCGAGCGCGACTGCACCGTCGGCTCCGTCGTGATAGCCGAGCGCGGTGAGCGCGCCCTGTGCCACCGGCAGCTGGATCCGCAGCGTCCCGGCGGCGGCCACGATCTCCGGCGCAGGTGTTCCGGGCAGCAGCCGCGACGAGGAGGCCGGCGTCGCCTCGACCCGCTGCGGCGTCCCCGACCCGAACGCGGTGAGCGCGAGCACGAGCAGCACCGCCGTCGCGCAGACGCCGAGCAGGAGTAGCCGGCCCGCTCGATGGTCGTGTGGAGTTCTGCGCGCGCGAACGCGAGCCACCGAACGAGGGCGCGGTGGAGCCATCCGCGGCACGGTAGCCGACGGCCTCGGTGTTTTCCACCGGGAGGCGGACTCCTCCTCCGGAAGCGGCGGCTCGAGCGCGAGGGCTCCGTCCTCCCAGATCGACCAGTCCCACTCGGGTGGCCTGAGCGCCACCACGACCGCGCTACGATCGCGGCGATGGCCGACCCCGGCCCGACGATCCAGGTCCCGCGGTGGATTCAGCTCGTGGGGTTGCCGGTGCTCGCCGTCCTCGCGTACCTGCTGGCGAGCACGCTCGGTCACGCGCTGTTCCTCTTCCTGACCGCGTCGGTGATCGCGTTCCTCCTCAACCCGCTCGTGCGTCGACTCGAAAGGGTCCGGGTACCGCGCGGCCTCGGGGTCGCGATCGTGTTCCTGACATTCGCGGCGGCGGTCGTCGTCATCGTCGTCGCGCTGGCGACCGTGGTCGTCGACCAGACGCGGTCGGCGGCCGAGCGGATCGACGACTACGTTACGGAGGAGGACGGACGGACCGGGCTCACGGGCGCCGAGCGCGACCTCGACCGGCTCGAGGGCTGGCTCCGCGACCACGGTATCGACGTCGAGCTGCGGGACCAGGTCAGCGAGTGGCTCGACTCGCTGTCGGCGGGCGACATTTCCGGCTACACCCAGGATGCGATCTCGATCGCGCAGGGCGCAGCGATCTCGTTCGTGATCCTGCTCTTCTCGATCGTCCTGATCATTGTCATCGCGATCTACATGCTGCTCGACATGCCGCGGCTCGAGGGGGCGATCGACCGCCGCTTCCCGCCCGCGCAGGGGCGGCCGCTGACGCATCGGATCGAGTCGGCGCTCGCCGGCTACGTGCGCGGCCAGCTGCTGCTCTCGACGATCATCGGATTCAGCGCGGGGCTGGGCATGTGGATCCTCGGTGTGCTCGACCTCGTGCCCGGCGCCGAGCAGTACGCGCTGCTCTTCGGCCTCTGGACCGCGGTGATCGAGGTGATCCCGTACATCGGGCCGTGGCTCTCGGCCGTGCCCCCGGCGATCTACGCGCTCGTCGTCGACCCGGTGTGGGGGTTCTTCTGGGTGGCCGGCCTCTTCGTCTTCATCTACCAGGTGGAGGGGCACGTCGTCGTCCCGAACGTGATGGCGAACGCCCTGCGTCTGCACCCGCTGCTCGTGATCTTCGGGCTGCTCGCGGGCGGGGAGCTGTACGGGATCCCGGGCGTGCTCGTGGCGCTGCCGACGATGGCCGCCGGGCGCGCCGTGTGGGAGTTCTTCGCCGAGCGCATCCGCCTCCAGAAGTGGGACGAGGGCGGCGAGATCCCCGTCGAGGTCGAGCTGGACGCGCCCGAGCGCCCGCCGCCGCGCATCGTCCGCGGCGGCTGAGCCCGACGGAACGTGCGTCGCAGTCGCGTACGCTTCGCCCGGTGAGCGCGTTCCCGGCCACGCGGCTCCGCAGGCTCCGGCGCACCGGTGCGCTGCGGGCGCTCGTGCGCGAGACGCGCCTCGACCTCGACGCCTTCGTGATGCCGCTCTTCGTGGCGCCCGAGACGGCGCCGAACGAGGAGCTGCCGCCGCTGGGCCGGCGGTCGGTCGAGGACACCGTCGCGGAGGCGGGCGAGCTCGTCCGCCTCGGCGTGCCGGCCGTCCTGCTCTTCGGAGTCCCGGCCGATGCCGACAAGGACGAGGAGGCGACCGCGGCGTGGGACGAGGACGGCATCGTCCAGCAGGCGCTCAGAGCCATCCGCGCCGAGCAGCCCGAGCTCGTGCTCGTCACCGACGTGTGCCTCTGCGAGTACACGAGCCACGGCCACTGCGGCGTCCTGCGCGACGGCGAGGTGCAGAACGACGAGACGCTCGACCTCCTGGCGCGGACGGCGGTCTCGCACGTCGAGGCGGGGGCCGACGCCGTCGCGCCGAGCGACATGATGGACGGCCGCGTGGCCGCGATCCGCGAGGGGCTGCCGCAGACGCCGATCGTCAGTTACGCCGCGAAGTACGCCTCCGCCTTCTACGGCCCGTTCCGCGAGGCCGCCGGGAGCGCGCCGAGCGAAGGCGACCGCACCGGCTACCAGATGGATCCGGCCAACGCCCGCGAGGCGCTCCGCGAATGCGAGCTCGACCTTGCCGAAGGCGCGGACGTGCTCATGGTCAAGCCGGCGCTGCCCTACCTCGACGTCATCCGCGTCGTACGGGATCGATTTGACGCGCCGGTGGCGGCCTACAACGTGTCCGGCGAGTACGCGATGGTCAAGGCCGCGGCCGCCCGCGGGCACCTCGACGAGCGCCGGGCCGCGCTCGAGAGCCTGACGGCCATCCACCGCGCGGGCGCGGACCTGATCGTCAGCTACTGGACGAAGCAGCTCGCGACGTGGCTCTGACGCGGTCGGATCTCTACAGCCGCGCGAAGCGGCTGATTCCGGGCGGTGTCAACTCGCCGGTGCGGGCGATGCGCGCCGTCGGCCTCGACGAGCCCGTCTTCATGGCCCGTGGCGAGGGGTCGCGGATCGAGGACGTCGACGGGCGCAGCTATGTCGACTGGGTCATGTCCTGGGGACCGCTCATCTTCGGCCACGCGGACCCGGAGACGATCGAGGCGGTCACGGCCGCCGCGGAGCGTGGCACGACGTTCGGGGCACCGACGGAAGCGGAGGTCGAGCTCGCGGCCGAGATCGTCGACGCGGTGCCGTCCGTGGAGCAGGTGCGCCTCGTCTCGTCGGGGACGGAGGCCGCGATGAGCGCCGTCCGGCTCGCACGCGGGTTCACACGTCGTGACCGGGTGATCAAGTTCGCGGGCTGCTACCACGGCCATGCCGATGCGCTGCTCGCGAGCGCCGGCTCGGGGTTGGCGACGCTCGGCATCCCCTCGACACCGGGGGTTCCGACGGGCGCCGCCGCCGACACCGTCGTCGTGCCCTACAACGACGTCGACGCGGCGGCCGCCGCGGTCGAGCGCTTCGGCGAGGGCCTGGCGGCGATCGTCGTCGAGCCCGTGGCCGGGAACATGGGCGTCGTCCCGCCCGATCCCGGGTATCTCGCGGTGCTGCGGCAGCTCTGCGACGCGTGTGGGGCGCTGCTCGTCTTCGACGAGGTGATCACCGGCTTTCGCGTCGCGCGCGGCGGCGCGCAGGAGCGTTTCGGCGTGCTGCCCGACCTCACCATTCTCGGCAAGATCGTCGGCGGCGGCCTGCCGCTCGCGGCCTTCGGCGGCCGGGCGGACGTGATGGCGCGGCTCGCGCCCGCCGGTGACGTCTACCAGGCGGGCACGCTCTCGGGGAACCCGCTGGCGACCGCCGCCGGTATCTCGGTGCTCCGCCGGCTCCGCGACGACCGGGTGTACGAGCGGCTCGAGGAGCTCGGTGCCCGGCTCGAGGCGGGACTGCGCCCGTTCGGGACGGTGCAGCGTGTCGGCGCGATGGCGACCCTCTTCCAGACGCCCGCGCCGGTACGGCGCTACGCCGACGCCGAGCGCGCCGATACCGAGCGCTACGCGTCGCTCTTCCGCGGACTGCTCGAGCGGGGGGTCTACATCGCGCCGTCGCAGTTCGAGTGCCTGTTCGTCTCGGCTGCGCATTCCGAGGACGACGTCGACCGCACCGTCGAGGCCGTTGCCGACGTCCTCGCCGGCTGAGCTCTGGGAGGAGCTCGCGGCCGGTGCCGCGCGTGAGAGCCCGCTGTGGGCCGACTCGCTCCTGCCCGGCGAGGAGCGTCAGCCGCTGCCGGTGTTCTCGTCGCTCGCGGCGCCGCACCACGCGCTCGGCGTGGAGACGATCTACGAGGGCTACCTCGTGCACTACGGCCGCCCGCGGCTCTTCGCACCGGCCGATGCGAATACGGCGCTCCTGCTCGGCGACTACCTGTACGCCCACGGGCTCGTCCGGATCGCGGCCGCGGGGGACGTCGCCGCCGTGCACGACCTTGCCGAGCTCATCTCGCTCTGCGCCGCGTTGCGCGCGGACGGCGTCGAAGGCGACGGCGCGGCGTGGGCGGCGACCGCGGCGCTGCTCGGCGGCGACGGCCTGGAGGAGGCCCGCGAGGCCCTTCGCGTCCGCCGCGACGCGGGGCCGCTCGAGCGGCTCGCCCGTGCGGCCGTGGGCGACGGCGTCGACGCCGCCCTTGCTGCGCACCACGACCTGCTGCGCTAGAGTCGCCGCCATGCTGGCGGTGCTGCCCACGCTCGTCGCCGACGCCGCCGAGGAAGGCCGGAACGTCGTGCTCGGCATGCTGATCGTGGGCCTGATCTTCATCGCTGTGATCGCGCTCGGGATGCTCGGCGAGTACCTCAGCGATCGCCGGTACCGCGCCCGCCAGCGCAAGCGCGCCTACTAGGGGCTAGCCGTTCCCGTCGCCGCGCTCGATCCGGGCACGGCCGCGGTGCGTCCGAGCGGACGAGAGCATGTGGTCCACTCGTCCAGCCGAGGCTGGACGAGGGATGAAGGGACGACGGCGTGCGTCGACGCGTCGGCCAAGGGCTAGAGGCGCCGCTCGATCGACGTCGCCGTGTCGATCCGATCCAGTCGCCCGCGGTCTCCGCCCGTGCCGCCGTCGACGGCGTCGCGGCGTCCGTCGCGCGCGAGCAGCGTGTCGCCTCCGGCGTCGCCGCGCAGCCGGTCGCGACCGGCACCGCCGTCGAGGACGTCGTTGCCGAGGCCGCCGACCAACGTGTCGTTGCCGCCGAGCCCGCGGATCGTGTCGTCGCCCGCGCCGCCGCAGATGACGTCGCTCCCAGCCGTGCCGGTGAGCAGGTCGTGGCCCGTCGTGCCCCAGATCGTGCAGCCGGTGGGCCGGGGCGCGAGCGGCTGCCAGTCGGGCGAGACATCCCGGCGGCCGGTCGTGAGCCGCTGCACGCCGGAGCCGTCCGCCCGCATCGAGTAGACGCGGCGCGTCCCTCGACCATCTCGCTCGCTCTGGAACACGATCCGCCGGCCGTCGGGCGACCAGGCGGGCAGGTTGTCGGGCCCTGCCGAGTCGGTGAGCTGCCGCAGGCCCGAGCCGTCCGCGTTCATCACCCAGATCTCGTAGTCCCCGCTCGCGTTCGAGTCGAAGGCGATGCGGCGGCCGTCCGGCGACCAGGCGGGGTTCTGGCTGAAGATGCCGCCCGTCGCGGGGCCGGTGAGCGCGCGGAAGCCCGTGCCGTCCGGCCGGATCACGGCGATGTCGCCGCGGTCGAACGAGCCCGTCGTGAACGCGATCTGGTCGCCGCGCGGCGACCAGGCGGGATCGGTGTCGCGCGACGCGAAATTCGTCAGCTGCCGCTGTGAGCGGCCGTCGCGGAGCATCGTCCAGAGCTCGTCGTTGCCCGTGCGCTGGCTCTCGAAGACGACGCGCTGGGAGTCGGGGGCCCACGACGGGTCGCCGTCGAAGTTGTCCGCGAAGGTCAACTCGCGCACGAAGCGGCCGTCGCCGCTCATGACGTAGACGTCCGTGCTGCCCCGCCTCGTGCTCTCGAAGAGGAGCTGCCGGCCGTCCGGCGACCAGGCCGGCTGTCGGTCGCGACCGGAGGTGCCGGGGACGTGCGTGGCGCCGCTGCCGTCCGGGTTCAGCAGCACGAAGCCCCGCTCGTTCGCGAGGACTATGCGCCCGTTCTCGCCACGGCCGCTGCTCGTGGCGCCCGAGGCGGCCGCCGCGACGACACCGGCCGCGAGCAGCGTCAACAGGATCCGTCCAGCCGTCAAGAGCGTCATGCGTGCCTCCTCCGTGGCTGTTTCGGACGCTAGGACGGCGTCGTAAGGAGGTCGTGATCGCGATGTCAGGGTTCTCGGCCGTTTCGTAAGGGAATCGAGCGCCGTTCCGGCCGCTTGCAAACCGCTGCGAACTCCATACGCTCCGACTGGGAGATCACTGCGGCGGCAGCCACCCGGCGGTCTGAGGCCGGGGGGCGGAGGGGACGAGGGTGAACGAGGGCTCGAGGGCCTCGGCGCGGAGCGCGCCGACCCGGCGTGGGCGGACATTCTGGGGGGTGCAGCTGGCGATCTTCGCCGCGGGTGCAGCATCGATCGTGCTCCTGCTCGGCCTCGATCGCGCCGGAGCAGCCGCCTCGGCGACCATTGTCGTCAGCAATCCGTCGTTCACCACGCTGGCCGTCGATCGCTCGGGCCGGGCCTGGGGCTTCCGCAACGCAGCGCCGACCGAGCTGTGGCGATCCCAGAACGAGGGTGCGACGTGGACACATGTTCCCGGCTGGAATCTCGGGCAGCGCCCGTGGATGATCACCGCGCTCGCATCGGGCACGCTGCTCGCCCACTACGACACGGGCTTCCGCTGGGCGATCGCGCGGTCCGACGACGCCGGCGCCACGTGGACGACGGTGCTGACGCTGCCCTGCATCGTCACCGACTGCACGTGGCGCTACTCCACGCTCACCAACCAGTCGATCGTCGAGGGCGGCGGCGACGTGTTCCTCGGCACGTACAACGTCGTGCCCGGCGCGCCCTGGCCGAACTGGATCTACCGCTCGAGCAACGACGGGCGGACCTGGACGGTGTCGAACGAGACGACTGCCCACCGCCACGTGCACGGCCTGGCCTACGACCAGACCCGCGGCAGGCTGTACGTGCTGTTCGGCGACAGCCCGGGTGACGGCGTCTGGTACTCGACCGACCGCGGCCAGACATTGCACCCGCTCTGCCCGGAGTTCCGCTGCGTCGGCATCCAGACGATCGTCGATCCGGCCAGCGGCGCGCTCGTGTTCGGGACGGACAACCCCGACATCACCACCAAGATCGTGCGGGTCAATCCGACAACCGGCGCCTACACCGAGCTGTTCTCGATGGCGTACGTCTCCTACTCGTCCATGCGGGTGGGCTCGGTGTGGCTCGTCGCCGAGACGCACGAGCCCGGCAAGCCGCTCCTCGACCCGAACGCGCACGTCTACGGCTCCGACGACGGCGGAGCCACCTGGCGAAGCGTGTACGACTTCCCGATCCCGAACGTGTCGGGGAACTACGAGCTGCACCTCGTCGGCGTCTACCCCTCGGGCCACGTCGCGCTCCAGGTTCCCGGCCGAGGGACGATCACGCTGTCGCTCGGGCAGGCTCCGCCTCCGCCTCCGCCTCCGCCTCCGCCTCCGCCTCCGCCTCCGCCTCCGCCTCCGCCTCCTCCGCCTCCGCCTCCGCCTCCGCCTCCGCCTCCGCCTCCGCCTCCGCCTCCGCCTCCGCCTCCGCCTCCGCCTCCGCCTCCGCCTCCGCCTCCGCCTCCGCCTCCGCCTCCGCCTCCGCCTCCGCCTCCGCCTCCGCCTCCGCCTCCGCCTCCGCCTCCTCCTCCGCCGGTGGCGCCCCCGCCGCCTCCGCCGCCACCTCCGGCACCTCCGCCTCCGCCAGCACCGCCACCCGCACCACCGGCTCCGCCGGCGGCTCCACCCCCGCCGCCTGCGGTGGTGCGGGCGCCGTTGGCCACTGCGTCGCCGCTCGTCAGCGGCACTCCGCGTCCGGGCCGGGTGCTGCGCGCGACGACCGGCACGTGGGCGAACGACCCCACCGGCTTCACATTCCAGTGGCGGCGCTGCAACAGAGCCGGCCGCGGCTGCACGGCCGTCGCCGGTGCCGTCGCGGCGACCTATCCCCTGCGCTTCCGCGACGTCGGCTCGACTCTTCGGATTCGCGTCCGGGCCTCGAGCGGCGGCGGCACGACGATCGCCGACTCGGCGCCGACCCGCGTCGTCACCGCCCGTCCGGTCGTGAACCTCGCGCCGAACGCCTCGTTCGAGCGGCGGCCGGCGCCGGCCTACGTGTCGAGCGGCGACGCGACCTTCAGCTGGGCCGCCGACCGCTTCCGCTCCAGCGCGCACTCGCTGAAGATCTCGGCCGGCGCGCCGGGCGTTTCCTGCTGGCGGCTCAGCGGCGTGGCGGCACGTGTGGGCACGAGCTACGGCGCGGCTGTCTGGGTGCGCACGAGCGCGCTCCGCGGCCGTGTGAGCCTGTCGCTCGTCTTCCGTACTGAGAACGGCATCGTCCGGTCGGGACAGGTCGGAGCCGCGGGCGGCTCGGCCTGGCGGCCGCTCACGCTCGTGCGGACCGCACCTGCAGGCACGACGCGCGTGCACGTGCGGTTGTGTCAGAGCGGCACCGGCAGCAGCTGGTGGGACGACGTCAGGCTCACCGGCGCCGTTACCCCCGACTGAGGCCGCCCGCCGGCTTGGCTCTGCGAGCCGCACGAGAAATACTCGGCGCGTGGGCGGCGCGCTTCCCAGCGGCACGGTCACCTTCCTCTTCACGGACGTGGAAGGGTCGACACGGCTGCTGCACGAGCTCGGCGACGACGCGTACGCAACCGCGCTCGCCGAGCACCGGCGCGCGCTCCGTGACGCGTTCGCCGCGCACGGCGGCGCCGAGGTGGACACGCAGGGGGACGCGTTCTTCTTCGCCTTTCCGACCGCGCCCGGCGCTCTCGCTGCGGCGACGACAGGCCACGAGTCGCTCGCCGCCGGGCCGATCCGGGTCCGCATCGGGCTCCACACCGGCACGCCGCTCCTCACGGACGAGGGCTACGTCGGCGCGGACGTGCACCGCGCTGCCCGGATCGCCGCGGCGGCGCACGGCGGCCAGACGGTCGTCTCGGCGTCGACGGCGGCGCTCGCCGACGGCGTGAGCCTCGTCGACCTCGGCGATCACCGCTTCAAGGACCTCGCTGCGGCGGAGCGTGTCTACCAGCTGGGGGACGGTGACTTCCCGTCGCTCAAGAGCCTCTACCGGACGAACCTGCCGGTGCCTGCCACGCCGTTCCTCGGTCGCGATGCGGAGCTGGCCGCGGTCGTCGACCTCCTCCGGCGCGACGACGTGCGGTTGCTCACGCTCACGGGACCCGGAGGCACGGGCAAGACGCGGTTGGCGCTGCAGGCCGCCGCGGAGGCGGCCGAGCTCTTCCCGGACGGGGTGACGTGGGTGCCGCTCGCGCCTCTTCGGGATCACGCGCTCGTGCTGTCCACGGTCGCGCAGGCGGTCGACGTGCGCGAGCAGCACGACACGCCTCTCGCCGAGACGCTCCGGGCGGCGCTCGCCGGCCGGTCGGCGCTACTCCTCCTCGACAACGCGGAGCACCTGCTGCCCGAGCTGGCGGCGGACCTCGCGGCGGTTCGGGACAGCGGCGGACCGACGATCCTCGTCACAACCCGCGAGCGGGCGACGATCGCTTCCTGCAGGCGCAACGCTCCGCCCCAGCCTCGGTCGAGGAGGCGTTCGAGCTTGCTCGTCGATTGCTCGGTGCGCCGCTGGTCGGCTAGTGCACCGATCGCACCGTCGCTCGCGCGCTCCCTAGACTGACGATCGATGGCGCCGCCCTCCGACCTGCGCAGCTGGATCCGGCTCCTGGAGAGCGAGGGGGAGCTCGTCCGCGTCGACGCCGAGGTCGACACCGACCTCGAGATCACCGAGATCGTCGACCGCACCGTCAAGGGCGGCGGTCCGGCGCTCCTGTTCACGAAGCCGAAGGGCAGCTCGCACCCGCTCCTGATCAACCAGTTCGGCACGGAGCGCCGCATGTGCCTGGCGTTCGGCGTCGAGCGGCTCGACGACGTGGCCGCAAAGCTCGAGGAGGTGCTCGAGCTGCAGCCGCCGCAGGGGCTCGTGGACAAGGTGCGTGGGCTGAAGAAGCTGAAGTCGATCGCCGACTCGATGCCCAAGACCGTCTCGAAGGCGGCGTGCCAGGAGGTCGTGCTGACGGGCGACGAGGTCGACCTCGACCTGCTGCCGATCCAGCGTTGCTGGCCGCTCGACCCGGCGCCGTTCATCACGCTGCCCGCGGTGATCACCCGCGACCGTGCCACGGGCGTTCGCAACGTCGGCATGTACCGGATGCAGAAGATCGACCGCCGGTCGACGTTCATGCACTGGCAGATCCACAAGGACGGCCGTGCCGACCTGCTGGCCGCGGACGACGGCCGCATCCCGGTCGCGGTGGCGATCGGTCTCGACCCTGTGACCGCCTACTCGGCGAGCGCGCCCCTGCCGAAGCACATCGGAGAGCTGATGGTGGCCGGCTTCCTCAAGGGCTCGGCCGTCGAGCTCGTGCAGGCGAAGACCGTCGACCTCGAGGTGCCCGCGAACGCCGAGATCGTGCTCGAGGGCTGGGTCGACCGCGCCGACGTCGGCGACGAAGGGCCGTTCGGGGACCACACGGGCTACTACACGCCGGCCGAGGAGTTCCCGATCTTCCGCCTCACGGCCATGACCATGCGCCGCGATGCGATCTACCCGTCGATCGTCGTCGGGAAGCCGCCGGCCGAGGACGAGTGGCTGGCCAAGGCGACCGAGCGCATCTTCCTGCCGGCGATCCGCATGAGCGTTCCCGAGATCGTCGACTACGACCTGCCGGCCGCCGGCGCGTTCCACAACTGCGTGATCGTGTCCATCCGCAAGCGCTTCCCGGGCCATGCGAAGAAGGTCATGCACGCGGTCTGGGGCCTCGGCCTGCTCAGCCTCTCGAAGACCGTCGTGGTCGTCGACGAGCACGTGAACGTGCACGACTACGAGCAGGTCTTCTTCTACGCGTGCGCCAACGTCGACCCGAAGCGCGACGTCCTCCTCTCAGAGGGGCCGATCGATCAGCTCGACCATGCGACGACCCTGCAGGCCTACGGTGGCAAGCTCGGGATCGACGCGACGGCGAAGGGCCCGGCCGAAGGAGCACGTGAATGGCCGCCCGAGATCGAGATGAGCGCGGAGATCCGGGAGCTCGTCGACCGTCGCTGGGAGGAGTACGGCATTCCCGCGACGGCAGCAGACGCGATGGGTAAGAATGGCGCGGCCGGGCGGCGCTTGCGGCAGCTGGTACGTCGTTGACAGAGCTGTCCGAGGACGGGTCTAATCGAGCGGGAGCCTGGGTTTGAGCGAGCACCACGACGAGAAGCCGCACCTGCCGCCGCCGAGCCTGTACCCGATCGGCTTCGCCATCGGCATCGCGTGCGTCCTCACCGGGCTCGTCGTCAGCTGGATCGCGGCGGCCGTCGGCGCGGTCGTCGCGCTCGTGTTCGGCTTCCTCTGGGTCCGCGACGTCACGCGTGACATGACCTCGGACGTCGAGGTCGAGCCCACAACCCGCGAGGTCGCGGCGGCTCCGGGCGCAGCCGCGGCGGCGGCGCTTCCCGAGGACGAGCTCCTCGAGCCCCACCAGGAGGAAGAGATCCGGTCGTACGATCGCTCCCACTTCCTGGAGCTCTCGACGCTCGGCATCGGCGCGGCCATCGGGGGGCTCGTGACCCTGCCGATCCTCGGCTTCACCGTCCTGCCCGCGTTCACGAACCAGGACGTGCCGGAGGTCGATCTCGGCCCCGTCGACGAGTTCCCCGAGGGCCAGTTCGTGATCGCCACCTACCTCGAGGATCCGGCGCTGGGCGAAGTGTCGCGCCGCACCTCGTACATCCGCAGGAACGGCGAGATCGACGGCCAGCAGAGCTTCACGATCCTCTTCAGCCGGTGCGTGCACCTCGGCTGTCCCGTCCAGCCGAACGGCCCCGTCGAGGACGAGCAGCGGCGGGAGTTCGGCGAGACGGTCGTGATCACGCCGACCCAGCCCTCCGGCTTCAGCTGTCCGTGCCACGGCGGCGCGTACGACACCGAGGGACGTCGCACCGCGGGCCCGCCGGTGCGCTCGCTGGACCGCTACGAGTTCTCGATCATCGACGGCAATCTCTTCCTCGGCGACCTCTTCAGCGTCGGCACGGTCGAGGGCGAGGCCGCGGAGGCCAAGATGTCCAAGTACGCCCACGAGGTGCCCGGCGTGCACGTCGACGGCATCGAGGCCTGGCTCTACCCGATCGAGGTGCCCCGATAGCCGCCCCGACGAAATCGAAGCCGGTCAAGGCGGCGCTGCTCTACCCGCTCGACTGGCTGGAGGAGCGGTCAGGCCTCGTCGGCGGCGTCAAGTACTTCCTCTTCCGGAAGGTGCCGCACGACGTCAACTGGATGCAGACGCTCGGCTCGGCGAGTCTCACGGCGTTCCTCGTGCAGGCCGGGACGGGAGTGATCCTCGCGATGTACTACCAGCCGAGCCCGGGCGAGGCATACGACTCGGTCGTCCGGATCACCAACGATCTGACGCTCGGCTGGCTCGTGCGCGGCATGCACAAGTGGGGCGCGAGCGTCTTCATCATCCTCATGTTCCTCCACATGGCGCGCGTGTTCCTGTTCGGCGCCTACAAGTACCCGCGCGAGCTCAACTGGATCGTCGGCGTGCTGATCCTGCTCCTCGGCATGCTGGAGGGCTTCACCGGCTACCTGCTGCCGTTCGACCAGACGGCGTACTGGGCGACGGTGGTCGGCATCAACCTGAACGGGACGGCGCCGTTCCTCGGCCCGTTCCTGGCGCAGTTCCTGCAGGGCGGGGCGAGCATCGGCCAGAACACGCTGTCGACGTTCTACGCCATCCACATGCTGCTGATTCCCGGCGCGCTCGCGGCGTTGATCGTCTTCCACCTCTACCTCGTCGTGCGCCTCGGAGTCACGTCGCCGCCCTGGTCGAACACGCCGGCCGGCCGCGAGCGTGTCGAGGTGGAGCCCGAGGGTGGCCGCGCCGGTCTCGTCCGACCGTCGCCGCGCAACGGGGAGCAGCGTTAGTGGCTACCCGCCGCGTAGCGCAGCGCCAGGCGGAGTTCAAGCGCTACAAGCAGGACGTCGACCGCGAGGGCAAGCCGTTCTTCCCCTACGCGATGTTCGCGGACACGGTGATGAGCTTCGTGGTCGTCAGCGTGATCATCGGCCTGGCGTGCGTGTGGTACTTCACCGCAGGCGAGGACCCGGAGGACGTCGGCTGGCTGGGGCCGCTCTACACCGAGCGGGCCGACCCCGGCACGACGAACTTCGTGCCGAGGCCCGACTGGTTCTACTACTTCCTCTTCTATCTCCTGCGGATCTTCAAGTGGCCCGAGACGGTCGTCATCGGCACGGTCGGCATCCCGACGATCGCGATCGTCCTGCTGCTGGCGCTCCCGTTCCTCGACGTCCGCCGCGAGCGGCGGATCCTGCGCCGGCCCGTCGCGCTCGTCGCCGCGATCCTGACCGTCATCTCGATGGGCGTCCTGACGTGGAAGGGGGCGACGGCCGAGGAGCCCGCCGGCGGCGAGGCCGAGGCACTATCGCAGGAGTGGGCGGAGGTGCAGGGGTTCGCAGACAGCGACGACGCCGTCGCCGGCGCCGTCCTCTTCGCGGAGTCGGGCTGCCTGAACTGCCACGTGTACCTCGACGCGGGCGCGACCAACCTTGGCGCGCCGGAGCTCTCCGAGATCGGGAACAGTGGGCGCGACGCGGACGGCTTCGCGCAGTACGTCGGCAATCCGCGCGAGTTCGGCAACAACGTGATGCCGATCTACGGCCTCGATGCGGGCGGCAGTCTCACCGACGAGCAGCTTGCCCAGATCGGTGCCTTCCTCGAGGCCTCGAAGGGCGGGGGGTAGGCGGTGGCCGTGTGCGCGTCTTCCTCGGGATAACCGGCGCGTCCGGGGCACCGTACGCCGCCAGGCTGCTCGAGGTGCTCTCCGCAGCGGGCTGCGAGGTCGGTCTGGCCGCGTCTGCGGCGGGTGTCCAGGTGCTCGCGACCGAGCTCTACGGCGACGCGACGCTGGAGCGCGAGGACGTGCTGACGCGCTTCGTCGACGGCCGGGAGGGGGTCACGGTCTACGGTGTCGCCGACTACACCTCGCCGTACGCGAGCGGCTCGGCCAAGGTCGACGCGTACGTGGTCTGCCCGTGCTCGATGTCCACGGTCGGGACACTCGCCACAGGGGCCATGGCGAACCTCATCCACCGCGCCGCCTCCGTCGCACTCAAGGAGCGCCGGACGCTCGTCCTCGTGCCGCGCGAGACGCCGCTGTCGTCGATCCATCTGCGCGGGCTGGCGACGCTGCACGAGGCGGGCGCCGTGATCCTCTTCGCGGCGCCGGGCTTCTATCACCGGCCCGAGTCGATCGGCGACCTCGTCGACTTCGTCGTCGCGCGCTGCCTCGACCAGCTGGGGCTCGAGCACGCCCTGAGCGGGCGGTGGGGCGAATGACGCACGGGTCGGGCACGCTGCCCGCCGAGGGCGTGCGCACGATGTTCGACCGCATCGCGCCGGTCTACGACGTGATGAACCGGGTCATGACGGTCGGCCTCGACCGGCGCTGGCGCCGCCTCACGGCGGAGGCGACGGTGCGCGCCGGGGACGAGGTGCTCGACGCCTGCTGCGGCACCGGCGACCTCGCGCTCGCCGACCTGCAAGCAGGCGCGACACGGGTCGTCGGGCTCGACTTCTCCGGCCGGATGCTCGAGCGGGCGCGCCTGAAGTCGGATGCCGTCGAGTGGGTGCAGGGCGACATGCTCGCGCTGCCGTACGAGGTCGGGGCCTTCGACGCGGTCACCGTCGGCTTCGGCGTGAGGAATGTCGAGGATCTCGAGGCCGGACTGCGCGAGTTGCGGCGCGTCCTCAGGGCCGGCGGCCGGATCGGCGTGCTCGAGATCACGCGCCCGCGCGGCCTGTTGCGGCCGTTCTTCCGCCTGTGGTTCGATGTGCTCGTGCCACTCGCAGGCAAAGTGCTTCCCGGCGGAAGCGCCTATGCATATCTCCCGGCCTCAGTGCGCAGGTTCCCGGGACCGGAGGATCTGGCGGCCGCAATCGAGCGAAGCGGGTTCACCCAGGTGCGCTTCCGCTTGCTCGCCGGCGGCATCGTCGCCCTCCACACGGCTGAGGCGGCGTGAGCACGCAGCTGGCGGTCGGCGTGCCGCAGCCGTACCTGGACGAGCTCGAGGAGCGGCTTCACGCGGCGGTCGCGAGCCAGCCGGGCCTGGTCGAGCGCGTCGGCGCCGAGGCCGTCGACGCCGGCGGCAAGCGCATGCGGCCGCTCCTCATCTACCTCGTCAGCGACGACCCGGAACGGGCGCTTCGCTGCAGCATCGCCATCGAACTGGTGCACACGGCGACGCTCGTCCACGACGACCTGATCGACCGCGCGCCACTCCGGCGGGGCAGGCCGACGGCCTGGAACGCGTACGGCGAGTCGGCGGCCCGGACGACGGGCGACTTCCTGTTCTCCCGCGGCTTCGCCGAGCTCGCCGAGAGCGGCGACCTCGGCGGCGTCCGGATCCTCGCCGACGCGTGCCTGGCGCTCGTTCGGGGCGAGGCGCTGCAGATGCGCCAGCAGCACCGCCCGGAGACGACGATCGACGCGTACCTCGAACGAATCGCCCTCAAGACCGGCAAGCTGTTCGAGGCGGCGTGCCTGCTCGGCTCGCGGGATCCACAGCTCGGCCGCTTCGGGCTCTCGCTCGGCATCGCGTTCCAGATCGCCGACGACATCCTCGACTGCACCGGCGAGACGGTCGAGACCGGCAAGGTGGCCGGCACCGACCTTCGCGAGGGGACGCCGACGTTGCCGCTCCTGCTGGCCGCGCGCGAGGACGAGGTCGTGCGGGCGGCGCTCGCCGGAGGGCCGCTCGACGGCGCGCTCGTGCGGGTCGCCGCGACGGACGCCCTCGAGCGCAGCAAGCGGATCGCGCTCGACTACGCTAGGAACGCGAGGGCGAGCCTCAACGGCGCAGCCCGCCGGGATGAGCTCGAGGCTCTCGCAGACACCGTCGTCGAGAGGAGGCGCTGACAGTGGCACTGCTCGAGCGCACGTCGGCGCTGGACGGCGTCCGGCGCAAGGTCGAGGCCGGCGAGCGCCTCGACCTCGAGGACGGCCTGACGCTGCTCGAGTCGGACGACCTGCTCGGGCTCGGCGAGCTCGCGGACACGGCGCGGCGGCTGCGCGGCGGCACCGACGACGTCTACTTCGTCCAGAACCTCTATCTCAACCAGACGAACGTCTGTCGCGTGAAGTGCAAGTTCTGCGCGTTCGCCAAGACGTCCAAGCAGGCGGACGCGTACACGATCACGACCGACGAGCTGGTCGCCGACGCGCTGCGCCAGCGCGAGCTCACCGGCTTCACCGAGATCCACATGGTCAACGGCGAGAGCCCGCACGTCGACCTCGACTTCTACGTCGACGCGACCCGTTCGCTGCACGAGGCGCTGCCGGACGTCCACCTCAAGCTCTACACGGCGTCCGAGATCCACCACATGACGACCCTCTCGGGGCGCTCGCACGAGGACGTCCTGCGGCAGCTCAAGGACGCCGGACTCGGGTCACTGCCGGGCGGCGGTGCGGAGATCTTCGCCGACCGCGTGCGCCGGCTCGTCGCGCCCGGCAAGGAGGCGCCGGAGATCTGGTTCCACGTGCACGAGACGGCGCACCGCCTCGGCATCCCGACGCACTGCACGATGCTCTACGGCCACGTCGAGACCTACGAGGAGCGGATCGACCACCTGCTGCGCCTGCGCGAGCAGCAGGATCGCACCGGCGGGTTCCTCGCCTTCATCCCGCTGGCATTCCATCCCGAGAACACGGTCTTCGAGCGGCGCGGCTTCCGGCACACGACCGGCGCCGACGACCTGAAGATGCTCGCCGTCTCGCGGCTGATGCTCGACAACGTGCCGAACATCAAGGCCTACTGGATCATGATGGGGATGCCGCTCGCGGCCGTGGCGCTCCACTTCGGCGCCAACGACGTGCAGGGCACGGTCGTCCGCGAGGAGATCTTCCACGCCGCCGGGGCGCGCACCGAGACCGAGCAGAAGGTCGAGGAGCTCGTGCGCTTCGTCCGGGAGGCGGGACGGGTGCCCGTCCAGCGCGACACGCTCTATCGGGAAGTCCGCCGATGGTGAAGCTCAGCCAGACCATTCCGGCGATGCCGGTCCGGGACGCCGCGGCGGCAGTCGACTTCTACCGCGACCGTCTGGGCTTCGAGACCCTGCACCACGACGGCGGCTTTGCCGTCATGTGCCGCGACGAGGCTGTCGTCAACCTCTGGGAGGCGGGCGACGAGGGTTGGCGCGAGCGGATCGATCCGGAGCAGCCGGTCTGCTCGGGCGCGGAATCCTTCATCGCCGGCACCGCGAGCTTCCGCGTCCGCCTGGAGAGCGCCGAGGGCGTGGACGAGCTCTACGACGAGCTGAGCAGGGCGGACGTGCTGCACCCCGTCTCGAAGGACGGCGTCGAGGACACCGACTTCGGCACGCACGAGTTCTCCGCGCTCGATCTCGACGGCAACCTGATCGGCTTCTTCACGTGGGTCTCCGCGTGATCCGTCTCGGCCGCATCTCCTACGCGAACATGGCGCCGGTCTTCTACCGGCTCGTGTCCGAGGTCGAGCAGGTCGTCGGCGTCCCCACCGAGCTCAACCGGCTGCTGCTCGACGGCGAGCTCGACATCGCGCCGATCTCCTCGATCGAGTACGCGCGCCATGCGGACAGCCTGCGCATCCTGCCGCGGATGTGCGTGTCCTCGGAGGGCGCCGTCGACTCGATCCAGCTCGTGACCCGGCAGCCGCTCGGCAGGGTGCAGTCGGTTGCGGTGACGCCAGAGAGCGCGACCTCGGTCGTGCTGACGAAGGTGCTGCTGCCGCAGGCGGAGCTGGTCGCGCTCGGCGAGGAGGCCGACGCGACACTGCTCATCGGCGACGCCGCGCTGCGGAGCGCGTACGAGGACCCGACGCCGCACCACGACCTCGGACGCCTGTGGCTCGAGCGCACCGGCCTGCCGATGGTGTTCGCCGTGTGGGCCGCACCGGAGCCCGTGGTGGACGGGCTCGCCGAGCTCGAGCACGCCCTCGTCGCGTCGGTGCGGCTCGCGCGCGCCGAGCCCGAGCGGCTGGCGTTCGAGGCCAGCGACCGGTACGGCTACCCGGCCGGCTTCCTCGCCCGCTACTTCGAGAAGCTCCGCTACTCCTTCGGCCCCCGCGAACGGGCCGGGCTCTACACCTTCCTCGAGATGGCCCGGGACGTCGGCGAGCTCGAGCACGTGCCGGAGCTGCGCTTCGTGCGCGGCAACGAGGTGCGCGCGTGAGCGTCGCCACCGTGCCCACCGTCGGCGACGTGCTCGAGCGCGTGCTCGACGGCACGCGCCTCTCGGACGACGACGCCGTCGCGCTCCTCCGCTCGCGCGACCTCGTCGCAGTCGGCCGCGCGGCGGACGAGCTCCGCAACCGCAAGGTCGACCCGGGCCGCGTCACGTTCATCATCGACCGGAACCTGAACTACACGAACGTGTGCGTCACCGACTGCGACTTCTGCGCCTTCTATCGCTCGCCGGGCGACCGGCGCGAGAGCTACGTGCTGCCGAAGCCGGTCATCTACAAGAAGATCGAGGAGACGCTCGAGATCGGCGGCACCGGCCTGCTCATGCAGGGCGGGCACCATCCGGATCTCGGAATCGAGTACTACGAGGACCTCTTCACGTCGATCAAGGCGCGCTACCCGATCCACCTGCACGCCCTCTCGCCGCCCGAGGTGCAGCACATTGCGCGCCGCTCGAAGCTGACCATTCCGCAGACGCTGTCCCGGCTGCGCGATGCCGGCCTCGACTCGCTCCCGGGTGGCGGCGCCGAGATCCTCGTCGACCGGGTACGGCAGATCATCGCGCCGAAGAAGACGACGAGCGACGAGTGGCTCGACGTCATGCGCCAGGCGCATCGCCTCGGCATGTCGACGACGGCGACGATGATGTACGGCCACGTCGAGACGGTCGAGGAGCGGGTCGAGCACATGCGCCGGATCCGCGAGCTCCAGGACGAGACCCGTGGCTTCAGAGCGTTCATCTCCTGGACGTTCCAGAACGACGGCAACCGTCTGGGGCCGCTGGTGCCGCGGGAGACGATGCCGACCTCGTTCGACTACCTGCTCACCCAGGCCGTCTCGCGGATCTACCTCGACAACGTCGACCACATCCAGAGCTCGTGGGTCACGCAGGGGATGAAGATCGGCCAGGTCGCCCTCGGCTTCGGCGCCGACGACATGGGCTCGGTGATGATCGAGGAGAACGTCGTCTCGGCGGCCGGCACGACGCACCGCACGAGCGCCGACGAGCTCGCGCACCTGATCCGCTCGCTCGGGAAGATCCCCGTGCAGCGGGACACGCTCTACCGAGACGTCAAGGTCTGGGCGTAGCCCACGGTGGCGGCGAGCCCGCTCTGCAGGCGGGACCCGTCCGCGTCGGCGGGTCGGCCGCAGTGAGCCGGCCGCCGTACGTCTGCTCGATCCCGGGCACGACGCGCACGGGCCGGTAGGTCGTCCGACCGTCGCGACGCGCCACGCTGGCCAGGTATGCCTGCACGACGGCCTGCCTGCGCTCGTCGAGCCGGACGGGGCCGGTCGGCGCGTCGAGCCGCACGGAGGAGAGCTCGTCCATGAAGCTCCCGCCGTCCCCCGCACGATCGAGGGCCTCGAGCACGGCGGCGACGGCGGTGTAGTAGGGAAGGACGATCAGGTTGAGGGCGGCAGCTTCGGGGAGCGCCGGGAAGGCACGCGTGAAGGAACGGACGTACCGCCGCATGCCGGCGGTCGGCGAGAAGGGCTGCGACGAGCCGCCGACGACGCCGTCGATCCTCGCTCCGAGCTGCGAGAGGACGGCCTGGTCGAGCAGGACGAACCCTACGGCGACGAGCCGGCGATCGAGATCCGCATGCGTCCGTGCGTAGGCCTGCAGGAAGCCGAGCGGCGCCGACAACCCGCCTGCGACGAAGACCCCGTCGGCGCGGGCCTGGTCGGCGTCGGGTGCAAGCGGCGCGAGATCGGGCTGGTAGAGAGGCGCCCAGAGTCGATCGACGATGCGGCCGCCCAGTGCGCAGAACTCCGCCAGGAAGCCGGCGACCTGCGCCCACTCGTACGGCGCGTCGGTGCCGACGGTGACCGCCGTTCTCCAGCCGAGCGTGCGATATGCATAGGTGCCGAGCCCGCCGACGAGCTGCGCCGCGTCGGCCGAGAATCGGAAGACGTTCGGCGCCGGGTCGTCCAGCGTCAGCTCCGGCGCCTGTGACGGGTCGGAGACGAACGCCACCTCCGGGTGGCGCCGTGCGTACTCGCGGAGGGCGAGGCCGGCCGTCGGCCCCAGCGGCCCGACCACCGCGTCGACGTGGTCGCGCTCGACGAGCCTGCGTGCGTCATCGAGCATGAGCGCCTTCGTGTCCTGGCAGCCGACCAGCAGCTCGACGCGCCTGCCGCCGACGACGGGGCCGAGCACGCCGCGCGACGGGACCCGGCCCACCGACGTCCCACCCCGCTCGAGCAGCGGGAGCTGCGCGCCGGCGAGCATGGGCTCGAAGAAGCCGCCGAACGGCCCGGCGCAGTCGGCGATCACGCCGATGGTGAACGTGCTCTCCTCGGCGTGGCGGCACCCGGCGACCAGGAGGCAGAGCACGGCGATCAGCACCGCGGCGCGCACGCTAGTCCTGCTTCGTCGCGACCCACACGACGTCGCCCGAAACGGCGAGGTCGCGCGGGGACGCGCCGACGTCGATGGTGGCGACGACCCGCGACGTGGCTGGGTCGATCCGGGTGACCGTGCCTCCGAGCGTGTTGGCGACCCAGATCCCCCCGGCCCCGACCGCGACGGCGCCCGCGCCACGGCCGACCGGGACGGTCGCCGTGATTCTGCCGCTGGCCGGGTCGATGCGGGAGACGGTGTCGTCCAGCTGGGCGGTCACCCAGACGCCGCCCGCCCCGGCGGCCACGCTACGCGGTGCGAACGGAAGATCGATCGTGCGCACGATGTCGCCGGACGAGGGGTCGATTCGCCATAGCCGCCGGTCTGCCGCGTCGCCGAGCACCCACACCGCACCGTCCCCGACGGCGATGCCGGTGAGCTCCTCGCGGAACGTCGCGGCCGTCCGGCGCGCGGACACCGGGATCTCCACGTTGGCGACGATCCGGAACGGATTGCGCCCCAGCCGCTGCACGCTCGGACAGCCCGCCATCCAGATCCCTGCCTGCCCGCTCGCGACGCTGCAGATGACCGGCTGCTCGACCGTTGCGAGCCTCCCGCCGACGACTGCGTCGTACTCGCCGAGGTTCGCGGACGGCACCCCTTCCTGCGCGTTGTAGCCGGCGACGTACGCACGGCGGTTCCACACCGTCACGTCGAACGGGCGGCCGACCGTCGGGATCGCCGTGGCCTCGAGCGAGACGGGATCGACCTGCCAGAGGGTGCCGTCGCGAAAGCTGGCGACCCAGACGCGTTCGGCGCCGGCGGCGACCGCCGTCGGGTCGTCCCCGGCCGGGACGGTCGCCCGGACGTCGTTCGAGGCCGCGTCGACGGCGACGACGCGGCCTCGGGCCTCGGGCGCGTCGCTGCCTCCGCGGAGCGCCAGGCCGGCGACCCCGGCGGCGAGCGCCGCGAGCACCACTGCCGCGCCTGCGAGGAGGAGGTGGCGGCTGCGGCGAGCCGGCCGGGGCGTGAGCCCGAGGGCGTCGGCCGCCGCCTCGACGAGCTCGCGGCCGCTCTCGAATCGCTCCTCGGGCCGCTTGGCGAGCGCCCGCGCCGTCACGCCTTCGAGGCCGGGCGGCTCGGGCGGCTCGTCTTCGAGATGCGCGTAGAGCACGGCGGCGTCGGAGTCGCGGGCGAACGGCGCCTCCCCGCTGAGGCATTCGTGGAGCAGGCAGCCGAGCGAGTAGAGGTCGGCCCTGCCGTCGACCGGCTCGCCCCTGATCTGCTCCGGTGCGACGTAGGCCGGAGTGCCGAGGAAGACGAGCGGCGGTGCGCCGCCGTCCTCCCCGAGTGACCCGGTCAGGCCGAAGTCGGCGAGGTACGCGTGCCCGTCGCCATCGAGCAGCACGTTGGACGGCTTGACGTCGCGGTGGACGAGCCCGCGCGCGTGAGCGGCGTCGAGCGCGGAGGCGACCTGGGAGCAGATCGCGACGGCCCGCTCCGGCTCGAGCGGCGCCTCGGCGTCGAGCAGGCGCCGGAGGTCGCCGCCCTCGACGAAGCGCATGACGAGGTACAGCTGCCCATCGTCTTCGCCGGCGTCGTGGATCGGCACGACGTTCGGGTGCTCGAGCGACGCCGCCAGCTCCGTCTCCGCCAGGAAGCGCTCCCGGAAGCGCTCGTCGTCGGCCAGCGTGGGCGCGAGGAGCTTGATCGCCACGGCGCGCTTGAGCTTCGGGTCGTACGCACGGTAGACCACTCCCATGCCGCCGCGCCCGAGGAGCTCGTCGACGCGGTAGCCGAGCAGCTCCGCGCCGATTGACGCCGCAGCATCGCCCACAGTCCTGCCGACGATAGTCCCGTCGGCCCGACGGGGGAAGCCCCGGCGTTGCTCGTTCCGGCGACGGGACGTGTCCACGCCTCCCTCGGCGTCAGCGCTGCGGGAGGAAGCCGGTGATCAGCCAGTCGCCGTGGCGCAGCTCGAGCGTGGCGACGCCGACCGCGAAGCCCAGGCTCGATCGGTACCGCACCTCCGCGTACGCGGCCGCGGCGGTCGACCGACGTGATCGCCACGCGGAGCGTCCGAACGGTCGGTCCGAGCGTCGCGAGACGTCCGATGCACGCTTCGTAGGCTCCGGTTCGCTCGACACGCGAGTGGTGCGAGCAGGCGTCGCCCCAGCGCTCGGCCCGCAGCGCGGCCGCGTACGAGGCGACCGAGGCCCGCGGGCTGCGCAGGTCGAGGAAGGCGGACGCTGTCGGCTGCGCCGGGGCTGCGATCGCGACCGGCACAGATGTTCCGAGGAAGGCTGCTGCGAGCACGATGAGCGCGAATCTGCGAGCGGACATTGTCATCTCCTGTCGGTGAGGGAAACTGCTGCACAAGAGATGGCGCCCGGCGCTTCAGAAACGCTTCAGAACGCCGCCAGCGCGAAGCTCGATCTGCGGTTGCTGGGGCCGGTGGAGGCCTTCGTGGACGGTTCGCCGGCCCACCTCGGCGGCCCGAAGCAGCGTGCCGTTCTCGCGCTCCTGCTCCTGGACGCGGGCCGCTCGGTCTCGCTGGAGCGCCTCGTCGACGAGGTCTGGGGCGAGCGGCCGCCGCGCACCGCCCGTTCGGTTGTCCAGACGTACGTGTCCGAGTTGAGGGCTGCGCTGCCGGGCCTCGAGATCGAGGGCGGCGCCGCCGGCTACCTCGCCCGCGTGCCGTCCGGATCGCTCGACCTCACGCGGTTCGAGCGGCTGACGTCGGCCGGAGAGGAGGCGCTGCGCACCGGGGATGCAGCGACCGCGGCCGGTCGGTTCGGCGAGGCGCTGGACGTGTGGCGTGGCCCGGCCCTCGGCGGGCTCGAGCTCGGCGTCGGTGGTGCGCATGCGGCCAGGCTCGACGAGCTGCGCCTGCTGGCCGTCGAGCAGCGGTGCGAGGCGGAGCTCGAGCTTGGTCGCGCGGCCGAGCTCGTGCCCGGCCTCGAGGCGGCCGTGGCCGAGCACCCCCTCCGTGAACGACTGCGCGCACAGCTGATGCTCGCGCTCTACCGGGCAGGCCGGCAGGCGGAGGCGCTCGCGGTGTTCCGGGACGCCCGCCGCGCGCTCGTCGAGGAGCTCGGCATCGAGCCGTCACGGTCGCTCCGGGAGCTCGAGTCTGCGATCCTCCGCCAGGACGAGGCGCTCGATCGGCCCGTCGAGGCGCCCGAGCGCCGGATCCTCGCCGCCTGCGTCGACGGCGCTGCGGTGGCCCTCGTCGGAGCGCTCGGATCGGCCCTCGGCCGCCTGCCGCCGAAGGAGGTGCTGCTCGTGCGCGTCGTCGGCGGACCTCAGGATGTCGCATCGGCGGCGGCCGAGCTCGCGCGCAGGGACGACGACATGGCCATCCGTACCGCCGCGTTCGCCTCGCCGGAGCCGTACGCGCACCTCGCCAGGCTCGCCGCCGAGCAGGACGTGGAGCTGCTCCTCGCGGACGGACGCGAGTTCGACGAGCTCGAGCCGCTGCTCGCGTCCCCGTGCGATGTGGCGGTGCTGGCGGGATCGGCGACGAGCGTGTCACCCGGGCCGGTGCTCGTGCCGTTCGGCGGTGCCGACCACGACTGGACGGCCATCGAGCTCGGTGCGTGGCTCGCCGGTGCCTGGGCGACGTCGCTGCGGATCGCGGGTGTCGTGCGGGAGGACGGCGATGCGAGCCGCCTGCTCGCCAGCGCCTCGATCGCCACGCAGCGCGCGCTCGGCGTCCGCGCCGAGCCGCTGCTCGTCGAGCCGGGCCCCGACGGGCTGCTCGATGCGGCGAACGACGCCGCGGTGGTCGTGTTCGGGCTGTCGGACCGCTGGCGGCGGGACGGGCTTGGTCGAGCGCGCTCCTCGGTCGTCGACCGCGCTGCTGTCCCGGTCCTCCTCGTCCGCCGCGGCCTGCGGCCGGGCGGGCTCGCGCCCGAGGCCGGCCGCACCCGCTTCACGTGGACGCTGGCCCACCGCTGACCGGCCCGGGTGCGACGAATCACCCGACCGGGGGAGGGAACCCCCGCCGTAGGGGTGACATGAGGCGTCGCCGCCGCGCCGATCACTGTCCGCATGAGCGAGACGGTTGTTGCGGTCGGAATGGAGCTCGACAAGGAGCTGCAGGTGATCACCTGGCGCCGCGAGCAGCTCGTCCGCGCGGGCTACGACGTCGCGGACGCGACCGCCATCGCCTTCGAGCCGGGCGTCGACCTCCACGCCGCTGTCGCGCTCCGGCGCCGCGGCTGTCCGAGCACGACGGCGCTCCGCATTCTGCTCTAGCAACAGCCCCGCACGCGCTCTCGCGCTGTACGGATTCCGTAAATGCCTGCAAAGCGCCGCAGGCGGGTCCGGTAGCCTCGCCCGGGTCGTGGTCGGCAGGCTGCTCATCGCGGGGTTGCTCTCGCTCGTTCTCGCCGCTCCCGCGGCGGCGCAGCGCGTCGAGCTCATGCCCGGCGTCACCTACGAGCGCGGCGTCCAGTTCACGCCGCACGGGCCGGTTGCGCTGCACGTCGTGACCGGGCCGGCGCCCATGGGTCTGTACGGCCTGCGGCCGGTGCTCTCGAACGAGACCGTCCAGGGCACCGAGACGGTGAGCTCGATGGCGAGGCGCACGTCGGCGTCGGCGACGAGTGTCGCCGTGAACGGCGACCTCTTCGCGTGGTCGACCGGCCATCCGAGCGGGATCTTCATGCGCGACCGCGTGCTGGCCGCGACGCCGCACAGCGGCCGCTCGAGCGTCGGCGTCACCGACGACGGCACGCTCGACGTGCGCCGGGTCGAGTTCTTCGCGACCTGGCGCGGCTTCGGCCAGCGGCGCACGCTCAACGCGTTCAACCAGCGGCCCGGCCCGAACGGGATCGCGCTGTACACGCCTGCCTGGGGTCGGTCGACGCCGGCCGAGCCGGGCGCCGTCACCGCCGTGCTGTCGCCGTTCCCGGCGGCGACGCCGAACACCGACCTCCAGGCCCAGGTGACGGAGATGCGCGCCGGAGTGGCGACCGCGATCCCGCCGGGCGGTGCCGTGCTCGTCGCCCGCGGCACGGTGGGTCAGCGGCTTGCCCAGGAGGCACCGCTCGGCTCGTGGGTGACGGTCCGGCTGATCTTCCGGCCGGGCTGGGACGAGGTCGCGAGCGCCGTCGGCGGCGGGCCCGTTCTGATCCGAAACGGCGGCCCGGTCTTCCGCTCCTTCGAGGCGTTCGGCGCCGAGCATCTGCTGCCGCGAAACCCGCGCACCGCCGTGGGCCAGCTCGCCGACGGCCGCATCCTGCTCGTCGTCACGGACGGCCGCCAGCCCGGCTACAGCGTCGGAATGACGAACTTCGAGCTGGCCCAGACGATGCAGCGCCTCGGCGCCGTGCGTGCGTCGGCGCTCGACGCCGGCGGCTCGACGACGCTCGCGTTCGACGGCCAGCTGCTCAACAGCCCGTCCGGCGGCGGCGAACGGGCCGTCGCGAGCTCGTTGATGTTCCAGTACTACGGCGCGCTCGTCGCGCCGCCGGCCCAGCCGGTCGTGTCGCCGAACGGCGACGGCGTCGCTGAGCGCCAGACGCTGGCCTACAAGCTGGTCCGGCCGTCGTTCGTCACGGCGACGCTGATCGCCCCGGACGGCGCCGTCGCGTGGAGCGAGCAGGTCGAGCGGGCGCCAGGCCGGTACCCGGTCGCCTTCCCGGCCGCGCTGCCGCCGGCGCTCGGCGCTCCGACCGCGCTCGCCGAGGGCGCCTGGCAGCTGAAGGTCGAGGCGGTCGACGACCAGGGGCAGACCTCGGCATCGACCCAGCAGTTCACGGTGAACAACACGCTGTCCGCGCTGCGGTTCGACCGCGGCCGGCTGGTCGTGCGCCCACGCGGGACGGCGCGCCTTCGCGCCGGCGTGAGCCTCGCACGTGCCGCCACCGTCGTCGTGACCATCGAGACGAAGGCCGGCGTCGCCGTCGCGCGGCTGCTCCGCAAGCGGGTCGAGCCGGGACGGCTGCTCTTCTCCTGGAACGGCCGCACGTCGGGCGGACGCCGCCTGGCGTACGGGGGCTCGTACGTCATGCGCGTGCAGGCGACGAACGCCGTCGGCACGGTCGAGCTGACGCGCCCGTTCGGCGTCCTCCGCGCCGCACCGCTGCCCAGGGCACGCGGCTAAGCTCCCGCGGTGCCGGTCGCGTCGATCCTCAGCTCGATCACCGAGCTCCTGACCGACACCATCGGCGACTACGGGCTCTACGCGATCTTCCTGCTGATGCTCGTCGACGCCGTCTTCCCGGCGGCCAGCGAGCCGGTGATGGTCTACGGCGGCGCCGTCGCCGCGGGTGCGTTCGCGGGCCAGGACGTCACGCTGTTCGGCGTCGAGATCGAGCAGGGCTTCCCCGCGTACCTCGCGGTTGCAACGGCCGGCACGATCGGTTACCTGGTGGGCTCGCTCCTGGGCTGGTGGATCGGTGCGGCGGCCGGACGTCCCTTCCTCGAGAAGCATGGGCGGTGGTTCCACCTGAGCGCCGCCAAGCTCGACAAGGCGGAGGCGTGGTTCGACCGGTGGGACGACTGGGCGGTCTTCCTCGGGCGCGTGACGCCGGTGGCACGGTCGTTCATCTCGATACCGGCCGGCGTCTTCCGCATGCCGCTCGGGCGCTACACACTGCTCACGCTGATCGGCTCGGCGCTCTGGTGCTTCCCGCTCGCCGCGATCGGTTGGGCGCTCGGCGCGAACTGGGAGTCGTTCCACGAGGCGTTCCACTTCGTCGACTACCTCGTCGTGGGAGCGATCGTCATCGCCGCAGCCTGGCTCGGCTGGCGGCTCCTGCGCCGGCGGCGAACGCGGCCCAGCGGTCGCCCTGAACTGGACTAGCAGCTTTACGCAGGAAACAGTAGGTTCAGCGCATGCGGCGCGTCCTGCGGCTGCCGGCGGCAGCAGCCCTGGTCTCGCTGGCCGTGGTCCCTGCCGGCGGCGGCTACATCGTCGGCGGCACGCCCTGGCCAGGGGAGGTCGTCACGTACGCGAACGCGACGCGGTACGGCCCCTCCGTCGAGCAGGCCGCCCAGTCCTGGAACGCAGTCGGCGCCGGTGTGCGCCTCGCGCCCGCACGCGATCCGGCCCTGGCCGACATCGTGATCGCGTACAAGCCGGGCCGGATGCACGGCCATGCGAGCCTGGGCTTCCGGCCCGAGGGCGCGCGGGTCTTGCTGACGGAGGATTTGACGGCACGGGCGGCGGCACTCGTGGCGGCGCACGAGCTCGGGCACGTCCTCGGCCTGCACCACGAGCCTCGGCGCTGCGCGGTCATGAATCCCGGGTTCGACCCGCGCCGGCCCGGCGGCTGCCCGATCGCGACGTGCAGTGACCTGCGGCGCTGCCTCGTGCAGCCCGACGACGCCCGGGGGCTCGTCGAGCTCTACCGGCGGAGGCGGCCGGGGCTGCTCTCGCCGCCGGTGCGCGAGGTGGTGGTGGACACCAGCCGCGCGCCGGTGTTGCTGCGCTGGCGCTCGCCGGAGTGGCCGCGCGGCAGCCGGGTGCTGATCCGCTCGGTGCCGGGCCGCACGTGTGCGCCGTCGCCGTTCCGCGGAGCGGGCGTCCTCGACGTCGCCATGTTCACGCGCGGGGCCGAGCAGTACGCGCCGCTGCCCTCGGTCGGCCGGGGGGAGTGGTGCACCGGGATCTGGGTGCAGTCGAGGGGCACGGGGTTGCCGGGCGAGCCGGCGTTCGTCCGCTTTGCCGTCCCGTAGGCCGTCCGGGCGTCCCTGTCCGACGACGTCGCCGTGGTCGTTCGGGGCCGGTTCTCCGGCCGAGGCTCCCGGGTACACTCGTGCGGTCGTGATCCCGCTCGTCGACGTGAAGGCGCAGTACGCGCCGCTGATCCCCGAGCTGAAGGAACGCTTCGCCCAGGTGCTCGAGTCGGGCCGCTTCATCTTCGGTCCCGAGGTTGAGGCGTTCGAGCGCGAGGCGGCCGCCTACCTCGGGGTTCCGCACGCGATCGGCGTCGCCAACGGCACGGACGCCCTCGTGCTGTCGCTCGAGGCGATGGGCATCGGCGCGGGCGACGAGGTGATCTGCCCCTCGTTCACGTTCTACGCCACCGCGGAGTCGATCGCGCGGGCGGGGGCGACCCCCGTGTTCGCGGACATCGACGCTGCGACGATGAACCTCGACCCCGAGGACGTCGCGGCCCGGATCACGCCGAAGACGAAGGCGATCATGCCCGTGCATCTCTTCGGCCGGCCGGCGCCGCTCGAGGAGCTCTCCGCGCTCGGCCTGCCGCTGCTCGAGGACGCGGCCCAGGCGTTCGGCGCCGACGGCACCGGCACGACCGGCGTCTGCTCGACCTACAGCTTCTTCCCGACCAAGAACCTCTTCGCGCTCGGCGACGGCGGGCTGGTCGGCTGTACCGACGACGAGGTTGCGAAGCGGGTCCGGATGCTGCGGTTCCACGGCTCGTTCGACAAGAAGCACTTCGAGCTGGTGGGGACGAACTCGCGCCTCGACGCCGTCCAGGCGGCCGCGCTGCGCGTCTTCCTGCCGGAGCTCGCCGGTTGGAACGCCGCCCGACGCGAGGCGGCCGCCCGCTACGCCGACCTCGGCCTCGGCGATGCGGTCGAGTTGCCGGGCGACGTCGGCGGGCACGTGTACCACATGTACGTCGTGCGCTCGCCCGACCGTGATCGCATTGCCACAGCCCTCGACGAGGCCGGCATCGCCTCGGCTGCGTACTACTCGACGCCCACGCACCTGCAGCCGGCGATGCGCCACCTCGGCTGGAGCGCGGACTCGCTGCCAGAGACGGCGCGCGCCGCCGCCGAGAACCTCGCCCTGCCGATGTGGGCCGGCATCGGCGCGGACGTCCAGGAGCGCGTCGCGGAGACCGTGCGCTCCGCGGTCGGCGTCCCCTCCGCGCGATGAGGCTGCCCGTCACCCGGCACCGGCTCTGGCAGGTGGCGGTCGACGTGGCCGTGGTGGCGGTGGCGTGGGTCGCGACCTGGTACGTGCGGTTCGACGGGCCGCGTCCCGTCTACTACGACCGCTACCTCGACTGGGAGCTCGTGGCCCTGGTCGTGGCCATCAAGTTGCCGGTCTTCATCGGCTTCGGCTTCTACAACCGCTGGTGGCGATACGTCTCGACGAAGGACATGTGGAGCGCCGTGCGCGGCGTCGCGGCCGCCTCCGGCGCCGCCTTCCTGGTCTTCTCCCTCTTCGAGCTCCATTCCGCCGGTGTGCCGCGCGGGATCTGGATCATCGACCTGCTGCTCTGCCTGGCGCTCGTGGCCGGGTCCCGCCTGGCGGCGCGGACGATCATCGAGCGGCCGACGCCGGGGAGCATCGTGGCGCGCGGCAAGGAGGTGATCGTCGTCGGCGCCGGCGACGCGGCGCAGCTGATCCTGCGGGAGATGCAGCGCAACCCGCAGTTCGGGTACACGCCGATCGGGCTGGTCGACGACGACCCGCGCAAGAAGAACCTGCGGCTGCACGGCGTCCGCGTCCTGGGGACGACCGCCGAGCTGTCGCACATCCTGCGCGACCGCCGGCCCGACGAGGTGTTGATCGCGATCCCGTCCGCACCGGGCGAGTTCCGGCGGCGCATCGTGGACATCGCGCGGCGCGAGCGGGTCCCGCTCAAGACGCTGCCTGCCCTGTACGACCTCATCTCCGGCGACTTCAACCTCGCCGGCCAGATCCGGCCGGTCGAGGTCGAGGACGTCCTCGGCCGCGAGCCGATCGAGGTCGACCTCGACGCGATCTCGGGCTACCTCGCCGGCCAGACCGTGCTCGTCACGGGCGCCGGCGGCTCCATCGGGGCGGAGCTGTGCCGCCAGATCGAGCGCGCCAAGCCCACGCGGCTGATCGTGCTCGACCACGCCGAGACCGCGCTTTTCGAGATCGAGCGCGAGCTCGTGGACCAGCGCCGCTTCCCGGCCGTGATCCCGGTCCTGGCGGACGTGAAGAACCGCCGCAAGCTCGCGCAGGTGTTCGAGAGCTACCGGCCCACGGTCGTCTTCCACGCCGCCGCGTACAAGCACGTGCCGTTGATGGAGGCGAATCCGCTCGAGGCCGTCCGCAACAACACGCTGGCCACGCGCACCGTCGCGGAGGTCGCCGTCGAGTTCGGCGCCGAGCGGTTCGTGCTCGTCTCCACCGACAAGGCCGTGAACCCAAAGACGGTGATGGGCCAGTCGAAGGCGGTCTGCGAGTGGATCGTCGAGAGCTTCGGCCACCGCGCCGATGTCGCCACCCGCTTCGTGGCCGTGCGCTTCGGCAACGTGCTCGGCTCCTCGGGAAGCGTGATCCCGATCTTCCGCCGCCAGATCGCCGACGGCGGGCCGGTCGGCGTCACCCACCCCGAGATGACGCGCTACTTCATGACGATCCCCGAGGCCGTCTCGCTCGTCGTCCAGGCCGGCGCGATCGGCGGCCGCGGCCAGGTCTTCGTGCTCGACATGGGCGACCCCGTCCGAATCGTCGACCTCGCCGAGAACATGATCCGCCTCTCAGGCCAGGAGCCCGGCCACGACGTCGCCATCGAGTTCATCGGCGCCCGGCCGGGCGAGAAGCTCCACGAGGAGCTCTGGACCGACGACGAGACCATCGAGCCGAGCGCCCACCCGGCGATCCTCAAGGTGACGCGGCCCGCCATCGATCCCGAGTGGCTCGACGCGTCGCTCGCGGACCTCGCAGCGCCTCGTCGAGGAGGGCGCGACGCTGGACACGGTGGCGTGCCTCTCGGCGATGGTCCGCAAGCCGCACCGCGAGGCCGGCGCAGTGAGGGCGGACGCCCGGAGCGCGGCGCCCGCCGAGACCGTCTAGCGGGCCGGTCGGCGCCTCAGGCCGGGTCCGCGCGGGCCGAGAGCAGGAGCTCGAGCATCGCCTGCGGGTCGCGACGCGTCCGGCCGCCGTTCGCACCGGGCTCGCGCTTCCGCAGGTCGAGCGCGCGCGGGTCGGTGAGCGGCACGAGCCGACCCTCGCGGATGAGCCACTCGTCGACGCCCCCGAGCCGGCCGCCGTACGTCGTGTAGACGGGCACCCCGAGCGCCACCGCCTCTCGGTTCATCGTGCCACCCGCGGAAACGACGAGATCCGCCAGGGCGATGAGGCTCTGGGCGTCCACCGCGTGCTCGGGCACGATCACGGAGGGAAGGCCGAGCCCGGCGACGTAGCTCCGCTGCTCCTCCGTGCGCGGGATCACGACCGCGTGCACGGCCTCGTCGCGGCCGAGGTGCTCCAGCACGAGCGGGAAGAGCGGGTTCGAGTGCCGGTGGTAGAGCGAGACGTCGGGCGGCGGCCGCAGCACGGCGATGACGCGATCACGATCGACGCCGAGCGCGTCGAGCACCGCGCCGTCGGCCGTGAAGTCGGCCAGGTAGTACTCCTCTTTCAGTCCCGGATACTGCTGGAGCTTCGGCGGCACGGCGCCGTAGCGTGCGAGCCGTTCCGGCGGGATCGCCTCCGGCACGACGACCCGCGTCGCCGCCCGGCAGCCGAGCTTGTGCTGGAGGTACGCCCACTCGTAGTCGAACGTGGTCGCCGATGGGATGCCCAGGCGGCGGGCGGTCATCGTCAGCTCGTGCGACCCGTGTGCGAGGGCGACGTCGAAGCCGCGGGCCTTCGCCCAACCTCGGAGAGCGCCGAGGCGCGACGACAGCGCTCGCGCCTTCCCCCATCGCGACCGGCCTCCGTGCTGTCCGATCACCGTCGCCTCGAACCCGTGCAGCTCGAGCAGCTCGAGCGTCTGCGCGTAGTCGCGGGCCGTGATCTCGACCTCGTCGCCGCGTCCACGGAGGATCTCCACGAGCGGCCGGAAGACGAGCACGTGCGCGCTCGCGGTCATGTCGATCCAGACCCGCACCGGTCGTCGAGTCTACGTAGGGTCCGAGGATCGTCCAGCGAGAAGGGGGAAGCAGGATGAGTACGACCGAGACGAAGGCCGTGACCGGGGAGTTCGCGTGGCACGACCTGCAGACGACGGACGTCGAGGGCGCCAAGCGCTTCTACGGCGAGCTGCTCGGCTGGGAGTTCGAGCAGATGGAGGGCAGCCCCAACGAGTACCCGCTGATCAGCTCGGGCGGCGAGCAGCACGGCGGCATGATCGCGCTCGAGTCGAGCCACTCGGGCTCACCACGCTGGCTCGGGCACGTGCGCGTGCCGGACGCCGACGAGGCACTCCTTCGCGCCGAGGCGGCCGGCGGCACGGGCACCGGTGAGCCTGGCGAGATGGAGGGCATCGGCCGCTGGGCCGGGATCGCCGATCCGCGAGGCGGGACGGTCTCGGCTTTCGCGCCTGCGTACGACACGCCCGCGTCCGGGAAGGTGTTCGCGTGGGTCGAGCTGGCGTCGTCCGACCCGGACGCGGCCAGGCGCTATTACGCAGAGGTCATGGGCTGGGACACCGGCGAGATGGACATGGGCGAGGCCGGCCCGTACGTGATGTTCAAGCGGGCCGACGGCCAGGACGTCGCGGGCATCACATCGTCGGAGGGCGGCGAGGACGTGTGGTACCCGTATCTGACCGCCGGCGACGTCGACGCGACGACGAAGCGCGCCGCCGAGCTCGGCGCGACCGTTCTCATGGAGCCGATCGAGGCGCCGGGCGTCGGCCGGTTTTCGATCCTGACCGATCCTGCCGGCGCGAGATTCGGGCTCTTCAAGGCTCCCGCCGAGAGCTCGGGCTAGCCCGTCGCCAGCGCCTCGACCACGTGCCCCGGGCGGATCGCGCCCGGGGCACGCTCGACGTGCCGCTCGTGCCACAGCGTGAAGGCGAGCAGGCCCCAGAGCTGGCGGCTCAGGTCCTCGCGGCCGGCGACGTGGTCGTCGAGCACCTTCGCGACCGCGGCCGGCTGGAAGTAGCCCTGGCGGCGCAGCGCGTCCGCGGAGAGCACGTCGCGTGCGAACGGCTCGAGCTCGCCACGGAGCCAGGCAGAGGCCGGGATCGAGAAGCCGCGCTTTCTGCCGCGTACGACCTCGGACGGCAACAGCGGCGCTGCGGCGCGGCGGAGCAGGCGCTTCTTGCTGAAGCCGCGCACCTTCGCACCGGTCGGCAGCGCGAGGGCGAGGTCGCTGACGGCCGTGTCCAGGAACGGCACGCGCGCCTCGAGTGAGTGCGCCATGGACGCGCGGTCCGTCTTCACGAGCAGGTCGTCCACGAGGTACGTGCCGAGATCGACGTCCTGCAGCCTCGCCAGGAGCTCGGCGCCCTCCGTCTCGGCGAAGCGTGCGCGCAGGAGGTCGACCGGGTCGAACGCCGAGCGGCGTCCGGTCAACGCCTCTCGTGCGTCCGCGGAGAAGATCTCCTTCCAGCCGTGGTGGCGTTCGAGCGGAGGGAGGTGCGCGGCACGCACGAAGCGCTTCGCCCGGTACTCGAGGCTCGTGCGCGAGGTCGACACCGGGAGCCGCTCGACGAGAGGACGCGCGACCCGTGCCAGCGGTCCCGCCCGCTCGGCCAGCAGGTCGGCCGCGTACGTGTGGTACCCGCCGAACAGCTCGTCGCCGCCCTCGCCGGACAGCGCCACCTTGACGTCACGCGCCGCCAGCTCGGAGACGAGGTAGGTCGGCAGCGCCGACGAGTCGGCGAACGGCTCGTCGAACGCATCGGCGAGCGCGGGCAGGAGCAGGGCGGCGTCCGGCTCGAGGACGAGCTCGCGATGCCGTGTCCCGTAGCGGTCCGCGACGCGGCGCGCATCGGCGGTCTCGTCGAAGGAGCGCTCGCGGAAGCCGATCGTGAACGTGCGCACCGGCTCGTGCGAGGCCTCGGAGGCGAGCGCGGCGAGCAGCGCGGAGTCGACGCCGCCCGACAGCAGCACTCCGACCGGCACGTCGGCGACGAGGTGCGCGCGCACCGACTCGCGCAGCCGATCCCGGAGCTCCGCGGCGAGCACGGCGTCGGGCTCGTCCCGCAGCGCGTCCGCGGTGGACGGCGCCGGGCGCGCGTAGCGCTCGAGCCTGGTCTCGCCGTCCTCCCACACGAGCAGGTGGCCGGGCGGCAGCTTGCGCGCGTCCCGGAAGATCGTCAGCGGCGCCGGCACGGAGTTGAAGGCCAGGAACGCCTCGAGTGCATCGAGGTCGATCTCGCCGCGCGGCAGGGCGCGCAGCTCGGAGGCGAACTCGAGGCACCCCGGCGACTCGCGGTAGTAGAGGGGCTTGATGCCGAAACGGTCGCGGGCGAGGACGAGGCGGCTGCGACGCGCGTCCCAGATCGCCACCGCGAACATCCCGCGGAGCCGCGCCGCGAACGCGTCGCCGTGCTGCTCGTAGAGGTGCGCCAGCACCTCGGTGTCGCCGCTCGTGCGGAAGGCATGACCCTGCGCCTCCAGCTCGCGGCGCAGGGCGCGGTAGTCGTAGAGCTCACCGTTCTGGACGACGACCACCGAGCCGTCCTCGTTCGTCACCGGCTGGTCGCCCGTCTCGAGGTCGATGATCGAGAGGCGTCGTGCGGCCAGCCCGACCGTGCCGTCCACGTGAGTGCCGTCCGAGTCCGGTCCGCGATGCACGAGCGTGGCGCTCATCGCGGCCAGGCGGGCCGGGTCCGCGCCGGCCCGCGAGGCGATGCCACAGATCCCGCACACGGCCGGAAGGCTAGCTCCGGCTCCCGACCAGCCCGCGCGCGGACTGCCTGACCACCCTCCAGGCGGTTGCCGTCACGATGCGGAGGTACAGGCCGACGGAGCGGTCGGCGATCCACTCGAGGTCGTGCGCGAGCTTCTCCCCCCACGACGGCTCGCGACCCATGCGCGTCTGGGCGAAGCCGGTCAGCCCCGGACGCACGACGAGGCGCTGCCAGTACATCGGGATCTGCTCGCAGAGCTCCTCGAAGAAGCGCGGCCGGATCGGACGCGGCCCGACGACGGACATGTCGCCGACGAGCACGTTCCAGAGCTGCGGCACTTCGTCGAGCTGGGAGGCGCGCAGCCACCGGCCGACCCTCGTGACCTCCTCCGGGGTGCGCGCGTCGAGCTCCGCACCGTAGTACGGCCCGAGCCGCGTCTCGGCATCCGGGCGCAGGGTGCGGAACTTGCGCATGGTGAACACCCGGCCGTACCGCCCGACGCGCCTGCCGTCATACAGGATCGGCCCGCCGGAGGTCGCGACCACGAGCAGCGCGATCAGGGCGGCGAACGGTGCGAGCAGGAGCAGGGCAAGCCCGGCGATGGCGACGTCGAGCGTCCGGAGCGCCACGTCGACGCGCGGGCGCCGGACTCCCTCCATCGCGAGCCGCGCGTACCGCTCCGCCAGGGTCTCGTGGGGCGGCGCGTGGGTCATCGACGGTCAGCTTGGCAGGCGCCGCAGGCGTCATCGGCTACGACGGTCAAGGGATCGCGTGTCGCTGCCGATGAGTCGTCCCATGAAAGCTGCGGCCGGGCGGGCCGTTCGCATGTCCGATGTGATTGCGGCGCTGTCTTACGCCCTCGACATCACGGAGGGTCAACCGGAGGGCCATGCCCTGCGGACCTGCCTGATCGGCATGCGGCTCGCCGACGAGGTCCGACTTCCGGCGGCAGACCGCTCCGCGCTCTTCTACGCGCTGCTGCTCAAAGACGCCGGCTGCTCCTCGAACGCCGCGAAGGTCTGCTCGCTCTTCCAGTGCGACGACCAGCGCCTCAAGAGCACGATGAAGACGAGCGACTGGACGCGCTTCTCCGACAACGTGCTCTGGGCGCTTCGCCACGTCGCCGCGGACCGATCGGCGGTCGGGCGCGCGGCTGCGCTTCTGCGCCTGGGGCTGCAGCAGCGGCAGGCCGACGAGCTCTTCGAGACACGCTGCGAACGGGGAGCGGAGGTCGCCCGTGCTCTGCAGCTGCCCGCGGCCACCGCCGAGGCGATCCGCACCCTCGACGAGCACTGGGACGGCAACGGCCGCCCGGCACGGCTGCAGGGGGAGGAGATCCCACTGCTCGGGCGCATCCTCTGCCTCGCCCAGACGGTCGACGTCTTCGTCGACACCCACGGCCTCGCGCAGGCGTTCGAGGTCGTCAAGGAGCGGCGTGGCACCTGGTTCGACCCGGCCCTCGTCGACGCGCTGCGGTCGTTTCGCGCCGATCGCTCGTTCTGGGCGCAGCTCGCCGTCGGAGACCTCGAGGCCGGGGTCGCGGCCGTCGAGCCGCCGGACATCGTGTTGCGCGCCGACGACGAGGGTCTCGATCGCATCGCGGCCGCATTCGCGCGGGTGATCGACGCGAAGTCGCCGTTCACCGCGAGTCACTCGGACGGCGTCGCCGAGATCGCGGTCGGCATCGGCTCGGTGCTGGACCTCGACGCCTACGAGCTCCGCCGGCTGCGCCGTGCCGCCCTCCTCCACGACATCGGCAAGCTCGGCATCTCGAACAGGGTCCTGGACAAGCCCGGCTCGCTGACCGACGAGGAGCGCGCCGAGATGGAGCGCCACCCGACCTTCACGCACGAGATCCTGCTGCGCGCCGAGGCCTTCCGGGAGCTGGCCGACCTGGCCGCTGCACATCACGAGAAGCTCGACGGCAGCGGCTACCCGCGTGGGCTGTCGGCGGTGGAGCTGTCGCTGCCGGCCCGCATCCTCGCCGTCGCCGACATTTACGAGGCGCTGACTGCCGCCCGGCCCTACCGCGGGCCGCTGGCGCCGGAGCGCGCCTTTGCGATCCTCGCCGAGGAGGCCGGCCGCCGTCTCGATGCCGCCTGCGTCGAGGCGCTCCGCGTCTGGACGTCGCCCGCCCTCGCGGCGTAGCGCTGCGTCACCGCGGCCATCGGTCCGGGCAGCGCAGAGGTCACGCCCTTCAATAAGCTCTGCTTATGGACACGCGCCAGCTGGCCGCATTTTGCGCGGTCGTCGAGCGGCGAAGCTTCTCGCAGGCAGCCGAGCGGCTCGGCGTCACGCAACCGGCCGTCAGCCTGCAGGTGAGAGCCCTCGAGAAGCGGCTCGGGCGCCGGCTGCTCGACCGCTCGGGGCGCCGCGTCGAGCCGACCGAGGCCGGGGTTCGGCTCTACCGCGGCGCGCAGCGGCTGCTCGCGCTCGAGGAGCAGCTCGTCGCCGAGGTCGCCGACTCGGGTGACGGGGCGCTCGCGGGCGAGCTGAAGATCGGCGCGTCGACCGGGCCGGCGGCGATCGTCGTGCCGCTCCTGCTCTGCGAGTTCCAGCGGCGCAACTCCGGGGTGCACGTGGCCCTGACCGTCGGCGACACGCAGCGGATCGTGGAAGAGGTGGCCGAACGACGGCTGGAGCTGGGGATCGTCGGCGCCGCGCGCAGGCACCGCGGTGTGCGCTTCGAGCCGTTCCTCCAGGACGAGATCGTGCTCGCCGTCCCGCCCGGCCACCGCTTCGCCGGGAAGGCGCTGACACTGGAGGAGCTGCGGGAGGAGCCGCTCATCGTCATGCAGGAGGGCGCGGGTGTCCGGCAGATCATGGAGGACGAGCTCCGTCGCGCGGGCCTGCGGCTGCGGGAGCTCGACGTCCGACTGGAGCTCGGGTTGCAGGAGTCGGTGCGAAGCGCCGTCCAGGCCGGGTACGGCGTCACCTTCATCTCGAGGCGCGCGGTCGAGAGCGACCTCGCAGCGGGGACGCTGGCCGAGGCGCGGGTGACCGGCATGGACGCGACGCGCGAGATCTCGCTCGTGCGCGCGGCGGGCAGGTCCGCCACGCGCGCGGCCGAGGCGTTCGTCGAGTTCGCCGCGGAGCGCCTGGGCTGACGCCCGTCTTCCGCTTCGGCGCAGGCTCGCTCGCCGACCTCGGGGAGCTCGCCGCCGAGCTCGGTCTGCAGCGGCTGCTGCTCGTCACCACCCGCCGCGGCGCAGCGGCGACGGCCGCGGCCGGGCTGCCCGTGGCCGGCGTCTACGACGGCGTGCGCCCGCACGTTCCGGTCGAGACGGTGCGCGAGGCGGCGGCGCTGGCGCGCGAGCTGGAGGCCGACGGGCTGGTCGGCCTCGGCGGCGGCAGCGCGATCGACACCTGCAAGGCGACCGTCATCGAGCTCGAGGGCGACCGCCTCGGGCGCGCCAGGGTCGTCGCCGTGCCGACGACCTACGCGGGGGCGGAGTGGACGGCGTTCTTTGGCATGTTGCTCGGCCCGGGGCGGAAGGGCGGCGGCGGTGGCGAGCAGGCGCGTCCGGTCGGAGCCGTCTACGACCCCGAGCTGACGCTCGGGCTGCCGCTCGCCGACACGGTCGGCACGGCGATGAACGCGCTGGCCCATTGCGCCGAGGCTTACTACGTGTCGACGCGGTCGGACCGGGGCGACCGCCACGCCGACTGCGGCGCGACCGCCATCTCCTACGCGCTCCCGATCGTGGCGCGCGACCCGGCCGGTCTCTACGGGCGCACGCGCCTGCTCGAGGGCGCAATGCGAGCCGCGATGGCGCTGGGGGAGTCGGGGCTCGCGTTCGCTCACGCGCTCGCGCAGGCGGTCGGCGGCCGCTACGGCCTCCCCCAGGGGCACATGAACGCCGTTTGCCTGCCGGCCGCGCTCCGCTTCAACCAGGCCGCAGTGCCCGCCGCCGTCGCCCGCTTCGCGTCCGCGCTCGGCACCGACGACGCCCCGCGCCGGCTCGAGGAGCTCGGTGCGCTCGGCGGCTTCCCGCTCCGCCTCCGCGAGCACGGCGTCCCGGAGGCAGACCTGCCGGAGCTGGCCGAGGCGGCGGCGGCGAGACCCGGCTCGCGGGCGAACCCGAGGCCGGTGACACCGGACGACGCGCTCTCGGTGCTACGGGCAGTCTGGTAGCGCCTCGCGAACCGGCCGCAGGCTGCCGATACAGGAGTATGCGGCAATCGTCTCGAGCGGCAGGGACGCGGCGACTCGTCTGGATCGCCTCGCTCGCCCTCGTCGCGGCGCTGGCCGCCGGCGCAACCATCGGGCTCGCGCACATTGCCGCGGAGCCCGCACGGGCACCCGGCGCGATTGGTTCGCCGCGCGCGACGGCCGCGGGCGATCCCGTCGCCTTTGTGAAGACCGTGGTCGGCGCGGTCGTCGCCGACGACTATCGCCGGGCGTGGCGCACGCTCCACCCGGCGCACCAGCGCGTCGCCCCGCTCGACGACTACGTGAGCTGCGAATGGCGCGAGCCGATCCCCGGCCGCCTGCAGTCGATCTCGGTGCTCGGCGTGGCGGATGCGCGACTCGTGGTGCCGGGCATCGGGACGAGCGTCCCGACGCGTGCCGTGCGGCTGCGCATCACGATCGAGGACCTGGCGACCGGCGAGCAAGCGGTCGTCACGAGCACGTTCCACGCCGTGCCCGTCGCGGGGCGCTGGCGCTGGGTGCTCCCGGGCGCGCGCTACGACCTGTACCGGCAGGGTGCCTGCGGCCTGAACGTCTCGAGCGCCGGCGGGGGGATCTAGGCGGCCGGCTCGGTCGCCGGCTGCGCGGCGGCGACGACCCGGCGCAGGCTCACGTAGCCCACGACCGTCGAGCCTTCCATCACGGGCAGGTGCCGGAAGCCGTTGTCGAGCATGATCTGCGCGGCCTCGTCGGTAGGGATCTCGGACGTGACGGTGATCGGATCGGGCGTCATCCACTGCCTGACGCGCGCCTCGCTGGTGTGCACGCGCTCGGCCATGGCCTTGAGCAGGTCGCGCTCCGTGAGGATGCCGATGAGGCGGCCGTAGTCCTTGACGATCACGGCGCCCATGTTCTTCTCGACCATCCGGCTGGCGACCTCGCCGAGCGTGTCCTCCGGCGCGACGGTGATGTACTCGCTGCGCATGACGTCCGCTATTCGCATTGAAGGAATGCTACCCGGCACGTCGGGCGATAACGACAGCTAATGCATGGCATTAGTGGAGGCGTGGTACAGTCCCACGCATGGCCGAGCGGCTGAGCTTCGACGTGCTCGTGGTCGGCAGCGGGGCCTCCGGCCTCGCCGCGGCCGTCTCCGCCGAACGCGCCGGCGTACGGGTGGCGATCGCCACCAAGAGCACGCTCCAGGCGTGCAACTCCGCGAAGGCCCAGGGCGGCATCCAGGCGTCATTCGGCGACGACGACTCGCCCGAGCAGCATGCCGCCGACGTCTACAAGAGCTCGCACGACACCGCGGACATGCGGCTCGTCGAGGTGTTGACGGGCGACGCCCGGGGCGCCATCCACTGGCTCGAGGAGCTCGGTGTCGCATTCACGCGGGACAACGGCGGCTACCGGCTGGCCCGGTGCGGCGGCGCGAGCGCGAAACGGCTCCTCCAGGTCGGCGATCGGACGGGCCACGCGATCACGAAGGCGCTGCGACAGACGTTCGAGGCGGAGTCGGGCACCGAGCTGCCGAACCATGCGCTCGCCGAGCTCGCGCCGATCGACGGTGGCTGGCGTGCGACGCTGCGGCGCAGGGACGGCGAGGTCGTCGAGGCCGACGCGGGCGCCGTGATCCTGGCGGCCGGCGGGCGGTGCTTCGCGGTCGCGGCCGAGCGCGGCGAGCTCTGCACGAACCACCCCAACGCGACGGGCGAGGTGACACGCATCGCGGTCGCTGCCGGCGCGGAGACCCGCGACCTCGACGCGCTCCAGTACCACCCGAACGGCGGCGCCTGGCCCGAGACGATGCAGGGTTACTCGATCCCCGAGACCACGCGTGCGTACGGGGCCGTGCTCCTGAACGACGACGGCGAGGAGTTCACGGACTCGCTCGGGCCGCGCGACGTGGTCAGCCAGGCCATCGTCGACGAGGTCGAAGCCGGGCGCGGCACGCAGACCCCCGACGGCCGTCCGGCCGTGTGGCTCGACACCACCCGGATCCCCGAGCGGGACGCGGACATCTCGCTGCCGTACATGCTGCGGCGCTACCGCGGCTCCGGCATCGACCCGCTGCGGGAGCGAATCCTCACGTACCCGGTCCTCCACTACCAGAACGGCGGCCTCGTCATCGACACGGACGCCGAGACCACGCTCGAGGGCGTGTACGCCTGCGGCGAGATCGCGGGCGGCACCCACGGGCGCAACCGCATGATGGGCAACTCGCTCCTCGAGTGCGTCGTGTTCGGCCGGCGCGCGGGGCGGGCGGCCGCGGAGAAAGCGACGGCATGACGACGACGATCGACACCGACCTGTACGGGGCCGTGGAGGATGCTGCGGCGCACCTCTACGTCTGGGCGCTGAAGGACATCCCGCAGGACCTGCGCGACGCGCTCGCCGCGGCCCGCGACCGCGAGACGTCCGTGCCCGGGCGCCGGGTGCTGGAGACCATCCACCGCAACGTGGCGATCGCCGACGAGCAGCAGAACCTCGTCTGCCAGGACACCGGCATCGCCGTCTACACCTGCCGCGTCGGCGAGCACTTCCCGCTCCATCCGACCCGGATCTACGCCGCGCTCAAGGCCGGCACCGAGCGCGCGACCATCGAGCACCCGCTGCGCTCGAACGCCGTGCACACGATCACGCGCGAGAACACCGGGCCGAACACGGGTTACCGGCTGCCGATCGTCCACTGGGAGTTCATCCCCGAGTGGGACGGCCTCGACGTGAAGTGCGTGCCGAAGGGCTCCGGCTCCGAGAACATGAGCTTCCTGAAGATGTGCGTCCCCGCCGACGGCGTGAAGGGCATCAAGCAGTTCGTCCTCGAGAGCATCGTCGGCGCCGGCGGCAAGCCCTGCCCGCCCGGGATCGTGGGCGTCGGCATCGGCGGCTCCGCGGACTACGCGATGTACCTCGCGAAGGAGGCCATCACGCGGCCGGTCGGCACGCGCAACGCGGATCCGATCGTCGCGGAGCTCGAGGACGAGCTTTACGGCCTGCTGAACGAGACCGGCATCGGCCCGATGGGGCTCGGCGGCGACGTGACCGTCCTGCAGTGCCACATCGAGCACGCGGACACGCACATGACCCTCAACCCGGTGGCCGTCAACTACCAGTGCTGGGCGGCGCGCCGAGCCTCGGTGCACGTCTCGGCCGACGGCACGCTCGACTACGACCGGGAGTTCTGATGGCGACGCACGAGGTCACGTTCCCGATCACCGATCCGGCCGAGATCCTGAAGCTCCGCGCCGGCGACGAGGTCACGGTCCAGGGCCACATCATCGGCATCCGCGACCGCACGCAGATCCGGATCTTCGACGAGGGGCAGGAGCCGCCGATGGATCTCTCCGGCGCCTTCCTGCTGCACACGGCGCCCGGCGTCCGCAAGCTCGGCGAAGGCCGCTACGAGAAGGTCTGCATCGGCACGACGACGAGCGCCCGCATGGTGCGCTTCACCGAGCCGCTCGGAGCGCAGTACGGCGTACGCGCGATCTGCGGCAAGGGCGGGTTCCCGGACGAGGCGATCGAGCCGATGCACCGGCTGGGGATGGTCTACTTCGCGATCGTCGGCGGAGCGGCGGCGCTCGAGACCACCCAGATCGAGGAGATCGAGGAGGTGGCCTGGGAGGAGCTCATGCCCGAGTGCCTCTGGAAGTTCCGCGTCAAGGACTTCGGGCCGCTCACGGTCGGCATCGACGCCCACGGCAACTCGCTCTACCACGACGTCCAGGAAGCTGCCAAGAAGAAGCTGGAGGAGCTCTATGCTCGCCTTTGAGCCGCACCACGGCCTCACCCACGTGCTGGACAAGGGGCTCGGCCCGCGCGCGTGGGAGGACATCCTGGAGGTCGCGGGCGACCACATCTCGATCGTCAAGCTGGGCTGGGGCACCGCGGCCGTGACCGGCGGCCTGGAGCGCAAGCTCGACGTGCTGCGCGAGAAGCCGGTGGTGATCGGCGGGACGTACTTCGAGGTCGTCTACGCGAAGGGAAAGCTTGACGAGTACAAGTCGTGGCTGCAGAGCCTCGGGCTGTCCCACGTCGAGATCTCGGACGGCACGATCGAGATTCCGCGCGAGCGCAAGCTCGAGCTGATCGCCGACTTCGCGCGCGACTTCACCGTCCTGTCCGAGGTCGGCTCCAAGGACTCGTCGGTCGAGTACGCGGTCGAGGACTGGGTGCAGTGGCTCCAGGAGGACCTCGACGCAGGCGCCTGGAAGGTGATCACCGAGGCGCGCGAGGGCGGCACGGCCGGGATCTTCGACTCCTCGGGCGGCATGCGGACCGAGCTGATCGCCGAGATCGCGATGGCCGTCGGGCCCGTGCACGTCGTCTTCGAGGCGCCGACGAAAGCCGCGCAGGCGTGGTTCATCAAGGAGTTCGGGCCGTCCGTGAACCTCGGCAACATCCCGCCCGACGAGGTCATCCCGCTCGAGACGCTGCGGCTCGGGCTGCGCGGCGACACGCTCAAGGAGGTGCTGCTTGGCGACCGCGCCGGCACCGCCGCTCCCTGAGCTCGACTTCGAGGCGCTCTCCGCAGAGGAGCTGCTCGGCTGGGCCGCCGCGGAGTTCGCCGGCCGGATCTGCCTGACGTGCTCGTGGCAGCGCCAGTCGAGCGTGCTCGTGCACATGACCTCGCAGCTGGACCTCGGCGTGCCCGTGGTCGAGCTGGACACGCAGCTCTTCTTCCGGGAGACCTACGAGACCCGCGACCGGCTCGTCGAGCGCTACGGGCTCGAGCTCGTCCGCCCCGAAGTGCTGACGGTCGCCGAGCAGCACCGGCGCGAGGGGCCGAACCTCTGGGAGCGCGATCCCGACCGCTGCTGCCACATCCGCAAGGTCGAGCCGCTGGAGCGCGCGCTCGCCGGCTACGACGCGTGGATCACCGGCATCCGCCGCGAGCAGTCGCCGACTCGGGCCGGGGCTCAGAAGGTCGAGTGGTCGGAGCGGTACGGCGTCTGGAAGATCCAGCCGCTCGTGGACTGGGACGCGAAGCGCGTCCAGGCCTACATCCACGTCAACGAGATCCCCTACAACCCGCTCCACGACCAGGGCTACCCCTCGATCGGCTGCATGCCGTGCACCCGGCCGGTCGCCGAGGGCGACGACGAGCGCGCGGGCCGCTGGGCCGGGTCGGACAAGCTGGAGTGCGGCATCCACGGCGGCGGCGCGACGCAGTGAGCGGCCGTGTGATCTGGTTCACCGGCCTGTCCGGTGCCGGCAAGAGCACGATCGCCGATCTCGTCGGCAGGCAGCTCGAGGCGGATGGCGACGCCGTGGAGTACCTCGACGGCGACGTGGTGCGGACGCACCTCTCGAAGGGCCTCGGCTACTCGAAGGAGGACCGCGACACGAACATCGAGCGCATCGGCTGGGTCGCCTCGCGGCTCGCGCGTCACGGCGCGACGGTGCTCGTCTCCGCCATCTCCCCCTACGCCGAGGCGCGCAGTACCGCGCGTTCGCTGGTCGAGGAGTTCGCCCCATTCGTCGAGGTGCACGTCGCGACCTCGGTCGAGGAGTGCGCGCGCCGCGACGTGAAGGGCCTGTACGAGAAGGCGTTCCGCGGCGAGATCGCCGAGTTCACCGGCGTCTCGGACCCCTACGAGGAGCCGGAGTCGCCCGAGCTGCGGCTGGACACCGAGGGACGACAGCCCCGAGGACTCCGCGCGAGACGTGCTCGCCTACCTCGCCGGCGTCGCCGTATGACCGAGACGCTGCAGCAGGTCCGCCTCTCGCACCTCGACGTGCTCGAGGCCGAGGCCGTCCACATCATGCGCGAGCTGGCCGCCGAGCTCGAGCGTCCGGTCCTGCTCTTCTCCGGCGGCAAGGACTCGATCGTGCTGCTGCGCCTGGCGGAGAAGGCCTTCCGTCCGGGCAAGTTCCCGTTCCCGGTCATGCACGTCGACACGGGCCACAACTTCCCCGAGGTGATCGCGTTCCGGGACCGGCGCGTGGCCGAGCTCGGCGAGCGGCTGATCGTCGCCAAGGTGCAGGACTCGATCGACCGCGGCCGCGTCGTCGAGGAGGCCGGCCCGCGCGCCTCGCGCAACCAGCTGCAGACGACCACGCTGCTCGACGCGATCGAGGAGCACGGCTTCGACGCGGCGATCGGCGGCGCGCGGCGCGACGAGGAGCGTGCGCGCGCGAAGGAGCGGATCTTCAGCTTCCGCGACGACTTCGGCCAGTGGAACCCGCGCGCGCAGCGGCCCGAGCTCTGGAACCTCTACAACGCCCGCGTCCGGCGCGGCGAGCACGTCCGCGTCTTCCCGATCTCGAACTGGACGGAGCTCGACGTCTGGCAGTACATCGCACGGGAGCGACTGGAGCTGCCGGCGATCTACTTCGCGCACGAGCGCGAGGTCTTCCGGCGCGACGGCATGCTGTATGCCGTCAGCGACTTCGTCGAGCGCCTGCCCGGCGAGGACCCGTTCACCGCGTCGGTGCGGTTCCGCACGGTCGGCGACATGAGCTGCACCGGCGGCGTGCTCTCCGAGGCGAGCACGTTCGACGAGGTCGTCGCCGAGATCGCGGCCACCCGCGTCAGCGAGCGCGGCGAGACGAGGGCCGACGATCGCGTCACGGAGGCGGCCATGGAGGACCGCAAGCGCCTTGGCTACTTCTGAGGCGCTGATGCAGGCCGAGCTGCTGCGGCTCGTGACCTGCGGCTCGGTGGACGACGGCAAGTCGACCTTGATCGGCCGTCTGCTCTACGACACGAAGCAGATCCTGGCCGACCAGCTCGAGCACATCGAGACGACGAGCGAGCGGCGCGGCGACGGCTACGTCAACCTCGCGCTCCTCACCGACGGGCTGCGCGCCGAGCGCGAGCAGGGCATCACCATCGACGTCGCCTACCGCTCCTTCGTGACGCCGCGCCGCCGCTTCCAGCTCGCCGACGCTCCCGGGCACGTCCAGTACACGCGCAACATGGTCACCGGCGCCTCGACGGCCGACGTCGCGGTGATCCTCCTCGACGCAAGGCGGGGCGTCGTCGAGCAGACCCGGCGGCACGCGTACATCGCCGCCATCCTCGGCATCCCGCACATCGCGGTCGCCGTCAACAAGATGGACCTCGTCGGGTTCTCTCGCAGGCGTTTCGACGAGATCGGCACGGAGCTCTCGAGGCTCGCCGATCAGCTCGGCGTGGACGACCTGCGCGCGATCCCCGTCTCGGCGCTGCGGGGCGACAACGTCGTCGAGGGCACGGACGCGATGCCCTGGTACGACGGCCCGACGCTGCTCGAGCACCTCGAGACAGTGGAGATCGCCGGCGACCGCAACCTGGACGAGCGCCGCTTCCCGGTGCAGTGGGTGATCCGACCGATGTCCGACGAGCACCACGACTACCGCGGCTATGCGGGGCAGGTCGCGAGCGGTGTCTGGCGCGCGGGGGACGAGGTGCTCGTGGTGCCGTCGGGCAGACGCTCGCGCGTCGCCGCCGTCGAGACGGCGGACGGTGAGCTCGATGCGGCGCTGCCGCCGATGTCCGTGATCGTCCGGCTCGACGACGACCTCGACGTCGGCCGCGGCGACATGCTCGCCGACCCGGAGTGCCCGCCGATCACGGCGCGTGGCCTCGAGGCGAGGGTGTGCTGGATGTCCGAGCGGCCGCTCGAGCCGCGCTCGCGGATCGTCGTCAAGCACACGACGCGCTCGGTGCGGGCGGTGGTGGACGAGCTGCTGTCGGTGGTCGACATCCACACGCTCGAGGACGGGCCTGCGCCCGTGCACCTCGAGCTGAACGACATCGGCCGCGTCGCGCTCCGGCTCGCCGAGCCGCTCGCCGTCGATCCTTACGCCGCGAACCGCGCGACCGGCGCGTTCGTGCTCGTGGACGAGGCGACGAACGAGACGGTCGGCGCCGGGATGGTGCTCGAGGCGTCGGCATGAACCTCGAGCTGTCGCTCGCCGGCCTGTTGATCGGGCTGCTGGTCGGGATGACCGGCATGGGCGGCGGGTCGCTGATGACACCGATGCTCGTGCTCGTGTTCGGCTTCAAGCCGACCGTCGCCATCGGCACGGACATCCTCCACGGCGCGATCTTCAAGAGCTTCGGAGCCGTGCGCCACCGGCAGTTCGGGCACGTCCATGCCCACCTGACGCTGTGGATGCTGCTCGGCTCGGCGCCGCTGTCCCTCGTCGGCGTCGCCCTCGCCACCTGGCTCAAGCACCGCTACGGCGACGGCTTCGAGGACGTCGCGCAGGGCATCCTCGGCGCGGCTCTGGTGGTCTGCGGGATCGGCTTCCTCGTGAAGGCCTACCTCCGCTCGCAGGGCGACGACCGGCCGTTCATCCTCCAGCGCCGCGACAAGGTCTCCGCCGTGCTGGTCGGGGTGTCCGGCGGCTTCATCGTCGGCCTGACGTCCGTCGGCTCGGGCACGTGGTTCGGGCTGGCGATGCTGATCCTCTTCCCGCTGACCGCGGCGAAGGTGGTCGGCACGGACATCTTTCACGCAGCCGCCCTGCTCTGGGTGGCCGGCATCGGGCACATGATCGGCGGCAACGTCGATCTCGCCGCGACCGGCTGGCTCCTGATCGGCTCGATCCCCGGCGTGCTGATCGGCTCGCAGCTCACCGTGAAGCTCCCGGACCGGGCGCTCCGCGTCGCGCTCGCGCTCGTGCTCTCGCTCGCAGGTGTGAAGCTGCTCGACCCGCCGGCGGCGGACGCCATCGTCATCTCGGGTGCGGCGATCGCGCTCGTCGTGGGCGTCGCCGCCGCCGGGCGCGTGCTGCTCACTCGGCGGCCCGTTCCTGTCGAGCGGTAGCCGGCGGCTCGGCCGTGTGGCGGGCGTGACACCCGCTCTGTCAAAGTCGTGAGCGACGCTGCCGCCCGCGCGCGCCAGCCTGAACGGCATGGACGCGGGCGATTGGAGACGGGCTTTGGTCGGAGCGGCGTTGGTCTGCGTCGTGTCGCTCGTCCTGTCGAGCACCGTCGCGGCGGAGGCCCGCGCCTCGGGCGGAAGCGTGCCCGAACGGCGCTGCCCGGGCTCCGCTCACGTTGGGACGAGCGAGCGCGCCGCGAACGTTGTCGTCGGCCGGTTCCTCCGGACGGCCGTCGTCCGACCGGCTCTGGCGCCACGCTCGTGCGTCGTCAGCGCTTCCGATGCCCGCCCGGCGGCGTTCCAGTTCCTCCTCGAGCTGCACGGTACGCGATGGCTCGTGTCGAGCTTCGAGGTTGCACCCGGCTCGGCCGAGATCGACACCGGCAAGATGCCGACGTAGACGTCTACGGCGCCGGTGGGAGCGGGCAGCTGACGAACTGTCTGCCTGTGAGGCGGTAGCCGAGCTTGTATGCGGTGCAGCCGGCGCAGAAGCCGGTCGCGGCCGCGAGCAGGGCGAGCACCGCGACGAGCACGCCGAGCGCTGCGCCGACGGCGTCAGCACCGCCGAGGTACGCGAGCGAGGCGGCGCCCAGGACGACGAGCCCGACGAGGTTCGCGAAGCGCGGCGGCCGCGCGTCCTCGAGCGGCCCCTCCCCGAAGCGCGGCTGCAGCACCTCGAAGTAGAAGACGCACGCCACGCACCAGCGCCGGCCGAGCGTCAGGCCGAGCGCGAGCTGCAGCGCCAGGATCGCCAGCAGCCACCACGGCCCGACCGTCACGGAGACAAGTGCCAGGAAGCCGATCGCGGCCTGGTTCGTGCGCGGCGCGCGGGCGTCGACGACGTCGGTGTCGCGGTAGGGGTCGGCGGCTCGCTTCATTTTCAAAAGCAACGCCGATGACACTACACGACCTCAGGTCAGCCGCCGGCGGCCCGCCGGAGCGTGACCCAGACGAGCCCGTGGCCGACGGCGACGTCGGCGGGCGAGGCGTCGAGCGGGATGCGGGTGATGCGGCCCGACCCCGGCTCGTAGCGGATCAGCGCGTTCCGCCGGCCATCGGTCACCCAGACGGAACCTTCGCCGACGGCGAGCCCGCCGCCGCTCCCGACGGCTCGCGGGTCGAACACCGGTCCGAGCCCGATGGGCGGCTCGCCGAGCGGAATTCTCTCGAGCGACGTCCCGGTGACGGGGTGGAGTCGCTCGAGCGTCCCGTCGTCGCTGTTCACGACCCAGACGAAACCGAGGCCGATGGCGATCCCATTTGGCTGCCGGCCGACGGGCGTCTCCGACTCGACGTCGCCCGTCACCGGGTCGAGACGGTAAACGACGCCCGGCGTCGAGACGTCGCCCGGTGTCTGGAAGCTCAAGAGTCGTGGAGGCGTGCCTACGGCCCAGAGCGAGCCCCGGCCCAGCGCGACGTCCGGGATCGGATACGCCAAGGCAGCTACCTCGCGGCCGCGTCCGTCGAGAAGGGCGGCGTCGGTCGACCCGATGCGGAGCCGACCGAGCGCCGCGTCGGCGCCGGTCGGGCGCCGTACCTGGGGGTCGTCGAACGTCACGCCTGCCGTCGGGAGTGGTTCGCTCCGAGTGGCGTAGAACTCCAGGTCGACGGCCGTCACCGTGCGGTCGAAGCGCGAGATCGCCCACAAGGTGCGACCCGTAGTCGCAAGTGACGTCGGCGACCCCTCGACCGCCACGCGTCGAACGACGGCGCGGCTGCGCGGGTCGATCTGCGCCACGTTCCGGTCGGCGAACGCGGCGGCCCATACACTGGTCGTCCCGCTCACGATCGCTCCAGGCTCGAGGCCCAACGGCACGCCCGCCACCACACGGCCGCTGTCCGGGTCGACGACGGCGACGGCGTTCGTGCCCACCGCCACGCCTGGCTCCGCGCCGCGTGAGGCCACGAGGCCGACCGCCGCCACCGCCAACAACACGACGGCAGCCACCGCGGCGCCGAGGCGACGGCCGCGCCGCGGCGCAGAGCGGTGCTTCGGCGCGCGGGCTGCGAGGCTCGGGTCTTGCCGCAGGATGCCGCGCTCCAGCTCCTGGAGGGCCGGCCCAGGCTCGATGCCTAGCTCCTCCACCGAGCGCCCACGGAAGTCGCGGTAGACGGCCAGCGCGTCGGCCTGCCGGCCGCTGCGGTAGAGCGCCAGCATCAGCTGCGCCTGCAACCGCTCGCGGTACGGCTCGGCGTCGACGAGCGCCTGCAGCTCGAGGAGCACAGCCTCGTGACGCCCCAGCGCGAGATCCTGGTCGATGCGGAGCGCGATCGTGTCGAGCCGCTCGTCCTCGAGCCGCTCGACAGCCCGCGCCGACACCGACTCGAAGCGAACGTCCTGCAGCGCCGGCCCGCGCCAGAGGGCGAGCGCCTCGGCGAGCGTGGCCGAGGCTTCGGCGGGAGGGAGCGACCGCGCCTGCTGCAGGAGTCGCTCGAAGGCGCGGACATCCAGCCGGTCCTCCGGCACGACGGCGGCATAGCCGGGCGCGCGGGTGACGATGGTGTCGCCGAAGGTCTTGCGCAGCTGCCACACATGAGTGGCGACGAGCCTGGCGGCGCTCCTCGGCGGCCGCTCGCCCCAGAGCTCGTCGATCAGCTGCTCGGTCGAGACCGTCTCGTTCGCATGCAGGAGGAGCACCGCGAGCAGCGTCCGCTCCTTGGCGCCGCCGACCGCCAGCACGTGGCCGTTCTCCGCCACCTCGAGCGGGCCGAGCAGCCGGAACTCCATGCGGCGAGGTCTACTCCGCTTTGGGTCGGAAGACAACGGCTGGACCGAGTCTGGATCGTATCGAGAGCGGCGGGGAGCATCCGTTCTCCCATGACCAGACGACCACTGGTCACGAGCCGACGAAAGGAGCACGACATGAGTCGCAGGCTTGGACTCCTGAGCGCCGTGGTCATCGCCGTCGCGGCAGCGGTCGCCGCGAGCGCCCTGTCCGCCGCGCCCGCGAAGAGGTCGAACGGCAACCAGCTCGCCGGCACGTGGGTGGCGACCGTCATCCCGCCGGCTCCGCTGCCGACGCTCCGGTCGCTCACGACGTTCACCCGCGACGGCACCGCGATCGAGACGTCGAACGAGCCACCGGCGAACCGGTCGCCCATGTTCTCGAGCTGGAAGCGGATCGAGGGACGGCTCTACGCGGCCACCGGCGTCCACTTCCTCTACAACCCGCAGACGGGCGCGTTCCTCGGGACGCGGAAGATCAACCGCACGATCGAGCTCTCCGAGGACGGCCAGACGTTCAAGGCGGTCGCCCGGGTGACCACGTTCGACCCGAACGGCAACGTCGTCGGGCGGGGCGTCGCCACGGGTTCGGCCGCACGGCTCCAGGTCGAGCAGATCCCGGACCGGCCCTAGCGAGATGATCCGACGGACACGGCCCCGGATCGTCATCGCCCTGGTCGCGGCCGCGGCGCTGTCCACGGGGGCCCTGAGCCGCGCTGCAGGCGACGCCGCGGTCGCAACGCAGACGTATGTCGACGCGCTCGGCGACGCGACGTGCTGCGTGGACATCGGCGCCGTGACGGTGTCGAACGATCCCGCTGGTCTGCTCACGTTCCGGATCGAGCTACCGAATCAGCCCGTCGCGGAGCCGGGGAGACTCACAGCGATCTGGATCGACCCGGACCTCGACCCGCTCACAGGCGTCGGGTTGCCCGGAGCGCCGGCCGGACGGAGTCGAGGAGGCGACTACTCCATACGGCTCGATGCCGGCGGCGACCCGATCGCCGCGCTGATCCGGTACCCGACCACCTTCCTGTCGCCGGTCTTCGTCGGCGCGGTCGACGCGACCTACGACCGCGGGTGGACGGTGACGGTCGACCGTCGGCTGCTCGGTGGGCCGGCGACTTTCGACTTCTACGTCGCCGGGCTCCGGTACGAGACGGATCGACCGGAGCTCGTTGACGACGCTCCGGACTTCACGTCGGGCCAGTGGGGCTGGCGCTACGACACCGGTCTGCCGCCCCTCGTCGCGAAGCCGACGGTGACGGTCGGCCGGGCGACGCTCGCTCCGAACCCGCCCCGGGCCGGGCGTCCGCTCGTGATGCGCCTGCCCTTCACGACTGCCCCGGCCGGGACTCGCGCTGCCGTCCGCTGCTCGGCCACGGCCGCCGGCACGCCGCTCCGCAAGGCCGCGGGGGGGAACAGCATCGCGAACGGCGCCGCGGTCTGCGCCTGGGCCGTGCCGCGCTCCGCGCGCGGCAAGCTCCTCCGCGCGTCGGTGACGGTCACGGCGGGCAGTGCGGCCGTCACCCGCCGCTTCAGCGGCAGGGCTCGCTGACACGCCGGTTCTCCGCCGGAAAGACAACGGCCGGACCGGTTCTGGACAGCGAGAGGACCGGCGATGAGCACTGTGTCGGCCATGCCGAACGTTCTTCAGACGCGGCCGACGAATGGACGTGAGATGACCAGGAAGTGGGTACGGACGTGCGCCATCGCGGCGGTGCTGGCGGCCGTCGTGAGCGCGGGAGCGATTGCCGCGGTAGCCGATGCGGAAACCGGCGCGGGCGGGGGCAACAAGCTCGCGGGGACGTGGCAGGTGGCCGTCAACCGGCCCGCGCCTGCGCCGCCGCTGACGTCGCTGCAGGTCTTCACCGACGAAGGCAGCGTGATCGAGACGGCGAACGAATGGCCGGCGACGCGAACCGAGTCGTTCGGCTCGTGGGAGCGGATCCGGGGACGGCTCTACGCGGCCACGACCGTGTTCTTCCGCTTCAACCCCCAGACGGGCGCCTACCTGGGCTCGCAGAGGATCAGCCGCACGATCCGGCTGGCGCAGGACGGCCAGACGTTCGCGCATGTGGCGAGGGTGAACGTGCTCGACCCGGACGGCAACGTGCTCGCAAGCTTCATCGCGAGGGCGACCGGCGAGCGAATGGGCGTCGAGCGGATCCCGGAACTGCCGTAGCCCAAGGCGATCGCACAGGGCCGCTGGAAGAGGAGAAGCCATGAGGCTCCTAACGATCGTGCTCACGCTGGCGTCGATCATGGCGGCGACCACGCACGCCGGCCGAACCGCGACGCCGGCTGCGCCGGTCGCCAGCCAGACGTACGCCGACGCGCTCGGCGACTCGCCCTGCTGTCTCGACATCGGGGCAGTCACGGTCTCGAACGACGCGGCCGGACTGCTGACGCTTCGCATCGGGCTGCCCAACCAGTCCGTTGCGGAACCGGGCCGGTTCGTGGTCGTCGGGATCAACTCGGACCTCGATCGCTCGACCGGCGGGACGCTCGGCTACCCACGTGCGCCGCTTGCGCGACCTACGGGCTCTGACTACCGAATCAGGCTCAGCGTGGGCGGTGATCCGGTGGCGTCGCTCGACCGGCTGACGAAAAGCTCCGCGTACCCGGAGTTCGTCGCGCCGCTCGAGGCCACGTATGACCACGGGTGGGCGGTGACCGTCGACCGGCGCGCGATCGGCGGGCCGGCCGCGTTCGAGTTCTTCGTCCTGGCCGCTTGGTACCAGTCGGACACACCCGAGTGGGTCGACGACGCGCCCGACGCCGCGCAGGGCTCGTGGGGGTGGCGCTACGACACGGGCCTGCCGCCGCTCGTCGCCCCGAAGCCGACGGTGACGGCCGGCCGAGCGACGCTGGCTCCGAACCCGCCCCGTGCCGGGCGGCGCCTCGTGATGCGGCTGCCCTTCACGACGCCCCGGCCGGGCACGCGTGCCGCCGTGCGCTGCTCGGCCGACGGTCGCCGGCCGGCGGCTGCGGCACGAGCCCGGCGCGACGCATCGCGAACGGCAGCGCGGTCTGTGCCTGGGCCGTGCCGAAGACAGCGCGCGGCAAGCTCGTCCGGGGCACGCTGACGGTCGCGGCCGCCGGTGCGACCGTCACGCGGAGCTTCAGCGCCAGGGCCCGCTAGCACACGCTTTTTCGAGATCGGGGCGCCACTACACTGGCGCGGTCGTGCTGCGCCGCCTCGCCCCGCTGGTCGTCGTGCTCGTGCTGCTCGGGGCTACCGCGGTCGCGTTCGGCGTCAGCGAGCGGCTGAAGCTCGAGCGGGCGCCGATCGCCGCGCCGGACATCACGAAGGTGTTTTCGCCGGTGTCGGAGGGCGAGAAGTCGCACGCCACGATCGCGTTCCGGCTGCGCGAGGCCGGCCGCGTGTCGGTCTCGGTCGTGGACGCCGAGGGCGACGTCGTGCGCGACCTCGTCGACGATCGGGCGCTGCCCGCCGGCGGACGGCTCGAGACGATCTGGGACGGCGCCGACGAGAACGGCGCGATCGTTGCCGAGGGCCTCTACCGGCCGCGCCTGCGGCTCAGCCGGGACCGGCGGACGATCATCCTGCCCAACCCGATCCGCGTCGACACGACCGCTCCGAGGGTCACGCGGGTGAGCGTCCGGCCCGAGTTCTTCTCGCCGGACGGCGACGGCCGCAACGACCGGGTCAGCGTCGGCTACGAGCTGAACGAGAAGGCCAACGCGATGCTGTACGCAAACGGCGTACGCGAGGTGCGCACGCGCTTCCGCCCGACCGAGGGCACGCTCGACTGGAACGGCAAGATCGACGGGCGCCTCCAGCGTGCGGGGCTCTACCGCCTGCAGGTCGGCGCCGAGGATCAGGCCGGCAACCTCGCGCGGCGCACCAGGCCGGCGTTCGTCGAGATCAGCTACATCACGCTCGGCCGGCAGACGGTTCGCGCGCGGGCGCGGACGCGCTTCGGGATCCGCGTCACGACGGACGCAGCACGCTTCCGCTGGCGCTTCGCCGGCGGCTCGGGGCAGGCGACGCCTGGACTGCTCGTCCTGCGCGCACCGCGTGCTCCAGGCCGCTACACGCTGTTCGTCGAGGCGAACGGCCATGCGGACAAGGCCACGGTCGTCGTCACGCCGCGCCCCCAGACCGGCCAGAACGCCAGCTAACCTGGCACGGATCCCACAGGCCACGCGCTCTGCGCGTGGAACTCCTCTGCGGTGAGATCCCACTCTCTCATCTTCGGTGTCGCACTCGTGGCCGTGGCCGCGGTGGCGGGCTTCGCCTGCGGCTACTACGTCTACGAGGAGACCCGGGCGCGCGAGCTCCGGGGCTCGGCGACCGACGAGTTCCTGCCGAGCGCGAACCCGGCGGACACGGCGACGTCCGATCCGCCGCGGGTGTCGCAGCCGTCGCCGCGCCCGCGCCCGGCGGCAGTGCCGAAGCCGCGTGCCGCGCTGCCGCGCCTCGCCGGCCCCGAGTGGTGGCCGACGTACGGCTTCGACAACGCCCGCACGCACGTCTCCAACCCGTACGGCCACTCGCCTCCGTTCCGGCGGGAGTGGATGTTCCGAGCGGCCCACTACCTCGAGTTCCCGCCGGCCGTGGCCTACGGCCGCGTGTACGTGCCCCAGCAGCGCGGCCGCTTCTTCGCCGTCAACGCGGCGACCGGGCGGATCGTCTGGGAGCGCAAGTTCCGGCGCTGCCTCGCCGCGTCACCGGTCGTCCGCGACGGGGTCGTCTACCAGGCCGTGATGCACGGCCTGCCGTGCCCGAAGTGGAACCGCGGTGCGCGGGGGTTCGTGATCGCCATGGACGCGCGCACCGGCAAGACGATCTGGCGGTTCGACGCCGGGGTCGTCGAGTCGTCGCCGCTCCTGCACGACGGGCGGCTCTACTTCGGCTCGTGGGACGGGCACGTCTACGCGCTCCGGGCGCGCGACGGGAAGCTGCTCTGGCGCTACCGCGCCGACGACGAGGTGAACAGCGCCCCGGCCTTCGCGGGCGGCAGGATCTACTTCGGCACCGACGGTGGGCGCGTGCACGCCGTCTCCGCGCGGACGGGGCGCGCCCGCTGGGTCTCGTCCGCGTTCTCCCGCTTCGGGCGGCGCGAGTACTTCTACGCGACGCCGACCGTCGCGTACGGCCGGGTCTACGTCGGCAACACCGACGGCACGATGTACGCCTTCGGCGCCGGGAGCGGCCGCATGCTCTGGGCGCGCCGGGTCGGGACCTACGTCTACACGGCGGCGGCGGTGTGGCGCAGGCGCGTGTTCGTCGGCACCTACGACGGGCGCGTCTACGCGCTCGACGCGGCGACGGGGGACACGATCTGGCAGCACGCTGCGCCGGCGGCCGTCCACGGCGCCCCGACCGTGCTCGGCAACCTCGTCTACTTCGCCAGCTGCGGCACCTGCGGCCGCAGCGGCTCGCGCTACGCCAAGCGCGGGCCGTTCCGCACGTTCGCGCTGAACGTTCGCACGGGCAGGCACGTCTGGTCGTTCCCCGACGGCCGCTATTCGCCGGTCGTCGCCGACGGCAAGCGCCTGTACCTCGTCGGCTCGACGAAGCTCTACGCGTTCGTGTCGACGCGCGAGCGGTCGCTGGCGGCCAGGAGGAAGGCCGCCACGCCGCCGACGAGCGGCCAGACCAGGTAGGAGTTCTGCAGCACCCGGCTCACGTAGAGCAGCACGAAGGTCGAAATCGCGAAGCCCGCCGCCGAGCGCCAGGCCGACCCTGACCGAAGCTGGCCGAGGAGGAGCCAGGCGGTCGCAGGTACCCAGATCAAGAGCGCCAGCAGGGCGAACGGGTAGTCGCCGTCCCGCTCGACGACGCCGGCGCCGACCAGTAGCCCGGCCAGGCCGTAGCCGATGATCCGGTACGTCCCCGTGCCGTAGGCCACCGTGTCGTCCCAGAGCGCCCCCGCGTCGGCGATGAGGAACGGGACGAAGCCGGCGACGAGCACGGCGGCGAAGGCCACGCCCGCCCGCAGCAGGCCGGCGCGCGCCACGCCCCGCGTGACGAGGAGCAGCGCCAGGAAGGGGATCGCCACGATCGCGAACTGCTTGAGCAGCACCGCGCCGGCGATCGCGGCGGCGGCGCCGGTGGGCCGGCCGCGCACGGCGAGCACGAAGGCGAGCAGCACGAGCGCAAGGCTCGGCATGTCGGCCGTCCCGAACCACGCCGCGCGCACGGCCAGCGGGTTTGCGGCGACAACCGCGGCGCCCGCGAGCCGCCACGAGAGCGGCCCGGGGAAGAGCAGGACGATCGCAGCGGCGGCGATCGTGGCGAGCAGGACGAAGAGACGGTAGTCGTCGAGTGGCCGCGGCAGGAGCCGCCACGCCGCGGCCGTAAGCGGCGTGCCCGGGAAGTACGCGAAGTGGCTCAACGCCACCTGCGGGTCGGCGGAATCCTCGAACCCTGCCGCCGGGTAGAAGCGCTCGAGGCCGGTGCCGTCGTAGTCGCGACCGTAGGGCGTCTCGCCGTCCAGGATCATGTCCCCGGCGATCTCGATCTGGTAGGTCGAGTCGTTCGTGAACTGCCAGGGGTCGGTCGCGTCACGCAGGCCGATGGAGAGCAGGGACGCGGGCACCAGGATCAGCCCGGCGACGACCGCCGCGAGCGCGACCGAGACGCCGCGGTGCAGCCGTCCCGAACGCCAGGTCACGAGCGCCGCTCCCGCCACGACCAGGCCGGCGAACAGCGCCGCGCCCCGCGGCACGCCGAGATCCCACTCCCGGCCTGCCGCGCGGACGAAAGGCCCGAAGATCCCGCGCGGCTCGACGCGGTCGGGCTCGAACGGCCACGGCTGCGATCCGAGCTCGGGCACGACGACGATGACGAGGGCAGCCAGGAGTCCTAGCAGGCCCCAGGTCTCCGCCCGCTCGAGGCGTCCGCTCACCCGGTGGCGACGAGCTCGGGCCGCGGCTCCGGCACGGGGGCGGGAGCCGGAACGGGGACGGGCGCGGCGAGCGCCGCGGAGGCGATCGAGAGCGCCACCCAGGTGATGGGGTCCTCGAAGAAGCCGCTGTAGAACAGCGAGTGCACGGCGAGGCCCACGAGCACGGCACCGACCGCCAGGCCGAGCGCCGGACGCCTGCGCCAGAGCTCCCACATCGTCCGTCCCGCGCCTGCGAGGAGTGCGAGGTAGAGGAGCAGGCCGACCGCTCCGAGCTCGGCGGCGACCGTCAGCGGGGTCGTGTGCGAGACGAAGCTCTCGTCGCGGCCGCCCCGCTCGGAGCGCGCGCGGCTCGCGGCCGGCTGGGCGCCGAGCCCGACCCCGGCGAGCGGGTGGTCGCGGACGACCTCGAGCGTGACCTCCACCCGTCGCGAGCGGTCGCTGGTGACGCGCCTTGCCGACTCGTCCCGGAGCTCGGCGAGCAGGAACGCGGCGGCGGCTGCCACGAGGAAGACTGCGATCGTGACCACCGCCAGCTTCGCCAGCCTGTCGCCGGCCACGGCGGTGATGCCGAGCGCGACCGCGAACAGCGCGACCATGCTCGACTGCGAGTACGAGAAGTAGAGCCCGGCCCACAGCAGCGCGATCAGGAGGGCGGCGAGCCACACCTCGACGCGCCGGAGCCACAGCGCGACGAGCAGGACGGCGATGGCCGCAACGAGATGGCGGCCGTAGAGGCTTGGATCGCGGAACAGCGACGTCACGCGGAAGATGGAGCCGTACGTGTTCGCGACGTCGAGCTTCGGCGCGAAGAACAGCAGCCGCTCGGTCGTCGCCTGCCAGAGCCCGACCGTCGCGAAGAGGCACCCGAGTCCGACCGCGATTCCGGCGAGTGCCCGGGGCATCCAGTCCGGGAACGGCGCACGGCCCGCGACGGCGAGGAGCGCCGCGAACGGGTTGAGGAAGAACAGCAGCAGGTTCGTGCCCGCGTTCAGCTCGTCCGTCCAGAGCAGCGAGAGCGACGCATACGCGAGGAAGGCGGCCGCGGGCCATGCCAGCCAGACCGGAAGCCGCTGCGGGTCGGCGCTTCGCAGCAGTCCCAGGACCGCGGCGAGCACGGCGGCCGTCAACACGACGTAGAGCGGCAGCAGCCGGCCGAGCTCGCCGCTCTCCGCGACCGCAAGGAGGAACCGATGGCCTCGGTCGACGTCGAGCGGCAGGCGGAACGGCGCCGCGACGAGAACGAGCGGCAGCACGAGCGCGGGCCAGCGGACGAAGACGGCGGTGAGCGCGGCGAGCGCGGCCAGCCCGACGACGCCTGCGCCGACGGTTGCCGCTCCGACGCCGTCGTCGAGCGGGATCCCGCCGGCGAGTGAGAGCGCCAGGCCCGCCTGCGCGAGCCCGAGCGCGACGAAGCCTGCCAGGAGCTGGAGCCGCGTGCGCCCGACGAGGAGGAGGACGGCGCCGACCGCACCAAGGGTCGCCGCGACGTGGGCGGTGAGAGCGTCGTCCATAGAGGCGTGAGGTCTCGCAGACTAACCGCCGGGGCCGTGATAGGACTCCGCAGCGTGATCGAGGCCTGGAAGCGCGCACTCGTGCTCGCGCCGCACACCGATGACGGCGAGTTCGGGTGCGGCGGCACGATGGCGCGCCTCGTCGACGCGGGCTGCGAGGTGCGGTACGTCGCGTTCTCGATCGCCACCCGGTCGCTGCCACCCGGCTTCCCGCCCGACACGCTCGCCCGCGAGGTGCGCGAGGCGACGACCGAGATCGGCATCCCGGATTCGCACCTCACGGTGCACGACTTCGACGTGCGCACCTTCCCGGAGCGGCGGCAGGAGATCCTCGAGCTGCTCGTGGCGCTCTGGGACGAATGGCAGCCGGACGTCGTCTTCCAGCCCTCGCACCACGACGTCCACCAGGACCACGAGACCGTCGCGCAGGAGGGCCTGCGCGCCTTCAAGCGCACGACGATCCTCGGCTACGAGATCCCCTGGAACAACTTCGAGTTCGCGTACGGGATGTACGTCGCGCTCGAGCGGCAGCACCTCGAGCGCAAGGTCGCCGCGCTGGAGCGCTACGCGTCGCAGCACCACCGCCGGTACGCGAACCCCGAGTACGTCTGGAACCTCGCGCGGGTGCACGGCGTGAACGTGAACCGCGAGTTCGCAGAGGTCTTCCAGGTCGTCCGCGTGGTGGCGTAGCCGTAGCCCGCACCGAGTTCCGCCTCGCGATGCGGTAGGGTCACAGGTCGCCTGCCCGGTGCTGCGGCGCGTCGGGCGGGCGTCTTACCTCGGCTCGAACCTCACCCGCGCCGGCTCGCGCGACAGCTGCACCTGGACGCGGGACGGCGCCGGCGGAACCGGGATCACGACCCGGGCGGGTGCGTCCACGTCCGCCAGGACGCGGCGGGATGCGGTGATGCCGCCGAGCTGCGGTGCGTTGCCCGGTGCGACGAGCGGGCCCGCGGCGACGTCGACGCGTGTCGGCCCACGCACGTCCACGACCACCTCGACCGCGTCGGCCTCCTCCCAGAGATCGAACGACGCGCCGGTCTCGATGAAGCCGTCCCGGTCGGCATTCTCGACGGCGCTCGCGAGCCGGAGCGGCGAATCGATCCGTGTGAGCCGGAACGGCCCGGCCGCGGCGACCTCCTCGCCCACGACCCGGAAGCGCTCGTCCGTGAGCACGTACCGCGGACCCGGATCCAGCGCGACGCCTCCGGTGGCCCAGTCCAGCGCCGCCGCCTGCTGGGCGATCGGCGCCGGCTCGGCAAGCCCGAGGCTCGCCGTCCCGCGCAGGCTGCGGTTCCAGAGCTCGGCGAGCCAGTACGGCGCCCACTGCTCGTAGGGGCGGCCGAACCGGGTCTCGGCGTGGTAGGTCGTCGTGTTGAGGAAGAGCGCCCGTGCATCGCGGCCGGCAGCCCGGTCGGCGAAGTCGCGCGGCGACAGCCCCGCGATGCGGTCGGCGCCGCGGGAGCGGTCGCGGACCGTGTCGGCTGCGGCCCACGAGGCGGCTGCGAGCAGGGTCGCCGCGGCCACCGGCAACGCAACGCGGGCGACCGCGAGCGGCGCCAGGACGGCCGTCGCCGCGATCGCGGCCGCTGCCAGGGTGGCGGCGAGCAGGGCCGCGTCGGTGCCGCCGATGCGGTCGAGGAGGTGCAGCCCGTAGGCGTTGCCCAGGAACGACGGGCCGTCGAGGATGCGGTCGAGCGGCAGGGTCGCGACGAGCCCGACGACGGTGAGCGCCACCGCGGCCGTCGCGATCCGCGGCCTCGGTGCACCTCGCGCGAGCCAGATCGGCAGTGCCGCCGCGAGCAGCGGCTGCGCGTAGAGGGCATAGCGTTCCTTCAGTCCGGCCGGCTCCCAGGCGGCCGCGAAGGCCGCAAGCGCGACGAGCCAGGCAACGCTCGCGGTCGTCACCGCGAGGTAGGCGTGGAGCGGCGCCGAGCCGTCTCGCCGCCGCGACGCGCGGACGAGGAGCACCCCGAACGCGACCGCCGGGGCGACGCCCGTCGCCAGGACGAGCGCACCCGCGTTCGCGGCCGCCCAGCGCAGCACCTCGCCGGCCTCGTACGTGGCTACGGTGTGGCCTTCGTAGACGCCGAGGGTCGGGACGAGCGGCTCGTCGGCGGCCAGGCGCAGCCCGATCCAGGCTGCGGTGAGGCCGGCGACTGCGACCAGCGAGGGGAGCCAGGCCCGCGCGGTTCGGCGCTCGAGAAGCGCGTGCAGGAGTACCGCGGTGGCGAGGATCGGCACGAGCAGGAGGCCCTGGAAGCGCGCGAGCGCCGCCAGCCCGATCGCACCGAGCACGAGCGCCTGTCGCCCGGGCGTCGGCCGCTCGAGCGCCGCGGCCATCGCGAGCGCCGCGAGGACGAAGAGCGGCAGCGCGACGGTCTCGAGCATGAGAGCTCCCGTCAGCGCGAACGTCGGCAGGAGGAGCGTCAGCCCGGCGGCGAGCAGCGCCCAGCGCGGCCCGGCAGAGCGCTTCGCCAGCAGCCAGGCCGGCACCGCGGCCAGGCACATCGCCACGGTGCCGACGAGCTTGGCGAGTGCGTAGGCCGTGTCCGTCGAGCCGGCCAGCCAGGCCGGTGCGGTCGTGATCGCGTAGACCGCGCTCACCGGCAGCCGCTCGCCCCGGACGCGGAGCCACTCGCCATCGAGCAGGTTGCGAGCGAGCTCGGCGTGGAGCAGCTCGTCGATGAAGATCGAGGGGGCAGGAACCAGGAGCGCGACGACCCCGCGCACGAGCACCGCGGCCACGACGAGGACGCCCAGCACGAGCCCCGGCCTCACGGCGCGATCGTACGGCGCGATCCGGAAGCCGGCGTTGCGGGTTCGGCACCGGAGCGGCTAATGTTTAGGCATGTCTAAACTTTCACGCCGCAAGCTCATCGTGGGCGCCGCGCCGATCGTGGCCGCCCCGGTGCTCGGGCGCTATGCGCTCGCGGGCGACGCGACCGCGGCCGGGCACGGCGGCCCCTTGCACGACCACTCGTCGCACGACCACTCCCGCTCCACCCAGGGGCACGTCCGCGGCCACACGGCGAGTGGGCACGCAGCCATGATCGGAGAGGCCGCGCCCGCCGTCGGCGGTCCGAACGACCTCGACGCGCTGCTCTACCCGCCCCCGGCGCTGCCGTACGAGCCGGGCCGCGTCCGGGAGTACACGCTGCGCGCGGTCGACCGCGAGCTCGAGATCGCCCCCGGCGTCTTCTTCCCGGCCTGGACGTACAACGGCACGGTGCCCGGACCGGTGATCCGCGCCACGGAGGGCGACACGCTGCGGGTCAACTTCGTCAACGCGGGCTCCCATCCGCACACGATCCACTTCCACGGCATCCACCCCGCGAACATGGACGGCGTCTTCCAGATCGTCCAGCCGGGCGGCGACTTCACCTACGAGTTCGAGGCCCGCCCCGCCGGCCTCCACCTCTACCACTGCCACGCGACCCCGCTCAAGAAGCACATCCACAAGGGGCTCTACGGCGCGTTCATCATCGACCCGAAGGAACCGCGGCCGCCCGCCCGGGAGCTCGTCATGGTGATGAACGGCTACGACACGGACGCCGACGGCGGCAACAACTTCTACACGGTCAACGGCCGGAGCTTCTACTACGCCCGCTACCCGATCCGGGTGCGCCGGTCGGAGGTCGTTCGCATCTACCTCGCGAACCTGACCGAGTTCGACCTCATCAACTCCTTCCACCTGCACGCGGACTTCTTCCGCTACCAGCCGACCGGCACGGGCGATCACTGGGAGTACACGGACACGATCATGCAGTGCCAGGGCCAGCGCGGCGTGCTCGAGATCGAGTTCGCGAACACCGGCATGTTCATGTTCCACGCGCACCAGTCCGAGTTCGCGGAGCTCGGCTGGATGGGCTTCTTCAACGTGGTCGACTGATGGAGGCGGGGAGCGCGACCGGCGGCGGGTCGACGCTCGGCTGGCGGCTGGCGGCGCTCGTGCCGGTCCTGCTGCTGGCGCTCGTCGTCGGCGCCTTCGCCGCGACAGGCTCGTCCATCGTCGACCTGCTCGGGCGCGGCGCGCCGCCGCCGGACGAGTTCGACGTGCGCCGCGTGGAGTTCGATCCGGGCGAGATCAGGATCCGCGTCACGAACCCGCAGCCGGAGGACCTCACGATCGCCTCCGTCACCGTCGACGACGCGATCGTGCCGTTCACCGTCGACGGCGACACAACGCTGTCGCGACTCCGCTCGAGCACGATCGTCGTGCCGTTCGACTGGGTGGAGGACGACCCGATCACGGTCGGGGTGACGAGCTCGACCGGCATCGAGACGGTGGAGGAGATCCCCGCCGCCGTTGAGACCCCCGGTGTCACCGGCGAGGCGATCCTCGGCTACACGATCATCGGCTTCCTGGTGGGGGTCGTGCCGATCGCGCTCGGGCTGCTCTGGCTCCCGTCCCTGCGGCGCGCCGATCCGCGCTGGCTCTCCGCCTTCATGGCGCTGACGGGCGGCCTGCTCGCATTTCTGGGCATCGAGGCGCTCTTCGAGGCCTTCGAGCGGCAGGCCGTCCTGCCGTCCGCGATGGGCGGCGCCGGCCTCGTGCTGCTCGGCGTGGCGATCAGCTACCTGACGATGACGTTCCTGTCCGCTCGTCTCGCGCGCGGGACGGCCGGGCTCGGCGGTCTCGCGCTCGCCACGCTCGTGGCGATCGGCATCGGGGTGCACAACTTCGGCGAAGGTCTCGCCATCGGGACGTCGTTCGCGTTCGGCGAGCTGACGCTCGGGACGTTTCTCATCGTCGGCTTCATGATCCACAACGTCACGGAAGGGCTCGGCATCGCCGCTCCGGCCGCGGAAGGCAGTGCACGGCCGTCAGTCGCACGGCTGGGGGGCCTCGCCCTGATCGCCGGTGCCCCGGCGATCGTCGGCGGCTGGACGGGCGGCTTCCTGGCGAACGACGTGCTCGCGGTGCTGTTCTTCGCCGCCGCCGCGGGCGCCGCGCTCGAGGTCGTGGTCGAGGTCGGGCGGTTCGTCTCGACCCGCGCGCCGGGCGGGCTGCGCTCGGGCTGGGTGATCGGCGGCTTCCTCGCCGGCATCGCGGTGATGTACGTCACCGGCCTGCTGGCCGGCTAGCTCCTACCGCCGCCGTGCCGCGGGCCTGGGCAGCGGGGCGAAGGACGTGCCGCCGCAGTGCTCGCAGCCGGCCAGCTTGAGCTCGACGACGGTCGTCCAGCGCCGGCCCCGACCGACGCGTTCGACCCGGCTGCAGCGCGTGCACCGGAAGTCCCGCAGCGGCCGCGAGACGTCGCCGGTGTACAGCGGCCCGTCGTAGCGCCCGGCAGCGGGCGGTCGCAGCTCCGGTGTCGTCGCGAGGTGGTAGAGGTGGCTGGTGCCGCCGAGCGCTCCTGCCCCGACGTAGTCGTTGAAGCCCCGTACGAGCCGCTGCACGGAGAAGCCGAGGCCGACGATCGTGCGCTGCACCTCGAGCGTCTCGGAGGGCCGCCTCGGGCCGAAGGCGAGGAACACGTCGCGGCGGCCGGGGCCGGCGGTCGCCTCGGCGGCGCGGGAGAGGAAGAGCGCCGCGCCCTGCGGCGTGTAGGGCGGATCGGTGAAGACGGTGCCGGCCGTGCCGAGCAGTCGTTCGGGCAGCGGCTCTCGCAGATCGTGTTCGACGACCTCGACCGGATACGGGGCGCTGCGGAGCGACCGTGCGACGAAGGCCGTGACCCGCGGGTCGACGTCTACGACGACGAGGCCGCGAACCGCGGTGCCGATGCCGTGCGAGGCGAGCACCGCGAGCGCCACGGACGTGAGGTCGTCGTCTCCGAGGAGCAGGAGTCGCCGGCCGTCGAGCGCGCCCGCATCGTCCATCGCCAGCACCCGCCGGACCTTCGTCTCGACGGTGCAGTGCGCCTGGTCGAGCTCGACGCGCACCCGGGGCGCGTCTCGCACGACCGCCCCCAGCTCACGGATCGCCGGAGCCAGGCCGCCGGGCAGGACGATCTCGCGACGCGCGCACGTCGGACAGCCCGCGTCGTGGAGCCGCCTGCGCGCGACGTCGCCGAAGACGAGGTGGCCGCGCGGCGTGAGGCGCACCGGCCGCTGCGTGCTGACGACGCCGCGCTTGCGAAGCTCGTTGCAGATCGCGCTGACGAACGGCACGGGCAGCTCTGTCGCGCGGCTGATGCGCCGCACGGCGACCGGCTCGAGCCGCGCGACGACGCGGATGACGTCGCGGATCCCGTCCTCGCCCTCGGCGAGGCCGACGGCGGCGGCCACCTCGCCCACGATGCGCTCCGCCGTCACCCTTCGAGGCCTCGAGGGACGGAGCGGACGGTCGCCCGGCGGGCGCCGAGGCCCTCCCGAACGGCGCGCAGGACGCGCTCGCCGTCGACGTCCCCGCACGAGAGCAGGTCGACGTTCGCCATCAGCCCCTCGGGCCAGGTGTGGATGCTGAGGTGCGACTGCGCCAGGAGCAGGGCGCCGGTGACGGCGCCGTTCGGGAAGACGTGGAACGTGTCCGCGAGCACGCGGGCGCCGCCGCAGGCCGCGGCGTCGTAGAGGAGCGTGCGCAGCTCGCCGTGGGCGACGAGCACGGACGCGTCCTCGACCCAGGCGTCCATGGTGTAGAGACGCATGGGGGCGATCGATGGGCTCCGGCGCGGCTGCGGCCGGACAGCGGTGAAGCTCAACCGGGTTCCTCCTGAGCTTGCGGTCTCGTCAGCCGGCCGTGACGGTGTCTGACACCGTCACGCGTCGCTGACGCCTCGACGGGCCGCCGAGCGGGCTCAGGCGTGCTGCTGGTGCGTGTGCCGGCTAGCTGCGGCGGCCGAAGGAGTGGGCGTTCCGTGCAATCACTGTCCATCCCTCCTTCGGCTCGAAAGACCGCGCGCCGCGGCGCGCACGACCGTAGGAGTCTAGCGCGCCACGAGTGCCCGCAGCCGGGCGCGCTCGCCGGGCAGGAAGAAGCCGAGCGGCGCCAGCGCCAGCGGGTAGGCGAGCGCGAGCAGGAGGGCCAGCGCCAGGCCGACGTCGAGCAGCTTCCCCGCGACCACGAGCGCCACGGCCAGCGCGGCCGCGGTCGCCACGCGGCGCCACTGGTACGGCACGGGGAAGACGCGCTGCGCGTACCAGGTCATCAGCACGAACATGAGGGAGTACGCGGCGACCGTGGCGATGGCCGCGCCCATCATCCCGTAGGGCGGGATGAGCAGGAGGTTGAGGGCCACGTTGAGGAGCGCCGCGGCTCCGGCGATCACCCAGTTGAACTGCGTCCGCTTCGCCCGGCCGACGCCGATGGCCATGACCACGTACGCGGCGTAGGCGACCGTCGCGAAGGCGAGCGGCGCGACGACCTCGGAGCCCTCGTAGAACGCAGGCGTCGCGAGCAGGCGCACGAGCCACGGCGACAGCAGGCCGAGCCCCAGCGCCACCCAGGAGGCGAGGACGACGAGGTAGGTGAGCACGAAGGCATACGTCCGCCTCGCCTCGGCGTCGTCTCGGATCGAGTACGCGAACGCCGGCCATGCCGTGCGGAAGGCCGTGAGCAGCAGCACCATCGCCGAGGCGATGCGGACGCCGATCTCGTAGAGCCCGACCTCCTCCAGGTCGGCGAGGTGCACGAGGAAGAAGCGGTCGCCGAAGTTGATCGCGATCAGCGCCAGTGCGGTGGGGACGAGCGGAATCCCGAACCGGTTCATCTCGCGGAGCAGCGGCCGGGAGAAGCTGCGGCCGAGCCAGTGGCGGTGGACGGCGACCAGGCCGGCGGTGACGAGCAGCGTCCCGGTGATGTTGCCGACGATCACGCCGAGCGCGCCCTGCTCCCAGACGACCACGAGCAGCACCGTCGCGCCGATCGTGATCGCGACGTTCGTCAGGCTCGCGGCCACGAAGGCGGTCGAGCGCTCCTCCGCGCGGAACAGCGCGGTCTGCTGCTCGTAGACCATCTGCGCGAGGACGCCGAGCGCGCCGGCGCGGACGAGGTCGGGGTCGTCGACCCCCAGCGCATCCGCGATCGGGGCGGCCAGCGCGACGCCGAGCACGAAGCCGAGGAGGCCCATCGCCAGCGTGAACCAGAAGCTCGTGCGCACCACGAGGCGCCGGCCCGCGTCGTCGTCGGCGTCGAAGTAGAAGCGGAAGAACGCCGACGAGATGCCGAGCCGGAGGACCGTGACGGCCACGGCAGACAGTGCGACGACGAGCCCGACCTCGCCGAGGTCGGACGTGTCCAGGTACCGCGTGTAGAGCGGCAGCAGGAAGACGGCGAGGATGCGCGAGACGAGGCCGCCGAGCCCGTAGATCGCCGAGTGCCGGCCGAGCCGCGCCAGCTGTTCGCCGAGGCTCATGTCAGAGCCGAGCGTAGAGGTCGAGCAGGCGGTCGGTGACCCGCTCGAGGTCGTGCACGCGCTCCGCATAGGCGCGGCTCTCGGCGCCGAGGCGGCGCCATTCGGCCGGGCCCGCCGCGACGAGCGCCGTGAGCCGCTCGCGCAGGGTTTCCGCCGACGCGTTCACGAGCGGGACGCGCGTGGCGAACGCCTCTTCCGTGCGCCGGACGGCCTCGTCGTGGAGGAAGGTCACGACCGGCTTGCCGAGTGCGAGGCACTCGATCGCGAGCAGGCCGTACCAGCCGGCGTTGAGCTGGTCGACCACGATGTCGGCGGCCCGGTAGCGCTCCCGCGCCGCGTCGTGGTGCAGCCCCTCGACGAGGTCGAGGTCGGCGTCGAGGCCCTCGCAGGCGGCGATCACGGCGTCCGTGCCCTTTCGGCGCCGGCTCGAGGGGGCGTGCACGATCACCGGGCGGCGGCGGTCCGCCGGCGGGGCCGGAGCGTACTCCGATAGGTCGACCCCGGGTGGGATCAGCTCGGCGTCCGGCACCCAGCGGATCGCGTCGCAGCTGCCGACGACCTCGGCGTCTGCGCGCGCGCCGAAGGCGAGCGCCTCACGGCTCTTGCCGCGGATGTCGGAGCCGAGATAGTGGAACACGCTCTTGCGGCGGAACAGGTGCAGCAGCGGGAACTGCAGCCGCTTCGGCACGAGCGTCAGGCCGAAGTAGAAGTGGAAGACGTCCGTTCGCGGCAGCAGTCGCGCGAATGTGTGCCACTGCGCGACCTGGCGGCGGGCGAGGCCGCGATTCGCGAGGTCGAGCGACTCGTCCGCCTCGGGGTGCAGCCGGTAGCGCTCGAACACGACGAGCCGCGCGTCGACCCCGCGGCGGCGCAGCGCCTGGACGTTCGTCCACGGCACGCCGGCCGTGTTCACGGGGCAGTGGACGACCCGGAGGGGGCGCTGGGTGGCCACGGACCGCGACAATACGGACACGGTGACACTCATCCGCCACGAAGGCGACGACGGTCGCTGGTTGCTGCTCACTCGCGAGCCGCACCCGGGTCTCCGTGCGCACGTGCTCGACCTGGCGGGCTACGAGGAGCCCACAGCGGCCGGGGTGCGCCGCAGGCACCTGCCGGCGGTATTCGTGCCGCTGATCCTCAACTTCGGGGCGCCGTGGCGCCTGTTCGACCCGGTCGAGCCGGGCCGGGTCACGGAGCGCTCGAGCTTCGTCTCGGGCCTCGGCGAGGCCGGCGGCATGACGGAGGCGGCCGGCGCGGCGCTCTGCGTCCAGGTCAACCTGACGCCGCTCGGCGCCCGGCGGATTCTCGGCGTGCCCATGCACGAGCTCGAGGACCGGGAGGTCGGGCTCGAGGAGGTGCTCGGGCGAGACGCTGAGCGGCTCGAAGAGCGGCTGTTCGCGACGCCCCGCTGGGAGGCTCGCCTCGATCTCGTCGAGCGCTTTCTCGCGGCCCGGCTGGCTGACACGCCGCCCGTGCGGCCCGACGTCATGCGGGCCTGGCGGCGGCTGGAAGAGACCGGTGGCCGCCTGCGCGTCGAGGCGCTCGCCGCCGAGCTTCGCTGCAGCCGCAAGCACCTGGTGGCGCAGTTCCGCGAGTTCGTCGGCCCGCCGCCGAAGACCGCGGCCCGCATCCTGCGCTTCAACGCACTGCTGCGGCTGCTCGACCGCCGCCCGCGTCCGGGCTGGGCGGAGCTTGCGGCGCTCTGCGGCTACGCCGACCAGTCGCATCTCAGCCGAGAAGTACGGCGCCTCGCCGGCTGCACGCCCCGCGAGCTGGCCGGCGACCCGCCGGTGACATTCGTCCAAGACGCGCTCGTCGCCGCCTCGTAGCCTCGATCGCAGTCCAGCGAAGGAGGAGCAATGGCACAGGGAACTGCGACCGAGGTCGCCACCGTCTACCCGTTCTTCGGCTACCGGGACGCGCCGGCGGCGATCGATTGGCTCGACCGGGCCTTCGGCTTCGAGCGCGGCGAGGTCACGATGGGCGAGGACGGCGGGATCGTGCACGCCGAGCTCTGGCTCGGGCGCGGCGGTGTGATGCTCGGCTCGGAGAACGGCTCGTCCTCGGATCTCGGCGACGGCACGTACGTCGTCGTGGCTCCCGAGGACGTCGACGGCCTCTACGAGCGCGCGCGGGCGGCCGGTGCGGAGGTCGTCCGAGAAGTCGCCGACACGAGCTACGGCTCGCGCGACTTCATCGTCCGTGACCCGGAGGGGAAGCTGTGGGCCTTCGGCACGTACCGACCGGCGCCGTGAACCGGCGTTGGGCCGCAGCGCCCCGCTAGCGAAGCGCCGGCAGGCCGAGCTCCCGGGCAGCCCACGCGAGTGCAACGGCCGCCTGCGCACGCTGGAAGTCGCGGACGCTCGGGGCTCCTGGTGGGGGCGGGAGCCCCGCTCTCGCTGCGAAGAAGCCGGCGACGGCCGCGGCGAGAGCGCCCGCTCCGGGCAACACCTCCCACGGTTCCGGGCCGTCCTCGAGGCGGAGGCTGGGCAACCAGAACGCCACGTCGAAGCTGCCGTTTCCGGTGCACGCGAGGTTCCAGTCGACGAGCACGGTGCGCTTGTCGAGGAAGCAGAGATTGTCGCTCCGTACGTCGAAGTGGAGGATCTCGCTGCCGGCGAACTCCGCCGAGTCGGCCGCGCGGCGGAGTGTCGGCAGCGCTTCGTCGAGCCACGCGCGCGAGCAGAGCGACGTCGCCACGAGCGGCTCGGGATCGGCGTGGACGAGATCCCACCCGACGACGTCTCGGCGGCGCGCTTCGAGTGAGGGAAGGCCGGCGGGCGGTGGTGTCCCGTGCAGTTCTTCGAGCGACGCGAGCACCGCGTCGATCCGCTCGGCCGACCACGGCGGCGGCCAGGATGCTCGGCTGAGATCCTCGAGCACGAGCAGCGTCGTCGCGCCGTGCTCGTGCGCTCCGACGTATCCGGGCATGAACGATCCGCGCACCGACTCGTAGATCGTGCGCTCCTTGCGGAGCCAACCCGCGGCCTCGTCGGTGAGCGCCTGCTTCACGAAGACCGTGCTGCCGCCGACGAGGGTCACCAGCCAGTGCGCGTTGACGCGTCCGTAACCGGCGCTCTCGAGTGCCTGCCAGGCCACCGGCTCCGCTCCGGCCGCGCACGCGACCTCGTGTGCAGGGAACGACGTCTTCGAGCTCAGGCGTCCCACTCGAGCTGGTCGAAGTAGCGAAGCGCCGTCCTCCCCGGCCGCACGCGGCCGCGGAGGTCGGCGAGCTCGTCGTCGGAGATCTCGCCCAGCGCGCGCTTCACCCCGAGGTACGGGAGGTTGAAGTCCTCCTGGTAGACGATCGTCGAGATGCGCGGGTTGATCTCGATCACGTGGTCGCCGACGAGCTGGATGTTGAAGAAGTGCTCGATGGCGAGCTCTTCGACGATGCGATCGGCGATCCGCATCAGCTCGTCGTCCGCGAGCGTGACGAAGTACATCGCCAGGCCCGCCCGCATCGCCTCGCGGGTCTTCGGGTGGCCGAGCACGACCCGCCGGCCGTCGCCGATGCCGTCGATCGTTCGCTCGCCGCCGGTGGCGAGCTCCATCACGAGCAGGTCGGGTCCGCCCGCGTCGGGCAGCAGCTCGAGCGCCTCCTCGAGCCGCATCGCGACGGAGCCGGGGCGCTCGTTGAGCAGCTGGTGCGCGCGGTCGACGGTCGGGTCGAGGATTCGGAAGCCCCGCGATCCGGACGAGAAGACCGGCTTGAAGCACACCGGGCGGTCCGGATAGCCGAGCTCGTGTGCGGCCTGCGCGACCGCTGCGGCGCCGTTCACTCGCCGGAACTCGGGGCCGCGCACGCCGAGCTGCTGCAGCAGCGCGTACGTCTCCGCCTTGTCGTTCGAGCGGCGGATCGTCTCCGGCCGAGAGACGAGCACCGGCACGGGGAACCGGTCGCGATGCTCGGCGAGGCCTGCAAGGTCGAACGAGGACTGCGGGAGGACGGCGTCTACGCCCTCCCGCTCGACGATCTCGAGCATCGCGTCCGCGAAGCCGGGGTCGGAGCCGGCCGGGACCCGGTGGAAGCTGTCGCAGAGGTGACGGCCGACGGAGCGGTCCGACATGTCGGTGCCCACGAGCCGGACGTTGCGCTCCCCGTTCTCCCGCAGCCCGCGCAGCAGCGCGGCTGTGCCCGGCGCGCCGGAGGCGCTGACGAGCACCGTGATCGGCCGCAGGCTCACGCGAGCTTGCGGATCACGTCGCCCGGCCGGACCTGGCCCGGCTCGACGACGCGGGTGTTCATCCCGCGCAGGCGGAGGGCGCGTCCCTCCGGCGCGTTCACGAACAGCATGGCGTCCTTGCCGAAGCGCTGGACGAACTTCTTGCAGCCGGTGTGCGGCTCGGGCGTCACCTCGATGACGGCGGTGCCGACGGCGAGGCGCGTGCCCGGGGGCAGGTTCTCCACGCTGATGTCGAGCTCCACGTAGAGCTGGTCCCCGGCGAGCGCCCAGCGCTCTCTGGTTCCTCCGGCGACGAGGTCGGCGGCCCTGGCCGACATCAGCGTCAGCTGCGCGTCGAGGTTGGGCGGGCGGCCGTGGCTCCGGCCCAGCGACCAGCGGTCGCCGACCAGCCCCTCGGCGACGTCGAGCTCGCCTGCGTCGAGGACTTCGCGCTCGCCCGTAGCCGGGCGCCGCGTGACGAGCTCGACCCGGCCGCTGTCGGTGGGCGCCTCGCGGACGCGCGGCATGCCCGCCTCGAGGTCGGCGGTCGTGAGGTGGTGTTCGTCGTTGCCGTTCGTCACAGCTCGATCCTGTCAGCACGGAGCTGGTCTACGCGGCGGTTCCGCTCCGCGTCCAGCATCGCCTGCATCGTCTCGCTCATCGTCTCGCCGGGATATGCCCAGATCTCCGGGTGCGTGAGGAGCTGCAGCCAGGGGAACGCCCCTGCCGCCAGGTCGGCGTGCGGGCAGCCGTGGCGCCAGCGCTGGTTCGAGTCCGAGCGATAGGTCTCGGGGGCGAACCACGGCGGCTCCATGACGTTGACGGCGCCGTCGACCGGGGCGGTCATGTACTCCGGGTCCGGGTTGTGCCAGGCGACGACCGCGTCGAAGCGCTCGTCGAGCCGCGCGTCGGGCCAGACCGCGTGCAGTCCGACGCGATGGCCGAGCTCCCGGAGCCGGGCGAGGGCGGTGCGTCCCTCGGACGAGGCGAGGTTGTAGAAGACCGACTCGGTCATGAGGAAGTACGTCGCCGCCGCGCCTTCCTCGGCCTCGAGCTCGGCCATGCGCAGGGCGGCGTCGAGCGAGAGGTCGACGTCGTGGCGCAGCACGAGGTCGCCGTCCCGCGGCTCGGCGTCGAAGAACGCGCAGCGGTAGCCGCCGTCGCGCGCCGCCCGCAGCAGGTCGCGGTAGTGGTCGAGCTCGAAACGGCAGGTCACTCCACCTCGACCTCCAGGAGCCGGGCCGCGCGCTCGGCACGATCGAGCGCCTCGACCGACGTGTCCGCCACCGCGATGACGTAGCCGCGGCGGTCGCCGTCGAGCCGCACGGGCCTGATGGTCTCGCCGACCTGCAGGTACGTGTCCGCCTGGACGACACCCTCCGCTGCGAGCACGGGGTCGAGCGGGCCGATGCGCGTGACCGTGCCGGTCGGCAGCGGGCCGGGCTCCGCGGTGAAGAAGCGAACGGCGAGCGGCTGGGTCGACGCAGGCACGACGAGCTCGTCGGGCACCTCGTCGCCCAGCGCGACGCGCAGCGCCACCTCGACGAGGTCGACGCCCACGGCGTGCCGGACGAGATCCGCCATCTGCCCGCCGGGGATCCGCGCCGCGACCTCGACGACGCGCACGGAGCCGTCGTCGTCGACGAGCAGCTGTGGGAACGCGATGCCGTCGCCGAGCCCGAGCGCACGGACGGCCGCGGCCGCGACCCGCTCCGCCTCGACGAGCGTGTCGGCGTAGATCGACGCCGGGTAGACGTGGATCCAGCCGACGCCGAAGCCCACGCCCGGCGGGCGCAGGCGGTCGGAGAGCGTCAGCACGTGCACCTCGCCGCCCCGCGCGATGGCGATGCCGTTCAGCTCGAGCGCGTCGTGAAACGACTCGACGATCGCCTCGCCCTCGGCGGACTCGGAGAGCGCGGCGTGGAGGTGCGCGTCGAGGTCGTCCTGCGAGTCGAGCAGGAAGACGCCGCGCTGCCCGCCCGAGTCGGCGGGCTTGAGCACAGCCGGGTACCCGACGGTGTCGCCGGCGGCCCGCGCGCCGGCGAGGTCGCGCGCGGCTGCGAAGCGCGGCTGAGGGACGCCCGCGTCGGCGAGCGTCCGCCGCATCGCGATCTTGTGCGTCAGGCGATGCGCCGTCTCGGTGCCGATGCCCGGCAGGCCGAGCGTCTCCGCGACCGCAGCGACGACCGGCACAGCGCGATCAGCCGAGACCGTGAGCACGCCGTCGACGCCGTGGCGGCGCGCGACCTCCGTGACCGCCGCGACGTCGGTGAAGTCCACCGGCTCCGCGACGTCCGCCTCGCGCAGGCCGAGCGCGTCGGGATTGCGGTCGACGGCCACGACGCGGAGCCCGAGCTCTTTCGCCCGCAGGATCGCGCGGCGCTGGTGGCGGCCCGCGCCGACGAACAGCACGCTGCGCACCTAGCTCGCGCCTTTCGCCTCGGGCAGCAGGAAGGCGTGCCGGTCCCAGCGCTCGATCTCGCAGCCGTTCTCGCGTGAGAACGAGGCGTCGACGGGCTCGCCGTCGAGCGTGCCGGACACGGTGGCGGTCGACGGGCCGCCGTAGATCTCGGTGCAGGCGACGTCACCGGGAGTAGGCGCGAACGGGTCGTCGAGGTCGTCCAGGCGGCGGCAGGCGTCTGCGGGATCGCCGAGGTCGCCGCCCGCGGGGTCGCACTCGAGCCGGGAGACCGCCGGCTCGGCCGTCTCGTCGGCTCGGAACTCGATCGTCAGCACCGTCCCGGGCTCCTCGGCGACCGCGTCGCCGCCGTCGTCGCTCCCGCACGCGCTGAGCGCGACCGCGATCGCGCAGAGCGGGACGAGCGACCTCATGGCGCCGGATGGTACGCAGCTAGGCTTGCCGGCGTGGCGCTGGCGGGCAAGCGGATCCTGATCACGGGCGGCGCGGGCTTCATCGGCACGACGCTCGCGCGGCGGCTCGTCGAAGACAACGAGATCGTCGCGTACGACAACCTGCACCGCGACGCGCTCGGCGGCACGGAGCTCGTCGAGCACCCGAACTTCTCGTTCGAGCAGGGCGACGTGCTCGACGCGGAGTCCCTGCACAGCGCCGCCGACGGCGCCACCCACATCGTCCACTGCGCGGGCATCGCGGGCGTCGACACCGTCCTGCAGAGCCCGGTGCGAACGATGCGCGTGAACATGATCGGCACCTTCAACGCGCTCGAGGCCGCGCTCGCCACGGCGGGCACGCTCGAGCGGATCGTGGACTTCTCGACGAGCGAGGTGTTCGGCACGCAGGCGTTCCGCGTGGCGGAGACGAGCGTCACGGTCACCGGCTCCGTGGGGGAGGCGCGGTGGACGTACGCCGTCTCGAAGCTCGCCGGCGAGCACATGGCCCACGCCTACCACGCCGAGCTCGGGCTCCCGACGACGACGGTGCGTCCGTTCAACGTCTACGGGCCGGGCCAGATCGGCGGCGGCGCCATCCGCGCCTTCATCGAGGCCGCGCTCGCCGGGCGAGACCTCACGATCCACGGCGACGGGTCGCAGATCCGCGCCTGGACCTACGTCGACGACATGGTCGCGGGCACGCTGCTGGCGCTCGAGCATCCGAACGCTGTCGGCGAGAGCTTCAACATCGGCAACGCGCGCTCGGCGGTGACGATCTTCGATCTCGCGCAGCGCATCAAGCGCCTGACCGGTTGCTCCGGCGAGATCGTCTTCCAGCCCCTCCACTACATCGACGTCGAGCTGCGCATCCCCAATGTCGACAAGGCGCGCGAGCTGCTCGGCTTCGAGACCCTCGTCGAGCTCGATGAGGGTCTCGAGCGGACGATTGCGTGGTACCGAGAGAAGCTTCGGGCATTCGCCTAGCCCGCCCCGACGTCGGTGAGGCGGAGCTCGCGGCGATCGGCGAGGTGCTCGCGACCGGGCAGCTCACGATGGGCCCGAAGGTGCGAGAGCTGGAGGCGCTGCTGGCCACCGCGTGCGGAGTCGAGCACGCTGTCGCCGTGTCGTCAGGGACGGCCGCGCTGCACCTGGCGATGCTCGCGCTCGGCGTCGGCCCCGGGGACGAGGTCGTCGTGCCCGCGTACACGTTCCCCGCGACCGGAAACGTGGTCACGCTCTGCGGCGCCCGCCCGGTGCTCGCGGACGTCGACCCGGACAGCTTCAACCTCGATCTCGACCGCGTGGCCGCAGCACTGTCGCCGCGGACGAAGGCCGTGCTGGCAGTCCATCTCTTCGGCCGCCCACTCGACTGGGACACGTTGCGCGCCGCCGTGCCCGACGGCGTCACGCTCGTGGAGGACGCCGCCGGCGCGCTCGGCGCGAGGTCGCAAGGCCGCGCGTGCGGCTCGCTCGGCGCGATGGGCTGCCTCTCGTTCCATCCCCGCAAGATCGTGACCACCGGCGAGGGCGGTGCCGTGACGACCTCGGACGGCGAGCTCGGCGAGCGGGTGCGCTCGCTGCGTCACCACGGCTGGAGCCCGTCCGACCGCTACGACGACCTGCCGCAAGGCGGCTTCAACTACCGGCTCGCCGACGTGCTCTGTGCTCTCGGCATCCCCCAGCTCGAGCGGCTGGAGGAGCTGCTCGCGGCGCGGGAGCGGGTCGCGGCGGGGTACGAGGAGCGGCTCGCCGGCGTCGTGGAGACCCCGTCGGCCGACGAGGGCGACCGCCACGGCTGGCAGGCCTACGTCGTCCGGCTCGACCGGCGCGACGAGGCGCTGGCCGCGCTCCGCGGCGACGGCATCGAGGCGCAGATCGGCACGTACGCGCTCCATCGCCTCTCCGCCTACCGCGACCAGGGCGCGTTTCCGGGCGCCGACCGCGCCTACGAGCGCGCCCTCGCGCTGCCGTTCCACACCGCGCTGGCGGATGCCGACCTCGACCGCGTCGCCGCGGCGCTCGGCGAGTACGCCTGACGTGGCCGCCGATTCCGTCGGGACTGCGACCCGCGAGCTGCTCGCCTGGCTCGCGCCCGGCCGCACGTACGTCGAGTTGATGGACGCGTGGAGCAGCTGGTGCCCGCGGCACTCCGTCTGGGAGGACGCGGTCGCCGCCGGCCTCGTGCGGATCGTTCGCGGTCCCGCCGGCACCAGCGTCGAGCTGACCGAGAGCGGCCGCGCCGCGCTGGCTTGACAGCATGGCCGTTGTGAGTTATCACTCACTATCTAGATGAATGCGGCGACTACATCACGACAGACGGCCGGAGAGCGGCGCGAGGCGGTGCTCGACGCCGCGACGCACGAGTTCGCGGTCAAGGGCTTCCACGGCGCGTCGACCGAGGACATCGCCCGGGCGGCGGGCATCTCGCAGCCGTACCTGTTCCGGCTCTTCGGCTCGAAGAAGGAGCTCTACCTGGCGGCGTACACGCGCTGCGAGGCCCACCTCTACGAGAGCTTCGCCGCGGCGGCGAAGGGCAAGACCGGCGAGGAGGCGCTCCCCGCCATGGGCGTGGCTTACATGGAGTTCGCCCAGGTCGCAGACCGGCTCATGCTCATGCTGAAGACCTGGTCGTCGGACGATCCGGACGTCCGTCGTGTCAGCCGCACCGGCTGGCGCAACATCGTCGACCTCGCCGAGCAGGCCTCGAAGGAGCCGCCGGACGTCGTCAGTCAGTTCTTCGCCAACGGCATGCTGATCACGATCCTCATGTCGATGGGCCTCGTCGAAGAGCCGGAGCCGTGGGCCACGCGGCTCCTCGAGGCCTGCAAGGAGGCGATCCGGGACTCGTGACAGCCGCCGGCAAGAGTGCGGCCAGCCGTACGCCGCCCGCACTCTTTTTTTCGTTTCATTAGGAAGTAACGACTCACTTCGTTCGTCAGGAGACCGAGATGACTCGCACCAACACGCTCTGGACGTTCGCGATCACGTCGATCGCGTTGTTCATGGTCACCCTCGACAACCTGGTCGTCACGACCGCCATCCCCGTGCTGCGGGAAGACCTCAACGCGTCGCTCGAGAGCCTCGAGTGGACCGTCAACGCGTACACCTTGACCTTCGCGGTGCTGCTCCTGACCGGGGCCGCGCTCGGCGACCGCTTCGGCCGTCGCCGCGTGTTCACGATCGGAGTCGGCATCTTCACGCTCGGCTCGATCGGCGCGGCGCTCGCGCCGACCGTGGAGCTGCTCAACGCGGCGCGCGCCGTGCAGGGCCTCGGCGGCGCCATCGTGATGCCGCTGACACTGACCATCCTCAGCGCCGCGGTGCCGAGGGAGAAGCGCGGCCTCGCGCTCGGCGCCTGGGGCGGCATCAGCGGCCTCGCCGTCGCCTTCGGCCCGCTCGTCGGCGGCGCCGTCGTCGAGGGCATCTCGTGGCAGTGGATCTTCTGGCTCAACGTGCCCATCGGCCTGCTGCTGATCCCGCTCGGCCTGCTTCGGCTGACGGAGTCCTACGGCGTCTCGAGCAAGCTCGACCTGCCGGGGCTCGGGCTCGCCAGCGTCGGCCTCTTCGGCATCGTCTGGGGCCTGATCCGCGGCAACGCCGAGGGCTGGACCAGCCCGGAGATCCTCGCGTCGCTGGGTATCGGCTTCGCGTTCGTCGCGGCGTTCGTCGCGTGGGAGCTGCGCAGCGACCACCCGATGCTGCCGATGCGGTTCTTCCGCTCGGCGACGTTCTCGCTCGCGAACACCGCGTCGCTGTTCATGTACTTCGGCATGTTCGGCTCGATCTTCCTGCTGGCGCAGTTCTTCCAGACGGTGCAGGGCTACTCGCCGCTCGGCTCGGGCCTGCGGATCCTGCCGTGGACGCTCGCGCCGATGTTCATCGCCCCGATCGCCGGTGCGCTTTCCGATCGCATCCCGGCGAAGATGATCATCGGCACCGGGCTCGCGCTGCAGGCCGTCGCGCTCGCGTGGATCGGGATGGTCTCCGCGCCGGACACCCCGTACTCGCAGCTGGTCGTCCCGTTCATTCTGGCGGGCGTCGGCATGGCGCTGTTCTTCGCTCCGGTCGCGAACGTCGTCCTCTCGGCCGTGCGGCCGCAGGAGGAGGGCATCGCTTCGGGCGCCAACAACGCCATCCGCGAGCTCGGCGGCGTCTTCGGCGTCGCGGTGCTGGCCTCGGTGTTCGCCCACCAGGGCGGCTACGAGAGCGGGCAGGCGTTCGTGGACGGCATGAACCCGGCGCTCTTCATCGGCGCCGGCGTCGTCGGCCTCGGTGCGCTGGCGGCCTTCCTGATCCCGGGCAAGCGGCGGGCGCAGGAGCAGCCCGTGGAGGAGTTCGTACCGCAGCTCGAGGCGGCCTGAACGGCGGGCGGGACGTGTCCGGGGGACAGACCCCCGGACACGTCCCCGCGACTCCTGGTTGACCGGGCGGTCAGCCCTTGTAGCCGATGACCACGCGCCCGGGCCGGGCGGCGAGCGCCGCCGTGCTCGCGAGGAACAGCCCGGCGAGCCCCCAGACGAACCCCGTCCGCGCCGGCTCCGCCGCGCCTTCGCCGCCGAGGACGAGCCAGGCCAGGAGGCAGAGCAGGAGGCCGTTGCCGAGGCGCGCGCCGAGCCCGATCGCGACCTGCTCCTCCCGTGGGTCGGTCGCGCCGGCGAGCCGGAGCAGCATCGCCGCCACGCCGAGGAGCAGCAGCTCGAGCGGGACAGCGAGCCCGATCGATGGACGGACCGCAACGAGGAGCAGGACGTTCGCGGCGATCAGAGCGCCGAGGCTCACGGCGCACGTCGGCAGCGTGCCGAAGCGCAGGAGCAGCGTCGGCTTGCCGTAGCGGGCGTCCCCCTCGCGGTCGCGAAAGTCCTTGAGCACGATGCGCGCGAGGAAGAGCGCGGACAGCGCCGCCGCGAGCCAGGCGTCGGACCGGTCGAACGCCCGGCCGGCGGCGAGCGCGCCGAGCGCGTACGGGACGGGCACGTAGGCGAGCGCGAGCAGCACCGGCGCCAGCCATGTGCGGTACGAGACACGGAGCGGCGGCAGCGAGTAGGCGACGCCGATCGCGAGCGAGCCGGCGACGACGGCTACCGCCGCCCTGCCCAGCGGCGCCGCCGCGACGAGGGCGGCGACGCACGCCAGCGCGTGCAGCCGCCACAGCGCCGCCTCGTCCGCGTCTCCGGTCACGAGCGGCCGCGCACGGTCGCCCGGGTGGTTGATCCGGTCGACGTCGGCGTCCGCGATGTCGTTGACGGACGTGGCGGCGACGTAGCTCGCCGCGAGCGCGAGCGCCGCCCACAGCACGTCGAGCGAGAACGCCGGCAGCCCGCGCGGCCAGGCGGCGCCGAGCAGCATGAACGTCCAGACCATCGCGGCGACGCGGAAGCGCAGCAGGCGGACGGACAGTGCCGGCAGCGCCGTCACTTGGGCGTGATCACGCGCAGCGGCCAGATCGACGTGAGCACGAGGATGTAGACGACCCACAGCGCGTGGTAGAGGGCGAGGAACGCGAGGCCGATCCAGAACACGCTGACGATCACCGCAGCGTCGCCCACGAGCCGCGCCTGGTCGGCCGCCCCGCGGAACATGCTCGCTGCGAGCCAGATCGCGGCTCCGAGCGAGACGGCGACGAGGAGCGAGAGGCTCGAGCTGAACACGAAGCTGGCGTACTCGGCGCCTCCGAGCAGAACGAGGAGCGGCAGGCCGGCCGAGGCGAAGAGCACGGCGGCGGTCACGACCGCGATGACGACCATGCGCCCGACGCGAACGGGCCGCCGCTCGAGCACGCGCCGCCTGCAGAGGCGGTAGATCACCGCGAGCGCGGCGCCGTAGACGACGAAGAGGCCGACGGCGATCAGCAGCGCCGCACCGGCATTGCCCGGGTCGGCGAAAGCCTCGAGGCGCCCTTCCTCGCTCGCCTCGTAGATGGCCTGTGGGCCGAGCACGAACTTCACGAGAACGACGAGCGCGTTGTAGCCGACCGCGAGCAGTGCGATCGTCGAGGGCAGTCCGAGGTCGCTCCGCAGCACGACGTAGAGCGCACCGGTGGTCAGCGCTCCGACGACGGCGCCGGTTGCGAGGAGCGTCGCCAGGCCCGGCACCTCGCCGCCGTCACCGGCCTGCGGGACGACCGCGGCGGCCAGGGCCGCGACCCCGAAGGCCGCGCCGATCTTCAGCGCTACCGCCGCTGTCATGCCGGGCACCGTACGACGGGGGCAGGACGGCTACGCTCCGGCTGCGAATGGCGCATACCGACGTGCTTCCGGGGCCCGACCCGGCCGCCGAGGGCGAGCCGGCCCCCACACCCGAGATCTCCGTCGTCGTCACCGTGCTGAACGAGGCGGCGACCCTCGAGGAGCTCGTACGGCGCACCACGGCGGTGCTCGAGGGCCTCGCGCGGCCGTTCGAGCTGATCGTCGTCGACGACGGCTCGACGGACGGCAGCTTCGCCGCGCTCGAGCGCCTGCACGAGCAGGATGCGCGCATCCGCGCCGTGCGCTTCAAGCGCACGTTCGGGCAGCACCCCGCCATGCACGCCGGCCTGTCGCGCGCCCGCGGCGCGATCGTCGTGACGATGGACGGCGACCTCCAGAATCAGCCGGAGGACATCCCGCGTCTCGTCGAGGCGGTGCAGGCGGGCTACGACGTCGCCAGCGGCCGCCGCGCCGCGCGCCACGACTCCTGGGGGCGCACGCTCCCGAGCCGCCTCATCAACGGGATGCTCCGGCGCTTCACGGGCGTGGCGATCTCGGACTTCGGATGCGCGTTCAACGCCTATCGCCGCACGGCCGTCGAGCCGATGCTCGGCGCCATCGGCAGGCAGAAGTTCACGAAGGCGCTGGTGCTCTCCGGCGGCGCGACCGTCACCGAGGTGGACATCGACCACGCGCCGCGGCGCGGCTCGAGCCGCTACTCGCCGCTCCGGCTGACGCGGCTCGCCCTGCACGTCCTCGCCGGCTTCTGGCCGCAGCCGATCCAGTGGATCGGCGTCGCCCTCGGCATGGTGTGCACCGTCCTCGCCACAGGCCTCGGCATCTACGCAATCGTCTACTGGATCGGCGAGAGCGACTTCCCCGGACCGCTGCTCGGCGGCGTCGCGGTGCTCTTCGTGCTCGGCTTCCAGGGGTTCATCCTCGCGCTCGTGGGCGAGTCGTTGGGCAGAATCCAGCGGGAGGTCGAAGGCCGGCCGCTGTACTCCATCGACAAGGAGCTCTGAGTGCGCACAAAGCGTGTGTTGGTCACGGGCGGGGCCGGGTTCATCTCGTCGAACCTGATCCGCCACCTCCTCGAGCACACGCGCTACGAGGTCGTCTCGCTCGACGCGCTCACCTACGCGGGCAACCTCGAGAACCTGGCCGACGTGATGAGCCACGAGCGGCTGTCGTTCGTCCACGGAGACATCCGCGACGTGGACCTCGTCCGCGACGTCGTCGCCGAGGTGGACGTGATCGTCAACGCCGCCGCCGAGTCGCACGTCGAGAAGTCGATCGAGGAGGGTGCGTCCGAGTTCGTGACGACGAACGTCGAGGGGACGCAGATCCTCCTCGACGCGATCCGGGAGACACCCGTCGAGCGCTTCCTGCTCGTCTCGTCGAGCGAGGTCTACGGCACGGCCGAGCGCGCGCCCATGGACGAGGAGCACCCGCTCAACCCGCGCTCGCCGTACGCGGCGACGAAGGCGGGCGGCGACCGGCTCGCGTACAGCTACTGGGTCACGTACGGGCTGCCCATCGTGATCGTGCGCCCGTTCAACAACTACGGCCCCCGGCAGCACCCGGAGAAGGTCGTGCCGCGGTTCGTCACGCAGGCGCTGGACGGCGAGCCGTTGACCGTGCACGGCGACGGCCACGCGTCGCGCGACTGGCTCTTCGTCGACGACGACGCGGAGGCGATCGAGGCGCTGATCGAGGCGCCGCTGGACGCGGTCGCCGGCGAGGTCGTGAACGTCGCGACCGGCGTCGACATCTCCGTTCGCGACGTGGCGCTGCTCGTGCTGGACGTCGTCGGCTCGGACGCCGGCGTGGTGCACGTGGAGGAGCGGCCGGGCCAGGTCGACCGGCACATCGGCTCGACGGAGAAGCTCGAGCGGCTGACCGGCTGGCGTGCGCGAACGTCCTTCGAGGCCGGGCTCGAGCGCACCGTCGACTGGTACCGCGAGAACGAGGCCTGGTGGCGGGCCGTCCAGGGCCGCGAGGCACCCGTCTCCTCGTCCTAGGCGCCGGCCCGGCGCAGCTCGGCTTCCTCCGCGCGATGCACGACCGCGGGGTCGAGACGGTCGTGGTCGACCGCGATCCCTCGGCGATCGCGTTCGAGCTCGCGTCGAGGCGCGCGATCGTGTCGACGGAGGACGAGCCGGCTGTCGAGCGGCTGGCGCGTGCCGAGGGCGTCGCCGGCATCGTCTCGCCCGGCGCGGACTGGACGGTTGGCGTCGGGGCTCGGATCGCCGAGCGCCTGGGCCTGCCCCATCCGATCGACGCGGCGACAGCCACCCTCGCGACGAACAAGCAACGTCAGCGGGCGGCGCTCGCCGCGGCGGGCGTGCCGCAGCCCGCGTCGCGGGTGGTCTCCGGACCTGAGGACGGGTTGCCGGTGCCCTGCGTCGTCAAGGCGCCGGACCGGCAGGGCCAGCGCGGCCTGGCGCTCGTCCGACGCCGCGAGGAGCTTCCGCGGGCGATCGACGCGGCGATGCGGGCCTCGCGGAACGCCACGGCGCTCGTCGAGGAGCTCGTCGAGGGGCCCGAGGTGACCGTCAACGCCGTGTCGATCGACGGGCGGTTCGTGCCGTTGACGGTCACCGACCGGATCACGGCCGAGCCGCCCGCGTTCGGGGTCGCGCTCGCGCACGCCTGGCCGAGCGAGCACGATGGCGCCGGCGCCGTGGAGAGCGCGGCCGCTGCCGCCGCCGCGCTCGGCATCCGAAACGGGCCGACGTACACGCAGCTCCGCCTCGGCGCGGACGGGCCGCGCGTCGTCGAGGTCGCGGCGCGCCTCGGCGGCGGCCACGACGCCGAGCTCTGTCGGGCAGCGCTCGGCGTCGACCTGAACGGCCTGGCGCTGGCGTTTGCGCTCGGCGAGGCGGTTTCCGTTCCGGAAACCGCCCAGGAAGCATTCGGGCGGGGCCTGCGTTCGGCTTCCTCGTGCCGCCCGAAGGGGAGTTGGTCGACGTTCACGGGGTCGAGGACGCACGCGGGGGGGACGGCGTGCTGGACGTGCTCCTCTATCGTCGGCGCGGGCATGTCTTCGGGCCGTTCCGCCTCGGCGCCGACCGGGCCGGTGCGATCCTCGCTGTTGGCGACAGCCGCGACGACGCCCTGGAGCGGGCGCGGCGGGCGGCCGAGCGCGTGCGGTTCGAGGTCGCGAGCGCCGCCGCCGGAGCGTCAGCGACGCGTGACGGTGTCTGACACCGTCACGGCTGGCTGACGAGACCGCCCGGCGGGGCGCGCACTACGCTTCGGCCGATGCAGACGAGACCCGGCACCCGCCGCGTCGGCTTCCAGCCGCCCGCGATCGGCGACGAGGAGATCGCCGCGGTCGCCGAGACGCTGCGCTCCGGCTGGCTGACGACCGGGCCGCGTGCCGCCGCCCTCGAGGAGCGCATGGCCGCGTACCTCGAGGTGAACCACGTGCTGGCCGTCGCGTCCGGCACCGCCGCCATGCACCTCAGCCTCGTGGCGCTGGGGGTCGGGCCCGGCGACGAGGTCATTACGACGCCGATCACCTGGCCGGCGACCGCGAACGTGATCGTCCACACCGGGGCGACCCCGGTCTTCGTCGACGTCCGTGAGACCGACCTCAACATCGACGCCGAGCAGGTTGCAACGGCCGTCACGGAGCGGACGAAGGCCGTCCTGCCGGTGCACCTCGCCGGCCAGCCGTGCGATCTCGACCCGCTGCACGCGCTCGGGGTGCCGGTCGTCGAGGACGCCGCGCATGCGCTCGAGAGCCGCTATCGCGGGCGCAAGATCGGCGGCCTCTCGGCCACGACGTGCTTCTCGCTCTACGCCACGAAGAACGTCGCCGCCGGAGAGGGTGGCCTGATCGCGACGAACGACGCCGCGATCGCCGACGCCGTCCGCGAGCTCCGGCTCATGCGCCGCGGCGACGGCTCGCTCTACGACATCACGGTGCCCGGCTACAAGGCGAACCTCCCGGACGTGCTCGCCGCGATCGCCCTCGTCCAGCTGGACAAGCTCGACACGCACACACGCGCCCGCGAGCGGCAGTACGCCCTGTACGACGAGGCCGTGGCCGGCCTCGACGGCGTCGAGCCGCTCGCGCGCGACCCACGTGATACCCACGCGCTCCACCTCTACGCCGTGCGGATCGATGCCGAGCGTTTCGGCGCGGATCGCGACCAGGTGCAGCGCGCCCTGGCGGAGGAAGGGATCTCGACCAGCATCCATTTCCTGCCGGTCCATCGGCTGACCTGGTACCGCGAGCGCTTCCCCGACCAGCGGCCGCTGCCGGTGGCCGAGCGCGGCGGCGCCGAGGTGCTCTCGCTGCCGCTCTCGCCGGCGCACGGCGACGACGACATCGCGGCCGTCGTCGACGCGCTGGTCCGCGTGCGCGACCGGATGGCATGAAGCGCACCGTCAGGGTCGTCGGGACCCTCGTGCTCACGACCCTTGCGGTCGCGTATCTCGTCTGGAAGGTCGATCTCGACCAGACGCTCGACATCCTCGCCGACACGCACCTCGGCTGGTTCGCCCTCTCGATCGGGATCATGGTCGGCACGGCGCTGCCGATGGCGCTGCGCTGGAAGTGGCTGCTGGCCGCGCGCGGCATGCAGGACCGGTTCTGGTGGCTGACGCGGTCGTACTTCGTCTCCTACAGCGCCAGCCAGATACTGCCGACGGCGATCGGCGGGGACGCCGTGCGGGTGCTGGAGGTCTCGCGCCGCCACGGCGGGCGCGTCGCCGACAACACCGCCATCGTCCTGCTCGAGCGCGGGCTCGGCGGCGCGGCGACGGTGCTGCTCGGCGCGATCGGGTTCCTGCTCGCGATCGGGCGCTACGACATCGGCGCCTACTTGTGGCTCGAAGGCGCCTTCGTCTTCGGCACGATCGTGATGATCTTCGTCTTCTTCGCGCGTTCCGCGCAGCCGCTCCTCGCGCGCGGGCGGCCGCTCGCCGCGTCCCTGCGGGTCGAGCGGCCGCTCAAGGCGTTCTACGTCGGTGTGCACGCCTTCCGCGACCACGTCGGCCTGCTGCTCGGAGTCTTCCTCTTCACGCTCGCGATCCAGGCGGTGCGCGTGCTCGCGATCTGGGCCGCCGCGAAGGCGGTCGGGATCGACGAGTCGCCGCGCCTGTACTACGTGATGGGCCCGCTGTTCTTCCTCGTGCTGCTGGTGCCGTTCACGCTGAACGGGTTCGCGGTGCGCGAGGCCTTCTTCGTGAGCTTCCTCGGCGCCGTCGGTGTCGGGGCCGACCAGGCCTTCGCGGCCGGCTTCCTCTTCTTCCTCGTCACCGTCGCGCTCGCACTGCCGGGCGGCGCGATCCTGCTCTGGGAGGGGCTGCGCGGCGGCGCGCGGCCCAGAGTCGAGCATGGCTAGGAGCTCATTCCGCCGTGAAGCGTTGGGTCGCCGGGCCATGCTGCGCGGCGCGATGCGGCGTCCTCAGTCGCGCCCATATTGCTCATATGGGCGCTCCCTGCGTCCTTGCCTCGCACCCCGCAGCCTGCCCCGGCGACGAAGCGTCACGACGGAATGAGCTCCACCGTCTCGGCGGTCGTCGTCACCTACAACGCGATGCCCTGGCTCGAGCGCTGCCTCGAGAGCGTGCGCGGGCTCGAGACCGTCGTCGTCGACCACGGCTCGACGGACGGCAGCGTCGAGCTCGTGCGTGAGCGGTTCCCGGACGCGCGGCTGGTCGAGCAGGAGAACCTCGGGCTCGCGGCGGGGTGGAACCGCGGCCTGCGGGAGGCCTCCGGCGACTGGCTCCTCATCCTGAACGCGGACGCCTGGATGCTCGACGGCGCCGTCGAGCGGCTCGTCGAGTTCGGGCGCGATCGGCCCCGCGCCGCGCTCATCGGGCCGCGCCTGCTGAACCCCGACGGCTCGCTGCAGCGCTCCGTGCGCGGATTCCCGACGCTCTGGCGGCTCGCCACCGAGTACCTCTTCCTGCGCAAGCTCGCGCCGCGCTCGGACCTCCTGAACGGCTTCTACGCGGGCGGGTTCGACCACGACGAACCGCGCGAGGCCGAGTTCGTCATGGGCTCGTGCATGCTCGTCCGCCGCGCCGCCATCGACGAGGTCGGAGAGCTGGACGAGATGTTCTTCCTCTTCAGCGAGGAGACGGACTGGTGCTACCGCTTCCGGCAGGCGGGGTGGCAGGTCTGGTTCTGCTCCGCCGCCGAGTGCGTGCACGTTGGCGGCGCCTCGCACGGCGGACGGCTCTTTCGCGAGAACGTGCGCGGGCACCTCCGCTTCCTGACGAAGCACCGCGGGATCGCGTACGCCGAGCGGGCGCGGCGGCTGTTGCGTGCGTCGCTGGTGCTGCGCGGCGTCCTCTTCCGCGGCGAGCGCGGCGCGCAGTACCGCGAGGTCGCGTCCTGGCTCGGCAGCGGCGGCGTGCTCGAGCTGCTCGCGCGATGAGCGACGCCGTGCTGCTGGTGCGGCTGGCTGCGGCCACCGCGGTCGTGCTCGCGCCCGGCTGGGTGATCGCCCGGGCGATCGGACTTCGCGGCATCTCGGCCACCCTCTCGTGGTCGCTGGTCGTCGTCTTCGGCGCCCTGGCCGTGACCTTCGCGCTCGAGGCGAGCCTGACGCTGACGCTCGTGCTGGTGCTCGCGGCGGGTGTCGTCGCCGCGCCGTTCGCCTTCCGCGCCAGCCCGCCGCCACGACTGCCCGGCTTGGGGCGCGTGGCGGTCGTCGGGGCGATCCTCGGCGTGCTGCTCTGGCACGTCGCGGGGGAGGTCGGCGGCGACGGCTTCTTCCACCTGGCGCGGGTGCGCAAGCTGCTCGACTTCGACGAGCTCTCGCTCGAGGGCGTCGGTGAGTTCGCGGACGGCGGCCTGCACCCGGGCTACGCGTTCCCCCTCTGGCACGGGTTCCTGGCGCTGATCGCGAAGGTGGCGCTCGTCGATCCGCAGGACGTCGTCCTGCACGAGGCGTCCGTCCTGGCTCCGATCGCGGTGCTGGCGGCCTACGAGGCGGGCCTCGCCCTCTTCCGCGCGGTCGGTCCGGCGGCGGCCGCCGCGGCCGCCCAGGTGGCGCTGATCGCATTCGCACCCGGCCACGGCGGCGCCTACACGGCCCTGGCGCTGCCGGCCACGTCGTCGCGCCAGATCCTCGTGCCCGCCGCGCTGGCGCTCGCGCTCGGAGCCGCCGCGACTCCGTCCCGCGCGGGGCTCGCCTCGGCGGCCGCCGGCGGCTTCGCGCTCGCCGTCGTCCACCCGACGTACGCGATCTTCCTCTGGATCCCGCTCGTCGCCTACCTCGTCGTCCGCTGGCTGTGGACGCGGTCCGACGCACGGCCGATCGGTGCCGCGCTCGCCGCGCTCGTCGTCCCCGCCGCCGCGTTCTTCGCCTGGCTGTTCCCGGTCATCAGGGACACCGCGGCGCACACGCCCGGGGCGAGCGACCTCGAGCGTGGCCTCGACCAGTACGCCGGACAGCTGAACCTCCGCTCCGACGAGCTCTACTCGCTCGCTCCCGAGCTCTTCGGCCGGAGCGGCGCGGTCGCGGTCGCAGGGCTCCTGCTCGTGCCGCTGGCGGCGCTCGCGACGGAACGGCGCTGGGCGGCCTACGTGGCCGGCGGCTCGGCGGCGGTGCTGCTGATCGGCCTGACGCCGTGGCTGTTCACGCCGTTCAGCGACCTCGTCTCGCTGTCGCAGTCGCGGCGCGCCGCAGGGTTCCTCCCGTTCGCGTTCGCGTTCGCGGGCGGACTGGCCGTCGCGTCGGCGCTATTGCGACGCTGGTTGCTGCCGCTCGCACTCGCGGCGGGCATCGCGCTGCAGCTCGCATATCCGGGCGACTTCGACTACATCCTCACGGACGGGGGGCCGGCGGCCGCGACCTGGGTCGCAGCGGTGGGAGGCGCCGTCGCGATCGTGATCGGGCTGCGGTGGCGGCTCGCCCTCGAGCGTCCGGCGGGGCTCGCCGCCGCGCTCTTCCTGCTGCCGGTCGTCGTCTACGGCCTCTGGCACTGGTCGCCGAACGAGGCCCGGCGCCCGAACCCGCTCACGCCCGGCCTCGTCGAGGTGCTGCGCGACCAGGTGCCGGCCGGCGACGTCGTATGGGGCGATCTCGAGACGAGCTACCGCATCGCCGCCGCGGCTCCCGTCTACGTCGCGGTCGCGCCGCCGGGCCACGTGGCGGACACGGTCGAGAACCGGCCGTTCGCGAGGCGGGAGGACTTCCGCGAGTTCGCCCGCACCGGCGACCTCGCGATCCCGCGCCGGTACGGCGCGCAGTGGGTGCTCGTCGACCGCGACCGCTACCCGCTTCGCCTCGACCTGCCGGTCGTCCACCGCGACGGGCGCTACACCCTCTACCGGCTCAGCCGCTGAGCTGATCCTTCGTGCCGATCGCGATCGACGGGCCTGCGCCCGGCTGCAGCCAGCGCAGGACGTGCCGGAGGCGATCGCGCTGCAGGCTCACGCAGCCGTTCGTCGCCCGCCCGGTGGCAGCGTGCAGGAAGATCCCGGAGCCCCGTCCGGGGACGACCGGCCGCATGTTGAACTCGACCACGGCGAGATAGGGGTAGGCGGTCGGGTTCTGCCACATGCCCTCGCTGTTGCCGGCGAAGGGCGGTCGCGTGCCGCAGGCCACGTGCCGGAACGAGTTGTAGGTCGGCGACGTCGGGTCCTCGTCCCACCAGTCGCCGCAGCGGACCCGGCGGTAGCGGAAACGGACGCCGGGGTTCGGCTCGTTGCCGTACATGGTGGGGTGGATCCGGAACGTGCCCGCCGGCGTGGTGCCGTCGCCCTCCCGCCTGTTCGCAGACAGGCCGCTCCGGCCGATGCGCGCCGGATAGGGGCCGCCCGCAGCGACCCAGCAGGCGCCGGAACGGCGCCAGATACGGAGCGAGGCGTACGTCGTGCCCGTTGTGGCCGCCTGCACCGTGATCAGCTGCGAGCCGGCCGGCTGCTGGCGCAGGTCATTGGCCAGGTTGGCGGGGCAGGCCGCGGTCAGGGCGGCGAGGAGGGAGGCGAGCAGCATCGGGCCGAGGTTAGTCTGCGGCGATGCGCGTCGTTGCGCTCGTCGCCGCAGCCGGCCTCGCAGCGGCCACCGCTTCCGCCGCTTCCGCCCCTCCTCGGTTCGAGGCCGAGATCTCACCGGTGCGCTGGTCGGACATCCGCTTTTCCTACCGCGAGGGCTGTCCGGTCGGGCCGGCCGACCTGCGAACGGTGCGGCTGCGGCACTGGGACTTCGGCGGACGGTCGCGGGTCGGGACGCTCGTCGTGAACCGGCGCGTGACAGGCGACATCGTGCGCGTCTTCCGGCGTCTCTACGAAGCGCGGTTCCCGATCCGGAGCATCGTGCCCGTGTCGGCGTTTCGCGGCAGCGACTCGGCGTCGACAGCCGCCGACAACACGTCGTCGTTCAACTGCCGCCGGGCCGTCGGGTCGGCGACCGGCGCCTGGTCGATGCACGCCTACGGGCTGGCGATCGACGTGAACACGGTCGAGAACCCGTACGTCCTGCGCGGTCGCGCGCTGCCGCCGAGCGGTGCGCGGTACCTCGACCGCTCGGATCACCGCCCGGGGATGGCGGTCGAGGGTGGCGTCCTCGTGCGGGCGTTCGACGCCGTCGGATGGGGCTGGGGCGGCCGCTGGTCCGGCTCGATCGACTACCAGCACTTCTCGACGAACGGCCGCTAGGACAGATTTCTAGCCCGCTCCGTAGCCGCCGCCGCCGGGAGTCTCGATGCGCACCACGTCGCCGGCGGCGAGATCCCGCGAGGCGAAGGCGGGCAGCTCCTCGCCGTTCAGGAGATTGCGCCCGCGCGCACCGTCGGCTCCGCCGGCCGCTCCGCGCGGGCCCCGAGCACGGCGCTGCGTGAGGAGGGAGAGCCGACACGGCTCCAGCACGCGCAGCTCCCGGACGACGCCGTCGCCGCCCCGCCGCTCGCCATCGCCGCCGGAGCCGCGCCGCAGCTCATAGCGCTCGACGCGAAGAGGCAGCGCGAGCTCGAGCGCCTCGACCGGCGTGTTCAGCGTGTTCGACATGGCCACGTGGACGGCCGAGGGGCCCGACGCGTCCGGGCAGGCTCCCTGTCCGCCGCCGATCGTCTCGTAGTAGGTCCAGCCCTCGCCGCCCACGACGACGTTGTTCATCGTGCCCTGTCCCTGGGCCGGCACGGGGACGGCCTGGCCGAACGCGGCGAAGAGCACGTCCACGATCCTGCTCGAGGTCTCGACGTTGCCGGCGGCTACGGCAGCCGGGGACATCGCGTTGACGAAGCAGCCGGCCGGGGCGCGCACGGTCAATGGTGCGAGCGCGCCGGCCGAGGCGGGCACGTCCGGATCGGTGAGGCAACGCAGGACGAAGGCGCACGCCGACCGGGTGACGGCGAGCGGGCAGTTGAGGTTGCCCGCGTGCTGCTGCGCCGTGCCGGCGAAGTCGATGTCCACCCGGTCGTTCTCGACCACAACGGCGACGCGCAGCGCGAGCTCGCCGCCGCCCGGCGCTTCGAGCGTCTCCTCGGCGACCCAGCGCCCGTCGGGCAGCGCCGCGACCGCCGCCCGCACGCGGCGCTCCGAGTAGGCGATGAGCTCGGCCATCGCCGCGCGGAGCCGCGCCTCGCCTCGCCGCGACGCGAGCTCCTCGAGGCGCCGCCCCCCGAGCCGGTTCGCGGCGAGCTGCGCCCGCAGGTCGCCGAGCCGTTCGTCGGGGTTCCGCATCTCCGCCGCGAGCGCCTCGAATGTGCCCTCGACGACGCGTGTCGGGGGGATGACGAGTCCTTCTTCGTCGAGCGTGCGCGACCCGGCGGGGAGGCTGCCGGGCTCGGGGCCGCCGACGTCGGCGTGGTGCGCCCGCGTGGCGGTCAATCCGAACGGCGTCCGCGAGACGAGCGTCACGTCCGGGAGGTGCGTCCCGCCGGCATAGGGGTCGTTGAGGATCCAGACGTCGCCTGGCGCCGGGTCGAACGCCAGGATGGCGGCGACCGCATCCGGCATGGCGCCGAGGTGCACCGGGATGTGTTCGGCCTGCGCGACCATCCGACCGCGCTCGTCGAAGATGGCCGTCGAGCAGTCGCGGCGCTCCTTGATGTTGGGCGAGAACGCGGCGCGGACGAGCGCCGCGCCCATCTCCTCCGCGACCGCGCGGAGCGCGGCCCCGAGCACCTGCAGCTCGACGTTCACGTGCGCACCAGGACGAGCGTGCCATGGGCATCGGTCTCGCCGGCCCAGCCCGCGGGCACCCAGACCGTGGATCCGTCGAGCTCGAGCACAGCCGGGCCGCTCGCCGACGATTGCCCTCCGGTCAGTCGCACGCGCGGCCCGGGCCGCACCTCCGCGGTGCGCACCGCAACGAGCTCGAGCGGCCGTGTTCGGTCGGCCCAGCCGTAACGCTCCTCGTGGGCGTCGTGGAAGCGCGCGGCCGCGTCCCCGCCGAGCGGTACCGTCAGCTCGAACGACTGGCCGGCGTACCGGAGGTCCGCCTCGCCGTCGTCGGGGAGCTCGCCCGCCTCGGCGAGCGGCACGACGAGCGAGCGCACGTGGTCGCGCCGCTCGTCGGCTGCGACGAGCCCCACCGCCGACAGCACGCCTGCGGCCGCCGGAACGAGCACGCGGCGGATCTCGAGCTCGTCGGCGAGATCGCAGGCGTGCAACGGCCCCGCGCCGCCGAACGCCACGAGCGCGAAGTCGCGTGGGTCGAGGCCGCGCTCGACGGTGACGACCCGCAGCGCCCGCAGCATCTCCGCATTCACCACGGCGACCACGGCCCCCGGATCGAAGCCCGCGAGTGCCTGCTCGGCGGCGGCCCGGTCGAGCGCGAGCCCTCCGGCGAGGCGCTCGGGCAGGCGGCCGAGCACGAGGTTGGCGTCGGTCACCGTTGGTCGTGTGCCGCCGCGCGCATAGCAGGCGGGCCCGGGGTCCGCGCCCGCGCTTTCCGGGCCGACCCGCACCGCGCCGCCCGCGTCGCGCCAGACCAGTGACCCTCCGCCGGCGCCGACCGTGTGCACGTCGAGGGTCGGGAGCCGAATGGGGAGGCCGCCGACGAACCTTTCGCTCGAACGGGTCGCTTCGCCGTCCGCGATCGCGCAGACGTCCGTCGACGTGCCGCCCATGTCGAAGGCGATCGCCCGCTCGATTCCCGCCGTGCGGGCCACCTGCGCGGCGCCGACGACGCCCGCGGCCGGGCCGGAGAGGAGCGCCCACGCCGCGTGCGCGGCCGCGTCCCGAAGCGTCACCAGGCCGCCGGACGAGCGCATCACGAGCGGCTCGGGCAGGCGCTTTCGGCCGCACGCGGCCGAAAGCGCCCAGAAGTACCGGGACAACGCGGGTCCGAGGTACGCGTCGGCGGTGGTCGTCGAGGCGCGCTCGTACTCACGGAACTCCGGAGCCACCTCGTGGCTCGCGACCACGTGGAGCGCCGGGTGGCGGCGGCGTAGCTCGGCCGCGACGGCACGCTCGTGGGCCGGGTGCCGGTAGCTGTGCAGCAGGCAGACGGCGACGGCCTCTGCATCGCCGACGTCCGGCAGCGAGTCGACGTCGAGCGGCTCGAGGACGCCGTCGGGGCTCGTTCGCTCGCGCACTCCATGGCTTCGTTCGAGCGGGACGAGTGGCTCCGGGTGATCGACGCACAGGCGGTAGAGATGGGCGCGGTTCTGGCGCCGGAGGTGCAGAAGGTGCTCGAAGCCTGCTGTGGCAACGAAGGCCGTGCGGGCGCCGCGCCGCTCGAGCAGCGCGTTCGTCGCGACCGTCGTCCCGTGGGTGAAGCGCTCCACGTCCCGCGCGCGCACCGCCTCCACCGCGGCGAGCACCGACTCCTCCTGACGGGCGGCCGTCGGCACCTTGGCGGTCCGCATGCCGCCGTCCTCGAGCAGCACGGCGTCGGTGAAGGTGCCGCCGACGTCGACGCCGAGGAAGGCCACGGCGCGACTCTACGGAGTGGTCTAGCTCAGGACGACCGACAGACGCGGGCGCCGCTCGGGCAGCTCGACGACGGCCCGGTTGCGGAGCCGCTTCGCCTGGTAGAGCGCGCGGTCGGCGCGCGCCACGGCTGCCTGCGGGTCGGCGGTGCCGTCGAGCACCGTGCCGCCGATCGAGACCGTGACCGGGATCAACCGCAGCCCGACACCGATCGGCTCCCCGCCGACGGCGGTGCGCAGCCGCTCGGCGAACACCTCCACGGTGTCCGCCTCGGCGAGTCCCGGCGCGAGCACGGCGAGCTCTTCGCCGCCCCAGCGACAGACGACGTCGTACTGGCGCAGCATGCGCCGCAGCCGGTCGACGACCTCGATCAGGACGCGGTCGCCCACCTGGTGGCCGTAGCGGTCGTTCACGGACTTGAAGCGGTCGATGTCGACGAGGAAGAGGCCGGCCGGCTGTGCGCCGCGCAGCACGCGGGCATGCTCGCTGGCGAGGGCGTCCTCGAAGGCAAGCCGGTTGGGGGCGCCGGTCAGCGCGTCGGTGAGTGCCGAGCCGAGCGCGGCGGACAGGGCGGTCGCATGGCTGCGGCGCATGAGGTGCAGCAGGCCGAGGCCGGCGAGCAGTGAGCCGACCGTGCCGAGGACGAGCAGCGGTGCGTCTCCGAACGAGACTAGGAGCAGCGCGAGCATGGGGACGACGATGAGGCCCTCGGCTCCTTCGACCGCCAGCCCGTGTGTGAGCTCGCCGCGCAGGTCGCCTACGCCGCGGTCGATGTAGACGAGCGCCCGCCCGGTCGTGCTGACGACGGCGACGGCGACGACGGCGATCGCGGCTGCCATCAACGCGGCCGTCGTGTCCGGCCGCGGCACGAGGCCGACGAGGCCGGCCGCGTAGCCCTGGAGCGCGCAGAGGCCGCCGTAGGTGAGCCGGCGGCGCCAGACGCCGCCGATGTCGGCCACGCCGGCGAGCATGCCGGCGAGGACGCCGGTCAGCGGTCCGCCGAGCAGCGCGGCGAGGATCGTGATCGGGCTCGAGAACGTGTAGATCGTGCGGCCGCTGATCGGCACCTCGACCTGGTCCGCGAGCGCGACGGCCAGGAGCAGCGCGCCCGCCTGCAGCGGCGTCAGCGAGCCGGTCCAGCCGTGGTCGAGTGCCCAGTGCGCACCGAGCACGGTTGCGAGCAGGGGAAATGCAAGCGCCACCCGGGTGCCGCTGGAGCGCTCCACGGAACGGTTTCCCACGTTTCAGGAATCGACCGTCCGGGGTGCGCGCGGCTCACCCGAATGGGGGATTCACAGGTGGTCGCAGTTACCATCCGCGCGCGTGAAGGTGCTGCTCGTGACGCTGTATTTCCCCCCGGCGGGCGGCGGCGGCGTCCAAAGGCCGCTCAAGCTCGCGCAGTACCTGCCCGCTCTGGGCGTCGAGACGCACGTGCTCGCTCCCGACGACCCGAAGTGGATCCACACCGATCCCGAGCTGCGCGTGCCGACGCAGGCCTGGGTGCACCGGGCGCGCTACGTGGGCCCGAAGGGCCGGAAGCCGGCCGAGGAGCTGCACGGCAAGGAGGGGCTCGCACGGCTCGCGACTCAGGCGCGGCTGGCCTCCCGGCGGCTGCTCGTCCCGGACGAGAACGTGAGCTGGAACCTGACGGCGATCCCGGCCGCGATCCGCATCGCGCGCGCCGAGGGCATCGACGCGGTCATCACCACGTCGCCGCCGGCCTCCGTCCACTTCGTCGGCGCTGCCGTCAAGCGCGCCACCGGCGTACGGTGGCTGGCCGATCTGCGCGACTCCCTCGTCGCGCACCCGCACCGCAGGTCGGAGTCGGTCGCGGTCCGGGCCAAGGAGAAGGTCGACGAGGGCGTCGCCTGGCTCGTTGCCCGGCAGGCCGACGCGATCGCGTGCGTCTCGGAGGCGATCGCGGACGAGACCCGCGGGCTCTCGCCGCGCGGGCCAGTCGAGGTGATCGCGAACGGCTGCGACTTCGACGACTTCGCCGGCCTGGAGTACCGGGCCGGGCCGCGGTTTCGCATCACCCACACCGGATCGTTCTTCGGCAAGCGCGACCCGCGGCCGTTCCTGCAGGCGCTGGCGGACTCCGGGCTCGACGCGGTCGCGCGCTTCGTCGGCGACTTCCGCTCGTCCGACCGGGAGTGGGCGGAGGGCCTCGGTCTCGGAGACCGGCTGGAGCTGATCCCCTATGCGCCACGCGCGCGAGCGCTCGAGCTGCAGCGCGACTCGGAGGCGCTGCTGCTGCTCATCCCGGAGGCGGGTGGACGGGGGCGCGGCGTGCTCTCCGGGAAGGTGTTCGAGTACCTGGCCGCCGAGCGCCCGATCCTGGCGGCGGTGCCCCCTGACGGCGCGGCCGCGGACCTCATTCGCGAGGCGGGCGCCGGCCTCGTCGCGCCGCCGGACGACGTCGACGCGCTGCGCGAAGCGCTCGTCGCATTGCACGGGACGTTCACGAACGCCGGCCTGCCCGCCGTCGTGCTCGACGACGGCTTACGGCGTCGGCTCTCGCGCCAGGCCCGTGTCGAGGAGACGGCGGACCTGCTCCGGGCGATCGTGGCGAAGGGGTGACCCACGTGGTCGCCCATGCACACCCACGTCTGCCGGCGGCCGCGCGCTCCGTCGCCAGCGGCGGCCGCGCCACGGATGCGCTGCTCCTCGCCACCGTGCTCACGGTCAGCTTCGCGAAGCTGCAGTGGAACGTCGCCGGTGCGCTGTCGCTGTCCGATGTGCTGACGGCGGTCTTCCTCGTCGTGTTCGCCGCAGGCCGCCTCGAGCGCGGCGACTCGCGCCTGACGCGCGCGGCGGCCATCGCCGGCCTCTTCTTCGTCGCCTTCCTGCTCGTCTACCTCGCGGGCTTCTTCAACGTCGAGACACAGCAGGCGCTCGCGCAGTGGGCCAAGGGGATGGTCAAGTTCCTGCTGCACTTCCTGTTCCTCGTCACCGCGCTCGACTACCTGGCGCGGCGAGGGGAGCGCTTCTACTGGCTGACGCTCGGCGCGTTCTGCGGCGGGCTGTTCCTGAACGCCTGCTACGGAGTGCTCCAGCTGCTCGTCGCGGAGGCGACGGGGTTCAACCTCGACGAGGCCGTGCTGCAGCCGGTGACCGGCGGCGCGAGCGCGATCAACGTCTACGGGGCCGTCGAGGGTCAGGACGTGTACCGGCCGAACGCGCTCACCGGGGACCCGAACCACCTCGGCATCGAGCTCGCCGCGGTGCTGCTCATCCTGACGCCCATCTACCTCAGGCTCGAGCGCGGTCATCCGCTCCGCCTGCCGCTCGCGCTCGGCCTGTCCTTCCTGCTCGTCGTCGAGCTCGCGACGCTGTCCCGGAGCGGCCTGCTCGGCCTCGCCTGCGGCGTCGCCGTGCTTGCGGTGCCGTATCGCCACAAGCTCGGCTCGGCGGCGCTGCTGCTGCCGCTCGGCCTCGTTGCGGCGCTCGTGGCGGTCGTGGTCTCGGCACGCTCGAACTTCTTCGAGGTCGTTCTGCGTTCGCGCTTCGACACGAGCGCGCAGAGCGCCTCGACCCATTTCGACGTCTACGACTTCATCCCGGACGTGCTGACGAGCAACCCGCTGCTCGGCCTCGGGCTGAACAGCTTCTCCGTGTACTACGAGTTCGTCACCGGCCGCACGAATTTCGGCCCGCACTCGTTCTACGTCGCACTCTTCGTCGAGACGGGCGTGATCGGGGCGCTCGTCTTCGCGGCCTTCCTCGTGCACCTGTTCCGCCGGGCGGGAGCGGCGCGGCGCATCGGCCGTGCCCTCGCCGTGGCGGGCGAGCCGGTGGCCGCCCGGGTGCGGCCCCTGGCCTGGGGGCTCACCGCGGCGCTCGTCTCGACGCTCGCCTCGAACGCCTTCTACCTGACCATGTCCTTCTACTACTTCTTCGCGCTGGCGCTGCTCGTGCTGGCGGCGCCGGCAGTCTTCGGGCGGCGGCTCGCGCCGGCGCCGTGAGGGTCGCCGTCCTCACGACTTCCTACCCGCGCTGGGAGGGGGACGCGGCCGGCAGCTTCGTCGCCACGTCGGTGGAGGGCGTGCGCGCCGCGGGGGTGGAGGCCGAGGTCGTGTCGCCTGCCGGCTTCCGGCACTTCGGCATCGCGTACGGGCACGGCGTCGCCGGCAACCTGCGTCGGGCGCCGTGGAAGCTCGGCCTGCTGCCGGCCTTCATGGCGTCGTACGCCCGGGCGGCCAGGCGGGCTTCGCGCGGCGCCGACCTCGTGCACGCACACTGGCTGCCTTCCGGCTGGGCGGCGCGGGCCACCGGGCTCCCGTACGTCGTGCAGCTCTGGGGGACGGACGTCGAGCTGGCACGACGGGCGCCGCGGGTCTTCGGCCCTGTGCTGCGCGCCGCCCGGGTCGTGATCTGCGCCTCGTCGGCGCTCGCCGAGGGCGCTCGAGACCTCGGCGCCGAGGACGTCCGCCTCATCCCGAGCCCCGTGCCGTTCCCCCGCAGCGTCGGCACACCGGAGGAGCCGCCGCACGTGCTGTACCTGGGCCGGCTCTCGCCAGAGAAGGGCGCACTGCAGTTCGCCGACGCCTCCTCGGGCCTGCCGCGCGTCGTCGTCGGCGACGGCCCGCTGCGAGACCGCCTGCCGGACGCGCTCGGGCTCGTGCCGACCAGCAGGGTCGGGGCCTACCTCGAGCGTGCCGCGGTCGTCTGCGTCCCGTCGCTCAGAGAGGGCTACGGCTTCGCGTGCGCGGAGGCGCTCGCGTACGGCAGGCCGGTGGTGGCGAGCGCGGTCGGCGGCCTGCTCGACCACGTCGAGGACGGCGTCAACGGCCTGCTCGTGCCGGCCGGGGACGTTCCTGCCCTGCGCTCGGCGCTGATCCGCCTGCTCGGCGACGCGCGCCTCCGGTCGCGGCTCGGTTCGGCCGCCCGCAAGCGCGCCCGGGAGCGGTTCGCGCCCGAGGCCGCCGCGGCAGCGACGGTGCAGGCGTATCGCGACGCGCTCGCCTCCGGCTGAATGCGTCAGCCGATGCGGCAGCGCAGGAGCGTCCGCAGCACTCGGAGGCCGTCGAGGGCGGTCAGCTTCTTGCCCGCCTCGCGCGACCGGGCGGTGTAGGAGACCGGCACCTCGTAGATCCGCTCGCCCGAGCGCAGGACCCGCGCCGCGATCTCCGGCTCGATCGCGAAGCCGCGCTCGCGCAGCGGCAGCGACCGGAAGAGCTCGGTGCGCATCGCCTTGTGACAGGTCATCACGTCCGAGATCCAGCTGTTGTAGAGCACGTTCGTCACGAACGTGACGACCTTGTTGCCCATGACGTACCAGAAGCCGAAGGCCGAGTGGGACGCCCAGGCGCGGCTCCCGAAGACGACGTTCGAGCGGCCGTCGAGGATCGGCGCGACGACGTCGGCGATTCCGGCCGCCTCGTATTCGAGGTCGGCGTCGAGGATGGCCGAGATCGACCCCGTCGCCGCGGCCAGGCCCGTACGCACCGCGGCGCCCTTGCCGAGGTTGCGGTCGTGGAGCAGCACACGGACGCCGTCGCCCCATTCGCGTCCGGTCAGCAGCTCGCGCGTGCCGTCCGTCGAGCCGTCGTCGACGATCACGAGCTCCCGCTCGTCGACCGGCAGGCTCGCGCCGAGCGCGTCGGCGATCGCCGCCTCGACGGTCGCACGCTCGTTGAAGACGGGCATGAGGATGGTCAGCGACTCGGGCACGGCCGCACAGCCTAGTGCCCCTGGAAGCCCCGCCACACGCCACTAGACTGCGCCGGTGCTCGCGCTGAAGACCCTCTTCTGGGCGTCGTTCGGCGCGCTCGCGTGGACGCAGGTCGCCTATCCCGCAGCCGCCGGCCTGCTCGCGCGCGTTCGCGAACGCCGGGTCGCGGCGGCCGATCTCGAGCCGAGCGTGACGGTGATCGTCGCCGCGCACGACGAGGATGCGGTCATCGAGCGGCGGGTCGAGAACCTGCTCGCGCTCGACTACCCGCGGGAGAAGCTCGAGATCGTGGTGACCTCCGACGCCTCGGGCGACCGCACGGAGGAGCTCGCAGCAGCGGCCGGGGCGCGCGTGATCGGCAACCCGCGGGGCGGCAAGGTCGCCGCGCAGAACAGAGCGGTGCGGGAGACCGAGGCGGAGATCGTGGCGTTCTCCGACGCGAACGCCACCTGGGCGCCGGACGCGCTCCGCCGGCTCGTGCGCCCGTTCGCCGACCCCGACGTCGCGTACGTCTGCGGGCGGCTCCGGCTCGAGGACGCGGCGGGCGGCAACCGGGAGGGGCTCTACTGGCGGTTCGAGCTGTGGTTGCGCGAGCGCGAGTCGCGCCTCGGCTCCGTGACCGGGGGCAACGGCTCCATCTACGCCGTCCGCCGTGCGGACTACGTCGAGGTCGACCCCCGCTTCGGCCACGACCTCGCGCTGCCGTACCTGATGGTGCAGCGCGGTCGCCGCGCGGTGTACGAGCCGTCCGCGCAGGCGTTCGAGAAGCCGACGCCGACGAACGAGACCGAGTACCGCCGGAAGGTGCGGATGTTCGAGCACTGCTGGCTGATCACGCTGCGGGGCTCGATGCTGCGGCGGCTGCCGCCGCTCTACGGCCTCCAGATCGTGAGCCACCGCCTGCTGCGCTACGGGAGCGGGCTGCTGCACCTCGTCCTGCTCGGGACGAGCCTCGCGCTCGTGGGGGAAGGCCCGATCTACCTCGTCGTGCTCGGCGGGCAGCTCGGCCTGCTCGCGGCCGCCGCCGCGCGGGTCGGCGTCGCCCGCTACTACGTGCTCGTGACGTGGGCGACGGTCGTCTCGCTCGTGAACTACGTGCGCCGCGGCGTGCCGGCGACCTGGGATCCCGCCGAAGGCACCCGGTGAACCGCGCGCTCGACGTGGCGGGAGCCGCGCTCGGGCTGGCGCTGGCGAGCCCCGTGCTCGCCGCGGCCGCGCTCGCGATCAAGCTCGAGGACGGGGGCCCGGTCTTCTACCGCCAGGTGCGCGTCGGCCAGGACGGCGTCGACTTCGAGCTGCTGAAGCTGCGGACGATGGTCGAGGACGCCGAGACGAAGGGCGCCGGCTTCGCGGTCGACCGCGGCGACGCGCGCATCACGACGGTCGGCCGGCTGCTGCGCGCGACGTCGCTCGACGAGCTGCCGCAGCTGGTCAACGTGCTGCGCGGGGAGATGAGCCTGATCGGACCGCGACCGACCCTCCGCTACCAGGTCGACCGCTACTCGCCGCGTCAGCGCCGTCGCCTGGAGGTCAGACCCGGCTTGACCGGCTGGGCGCAGATCCATGGACGGGCCGCGTTGCCGTGGGAGGAGCGCATCGAGCTGGACGTCTGGTACGTCGAGCACCGCTCCGCCGCGCGTCGACCTGAAGATCCTGCTCCGCACGCCGCTCGCCCTCGTCGGCAACACCTACAAGGGCCAAACCGGCGGCTGGCGAAGCTAACCTCGTCGCCGTGACCGCGGTCCTCTTCACCTGCGCGGGACAGCGCGTGGACATCGTGTCCGCCTTCGGGCGCGCCGGCGCGACGACGATCGCCACCGATCTCGACCCGCTCGCGCCCGCGCTCTACCACGCCGACCGCTACGCGCTCGTGCCGCGGGTCGACGACCCCGGCTACGTCTCCGCGCTCGCCGCCCTCGTCGAGGAGCACGACGTCCGTCTCGTCGTCCCGCTCACGGACCTCGACCAGGCGCTGCTCGCCCGTGCTCGCGACGAGCTCGCGCCGGCCCTCGTGCTCGTCCCCGACGTGGACGTGTGCGAGACGATGGGCGACAAGTACCTCGCGCACGAGTTCTTCGAGGGGCACGGCATCCCGAGCCCACGCAGCTGGCTGCCCGCCGACGTGCCGCGCGACGCCCGTTTCCCCGTGCTCGTGAAGGTGCGCGAAGGCTTCGGCTCGCGGCACATCTACCGCGCGAGCGACACGAAGGAGCTCGACTTCTTCCTGCGCTACACGACGGTCGACTCGTTCGTGCAGGCGTGCTGCCGCGGGGAGGAGTTCTCGATCGACGTCTTCTGCGACCTCGACGGACGCTGTCTGAACGCGATCCCGCGGACGATGATCCAGTCGAAGGGCGGCGAGTCGATCAAGGGCATGTCGATCAAGGACTGGGAGCTGATCGAGCACGGCGCGTTCGTGGCCGAGACGATCGGCGATCAAGGGCCCGGCCAACGTCCAGTGCTTCCGCGAGCCCGACGGATCGCTGCCGATCACGGACGTCAACCCACGCTTCGGCGGCGCGTTCCCGCTCCCGCTCGCCGCCGGCAGCCGCTACCCGGAGCTCGCGATCGCCCTCGCGAACGGCGAGCACCCGGAGCCGACGCTCGGCGACTTCCGGGAGGGCATCGTGATGACGCGGTTCTTCTCGCACCTCGTGCTCGCTCGCGACGGCGGCGGCATGCTCGAGCCGTTCGCCGAGGAGCTGCCCGAGCCGGTTGCCTCGGAGCCGGGCGAGTAGTGGCGCGCTACGCCGTCACCGGAGCGGCGGGCTTCATCGGCTCGCACCTCGCCGAGGCGCTCGTCGCGGCCGGCCACGACGTCGTCGCGATCGACTGCTTCACCGACTACTACGACCCGGCGCTCAAGGAGGAGAACGCGCGCGGGCTCGACCTGCTGCGCCTCGACCTCGCCGCCGACGAGCTCGACTTCTCCGGGCTCGACGGCGTCTTCCACCTCGCCGGCCAGCCGGGCGTGCGGCAGCTTCGGCGACGTGTTCGACCTCTACCTGCGCCGCAACGTGCTCGCGAGCCAGCGCGTCTTCGAGGCGGCTGCCGCCGCGGGCGTGCGCGTCGTGTTCGCCTCCTCGTCGTCGGTCTACGGCGACGCGGAGCGCTATCCGACGCGGGAGGACGTGACGCCGCTGCCCGTCTCCCCGTACGGGATCACGAAGCTGGCCTGCGAGCACCTGGCGCGCGCGTACGGCCGCAGCTTCGGGCTCGACGCGGTCGTGCTGCGCTACTTCAACGCCTTCGGTCCGCGGCAGCGCCCCGACATGGCCTTCCCGCGCATCGTGGAGGCGCTCGTCGACGGGACGCGCTTCGAGCTGTACGGCGACGGCCGGCAGAGCCGCGGCTTCACCTACGTCGCCGACGTCGTCGAGGCGAGCGTCATCGCCATGGAGCGAGCCGCCGGCGGCGAGACCTACAACGTCGGCGGCGGCGCCGAGGTGACGATGCTCGAGGCGATCGCGCAGCTCGAGGCGCTGTCCGGGCGGACGCTCGACCTGCGGACCGGCCCGCCCGTGCCCGGCGACCAGCGCCGGACGCAGGCCGACACGAGCCGCATCCGCGCCGATCTCGGCTGGACGCCGCAGGTGCCGTTCGAGCAGGGCCTCGCGGCTCAGTGGCACTGGGCCGCTGGTAGGGTCGGCGCCCGATGACGACGCAGCTCGAACGGCCGAGGGTCGACCTCGACGACGAGCGCGAGGTCGATCTCCGCTCCGCCTGGCAGCGCATCGCAGCGCGGTGGTGGCTGCCGGTCGGCGGGCTCGTGCTGGGCCTCCTCGCCGGGGTGCTGCTCGCCGTCGGCGGCGGCCAGGTGTGGAAGGCGGAGACCCTGCTGGCGCTCGGGCAGCCGTTCTCCCCGAACGGCGGCGCGCCCGTGCAGGCGTTCCTCACGAACCCCCGGGCGGTCGCCGAGATCATCCGCTCGGAGTCCGCCCTCCGGGAGGCCGCTCGGGCCGCTGACCTCCGCGTGGGACAGCTGCGCGGCAACGTGTCGAGCCAGCAGGTCGGCGCGACCGGCGCCGCCGCGCGCGCCACCGGAGCGCCGCTCGTCACGATCGAGGTCGAGGGCGACGCGCCAAGGAAGGTGGAGCGAGCGGCGGACACGCTTGCCCGGATCGTCATCGGCCGCACCTCCGCGCAGTACGTCGGCACCAAGATCGAGACGTTCGAGACGCAGCTCGACTCGATCCAGGACCAGCTGAACACCCTCGCGCCCCGGATCGCCGCGGCCGAGGCCGCGGTCGAGGAGCCAGGCCTGTCGCCGCTCGACAAGCTCGTCGTGGCCGGTCAGCTCGACAACGCGCAGCAGCGCCGCGGACAGCTGCTCGAGCAGCAGACGACGGTGCAGCAGCAGCTGGCGCTCGCCGAGAACGTCGAGCGTGCGCAGGTGATCAATCCTGCGGCCGCGACTCAGGTGACCGCGCGGAGCGCCCGCAACTCGGCGCTCGTCGGCGGCCTGATCGGCCTGCTGCTTGGCGCGGTCCTCGCGCTCCTCGCCGAGCCGATCCTTGCGCGCAGGAACCGCGCCGCGACCCGGTAGTCGAAGGCCCGTGGTCGACGGCAAGCGCGTGGCGGTGGTGGTGCCCGCGCACGACGAGGAGCTCCTGATCGTCGAGACGCTCCGCGGCATCCCGGACTTCGTCGACCGGATCTACGTCGTCGACGACGCGTCGGCCGACGCCACCGGCGAGCGTGCGCGGGAGCTCGGCGACCCGCGCGTGGAGGTGATCCGGCACGACCGGAACGCCGGCGTCGGGGCCGCGATCGTGACCGGCTACCGGCATGCGCTCGCCGGAGGCGCCGACGTCACGGCCGTCATGGCCGGCGACAACCAGATGGACCCCGGCGAGCTGCTGTCGCTCGTCAGCCCCGTGCTCGACGGGGAGGTCGACTACGCGAAGGCCAATCGCCTCGTGTCCGGCGAGGCATGGGAGCTGATCCCCCGCTCGCGCTACCTCGGCAATGCCGTCCTCTCGCTGCTGACGAAGATTGCGTCGGGCTACTGGCACGTCGCCGACTCGCAGGCCGGCTACACGGCCATCGGTCACGACGCGCTGGCGCAACTCGATCTCGACCGCGTGTACACGCGCTACGGCTTCCCGAACGACATGCTGGTGCACCTGAACGTCTGGAACGCCCGGGTGCGCGACGTCCCGTCACGCCCGATCTACGGCGTGGGGGAGCGCTCCGGCATCAAGATCCGCCGCGTGGTGCCGCGGATCTCGTGGCTGCTGCTCAAGGGCTTTCTGTGGCGGCTGCGCGAGAAGTACGTGATCCGCGACTTCCATCCGCTCGTCTTCTTCTACGCCCTCGGGATCCTGATGACCACCGTGGGCCTGCTGCTCGGGGTCGTCGAGGTGGTGCTGCGGTTCATGGGCAACGAGATCACCACCCCGACGATCGTCCTCGTCGCGTTGCTCCTGATCTCAGGCAGTCAGTTCACCCTGTTCGCCATGTGGTTCGACATGGAGTCGAACAAGGATCTGAAGTAAGCAGGCCTCTCCTAGTACCACCGACCTCGTGCAAAGCCGCCGAAGGCGATGAGGCCGACGAGCGCGATGATGAGCCCGATCCACAGGCTCCAGAAGATCGCAAGCACGATTCCGATGATGACCAAGAGCCCTCCGACGCCAATCCCGCCCACTTCCGCACCTCCGTTGGTCGACAGCACGAATTCCCGTTCCACCGCTCCATGCCCCGTCGCTGCGATCGCTATGCAGACCGACGCCCGGTAAGCTTTACAAAGTAAACCTTCGCGCACTAGCTCGCCCCTCGCGCCCGCGCTTCGTTGACGCTTTACTTTCGACAGTGCCTTGGCTACGTTCGAGCGCGTGACGACTCTTTTCGACCGCATCTGGGAGCGCCACGTCGTGGCCGAGCCGGACGGCGAGCCGCCGCTCCTCTACGTCGACCTCCATCTCGTGCACGAGGTCACCTCGGCGCAGGCCTTCGAAGGCCTCCGTCTCGCGGGGCGGCGCGTACGGCGGCCCGGCCTGACCGTCGCCACGATGGACCACAACGTCCCGACGACACCTGGCCCGATCGAGGACCCGCTGGCGCGGCAGCAGCTCGAGGCGCTTCGGCACAACTGCGAGGAGTTCGGCGTGCCGCTGCTCGCGACTGGCAGCGGGCGCGAGGGCATCGTGCACGTGATCGGCCCGGAGCTCGGCCTCACGCAGCCGGGGCTGACGATCGTCTGCGGCGACAGCCACACGTCGACGCACGGGGCGTTCGGCGCGCTCGCGTTCGGCATCGGCACGTCGGAGGTCGAGCATGTCCTGGCGACGCAGACGCTGCCGCAGCGGCGGCCGCGGACAATGCTCGTCGAGTTCGCAGGCGAGCTCCATCCAGGGCTGACGGCGAAGGACGCGATCCTGGGGGCGATCGGCCAGCTCGGCGTCGACGGCGGCGCGGGCCACGTGGTCGAGTACGCGGGCGACCTCATCCGCGGCCTCTCCATGGAAGGGCGCATGACGGTCTGCAACATGTCCATCGAGTGGGGTGCCCGCGCCGGGCTCGTCGCCCCGGACGAGACGACCTTCGCCTACCTCGAAGGCCGTCCGCACGCGCCGCGCGGCGCGGCCTGGGAGCGAGCAGTGGAGCAGTGGAGCTCGCTCCCGTCCGACCCCGACGCCGCCTTCGACGCCAGCCGGGTCGTGGACGTGGCGGAACTCGCGCCGCAGGTCACCTGGGGCACCAACCCGGGGATGGTCGTGCCGGTCACCGGCCGCGTGCCGGACCCGGCCGATCTCGACGACCCCGACGATCGCATCGCCGCGGAGCGCGCGCTCGCGTACATGGATCTCCGCCCGGGAACGGCGATGGAGGACATCCGGATCGACCGGGTCTTCATCGGCTCGTGCACGAACTCGCGGATCGAGGATCTGCGCGCGGCGGCCGAGGTCGTGGAGGGCCGCCGCGTGGCCGACGGCGTCCGCGCCATGGTCGTGCCCGGATCGGCGACGGTGCGCCGCCAGGCCGAGGCGGAGGGCCTGGACACGACCTTCCTCGAGGCCGGCTTCGAGTGGCGCCGCGCCGGGTGCTCGATGTGCCTCGGCATGAACCCGGACATCCTGGCGCCCGGAGAGCGCTGCGCCTCGACGTCCAACCGCAACTTCGAGGGGCGGCAGGGAAGCGGCGGCAGGACGCACCTGGTCTCTCCGGTGATGGCGGCGGCGGCCGCCTTGCACGGCCACCTCGTCGACGTGCGCGCGCTCGACGCCGCGGAGCTGGTGACGGCATGAAGCCCTTCGTTCGTCAGACGGGCCGGGTGGCGATCCTCGACCGGCTCGACGTCGACACCGACCAGATCATCCCGAAGCAGTTCCTGAAGCGGATCGAGCGGACGGGGTACGGCGAGTTCCTGTTCTTCGACTGGGCGAAGGAGGAGGGATTCGAGCTGGGCCGGCCCGAGTTCGCGGGCGCCTCGATCCTGCTCGCCGGCCGCAACTTCGGCTGCGGCTCCTCCCGCGAGCACGCCGCCTGGGCGCTGCGCGACGCCGGCTTCGACGTCGTCATTGCGCCGTCGTTCGGCGACATCTTCCGCACGAACGCGGGCAAGAACGGCCTCGTCGCGATCGCGCTGCCCGAGGACGAGCTCGACCGGCTGAAGGAGGGCGTCGACCTCGACCGCGGCTCGGAGCTGACGGTCGATCTCGAGCGCCTGGTCGTGATCGCCCCGGACGGACGTGAGTTGCCGTTCGAGATCGACGGCGCGACGCGCCACCGGCTCCTGCACGGTCTCGACGACATCGGCATCACGCTCGGCCACGAGGACGCGATCGCCGCGTTCGAAGCCGAGCACCCGCCCGCCGTCGACACGCTCGCGCTGACGGGCTGAGCCTAGGAGGGTTTGGCGGAACGTCGCCCGACGGCACAGCTCGATGTGTCGCCAAACCCTCCTACTAGGCGCCGGCGGGGTACGAGCCGAAGACCCGGAGTCGGCGCACCTCGCCGCGCACCTCCGCGAGGGCGAGGCGGATCGGCCCGTCGAGAGGGTGGCCGGAGAGCACCGCGTCGAAGCGGTACCGCCACGGCGTGGCGGGAATCGGGCGCGACACGAGCTGCAGCAGGTCGATGCCGTGGCGCGCGAAGGGGCCGATGGCGCGGTGCAGGGCGCCCGCGCGATGGTCGGTGACGAACGAGAACGCGGTTCGCCAGGCGGCGCCGGGTGCGCCGTCGAGCCGCGTGTGCAGCGCGAGCGAGACGAAGCGCGTGTACGCCTCGGGATGGTCGCCGACGTCGCTCGCGACGATCTCGAGCCCGTGGAGTCGCGCCGCGCGCTCGCTGACGATGGCGACCTCGGTCTCATCGGCCGACGCCGCGACCTCGGCGGCGGCCGCAGCCGTCGTCGCCGACGCGACCGCCTCCACTGCGGGCAGCGAGGCGAGCAGCTTGCGGCACTGGTCGAGCGCCGCGGGATGCGACCGGACGACCCGCACGCGGTCGAGCGGCACGGAGACGCGTCCGGCAAGGAAGTGGCGGATGGGGATCGCGGTCTCGGCCACGATCGAGAGCGGCGAGTCCCAGAGCAGGTCGTGCGTCTCGGCGATGGGGCCGACGAGGGAGCTCTCGATCGGGAGCAGTCCGTAGCCGACCTCCGCCTCGACGGCGGCGCTCACCACCGCGGTGAACGTCGGCACCGGCACGAGGCGGGCGTCGGGGAACAGCCGCTCGGCCGCCTCTGCGCTGTGCGCCGCCGCGCCGCCGGCATAGGCGACGGTCGTGTCCGCGCCCGTCACGCGGCCGACAGGCGCAGCGGAATCGGCAGCGTGCAGCGCTCGCAGGTCGTCCGCGATGCGCCTTTCCACTCGGCCTGCTCTCGCGGCAGCGGGTGCTCGCAGGAGCAGAGCTCCGGCGACGGTTTCGGGGTCACGACGGGGACGGTCTCGTTGTGCATCGGTTGCCTCCTGCGAACGAAGAGGGTGCTTCCCGCCTCTCTGTGCGGTAGCCGGCGGAGGCGGGAAGCAGAACGCCGGCTAGCGCATAAACGCGCGCGCGACGATGCGGAAAGCGAGGAGTCCGAACGCGTTCCGCATCACGCTGTAGAGAGTAAAGTTATGCCGCCGCGCGGTCAAGCGAGCGCAGCACCTCGTCTGTGAGCTCGTTCGTCGTGGCCGTGCCGCCGAGGTCCGGCGTCGGGGTCGACTCCAGGGCGGCGTCGACGGCTCGCTCGAGCGCGTCGGCGGTCGCGGGGTCGTTCCCGCCGTGCCGGAGGAGGAGCGCCACCGAGCGCAGCATGGCCGCGGGGTTCGCGATTCCGCGCCCGGCGATGTCTGGGGCGGAGCCGTGCACTGGCTCGAAGAGCCCGGGGGGTTGGTCGCCCAGGCTCGCCGATGCAGCGAGGCCGAGACCGCCGGCGGTGCCGGCGGCCACGTCCGAGAGGATGTCGCCGAAGGTGTTCTCGGTGACGACGACGTCGAAGCGGCCGGGATCCTGCACGAGCTGGAGCCCGGCGGTGTCCGCAAGCATGTGCTCGAGGCGCACGTCCGGATACTCCGGCGCGAGCGCCACGACGACCTCGCGCCAGAGACGCGACGTCTCGAGCACGTTCGCCTTGTCCACGGACGTGAGCAGACCGCGCCGCGCGCCGGCGAGCTCGAAGCCGCGGCGCGCGATCCGCTCCACCTGAGCAGGCGAGTACTCGCACGTGTCGAACGCCGTGCCGTCCTCGCGCCGGCCGCTCGCGCCGAAGTAGAGCCCGCCGACGAGCTCGCGGACGATCAGGAGGTCGGTCGCGCCGCCACGCGTCGGGCGCAGGTTCGCGTAGACGTCCAGCTCGCCGCGCAGCCGGATCAGGCCCTGCTCGGGCCGCACCGGGGCGCCGTCGAACTCCGGCAGGCCGACCGCGCCGAGCAGGACGGCGTCCGCTTCCCGGCACGCCGCGAGGGTTTCGTCCGGCAGCGGGCTACCGGTGGCGTGGATCGCGGCGCCGCCGAACAGGTGCTCGTCGACCGTGGCCTCCGGGCGCACCGCCGCGAGCACACGCACGGCCGCGGCCGTCACTTCGGGCCCGACGCCGTCGCCGGGCAGGCAGGCGATCCTCATGGCTAGACGGCCACTCCCAGCTGCTCGAGCAGAGCGTCCGCGTCCGGCGCGATCTCGACCGGCACGAACCGGTCGGCCACCGGCTGCGGGGTCTTCAGCCCGTCGCCCGTGACGAGCAGCACGACGCGATCGGTGCGGGCCACAGTGCCGTCGGCGAGTGCCTGTCGCAGGGCGCCGAGCGTCACGCCGGCAGCCGTCTCGCCGAAGACGCCGGCGGTCGATGCCAGGAGCGCCATATCCTCGCCGACCTCGTCCTCGGGCACGGCATGGATGCTGCCGCCAGACGCTCGCACGGCGGCGACCGCCGCGTCGCCGTCGGCCGGGCTGCCGATCGCCAGCGAGCGGACGATCGTCGCGGGGCGGATCGGCTTCACCGGCCGCTCCTCGGCGAACGCCGCCGCCACGGGCGAGCACCCTTCCGCCTGCGCGCCGACCAGTCTCGGCGCAGGCCCGTCGACGAGGCCCAGCTCCCGCAGCTCGGCGAAGCCCCGGCCGACCTTCGAGAGCAGCGACCCCGATGCGATCGGCGAGACGACGACGTCCGGTGTCTCCCAGCCGAGCTGCTCGGCGATCTCGAACGCGACCGTCTTCGAGCCCTCGGCGTAGTAGGAGCGAAGGCCGACGTTGACGAACCCCCAGGGCAGCTCGAACGAGAGCTCCACGGTGAGCCGGGAGCAGTCGTCGTAGCTGCCGCGCACGGCGTAGATCGTCGCACCGTACGCCGCCGTCGCCACGAGCTTCTCGCGCTCGAGGTCGGCCGGGCAGAAGACCGCGGCCTCGAGGCCCTCGACGGCGGCGCGCGCGGCGACCGCGTTCGCCAGGTTGCCCGTCGACGAGCACGCGAGGGTGGTGACGCCCAGCTCGAGCGCCTTGGCGCAGGCGACGGCCACGACGCGGTCCTTGAAGGAGTGCGTCGGGTTCGCGGTGTCGAGCTTCAGGTAGAGCTCGTCGAGGCCGAGGTCGGCGGCGAGCCTCGGCGCGGTGACGAGCGGCGTGAGCCCCGGGGCCAGCCGGGCGTCCTGCGGCGGGTCGACCGGCAGGAGCGGCGCGTAGCGCCAGATCGACGGGGGCCCCGCCTCGATGCGCTCGCGGGTCGCGGTGACGCGCTGCTCGTCGCGGTCGTAGACGGGGTCGAGCGGGGCGAAGCAGCGCGGGCAGGTACCGATCCCTTCGAGGGGCTGGTCGGTGCCGCAGCGTCGGCACGAGAGATGCGTGGCGGGCATGGATCCTCCTTCGGTCGTCTCGCTCTCCATCGATCCGAGCCTGTGGCTCGGCCGGCTTGGCACCTTGCGCGGGCGCAGGTTGCCGAGGCGTCGTCGGGCCGGTTCCCTCGACCTCTCTTGATGCAGAGCGGGACGGGCCCGCCCTCGTGTCGCAGTCTAAAGTAAAGCGACCTGCGTGGCTGCGCGAGCGGAGGTAGGTTCAGCGCCGGTGGGCGATCTGGTCGATCTGGTCGAACGGGAGGCGCGAGCCGCGCGCGCGGCGCTCCCCCTGCTGGCGGCGGCGCGGGTCGACGAGGCCCTCGAGGCGAGCGTCGAGCTTCTGCTCGACCGGCGCGACGACGTGCTTGCCGCCAACGCGGAGGACCTCGGGGCTGCGCGGGAGCGGCTCGACGCCGGTGCCCTCGACCGGCTTCGCCTCGACGGCGCCCGCCTCGATGCGATCGCCGACGGCCTGCGCGCGACGGCCGCGCTCGCGCCGATCGAGCGCGAGGTGCGCTCGTGGCGCCTACCGAACGGGCTCGAGATCTCGGAGCGCCGGATCCCCGTCGGCGTCGTCGGCGCGAACTTCGAGGCGCGGCCAAACGTCGCCGCCGACATCGCCGCCCAGGTGCTGAAGAGCGGCAACGCGGTCGTGCTGCGGACCGGTAGCGCCGCGCTGCGCACCGTCGAGGCGCTCGTCGACCACGTCCTGCGACCCGCGCTCGAGCACGCCGGGCTGCCGGGCGGAGCGGTCGGGCTCGTCCGTTCCGCAGACCGGGCCGGGGCGGAGACGCTCGTGTCGGTGCCCGAGCTGATCCCGCTCGTGATCCTGCGTGGCAGCGGGCCGTCCACCGCCGCGCTCGCGCGACTGGCCGCGTCGAACGGCGTCCGGACGCTCGCGCACGCCGAGGGCGGCGGCGTCCTGTACGTCCACGAGGCGGCGACCGCGGAGACCCTCGCTGCGATCGCGCACGCGAGCCTCGACCGGCTCGGGGTCTGCAACCGCCTCAACCTCGCGCTCGTCGACCGGGCCGCCGCGGCTCTCGTGCCGGCGCTGCTCGAGGCCTGCGCCGGGCGGGAAGTCGAGGTGCGGGCGACGGAGCGAGCCGGGGATCTGCCCGGCACGCGACCCCTCGACCGGCCGCGCGGCCACGAGTGGGCAGGCGAGCCCGACCGGGTCGCCACGGTCACGCTCGACCTCGTCGACGGCGTCGAGGAGGCACTGCGCATCGCGAACGAGGAGACCTCGGGTCTCGCGGCCACGATCGTCACGGAGGACGCGGCCGCCGCCGAGCGCTTTCTCGACGGCTACCGCGGCACGGCCGCGTTCTGGAACGCGACCACGCGCTTCACGGACGGCTTCGCGCTGCTCGGCACGCCCGAGACCGGCGTGAACGTCGACCGGACGCCGGGCCCGCGCGGCCCCGTCACGTACGAGGATCTCTGCCTGCGGCAGTACCGCGTGGTCGGCGACGGCACCCAGCATCGGTGACGATCGTCGTCAAGCTGGGCTCGTCGCTCGTCGCGGACGGCCAGGGGCGGGTCCGCAGGCGGCTGCTCGCCCGGCGCGCCGAGGAGATCGGCGAGCTCGTCCGAGGCGGCGAGCCCGTCTGCGTCGTCTCGTCGGGCGCGATCGCGCTCGGGCTGTCGCGGCTCGGCGTCAACCGGCGCCCGAAGGCGACGCCGCGGCTGCAGGCCGCGTCCGCGCTCGGCCAGGTGCGGCTCCAGCTCGCCTGGGACGCCGCGCTCCGGCGCGAGGGCCTGCAGGCCGCGCAGGTGCTGCTGTCCGCGCGCGAGCTCGCCGACCGGGCGAGCTATGTCAACGTCCGCAACGCGCTGCTCGCCCTGCTCGGCGTGCGCGCGGTCCCGGTCGTGAACGAGAACGACGCGACTGCCACCGACGAGATCTCGTTCGGCGACAACGACGCGCTCGCGGCGCAGGTCGCGGTGCTGCTCGGCGCGCGGCTGCTCGTGCTGCTCACCGAGGCGGACGGCGTCTACACCGCGCATCCCGCGACCGCCGGCGCGAGGCCGGTCGCCGAAGGCGCGGACGCGCTCGACGCGGTGCTCGGCGCGGGCAGCGAGCTAGGGCGGGGCGGCATGGAGAGCAAGATCGGGTCGGCCCGACTGGCCGCAGCGGCGGGGATCCCCAGCGTGATCGCCTCCGGGCGTGGGGAGGGCGTCCTGCGCGCGATCGTCGCCGGCGAGCGGCGCGGGACGCGCTTCGCGCCGGCGGACGCCCCGCCTGCGAGCGCGTTCCGGCTCTGGCTCAAGCACGCGAAGCCGGTGTCCGGGCGGCTGGTGCTGGACGAGGGCGCCCGCGTCGCGGTCGTCGCGGAGGGGCGCAGCCTGCTCGCCGTCGGCATCTCGGCGTGCGAGGGCGAGTTCGTCCCCGGCGACGCCGTCGAGCTCGTCACGGCGGACGGCGCCTCGATCGGCAAGGGCATCGTCAGCGCCGGCGCCGCCGAGCTCCGCGGCCGTCCGCACGGCGTCGAGGCCGTGCACCGCGACCGGCTCGTGCTCTACGAGAGCGCCGGCTCGGCGACGGGCGCCGGCGGCCGTGTGATCGCCCCGTCCGACGCCGACGACACGAGCGCGGCGTACTTCGCGAGCACGCCCGAGACGTAGCGCGGCTCCGGCGGCGTCCACGCGGCGAGGCGGCGCTCGAGCTCGCCGTCGGGGAGCTCCACCCGGAGCTCGCGTCCCTCCACGTCGACGACGACCGTGTCGCCGTCCTCCACCGCCGCCAGCGGGCCGCCGCGGGCCGCCTCCGGCGAGATGTGGCCGACCATCAGGCCGCGCGTCGCGCCCGAGAAGCGGCCGTCCGTGACGAGCGCGACGCTGTCGCCGAGACCCGCGCCGACGAGCGCGGCAGTCACGTGCAGCATCTCGCGCATGCCGGGCCCGCCTGCGGGCCCCTCGTAGCGGATCACGACGACGTCCCCGGGCAGGATCGCCCGGGCCGACACCGCGGCGAAGCAGTCCTCCTCCGAGTCGAACACGCGCGCCGGGCCGCGGTGCAGCCGCCGCTCGTGACCGACCAGCTTGACGACGCAGCCCTCCGGTGCGACGTTGCCGCGCAGGATCGCGAGGCCGCCCGTCTCCTTGAGCGGGGACGTCACGGGCACGACGACCTCCTGCCCCGGCGTCTCGGCCGCCGCGGATGCGATCTCGCCGAGCGTGCGCCCGTCGACGTTCGTCTCGTCCGGGTGGACGAGGCCGCCGGCGACGAGCTCGCGGGCGACGAGCGCCACGCCGCCGGCGGCGTGCAGGTCGGTCGCGACGAAGCGGCCGCCCGGCTTGAGGTCCGCGACGACCGGGGTGCGGGCCGCGATCTCGTCGAAGTCCTCGAGCTCGAGCGGCACGTCCAGCTCGCGCGCGATGGCGATCAGGTGCAGGACGCCGTTGGTCGACCCACCCGTGGCGGCGATCGCCGCGATCGCGTTCTCGAGCGCCCGGCGCGTGAGGATCGCCGAGGGGCGGACGTCGCCGCGCACGAGGTCGAGCACGAGCCGCCCCGCCTGCTCGGCCGCCGCGCCCTTCGCGGGGTCGAGTGCCGGAATGTCGTTGAGGCCGCCCGGGCTGATGCCGAGGAACTCGAGCGCAAGCGCCATGGTGTTGGCGGTGAACTGCCCTCCGCAGGCGCCCGCGCCGGGGCAGGCGACGCTCTCCAGCTCGTGCACGTCGGCGGCGGTCATCGTCCCCGCCGCGTGGGCTCCGACCGCCTCGAACACGTCCTGGATCGTCACGTCGCGGCCGCGGAAGCGCCCCGGTCCGATCGAGCCGTTGTAGAGCACGAGCCCGGGCAGGTCGAGGCGCGCGAGCGCGAGCACGGCGGCCGGGATCGTCTTGTCGCACCCGACGAGGCAGACGAGGCCGTCCAGGAGGTGTCCGCGTGCGACGAGCTCGATCGAGTCCGCGATCACCTCCCGCGAGACGAGCGAGGCGCGCATCCCCTCCGAGCCCATCGAGACGCCGTCGGAGACCGCGATCGTGTTGAACTCGACCGGCGTCCCGCCCGCGGCGCGGATGCCGCGCTTGACGTCCTGCGCGAGCTGCCGCTGGTTGAGGTTGCACGGCATGGTCTCGATCCACGACGTCGCCACGCCCACGAGCGGACGGGCGAGGTCGTCGTCCGAGAAGCCGGTGCCCTTGAGCATGGCTCGGGCCGCGGCGCGCTCGACGCCGTCGGTGAGGGCCGCGCTGCGGCGCTTGGCTGGGTCGGAGGGCCTGGCGTAGGGGTCCGAGGACTCAGCCGACAGGGTCGGCCTCCCGCGCCTCGGCTCGCCGCATCCGTGCGCGCAGGTCGCGGCCGACGAGCTCCAGGCCGTCGGCCTCCGCCTCCGCCCGCAGCCCCTTCAGCCCCGCCTCGCCGGCGTCCATGTCCGCGATCCACTCGCGGGCGAACGTCCCGTCCTGCACCTCGGTGAGCACGCGCTGCATGTTCGCACGCACGCCGTCGTCGATCACGCGCGCACCTCGCGTGTAGTCCCCGAACTCCGCGGTGTCCGAGACCGACCAGCGCATGTGTTGGAGCCCGCCCTCGTAGATGAGGTCGACGATGAGCTTCAGCTCGTGGAGGCACTCGTAGTAGGCGACCTCGGGCTGGTAGCCCGCCTCCACCAGCGTCTCGAAGCCGGCGCGGACCAGCTCGCTGACGCCGCCGCACAGCACCGCCTGCTCGCCGAACAGGTCGGTCTCGGTCTCCTCGGCGAACGTCGTCTCGATCACGCCGGCGCGGGTGGCGCCGATAGCGGCCGCGTACGCGAGCGCCGTGTCGAACGCCGTGCCGGAGGCGTCCGCGTGGATCGCGACGAGCGCCGGCGTGCCCCAGCCCTGCTCGAAGAGCCGTCGCACGATGTGGCCAGGCCCCTTCGGCGCGACCATCACGACGTCGGTCCCGGCCGCCGGCTCGATGCGGCCGAAGTGGATGTTGAACCCGTGCGCGAACAGGAGCGCGGCCCCGGGGGGGAGGTTCGGGGCCACGTGCTCGGCGTAGACGGCGGGCTGCACCTGGTCGGGGAGGAGCATGGCCACCACCCGCGCGCCGGCGACCGCCTCCGCGACCGTCCCGACCGTCAGCCCGGCTTCCTCCGCGGCGGCGCGCGACGGGCTGTCGGGGCGCAGGCCCACCTCGACCTCGACGCCGGAATCCCGCAGGTTCAGCGCGTGTGCGTGGCCCTGGCTGCCGTAGCCGACCACGGCCACCTTGCCGGTCAGGAGGTCGAGGTCGCCTTCGGTGTGGATCGTGGCCATGTCGGCTCCTTTGTCGTGTCAGCGGAGGACGTACTGCGGCTTCGCGCGCGGCGCCGGCACGGCGGCGCGCGCCAGCCCGATCCGGCCCGTGCGCACGAGCTCCTTGACGCCGTGCGGCCGGACGAGCTCCTCGAACGAGTCGATCTCCTCGGTCGGGCCGACGACCTCGAAGACGATCGCGTCCGGGCCGAGGTCGGCGATCCGGGCCCTGAAGGCCTCGGCGAGCGCGAGCAGCTCAGCGCGGCGGGAGGGAGGTGCCGCGACCTTGATCAGTGCTAGCTCGCGCTCGACCGAGTCACCCGGGGTGAGCTCATTCACCCGCAGGACGTCGACCAGCTTGTGGATCTGCTTCTCGATCTGTTCGAGCGCCCGCTCCGCGCACTCCACGCGCAGCGTGATCCTCGAGACGTCGTGTCGTTCGGTAGGCCCCACCGCGAGGCTCTCGATGTTGAAGCCGCGCCGCCGGAACATGATCGCGATGCGGGCCAGAACGCCGGGCCGGTTCTCGACAAGCACGGAGAGGGTGTGCTTCATGCGGCGACCGTCTTCCCGCCCGGGTACTCGACGAGATCGAGTGCCGCCGCGCCGGCCGGGATCATCGGGAAGCAGTGCTCGCGCGGGTCGACGCGGCAGTCGACGACGGCCGTGCGCCCGCACGCGAGCGCCTCGGCGAGGGCGTCGTCGAGCTGATCCTCGCGGTCGACGGTCAGGCCCTTGGCGCCGAAGGCCTCGGCGAGCGCCGCGTAGTCGGGGACGTGGTGCGTCAGCTCGATCTGGGAGAAGCGCTCGTCGAAGAACATGTCCTGCCACTGGCGCACCATCCCGAGCGCGCCGTTGTTCACGAGCACGACGACGATCGGCAGGTTCTCGAGCACCGACGTCGCGAGCTCCTGGCACGTCATCTGGAAGCAGCCGTCGCCGTCCACGCAGATGACCGTCGCGTCCGGGCGTGCGGCCTTGACGCCGATCGCCGCCGGGATGCCGTACCCCATCGTGCCGAGCCCGCCCGACGTGACGAACGTGCGCGGGCGGTCGCAGCGGAGGTACTGCATCGCCCACATCTGGTGCTGGCCGACGCCCGTCGTGAAGACCACGTCGCCGCCGTCCGTCGCCGACTGCAGCGCCTCGAGCACCGACTGCGGCTTGAGCATGTCGCCCTCGTCGTAGCGGAGCGGGAACTGCTCGCGCCAATCGCGGAGCTGAGCGAGCCAGGCGTCGGTCGCGTCCGGCCGTCCGACCTCGGTGAGCGCACCGGACAGCTCCGCGAGCACCGAGCGCAGCGGTCCGACGACGGGCACGTCGGCGAAGCGGAGCTTGTCGATCTCGGCCGAGTCGACGTCGAGGTGGATCACCGTCGCGCCCGGTGCGAACGCGGCGAGCTTCCCGGTCACGCGGTCGTCGAAGCGCGCCCCGACGGCGACGAGCACGTCGCACTTGTTCATGGCCCAGTTCGACCACTTGGGGCCGTGCATGCCGGGCCAGCCGAAGTGGAGCTCATGGCTCTCGGGGAACGCGCCCTTCGCCATCAGCGTGGTGACGACCGGGAGCCGGCCCGCCTCGGCGAGCTCGAGCAGCTCGGCGGTGGCGTGAGCGTTGATGACGCCGCCGCCGACGTAGAGCAGCGGGCGATCGGCCTCCGCGAGCCTGCGCGCCGCCTCGCGGATCTGGCGCGGGTGGCCGCGGCGCGGCGGCTTCCAGCCCGGGAGCTCGACCGCATCCGGGTACGCGAAGTCGAGCTCCGCCTCCTGCACGTCACGCGGGATGTCGACGAGCACGGGACCGCAGCGTCCCGTGCGGGCCACGTGGAACGCCGCCTTCATCACGTGCGGCAGCTCCTCGACGTCCTGGACGAGCCACGAGTGCTTCACGATCGGGAGCGTGATGCCGGTGATGTCGCACTCCTGGAACGCGTCCGTGCCGATCAGGTGCGAGCGCACCTGGCCCGTGATGCACACGAGCGGCGTCGAGTCCATCCACGCGTCGGCGATCGGCGTGACGAGGTTCGTCGCGCCCGGGCCCGACGTGGCGATCGCGACGGCGGCCGTGCCGGACGCCCTGGCGTAGCCCTGCGCCATGTGGCCGGCGCCCTGCTCGTGGCGGGCCAGGACGTGCCGGACTGTCGTCCCGCGCGCGAAGGCGTCGTAGAGCGGGAGGATCGCGCCCCCCGGGATGCCGAAGGCGACCTCGACGCGTTCCGCCTCGAGCGCCCTCAGCACGGCGTCGGCGCCGTTTCCCTTCACACGGCCTCCTGCAGGAACTCGACGCCGAGCGCCTGCGGGAGCTCCGCGAGCACCGCGTCGGCGGCGCCGCGAGTGGAGGGCGTGGCGGCAGGGAGGGGCGCCTTGCCGAGCGCCGCGGACAGCGTGGACGCGGCCGCCCGCTCCCCCAGGCCTTCGCCGAGCATCAGCGCGGTCGCGAGCAGCATCGGCGCCGGGTCGGCGACGCCGTGACCGGCGACGTCGTGCTGCGGATCGAGCCCGCCGCCGAAGAGGCCCGGGCCGGTGCCCGCCAGGCGGCCCCAGGCCGCCACCCGTCGAGGCGACGCGCAGGCGGCGAGCTCGGACGCTGCGAGCGCGAGCTCGGGCGCGCAGACGACGACGTCGCACCGCTCCGGCGCGAAGACCAGGTTGCGCAGCGCCTCCGAGGCGGCCATGCGCTCCACCTCGAGCCCGTCGCGCCAGCCGCCGGCCTCGCCGGCGCCCCTGTCCGCGACGTCGACGAGCGTGACCCGCCCGCGGCTCTCGCCGGCGAGCGACGCTGCCGTGCCGAGCGTCCACGGCCACGAGCCGTCCTCCGAGGGCGACAGGATCGAGAGCTCCCCGCCGCGACCGAACCGGATTCGCGTGATGGAGGCGCGTATGTCGAGCTCCGCCTCCAGGGCGTCGACGGGCTCGCCGCCGGGACCGACGAGCAGCGCGTCGGAGCCGAGGACGGCATGCCTCGACGTCGTGGGGTACGGATGGCCGTAGCGCATCAGCGCGTCGGTGCCGAAGAGCACGTGCTCCTCGTCGACGACGAAGCCGTGCAGACGCGAGACGGCCTCGAGGGCGCGGCTCGCCTCGGCGGTGACCTCCGGCCCGATGCCGTGGCCGGCCAGGAACGAGACGGCGTAGCGGACGCGGCTCATCAGACGGTCACCTCCCGCTCGCTCAGCACGTCGCCGATCGTGACGGGGCTGCCGGTGTCGGCCAGCTCCTTGAACCGCGCGAATGCGTCCGCGAGCTCCTCGGCGTCGAGCTCGACGCCCGCCGCGGCGCAGGCACGGGCAAACGCGTGCCGTCCGGAGTGCTTGCCGAGCGGGAGCGTCATCTCGAGCCCGAGCTCGCCCGGGTCGATGATCTGGTAGGTCGTTGCGTCCTTCAGCAGGCCGTCCTGGTGGATTCCCGCCTCGTGGGCGAACGCGTTTGCGCCGACGATGGCCTTGTTGCGGGGGACGTCGTAACCCGTGAGGTGCTCGACGAGGACCGAGGCGCGGCCGATCTCGGCCGCTTCGACACCGGTCGACGCGTCCAGGGCGTAGCCGCGGATGCGGAGAGCCATCACGATCTCCTCGAGCGCGGCGTTGCCGGCGCGCTCGCCGATGCCGTTCACCGTGCACTCCACCTGGCCCGCGCCCGCCGCGACGCCTGCGAGCGAGTTCGCGACGGCCAGGCCGAGATCGTCGTGGCAGTGGACGGACAGCGTCACGCCCGAGAGCTCGGGTGCGAGGTGGCGGACGGTCTTGAGCAGCCGTGCGTACTCGTGGGGCAGCGCGTAGCCGACCGTGTCGGGCAGGTTGATGGTCGTCGCCCCGGCGCGGATCGCTGCGCGGCAGACGCGGGCGAGGAAGCTGGCGTCGGAGCGCGTCGCGTCCTCGCACGAAAACTCGACCTCGTCGGCGAGCTCCCGCGCGTAGGCGACGGCCCACGCCGCCTGCTCCACCACCTCGTCGGGCTCGAGGCCGAGCTTCTTCTCCATGTGGACGGGGCTGGTGGCGATGAAGACGTGCAACCGCGAGCGCTTGGCGCCCGCGATTGCCTCGGCCGCGGCGTCGATGTCCTCGCGGCGGGTGCGGCACAGCGCGGCGACGGTCGCGCGGCGCACGACCTGCGCGACGTCGCGGACGCCCTCGAAGTCGCCGGGCGAGGACACGGCGAAGCCGGCCTCGATCACGTCGACGCCGAGCCGCTCCAGCTGGGTGGCGATCTCCACTTTCTCGGCCGGCTGCAGCGCGATGCCGGGCGACTGCTCGCCGTCGCGAAGCGTCGTATCGAAGATTGCGATCCTGCGCGAACTCACGGGTCCTCCCTTGGCGCGGCTCGGTTCGCGAGCGCACCGGTGGCGGCGAACGGTGGGCGTGTGCGCCGTCGGCGCGTGGTCGCGTGCTCCCCCTAGTGGGGGAGAATCGAGAGGACGAGCACGATCGACGCCCGGTGGGCGCGATGCGTGAACGGTGACGTGCGAGTCCTCATCGGAGGCTGCAGTCTGTCTGAGGGGCTTTACCTTGTCAAGCTGCTTTAGAAGTGACAGATTTCTTTTGTCAAGCCGATTGCCTCGCTAAGGTGTCGGCTCAGTCCAGCCGCCCGCGGCACGGCGCCACCAACCGGGCGGGTTCGTGTCTCGACCGAAAGGCCTGCAGGTGCCGCTGCCCGCGACCCTCGACCAGACGCTCCGCGAGCGCGATGCGTGTGGCATCGGCTTCGTCGCGCGGCAGTCCGGAACGCCCTCCCGGAGCGTGGTCGACGCGCTCCTCGAGGCGCTCCGCCGCGTGCGACACCGCGGTGCCGTGGCGGCGGACGGGCGCTCCGGCGATGGAGCCGGCGTGCTGCTCCCGCTGCCGTCCGCGCTCCTCCCCGAACCGGGTCTCGGGCTGGCGGTCGTCTTCCTCCGGGCCGACGGCGGGCGGCAGGCGGTCGAGGACGCCTGCACCGCCCAGGGCATCGCCGTGCGCGAGTGGCGCGAGGTACCGGTGGAGCCCGCTGCGCTCGGCCCGGACGCGCGCGCCAGCGCGCCGGCCATCTGGCAGGCGGTGCTCGCCCGGCCGGCCGGGACCGCGGCCGAGGCCGAGTGGCGCGCGTTCCTCGCCCGGAAGGCCCTCGACGGCCGCGGTGACCTCTACGTCGCGTCGCTCTCGTTCGCCACCGTCGTCTACAAGGCGCTGTGCGCGGCCGACCAGCTCGACGCCTTCTACCCGGATCTGCGGGACCCGGCGCTCGAGATCCCGTTCGGGATCTTCCACCAGCGCTTCGCGACGAACACCCAGCCGACCTGGGAGCGCGCACAGCCGTTCCGCCTGCTGTGCCACAACGGCGAGATCAATGCGATTCGCGGCAACGTGAACTGGATGCGGGCCCGGGCGGGGACCATCGGCGCGGACCTCCCGGGCCCGCTGCTCGACGAGACGAGCTCCGACTCCGGGATGCTCGACAACGCCCTCGAGCTGCTCGTCCGCGGCGGACGTGACATCCGGCATGCGCTCTCGATGCTCGTCCCGCCGGCCTGGCAGGTCGACCCCGAGCTCGGCGACGAGGCGCGCGACTTCTACCGCTTCCATGCCGGCCTCTGCGAGCCCTGGGACGGCCCCGCCGGCATCGTCTTCACCGACGGGCGCGCCGTCGGCGCGGCGCTCGACCGCAACGGCCTGCGTCCGCTGCGCTACGTCGTCGCGGGCGATCTCGTCTGCTGCGCGTCCGAGGCCGGCGTCTTCGACGTCCCTGCCGGCGAGCCGGTGCGGCGCGGGCGGCTCGGGCCCGGCGAGCTGCTCGTCGTCGACCCGGAGCGGGGTGTCGAGCTCGATGCCGACGTCAAGCGCCGGCTCGCGGCGCAGGCGCCGTACGGCAGCTGGCTGGCGGACTGGCGGCGGACCGGCACGACCGGCGAGCCTGGCCCCGCGCCCGACGAGGAGCTGACGCAGCGCCACGTGCTCTTCGGGTACACGCGGGAGGAGCTGTCCGTCATCCTGCGGCCGTCCGCCGCCCACGGCCACGAGCCGACCTCGTCGATGGGCGACGACACGGCGCTGCCTGCGCTGGCGGGCCGCGGGCGCCCGCTCCCGAGCTACTTCCGGCAGCGGTTCGCCCAGGTCACGAACCCGGCGATCGACCACATCCGCGAGCGGTTCGCGATGTCGCTCGGCACGCTGCTCGGCGCCCGCGGGCCGCTGCTCGTCGAGGCGCCCGAGGACGCCGCCGGCATCGAGCTCGACAGCTTCTTCCTCTTCCCCTCGGCGCTCGACGAGCTCGCCGTCGTGCGGCTGGACGCGACGTTCGACGCGGCCGAGGGTCTCGCCGTCGCGTGCTGCGCGCCTGGGTGACGAGGCCGAGGCGGCGCTCGACGAGGGCCACGGGATGCTCCTGCTCAGCGACCTGGCGGCATCGCCGGACCGGCCGCCGGTGCCGATGCTGCTCGCCGTCTCGAGCGTTCATCACCGGCTCGTGCGCGCCGGCCGCCGGGCGCTCGCGACGCTGCTCGTCGAGAGCGACGAGCCCCGCGAGGTGCACCACTTCGCCTGCCTGCTCGGCTACGGCGCGGAGGCGATCTGCCCGAGGCTGGCACTCGACACGGTGGCTGCGCTGGCCGAGGCCGACCGGCTCGGCGCCGATCGCCCCTCACCCGAGGAGGCGCAGCTGCGCTTCAGGCGGGCCGTGGAGGACGGCGTGCTCAAGGTCATGTCGAAGCTCGGCATCTCGGACGTGGCGAGCTACTGCGGCGCGCAGCAGTTCGATGCCCTCGGGCTCTCGCGGGAGCTCGTCGAGACGGCATTCCCGGGGACGCCGACGCTGCTCGGCGGCATCGGCCTGGCGGAGCTCGAGGCGGAGGCCGTGGCCCGGGCCGAGGCGTCCGCCGCCGAGCGCCCGCGGCTCGAGAACCCCGGCTACGTCAAGTACCGGAAGGGCGGCGAGCCCCACGCGACGACGCCGGAGGTCGTGGAGGCGCTGCAGGCCGCGGTCGGGACGGACGACATGGCGGCCGCCCACGCGCTGCGGCGCGCGGTGCGCACGCGCGCGTGGGACGGCTACACGCGCTTCGCCGACCTCGTCAACGGCCGCGAGCCGATCGAGGTGCGCGACCTGCTGGAGCTCCGGCCCGCCGGGCAGCCCGTGCCGCTCGAGGCGGTCGAGCCGGCGGAGGAGATCGTGCGGCGCTTCTCGAGCGGCGGCATGTCGCACGGTGCCCTGTCGGCCGAGGCCCACGAGACGATCGCGATCGCGTTCGCGAACCTCGGCGCCCGCTCGAACTGCGGCGAGGGGGGCGAGGATCCGGCGCGGTTCCGGACCGACCGCAACTCCCGCATCAAGCAGATCGCGTCGGGCCGCTTCGGAGTCACGGCGGCGTACGCGGCCTTCGCCGAGGAGCTGCAGATCAAGATCGCGCAGGGCTCGAAGCCCGGCGAAGGCGGCCAGCTGCCGGGGCACAAGGTCACCGAGGAGATCGCCCGCCTGCGCCACACGCAGCCGGGTGTGGCGCTCATCTCGCCGCCCCCGCACCACGACATCTACTCGATCGAGGATCTCGCCCAGCTCATCTTCGACCTGCGGCAGGTCAACCCGACGGGCCGACGTCTCCGTGAAGCTCGTCGCCGAGGCCGGTGTGGGGGTCGTCGCAACGGGCGTCGCGAAGGCGCTCGCGGACGTCATCCACGTCGCCGGGGCGGACGGCGGCACCGGGGCGAGCCCGCTCACGTCGATCAAGGGCGCCGGGCTGCCGTGGGAGCTCGGGCTCGTGGAGACGCAGCATGCGCTCGCCGAGAGCGGGCTTGCGTCCGCGCGTGCGCCTGCGGGTGGACGGCGGCATCAAGACCGGCCGCGACGTCGTCGTCGCTGCGCTGCTCGGGGCCGACGAGGTCAGCTTCGGGACGGCGCTGCTGCTCGCGGAGGGCTGCCTGCTCGTCCGCTCGTGCCACGTCGATACGTGCCCGGTGGGGATCGCCACGCAGCGGCCCGAGCTGCGGGCGAAGTTCGCGGCCACGCCGGAGATGGTCGAGACGTACCTGCTGCTCGTCGCCGAGGAGGCGCGGCGCCACCTCGCCCTGCTCGGGCTGCGCTCGCTGCACGAGGCGGTCGGCAGGAGCGACCTGCTCGCGCCGCGGGCCGACGTCTCGGAGCGCGCCGCGCTGCTGGATGTCGGCAGCGTGCTCGCCCGTGCCGCGGGCGGGTACGAAGGGGCGGCGCTGCCCGTCGCTGCGGGCGGGGAGCTCGGCGTGCGCGTGGCGGCCGACCGTCCCGGGCGCACCTACACCATCCGCAACGTCGACCGCGCAGTCGGTGCCCGCCTCGGCGGCGAGCTCGCCCGCCGGCAGCGGCCGCCGCGCAGCCCGCGCGCCTATCGCTTCGAGGGCTCGGCGGGCCAGAGCTTCGGTGCCTTCCTCCCCGCGGGCGTCGAGTTCGTGCTCGACGGCGAGGCGAACGACTACGTCGGCAAGGCGCTGTCAGGCGGCCGCATCGTCGTGCGGCCGCCTGCCGGAGACGCGGGCGATCCCTGTCTCCTGGGCAACACCGTCCTCTACGGCGCCACCGCGGGCGAGCTCTTCTGCGCCGGTTCGGCCGGCGAGCGCTTCGCGGTGCGGAACTCGGGCGCGACGGCCGTCGTCGAGGGGGCCGGCAGCAACGCGTGCGAGTACATGACGAACGGCACGGTGGCGATCCTGGGGTCGTTCGGCCGCAATCTCGCGGCCGGGATGACCGGCGGGGAGGTGTTCGTCCACGACCCGGCCGGCCGGCTGCCGCAGCGCCTCAACACGCAGCTCGTTCGCTCGGACGAGCTCGATGCGGACGCCGCCCGACGACTGCGCGCGCTGCTCGAACGGCATGTCGAGCTGACCGGCTCGTCCCGGGCCGGCGCACTGCTCGCAGCGTGGCCGGCCGCGAGCGCCGAGTTCCGGCTCCTGCGCCCGAAGGCGGACATCCGCCGCCTGGAGGCCGCTGCGGAGGGCACCGAGCATGCGGAGGCGCCGGCGGCCGCGCAGCGCGACGAGACGCCGGCGGTGCGCCGGTGAGCCTGGTCAACGGCGCTCCAGCGCACTACTCTCTGCCGGGACTCCGGCGCCGATTCGACTCCGCCGGGATGGGTACGCTCTAACGCCGACATGGCCACCGACACACAGGCGATCACGGACGGGCAGCGGGACGCGCTGTCGGCGTCCGTGGACATCATCGGCGCGAAGTGGACGGCGCTCCTCATCTACGACCTCGCGACCGGCATGAAGCGCTTTCGCGAGCTCGAGCACTCCTGCGCGGGCATCTCCAGCCGGACGCTCGCCGAGCGCCTGCGCGCGCTCGAGCGCGCCGGCATCGTCAGGCGCCACAGCTACCCGGAGTCGCCGCCCCGCGTCGAGTACGAGCTGACGGAGAAGGGGCGCGATCTGATGCCGGTCATCGACGCGATGGCCGTGTTCGGGCGCGCGTGGCTCGTGCCCGAGGCGCGGGCCGCAACCTAGGTCACGCGACGCCGAGGGCGGCGAGCAGGGCGTCCACGTCGGGCTCGACCTCCTCCGCCGCGAGCTCCAGCTCGTAGCCGTACGGCTTCAGCCCGCTGCCGGTGACGACGAGGACGACGCGCTCGCCTTCGCCGATCGCACCGGTGCGTACGAGCTCGAGCAGCGCGCCCATCGCCACGCCGCCCGCGGAGTCGGCGAACACGCCGGTCATCTCCGCGAGAAACGCGGTGCGGGCAGCGATCTCGTCCTCGGGGACGGCGAGGAAGGCGCCGCCCGACATCCGGGCGGCACCGACCGCGAGGTCGCCGTACGACGGATCGCCGATCGCCAGCGAACGCACCTCGGTCGCGGGGCGCACGCGTGAGGGCGGCCGGTCGTCCGTCCACGCGGCGGCGAGCGGCGGGCAGCCTCCCGCCTGCGCGCCGTAGAGCCGCGGCAGGCGGCTGCCGACGGCGCCGACTGCCGCCAGCTCGTCGAAACCCTGCGCGAGCTTGGCGAAGAGCGTCCCGGATGCGACGGGCGCGACGATCGCGTCGGGCGGCCGCCGGTCCAGCTGGTCGGCGATCTCGTAGGCGATGGTCTTCGCGCCCTCGGCGGCGACCGCGTGCAGGTTCCCGCCGGTGAAGCCCCACGGGAACAGGGCCTCCAGCTCGCGCTCGAGCGCTCGGCAGTCGTCGAACGTGCCGTCGATGCCGAAGACGCGCGCGCCGTACGCGGCGACGGGCACGCGCCGGACGTCGTCGCCCGGGCACAGCACGACCGCTTCGAGCCCGGCCGAGGCGCACCGGGCGGCGATCGCCTCGCCGAGGTTGCCGGTCGACGCGCAGCAGATGGTCTCGAAGCCGAACGCCCCCGCGGCGGCGACCGCGGACGCCGCGAGCCGGTCCTTGAACGAATGTGTCGGATTCGCGTCCTCCAGCTTGAGCAGCAGCTCGATCCCGAGCGCACGGGAGAGCCGGGGCGCCGGCACGAGCGGCGTCATTCCCGGGGTGCCCGCATCGAGGGACGCGTGCGGGAGGAAGTCGGCGTACCGCCACATCGAGCGTGGTGCGCCGGCTCCCGGCAGGACCGTCTCGGCGGACAGCTCGTAGCCGACGTCGAGCGGCTCGTTGCAGGCCGGGCAGGCCGACAGCGGAGCGAGCGGCTGCGTGCGCTCGCAGACGCGGCAACGGAGCGTGGCGCTACTCATGTCCCGCCTGCTCTGCTGGTGCTAGTCGGCGGGGCGGGGAAGGAAGGCCGGCTAGCGCAGCTGCGCGCGCACGATAAAGACCTCGATCCCAAGAAGGAGCGCGCGCGCCATGGCTCAGCACTGTAGAGCAGCGCTGGCGGCCGCGCAAACTCAGCCGGTGTTGCGCAGCGCGGCCGCGATGCCGGCGATGGAGCGCATGAGCGGCAGGCGCGCATCGTCGTCGCCGCTCCGGTAGCGGCGCAGCAGCTCCACCTGGATCGCGTTCATCGGGTCGACGTACGGATTCCGCAGCGCGATCGAGCGGCGCAGAACCGGCTGGCGCTCGAGCAGCGACTCGCACTCGGTCGTCACCAGCACCGCGTCGACCGTGCGGGCGTGCTCGTCCTCGATGGCCGCGAAGAGCCTGGCCGGCTCGAGCTCCGCGGGGACGAGCTCCAGGTACGCGCGGGCGATCTCGAGACGCGTCTTGGCCAGCGTCATGACGAGGTTGTCGACGAGCGAGCGGAAGAACGGCAGCTCGCGGTAGAGCCTCCGCAGGACGGGCCCCTCGCCGGCCTCGACCGCGTCGCCGAGCGCGGCGCCGCACCCGAACCACGCCGGCAGGAGCGTCCGGTTCTGCGTCCAGGCGAACACCCACGGAATGGCGCGAAGCGAGCGGACGGGGTCCGTGCCGGCGGGGCGCCTCGCGGGGCGCGAGCCGATCTCCAGCAGCGCGAGCTCGTCGACCGGCGTGAAGGCGCGGAAGAAGTCGGCGAAGCGCGCCTCGCCGTCCACGAGCGACCGGTAGCGCCGCTCGGCCGTGCCGGCGAGCCGCGCGAGCACCTCCCGCTCGTCGTCGTCGGGGGAGCGGCCCGCGGACTCCGGGAAGACCGAGAGGATCGTGCCCGCCAGCGCGGCCTCGAGGTTGCGGTACGCGAGGCCCGGCAGCCCGTACTTGAACGACACGATCTCGCCCTGCTCGGTGATCCGCAGCCGGCCCGGCGGGTGGCCGGTCGGCTGGGCCAGGATCGCCGCGTGCGTCGAGCCGCCGCCGCGGCCCGCGCTCCCGCCGCGCCCGTGGAAGATCGTCAGCGGCACGCCCTGCTCGCGCGCCACGCCCACCAGCTCCTCCTGCGCGCGGTAGATCGCCCACTGCGCGGCCAGGAAGCCGCCGTCCTTGTTCGAGTCCGAGTAGCCGACCATCACCTCGAGCCGGCCGAGCCGGTCGACGCGATCGCGGAACCGACGCTCGGTCAGCAGGTCGCGAACGATCCCCGGTGCGTTCGCGAGGTCGCGGATCGTCTCGAAGAGCGGCACGACGGCGAGCGGCTCGTCGCTCAGCTCGAGGACAGCGAGCACGTCCACTGCCGTCTCGGTGCCGGAGACGACAACGGTGTCGGCGACCGCCGGCCCGTGCGCTCGGCGGGCCTCCGCGACGGCGGCGAGCGCCTCGCCCGCGCGACCGCCTACCTCGCCCAGCTCGCGTGCGTGCAGCCGGAGGTCGAGCCTGGCCAGGTGGAAGCCGAAGAGCTCGACTCGGCGGCGGAGCTCCGCGAGCCGGCCGGCCGCGATCCGGGCGCCGCGGTGCTGCTCGAGGCTGCGGACGAGCACGTCGATGTCCTCGAGGAGCTCCTCCGGGCCTGCGTAGCCGTCGTGGCCGAGCCGCCACCACATGAACGACAGCTTCCGGCGATACGGCTCGAGCTCATTCCGGCGCCCGACCGATGCCGCGTACTCGGGCAGCTCGCGCTCGTCGCGCGCGATCGACTCCTCGAGCTCGGGGGACACGGATACGAGCGAGCGGTGCATCGCGAGGGCGACCGCGAGGCCGCGCACCTCGTCGCGGTAGCGCGCGAGAACCAGAGAGCGGGCTTGTTCGACCGCCGCTCGGATCGTCCGTGGGCCGGCGCTCGGGTTGCCGTCGAGGTCGCCGCCGATCCACGTGCCGAAGGCGAGCGGCACCGGCGCCTCGGGCCACCGCGCGCGGTACGCCGTCAGCAGCCGCTCCGCGGCGTCCATGAGGCTGTGCTCGAAGAACCAGAGCCCGTGCCGGATCTCGTCCGCCACCCGCGGGCGCTCGTGCCGCACTTCGTCGGTCTGCCAGAGAATCGTGATCTGCTCCGCGAGCCGGTTCTCGACGCGGTCGCGCTCCGGGTCGCTCAGCTCCGGGTCGTCGAGCACGCGAAGCAGCTCGTCGATGCGGACATGGGCGAGGAGGATCGTGCGGCGGGTGGCCTCTGTCGGGTGTGCGGTGAGCACGAGCTCGAGCGAGATCGCACCGAGCCTCGCGTGCAGCTCGTCGCGCGGCACCTCGTCGAGTCGCGTGAACGCGTCGTCGAGCGACTCGTGGGGCGTCCGCTGCTCGTGGGCGTACTGGCGCAGGCGCCGGAGGCGGTGGTGCTGCTCGGCGATGTTCGCGAGCTGGAAGAAGTGCGCGAACGCGCGCAGCACGGAGGCCTGGAGCGCGGGCGGAAGGGCCGCGACCGCCTCCCGGACCGGGCCGACGTCGCCGGTCGCTCGCGCCTCGCGGGAGAGGGTGCGGATGCGCTCCTCGGCCTCGAGCAGCTCCTCGCCCTCCTGGTCGACCATGACGCGGCCGAGCAGCGTGCCAAGCAGCCGCACGTCCCGGCGGAGCGGCGCGTCGACCTCGTGGGGCGGCGCCTCGACGTCCGTCATGCGGCCAGTATCGACAGCGGCACCGACCCGTCGAGCAGCGCACGGCCCACGACAGCGCCTTCGGCGCCCGCTTGCGCCACCGCGTCCAGGTGGGCGATCGAGCCGATCCCGCCCGCGAGCAGGACGGGGCCGCCGAAGTGCTCGCGCACGCGCTCGAGCAAGCCCAGGTCGGGGCCTGCCAGGGTGCCGTCGCGGGAAATCGCCGTGCAGAGCAGACGGGGGACACCGGCCGTCCGGCAACGGCCGGCGGCGTCCTCGACGGTGAGGCCGGCCGATCGCGTCCAGCCCGCGACCGCAACGGCCCCGTCGCGGACGTCGAGGGCGACGACCAGCTGCTCGCCGAGCGCGTCGACGAGGCGCGGCAGGACGCCGTCCGCGAACGCAGCGGTGCCGACCACGACGCGGGCGGCGCCGGCGGCGAGAAGCGACCGTGCGTCCGCCGCCGAGCGGACACCGCCCGAGGCCTGGACCGGCACGGCGCCCGCGGCCTCGACCGCGGTGCGCACGAGCTCCGGCCGGAGGCGTCCGCTACGCGCGCCCTCGAGGTCGACGAGGTGGATAACGCGCGCGCCGGCGTCGGCGAAGCGCCGCACGAGCGCGACCGGCGCGCCCGCCTTCAACGTGACGCGCTCGAAGTCGCCTCGCTCCAGTCGCACCGCCTCGCCGCCGAGCACGTCCACCGCGGGAATGACGTCGAACGTTTGTGTCAACGTAGTAGCATGCTAACATGCTGTCACGTGGCCACAGGTGAGCCCTCACATCCATGGCTGACGGACGAGATCGAGGATCTCTCCCGGACGGTCGCGGGACTACGCTCGGTGGACGAGGTGGAGCGCTTCCTGCGGGATCTCTGCACGCTCCCGGAGCTGGAGACGATGGCGCACCGCTGGCAGGTCGCGAAGCTCCTGGACGAGGGGTTGCCGTACCTGGCGGTCTCGGAGCGAACGGGGGCGTCGACGACGACCGTGACCCGCGTGGCGCAATGGCTTCGGCGCGGCGAGGGCGGCTACCGGCTGGCGCTCGACCGGGCACGGCGCCGTTCGCCCACCCGCTGAGGGTCGCCATCCCGTCGAAGGGCCGCCTGCGCGAGCCTGCGGTGGCGCTGCTCGAGGCGGCCGGCCTCGGCCCCGAGCAGCCGGGAGAGCGCGCACTCGCGTTCCCGTGTCGCAACGCCCCCGTCGAGGTGCTGCTCGTGCGGGCCGCGGACATCCCGGAGTACGTCCAGGACGGTGCGGTCGCGTGCGGCATCACCGGCGCCGACCTTGCGCTGGAGCGCGGCGCACGCGTCACGGAGCTGCTGCGGCTCGGCTTCGGCGCCTGCAGGCTCGAGGCCGCTGTGCCGGACGAATCGCCGGCCGGCGCGCTCGCCGACCTCGAGGGGCACCGCGTGGCCACGGTCTACCCCGTGCTGGCGCGCACCCTGCTGGCCGAGCAGGGGATCGACGTCGAGCTCGTGGACGTGACCGGATCGGTCGAGATCGCGCCGCGGCTGGGGCTCGCCGACGCGATCGTCGACCTCGTGTCGAGCGGCAACACGCTGCGCACGAACGGGCTGCGCTCACTCGGGGTGCTGCTCCACTCGGAAGCGGTGCTCCTCGCCGGCGACGAGCCTGACGAGGCCGCCGTCGAGCTCGCGACGGTGCTGCGGAGCGTCGTGCTCGCACGCGAGACGCGCTACCTCATGCTGAACGCACCGGCCGAGGCCGTCGACGAGATCGCGACGCTCGTTCCCGGTGGACGCGCACCGACGGTGCTCCCGCTCGCCGAGCCGGGCATGGTGGCCGTGCACGCGCTGGTGCCGGCGGCGGACGTCTGGCACGTCCTGCCGCGGCTGGAGCGCGCCGGGGCGTCGTCGATCCTGCTCGTGCCCGTCGAGCGCCTGCTGGCGTGAGCGACGTTGCGCGAATCGTCGAGGACGTGCGCGCCCGCGGCGATGGGGCGCTCCGGGAGTGGGCGCTGCGATTGGACGGCGCGGTGCCGGCACGCGCGAGAGCCGAGCCGGGCCTGCCGGCTGCCGCCGTACTGTCGCTGGCCGGGCGCGTGCGGCGCTGGCACGAGGCGCAGCGCCCCGCGGAGGTCCGGCTGGAGGTCGAGCCGGGGATCGTGCTCGAACGGCGCTGGGTGCCGCTGCGGTCGGTCGGTGTCTACGTCCCCCGGGGCCTCGTCTCGACCCTCGTCATGTGCGCCGTGCCGGCGCAGGTGGCGGGGGTCGAGCGAATCGCGGTCGCGACACCGCCGGCGGAAGCGGGCCGCATCGCGGCGGCGGCCGAGCTGCTGGGGATCGACGAGGTCTGGGCGCTCGGCGGCCCGCCCGCGATCGCCGCGCTGGCGTACGGGACGGCGACGGTCACGGCCGTGGACAAGGTCGTCGGCCCGGGAAACGCCTTCGTGAACGAGGCGAAGCTGCTCGTGTCGCGCGATGTCGCCATCGACCTGCCCGCCGGCCCGTCGGAGGTCGTGGTCGTGCTCGGCCGCGGTGCCGATCGGCGCGTGGCGGAGCTCGAGCTGGCCGCGCAGGCCGAGCACGGGCCGAACGCCGTCTGCCGGGTCGTGGACGGCGGCGACCTCGAGGCGGCGCTCCTCGAGGTCGAGGCGCTCGCGCCGGAGCACGTCGTTCTGCTCGGGGAGGCGGAGGCGCTTGCGCCGCGCATCCGGAACGCCGGTGCCGTGTTCGTCGGCGCCGATTCACCCGTCGCCGCCGGCGACTATGCGACGGGCGGGAACCACGTCCTGCCGACCGGCGGCTGGGGGCGGTCCGTGGGCGGTCTCGGGCTCGAGACGTTCCTCAAGCCGGTGACGGTGCAGCGGCTGACGAGGGAGGGGCTCGAGCGGGCGCGCCCGCTCGTCGAGGCGCTCGCCGGGCTCGAAGGCATGCCCGCGCACGCCGAGGCGGTGCAGCGGTGAGAGCGCTCGCGCCCGGCTTCGCCGAGTACCGATGGGCCCCCTCGACGCCGGAGCTGGCGCGCGAGACGGGGCTCGACCCGATCGAGATCGTCCGCTTCGACGCCAACGTGCCGGCGCTGCCGCCCCGGAGCGCGCGGGCCGGAACGGTCGCCGGGACGCTCGCACGCGTCAACGAGTATCCCCACGGCGGCTCCCCGGAGCTCGTGGTGGCGATTGCCGCGTACGCCGGGGTCGAGGCGGAGCACGTCGTACTGGGTGCCGGCGCCGACGACCTGATCCTGCTCTGCGCGCGCACCTTCGCCGGCCCCGGCGACGCGGTTGCGATCACCGAGGAGCCGACCTACGCGCTCTTCCGCATCGCCGCCGAGCTGGCCGGCGCCGAGGTCGATGCCGGGGATCCCGCGGTCACGTTCTGCTGTCGGCCGAACAACCCGACCGGCTCGCTCGGGCCGCTCCCGGCGGCGCGGCCGCTGGTCGTGGACGAGGCGTACGCGGAGTACGCGGGCGAGACGGCCGTCTCGCACCTCGACGACGGGGTGGTTGTGCTGCGCACGTTCTCCAAGGCGTTCGGCCTGGCCGGTGCGCGCGTCGGGTACGCGCTCGCGGATGCGGACACGGCCGCCGAGCTGCGCCGGCGGCAGGCGCCCGCGCCGGTCTCGACGCTCTCGGCGACGCTTGCGCTCGCGGCGCTCGACGATCCCCCGGACGTTGCGCCGCAGATCGAGGAGCGCGAGCGGCTCGCCGGGCGGCTGCGCGATCTCGGCCTCGAGCCGCTCCCCTCGCACGCCAACTTCCTCTTCGTCCCCTGCGACGAGCCGGAGGCGCTCGGGCGCTCGCTCCTCGCGCGGGGGATGGTCGTTCGCGCGTTGGACGGCGGCCTCCGGATCAGCGTCCGGGACCGCCACGACGACGACCTGCTGCTCGACGCCCTGGCAGCGGCGCTCGACCGGCCCGTCGAGCCGGACGCCCCGCGGCCTCCCGCCCGCCGGTCACGCCACCTGCGGGCGACCGCGGAGACGCGCCTCGGCGTCCGGCTCGCGCTCGACGGGGCCGGCCGCGTCCACGTCGCGACCGGCGCGGGGCTCTACGACCACCTGCTCGAGCAGCTGGCGTTCCATGGCGGTTTCGACCTCGTGCTCGAGGGCACCGGCGACCTCGAGACCGGGGACCACCATACGGCCGAGGATTCGGCGCTCGCGCTCGGCGAGGCCCTCGACCGGGCGCTCGCCGACCGCAGCGGGATCGCGCGCTACGGCGACGCCGTCGTGCCGATGGACGACGCTCTGGCGCGCGCGGCGGTCGATCTCGGCGGCCGGCCGTGGGGCGAGATCGCGATCGACCCGGACCCCGGCCTTGCCGCGCACGTGCTCGGCAGCCTCGCCCAGGCGGGCCGCCTCGCCGTCCACGTCGAGGCGCACGGGCGGGACGCACACCACACCGCCGAGGCTGCGTTCAAGGCCGTCGGCCGCGCGCTTCGCGCCGCAGCCGCTCCCGGCCCGGTCGGCGTCCCGTCGACGAAGGGCCGGCTGTGAGGGTCGCCGTCTGCGAGTACGGCGCCGGCAACGTCCGCTCGGTGCTGCTCGCGCTGGAGCGCCTCGGGGCCGACGCAGTCGCGACCGCGGACGCCGACGAGGTCGCATCGGCGGACCTCGCCGTGCTGCCCGGGGTCGGCTCCGCGGGAACGGCCATGGCGCGCCTGCGCGCGACCGGCCTGGACGATGCTTTGCGCGCGCGGACTGGCCCGACACTCGGCATCTGCCTCGGGTTGCAGCTCGCGCTCGACGAGACCGAGGAAGACGGCGGGGTGGCCGGCCTCGGGCTGGTCCCGGGGCGCGCAGTCCGCATCGCGGATGGCCGTGTGCCGCGAATCGGCTGGGCGCCGGTCGACCCGGGCGGCGAGGCGTACTGGTTCGCGCACTCGTATGCCGCCGACACCGAGGCCGTGACCGCGACCTCCGAGGGCCTCGTCGCGGAGGCCCGCCATGGGTCGTTCACGGGCGTGCAGTTCCATCCGGAGAAGAGCGGGCGCGCGGGTGCGCGTTGGCTGGAGCGATGCCTCTCCCGCGCCTGATTCCGTGCCTCGACGTGGCGGGCGGCCGCGTGGTCAAGGGTGTCCGCTTCGCCGGGCTCCGCGACGTGGGCGACCCCGTCGAGCTCGCCGCCGTGTACTCGGACGCCGGTGCGGACGAGCTCGTCTTCCTCGACGTGACCGCGACGCTCGAGGCGCGGCGCACGCTCGTCGGGCTCGTGCGCCGGGTGGCCGAGGAGATCGCGATCCCGTTCACCGTCGGCGGCGGCGTCCGCTCGGTGGAGGACGCGACCGAGCTGCTCGAGGCCGGGGCCGACAAGGTGAGCACGAACACGGCGGCGCTCGAGCGTCCGGAGCTCCTCACCGAGCTCGCCGAGCGGCTCGGCACCCAGGCCGTCGTCGTGGCCATCGATGCGGCGGGCGGCACCGTGCGCTCGCGCGCCGGAACGGCCGAGACCGGTCGTGACGCCGTCGCCTGGGCGCGCGAGGCGGTCGCGCGCGGCGCGGGCGAGATCCTGCTGACCTCGATCGACGCCGACGGCACGCGGGCCGGGTACGACCTCGGGCTGACGGCGGCGGTGGCGGATGCGGTGCCGGCGCCGGTGATCGCGTCGGGCGGTGCCGGGAACGCGCGACACGTGGCCGCTGCGCTCGAGGTCGCGCAGGCCGCCCTGCTGGCGTCGATCGTGCACGAGCATCCGGGCGGTCTCGCCTCGCTCCGTGACGAGCTGCGCCGTCTCGACGTCCCACTCCGCGATGCAGCCTGAGCTCCGGGCGGCGATCGTGCAGGACGCCGCGACCGGCGACGTCCTGATGCTGGCCTGGATGGACGACGAGGCGCTCCGGCGAACGCGGGAGACCGGCGAGGCGTACTTCTGGAGCCGCTCGCGCCGCCGCCTGTGGCGCAAGGGCGAGACGTCGGGCAACACGCTCGCCGTCGAGGAGCTCCGCGAGGACTGCGACGGGGATGCAGTGCTGCTGCGCGTCCGGCCCGCCGGGCCCGTGTGCCACACCGGCAGCGAGTCGTGCTTCGCGCCGTGGCTCTGGCAAACGGTCGCCGAGCGCGCCCGCGAGCGGCCGGCCGGGTCGTACGTCGCCGGGTTGCTCGACCGGGGACCGCTGGCGTGCGCGCAGAAGCTCGGCGAGGAAGGGGTGGAGGCTGCGCTTGCCGGCGCCTCCGAGGACGACGAGCGGCTCGTCTCCGAGCTCGCCGATCTCTGGTTCCACAGCTACGTCCTGCTCGCGGCGCGCGGCCTCGACCCGGCCGCCGTCGAGCGGGAGCTCCGGCGCCGCTCGCCGCTCGGCGTCACTGCGTAGGAGGGTTTGGCGAAACATCGAGCTGTGCCGTCGGGCTGCGCTGGTCGCGGCGATGCGGCGTCCTCAGTCGCGTCCATATGTCTTCATATGGACGCTCCCTGCGTCCTTGCCTCGCCGCGTCCAGCGCACCCCGCCGACGAGCGACGTTCCGCCAAACCCTCCTAGGCCTTGGGCGGCGACCGCAGTAGGGTCTGCCACGGATGTCGTGGCGATCGGGCGCTCTCGTTGGCGGCACCGCCCTCGTGCTGGTTCTCGTGCTGCTCGGGGCGGCCCGAGCGTCCGCGTCACCTGCGCGCGCCGCGACGGTCTACGTCGGCAGCGACGCAGCGTTCGTGCGCGCCGAGCGCGCGCTCAAGGCGTCGGGCGGGACGATCGTGCTGCTGCCCGGCCTCTATCGGCGGCTGACCGTCTCCGCGCGCTCCCGACGGCCGCTGCGGATTCTCGGCACTCGCGGCGCCCGCGTAGAGGACGTCTACTTCTTCGGCACGCGCAACGTCTCGTTCGGCCGCGTCCGGCTCGGGCCTGTGGCAAGCGACTCGCTCGTCGAGGTGTGGAAGTCGCGCAACGTCGTGCTCCACGATCTCGTCCTGCGCGGCCGCGGCCGTCACTCCGCCGAGATCCTCGTCGCCGACGCCCGCGGCGTGACCATCCGGCGGAGCGACCTCGCCCATTGCGGCGACCGTGCGCCGGCGTTCGTGAACTGCGTGACGCTCTGGCGCTGGTCGCACGACGTCACGATCGAGGACAGCTACTTCCACGACTGCCGGGGCTGCGACTTCGTCAACGGGCGCTTCGGCTCCGATCTGACCATCCGCCGCAACCGCTTCGAGCGCACGCTGCCGTGCGGGATGAACCGTCATCGCTGCGGGCACCAGGACCTCGTCCAGCTCTTCGGCGGTCGCCGCCTGCGCGTGGAGGGCAACCGCTTCGGCCTGTACCGGGACGGCGGCGCGCAGCTCTATCTGACGAACGCCGTCGACTACGCGACCGTCGTCAACAACGTCTTCGTCGGCACGGACCGGCGCGTGCCCGGCTACCACGCCCGCATGGGCGTCGTCATCGGCGCCAAGTCGTCGCGGCGCGTCCCCTACTACACGCGCGTCGTGAACAACACGATCCTCACCGGCGCGCGCCGTCGGGACGGCTATGCGGGCTCGATCCGGATGAGCTCGCGCTACGGCGCGGTCGAGCGGTGGAAGCGCCCGGTGATCGCCAACAACGTCCTCGGGCTGCTCGAGCGCCGTGCGCACGTGTGCAGCAGCGCGCTCCGGTTCATCAGCAACGCCGTGCTCCGGGGCACCGGCTGCACGTCGTCCGACCGTGTCGGGCCGGCCGGGCTCGACGGCCGCGGTCGCCCGGGCGCGAGCTCGTCGGTCATCGACCAGGCGAACCGCCACTACGCGCCCCGCACCGACGCGACCGGCCGGCGCAGAGGCGGCCGGCCGGACATCGGCGCGTTCGAGTACCGCTCCCGGTAGCCGCGCCAGCGGTCGAGCTACCGTGTGCGCCGTGACTCCTGCGGCGTCGAGCTTCACCGGGGCCTTCCCCGGCGGTGGTGCCCGTGAGGCCTACATCGAGGCGCTCGCGAAGACGGGCGTCGGCATGATCTGCATCCTCACGCGCGACGGCCGGATCGTCGCGTTCGACGAGGGCTGCGAGCGCGCGACCGGCTTCACGGCGGCGGAAGTCGTGGGTATGGACGCCCGCGACGTCGTGATCCCGCCGGACGAGATCGACGACTTCGGGCGGTTTCTCGACGCGGTGTGGGAGACGGGCGACTCCAGCCCGCAGGTCGGGCACTGGCTCACGCGCGAGGGCGAGCGCCGGCTGATCTCGTGGTCGAACCGTCCGATCGTGGACGGCGAGGGGGAGGTCACGCAGCTCTTCACCGTCGGCATCGACCTGACCGCGCGCGAGCGCGCGAACGCCGAGCTGCGCGCCGTGCACGACGAGCTGGCGCAGCGGCTCTACGAGCTCGAGCTGCTCGCCGCCGAGCAGTCCGGGCTGCGGCGCGTGGCGCTGCTCGTCGCCGGCGAGGCCAAACCCGAGGCCGTGTTCGACGCCGTCGCCGCCGAGGTGGCCCGGATCTTCTCCGCCGAGACGGCCGCGATCGCGCGCTACGACGACGGTGACATGGCGACGTTCGTCGGTCGCTGGAACGGCGGACCGACGGACGCCTTCCCGGCCGACCTCCGCCTCGACCTGCGCGAGGACTCGGCGGTCGCGCGGGTCGCCAGGACGCGGCAGGCCGTCTGGATCGAGCGGTACGACGAGGTCGAGGGCGGGGTCTCGGCGCGGATGCGGAGCCACGGCCTGCGCCGGGCCGCCGCCACGCCGGTGACGCTCGGCGGCCGGCTGTGGGGTGCCGTGGTCGTGGCTGCCGCCGACCAGGACGCGCTGCCTCCGGGCGACACGGAGCGGCGACTCGAGGCCTTCGCGCAGATCGTCGCCCTCGGGCTCGCGAACGCCGATGCGCGCGAGCAGCTGCTCGCCTCGCGCAAGCGGCTCGTCACCGTTGCCGACGAGGAGCGGCGGCGGCTCGAGCGCGATCTCCACGACGGCGCCCAACAGCGTCTCGTGACGATTGCGCAGCGGCTCTACCTCGCCCAGCGCTCTCTCGGCGCCGACGATGAGGCGGCCGGGCAGGAGCTGGACATCTGCGTGGCGGAGGTGCGGGACGCGATCGACGACTTGCGTCGCCTCGCCACCGGCCTGCACCCGCCGATCCTCACCGAGGCGGGGCTGCGGCCGGCAATCTGGTCGCTCGTGCGGCGCTCGCCGCTGCCGGTGTCGCTCGGCGAGGTCCCCGAGCAGCGCTTCTCGGCCGAGATCGAGACGGCCACCTACTACCTCGTCAGCGAGGCGCTGACGAACACCGCGAAGCACGCCCAGGCGACTGAGGCCAACGTCGCCGTCCGCACCTACGACGACCTGCTGGTGGTCGAGGTCGCCGACGACGGCGTGGGTGGTGCCGATCCGGCCGCGGGCAGCGGCCTGCGCGGGCTCTCGGACCGCGTCGAGGCGGTCGGCGGCTCGCTTGCGATCACGAGCACCACGGGCGGCACCACGCTCCGCGCCTCGTTCCCGCTCGCCGCGTCAGCCGAGGAGTAGCAGGAGCCCGTCGGCCGCGCGTCGGCCGGCCGTGCGTATGCTCGACCGGTGAGCCCACGCGCGAAGCTCTGGCTCGCGCTCTGGACCGTCTATCTCATCTGGGGCTCGACCTACCTCGGGATCGCGCTCGCCGGCGAGACGATCCCGCCCGTCTTCGCGGCCGGTGTGCGCTTCGTCGTCGCGGGCCTGCTGATGGCCGGCCTGGTGCTCTGGCGCCGCGGCCGGGCGCCGTTCCGCATCGGGCGTCCCGAGCTCGCGTCAGCCGCGCTGATCGGCCTGCTGCTTCCGGGTGCGAACGCGATGCTCTTCGTGGCGGAGCGCGACGTGCCGACCGGACTGGCGTCGCTCGTGATCGGGTCGGTGCCGCTCTGGATCGTGCTCCTGCGCACGGTCGCCCGCGACCGGCCCAACACGGCGGCGATCGCCAGCACGATCGTCGGCTTCGCGGGTCTCGCATTGCTCGTGCGGCCGCAGGGCGGGGCCACGCTCGGCGGCATGCTGCTCGTGCTCGGCTCGGCGATCGCCTGGTCGGTGGGCTCGTTCCTCGCGGCGCGGCTGCCGCTCCCGGCCGACGCCCTGGCCGCGACGACGGTCGAGATGCTGGCGGGCGGCCTGGTGCTGCTGCCGCTCGGCGTGGCGCTCGCGGTTGCGCAGGGCGAGTCGCTCGACCCGGCGTCGTTCTCGGCGAGGTCGATCGGCGGCTTCGTCTACCTCGTCGTGTTCGGCTCGCTGATCGCCTACACGGCATACGTCTGGCTGCTCGCCAACGCGCCGATCGGGACGGTTGCGACCTACGCATACGTGAACCCGGTCGTCGCAATCGCGCTCGGTGCGATCGTGCTGAACGAGGCCATCACGTGGACGATCGCGGCCGGCGCCGTGCTCGTGCTCGCGTCCGTGGCGGTGGTGATCCGCCAGGACGCCGAGGTCGTCACGTCGTTCGAGCCGGACGGGGGCGTGCCGGTACGGGAGCGCGCTCCCGCGTGACGAGGCGCTCTGCGAGCGACGCGAGTCCGAGCGCGACGAACGGCACAACGACGAGCTCGAGCCGGAACTGCGTGTCGTTCGGCGTGATGGCGAGGTAGAGCACCGAGCCGACGGCCGCGGCCCAGACGTAGGCGCGACGGCCGTCGTGGGTACGCGGGAGCAGCGCCAGCGAGAGGAGGCCGCCGACGACGAGCGCCGCCGTCACGAGATGGCCGGCGAGGTACTGGAGGTCCTCTCGCACGAGCGTCTTGAGTCCGGGCCAGTACCGGTCGGCGACGAAGCCCCAGTCGGCGTCCGGTGACGGGTAGTAGCCGGACAGCGGGTAGGCGATCGCCTCGACGAGCGGCACGCCGAAGAGCAGCACAGGGGGCAGCGCCGCCCCCAGGCCGGTCGCCACGAGCAGGACGGTCGTCCGGTCGCGGCGCACGAGCAGGACGACGGCGCCCGCGCCGACCACGAACGCGGCCGCGTCGCGGGTGAAGCCCAGTAGAAGCACGGCCGGGATCCAGGCGGCGAGCCACCGTGTCCCACGCGAGAGCACGAGGCACGCCGCGGCGAGCGCGGCGCACTGCAGCGCGAGGCCCCAGCTGTCGGTGAGTGGCGACGACGTCCAGACGCGCAGCGGCTCGACGAGCAATGCCACGCCGGTGGCGAGTGCTGCGACCAGCACTCCGAACCAGAGCCTGATCAGCAGGTAGAGCGCCGGGGCGATCGCGACGTAGCCCGCGAGCGACGCCGCCTCGAGGCCGCGCTCCCCGAGCCACGGATCGAGTGCCGCGGCGAGTGCCGGCACGAGCCAGCGCCGCTCGTAGAAGATCGCGCTGTCCCGCACCCACTCCGGATTCGAGACCTTGCGCTGGTACACCGGAAGGGACGCCTCGGCCCGCCGCTCGGCCGCGAGCCGCGGCGAGGCGAAGGCGCGGGTGAGCGACTCGTCCTCGTCGACTCCGCGGAGCTGGAGCACCTGCGCGCGATAGAAGTAGCTGTCGGGCATCCAGCGCGTGGGTGAGCGCCAGCCGTCGACGGCGACAGCCGCCGCGAGGACGAGCAGGGCGCCCAGCGCGACGACGTCGGCGCGAAGCGAGCGCCGCCGTGCCACGGGCGTCCCGGCGCTAGCCGAAGGCCTGGCGCCGGGCGAGGTCGCGCTCCGGGTCGACGAGCATGCCGTCACGCTCGACGTACCCGCCCTTGCCGCCGACCACGAGCATGACGAGGTCGTCGCTGTCGCTCGGGTTCGAGACCTTGCGCGGCGTCTCGGCCTCGACGTGGCACAGGCCGCCCGGACCGAGCTCGCGCTGCTCGCCGTCGACCTCGAACAGGGCACGACCGCTGTGGACGAAGTACAGCTCGTCCTGCTGCTCGTGATAGTGCAGGAAGCCCTCCTGGCGGGGCGGGTAGACGACCGCGTTGACGCCGAAGGCCGTCACGCCGAGCGCCCGGCGCACCTTGCGGAACCCGGGCCCTTCGCCGAGCTCGTCGATCGAGCTGAAGCTGTACGCCACGATGCGCTCCTCTCCGTCGGGGCCTCGGATGCTGCCCTCGATCATCGCAGCCGCGCGGGGTGAAGGTTGTGTAAGGAACGCCAGGAGCCGACGGATGCCCCCGATACGATGCGCCGGTGCCGACCTCGGTAGTGACGGGCGGAGCTGGCTTCCTGGGGTCTCACCTCTGCGACGCGCTACTCGCGCGCGGACACCGTGTGATCTGCATCGACAACCTCGAGACCGGCTCGCTGCAGAACGTCGAGCACCATCGCGAGGACGCTTTCCTCTTCCTCCACCACGACGTGACGACCCACGTCGAGATCGACGAGCCCATCGACTTCGTCTACCACCTGGCGAGCCCGGCCAGCCCGATCGACTACCTGCGGCTGCCGCTGCAGACGCTGAAGGTCGGGTCGTACGGCACCCACAATGCACTCGGGCTGGCGAAGTTCATGCGCGCGCGCTTCCTGCTCGCGTCGACGAGCGAGGTGTACGGCGATCCGCAGGTGCACCCGCAGCCCGAGACCTACTGGGGGCATGTGAACCCGATCGGGCCACGCGGCGTCTACGACGAGGCCAAGCGCTACGCCGAGGCGATGACCATGGCGTACCACCGGCAGCAGGGCGTGGACACGGCGATCGTGCGCATCTTCAACACATACGGACCGAGGATGCGGCCGAACGACGGGCGCGCGATCCCGAACTTTCTCGACCAGGCGCTCGACGAGAAGCCGCTGACGGTCTACGGCGACGGCTCGCAGACGCGCAGTTTTTGTTTCGTCGACGACCTGATCCGCGGGTTGATCCTGCTGGCCGAGTCCGGCGAGCACCTGCCCGTGAACATCGGCAACCCCGCGGAGCACTCGATCCTCGAGCTCGCCGAGGCGATCATCAAGGGCACGGGCTCGAAGAGCCAGATCGTCTTCGAGGCGCTGCCCGTCGACGATCCGCAGGTACGGCAGCCGGACATCACACGCGCCCGCCAGCTGCTCGGCTGGGAGCCCGAGATCTCCCTCGAGGACGGGCTGCGCCGCACGATCGAGTCGCTCGGCCGGGAACCGGCGCTTGCCTAGGGTGCTCGCGCTCGCCGCGGCCGCGCTCGTCGCGGTCGTCCTCGCCGCGCCGCCGGCCGCTTCCGGCTCGCGGTTCCTGCAGCTCGGCATCTTCGACGACACGCAGATCCTCCACGGCGCGACCGACCGCGTGTACCGCGAGCTGAACGGGCTCGGCGTCCAGGTCGTCCGGGTCAACCTGTGGTGGGGCGGGCCGGCCGGGATGGGCGTCGCGCGCCGCAAGCCGCTCAACCCGATGAACCCGAACGACCCCGCGTACGACTGGTCGGTCTACGACCGGGCCGTGCAGTACGCGGCGCAGTACGGGATGAAGGTCGTCTTCTCGCTGCTCGGCACGCCGCCGTGGGCGAACGCCGGCAAAGGGTGGAACGTCGCGCCCACGAGCGCGCTCGACTTCAAGCGCTTCGCGACCGCAGCGGCCCGCCGCTACCGCGGGGGTTTCGCCGGCGCCGACGGCAGGCCGCTCGCCTCCGTCCAGAACTGGCTCGTCTGGAACGAGCCGAACAACCCGGTCTTCCTGAAGCCGCAGTTCAAACGGGTCGGCGGCAAGTGGACGATCCAGAGCGCGAAGGATTACGCGAAGCTCTGCAACGCGGCGGTCGACGCGATCAAGCTCGTCACGATCGGCGGCGCCAAGGTGGCCTGCGGCGTGACAGGCCCGCGCGGCAACAACAACCCGAGCGAGGCTCGCGCGTCGGTCTCGCCGCTCGCGTTCCTGCGGGCGATGAAGTCGGCCGGCGCCCGCGGGTTCGACGCCTACGCCCACCATCCGTACTACGGCTCGCCGGCCGAGTCGCCGCTGACCCCGCCACCGCCCGGGCGCCGCGGCAACGCGCCCACGGCGATCACGCTCGGGAACTTCCCGCTGCTCGTGCGGGAGGTGACTCGGCTCTACGGCAACAAGCGAATCTGGATCACCGAGTACGGCTACCAGACCAACCCACCCGACCGGGCCTTCGGCGTCTCCTACACGCGCCAGGCGCTCTACCTGCGGCAGGCCTACGGGTACGCGCGGCGGCATCCGCGCATCGACATGTTCCTCTGGTTCCTGCTCCGCGACGAGGCCAGGCTCGACCGCTGGCAGTCCGGGCTGATGACGGTCGCCGGGCGCCGGAAGCCGGCGTACGCGACCTTCGCGAACCTCCGCGGCTAGCGCTCGAACGCCTGCGGCAGCAGTGTCCACCAAGGCGCGAACCACAGGACGACGAGGATCCACGCTTGCGAGAGCCGCTGAGCGCTGACGATCGCAGGCAGACAGACGAGGAAGGCCAGGACGACGCCGATCGTGATTCGGCCGGACGCGAGATAGTCCGCGTACGACGGCTCCGGCAGCAGCACGACGAGCACGAGCACGTTCGCGCCCAGCACCACGAGATCCCGTGTGCCGGCACGTGCGGCGACCGCCAGGGCGAGGCCGAGCAGCGCCGGCACGACGACCGCGTACACCTGCTCGAGCGTCAGGGTGCTCCAGGGCCACTGCCCCACGAGGCCGCCGAACGGGACGAGCTCGAGCTCCTGAGCCCTCGCGTCGCCCGGGTCGCCGAGCCAGGCCCAGAGCCCGGCGCGCAGAGCGAGGTACGGGACGACGGTCAGAGCGAGCAGGGCTGCGGCCCGGAAGCGCCTGCGGAGCGCCAGCCATGCCGCCAGGCCGAGCGGGAAGAGCAGCGTGGTCTCGCGGCTCAATCCGGCAAGGGCGAAGAGCAGTGCGCTCGCCGGCAGGTGGCCCCGTTCGAATGCGAGCAGCCCCACCGCCGTCAGTGCGTAGGCCAGCGGCTCCGCAAGGTCGGTAGACACGCCGACGAAGAGGCCCGGGTACAGGCCGTAAAGCGCCCCGTACCAGGGCGACAGCCCACGGCCCTGCAGGATGAGTGCTACCGCCAGCGTTCCCGCGCCGACGGCCACCAGATTCACGAGCAGCAGCGCGAACGGGATCAGGTCGTTCTGACCACCCGCGATCAGCCGTGCCGCGAGCGGGTAGAGAATCCGGCTGTAGCGGTACGCGGGCTCGTCCACGTACGGCTCTGCGCCGCCGGGGTCGAGCGCCACGAACAGGAAGAACTGGCCGTCGTACCCGGAGCCGGCGACCGTGTCGTCTCCGAGGGCGTCGATGGCGGCGCTCTCGCCCGGCGCCCGCCCCTGGAACTGGGTGCCGACACGCGGCAGCTCGAGCAGGGAGTGGTGCGCTGCGAACCACGCCGCCCAGACGACGTAGGCCGCGAGCACCACGGCAGCGACGCCGATTGGGGTGCGGAGCGCTCGCAAGATGCGGGAGTAGCATGACCGCCGTGCCGACCGAGGTGCCACGCGACTGGCCCGGCGAGGACCGGCGCCGGCCGCCGCTGAGCTCGGCCACCTGGGTCGTGCGCGCTGCGATCGCGGACTGGCTCCGAGGAGAGGCCGATGCCGCCGCGGCGCGCGGCGGCGCTCGCGTGCTCGACGTCGGCTGCGGGGTCAAGCCCTACTACCCCTACTTCGCGGGACGGGTCGAGTCCTACGTGGGCGTCGACATCTGGGAGAACCCCCATGCCGACCTGCAGGGCACGGTCGAGAACCTGCCGCTGCCCGACGCGAGCTTCGACGTCGTGCTCTGCACGCAGGTGCTCGAGCACTGCGACGATCCGCCCGCGGCCGTGCGGGAGCTGCGTCGGGTCACCGCCCCGGGAGGTCGCGTGCTCGCCTCGACGCACGGCGTGCAGGTGTACCACCCTGCGCCACAGGATCTCTGGCGCTGGACGCACGAGGGGCTCCGGCGCCTGTTCGAGCGCAACGCCGAGTGGTCCTCGGTCTCGGTGCTGCCGGCGGCCGGAACCGCCTCGTGCCTCGCGATGCTGCTCGGCTTCTACGCGGAGCGAGCCGCCAACCGCCTGCGCGCGCCCTCGGCTGCGAGGCCGGCGGTGTTCGCGCTCAACCGGCTCGCGCATGCGCTCGACGGCCGCACGGCGCTGCTGCGCACGCCGCTCCCGGGATCGTTGATCCCGAACTTCCACGTCACCGCCGACGTGCCGGGCTGATCCGGATGCGGCTCTTCCGCCGGAACGCGCTCGGGATCTACGCCGTGTACGCGGCGTCGATCGTGTCCGGCCTGGTCGTCACGCCGGTCGTGCTGCACGAGATCGGCGACGTCGAGTTCGGCATCTGGTCGTTCATCGGCGCCGTCACGATCTACCTCTCGGTGCTCGACTTCGGCGTCGGACCGACGCTCGTCCGCTTCGCGGCGAAGGCCCGCGGCGAGCGGTCGCCGGAAGAGACGAGCCGGCTGGCGTCGGTCGGCCTCGCGCTCTACGCGGCCATCGCACTCGTCACGCTGCCGGTCGGCGCGGCGCTCGCCTGGCTCGTGCCCGTGCTCGTGGAGACGCCCGACGACCTGGTCTGGCCGGCTCGCATCTCGACCTTCCTCATCGTGGTCAGCCTCGCCGCGCGCTTCCCGCTCGGCCTCTTCACGAACCTGCTTCTCGCCCAGCAGCGGTTCGACGTGCAGAACCTCGCCAGCTTCGTCGCCACCGTCCTGTACGCGCTCCTCGTCGTGCTCCTGATCCCGAACGGCGGCGGGCTCATCCTGCTCGGCGCGCTCACGCTCGGGACGACCCTGCTCCGCCTCGTGCTCCCGCTGCCGTGGGTGCGGCGCGAGGTGCCGGGCCTTCGGTTACGGCGCGCCTTCGTGACGCGGGCGGGCATCCGCGAGCTCACGGCGTTCAGCTGGAGCATGTTCCTCGTCCACGTCGCCAGCAAGGTCGTCTTCTCGGCCGACGTCATCGTCGTGGGGATCGTGCTCGGCCCGATCGCGGCGACGTTCTACGCCATCCCGGCCAAGCTCTTCACGCTGGCGTTCGGCCTCTCGAGCGCGGCGACGAACCTGACCTTCCCGGCGTTCTCGGAGTACGAGGGCAGCCAGGAGGCCGAGCGCCAGCGCCGGCTGCTGCTCGCCGCGCTGCGCGGCGGCTCCGGCGTCGCCGCGCTGCTCGCCCTGCCGCTGCTGCTCATACCCGACCAGCTCATCCACGCCTGGCTCGGCGCCGGCTACGCGGAGAGCACGTCGACGATGGCCCTGCTGGCCGCTGTCGCCTTCGTCCACCAGCCGGTCTACCTGCTGACGCAGTACCTGACCGCGAAGGGGGCGCCGGCCGGCATCGCTCGGACGCTCATCGTCGCCGTCACCGTGAACGTCGTGCTGTCCGTGATCCTCGCGGAGGCCGTCGGCATCTGGGGCGTCGCGCTCGCGACGCTTCTCACCGATGTGGCGGCGCTGCTCTACGTGCTGCCCCGGCTGGTCGCCCCGGCCTCCGGTGTGCCGGCGTCCGCACTGCTCGGTGCGATCCTGCGGCCGCTCGTCCCGGCAGTCGCCGTCGCCGCGCTCCTGCTCGTCGTCGGTGCGCGGGTGACCGACCAGGACACGTTGCTCGGCCTACTGCCGCTCGGGATCCTCTGGGGGCTGCTCGGCGGGCTCGCGGTCGCGCGGTTCGGCCTCGAGCCGGGGGAACGCCAGGCGCTGATCAGGCTGGTGCCCGGCTCCCGCTCACCGAGCCCGGCGGCAGGTAGCGGCTGAGCACCTCCTCCTCGTAGCGGCGCGCCAGCGCGTCCCAGTCGAGCTCGGCGCCGGCGGCGCGTGCCGCCTCGGCGAGCACCGCCCGCTGCGACTCGTCCTCGACGAGCGCGACGACCGCGTCGACGAACTCCCGCTGTGTCGAGACGAGCAGCCCGGCTCCCGCCTCGCGGACGTTCGCGGTCACCTCGTAGTCGTAGGAGACGATCGGCACGCCGAGGCCGAGCAGCTCGCCGACCTTGGCGGCGCGGATGCCGGTGTCCTCCGTGCGTGCGTAGACGGAGAGGTCGAAGGCGGCGGCGGTCGCGAGCGCCTGACGTCCCGCGGCAGCCGTCCGTGGAGCACGACGTCGTCGCGGCCCTCGACGCGGCGCCGCACGCGCTCGCTCGGCCCGCCGACGAGCCACAACTCGGCACGCGGGGCGCGCTCGTGGATCTCGTCCCAGAGGTCGAGCAGGTGGTCGACGTTGTAGAGGGGCCCCTCGGCGTCGCGGTCGCCCGCCGAGAGCAGGTGCGCGGCCATCCAGCCGACGACCACCCGTCCGGGCCGGCGCTTCGCCGCCGCCTCGGCGCGCAGCTCCGGTGTCGCCGAGCGCAGGCTCACCCCCTGCGGGATCACGTGCCAGGGCGCGCGCACGCCGAGCTCCTCGTACCGGCGCGCGGCATGCTCGGCCGTGACGACGTAGGCCGCGACGTTCGGGAGGCGCAGCAGCTCGACCTCGCGCTCGGTGAAGAACGGGTCGTCGACGTCTGCGACAACGGGCCCGTCGAAATGCGGATGCTGGCGCACGTCGAGGCTGAAGAGCCCTGGGTAGCGCCGGGCGGCGCGGCCGAGGGTGGCGGCGTAGAGCGGCGATCGCGTCGCGCGGAAGGCGCGGTACCCGAGGCCGCGCGGGATGCGGCGGTCGGGAAGCGTCAGGAAGCACCCGTCGAGACGCTCCAGGCGCGGCAGGAGCTCGGCGTAGCGCGGGTTGTTGTGCCCCTCGAACCAGATGCTGAGCAGGGCGATGCGGTCCGGCGCGGCCGGCGGGCCCGAGACGAACTCGCGCAGGCCGACCCGCCTCACACGACCGCCTCGTCGTAGACCGCGAGCGTGCGGTCGGCCATGCGCGCGACCGAGAACTCGCTGCGCGCGCGGTCGTGGCCGGCCTCGCCGAGCCGCCGTGCGCGCTCCGGGTCGCCGAGCAGCGACCCCAGCGCGGCCGCGACGTCCGCAACGTCCCCCGGCGCGACCAGGCTCCCGGTTTCCCCGTCGAGAACGACCTCCGGCACGGCGCTGACACGCGTCGCGACGATGGGCAGCCGCGCGAGCATCGCTTCGAGCAGCACGATGCCGAAGCCCTCCCAGCGCGAGGTGTGGGCGAAGACGTCGGCGCGCTCGAGCCAGTCGCGGATCTCGACCCGTCCGGGCAGGAGGAGGGCGCCGTCGAGCCCCAGCTCGCCGGCCAGCGCGCGGGTCTCGCTCTCCAGCGGCCCGCTGCCGAGGATGGCGAGCCTCGCCTCCGGGTGTTCCGTGCGGGCGCGCGCGAAGGCGCGGAGCAGCGTCGCGTGGTCCTTCTGCTCGATCAGGCGTCCCACCGCGAGCACCAGCGGAACGCCGTCGGGAACGCCCGCAGCAGCGGGTGTGACCTCAGACGGCGCGGCCGGCAGCTCGTCCAGGCCGTAGTGCACGGTGACGAGCTTCTCGCGCGGCAGACCGGAACGCTCGAGGAACCGGCGCACGGCGTCGGAGATGGCGACGAGCCGCCTCGCCCGGCGCGCGAAGGCGCGGTCGACGTGGCGGAACGGGCCGAGCAGGTAGCGGTCGTCGTTGTGCCTCGACGAGACGAACGGCACCCCGGCCGCACGCGAGGCGATCGAGCCGTAGACGTCGGCGTGCACGAGGTGCGTGTGCAGGAGGTCGGGCCGTTCGCCGCGCACCGCGCGCACCACGTCGCGAGCCATCCGCGGGTTCACGTCGAACGTGCAGCGGACGGTCGTGTAGGGCACGCCGACGGTGTCGAGCTCGGCGTAGAACCGCGGCGCGTCGGTGCCGTCCACGTCGAGCGCGAGCACCCTGGCGTCCACGCCGCGCTCTCGGAGCGCCGGCAGCAGCGCCAGCAGATGGCGCTCGGAGCCGCTGACGCCCGTGATCTTGTGGAGGTGCAGCACCCTCACGGCGCCAACGCCCGCCGGTAGAGGACCTCGACGTCGTCTGCCATCCGCTCGAGGGAGAAGCGCGCACGGACGTCAGCGCCGCCGTGGGCGGCGAGCCGGGTGGCGAGCGCGGGGTCGCGGGCGAGCTCGGCGAGCCGGGCAGCGAGCGCGGCCGTGTCGCCGACCGGCGCCAGGAAACCGCTGCGGCCGTCCTCAACGACGGTGCGAGTGCCCCCGGCGTCCGTGGCGACCACCGGCCGGCCGGCGGCGAGCGCCTCGATCGCCACGACCGGCGTGCCCTCGTTCTGGGAGACGAGCAGGAAGGCGTCGAACGCCGAGTACCAGGCCTGCATGTCGCGCCGGTAGCCGACGAAGCGGCAGCGGTCGGCCACGCCGAGCTCGGACGCGAGCTCTTCGGTGCCGGCGCGCTCCGGACCGTCGCCGACAACCACGAGCGACGCGTCGACGTCCTCGCGCCGGACGGCTGCGAGCGTGCGCACGAGGTCGAGCGGCCGCTTGATCGTGGTGAGGCGGCCGGCGAAGCCGACCACGAAGGCGTCGTCGCTCAGTTCCAGCTCCGCCCGGAGCTCGGCCCTCTTCCCGTCGCCGCCCAGCTCCGACAGGTCGAACCCGTACGGCACCACCGCGAAGCGCTCGGGAGGGGCGACCCCGAAGGCGACGAGGTCGTCCCGCACTTCGTCGCTCACGGCGATCAGCGACCGACGTGCCGCGGCCGAGCGCGCGCTCGATGGTGCGGAAGATCCGCTCCCGTCGGGGCGAGAAGTAGCCGCTCAGGACGTGGCCGTGGAACGTGTGGACGATCGCCGGCGGCCGCGCGTCCCCGGCAATGCGCGCGGCGATGCGCCCGGTCGCACCCGCCTTGGCGGTGTGCGTGTGCAGCACGTCGGGCCGCCGTTCTCGCAGCAGCCGGCGGAGTGAGCGGACGGCGTGCGCGTCCCGCCGCGGCGACAGCTCGCGCTGGAGCGAGGGCAGCGGCAGCACGGGCACGCCGCGCTCGTCGGCGAGGTACTCCATCGAGTCCTCGCCGGGGGCCAGCGAGCCGGCGACGATGACGGCGTCGTGGCCGCGGCGGCGCTGCTCGGCGGCGAGCTCGATCACGGAGAGCGCCGCGCCGCCGACGTTGAGCCGCGCGATCGCGTGCACGACGCGGAGCGGCCGGGCGCTCACCGCGCCACCGCAGGCATCCGCGCCTGCACGAGCGCCGCCGCAGCCGCCACGACGCCGATCGTCAGCCAGAAGATGGCCGCGATCGGCGTGCCCCCGAAGAGCGCCGCGCCCGCGACGACGCCCAGGAGCGACGCCGTCCAGGCGGACGGCAGGTAGGCGGCGGCCTCGTCCGGACCCCGGGGCCACGCCCGCGAGGTGCGCCACGCGGTCCGCACGACGACGGCGGCGAGGACGAGCAGCAGCGCGAAGCCGATCAGCCCGAGCTCGTAGAGCACCTGATCGGGGGTCTGCTGCGGGATGTACGGGCTGTCCGCCGGCGGGAAGTAGCGGGCCGGCTGGTTGTCGAAGCGCTCGCGGGCGTCCGGAAGGTACTCGGCGAACTCCTCCGGCGGCAACAGCGGGTACCAGCCGGTGCCGGCCACCGGCCGGTCGGCGAAGACGCGGAGGCCCACGTACGCGTAGATGAGCCGCTGGCTCCAGCTCGCCGCGAACTCGCCGGGCTCGTCCTCGTCCTGCTGCGCCAGCACGGCGAGGAAGCCGAGCTCGCCGCTGCGCATCGCGAGCGTCCCGGCCGTCGTGCACGCGAGCAGCACCGCGGTGACGACGAGTGCCGGGGTGCTCAGCCCACCGCGGACTGCCGCGACCGCGACGACGGCGGCGGCGAGCAGGAACACGCCGAGCAGGCTGGCGAGCGCGGCGCCGAGGATCACCCCGACGCACGAGACGACGAGGACGGCGAGTGGGAGGCGCCGTAGGCGCCCGTCGGCAAAGACGGCCGCGAGTCCGATCGCGAGCGACACGCTGGAGAGCGCCGCGAGATCGTGCTCGCCCATGAACGACCCCTGTCGCTTGCCGGGATCTGTGAGGAACCCCGCTGCCGCCACGACCACCGCGAGCAGCGTCATCGCGAGCAGCGTCGCCACGAGCAGCCACAGGTGCTCGGTGCGGCGCACGAGCAGCGCAGTGGCGAGCGTGAGCACCGCCAGCTCGAGCAGGCGCCCGGCGGCGACGACGGCGGTGCCGCCGTTCGGGAGCGCCGTGAGACCGAGCCAGACCGCGAACGCAGCGGCAGCGAGCAGGACCGTTCGGCCCGCGCGGGGCAACCGGCCGCGTGCGAGCTCCGCGACCGCGACGGCCGCGAGCGCCGCGAAGGCGAGGTCGGCGGGGACGAGGGAGACGTCGGTCGAGCCGAGGCCGAGCTCGGCCGCAGGCTGGTCGGCGACGCGGAAGAGCGACGCGGCGACCGCCACGAGATACAGCGCGAACGCGGGCCCGCCGGCCGCCCGCCATAGCTCCTTCACCCGCAGGGCGCCCATCGGGAGCGCCTATGATACGCCGCGCTCCGGCGACGGCTGCGCCTCGGGGCCGCCCTCGCATGCGGATCCTGCTCCTCACCGGCATCTGGCCGCCCGACGTCGGCGGTCCAGCCACGCACGGGCCCGACTTCGCGCGCTTCCTGCTCGAGCGCGGCCACCGCGTCCGGGTCGTGACGATGGGCGACGGCGAGCCCTCCGACCGGCCGTGCCGCGTAGACGTCGTGTCGCGACGACTTCCGTTCCCGCTCCGGTACGGGCTCGTGACGGCGAGAGGCGCGAGCGCGGCCCGCGGCGCCGACGTCGTGTACGCGACGGCCACGTACGCCGCCGCGGCCGTCGCCGCGGCCGTCGCACGCCGGCCGCTCGTGGCGAAGCTCGTCTCGGACCCTGCGTACGAGCGTGCGCGGCGCTACCGGCTCACGGGCGGCACGCTCGAGGACTTCCAGCAGCCAGGTGGCCGCGCCGTCGAGGCGCTCAAGCGGCTGCGGACAGGCGCGCTGCGGCGGGCGCGCACGATCGTCGTCCCGAGCGCCTACCTCGCGGAGATCGCGGCCGGCTGGGGCCTCGACCGGGGACGCACCGTCGTGCTCACGAATCCGGCGCCCGAGCTCGGGGCGGTCGACCCGGAGCCGCTCCCGCCGGGGACGTTCGTCTTCGCCGGGCGGCTGACCGCGCAGAAGGACCTCGGCATCGCCCTCGACGCCGTCGCCCGGCTGCCCGGCGCCAGGCTCGTGCTCGTCGGCGACGGGCCCGAGCGCGACGCCCTCGAGCGGCACGCGGCCGCCGCCGGGGTGAACGGCAGGGTCGTCTTCGCGGGTGCACGGCCGCGGGACGAGGTCATCCGCTACCTCGCCGGCGCGCACGCGGCGCTCCTGCCGAGCGCGTGGGAGAACCTGCCGCATGCGGCGGTCGAGGCGCTCGCCGCGGGGACGCCGGTCGTCGCGACGGCGGTCGGCGGCGTACCCGAGGTCGTCCGCGACGGCGAGAACGGGCTGCTCGTCGAGCCGGGCTCGCCCGAGCTGCTCGCGGCGGCCATGCGGCGCGTGCTCGAGGAGGAAGGCCTCCGCGACCGGCTCGCGGCCGCTGCGGCGCCGTCCGTCGAGCCGATCTCGCGGGCGGCGATCTACGGCCGCCTCGCCGGGCTGCTGGAGGAGGCGGCGGCGTGAACGCCGACGCCGGTGCGCCCACGGGCGACGCGAGGCCGCGGGTGCTCTTCGTCGGCCGGAGCCGCTACCGGCTGCCGCTGCCCGCGTGGCTGGCGCGGAAATGGGACGCCGTCGGCACGGTTCTCGACTTCCGGATCGTCGGCTCCGCGGCACCGGGCAGCCCCGTGCGTGACGAGCGCTTCCGGCTCGATCCACCCGCTCGGCCGAGGCGGCTCGACGGCGTCCTGTTCTACGCGAGGCTCCCGACCCGCGTGCGGGGACAGCTGCGGGACTTCCAGCCGGACGCCGTGGTCGCGGCCGATCCGTTCGTCGGCGCCGCCGTGCTCGCCGGCCGCCGGCTGGCCGGATCGCAGGCGAAGGTGATCGTGGAGGTGCACGGCGACTGGCGCACGTTCACGCGCGGGTACGGCTCGCCGCTCCGTCGCTTCCTCTCGCCGGTCAGCGACCGCGTTGCGATCTACGCGCTGCGGCACGCCGACGCGACGCGGGCGCTGTCGTCGTTCACGTCCGGGCTCGTCGAGAGCACGCGGGGACGTCCCGCCAGCGCGGCGTTCCCGACCTACAGCGACCTCTCGGCGTTCACCGCCTATCCGGTGCAGCCGCTGCCGGAGCGGCCCGGGGCCGTCTTCGTGGGGATGCTCGAGGCGTACAAGAACGTCGACGGCATGGTCGCGGCCTGGCGTCGGGTCGCCGCCGCGATGCCCGACGCGCTGCTGATCATGATCGGGCGCGGCCGCCAGCACGCGGCCGTGGAGGCGCTCGTCCGCGAGTTCCCCGACCGCGTCGAGTACCACCCCGAGCTGCCGCCGGACGCGGTGGCCGACGCGCTCGACCGCTCGACGGTGCTCGTGCTGCCGTCGTGGCCCGAGGGTCTCGGCCGCGTCATCATCGAGGCGTTCGCGCGTGGTCGCGGCGTGGTGGCGACGAGTGCCGGTGGCGTGCTCGACCTCGTCACCGACGGCGTCGAGGGGATCCTCATTCCGCCCGCCGACACGGGGGCGCTCGTCGACGCGCTGCAGCGCGTGCTCGGCGAGCGCGAGCTGGCCGAGCGGCTCGGCCGCGCAGCGCACGCGCGCTACGGCGCGTGGCACCAGACGGCCGATGACTTCGCCGACGAGACCCGCAGGCTCATCGACCGGACACTCGCCGGCGAGGCGCGATGACGCCGGCGCGGCTCGTGTTCGTCGACGCAGGTCGTGGACGCCGATCACGCGGCGCTCGCGCAGACCGTCGACGCCGTCCGCGCCCTCGCCGAGCGCTGCGAGCGGGTGGACGTGCTCTGTGACCACGTCGGGCGGCACGACCTGCCTGCGACCGTGGGCTTCAGGACGTTCGGCGCAGGGACGAAGGTGGGTCGCGGCGCCCGCTTCGAGGCCTCCCTGGTGCGCGTCCTCCGCCCTCGACCGGACGCTGTCTTCGTGCACATGGTGCCCACGTTCGTCGCGCTCGCGGCGCCGCTCGCGAAGCCCGCTCGCGTGCCGCTCCTGCTCTGGTACACGCACTGGCACGCCTCCCGTGAGCTCCGGCTCGCGACCCGCCTCGCCGACCGCGTGCTGAGCGTCGACCGGCGGTCGTTCCCGCTCGAGTCGGAGAAGGTGCGCGGGATCGGCCACGCCATCGACGTAGACCGGTTCGCCCCGAGCCCCCGGCCCGATGCGAACGGAGGCCCGCTGCGCCTGCTCGCGCTCGGGCGCTTCGCGCGCTGGAAGGGGTACGCGACGCTGCTCGAGGGCTTCCGGCTGGCGGTCGAGGACGGACTGGATGCGACGCTCGAGCTGCGCGGGCCCGAGCTGACCGACGACGAGCGGCGGCACCGCGTCGAGCTCGGGTCGCTCGTGGCGGCGACACCCGTGCTCGCCGATCGCGTGCGCCTCGCGCCCCCCGTCGTCCGCGACGAGATCCCGGCGCTCCTCGCGTCGGCCGACGCGCTCGTCAGCGCGACGGAGCCGCGTGGCAGCGAGACGCTCGACAAGGTCGTGTACGAGGCCGCCGCCTGCGCAGTGCCGGTCGTCGCCAGCAACACCGCGCTCGCCGAGTTCCTCGACGGCCTCCCGCTCGAGCTTCGGTTCCGTGCCCGCGATCCGCACGACCTGGCGCGTGCGCTCGCCGGTCTGGCCGCCGGTGGCCCCGAGGCCCGCGCCCAGTGCGGCGCGGCCCTGCGGCTGCGGGTCGAGCAGGGCCACTCGCTGGTCTCGTGGGCCGATGCCGTCGTCGCCTCGGTGGGCGAGCTGGCGCCGGGGTCCCGAGTACACTCGACGGCGGCGTGAGCACGAAACCGGTGCTGCCGGACCGGCCGCCTGCGGCCGATCCGCTGCCCTCCCCGAGGGACGACGTTCGCGCGGCGCGACCGGTGTTCCTCCAGCGCGGCTGGCGTCGGGCCACGCTGCGTCGGCTCGCGAGCGTCCTGGCGCTCGTTGCGCTGGACGTCGGTGGCCTCGCGCTCGGCCTGTACCTCGCGCTCGTCGTGCGCGAGCTCGTCTACAACGGCACCGACATCTTCTGGGGCCTGCTCTGGGAGGGGCCCGAGACGTGGCTGCCGTTCCTCGCGCCCATCACGGTGCTCGTCTTCTGGCAGGCGCGGTTGTACGCACCGCGCGAGCGGCGTCCGGGCCCCGGCACCGTCGTCGCCTCGCTCGGGCTCGTCGCGCTGATCGTGCTCGCCTTTGCGCTCGGGACCGACTACGAGTTCTCGACCTACGGCCTGATCCCGACCGCGGCGGTGACGTGCGCGTTGACGATCGGCCTCCTGCGCGCCGCGTACGAGTCCTTCGCCTCGGAGGCGCTGGCGACGGTCGGGGTGCGGCGGAAGGTGGTGCTCGTCGGCGAGGGTGACGCCCTGGCGCGCCTGCAGCGGACGATGGGCGCCCGGCGGAACGGCATCGCGTACGACTACCTCGGTGTGGTGACGCGCGGCGGCGTCCCCGGCCTGACCTCCCTCGGTGCGCCGGAGGAGCTCGCGGCGGTGCTGCGGCGCACGCATCCAGACGAGCTGCTGATGGCCGAGACGGCCCTCGACGAGCGCACCATGCTCGAGGTCGTGGAGACGGCGCACCGCTTCGGCGTTCGCGTCCGGATCGCGCCGACCACGACCGAGCTGCTGGTGCAGCGCGGCGAGTACATCCCGGGCCAGGGCGCGCCGCTCTTCGAGCTGCGGCCGCCCGTGCTGACCGGTGCCGACTGGGCGATGAAGCGGACCTTCGACGTCGTCATGAGCGTGCTCGTCGTCGTGCTCGGGCTGCCGATCTGGCTGCTGATCGCGCTCGCGCTGAAGCTCGACTCGCGCGGCCCGATCTTCTTCGTCGACCGGCGGATCGGGGTCGGGGAGCGCGAGTTCGGGATGCTGAAGTTCCGGACGATGGTCGCGGGCGCCGACGCCATGCAGGACGAGCTCGAGCAGGCGAACGAGGCCGAGGGCGCGCTCTTCAAGATCCGCGACGATCCGCGCGTCACGAGGGTCGGGGCGCTGCTGCGCCGGCTGTCGATCGACGAGCTGCCGCAGGTCTGGAACGTGCTGCGCGGCGAGATGAGCCTGGTCGGGCCGCGCCCGCTGCCGCTCCGCGACTACCGCATGCTCGAGGACTGGCACCGGCGCCGCTACCACGTGCTGCCGGGGATCACGGGCCTGTGGCAGATCTCGGGCCGCTCGAACCTTTCCTTCGACGACCTCGTGCGGCTCGACTTCTACTACCTCGAGAACTGGTCGATCTGGCTCGACATCGGCATCCTCGTGAAGACCGTGCCGGCCGTGCTGACGCGCCGCGGCGCGTACTAGCGGAGCGCGTGGAACGGTTCGGCTTCGGCTCGGATGCGGCCTTCACGCCCGGCGAGGATCTGCTCGAACGCGTCACGGTCGCCCCGTTGTCGGCTCCAATCTCTCAGGGAGCGCCCTTCCAGGCTGCGATCTTCCGCCTGGCGCCGGGTGGACGGATCGCTCGCCATCCGGCCAGCTGCCCTCAGATCCTGGCCATCCTGGAGGGATCCGGAACGGTCAGTGGAGCAGGTGGCGTCGACGAGCCGATCGCAGCCGGCGAAGCGGTCTTCTGGCGCGAGGGTGAGGAGCACGAGACAAGGACGACAGGCGGTCTCACCGCCTTGATCATCGAGGGCCGCGGCCTCGCTCCGTTCCGGCCGCGCACCGGGCCCGCTAACTGATCCCTCATCCCCGCCTCCTACACTTGTGCGCGTGAAGCCGCCGCGCATCCTCGCCGTCGCGTCGGCAATCGACCTCGACTTCCGCTACGGCTGCACGCCCGCGTGGTGGCAGCTCTGGAAGGGCCTGTACGAGGCCGGTGCCGATCTCGTGGTGACGCCGTACCGCGGTCGCCCGATCGAGAGCCCGTGGTGGCGCACCGCCCCGAACCCGACCTACCGCGAGGGCGAGAGCTATGCCGCGCTCCGCGACGGGCTCGCGCGACTGAAGGGCGACCGCTACCTGCGCCGGGGCGAGGACTCGCCCGACGAGAGCGCCCTCGACAGGCTGACGCGCGAGACGATCTGGCGCTGGGTGACGCCTCGCTGGCGGCGGCATCTCGAGGCGCTCGTCGAGCGCGAGCGCCCTGACGCGGTGCTCGTCTTCACGGTGCCGATGGCCCACTTCCGCGGCATCCCCGAGGCACTCCGTGACCGCTTCGGCATCCCGGTCGTCTTCTACGACGGCGACGTGCCGATGAGCCTGCCGGAGTTCGGCGGCATGGACACGGGCTTCAACTACTACCACGGCGCCGATCCGTCCGAGTACGACCTGGTGCTGAGCAACTCCGAGGGTCGGCATTGCGCGCCTGCTCGAGCTCGGCGCGCGTCGAGCGGAGGCCGTCTCTGGGCGGCCGACCCCGAGTTCTTCGCCCCGCAGCCGGTCGAGAAGGAGACGGACGTCTTCTTCTACGGCTACGGCGACAAGTTCCGCCGCGAGTGGATGCGCGAGCTGGTGGGCGAGCCGAGCCGCGCGCTGCCCGGACGTCGAGTTCACGCTCGGCGGCCGAGACTTCCGCGGCGACATCGGCAGCGCGCGCGTCACCGGCGACGTGCCGTTCAACGTCTTCGCGCGCGCCATCTCCGCGGCACGGATCAACCTCAACGTGACGCGGCGCTCGCACGCGACGGTCGCCGGCTCGTCGACGTGCCGTCCATTCGAGCTCGCGAGCGCGGGCGCAGCGATCGTGTCGAACCCGCACGCGGGCATCGACCGCTGGTTCGAGCCCGGGCTCCGAGATCGTCGTCGTCGAGAACGCGGACGAGGCGACCGCGGCGTATCGCTCGCTGCTCGACGACCCGGGCGAGGCCGAGGCGATGGGCCGCCGCGCACGCGAGCGCGTGCTCGACGAGCACACCTACGCGCACCGCGCCCGCCGCGTGCTGCGATCTCCTCGACCTCTCCGTCGCCGCGCCGGCTGGCCGTCATGCCTGAGCCGCGCCGCATCGCCATCGTCCCGGCGCGCGACGAGGAGCGCGCGATCGGCGGCGTCCTGGACGAGCTCCGGGCGTACGACCCGGCGCTCGACGTGGTCGTCGTCGACGACGGCTCGGTCGACGCGACCGCTGCAGTGGCCAGGAAGCATGGCGCGGCGGTCGTGCGGCTGCCGTTCAACCTCGGCATCGGCGGGGCGGTGCAGACGGGCTTCAAGTACGCGCTCGAGCACGGCTACGACGAGGCCGTGCGGCTCGACGGCGACGGGCAGCACATCGCCGCCGAGCTGCCGAAGCTGATCGCGCCGCTCGAAGCCGGGGACGCCGACATCGTCGTCGGCTCGCGGTTCGCCGCCGGCGACGGTGAGGACGAGTACCGCCCGCCGTTCGCGCGCAGGGCGGGCATCCGCTTCTTCGCCCGCATCGTCTCGCTGCTCGTCCACCAGCACGTCACGGACACGACCTCCGGCTTCCAGGCGCTCAACCGCCGCGGGATCGCGCTCTTCGCCGCCGACTACCCGCACGACTATCCCGAGGTCGAGGCGACGGTGATGGTGGTGAAGAACCGCCTGCGGCTCAAGGAGGTCCGGGTGGTGATGCGAGAGCGCGAGCACGGGCGCTCGTCGATCAACGCGCTCCGCTCGATCTACTACGTCCTGAAGGTCACGCTCGCGCTCTTCGTCGGGGTCTTCCGCCGCGGCATCGTGGTGGTCGAGGAATGACACCCGTCCGCGTCTCGATCTTCGCGACGGTGGCGTCGCTCCTCCTGCTCCTGGTCGTCTTCGAGCTGATCCGGTCGAGGCGGCTCCGGGAGCGCTACGCGCTGCTCTGGCTGGCCACCGGGTTCGTGCTGCTCGTCCTGTCGGCGTGGCGGGGCGGGCTGAACACGATCGCGGGGTGGGTCGGGGTGACGACCTACCCGCCGGCCGTGCTCTTCGCGGTCGCGGCGCTCTTCATCCTGCTCGTGCTCCTGCACTACTCGACGGTGATCTCGAAGCTCTCCGACCAGAGCACGATGCTCGCGCAGCGCGTGGCGCTGCTCGAGGAGCGGTTAGCGGGTGGCGACCCTGGCGCCGAGGCGGGCGGGGACGCCGGGCACGAGCAGCGGGATCGCGGCGGCGAGGAGGGCGAAGGCGGGCAGCGCGGGGACGAACGCCGCGAGGAACCGTCCGTCGCCCACCGGCAGGTTCGGTGACGCGCCCTCGGCGAGCGCGAAGGCGCCGAACCAGCCGCCGACCAGCAGCGCGACCGGCACCGAGCGCCGGGCCAGCCCGACTGCGCCCGCGATGGGCAGCCACTGCAGGACGCGGTTCGACCACAGGTACTCGCGCAGGCCGGCCATGTTGGCGCTGAACCCGTCCCACGAGACCTCGAGGCCCGGCTCCACATCCCGCAGCAGGAGCGTGGCGAGCGCGAGCGGTGCGGCGACGGCGGCGAACACGGCGAGCTGCCGCGGGGAGCGCGCCGCCACGTACGCGAGCAGTGGGCCTACGAGGAAGAGCGACGCCGACGGCTCGACGAGCACGGCGGCGCCGGCGGCCGCGCCCGCTGCGGCGGCGAGCCTGGCGTCGCCGGCGAGCGATCGCACGGTGAGGCAGGCCGCCACCAGCAGCAGCGCCCCAGCGGCGAAGCGGCCGTCGTCGCTCAGCCCGTAGGCGTGGACGAGGACGCGGTCGACGTACGTGTCGCGGAAGGGCGCGAGCGCGAAGGCCCACCCCGCGAGCGGGAGGAGCACGAGCACGGCGCCGAACCACGCCGCGAGCAACCGTCCGCCGAGGCTCCAGCCGATCAGGTACGCCGAGACGACCGCCGCCGGCAGCAGCACGAGCTGGTTTGCGAGCAGCAGCCAGGCGGGCGCCTCGTCGTAGTCCCCCGCTGCGGCCGCGACGATCGCTGCCGCGAGCCAGCCCGCCGCCACGAGCGCGGCGGGGGGCCAGAACCAGCTAGGCGGGCGCACGTTCGAGCTGCGCGGAGCGGTACCAGGCCACCGTCCGCTCGAGCCCGTCGCGAAGCGGCGTGCGCGCCTCCCAGCCGAACAGCTCTCTGGCGCGTGACGCGTCGAGCGCGCGGCGCGGCTGGCCGTTCGGCATCGACTCGTCCCAGCGGATGTCGCCCGTGTACCCGGTGACGTCCGCGACCAGTTCGGCGAGTGCGCGGATCGAGATCTCGGCGCCCGTGCCGAGGTTCACGGGCTCCGCGCCGTCGTAGCGCTCGGACGCCGCGACGAGCCCTTCCACGCAGTCGTCCACGTAGAGGAACTCCCGCGTCGGCGAGCCGTCGCCCCACAGCACGACCTCGTCCTCGCCCGCCAGCATCTTGCGGATCAGCGCCGGGATGACGTGGGAGCTCTCGAGGTCGAAGTTGTCCCTCGGCCCGTACAGGTTGGCCGGCATGAGGAAGACGGCGTCGAGGCCGTACTGCGCCCGGTAGGCCTGGGCGCCGACCAGCACCGCCTTCTTGGCCACGCCGTACGGCGCGTTCGTCTCCTCCGGATAGCCGTCCCAGAGCGACTCCTCGCGGAACGGCACTGGCGTGTGCTTGGGGTAGGAGCAGACGGTGCCCGCGATGACGAGCTTGCCCACGTCGTGCACGCGGCTCTGCTCCAGGACGTTCGCGCCCATCGTCAGGTTCGCGAACCAGTAGCGGCCCGGGTTGGCGCGGTTGGCGCCGATGCCGCCGACCTCGGCCGCGAGGTGCACCACCCGCTCGGGCTGCGCGGTGCCGAACAGCCGGGCGGTGTCGTCCATCGACGTCAGGTCGTGGTCGCGCCGGCGCGCTGCGACGACGTCGTGCCCGTCCGCGCGGAGCCGCTCGACGAGGTGCGAGCCGAGGAACCCGCCGCCGCCCGTGACCAGGATCCGCATGGCGAAGAGGGTAGTCCGTGCGGCGGCGGATCGGGCGTCAGGCCGTTGTCGGCGGCCCGTTCAGCCCGCGGAGCACGGCCGCCAGCCGGCCGGCGAAGGTGTGCGTGTCGTGCGCCTCGGATGCGCGACGCCCGGCGGTGTCGAGCCTCTCCGCCAGGTCGCCGTCCTCCAGCACGCGCTCCACGGCGTCGCGAAGCGCTGCCGGCTGCTCCGGTGGCACGGTGAGCGCCGTCTCCCCCGGCTTCACGTAGTCGTCGAGGTACGTGCGCTGGGAGACCACGACCGGCCGCGCGCTGGCCATCGCCTCCAGCACGGCGATGGTGCCCGAGTTCTCTGTGCCGACCGCCGCCGCCTCGGAGCGGATGGGCACCACGACGCAGGCCGCCCCCGCGTAGAGGTCGCGCACCTCTGTGGGCGAGGCGTCGAGTCGCACCTCGACGTTCGACGGCAGCTCGAGGCCGTCGAGGTTCTCGTGCTTCGCGCAGACGATGCCGTGGACGTGCGGGAGCTGCTCCATCGCGGCTGCGAAGGTCGCGTAGTCGCGCGCGAGGTCGCGCCCGACGGTGAGCACGTAGCCATCGGGCGCCGGCGGCTGGGGGCGCCACCAGTCGACGTCGACGCCGAGCGGCGCGACGTGGACGCCCGCGGGGTCGAGGTCGAGCCGCTGGATCAGCCGCTCGCGGGCGGCCTCCGACACGCAGACGACCGCGGCCGCCGAGCGCACCGACGCCTCCAGCAGCCTGCGCCTCGCCCCACCGAGCCGGCGGTGCAGCGCGAGCAGGTGGTACGAGATAAGCACGACCCGCGGCCCGTGCCGCGCCCGCGCCACCAGCGGGAGCACCGTCGCGAGCGGCGTGCAAACGACGTCGAACCGACGCAGTTCGAACGGCAGCGTCAGCTCGCGGGCGTTCCACGTCAGGCGGTGCACGAGCCCGCCGCGGCGCCGTGACCGTCGCAGCGCCGAGTCCACCACCTCCGCCTCGATGCCGAAGTCGGCCAGGTGGTTCTCGCCGAGGAGGTTCGTGTCGGGAGCGCGTCCGGCGGCGATGTCGTCGACGAGCTCTGCGCGGGGGTTCGGGTAGACGAACGCGACCTTCACGACCGCCCGGCGGCTTCCGCCTCGCTCGGCTCGTCCGCGCCGGCCGACAGCCAGTCGACGCGGCCGATCCAGCGCTCGCGTGTCGCGGCGTACCAGCGGATCGTCTCGCGGATGCCGTCCTCCCACGAGACGAGCGGCTGCCAGCCGGTCTCGCGCGTCAGCTTCTCGTGGCCGACGCGGAGCGCCATCACCTCGCTGGCGCCGGGGCGGTACCGCGCCGCCGTCGAGACGACCTCGCGGTCGCCGGGCCACAGGCCCTCCTCCTCGCCGATCCGCAGGATCAGCTCCACCCACTCCTGCATCGAGATGTTCTGTCCCTGGCCGTAGACGTAGACGTCGCCGGGGATGCCGTGCGCCGCCACCGTCAGGTGGCCCCGGACGCCGTCGGTGCAGAAGCAGAAGTCGCGGAGCGGCTCGAGCTGGCCGAGCTCGACGACCCGCCGCGTCAGCGCCTGCGTGATGATCGTGCCGCTCACGTAGCGCGGGTTCTGCCGCGGGCCGTAGTTGTTGAACATCCGCGTGACGACGCCCGGGACGCCAAATGCGTCGTGATAGTTCATCGTCAGGAAGTCGGCGGCGACCTTGGCCGTCGCGTAGATCGACTTCGGGTTGATCGGGGAGCGCTCGTGGAGGATCAGCCCGCCCGCGTCGTCGAAGTCGTGGTGATGCGCGACGGTCTCGCGCACGTTGCCGTACTCCTCCGACGTGCCCGCGGTGTCGAACTTTTCGAGCTCGAGCCCGTAGTCGACCACCGACTGCAGCAGGTTCAGGGTGCCGACCGTGTTCGCCATCACCGTCTCGTAGGGGCGGTGCCAGGACTCGCCGACGTGCGCCTGCGCGCCGAGGTGGAAGACGTACGGCCGGTCCGGTGCCGTGTCGCGGAGCTCCCGGACGAGGTAGTCGACCGACGTGCGGTCGGTGAGGTCGGCGAAGTGCACCTTGAGCCGCCGCCGCAGGTGGGCGATGTTGTTCAGCGCGCCGCTCGAGGTGGCCCGCACGAAGGCGTGGACGTTCGCTCCCAGCTCGACGAGCGCGTCCGTGAGGTGTGAGCCCATGAAGCCGTCGGCGCCGGTGACGAGCACCGTCCGGCCGCGGTAGACGTCGCCGACCTCCTCGCGGAGCGTCCGCAGGCGGTCCTCCGTCCAGACGGCGGGAGCCGGATCCGACATCGCGCGGAGCCTAGCGGGCCTGTGCGCTCCCTAGACTCTCTGCGTGCTCGGCGGGCCTCTCGCGACAGCGCTGGGCGTGGTGCGCGAGCTCGCCGCCGTCCCGCGCGAGCGCAGCCGCGCCGTCCCACGCCCTCCGGCGGACGGCCTCGTCGTCGAGGTGGGCGGCGGCCAGCGCGCGCACCCCCGCGCGGACGTCGTCGTCGACAAGTACGTCGTCGACGACTTCGAGCGCGAGGCCGGGCTCGGGCTCGACCTGTCGCGACCGCTCGTGGTCGCAGACGGCGAGCGGCTGCCCTTCCGCGACGGCGCGGCCGCCTACGTGATCGCGCTGCACGTGCTGGAGCATGCGCCCGACCCGGCCGCCTTCGCCTCCGAGCTCTCGCGTGTGGCCCCGGCCGGCTTCGTGCAGGTGCCGTCGCGCCTGGCCGAGCTGACGTACGGCTGGCCGTTCCACCCCTGGCTGATCGACCTCGTCGACGGCGAGCTCGTGTTCGAGCCGCGCGACGGGCGCACCGCGCCGGCCGGGGAGCTCTTCCACGCCGACCTGGCGCGCAGCCCCCTGCACCGGCTCTGGTTCGCCGCGCACCGGTCGCGCTGGCACCTGTCCGTGGCCTGGCAGGGCGAGCTGCGCGTGCGCGTCCCGGGCCGGCTCGACCACGAGGAGCGGGCGCGCTTCGACACCGAGGCGACCGTGGCGGCGCTCGACCGCCTGTCCGTGGCCGGTCGCCTGCAGCAGTTGCCGGAGGCCGTCCGCGACGCGCTCCGGTGTCCCGGTTGCGGCGGCCGGCTCGCGTTCCGCGCCCGGGTGGCCGACTGCGAGGGCTGCGGCCGCTCGTATCCGGTCGCAGGTCACGTGCCGCTCCTGCTCGACGAGGCGGTCCTGGGCACGTGAGCGAGATCCCGGGCGCCGAGGAGGTCGTCGACGTCCTGCACACCCCGCAGGCCGGCGGCATGGTCATCCGTGGCGGGGCGCTCCGCGCCGCCGGCTACGGCGCGGCGCTGCTCTTCGCGGCCGTCACGTCCGTCTTCCTGCTCCGCTATCTCGACGTCAGCGACTTCGGACGCTACGGCGTCGTCGCGGCGCTGCTGGGCATCGTCAGCGCCCTGACCGAGGGTGGACTGAACGCGATCGGCAGCCGCGAGCTCGCCGTCCGACCGCCCTCGGAGCGCCGTGCGCTCCTCGGCCCGATCGTCGGCCTGCGGATCGTGCTGACGGCGGCCGGCGTGCTCCTGGCGGCGGCGTTCGCCGTCATCACGGGCTACGAGGAGGTCGTCGTCGGCGGGACGCTGCTCGCCGGCGTCGGCGTCGTGCTCGTCAACACGCAGACAACGCTGACGCTCCCGCTGCGGGTCGAGCTCCGCCAGGGCCTGATCACGACCGTCGAGGTGCAGAACCAGGCGCTGACGTGCCTGCTCGTGGGGCTGCTGGTGCTGGGGTCGGCGGAGCTGCTGGCGTTCTTCACCGTCCAGATCGCCGTCGGCGTGGCAGCGCTCGCGGTGACGGTGCTGCTCGCGACGTCGAGCCGCGTGCGCCCGTCGCTCGAGCGCGGGGCGACCTGGTCGCTCGTGCGCGAGTCGCTCCCTCTCGCAGCCGCGGTCGCGATGAACGTCGTCTACCTCCGGCTGCTCGTCATCCTCGTCTCGCTGCTCACGACGGCGACGGCGACCGGCCTGTTCGCGACGTCGTTCCGCATCCTGGAGATGCTGATCGGGCTGCCGACGGTGCTGCTCGCGATCTCGTTGCCGCTCCTCGCCGTCGCCGCGGCCGACGATCGGCCCCGGCTCCGCTACGGCCTGCAGCGGCTGACCGAGCTCGCGCTCGCAGCCGCGCTCCTCCAGGCACTCGTCACCGCCGTTCTGGCCGAGCCCGCGCTCGAGCTCCTCGCGGATCCGGAGTACGGCGCCGCGGCTGCGATCCTGCAGATCCAGGCGTTCGCGCTCGTCGGTGTGTACCTCGCGCAGACTTGGACCCTCGGCCTCGTCTCGCTGCGGCGCCAGCGCGACGTCGCGGTGGCGAACGCCGTGGCCCTGGCCGCGGTGGTCGCGCTGGGGCTCGCCCTCATCCTGCCCTTCGGGCCGAAGGGGGCCGCGGTCGCAGGCGTCGTCACCGAGTCGCTGCTGGCGCTGCTGCTCTTCGTCTTCCTCTACCGGCGCGACCGGGATGTCACGCCGGACCTCCGCTTCGCCTGGCGTCCGGCGCTCGCGGCCGCGGCCGGGGCGGCGGTGCTCCTCGTCCCCGGCGTGTCGGGGTGGCTGGCAGGCGCGCTCGTGGCCGTAGTCTTCGTCGTCGTGGCGTTCGCCGTCCGTGCGGTGCCCGCGGAGATCGTCCCGGCGTTGCGAGGCCGCGCATGAGCCGCCCGCGGGTCGTCCTGCTGCGGGGGCACAGCGCGAATCCGTGGGAGCTCGGTGCCTGGGAGCCGCTCCGCGACCGTTTCGACATCACGGTGGCGGTCACCCGCCACAACCTGTTCGACGTCTCGAGCCTGGAGCTCGCGAGCGTGCGCGCCAAGACGCTCCGCGACTGGCTGCCGCCCGGGCGCGTCGGGGACCTGGCCGTCCACCTGCCCGGGGATCGCTACCGCGACCCGGCGCGGTTCCTCGAGGGCGCGGACATCGTCCACAGCGTCGAGATCGGCACGTGGTTCGCCCGGCAGCCGGCAGAGCTCAAGCGCCGTCTCGGGTTCCGCCTGGTGCTGACGGTGTGGGGCACGATCCCGTACCTCGACCACCTCCTGGACCCGCTCCGGGCCTGGCACTGGCGGCGCGAGCGGCAGCTCCCGATCCACGAGGCGGACCTCCTGCTCGCCACCACAGAGCGCGCACGACGCTGCCTGCTCCTCGACGGGGCCGACCCGGACCGCGTCGAGGTCGCCTGGCCCGGCGTCGACGTCGACCGTTTCGCCGCCGCGCGGGATCGCGCACCCACCCCCGATGGGCATCTCGTCGTGTCGCCCGGGCGGCTCGTCTGGGAGAAGGGCCACCACGACGTGCTGCGCGCGCTGGCCGCGATCGGCGGCGACCACCGGCTCCAGATCGTCGGCGCGGGACCCCAGCGCGAGCGGCTGCTGCGGTACGCACGCGACCTCGGGGTCGCCAACCGGGTGGAGATCGGCGCCGTGCCATACGAGCGCATGCCGGAGGTCTTCGCGAGCGCGTCGGTCGTGGTGCTCGCCAGCCTCGCGACGCCGGTCTGGGAGGAGCAGTTCGGGATGGTGCTGGCCGAGGCGATGGCCGCCGGCGCGCCGATTCTCGCCGCCTCGTCGGGTGCGATCCCCGAGGTGCTCGACGGGTCGGACGCGGAGCTGTTCAGCCCGGGCGACTGGGTCGGGCTGGCGGATCGTCTGGCCGCGCGCCTCGCGGGAGCGCCGGGGGCTCGTGCCAATCACCCGGACTGGCTCGTCGAGCGCTACTCGACCGCCGCCGCGGCCGAGCGGCTGGCCGGGGCCTACGCGCGGGTGCTGGCGTGACCGACCTGGGACGGCACAAGCGAGACTGGGAGCAGCTGGCGGAGACGGATCCGCTCTGGGCCGTCCTCACCGACCCGAGCCGCAAGGGCGGCCGCTGGACGCGCGAGGAGTTCCTGGAGACGGGCGAGCGTCAGATCGCAGACCTGCTGGCACGGGCGGCCGCTCTCGTCCGCCCCGCGGCGCACCGGCGCGCGTTCGACTTCGGCTGCGGCGCGGGCCGGCTCACGCGTGCGCTCGCCGCCCGGTTCGACGAGGCGGTTGGAGTGGACGTCGCCGAAGGCATGGTCGAGGTCGCCCGGCAGCTGAACGCGGACGTGCCGAACTGCACCTTCGCGGTCAACGACCGCCCCGACCTGGGGCGCTGGGAGTCCGGCTCGTTCGACCTCGTGTACACCGACCTCGTCCTCCAGCACCTGCCGTCGCGGGCGCTCCTCCGCGGCTACGTCGCCGAGCTGCTGCGGCTGACAGGCTCGGGCGGACTCCTCGTGTTCGGTGTGCCGGTCGAGCTGGCCCTGGTGAACCGGCTGCAGGTGAGCCGTCGGCTCTACGCTCTCCTGCGGACGGCACGCGTGCCGCAGGAGACGATCCTGCGACGCACGCCGCTGACTCCGATGCGAATGATCTGGATGCCCGAGGACGACGTCGTGCGCCTCGTCGCGGAGCTGGGCGGCGAGCTGCTCGACCGCGAGCGGCCGCCGGACGTCCCGGGCTACGTTCGTTTCTGGGTCGCGCCGGCTATCTGATGGTCGCGGTGGTCGTCCTGACGTGGAACGGGAGAGAGGACACGCTGGCCTGCCTTGCTGCGCTCGAGCGCATCCCCGACCGGCCCGACGCGGTCGTCGTCGTCGACAACGCCTCGGAGGACGGCACCGCCGAGGCCGTGCGCGAGCGCTTCCCCACCGCCGAGCTCGTGCGCTCGGAGGCGAACCTTGGCTTCGCCGGTGGCAACAACCTCGGCATCGAGCGGGCGCTCGAGCTCGGCGCCGACCACGTGCTCGTGCTGAACAACGACGCGGAGGTCGAGCCGGGTGCCGTCGCGGAGCTCGTCGACGAGGCCCGGCGACGGCCGCATGCCGGCTCGCTCGGCTCGAAGATCCTCTTCGCCGAGCCGCGCGGCCTGATCTGGTTCGCCGGCGCGACATTCGACCCGCGCTCCGGGTACAACGGGCGCCAGCTCGGCTACCGGGAGTCGGACGACGGTCGCTACGACGCCGTCCGCGAGACGGACCGTGCGTGCGGTGCGGCGATGCTCGTGCCGCGGGCGGTGCTCGAGCGCATCGGCGGCTTCGACGACGAGCTCTTTCTCTACTCCGAGGACGTCGACTGGTCACTGCGGGCGCAGGCCGCCGGTTACCGCCACTACGTCGTGCCCGCGAGCGTGGTGCGCCACCACGTCTCTGCGTCGGCGGGCGGCGAGAGCTCACCGCTGACGCTGTACTACGGGATGCGGAACACGCTCGTCGTCTGCGAGCGCCATGCGCCGCTCGGCTTCGTCGGCACGTGGCGCCGGAGGCTCGTGTCGCTCGCAGCACACCTCGCGCAGGCGGCTCGCTCCCCGGGCCGCTTCGCCGGGATGCGCGCCGTGCTGTCCGGCTTCCGCGACGCGTTGCGTGGACGGCTCGGCCCGCGGGCGGGACACCGATGACGCGCGATCCAGGTCTCTGGCTGCTCCTGCACCTTCGTCCGCCCGGCGATCGCCGAGGCGATCAGCACGGCCTGTGCTCGGTGTGCGGCAGCCTCACGCGTTTCGTCCGCAACAGCTGGATCCTGCCGCGAGAGCTTCGCGAGGCCTGGCCGGACGGCTTCGTCGACCGCGAGAGCCAGCTCTGCTGCGAGTGCGGCTCGAGCAGGCGCATCCGCGGGCTTGCCGACGTGCTGCTCGCGCACTACGCCGACGGCGCGGCTTCGATCGCCGAGCTGGTGCGCGAGCCGGCCTTCCGAGAGCTGCGCATCGCGGAGATCAACGCCGTCGGCCGGATGCACCCCTATCTCGCCGGCCTGCCTCGGCTCACATACTCGGAGTACCCCGAGGAAGACGTCCAGGCGCTTTCGTACAGCGAGGGGTCGTTCGACCTCGTCCTCACGTCGGACACGCTGGAGCACGTGCCCGATCCCGCGAAGGCACTCGACGAGACGAGGCGGGTGCTCGTCGCCGGTGGGCGCCATGTCTTCACCATCCCGACCGACCCGCGGCTCGAGCGCACACGCTCCCGCGACGGTCTCCCTCCGCAGCACCACGGTCGGGGCGGCGGGCCGTTCGCGCTCGTGGCGCGGCAGGACGACCTGCTCGCCCACACGGACTTCGGTCGGGACGTTCCGGAGCTCCTCCGCGAGGTCGGCTTCGAGCCCGAGGTCCACGGTGACGGCGTCGACGTCGTCTACTGCGCGACGGCGGTCGACGACCGGTAGATGACTGCCCGTACTGCGCGGGCGTTAGGTTCCCGCTGATGCTCCGCGACACCGTCAATCGCCTCGGAGTCCTCGCGGGCCGCCGCTGGCCGGGCAAGCACGTCGTCCACGCGGCGGCCGCGGACGACCGGGCGCCGCTCCGCTTCGGCGAGGTCGAGCGCTGGCCGGGATCGGTGGACGGCTTCGAGGATCTCGCCTTCCTGTTTCGGTCGAGCCAACTCGACCACGGCATCGTCTCGCTCCGGTTCGACGAGGCCGCCCTCCTCTACCGGCTCGTGCGCTCGCTCGGAGAGGCGACGATCGCCGAGCTCGGGCGCTACAAGGGCGGCAGCACGTTCGTGATGGCCTCGGCGATGGTCGACGGATCGGAGCTCTGGTCGTACGACATCCACGTCGACGGGCCGGGCGGCCCGCAGGGGGCCGACCTCGACAGCGAGCTGGCGCGGGCGCTCGCACGCTACGGGATCGACGGCGGAGTCCGGCTCATCGTCGCCGACACGCGAACGGCAGAGCAGCCGCCGCAGCCCTGCGACCTCGTGTTCGTGGACGGGGACCACTCGTACGAGGGGGCGCGGGCCGACTTACGAGCGGTGGCGCGACGCCGTGCGCCCCGGCGGTCACATGCTCTTTCACGATGCGGTCGACACGGGCGGCTGGGGCAGCGTGTACCCGGGCGTCGTCCAGCTCGTCGGCGAGATCGAGCGCGAGAGCGCGTTCGCGCGCGCCGACGACGCGGGCACGATCGCGCACTTCGTCCGGGCCGTCTAAGCGGCGTACACGGCCTCGTGCGCGGAGGCCGTCTCGTCCCACGTGAACCGGGCGGCGTGAACGACGCCGCGCCCGCGCAGCTCCTCGGCGCGATCGAGGGCCTCGAGCACGCCGCGGGCGATGGCTCCCGGATCGTCCGGGTCGAAGTAGGCCGCGGCATCGCCGCACACCTCGGGAAGCGATGCGGCGCGTGACACGGCGACCGGGCAGCCGCTGGCCATGGCCTCCAGCGGCGGCTGCCCGAAACCCTCGTAGCGACTCGGGAAGACGAGGCACGCGGCCCGGCGGTAGAGACCGGCGAGCTCGTCGAGCGAGATCAGCCCCAGACGCTCGACGCCGTTCGGCACCGGGCCGTCGTACCCGGTCACGACGAGTCGGAGCTCCGGCCGCTCGTGCCGGATCAGCGGCAGCGCCTCGAAGAGCCGCGAGTGGTTCTTGTGCGGCCAGCCCTTCGCCGGGTAGAGCAGGAACGGCTCGCGCTCCTCGGGGCCAGGCCGGAAGCGCTCGTGGTCGAGCCCGTGCGGCACGACGTGGACCCGCTCGGGGTCGAGCCCGAGCCTTGCGACGGCGCGGTCGCGGACAAAGGCTGACGGAACGATCACGGCGGATGCCTGCCGCGCGGCACGGTCGTACGCGAACGAACGGAACGCTCGCTCCCCGAGAGAGAACAGCCGCGGCAGGTCCCGGTGCTGGACGTCGTGCAGCGTCACGACCGTCGCGCCCTCGACCCTTGGCGTGGGTACCGTCAGCGGGAAGTGCACCGGCGCGCAGCCGCGGAGCCGCTCCCGGAGCCGCCCGGGCCGCAGGGCGGCCGAGGTCATGGCCCGCAGCCGCCCGGCCGTCGAGCGCGAGGCCCGGTACTCCGTCGCGACCTCGGCCGGAAGGCCGCCGCCGGCGTCCGGCGCGAGTGTCGGCAGTAGCACGCGGTACTCCAGCTCACCTGTCCGGGCCAGGGCGCGAACGAGCTCCCGGGCGTAGGTCTCGCTGCCGCCGACCGCGCCGGGAACGAGCGTGAGCAGCGAGATCCCGACCACGGCCGCCGAACGCTACCGCCTTGACCGCCGGAGGCCGTCGTTACCATTCGCCGATGCGCGAGCCCGCCGCGGAAACGCCTGCTGCCGAACGGTTTCCGACAGACGACGAGGTCGACGTCCGCGCGCTCCTCGAGCAACTGCGCGAAGAGGTCCGGCGCTCGGGTGCCGATCCCGGAGGTGGACCCTCCGACCGGCTCGCGGCGCGAGCCGAGGCCGAGCGCCTCTGGCCCGTGTCCGCGGACCGCGGCCTGCAGCTGCGCCCGGGAGTCCGCGGCGCACTCGCGACGCCCGCCAAGGCCGTGCTGCGGAAGCTGATGCGCTGGTACGTCGAGCCGCTCGCCTACGACCAGCGCTCGTTCAACGCGGCGGTGCTGCGCCTGATCGACGATCTCGAGGAGCGCGTGAGCCGGCTCGAGTCCGAGGCCGGCCGGCGCGCGGAGTGACGCGCCACCTATGAGGATCGCCGTGTGCGCGCCGCAGGTGCCGTTCGTGCACGGCGGCGCCGAGATCGTGAGCGACCGGCTGGTGACCGGGCTCCGCGAGCGCGGCCACGAGGCGGAGCTCGTCACCGTGCCCTTCAAGTGGTATCCCGGCTCGCGGGTGTTGACGCAGGCCTTCCTGTGGCGCCTCCTCGACCTCGATGAGGCGGACGGCCGGCCGATCGACCTCGTGGTGGCGACGAAGTTCCCCTCCTACTGCGTGCGGCACGCCAACAAGCGGGTGTGGCTCCTGCACCAGTTCAGGCAGGCCTACGAGCTCGATCGCACCGAGCTCGGCCAGTTCTCGGAGGAGCCGGAGGAGCGGGCGATCCGCCGCAAGGTGCAGCAGCTCGACCGGCTCGCGCTCGGCGAAGCCCGCCGGCTCTTCGCGACCTCGCGGAACGTCGCCGACCGGCTCGAGCGCTCGACCGGCCTGGCCGCCGAGGTGATGCCGCATCCGCCGCAGGAGCTCGCCTACCGCTGCGAGGGATACGGCGACTTCGTCCTCTCGGTCAACCGGCTCGATCGCGCGAAGCGGATCGACCTGCTGCTCGAGGCGGCGGCGCTCGATCCGTCGCTCCACGTCGTGGTGACGGGCGAAGGCCCGGATCGCGGGCGGCTCGAAGCGCTCGCCCGTGACCGCGGCCTGAACGGACGCGCGGAGTTCACGGGGCGCGTCGGCGAGGACGAGCTCGCTGCGCTCTACGGACGCTGCCTCGCCGTCTACTACGCGCCCGTCGACGAGGACTTCGGGATGGTGCCCTACGAGGCGTTCCTGTCCGGCAAACCCGTGCTGACGACGACCGACGCCGGCGGGCCGCTCGAGATCGTCGCCGACGGCCGTACGGGTCTCGTCACCGCGCCCGAGCCGGCGGCGCTGGCGCGCGCCGCGACGCGACTGCGTGAGCATCCAGACGAGGCGCGCGCGCTCGGCACGGCGGGGAAGGCGCTCGCGGAGCGGGTCACCTGGGACGCCTGCATCGACCGGCTACTGGCGTGAAGGTCGCGTACGTCAGCCCGATGCCCCCCGAGCGATCCGGGATCGCCGACTACTCGGCGCTGCTCGTGCCGGCTCTCGGGCGGCGCGTCGAGCTCGCCGTCGTCAAGCGGGGCCGCACGAAGCCGGAGCGCCGCACGGACGTCGCCCTCTACCACGTCGGCAACGATCCGGAGCACCACGGCTGGATCGTCGAGGCGCTGCGCCGGCGTCCAGGCGTCGTCGTGCTCCACGACTTCGTGCTCCACCACCTGGTCGCCGGCCTCACCATCGGCCGCGGCAACGGTCACGGCTACCTGGACGCCATGGAGCGGGAGGCCGGTGTCGTCGGCCGGCTGCTCGCCCACGGGGTGCTCGACAAGCGCATTCCCGCGCTCTGGGAGTCGCGGGCGTCGGAGTTCCATCTGGCCGGCGAGGTGCTCTCGCTCGCCACCGCCCTGATCGTGCACTCGCGCTACGTGGAGCACTGCGCGCGCGAGGCCGGCTACGCGGGGCCCATCCACGTGGTCCCGCACCCGGCGTGGCCCGCCCCGGACGTGGCGGCTGCCGACGTCGAGGGCGCGCCGCTCTACGGATGCTTCGGCTACGTCAACGCGTCGAAGCGCGTCCCGCAGCTGCTCGAGGCCTTCGCGCGCGTGCGAGCCCGCCACGAGGGTGCGCGGCTGCTCCTCGTCGGGGCGACGTCACCGGGCTTCGATCTCGACCGGCGGCTCCAGCGGCTCGGGCTCGATGCCGAGGGCGTGCTGCGCGAGCCACGGGTCGACGAGGCGAGGCTCTGGGCGCTGATGGCGGCCTGCGACGCCTGTGTGAACCTGCGCGCGCCGACGATGGGAGAGACGTCCGGCACGGCGATCCGAGCGCTCGTGCTCGGCAAGCCGCTCGTCGTGTCCGAGATCGGCTGGTTCGCGGAGCTTCCGGACGCCGTCGCGCTGAAGGCGCCGCCGGACGCACGCGAGTCCGAGACGCTCGAGGCGGCGCTCGAGCTGCTGGCGACGCGCCCCGACGCGCGGCGCTCGATGGGCGAAGCGGCGGCGGCGCTCGCGCGGCACGAACACGATCTCGAGCGCGTCGCCGACGCGTACGCGGCCGCGCTCGAGCTGGCGGTGGGCGGGCCCGCGGTCGACGAGGCCGTGCTCGGCGACATCGGCGGTGCGGCCGCGGCGGTCGGGATCGCGCCCGACACGCCCGAGGCGGCCGAGCTCGCGCGCCGGCTCGCCGAGGTCGAGCTTGGTGGTTGACCGCCTGCGGGCCGTGCCCGCGTGGGCCTGGCTCGCAGGGATCGTGCTCGTCTCGTTCGTCCTCCGCGCCTGGCTCGCGCGCGGCATCGCGGCGCCGTTCATCATGACCGACGAGCTCACGTACTCCGAGCTTGCGAAGAGCCTGGCGGACAGCGGTGAGCGGATGGTGCGCGACGTGCCCGCCGGCGGCTACGGGATCGTCTACCCGGCGCTGATCGCACCCGCGTATGCGCTGTTCGACAGCGTGCCGCAGGCGTACACGGCGCTGAAGACGATCAACTCGCTCGTCATGTCCCTCGCAGCCGTGCCGGCGTACCTGCTCGCGCGAACCGTGCTTCCGGTTCCGTGGTCGCTCGGCGCCGGTGCCTTCGCCGTGGCCGTGCCCTCGATGGCCTACACCGGGACGGTCATGACGGAGAACGCGTTCTATCCGATGTTCCTACTGGCCGCGCTCGCGCTCGTCTGGGCGCTCGACCGGCCGACCCTCATGCGCCAGGCGGTGCTCCTGCTCGTCGTCGCGCTGGCGATCCTCACGCGCCTGCAGGCGATCGCGCTCCTGCCTGCAGTGCTCACCGCACCGCTCCTGCTCGCGTTCGCCGAGCGCTCGACCGACAGGCTGCGGAGGCTCATCCCCCTCTACGTGACCGTCGTCGTCGGCGGCCTGCTCGTCGTCGCCGCGCAGGTGGCCCGCGGGGAGTCCGTGAGCGCCCTGCTCGGCTCGTACGCGGTGGTCGGCGAGGGCGGCTACGACGTGGGGCGCGCGCTGCAGTTCCTCGCCTACCACTGGGCCGAGCTCGACCTGTACCTCGGCGTCGTTCCGATCGCCGCAGCCATCGTGCTCGCCAGGCTCGCGCGGGAGCTCGACGGCCCGCTGCAGCGCCTGCTCGCGGTCGCGCTGGCGGCGTCGTTCTGGCTCGTGCTCGTGGTCTCCCTCTTTGCATCCCGCTTCGCCGACCGGATTCAGGAGCGGAACGCCTTCGTCGTCGCGCCGCTCTTCCTCGTGCTGATGTTGGCGTGGATCCAACGCGGCGCGCCGCGCCCCGGCCTGCTGTCCCCGGCGGCGGCCGCCGCAGCCGCCCTCGCGATTCTTGTCATCCCGTTCGAGCGGTTCATCAACGAGTCGGCGAAGTCGGACACGCTCATGCTGCTGCCGTGGTGGTCGGTGCAGGACGTGACGGGCATCGAGTGGGTGGCCGAGATCGCGTTCCTGCTCGCGCTCCTCGTCGGCGTGCTCTTCGTGGCGGTACCCCGCCGCTACTCGCTCGTGCTCGCCGGGGTCGTCGCCGCCTACTTCGTCGTCGCGTTCAAGCCCGTGTGGTTCGGGGCGCACGGCTTCCGCGTCGCGTCGGCAGGCGCGCTCTTCCAGGGCATCCGCGACGCCGACCGGGACTGGATCGACCAGGCGGTGCCGAAGGGCTCGACCGTCGGGGTCGTGTGGTCGGGCCTGACCGACCGCTTCACGGTCAACCTCAACGAGTTCTTCAGCCGGAGCGTGGGGCCCATCTACTACCTGCGGGGCCCGACGCCCGGCGGTGAGGGGAGCGAGCAGCACGTGACGGTCGGGCCGGGCGGTGTGGTGCGGCTGGACGACGGCACGCCGGTCGCCGACCGCTTCGTGCTGCTCGACTCGGCCGTCGACCCGGACGGCCGCCCGCTCGCGCGCGATCCGGGCTGGGGCCTCACCGTGTACAGCATCAAGCCGCCGCTCGAGTCGACGACGCTCATCACGGGCCTCTACGACGACGGGTGGTCTGGCCCGCTGGTGACGTATACGCGGCGGCGCTGCTCGGGCGGCACGGTCACCGCGTCGATGTCGGGCGACCCCACGCTGCTCGGGCCGACACAGACGACGGTCACTGCGCGCACACGCGCCGGCCGCAAGCGAACCGTCACCTACGCCCAGGATGCGCCCGCCGCGCTGAAGGTGCCGCTGACTCCGGTCGGCGAGCGCTGCCTCGTGCGCTTCGAGGTGTCACCGACCGCCGTGCCGGCGGAAGTGATCGACGGCAGCACGGACACGCGCGAGCTCGGCACCCGCTTCGTCGGCTTCACCTACGAGCCGTGAAGATCGCTTTCGACGTCTCGCCGCTGTCGCATCCGCGTACCGGGGTCGGGAATTACCTGCGCGGCTCGCTCGAGGGGCTCGTCGAAGCCGCCGCCGGCCGGCACGAGATCGTCGCCTTCGCGCCGACGAGCCCACGCGGCCGGACGGCGATCCCGGCCGCTCTCGAGGGGATCGACGTCGAGACGCGGCTCTGGCCCGTGCTGCCATCGCACGCGCTGCGCGTCGCGTGGAGCCGGCTCGGGCGGCCGGGCGTCGAGCGGCTGCTCGGGCGCGTGGACGTGCTCCACTTCAGCGATTGGATGTACCCGCCGCAGCTCGGCGGCGTGCGAGCGACGACGATCCACGACCTCGTGCCGCTGCGGTTCCCGGAGTGGACGACGCCCCGTACCCGCTCGATGCACGGCGCGAAGTACGAGAACGCCGCACGGAGCTGCGACGTCATCTTCTGCAACTCGCGCTTCACCGCCGACGACGTCCACGCCCTCCTCGGCGTGGCGCAGGATCGGCTCCAGGTGGCCCCGCCGGGCCTGTCCAGGGGACTGTCCCCGGACGGTCCACGCCGCGAGCTCGGGCGACCGTACGTGCTCAGCGTCGCGACGCTCGAGCCGCGCAAGAACCTCGGCGCGCTGCTGGATGCGCACGCCCTGCTCGACGGCGGGCCGGCACTCGCCGTCGCCGGCGCCGCCGGCTGGGGCGAGCAGCCGGCGCTCGACCGCGCGGAGGTCATCCGCCTCGGCTTCGTCGACGACGACGAGCTCGGCGAGCTCTACCGCGGTGCGGCGGCCTTCGTCTACCCGTCGCGCTTCGAGGGCTTCGGCATGCCCATCATCGAGGCGATGGCGTGCGGGACGCCGGTCGTCGCCTCCTCGCACCCGTCCATGGACGAGGCCTGTGGCGACGCGGCCGTGCGGGTCGATCCGGACGATCCCGCGGCGATCGCCGCAGGCATCCGCCGCGCCCTGGATACGCGCGACGAGCTCGTGCGGAAGGGGCTCGAGCACGCGCGCGGCTTCTCGTGGCGTGCGGTCGGCGAGACCTTCCTGCGCGGCTACGAGGAGGCGGCCGCGCGGTGAGGGTCGCGGTCGACACGTCGCCGCTCGCGCAGACCCGCGCCGGGACGGCCCGCCACGTCCGCGGGCTGCTCGCGGCACTGGCCGGTCGGGACGGCCTGGAGCTGGACGAGGTCGCCTTCGATCGCTCCGGCCGGGCGGCGACGCTGGCGCGTGACACCTGGTGGTACCTCGCCGGGCTGCCGCGGGCGGCACGCGGCAGTGACGTCCTGCATTGCACGACGTTCCGGGGCCCGGTGCGCGCACGCCCGCCGGTTGTCGTCACGATTCACGACCTGGCGTTCCTGCGCCATCCGGAGACGTTCCGTGCCTGGCACAGGCTGTCCGGACGCGCGCTCGCCGGACGGGTCTCGCGCGCGGCGGACGCCATCGTTGCGCTGTCCGAGTTCACGAAGCGGGAGACCATCGAGCTGCTCCGCGTGCCGCCTGAGCGGATCCGGGTCATCCCGAACGGCGTCGAGCCCGTGTTCCGGCCGGACGGGCCGGCGCGGGAGGGCGACTACGTGCTCGCCGTGGGCACGGTCGAGCCGAGGAAGAACCTCGCGCGCGTCGCCGAGGCGGCCCGACTCGCTGCGGTCGAGCTGCGGATCGCGGGCGGCGAGGGCTGGGGAGGCGTCGACGCCGCCGGTCGCGTCGGCTTCGTCTCCGACGACGAGCTGGCCGCTCTCTACCGCGGGGCGCGCTGCCTCGTCCTCGCCTCGCTCTACGAGGGGTTCGGCATCCCCGTGCTCGAGGCGATGGCGTGCGGCACCCCGGTCGTGACCTCGCGTGGCGGCGCGCTCGAGGAGACGGCAGGCGGTGCGGCGGTGCTCGTCGACCCGCTGGATGCCGGCTCGATCGCCGAGGGCATCGCCGAGGCCGGACGGCGGCGCGACGAGCTCCGTGCCGCGGGCCTGGCCCGGGCAGCGGAGTTCACGTGGGAGCGGGCGGCGGACGAGGTGGAGGCGCTGTGGCGCGAGCTGGCCTGAGCCCGCTGGTCGTCGTCGACGCAGACGTGTTGGGCAGGCGCCGTACCGGCGACGAGACCTACGTCTCGAACCTGCTGCGCAGCCTGGCGCCGCGCGCCGAGGACGCGGGGGTCCGCCTCGCGGCCGTCACGCGGCATCCCGAGCTCGTCCCGCCCGGGATCGAGCCGCTCGCCCTTTCGACCTCGATGCAGGAGCTGCGCATGGGGTGGACGTTGCCGCGCCTGCTGCGCGGCGCGGGCGCCGCGCTCGTCCATACCCAGTACGCGCTGCCGTTGCGCGCGCCGTGCCCGGCCGTCGTCACGGTCCACGACCTCTCGTACGAGGATCCACGGTTGATGGGGCGCAAGGACCGGATCGTCTTCCGTACCGTCGTCCCGCGGGCGGTCCGGCAGGCGGCGCGCGTGCTCACGGTCTCCGAGCGGACGAAACGCGATCTCGTCGAGCGCTACGCGCTGCCTCCGGAGCGCGTCGTCGTCACGCCGAACGGCGTCGATCCAGCGTTCGTGCCCGGCACGGGACCGCGCGACTACGTCCTCGCCGTCGGCGCCGTCCAGCCGCGCAAGAACCAGCTCGCCGCGCTCGAGGCAGCTCGCGCGGCCGGCCTGCCGCTCGTCGTCGCGGGGCCGGCGAAGGACGCGGCGCTCGCGGATGAGCTGCGGCGCCGCGGCGCCCGGGTGACGGGTTACATCGAGAAGGCCGAGCTCGTCGAGCTCGTGCAGGGGGCGGCGTGCCTCGTGCAGTCCTCCCTGCACGAGGGGTTCGGGCTGCCGGTCGTCGAGGCGATGGCGTGTGGGACTCCCGTGGTCGCGGTGCGGGAGCCGGCGCTCGTCGAGGTCGCCGGCGACGCGGCGGTCCTCGTCGAGGAGGGCGGGCTCGCCGACGGGATCCGCCGCGCGCTCGCCGAGCGCGACAGCCTCGTCGCCGCGGGGCTCGAACGCGCACGACGGTTCACGTGGGACGCTGCTGCCGAACGAACGCTGGCGGTCTACCGGGAGGTGCTCGATGGCTGACGGCCGTGTCTCGGCGGTTGTGGTGTCGCACGGCCACGCCGATGCGCTGAGCCGCAGCCTGCCGGTGCTCGCCCCGCAGGTCGACGAGCTCGTGGTGATCGCGAACGTGCCGGGCAGCGCCGTCTCGACCCCGCCCTCCGCGCACGTGCTGGACAACCCGCGGCCGCTCAGCTTCGCCGCCAACGCCAACCTCGGCATCGCCGCGACGGCGGGCGAGTACGTCGTGGTCGCGAACCCGGACGCCGTGCCGGAGACCGACGCCGTGTCGACTCTCGTCGAGTTCGCCGACGCACAGCCGCGCTGCGGCATCGCCGGTCCGCTCGTCCGCTGGCCCGACGGCCGCTGGCAGCCGACCCGCCGCAGGTTCCCGACCGTGTCCGGCACCGTCGTCCGCCGCACGCCGCTCCGGCGCGTCCGGCCGCCGCTCGAGCACCAGCGCACGCACTACGGCCTCGACGACGGAGCTCCCACGGAGCCCGTGCAAGGCGACTGGCTGCTCGGCGCGTTCCTCCTGCTGCGGCGCAGCATGCTCGACGAGCTCGGCGGGTGGGATGCCGGCTACCGCCACTACGGGGAGGACATCGACCTCTGCTATCGCGCCATGCGCGCCGGGTGGGAGCGCTGGCAGGTGCCCGCTGCGGTGGTGACGCACGACTGGGCGCAGGTCATCGACCGGAGCTTCAAGACGCGCCACACGCTGTGGCACCTCCGCGGCATGCTCCGCTTCGTCCGCAAGCATCCGGAGCGGCTGAAGGCCCTCTAGAGGGGCTGAAGGGCCCTAGAGGGGCGTGTAGCCGAACGAGACCTGCGCGCCGAGCTGGCGGTTGTCCCCCAGCGACGGGTCGAGCTCTCGCGGCGAGAACGTCGGCGTCACCTCGACCTCGGCGCGCCACGGCCCGGGCGGGGCGCGCAGGAAGAACGGGATGCTCTCGCCGGCGTTGATCTCGTCCCGCGCGACCTGGGTGACGCGTGCCAGCGCCGGCTGCTGGTTCTCGTCCACGGTGAGCGGCCCGAGCCGGACCGTCACCTTGCCCGGGACGTCCTTGCCGAGCCAGGCGGTGCGCGCGACGACGATGCGTGCGATGCCCGGCCTGCCCGGCTCGGCGTCGTACTGATTGTGCGCTGCGTGCTCCCCCATCCAGCCGTCGGGCGCGACGCCGACCGTCGACGAGGCGAGCCTGATCGGCCCGGCGAGCTGCTGAACGTTGTAGTCCCCGACCTCTGTCAGTCGCGGTGGGTTCCGGAGCTGGACGCCCGACGTCGCGACGAGCACCTGCGCTCCGGGCTCCGGGCTGAGCGTTCCGTCGGGCGCGGCGAGGTCGGCGGTCTTCACGGCGCCGGGCCCGGGTGCCGTGCCGTCGAGGCTCCAGACCTGGCCCAGCGACCGGTTCCAGAACTCGAGCGACCAGATCGAGTTCGGGTCGGCGATGCCCTGTCCGAGGAAGACGGACGTGCCGTCGCCGGCCGTCTCGTCCAGCCAGTTCGCGGGCTTCGGCAGCGACGAGTAGATGCGGTCGGCGAGGTCACGCTCGCCCGACGCGGCATAGACCTGAGCAGTCATCGTCCACGCGAGCAGTGTCGCGGCGAGCACCCCGGCGACGCCGAGCCGGAGCGAGCGCCGCCGCACGAGGGTCACGACGAGCAGTGCTGCGGTGCCCGCGACCGCCACTGCCAGCAGCACGTGCTCGATGCGCGGCACGTCCCAGCGGAACTCGCGGTTTGCGAGCGCCAGGATCGCGAAGCCGTGTGCGTCGTAGGTCGGATGCGCGAGCGAGTACGGCGTCTGGACGACGAGCCACGCGGCGAACGCACCGGCGGCGGCGATCGCCCAGACACGGCCGCCGCGGACGAGCAGCCACGCGGTGCCCCCGAAGAGGAGCGGCGTCAGGTAGATGAGGTTGCGCTCGGGCACGACGTCCCCGTAGACGGTCGAGAGGTAGGCGCCCTTCACCGCGGTGTAGACGCCGAAGCACAGCACGGCCGCGACCGTCACGACCGTGAATGCGCGCTCGTCGGCTGACAGGCGCCGGCCGCGCAGCGGGACGAGCGCGGCGAGCGCCGCCGCCAGCGGCACGACGCCGACGCCGATCGCCAGGGCGCCGATCCCCCAAAGCCCGAAGTCGAGCATCCGGTCCTTGTGGAACGTCGTCGCGATGTACCACGAGTAGGACTGGCGGGTGATGACCGCGGCGCCGACGATCGCGATGCCGAGGCCGAGCACCGCCGCCCCGAGCCAGTCGCCGCGCGACCAGGTCCGTCGCCAGGCGGTCGCACGCTCCGTGCGCCAGGCCAGCACGACCGCGACGAGCCCGAGCACGACGAAGAGGATCGAGAGCTGGGTGCGCGTCAGGAAGCCGAGCAGGCAGCCGCCGAGCGCCACCGCGAAGCGGCTTCTCGTCGGGACGGCGGCCCACCGCATCACGGTGAGCAGCGCGAGCGTGGCCGTCGGATACGCCAGCGGCTCCTCGACCAGGATCGGTGAATAGGCGAGCGCGGGCGCGGCTCCTGCTCCGGCGGCCGCCAGCAGCGCGGGAGTGCGCGGGACGAGCAGGCGCGCGATGCCGTACGCGGGGAAGACGGCGGCCGTCATCAGGAGCGCGCCGAGCGCCTTGATCGCGCCGTAGCTCTGGCCCACCGAGTCGAGCCACCACGCCGGTGCCGCGAGGTACGCGTACAGGCCCGGGAAACCGGAGGGTTCGCCGCCCCGGAACGCGGCGCCGTCGCCGTCGGCGATCGAGCGCGACACCTGGGTGAACTCGATCTCGTCGGTGAAGATCGTCGGCGTCGCGTGGCGCGAGGCCTGCCATACGTGCAACGCGGCGAGCCCGGCGTAGAGCAGCACGAGCGGCAGCGCCGCGCCGGGCGCCGACAGCCGGGAGCGCACGCTCACCGGACTTGCGCCTCGAGCAGCGGCGCGGCCGACTCCGTCTGCCGGCGCAGGAAGCGGCACGGCACGTCCGCCGCCTCGCACGCGCGCACCACGGGTGCCAGCCGCTCCGGCGGCGCGTCCGGGATCGTGACGACGACCTCGTCGGGCGCCGTCGCCGCGATCGCCGCATCGGCCTCGTCGAGCGACCCGGCGACGACCACGCCGAGCACGCGGCGCCGCCGCACGCGCGCGTTGTCGTCGAGGAAGCCGACCGCACGCTCGCCTGGCGTCTCGCGCAGCTCGCGCGCGAGGCTCCGGCCGGTGCGTCCGGCGCCGACGATGAGCACCCGGCGCCGCTCCGCAGCCGGGCCCTCCTCCCGCCGCTGCAGCACCCGGCCGACGGCGATCCGGGCGCCGACCACCAGGACCGCCGCGAACACGGCGTCCAGGAGGAAGACCTGCTCGGGGAACGACTCGAAGCTGCCCCGCCGGAACCGTACGACGCCGTACGCGGCGACGGCCGAGACGGCGCACGCGATGCCGACGGCCACGGCGTCGTGCACCCCGGCGAAGCGCCAGACGCGCCGATAGACGCCCCCGACCACGAAACAGACGTAGCGAAGCGCCAGCACCACGGGCAGGGACGCGAGGAAGACCGCGCGCTGCGAAGGGTCGCCGAGCCCGTCGACGAACAGCAGGTAGGCGGCGAGGAACGAGCCGCACATGAGCCCGAAGTCGAGCAGCACCTCCGCCAGGCGCCGCGGCTCGAGCAGCGCGCGCACGAGTGACGGCTGGTCGACCGCGGATCCGGTCCGCGCCTGCTCCTCGAGGTCGCTGAGGAAGCTCGCGAACTGCACGAGCAGGACGACCGTCACGAGCACGCCGATGACCGTCACGCGGCCGTCGTTGAGGATGTCGTACGCGACGGCAGTGGCTCCGAGGGCGATCGCGATGGCTGCGAGCAGCGCCACCGCTCTCGCCTCCGACAGGCCGTAGTAGACGAGCCGGTGCGAGGTGTGGTCGCGCCCGCCCTGGCTCACCGGGCGCCGCTGGGCGATGCGGAGCAGCGTCACGAACGCCGTGTCGAGGATCGGCACGGCGAGGACGAGCAGCGGCAGCAGCGTCGTCGCCACCGTGGTGCCGGCGACGGTCCAGCTCGAGGCGAGCCCGAGCGCGGCCAGCGTGAAGCCGAGCGGAAGGCTTCCGGAGTCGCCCATGAAGACGACGGCGCGCGCGCGGGGGCGCAGGTTGAACGGCAGAAAGCCCACGCACGCGAGGCCCAGCGAGAGCGCCACCACGAGCACGAGGTCGCTCGAGGTACCCGATATGGCATCCACCGCGAAGTAGGCGCACGCGATGGCCGCGAGCGTCGCGGCCAGCCCGTCCATGTTGTCGAGCAGGTTGAAGGCGTTGGTGATGCCGACCAGCCAGACGACGGCGAGCGGCACCGCCAGCCAGTCGGACTCGACGAGCTCGACGGTGAGGCCGGAGGCGACGGCGACCGACGCCGCCACGACCTGAGCGGCGAGCTTGACGAGGGGCGGCAGCCGCACCAGGTCGTCGACCAGCCCGACCACGAACAGCAGCGTCGCGCCGGCGAGGATGCCGAGAAGCTCCGAGCTCGCCTCGACGGCGCCGACGGCGACGGCCAGCGCCACGCCGGCGAGAAAGCCCGCGAAGATGCCGACGCCGCCGAACGTCGGAGTGGCCCGACCGTGCCACCGTTCGCTGCTCGGCTCCGCGACGAGGCGGTCGCCCAGGTGGGTTCGCAGGAGCACGAGAAGCGACAGCGCCGCGACGGGCAGTGCGGCGATCGTGACTGCCGCGCTCACGAACGGAGAGGGTAGTCGAGCCCTGTAAGCCTTGTGTGTGCGGTCACAGGCCGCCCCTACACTAGAGCGGCCTCGTGACGGTCTACGCCGACCTCTTCCGCTACCGCGAGCTGTTCGCGAGCCTGTTCCGGCGCGACCTGCGGGCCAAGTACCGCGGATCGGTGCTCGGGCTGGCGTGGTCGCTCGCCCACCCGCTCGTGCTCATGGCGGTGTACCTGGTCGTGTTCTCGGTGCTCTGGCGCGCGGACGTCGCGGCCGGCGACCATTACTGGCTGTTCCTGCTCTGCGGCCTGCCGGTGTGGGTCTTCCTGGCCACGTCGCTCCAGTCCTCGTCACGCAGCCTGGTCGAGAACGCGAACCTCATCCGCAAGGTGCGCTTCCCGCGGCAGCTCGTCCCGCTCTCGATGGTGGCCACCCAGCTCGTGGCATACGCCGTGATGCTCGCGATCGTGATCGTGCTGAGCGTCGTCTACCTGCCGGAGGCACGCGAGACGGTCTGGCTGGCGGTGCCGATGGCGGCGCTGACCGTCGGACTCGTGGCGGGGCTGTCGCTCGCCGTCGCGTCGGCGAACGCGGTCTATCGCGACGTCGAGCACGTCGTCGCGGCGCTCCTCCTGCCGTGGTTCTTCCTCACGCCGGTGCTCTACAGCCTCGACAGCGTGCCGGGCGCCGAGGAGCACCCGTGGCTCGTCGATCTCATCCACTGGGGCAACCCGATCACGCCCGCGGTCGAGGCGGTGCGCACGCCGCTTTTCGCCGGCGAGCCGCCGGCGGCCGCGGACGTCGTCTACCTCGCGGTGTCTGCGGTGGTCGGGCTCGCGTTCGGCGCCTGGGTGTTCACACGCGTCGACGATCGGGTCGCGGTCGAAGTCTGACCCGGATGCGCCCGTCGTAGACAGCGTCGTCGCCGCTCCAGGCGGGTAGGCCCTCGTGCTCGTCGGGCTCGAGGCCGGCGACGAGCGACGGCAGGAGCAGCGGGACGCCGAGCCGCGGATTGCGCCCGGGCGCCGACCAGGCCGAAAGCCGCCGGGCGGCGCGGCGGCGCGCCAGCGGTCCGCCCTCGGGGATCACGGCAGGGCCGACCGCGGGCCAGCCCTCCGCGTGCGCGTCGAGCAGGCGCCGGGACCAGTCCGGAGACGGGAGCGCGCCCGCGACCAGGTGTGCGACCGCCTCCGCCTCGGTCTCGACGACCGGCTCCTCCTGCGCTGCGAGCGCCGCCAGCGTCCCCGCGTCGCCGCCGCCGTGCACGCGTGCGGCGAGTCGCCTTTCGTGGATCCGCGGCTGCACCTCGACCGGCACCTCGAGCACGAAGGACCCGAACTCTCCGAACCAGAACCGGTGCTCGTCGACGAGGTCGAACGCGAGACGGTACGAGCCGGGCGGCCGCGGGCCGTCGAGCCTGAGGCGCACCTCTGCGTTCTCTCCCGGCTGGACGGGCTCGGAGAACGAGGAGCGCTCACCGTCCCAGACGATCGGGTTCCCGAGCGCGTCGAGCCAGTGCGTTGCGATCTGGATCCCCTCGCGGCCACGCGAGCGCCACGGTGCCGACCCGGCGTTCTCGACGAGCACGCGGGCCACGGCGTGCTCACCAGCCTTCACGGCCGGCACTTCGTAGCCGAGCCAGCGGACGGCGAGCGGTCCTGCCGGGATGGGGTGCTCGCCGACGCGCTCCACGGCGGCTGAGTCTATGGCGGCGGGAGGCGCAGGAACACAGCGCGGGCCGCGGCTAGCCTTGTCCCGTGACCGAGCCCCTTCTCGTGCGCACGGCGCGCCGCGAGCCGACGGAGCGAACGCCCGTCTGGTTCATGCGGCAGGCGGGGCGCTCGCTGCCGGAGTACCGGGCGATCCGGGCCAACACCACGCTCTTCGACGTGTGCGAGCAGCCGGACCTGGCGGCCGAGATCACGCTCCAGCCCGTGCGCCGGCACGACGTCGACGCGGCCGTGATGTTCGCGGACATCATGCTGCCGGTGCTCTCGATGGGCGTCGAGGTGGAGCTCGTCGAGAATGTCGGTCCGGTCGTGGACCGGCCCGTGCGCTCCCGTGCGGACGTCGACCGGCTCGGCGCCGGCGACCCGCCGGTGGCGATTCTCGAGGCAGTCCGCATCGTTCGGCGCGAGCTGCGACCCGACCAGGCGCTCGTCGGCTTCTGCGGTGGACCGTTCACCGTCGCCGGCTACCTGGTCGAGGGCAGGCCGAGCCGGGAGTTCACGAACCTGAAGTCGCTCATGTACCGCGAGCCGGACACGTGGCACGCGCTCATGGAGCGTCTCGCGGACTGCTTCGCGCCCTACATCGCGGCCAAGGTCGAGGCGGGCGCCGACGTCATCCAGCTCTTCGACTCGTGGGTCGGCGCCCTCTCGCCGGCCGACTACGAGGAGTTCGTCGCGCCCTGGTCGGCGCGGATCCTGGACGCGGTGGACGTGCCGACGATCCACTTCGGCACCGGCACGGCGACCCTGCTCCGCGCGATGGCCGAGGCCGGAGGCGACGTGATCGGCCTCGACTGGCGGATCCCGCTCGACCGCGGCTGGGACGACGTCGGGCACGAGCGAGGCGTGCAGGGCAACCTCGACCCGACCCTCTTGCTCGGGCCGTGGGAGCGGATCGAGCACGAGACGGAGCGGATCCTGGCGCTCGCCGGCGGACGACCTGGCCACGTCTTCAACCTGGGCCACGGGGTGCTCCCCGGCACTCCGCCCGAGACCCTGACGCGGCTCGCCGCGCACGTGCGCGAGCGTTCCGCCCAGACCGCGGCGGCATGAGCGTCGCCGTCGTGCTGATGGCGTACGGGTCGCCGGACCGGCTGGCCGACGTTCCCGCCTACTACGCGGACATCCGGGGCGGCCGTCCGATCTCCCCCGATCACCTCGACGACCTGGTGGCCCGCTACCGGGCGCTCGGCATCGAGGACTCGAACCCGCTCAACGAGATCACCGAGCGAACCCGGGCCGCGCTCGAGGGCGAGCTCGAGGTGCCGGTCCACACCGGCATGCGCCACTGGCGGCCGCGGATCGCCGACGCGGTCGAGCGCGCCCTCGACGACGGTGCCTCCACGATCGTGGGGCTCGTGCTGGCGCCCCACTACTCGTCGCTGTCCATTGGTAAGTACCGGGAGCTGCTCGAGACGGCGCTCGCCGGCCGGGCCGAGCTGCGGTTCGTCGAGCGCTGGGGGTCGGAATCCGCGCTCGTCGACCTTCTCGCCGATCGCGTCCGTGGCACCGAGGCGCACGTCGTCTTCACGGCGCACTCCCTCCCGGCGAGCATCGTCGAGGCCGGCGACACCTATCCCGATGAGCTCGCGGAGACCTCGCGGCTCGTCGCGGAACGAGCAGGTGTCGCCGAGTGGAGCTTCGCCTACCAGAGCGAGAGCCCGACCGGCGTGCCGTGGCTCGGCCCCGACATCCTCGACCACCTCACCGCCCTGCGTGCCGAGGGCGTCGAGGACGTGCTCGTCTGTCCCGTCGGGTTCGTAGCCGATCATCTGGAGATCCGCTGGGACATCGACACCGAGGCCGCGCAGCGTGCCGCCCAGCTCGGCATGCGGCTCGCTCGTATCGAGATGCCGAACGACGACCCGGCGTTCGTCGACGTCCTCGCCGGAATCGTGCGCCGCGAGGCCGCACTGCCCGCACCGGCATGAGCGGGCGGGAGACGCTGTCGTGAAGCCGGGCGCAATCGCGGTCGAGGACGTCTCGCGTGTCTTCCGCGTGCGCTCCAACGAGCCCGCCACGCTGAAGGAGCTGGTCGTGCGGCGCGGGCGCGGCCCCGTCGGCGAGGTGCAGGCGCTCCGCCATGTCACGCTCGATGTCGAGCCCGGCGAGGCCGTCGGCCTCGTTGGGCGCAACGGCTCGGGCAAGTCGACCCTGCTGCGCCTGGTCGCCGGAATCATCAAGCCGACGTCCGGGCGCGTCGCGGCAGGCGGCCGCATCGGCTCGCTGCTCGAGCTCGGCGCAGGCTTCCACCCGGACTTCTCCGGGCGCGAGAACGTCTTCCTGAACGGCGCCATCTTCGGTCTCCGGCGCCGGCAGATCGAGGAGCGCTTCGACGAGATCGTGGCCTTCGCCGAGCTCGAGCACGCGATCGACCGGCCCGTGCGGACGTACTCGTCGGGGATGTACATGCGGCTCGGCTTCTCGATCGCCGCGTTCCTCGACGCCGACACGCTCCTGCTGGACGAGGTGTTCGCGGTCGGCGACGAGGCCTTCCAGCGCAAGTGCTTCGGGCGCATCCATGCGTTCAAGCAGGGCGGTGGGACGATCGTGTTCGTCTCGCACGATGCGGCCGCCGTGGAGCGGCTCTGCGAACGCGCGGTGCTGCTGCAGCACGGGGAGGTCGTCGTCGACGGGCCGACCCGCGACGCGCTCGCACGGTATCGACGCGCGCTCGCCGACGAGGTCGATCCCGCGGAGCGGGCGGCCGGGCTGCGCGAGTGGGGATCGGGCGAGGCGTCGATCGTCGAGGCCCGGCTGCTCGGCGAGGAGGGCTCGGAGCGCGAGCAGTTCCTCGCGGGAGAACCGCTCCGGCTGCGCGTGCGGGTCGACACGCGCGACGGGCTGGCGCCGCCGCTCCTGCAGCTGGAGCTGCGCGACGACTCCGGCCTGCTCGTCGCCGGCGAGGCCGTCGACACGGCCGCGCTCGGCTGGGACGGCGGAGGCGGCGAGCGGCTGCTCCGCTACGACGTCCCGTCGCTGCCGCTCTCGGACGGGCGCTTCCACCTTCGGCTCGGGCTGAGCGAGCCGAACGGCGGCCGCCAGCTGCACTGGCTCGACGATGCGCTCACGTTCCTCGTCTACCCCGCCGGGGAAGAGCGTGGCGTGGTGCGGCTGAGAGGAACCTGGTCACTGGACGAGAAGTCGGAGGCCCGATGAGCTCGCGCACCTGCCCGGACTGGCCCGAGCTGATGGAGCTCGCGCCGGATCTTCAGTTCAAGCACTTCACGGTCGCCGAGGCGCAGCTGCCCGTGGAGGCGCTGACGCAGGTCGCCCAGGTGTCGCTCTCCGAGGTCTCGATCTGCTGTGACCTCGAGCACCACGTCTTCTACGGCGCACACACCGAGCCGGAGGTCGCGCAGGCGCTGCGCGACACGCACTGGTTCGAGGTGCGCGAGTGGGCCACGTCTGGCCCCGGCACCTCCACCGCAGCCTAGAGCCGCAGCACCTCGGCGAGCGGGCGCGTGTTGCGGACGCGGCCACGTGGCGCGCCTCCCCGGCGGGCGGTCGCCACCGACAGCCCCATGACGTCCAGGCTGCCCGTCGAGTGAGCATCGGTCGAGCAGACGATCTCGACACCAGCCGCCATCGCCTCGGCGACGTGCACCCCCGACAGGTCGAGTCGGTCGGGCAGTCCGTTCACCTCGAGTGCGACGCCGGTCTCGAGGCAGACCGCGAACACCTCGTCGAGGTCGAGAGCGTTCTCCGGCCGGTGGCCGAGCAGCCGGCCCTTCGGGTGCGAGAGGCAGCGTGCGGCCGGGTGGCGCATGGCCTCGACGACCTGCTCGGTGAGCATGCCGCGCGGCTGCCGCTGGCCGGCGTGCAGCGAGATCTGTACCCAGTCGAGCTCGCCGAGGACGTCGTCGGGCAGGTCGAGGGAGCCGTCCGAGAGGATGTCGCACTCGGCACCGCGCAGGATGCGGAACGGGGCCAGCGCCTCGTTGGCGGCCGCGATCTCCTCGCCCTGCCGGCGCACTTCGTCGCCGTCGAGCCCCGGGACGACGCGGACGGCCCGCGTGTGGTCGCAGATCGCCAGGTACTCGTAGCCGAGCCCGCGGGCGGCCTCGCCCATCTCGAGCACCGTCGCGCGGCCGTCGGACCACGTCGTGTGGCAATGGAGGTCGCCGCGGACGTCGGCGAGCGACACGAGGTCGGCCGGCTGCGGGGGCGCGTCCACCTCGCGCAGCTCCGGAGCGACGAACGGCAGCCCGAGCACCTCGAACACTTCCTCCTCGCTGTCGGCTGCCGGCAGTTCGCCGAGCGCTGCCAGCCACTCGGCCGAGCCGGTCGCGCGCAAGAGCGCTGTACCCGCCGGCCCGGCGTGAAGCTCGACCGGGAGGCCGTTCGCCGCTGCCACCACTGCTCGCTCCGCCTCCCGTGACAGCACGCTCACCACCGCCGGGTTGCCCTCGACCCCGTCGAGCGACGGTACGGCGATCGCGTGGCGCTCCGGAAGCTCGACGCCGCGTCGTGCGTCGCCGGCGACAACGCCGCCGAGCGCGGCGGCGAGCTCGTCCAGCGCCCGGCGCGCCTCGCTGAGCAGCACGACACGCGGCCGCCGCACACGCTCCTCGGCACGCCGCACCTTGGACGGCGCCAGCGATGCCTCGAGCTCCGCGACTTCGGCGAGCTCGCCCGTCTCCACGAGCTCGCGCAGCCGCGCCTCGATCGACGCCCCGACGCCGCGGAGCTCGCGGGCGCGCCCCGCACGCACGAGCGCGGCCACGTCGACGGGCGCTGTCCGCACAAGCGCTGCGGCGCGGCGGTACGCGCGCACGGCGTAGCGGGTCGAGCCGGCAGCGTCGAGCAGCAACGCCAGCCGGTCGAGCCGGTCCGCGATCGCCTCGTTGTCGAGTCTCGCAGTCACCCGGCTAGTCTCTTCCCCGTGCGCGCGATCGTCGTCCCCTACCGCGCGAACGGGAAGAGTCGGCTCCCCGAGCCGGTGCGCGCCGAGCTCGCGCTCGCGATGCTCGCGGACGTCGTGACCGCCTGCGTGGCGACGGCGCCGACGACGGTCGTCACCGACGACCGCGAGGCGGCGCAGCTCGTGGAGGGGCTCGGCGCGGCGACGGCCGCCGATCCGGGCGACGGGCAGGGCGCGGCCGTCGCAGCGACGCTCGCGGGCCTCGACGGCACGGTGCTGGTGGTGAACGCCGACGTCCCCTGCGCGGTTCCGGCCGACCTGCGGGCGCTGGGCGCGATCGGCGACGCGGGCGCGCTCGGGGTCGTCGAGGCGGTCGACGGGACGACGAATGCACTGGCGCTGCCGGACCCGGGACTGTTCGCGGCGCTGTACGGGCCGGGCAGCGCTGTGCGTTTCCGCGAGCACGCCGGCGCGCTGGGTATCGACGCCGTCTCGGCCGTCGTCCCGAACCTCGCGGACGACGTCGACACCATCGACGACCTCGAGCGCGTCGCCGTGCGGGCCGGGCCGCGCACGCAGGCGGCGCTCGCGGCCCTGTGACGATCGTCCTTCTCTCCGGCGGTGTGGGCGGAGCCCGCTTCGCGCGCGGTCTCGCCACCGTGGTCGACTCGGGCGAGCTGACAGTCGTCGGCAACGTGGGCGACGACGTCGAGGTGCTCGGCCTGCACGTCTCGCCGGACCTCGACAGCCTGCTCTACGCGCTGGGCGGCCTCCACGACGAGGAGCGCGGCTGGGGGCGTGCCGGCGAGACGTGGCGGACGCTCGAGAGCGCCGCCGCCTGGGGCGGTGAGGACTGGTTCCGTCTCGGCGACCTCGACCTGGGTCTCCACCTCGTGCGGACGCAGGCGCTGCGGGCCGGCGAGCCCCTGTCGAGCGTGACCTGCCGGCTCGCGGCCGCCGCCGGGCTCCGGACACGCCTGCTGCCTGCGACGGACGACCGCCTGCGGACCTGGCTGGACACTCCGGCGGGGCCGTTCCCCTTCCAGGAGTGGTTCGTCGCGCGCGGGCACCGGGACGAGGTGGACGGCGTCCGGTTCGAGGGCGCCGAGGCGTCGCGGGCGGCACCGGGTGTGCTCGCGGCGCTCGCCGCCGCGGAGGCGATCCTCGTGGCGCCCAGCAACCCGTACGTCAGCATCGGCCCGATCGTGGCGGTGCCGGAGATCCGCGAGTCGCTCGTCGCGCGCAGCGTCCCCTGCGTCGCGGTGAGCCCGATCGTCGCCGGCCGCGCCGTCCGAGGCCCGGCCGACCGTATGCTCCGCCGCATGGCGGGCGGCACGACTCCGGCGCACGTCGCGGGCTGCTACGCCGGCCTGATCGACGCGCTCGTGATCGACGAGGCCGACCGCGACGAGGCCGGCGTGCGCACCGTCGTGACGCGGACGCTGATGACGGATCCGGACGCGGCGAGGCGCCTGGCGGAGACGACGCTCGAGGCGGCTGCGTGAGGGTCGCGATCGTCGGCGGCACCGGCGGGTTCGGAACAGCGCTCGCCCGTCGGCTCGTCGACGCCGGCGACGCGGTCGTGATCGGCTCGCGCGACGCCGCGCGCGCGCTCGAGGCAGCCGGGCCGCTCGGCGCCGAGGGCGAGACGAACGAGGACGCCGTGCGGGGTGCCGAGCTCGTCGTTCTCGCGACGAAAGCGGATGCGGCCCTCGAGACCGCCGCCTCGCTGCGCGCCGCCATCGGTGCCACACCCGTGCTGTCCGTGGCCTCAGTGCTCACGTTCACGAAGCACGGCGTCTTCCCGGGCGACGAGCCGACCTCGATCGCCGAGCGCCTCGCCGCCACGCTCGACGCGCCCGTTGTGGCCGGCCTGCACTCGCTCGCGGCCGCGACGCTGGGCGGCGACGAGCCGCCGGAGGAGGATGCGCTCGTCTGCGGCGACGACGCCGAGGCGAAGGCGCTCGCGCTCGAGCTCGCCGCCAAGGTGTGCGACGGGCGTGCGCTCGATGCCGGACCGCTGGCCAGTGCCCGCGCGCTCGAGGGCATGACCGCGGTGATCGTGAACATGAACAAGCGGTACAAGGCCCACACCGGCCTGCGCGTCACCGGCCTCCGCCGGTGAGCCCCCTCACCGTCCTCCCGCTCGAGGGCCTGCCCGAGCTGCGGGACGGGGACGACCTCGCCGCGCTGCTCGCGGCGGCCGCCGAGCGCGCCGGCGGGCTGCTGGACGCGGATGTGGTCGTGGTCGCGCAGAAGGCCGTCAGCAAGGTGGAGGGGCGAGTCGTGCCGCTGGACGACGTGACGCCGTCGGCCCGGGCACGTGAGCTCGCAGGCGACCGTGATCCCCGGCACATGCAGATCGTGCTCGACGAGACCGCCAGGGTGGTCCGCTCTCGGCCGCCGCTCCTGATCGCGGCGACACGGCACGGCTTCGTCTGCGCTTCCGCAGGCGTCGATGCGTCGAACGCTCCCGGCGCGGGCTCGCTCGTCCTCCTGCCGGTCGACCCTGACGCCTCGGCCGAGCGGCTCCGCGTCGCGCTTCGCGCGCGCACCGGTGCAGACGTCGGGGTGATCGTGAGCGACTCGTTCGGCCGTCCGTGGCGGCAGGGGACGACGGACGTCGCGCTCGGGGTCGCCGGGCTGGCTCCGCTCCTCGACCTGCGCGGCACCGTCGATCCGGCCGGCTACGAGCTGCACGCGACGCAGATCGCCGTCGCGGACGAGCTCGCGGGCGCCGCGGAGCTCGTGATGGGAAAGACGCGGGGCGTCCCCGGGGCGATCGTCCGCGGTGTCGACGTCCGCGGCACCGGCTCTGGTCGCGACCTCGTCATGCCGCCGGAGCGCGATCTCTTTCGTTAGGTCCGGTTTCGCTTTCTCCGGTTGCCGGTTTACGATCGTTGGAGTGCCCACCCGCGTCCTCGTCCTCGCCTCGTTCGCGCTCGCACTGGCGAGCTGCGGCGGTGGCGGCGGGGACTCGTCGGCCGAGCCGTCCGGCCAGACCACCGGCCAGGAGCGGCACGACGGCCGCCGAGACGGGCGGCTCCGGCACCGGCGAAGGGGATCCGGACCTCGGCGTGCTCATCTGGCACGAGCAGGGCTGCGTGGGCTGCCACGAGCTGGCGGACGCCGGCATCGGGGCCACCGGCCGCGCGGGCGTCGTCGGCCCGAACCTGGACGAGTCGAAGCCGAGCTACGACCTCGTTGTCGAGCGCGTCACGAACGGCAAGGGCCAGATGCCGTCGTTCACCGACCAGATGACGCCGGCCGACATCCAGAACCTCGCGGCCTACGTGTCGTCCGTCGCAGGCACCTAGCGGCGATGACCGCGGTAGTCCGACTCGTGCGGCTCATGCTCCTGGGCGCCATCCTGTCGCTGACGGCGTGCGGCGGGGGCGGCAGCGACGGCTCGTCGGCGAAGCCCGTCCACGGAGCCGGAGCCGGCGACGACCGCCCCGACGACCGCCGGGGGCGGCACGCCGGGCGAGGGAGATCCGCGCGCCGGCGAGATCGTCTTCGTCAACGAGGGCTGTGGTGGCTGCCACTCGCTGCGCGACGCAGGGGTGATCGGCAGCATCGACGACGAGGGCAGCATCGGTCCCGACCTCGACGAGTCCCAGCCGACGTACGAGGAGCTCGTCGAGATCGTGACGAACGGCCGGGGCGCCATGCCCTCGTTCGGCGGTGACATCAGCGAGCAGGACATCCGGGACGTGTCCGCCTACGTCGCCGAGGTCGCAGGCACGTAAAGGGGATCAGACTCGGACGATAAGCTGTCGCCCGTGCCACGGTACGTCATCGCGGGCGAGCCGACGTCGGAGTCGCTGGGCCGGTTCGCGGAGGAGATGGGCGCCGTCCTCGAGCGGGACGGCTGGGAGCGGCGTGGGGACGTCGCGGAGGCCGACCTCGTGCTCAACCTCGTCGACCCGGCCGCGCCGAAGGCGTTCCGCCGCCGCTCGAAGGGCACGTACTCGGCGACCCTCTACGAGCTGCCCGCCGCGCCCGCGGAGGTGCTGAAGGCGAGCTACCCGCTGCTCGTGCGTTCGCTCGCGAACATCGTCCTGCTGCGCGTGGAGGGCGAGGGCGTGTGGTTCACGACGATGGAGCGCGGCCACTACGGCATCACCGACGATCCCGTCGAGACCGTCGAGCGCCTCGTGCCGCTGGCGCAATCGAAGCTCGTGATCGACAACGAGTTCCGCACCGATCTCGAGCCGGAGCTCTGGGACGGCGACGACGTCACCGAGGACATCAAGGCCGCGGGCACACGGATGGGCGACCTCGACCTGCTGCCCGCGCCGTTCCCGATCGAAGACCTGCTCGACGAGCGCGACCTCCGTCATGTCATGCGCCTCTACGGCGTCGGCGGGCTCTCGTACGGCAACCTCTCGGCGCGTCTCGACGACACCCGCTTCTGGATGAGCGCCAGCGGCGTCGACAAGTCGCGGCTCGAGACGCCCGGCCGGGACATCCTGCTCGTCACCGACTACGACCCGGAGCACGCCCGGATGATCCTGAGCGTCCCGCCCGGCATCGAGCCGAGGCGTGTTTCCGTGGACGCGATCGAGCACTGGATGATCTACCGCGAGCATCCCGACGTCGGCGCGATCCTCCATGTGCACGCATGGATGCAGGGCATCGCCGCGACGGAGATCAACTACCCGTGCGGCACCCAGGAGCTCGCCGAGTCGGTCGCCGAGCTGATCGCCCGCGAGCCCGATCCCGCACATGCGGTGATCGGCCTGCGGAACCACGGCATCACCGCGACGGGCGAGACCCTGACCGAGATCCTCGACCGGATCGAGCCGATGGTGCTGCGCCAGGTGCCGATGAGCTGAGCCGCGCGACCGCGGCCACGGCGAGCAGCGCGACGACGACGTCGTTCGCCAGGCACCACGAGCACACGGCGTCGATCACGGCGAGCTGGATGACGATCAGGTAGACGGCGAAGGCGGTGCCTGCGAGCGCCATCACCGCGACGGCCTGCCTGGCCACGGGCGCGTCCCAGGCCACGAGCCCCAGCACCGTCGCGTAGAGGAGCAGGCCGAGCAGCGCGACCGGGATGCCCGCGAGCTCCGCGTAGCTCGACTCCTGAACGGTCTCGCAGCCTCCTCCGCCGATCGGGCAGGAGACGGACTCGTGCGCGTAGCGGGCCCAGGTCAGGTACCCCGCGATGGCGAGTCCTGCGACGGCGAGGACGGCGACCGAGCGTCGCAGCGCGGCGTCGGTCACGACCCGGTTGCGATCGTCAGCGCCTGCTCGAAGGCCTCGGGCCCGACGGCGCCGGTCGCCACCGGGACGGTCGTGCCGCCCGGCGTGCCGACCAGGAAGAAGGGCGTCGCGTCGACCTGGTCGGTCTCGGCCTGCGCCCTGATCTCGGCGATCGCGTCGTCGTAGCGCGTGCTCTTCGATGCAGCCACCATCGCGTCCGGGTCGAGGTCGAGCTCCGTCGCGACCGCGCGGAGCAGACCGTCGGTGACCCAGCCCGAGTTCTCCGCGCCCTGGTTCGCGTAGAGCAGCTCGATGGCGCCCCAGGCCTGGTCGCGCTCGGCGGCCGCGAGGACGAAGCGCAACGCCTTCTCCGAGTCCGGACCGAGCACCGCCAGGCCGCGGAAGTCGATCGTGGCCTTGCCGGGCTCGACCCAGCGCTCGATCAGCTGGGGCAGCGTCTGCTGCGCGAACTTCGCGCAGAACGGGCACTGCAGGTCCGCGTACTCCACGACGACGCCGGGGGCGTTCGGCCGGCCCAGGATGAGGCCGTTCTGGGGGATGCCCTCGAGCACTGCGAGCGACGACGTGTCGATCTCCGGCAGCGGGCCGGTCGTCGTGCCGGTGCGTCGTCCCCGTGGTCGTCTGGGTCGTCGGCGCGGCGTCGCCGTCCTCGTCGTCACCGCCGCCGACGACGCTCACGGCGATCAGCACGGCCGCCAACAGGGCCGCCGCTCCACCGACCAGAAGCAGCGTCCGGCGGCTCATCGGCGGCCAGTGTAGTCGGCTATTCGGCCGCTTCGGCGGCGAGCGCCGCGAGTCGCGTACCGGTCGCCGGCGCGAACTTGAAGCCGTGCCCGCTGCACGCGGAGCCGACGACGATCCGTCCGTGCCGCTCGAGCACGAAGCGGTCGCCGGGCGCATTCGTGTACAGGCAGGTCTCCACGGCGAGCGGCTCCTGATCTGCGTCCGGGAACCGGGCTGCCGCCCACGCTGCTGCCTCCGCCGCGAGCGCCGCGTCAGGCTCGCCGTCGGTGTCCGGGTCGACGACCGCCCCGGTCTGGTGCACGCCCGCCTTGAGGCCCACACCCGGCGCGGCGAGGGCGTAGGGGAGCCGCCCCGGAGCCGCCTCGTGGATCAGCGACGGCGGCGGCTCCGCGCGGCCGAGGCGCAGGTAGACGACGGTCTCCCGGGTGACCACGACCTCGAGCGCGATCCCTGCCGGTGCGAGCAGCCGCGGCGCCCACGAGCCGGCCGTCACGACGACGGCGCCGGTTCTGAATCGCGACGAGCCGGTGTGAACGGTGACGGCGTCGCCGTCGGGTTCGAGTGCGGTCACGGCGGTGTTCTCGCGCAGCTCGACCCCGCCCGCCAGCACGCCGTCGCGCAGCGCCGCGGCGCAGCGGTCGGCCAGCGAGATGCCGCCTTCGGCTTGCAGGAGGGCCGGCTCGGGGAGCCGCACGCCGAAGCGGCGCTCGGCGTCCCGCTCGTCGAGCTCCTCGCAGTCCACGCCGCAGGCCCGCATGGCGTCCCGGTGGGCGGGAACGTGCGAGCCGCAGTCGAGCGCGCCCGTGCGCACGATCAGGCGCTCGTTGGCCTTTTCCTCGAGCGCACGCCAGCGCTCGAGCGATTCGAGCGCAAGCCGGACGTAGTGCTCGTCGGCGTACGAGAGTCGGAAGATCCGCGAGCGACCGTGGCTCGAGCCGCGGACGTGACCGAGGTGGTACTGCTCGAGAACGACGACGCGTCGTCCGCTCCTCGCCAGCGCATGCGCAGTTGCGAGGCCGACGATCCCGGCGCCGACGATGGTGATGTCCGGAGCAGTCGTCAGCGGGCGCGGGAGTGGGGGCCGTTGAAGATCACGAGCAAGGCGAGCTGTTCATAGGCGGTGAAGCGATGCTCCGCCCCGGCTGCCACGAACAGCGCCTCGCCTTCGCGGAGTTGCGTTTGCTCGCCCTCGACCTCCAGCACGCCGTCTCCCTCCAGTACGACGTAGACCTCGTCGTACTCGTGCGGCTGCTGCGCGTCCGCCGCGGGCGCGACGAGCACGTAGACGCCGAGCTCGAGGCCCTGCGACGCGTGGACGACCTCGTAGCCGCCGCCGCGCTCACGCAGCCGTGCCGTCGTGCCGGCGACGTCGATGGCATCCACGGCGGGAGCGTAACCGCCCGCGGAACCGTTCCACCGCTCTGCGGTGTACGAAGGGCATGCTGCCGCGGCTCCTGCTAGTGATCGCCGTCGCCGGCCTCGTCGCCCAGGCGGTGACGGCCGCGCCCTCGAGACCGGCCGCACCCGAGCGCACCGTCCCTTGCGACGAGGTGATCGACCGCACGACGTTCCCGTTCGTCGGGTCGGCAAGCCCTGGCAACCGGTACCGCCCGGTGCTGGGCGTCTTCTCGGTGCCGCCCGCGTACCTCGCGCAGGTCGTGCCGACGGAGAGCAGGCCGTGGGCCTACTGGCGTAAGTCCGGTCTCGTCGTGCGGGCAGGCTCGGGCCCTGTCAGCGTCTCCGTCCCTATGGCGTGGAGGAACCGCGCCGCGATCCAGTGGGGCAACGGCGGCAACGGCGGGCCGTTCAGCGTGGTGCGGTTCGAGCCGTGCGGCGACGACGTCAGCGTGGGGAACGCGTACGCGGGCGGGTTCCTGCTTCGGTCGCGCTCGGCCTGTGTGCCGCTCGTCTTCCGCTCCGGCGCGCGCAGCGCGACCGTCCGGTTCGGCGTCGGCCGCCGCTGTGCCTCCTAGACCGTACGGCTCCTGATCTCGAGCACGTCGTCCCACGCGCCGAGGAACAGGTCGAGCAGGCCCGCGTCGAAGTGCGTGCCGCGACCCGCCTCCAGCACGGTTCGCGCGTCGTCCGGCATGAACGCTGCCCGGTAGACACGGTCGGAGGTCAGTGCGTCGAACACGTCCGCGATGGCCGTGATCCGTCCCTCGACCGGGATCGCGTCGCCGGCGAGACCGCCCGGGTACCCGGTGCCGTCGACTCGCTCGTGGTGGGTCAGCGCGAGCGTCGCGGCGAGGTCGAGCAGCTCGACGCCTGAGCCGGCGAGGATCCGGTGGCCGATCACGGTGTGCCCCTGCATCGCGGCCCGCTCGTCGTCCGTGAGGCCGCCTGGCTTGAGCAGGATCGAGTCCGGGATGCCGATCTTGCCGACGTCGTGCATCGGGCTCGCGATGCGGAGCATCTCGGCTCGTTCCGCGTCGAGGCCCGCAAGCCGGGCGAGGAGGTGGCAGTAGAGGCTCATGCGGACGATGTGCTGGCCGGTCTCCTGGTTCCGGAACTCGGCAGCCCATGACAGCCGCCGGATCGACTCCTCCTGCAGGCGGCGCAGCTCCCGCTCGCTCGTCTCGAGGCTGGCGATCGTGTCGCGGAGCGCTGCGGTGCGCTGGAGCACGGTCTGCTCGAGCTCTGCCTGGTGGCTGCGGTTCTCGATCTCGAGCGCACGTCGGCGGAGCGCGTTCGCGACGTTGATCGCGAGCTCGTTCGGCTTGAACGGCTTCAACACATAGCCGTACGCGCCGTGCTCGAGCGCCGAGTCGACGAACCGGCGGTCGTCCATACCCGTGACCATCACCACCGCGATGTCCGGGTGCCGGTTCAGCACGTCCTGCGCCAGATCGAGGCCCGACTCCCCGGGCATGTTGACGTCGCTGAGGAGCAGCGCGAAGGAGTCCCCGGCCAGAAGCTCGCGGGCCTGGGCCGAGTCGGCGGCGACCTCGCAGGCGTAGCCCTGCGCCCGCAGCAGGCGCTGCAGCACGGCGCGGATCTGCTCGTCGTCGTCGACCACGAGGATCCGCTCGGGCGTGCTCACGGGTCGGCCTTCGCGATCGCTTCGCGCACGGCGCCGACGATCGCGCCGGGCGCGAACGGCTTGCCGACGAAAGGCGCCGTCCCCGGCAGCTCCGCGGCCGCGCCGCCCTCCTCGACATGACCCGAGGTGTAGACGATCGGTAGCTCGGGCCACCGTTCGCGTACGCGGCGTGCCAGCTCGATGCCGTCCATTCCGGGCATGACGACGTCCGTGAGCACGACGTCGATCCGGTGGCCGGTCTCGTCGAGCAGGCGCAGCGCCTCGGCGCCGCTCTCGGCCTCGAGCACGATGAAGCCGGCGCGAGTCAGGACTTCCTTCACGAGCCCGCGGAAGAGCTCGTGGTCCTCGACGAGGAGTACGGTCTCGCCGTCGCCCTCCGGTGGCACGTCGTCGGCCGGGAGGACGATGCGTGCGCCGGTCGCCTCGGGCAGGTAGACGGTAAACGACGCTCCCTCTCCCGGAGCCGACTCGACCTCGACATCGCCACCTGACTGCTTGACGATGCCGTACACGGAGGCGAGGCCCAGGCCGGTGCCCTTGCCCTGCTCCTTCGTGGTGAAGAACGGCTCGAAGAGGTACGGACGGATCTCGTCGGAGATCCCGTGCCCGGTGTCAGCCACGGTGAGAGCGGCATAGCGCCCGGGCTCGAGCTCGAGGCGCTCGTCGCCGGGCTCGACGACCACCGTCCTCGTCCGCAGCCGTAGGCGCCCGCCGCGTTCCATCGCGTCGCGTGCGTTCACGGCCAGGTTGAGGATCACCTGCTCGAGCTGACCCGGATCGGCGCGGACGGTGACGAGCCGTGGCTCGAGCTCGGTGACGAGCTCCACGTCGTCACCCGCCAGCCTGCCCAGCAGCCGCTCGAGGTTGCCGACCGAGCTGTTCAGATCGAGCTCCTGCGGCTGCAGCACCTGGCGGCGGCTGAAGGCGAGCAGTTGCCGCGTGAGCGCAGCGGCGCGGTCGGCCGCGCGCACGATCTCCTCCGCGTCGGCCCGTCTCGGATCGCCCTCGGCGAGTCGCGCGATCAGGAACTCCGCATAGCCGCTGATCGCGGTCAGCACGTTGTTGAAGTCGTGCGCGATGCCGCCCGCGAGCCGCCCGACCGCCTCGAGCTTCTGCGCGTGCAGGAGCTGTTCCTCGAGGTGCTTGCGCTCGGTGATGTCCAGCATGAAGCCCTGCAGGAAGAGCCGGTTGCCGTCGTCGTCGAGGACGGGCACGGTCTCGTCGTGCACCCAGACCCAGCGGCCGTCGGCGGCGCGGAGCCGGTAGTCGTCGGCGAAGGGCACAGCGAGCTCGTGGGTGCGAATCACCTGGTCGAGCACGCGCTCCCGGTCGTCCGGGTGGATGATCCCGGACAGGAAGTCGGACTCGTTCCATTCCTCGAGGTCGTACCCGAGCATCCCGACGAGCTCGGGGCTTACGTAGAGCGGCCGCAGGCGGGTGCCGAACGAGTTGATGTACGTGCCGATCGGCAGCCGCTCGACGAGCGTCCGGTACTTGGCCTCCGCCTCTCGGATGCTCTGTTCGTCGCGCGCGCGCTCGATGGCGATGCTGATGACGTTCGCGACCGCGGTCAGCATCCGCTGCCGCTCGAGGCCGGGCTCGTCGTCGGCGGCCAGGCCGACCACGAGCCGGCCCAGGCGCTCGCCGTCCGTCGGCAGCTCGACCGTCCAGGGTTCGTTGGGTCTGGGCGGAAGCGGGCGCTCGGGATCGTGCAGCTCGAGCTGCACCGTCGCACCGTCCAGAAGCTCGGACAGCCGCGTCGACGCCTCATCGAGCGTCTGCGCAAGCGGTGCGCCCCGCGCGATCAGCTCGAGCACCGACCGCTGCCCGGCGACCAGCGCCGCGCCGCGCCGGTGCTCCGTGATGTCCAGCACGAACCCCTGCAGGAATGCGGGTCGGCCGGCGTCGTCGTGGACCACGACGGTCTCGTCGTGCACCCAGCGCACGCGACCGTCCTTCGCGAAGAGCCGGTACTCCACGCTGAACCGCTCGCCGGTGCGGTGGAACTCCTGGACGAGCGCCATCACGGCCCCGCGGTCGTCGGGGTGGATCACGGACTCGAAGAACCCGTCGCGCGCCCAGTCCGCGAGCGTCCAGCCGAGCAGCGCCTCGAGCTGCGGGCTGACGTGCACCGTGCGCACGTCCTCTGCGACGGCGTTGACGTAGCTGCCCATCGGCAGCTGTGGTACGTCCACGTCGAAGCGCGGCCCGAAGCTCGCCGGGTCGTTTGAGCGATCGTGCTGCATTGACGGCGCTGCCATCTTCACAGAGGCCTGTCGGCCCGTGTGAGCGAAGGTCAAGACGGCTCGAGCAGCTCGATCCGATTGCCGAACGGATCCTCGACGTAGAAGCGCCGGAAGCCGGGCAGCTCGGCGTCCCACCGGGGCTCGACGCCGGCGTCCCGAAGCCGGTCGGCGAGGGCGTCGAGCCCGTCGACGTGAAATGCCGGGTGGGCCTTGCGCGCCGGCCGGAATTCCTCCTCGACGCCGACGTGGAGCTGCTGGGCTCCAACGGCGAACCAGACCCCGCCGCGTGCGCGGAGCGGTTCGGGCTTGTCGATCTCGGTCAAGCCCAGCAGCCCTCCGAAGAAGCTTCGCGCCTCCTCCTCGCACCCAGGGGGTGCGGCGAGCTGCACGTGATCGAGCGCTCGTATCTCCATGCGCCCCGACCCTAGCCGCCTGTTCGGGGCCGAAGAGGCGTCCCAGCGGTTGACGGGCGACGGTCACTGCGCACGTCTCTGGCGCGTTACACCGGTCGATACTCCGTCCGGGCAATGGTCTGCGAACAGCGCTGGGCGTAGCCTCGCGCCATGATGACACTAATGACCGCGTCGCGGCCGGCCCTCACCGCCCGCCAGCGCGAGGTCGTCGCACTGATCGCCGCCGGCTGCTCCAACGAGGAAGTCGGCGCCCGCCTCGGTATCTCACCGCGGACGGCGAAGGCGCATTGCGACGTCATCCGCCAGAAGCTCGGTGTGGCCCGGCGACGCCAGATCCCCGTCGCGTATCGCAGTCTGACGGGAGAAGACCCGCTCGCCGAACGCCCCGACCTGCACCGCGCAGTCCCGGGGTCCTGACGGCAGCGTGCCTGCGGCCGCGCGCGCGGCCGCAGGCACGGTTTCACCCTGGTATCGGAAGGGCTGTTAGGGTCGAGAGGCTGAAGCCGGCGGGCGGGAGGCGGCATGACGGCGGATGCGAAGGAAAGTCAGCTCGGGACAGCGCGGACGTGGGTCATTGATCGTCCGAGGCTTCGCGATGCTCTCGATCAGGCGCCCTCCAACACGGTGGTGCTTTGCGCGCCAGCTGGCTACGGGAAGTCAACACTGGCTCGCCAATGGCTCGCGATCAGCGACCTCCGCGGAGCGTGGTACCAGTGCACCCGGTCATCGAGTGACGTCGCTCGCTTGGCTGCTGGCCTCGCGGAGGCAGTCGGGCGTACGACAGGAACCGTGTTCACGCCTCTCATCGAGCGCCTGAAGCTCACCGATCGGCCACAGGTTGAGGGAGCTCTTCTCGCTGAGATCTTCCTTGAAAGCATGGCTCAGCCGGCTCCAGACTTAGTGCTCGTGATTGACGACTATCACTTTGCGGCCGCAGATCTGGCTGCTGAGGACTTCATCGGCAGACTGCTCATCGGCACCGAGTTGCGCGCGCTCGTCGCATCCCGAACTAGGCCTCGGTGGGCCACGGCGCGTCACTTCCTGTACGGCGAGTTGACCGAGATTGACGCTGGCCAGCTCGCCCTGACTCAGGACGAGGTCGTACAAGTATTCGCACGTGGCGGGAAGGCCCAGTCCGAGGGCACAGCGTCGGACGTCGATGGTTGGCCGGCCCTCGTTGGCCTACTCGCCGTCGGCGGATCGTCAGACAGGAAGATCACCGGCTCCGTAGAGCAGTTCTTGGCGGACGAGGTGTGCCGTGTCTTCGAACCAGACGTTGCAGAGGCGCTAGCTGTGCTGGCGTCCTTTCAACGTGTCGACGAGTCGCTGGCATCGGCGCTCTTCGGGAGGCGGATGGCCGAGCGCTGCCGCCGAGCGTGCAATGACGCGAGTCTGGTGACCGAGTTTGACCGTACGTCCTATGAGATTCACCCATTGGTGCGCGACTTTCTTCGAGGTGCGGCAGTGGACAACGTCGCGCCGCAGGTGGCGAGTCGAGCGGCGAAGTACTGCACGCAGAAGGCGCTCTGGGACGAACTCTTCGAGCTGGCCGACCGTTTGAATAGCCCGGTCCTTCTCGAGGCGCTATTTGAATTCGGCGTGCGTGCATGTCTCGACGAAGGCAGGTCGGAGACGGTTCGCGCTTGGATTCATCACGTTCGCGTCAATAGACAGCCGATTGGGTGGTTGCCGCTGGCTGAGGCGGAACTCGCGCTGCGCGATGGTCTTTATCGGCAGGCTGAGACTCTCGCCAACGAGGTAAGCGGATCGCTTGGCTCTCGTCGCGCTCGAGGATGGGCCCTCTCGATCGCCGGTCGCGCTGCTCATCTTGGTGGACGCGAGACGGAGGCCATCGGCTACTACCGACTGGCGCAATCAGTGGCGCCAACTGGCGGCGAACGGCGAGAAGCGGAGTGGGGTGAGCTCAAGAGCAGCATCGACCTGGAGAGTCCGGAGGCATCAGCGCTCCTCGCGCAGCTACGTGAGTCGGCTCTGCAGACGCCAGAAGATCAGGTAGAGCTGGCGAGCCGATCGCTACTCCTCGAGGCCCGGCTTGGAACGCTTGCGAGCATCGAGGCTGCGCGAGCCGTCCTGCAGCTGTTGCCGCTCGTAGCGGATCCAGTGGTACGTGGGTCATTCCTCAACACCTTCGGATACGCCTGCGCCTTGGCCGGTGAGTACGACGAATCGTCGGCGGCCCTCGATCAACTCGAATCGGACGCCCGTGAGCATCGCCTCAACTTCGTCCTCGCGTACGTCGGCTTTGCACGGGCTGTGATAGCGGTCGGCGAACGCCGATTCGATGACGGATTCCAATTGCTCGCTTGAGGCTTCAACCGAGGCTCGTAGGACCGGCGACGTTCATGTTCTCGCGAGTTGTGCGGCGATTCGAGCGCGCGGGCTAATCGCGCTTGGACGGTTCGAGGAAGCTGACGCTGCCGCGGCATTCGACCACAGCTCGCTTATCAAGGCGATGCGCGGTGAGCTTCTTGTCACGCGAGGGCTAGCAGTCGCGTGCACTGGCGACTACGTGACCGCGACGCGTCTGTCGCACTGTGCGCAAGAAGTGTCGGGAACCGTTGAAGTTCCCGTCATCTCCGCATGTATCAACGCGATCCGCCTCTGTAGCACCGGAGACGCCTCGGCGGACGCTGCGTGTGTCTCGGTGGCTCAGATGTCGCGCGAAGCGCGGTACGTCGATGGCGTGATCGCGGCTTACCGAGGCTGTCCGGAACTAGCGAGGCGCATCGCGGCCGGTGGCGAGCGTCGATGGCTCGCGGGGGTCCTGATCCGAGCGCGCGACGGAGAGATCGCGCAAGTGGCCGGGTTGGGAACACGTGTTGGCTCAAACCACCTGTCGCCCCGCGAAGCGGAGGTGTTTTCGCTTCTCCGACTCGGGATGTCGAACAAGGAGATCGCGGCGAAGCTATTCATCAGTGAAGGAACGGCGAAGGTCCACGTGCGTCATATCCTCGAGAAGCTCGGCGTTCGCAGCCGAACCGAAGCCGTCCTGAAGACTCCAGCGATTGAGCTACGCGGCGCCTCGTAGGCGCTCGTCATCCGAGAAGTTCGCCTTCGATGTGAGGGTGAAGTCCTCTCGGAGGCCGAGGCGGTAGGACTCTTCGGAGCCAGCGAGTAGCGCCTCGAAGGCGGCCACCACTGCCGTATCGAATTGTGTGTCAGCAGCTTGCGCGAGCCTCAGCCGGGCCACGCGACTCGGCATGGCATCACGGTACGGCCGGTCTGAGGTCATAGCGTTGTAGGCGTCTGCGACGGCGATGATTCTCGAGAGGAGCGGGATGTCGTCGCCGGCCCATCCGTCGGGGTACCCCTGTCCGTCAACGCGCTCGTGATGGTGACGAACGATGCGAGCGATGTCGGCGTAGTCCTCGACGTTCGCGAGGATGCGCTCGCCGATTGCGGAGTGTTCCTGCATCTGACGTCGTTCGTCGAGTGTCAGTGCGCCGGGTTTCTCGAGTAGGCCGGCTGGCAGTCCAATCTTTCCGATGTCATGAACGAGCCCGCAGAGGTGCGCCTTCTGCTGATCTTCTTCGGGAAGACTCATTCGCCGAGCGATATCGCGCGAGTAGATCGCGACAGCCGCCGAATGTCCCGCGGTGTACTGATCTCGCGCATCGAGTGTCGCGACGAGCGCCGTCGCAAACGACATGTTCGCTCTCTCAAGGCGGTAGTTCACCTCTGAGAGGTCGTCGGTGAGGCGACGCTGATCCTGGTAGAGCCCGAATAGGCGCTGTGCAGCGATCGCCGGGACGAGGAAGAGCGGAAGAGTCCAGGGCGAGATCTCGTCATACGCGAACGACAGCAGCGCCACGATTGGCGTGTAGAGCGGGACGGACAACGCGATCACAGGCGCGAGCGTCCTCGTCAGTTCCAGCCCGCTTCCTGTCCGCCGGAGAACGACAGTCAGGGAGGCGAAGGCGGTGTCGAGAACGAGTGCCACGAATGCCGCAACGCACGTGGCAAGGGCGATTCCAGGGAGGTTGTGTGGAACCAGGACGAATACGCCGATGACCGCCAGGCCGCTGACCGCGCCGGTGATGGCTTCGACCGGCGTGTAGACGGCCCACTTGAGATACGGCTTTCTTAGGTCGCCGAGAAGGGATGCGGCGCCAACGATCATCGCCTCCAACGGGCCAAAGGTCACGGCTGCGAAAAGGCTCGGGACAAGCGAGATCGACAGCTCTAGGTTGGCACTCAGCCGCACGCGGCTCCGCTCAGCGACGGCGCCCAAGAGTCCAAGGGCGAAGAGCGGCCAGATACGTTCGACTCGCTGACCTGACGCGATGAGGAGAGCCAGCGTCCCGGCGCTGATCAGCCAAAGACTGACGACGTATAGATACAGCCAAGGTGCGTCTTCCGACGCGCCAAACCGCAGAAATCTATGTGACCCTTGCATATCCCTCCAAAGGGTCATACTATGGTGGCTGCCGTCAGTCCCCAATCCGGGAGTCCCTCGATGACCAAGTCTTTGCTGCGCCTGGTGTCCCGCGCTGGCGGGGCACGCGGCTGGTAGGTAGAAGCCGTCGAATCCTCAGTTCTCCTCCCCTAACCTGCATCCCTCCATCGGGGGAGTTTCCACAGCAGGTGTGGAGAAACTGGGGAAAAGCAGTCAGGCGATGAGTCCACGCCGGAAGCCAACCGCTACGGCGTGGGCTCTGCTGCGCGCTTGAAGCTTCGCCAGCAGATGGCGGACGTGCGACTTCACCGTCTCCTCCGAGAGGAAGAGACGCTGGCCGATCTCCCTGTTGACAAGTCCGTCGGCCACGAGCTGGAGAACCTCGATCTCGCGGTTCGTCGGCTCCTGCTCGAGCTCGCGTAGCGGCTGCGCAAAGGGGATCACGGCCCCGCTCGCCTGGCTGCCGCGGCGTGCCGCAGCCTGGTCGAAGCGCCGGCTGTGGTCCATGTAACGGCTCAGGATCTCCTTGCGCTCGGCAGCGTCCACGAGAGCATCATCGGCGCTGCCGTGCAGGCGCTTTAGGCGCAGCAGCTACCCCGAACCAGGGATGCCGCCGCCGGCGGAGGCTGCGTATCCGCGGGACGCTGGGTGGCTACGTCGGCGGCGGGGCGGCGACCGGCTGCTGCGGCCCCGGTTCGAAGATCGGCTCGATCCGCTGCGGCTTGAGCTCTCCCGCCTTGATTCGCTCCGCCCAGTGGCAGGCGACGAGATGGCCTTCCACCTCCCGGAGCAGTGGTCTGTCGTCGCGGCATCGAGTCGGCTGCACATACGGGCAGCGCGTGTGGAACCGACACGCCGACGGCGGATTCGCGGGGCTCGGCAGGTCTCCCTGCAGCAGGATCGTTTCCCGCTGGCGCTCGACCACCGGATCCGGAATGGGAATCGCCGAGAGGAGCGAGATCGTGTACGGATGGAGCGGGTTGTCGTAGAGGTCGTCCGCCGGCGAGACCTCGACGATCGCGCCGAGGTACATCACCATGATCCGGTCGGAGATGTGCCGCACGACGGCGAGGTCGTGGGCGACGAACAGGTACGTGAGGCTGAACTCCTGCTGCAGCTCCTCGAGCAGGTTCACGATCTGCGCCTGGATCGACACGTCGAGCGCGGAGACCGGCTCGTCGCAGACGATGAAGTCAGGGTTGAGCGCCAGTGCCCGCGCGAGCCCGATGCGCTGCCGCTGACCACCCGAGAACTCGTGCGGGTAGCGGGAGATGGCATCGCGCGGCAGGCCGACGACCTCGAGCAGCTCCTGGACACGGCTGCCGACGGACTTCCGGTTGCCGACGCCGTGCACCTTCATCGGCTCGCCGACCATGCGGCCGACGGAGTGGCGCGGGTTCAGGGAGGCGAACGGATCCTGGAAGATCATCTGCATCCTCCGCCGCAGGGGCCGCATCTCGTTCTCGCCGAGGTGGGTGATGTCACGGCCGTCGAAGCGGATCGTGCCGTCGGTCGGCTCGTAGAGACGCAGGATCGCCCGGCCGAGCGTCGATTTTCCGCACCCCGACTCGCCGACGAGCCCCAGTGTCTCGCCGCGGTCGATCGTCATGGAGACGCCGTCGACCGCGCGGACGTCGCCGACGTGCCGGTCGAGCACGAGCCCGCTCTTGATCGGAAACCAGACCTTGAGGTCGTCGATCTCGACGAGTGGCGCCGGCGAGCTCACGCCGCCGCACCCGCGCGGCTGCGGCGCCACTCGTCCTCGGGCACCGGGTTGAAGCATGCGACGCGGTGGCCGGGCTCGATCTCCTCGAGCGTCGGCAACTCCTCGCGCGAGCGATCGACCTCGTAGCGGCAACGCGGTGCGAAAGGGCAGGCCGTCGGCGCGCTCAGCATGTTGCGCGGTGCGCCCTCGATCGGACGCAGCTTCTGGCGTCGGCCGAAGTCGAGTCGCGGCACGCTCTGCAACAGGCCCAGCGTGTACGGATGGCGCGGCCGGGCGAACACCTGCTCGGCGCCACCGGTCTCGACGAAGGTGCCCGCGTACATGACGTTCACCCGGTCGCACATCCCGGCGACGACGCCGAGGTCGTGCGTGATCATGATCAACGCCGTGCCGCGGTCGGCGACGAGGCCACGCAGGAGCTCGAGGATCTGCGCCTGGATCGTGACGTCGAGCGCGGTCGTGGGCTCGTCGGCGACCAGCAGCTTCGGCTCGCCGGCGAGTGCCATCGCGATCATCGCCCGCTGGCGCATACCGCCGGAGAACTGGTGTGGATAGTCCTTGAGCCGCACCTTGGCGCTCGGGATGCCGACCTGGTCGAGCAGGTCCGCCGAGCGCTTCACCGCTGCATCGCGGTCCATGTCGAAGTGCGCCTCGAGCGCCTCGCGGATCTGTCGGCCGATCGTCAGCACCGGGTTCAGCGACGTCATCGGATCCTGGAAGATCATCGCGATCTCGCGGCCGCGCACCGAGCGGAGCTGCTCGTCGTTCAGCTTCAGGAGGTCACGGCCTTCGAACATGGCCGTGCCGGTCGGGACCCGTGCCGTGCGGGCGAGAATGCCGAGCAGCGCGAGCGACGTCACGCTCTTGCCGCAGCCCGACTCGCCGACGATCCCGAGGGTCTCGCCGGGCGCGATGTCGAACGAGATGCCGTTGACCGCATAGACGGTCCCGCGTGCCGTCCAGAACTCGACGCGCAGGTCGTCGACGGTGAGGAGGGGCTGCCTAGCGGCCACGGAGCTTCGGGTCCAGGGCCTCGCGAAGGCCGTCGCCGATGAGGTTGAACCCGAGCACGCTGATGATGATGGCCACGCCCGGGATGATCGCCAGGTGCGGCGCCGTCTGCAGGTAGCGCGTCGTGTCGGTGAGCATCGTGCCCCACTCCGGCGTCGACGGGTCCTGAGGGCCCAGGCCGAGGAACCCGAGCGCTGCGACGTCCAGGATCGCGGTCGCCGTCGCCAGCGTCGCCTGCACGATCACGGGGGAGATCGAGTTCGGAAGGATGTGCGACGCGAGGATCGAGCGGCTAGGCACGCCGACGGAGCGCGCGGCCAGGACGAAGTCGTTCTCACGTTGGGCGAGGATCGACCCGCGGAGCAGCCGCGCGAAGATCGGGATCTGCGTCACCCCGACAGCGATCATGATCTGCCAGAGGCCGGGCCCGAGCATCGCCACGATGCCGATGGCGAGCAGGAGTCCCGGGATGGCCAGCATGATGTCGACGAGGCGCATGACGATCGAGTCGACGATCCCGCCGAAGTAGCCGGCCGTCGCGCCGAGGAGCAGTCCGAACCCAAGACCGACGATCACCGACACGACCCCGATGACGAGCGAGAAGCGTGCGCCGTAGATGATCCGGGAGAGCTCGTCGCGGCCGAGCGCGTCCAGGCCGAACCAGTGCTCGGCCGACGGGCCCGGGCAGCAGCGGCCCTGGAGGGCGGCGAGGTTCTGGTCGCGCGGGTCGAAGGGGGCGAGCAGCGGTGCGAAGACCGCCACGAGGACGAAGCTGGCCACGAGCCCCAGGCCGACGAGGGCGGCCGGGTTGCGGCGGAACCGTCCCCAGGCATCGCGCCAGAGGCCGGTCGGTGCGTCCCGCTGAATCTCCCTGGCCTCGAGTTCCGCGACGCTCATCCCAGCGCTCCTAGCTCACCCGGATCCGCGGGTTGAGGTACGCGTAGAGGATGTCGACGACCAGGTTCACGAGCACGAACACGATCGCCAGGAAGAGGATGCCGCCCTGCAGCACCGGGTAGTTCCGCGCCTCGATCGCCGACACGAGCCATGTTCCGACTCCGGGCCAGGCGAACACCGTCTCGGTCAGTATGGCGCCCGCGAGTAGCAGACCGGTCTGCAGGCCGATGATCGTCGTGATCGGCAGCATCGCGTTCCGCAGGATGTGCCGTCTGTCGACGATGCCCGGCTTGACCCCCTTCGCGCGGGCAGTGCGGACGTAGTCCTCGTTCTGGACGTCGAGGACGGCCGCACGAGTGATCCTCGCGATGATCGCCAGCGGCACGGTGGCGAGCGCGACCGCGGGCAGGATGAGGTGTTTGAACGCGTCCCAGAAGGCCTCCGGGTCGCCCGCGAGGATGGCGTCCAGGAGGTAGAAGTTGGTCGGGTGGTCGATGTTGATCAGCACCGATTGGCGGCCGACGGTCGGTAACCAGCCGAGTTGCACCGCGAAGACGTACTTGAGGATGATCGCCAGCACGAAGATCGGGATCGAGACCCCGAGCAACGACGCGACGAGGCTCGAGTGGTCGATCCAGCTCCCGTATCGCTTCGCGGCGACGAAGCCGAGCGGTATCCCCACGAAGAGCGATATGAGCATCGCGGCGATCGCCAGCTCGACGGTGGCGGGGAACCGCTCCTTGAACTCGTCGGTCACCGGCCGTCGGCTCGTGATCGAGCTCGAGAATTCGCCCTGTGCGGTCTGCTTCAGGTAGGTGAGGTACTGCTCGTAGATCGGGTCGTTGAGCCCGTACTGCTCCTCGATGGCGGCGACTGCTGCAGCGGTCGACCGCTCGCCGAGGAGCGCCTGCGCCGGGCTGCCCGGCAGGGCCCTGATCCACAGGAAGACGAGAATCGAGAGCCCGAGGAGGATCGGGACGAGGAGCAGGAGTCGGCGGACGACGAATTGCAGCATCTCGTCGTCCGCCGACTCTAGTCCGTTCCGCTATTCCTCGATGGAAACCGAGGCGAACGACTCGTTCGTCGTCGGGCTCGGGACGTAGCCCTTCACCGTCGCCAGGAACGCGAGCGCCGGCTCCGTGTGGGCGTACGGAACGCCCGGCAGCCAGTTCATGATCTCGCGGTTGGCTTCCTTGTAGAGGGTCTCACGCTTCGACTCCTCGGTCTCGATCTCGGCGTCGTTCAGGAGCTTCATGACCGTGGGGTTCGGCCTCTTCGTCGTCCCCCAGGCCAACTGGGGGGCCTGGAAGAACGTGCCGATGAAGTTGTCGGCGTCTCCGTAGTCGCCCGTCCAGCCGATCAGGCGCAGATTGCCGAGCGTACCGCTGTCATTGCGGCCGAGGTAGTCGGGATTCCAGGGCGCGCTGTGAGGCACGACCCGGAAGCCGGACTCGTTGAGGCTCGCGGCGAACGCCTCGAAGTTCCGCTTCGGGTCCGGCATGTACGGCCGCGAGACGTCGGTCGGATACCAGAAGTCCAGCTTCACGGGCAGCGTGAGGCCAGCGTCCTGGAGGATCTGCTTCGCCTTCGCGGGGTCGTACGGGTACTCGGTGACGTCATCGGCGTAGCCGACGACCTCCGGGGGCATGAACTCCTTCGCCACCACGCCGCGGCCGGTGTAGAAGTTGTCGACCACTGCCTGCCGGTCGAGGCCGTGGGCGATCGCCTTCCGGACCTCGATGTTGTCCGTCGGCGGTGTGTTGATGTTGAAGCCGACGTAGGCGACGTTGAACGCCGGCCGGTCGAGGATCTGCAGATTCGAGTCGCCCTCGATCGTGGCGATGTCCTGCGGCTCGACGAGGTCGTAGCCCTGGATCTCACCGGTCTGCAGCGCCTGCAGGCGAGCAGCATTGTCGGCGATCGGCCGGAAGATCAGCTGATCGAGATTCGCCTTCTCGCCCCAGTAGTCCTCGTTGCGGGACAGCGTGAGGCGATCGTTCCGGACCCACGAATCGAACTTGAACGGGCCGGTGCCGACCGGATGCTCGGTGCCGAAGCTGCCCGACGGCAGGAAGACGCCGTCGGCGTTGACGGTGCCGGCGTCCGCGCGGTACTCCGTGAGCGCCTTCGGGCTGGCGATCGAGAACGCCTGCTGGGAGAGCGCCGGGATGAATGTCGCCGACGGCTTCGTCAGCGTCAGGACGGCGGTCGTCTCGTCGGTCGCCTCACAGCTCTTGAAAAGGCTGTCCTTCGGTGCGCCGCTGGCCGGATCGGTCTTCGCGAAGCCGCCGAAGGCGACCTGCCAGTAGTAGCTGACGCTCGGGTTCTGCAGCGCAGCCGGGAAGTTGAACCAGCGGTTGAAGTTGAAGCACACGGCTTCCGCATTGAGCGGCTCGCCGTCGTGGAACGTGACGCCTTCGCGGATCTTGAAGGTCCACACGGTGCCGTCGTCGTTCGACGACCACTCGGTGGCGAGTCCGGGCTCCGGCTCGGTCGTTCCCGGCTTGAGGGCGACGAGCGTCTCGAACACCTGCGTGATGACCCGGATCGACTCGCCGTCCGAGACGAGGGCGCCGTCCATGACGACCGGATCCGCCGCGCCGGCGAACACCATCGTCCCGCCTGTTGTTGCCTCTTCGGTCGTCGTCGTTCCGCCGCCCGCCTCGTCGTCGTCATCGCCACCGCACGCGCTCGCGACGAGCGCGAGACCGGTGACGAGCGCGAGGAGTGCGAGCAGACGCAGCAGCTTGCGTCGTTGCACTTCTTACACCTCTCTCATCGGGGACCTAAGCTGGGCGCGATTCTCCCAAAGATTGGGACGGTCGTCAGGTGAACGGGTTGTTAAGCGTTGCCAAATCCCTGCACCGTGGGCAGAAACCTCGTCGGGCCGAGCAGGGGGCGAGGAGCACACCGCGGTGACGATGGCCCGGCGATCGTCGGAGAGCAGCGCCACTTCGTGGAAGACCGAGTCGAGCTCCCCCGTCTTGGCGGCGACGCGGACTCCCGGCGGGAGGTGGTACCGCAACTGCGAATCGAGAGCCAACTCCAGATGCGCCTGGACGCGGCCCTCGCCGAGGATTCGCGACAGGCCGCGCGCGAGGTCGAGTGCGCAGGTCTCGTTCTCCGGGCCCTGCGTCATCATCGGCCGGCGCAGCACGGTGCGTTCGAGGCCGAGGCGGGCGATCTCCGCGTTCACGGCGTCGAAGCCGAGGCGGCCGATCAGGACGTTCGTCGCGGCGTTGTCCGACACCGCCAGCATCAGCAGCGCAATGTCGCCGAGCGCGAGCCGTGTCCGCGGCGACAGGTACTCGGCGACGCCGGCGCTCCCCGCCGCGGGGATCGCCTCGACCTGCTCGTCCGGATCGAGGTCGGAACGCCAGAACGCACTGGCGACGAAGAGCTTGATCGTGGACGCCGCCGGGACGACTCGCTCGCCGTGCTCGTGGTCCTCGGCACCGGTCGCCGGGTCGACCCACGCCCAGCTGATCACAGGCGGATGAAGCGACGACGTCTCGCGCGGTAGTCCTCGGGCTCGTCCTCCTCGACCACTTCGTGCACGCCCTCGCGCTCCGGAGCGTGGAGGATGCGCCCGCCGCCGAGCCAGAAGGCGATGTGCGTGGCGTGCTGGACGCCCTCGCTCCCGTACGTGACCAGGTCGCCGGGCCGTGCGTCGTCGTCAGCGACCTCGTCGGCCGCGTCCTCCTGCTGGTTCGCGTCGCGCGGCACGAGCCGGCCGCTGCGGCGGTACGACATGTGGACCAGGCCCGAGCAGTCGATGCCGCGCTCGCTCATGCCGCCCCAGAGATAGGGAGTGCCGACGTACGCCCGAGCCTCCTCGACCGGCTCGCGTCCGCTCGGAGCCGGCAGCCAGTCGTCGGCCGGCTCGCCCCCGAGCGCCGCCTCGGCGATCCACCCTGGATAGTCGTACGCCGTCCGGATTCGCACCCAGCCGGCGCGGCGATCCTCCACGGTCAACGGCTCCCCGAGGAGCGCCTGCGTGACCTGTTCGGAGCTCGGGTCCGGATCCCGGTGGACTGGCGCAACGTCGAGCGCGCAGGAGAGTGTCTCGGGCACGCGGCGATTCTACGAGTCGTCCTGAGCAGCACGACGGGCGGGCCCCATGGCCCGCCCGTCGTTCAGGTCGTACTGAGGCGGTCTACGCCGCGAGCGACGAGAGCTCGCGCAGCGCCGCGAGGCGGCTGAGCGCCTGGCCCTCGAGTTGCCGGACGCGCTCCCGCGTCAGATCGAGCTCGTGGCCGATCGCCTCCAGCGTCCAGGGCTCGCCCTCGAACCCGAAGCGCAGCTCGAGGATCCGCCGCTCACGCTCGGGCAGGGCGTCGAGCGCCCGGCGAACACCCTGGCGCCGGAGCGACTCCTCGGCCTCGTCGAACGGATCCGCGGCCTCGCGGTCGGCGAAGAGATCGCCGAGCTCGCCCTCGTCGTCGGCACCCACGGTCTGGTTGAGCGAGACCGATGCGTGCGCGGCGCCGAGCGCCTCGTCGACGTGCTGGATCGGTAGGCCGGTGGCCTCCGCGAGCTCCTCCTTCGTCGCCTCGCGGCCGAGCTCGACCTCGAGACGCCGCGCCGCGCGGGACAGCTTCTGCTGCCGCTCGACGACGTGGACGGGCACGCGGATCGTGCGCGCGTGATTGGCGACCGCACGCTGCACCGACTGGCGGATCCACCAGGTCGCGTACGTCGAGAACTTGAAGCCGCGCCGCCAGTCGAACTTCTCGACCGCGCGGTTGAGGCCGAGCGTTCCTTCCTGGATCAGATCCAGGAACGGCACGCCGAGCCCACGGTAGCCCTTTGCGATCGACACGACGAGCCGGAGATTCGACTCGATCATGCGCCGCTTGGCGACGGGGTCGCCACGCTCGATCGCCTTCGCGAGCGTGACCTCTTCGGAGGCGGTCAGCAGCTTGTGGCGGCCGACATCGGCCAGGAAGAGCTGCAGGCTGTCCGCTGCTCCGGTGACTGCCTCGACGGCCCACTGTGGCTCGGGGTCGGCGGGCTCCTTCTCAGCGGGAGCGGCGGCGGCTGCTGTCTCGGGGTGGCGCACCTCGAGGCCCTGAGTCTCGAGTTCGCGTGTGAACGACTCGAGCTCCTCCGGGTTCAGCTCGTGCTCGAGCGAGAACGCCTCGAGCTCGGCCGGCTCCAGGAAGCCGCGCTCCTCGGCGCGCTCGACGAGCGCCTTGACGTGGTCAGACTCGAACAATTCGGTCAGCTGGTTCTGCGTCAGAGGTCGTTCAGTCCTTTCCGGTACTTCCTCGGGGGCGAGCAACAAACTTACGCACCATAAGGCCTAGTTCCTCTACGTGCCAGGGGTAACACACGCTCCAAGCTGTCACAAGGTCGAACGTCTCTGTGCCTCTATGTATTTCCGCTCCAGGCGGCCGAGCGGTTCGCTCGGTAGCAGGCGGTGGAGCCGGCCCCGCGACGGCTTTGGACATTAGACGGTCGGTCGGCCGGAAAAGTTGCCGTCAGCTCGAGCGCCGCCGGGTCGGTCCTCGACGCGGCTTCGCAGGCCCTCTCGCACGGCGGTCGGCGAGCAGCTCGGCCGCCCGCTCGACCGTGATCGTGTCCGGCTCGTCGCCGCGCCTGAGGCTGGCGTTCGTCTCGCCGTCGGTGACATACGGGCCGAAACGACCGTCCTTGACGATCATCGGTTTCCCGCTCGCCGGATCGGGGCCGAGCTCCTTGAGCGGCGGAGCGGCGGCGCCCCGGCCGCGCCGCTGCTTCGGTTGCGCCAGGACGGCGAGCGCCTCGTCGGCGGTGATCTCGAGCAGCTGTTCCTCCGACTCGAGCGACCGCGTCTCCGCGCCCTTCTTCACGAACGGGCCATACCGGCCGTTCGAGACGAGGATCTCCTCGCCGTCCGGAGCGACCAGCGTCCGCGGCAGCGAGAGCAGGCGCACGGCGTCGTCGAGTGTGAGCGTGTCGAGCGACATCGACTTGAACAGGGACGCCGTCCGCGGCTTCTCCTTGGCCCCCTCCGGCAGCACCTCGGCCACATACGGCCCGTAGCGTCCGTCCCGCGCCACGAGCTCTCGGCCGGTCTCCGGATGGTGACCGAGCGAACGGCCCTCCGTCGGCCGGGACAGGAGCTCCTCGGCAAGCCCGGCCGTCAACTCGTCCGGCGGCAGGTCGTCCGGGACGCTCGCCGTGCGGTCGCCCTGCTTGAGGTATGGCCCGCTCCGGCCGATCAGCACGTGCGCCTCGATTCCCGGCACCGGGACCTCGATCGCGGTCAGTTCGCTGCGCTGCTTCTCGTCGAGCAACGTGACGAGCGCGTGCAGGCCGTGACCGCCGTCGCCGCCGTAGTAGAACCGGCCGAGCCAGCGCGTCCGATCCTCGTCGCCGGCTGCGATCCGGTCGAGGTCGCCTTCCAGGCGGGCGGTGAAGTCGTAGTCGACGAGCTCGTTCATGTGCTCCTCGAGCAGCTGGACGACGGAGAATGCGAGGAAGGTCGGCACGAGTGCGGTGCCCTTCTTGAAGACGTACCCGCGGTCGACGATCGTGCCCATGATCGACGCATAGGTCGACGGTCGGCCGATGCCGCGTTCCTCGAGCGCCTTGACCAGGCTCGCCTCCGTGTAGCGGGCGGGCGGGCTCGTCTCGTGGCCCTGAGGCTCGAGCGCGGTTGCCGCGAGCTCCTGGCCGACCGTGAGCTGCGGCAGGCGGCGCTCCTCCTCTGCGTCGGCGGGCTCGTCGCGGCCGGCCTCGTAGGCGAGCAGGAAACCGGGGAACGTGATCACGGTGCCGGTGGCCGAGAACTCGGCGTCGTCGCCGGTGGTGGTGGTGGCGCCGAGGCGAATGGACACGGTCTGCCCCGCGGCGTCCTTCATCTGCGAGGAGATCGTCCGCTTCCAGATCAGCTCGTAGAGCGCGAGCTCGTCGCGGGACAGCTCACCCGCGACCTGCTGCGGCGTGCGGAACGTGTCACCGGCGGGACGGATCGCCTCGTGGGCCTCCTGTGCGTTCGCGACCTGGCGTGCGTAGTGCCTGGGAGCGGCGGGGACGGTGTCTGCGCCGTACACCTCCGCCGCCTGCGCGCGGGCCGCCGCGAGCGCCGTCTCCGACAGCGAGACGGAGTCCGTCCGCATGTACGTGATGAAGCCGTTCTCGTACAGGCGCTGGGCGACGCGCATCGCGGTCTGCGAGGAGAAACGGAGCTTGCGGCTTGCCTCCTGCTGCAGCGTCGACGTCCGGAACGGCGCGGCCGGCCTGCGGGTGTACGGCTTCTCGTCGACCGATCGCACGGCGAACGGCCGTCCGTCGAGCGCGCCCGTGAGCTGCGTGGCGCGCTCCTCGGTGAGCACGAGCACGCCCTCTCGCGCGGTGCCGTCAGACCGGAAGTCGCGGCCCTGTGCGACGCGGGCGCCGTCGACGGCAACGAGTCGGGCGGTGAAGTCGCCCGGGGCGAAGGTCCCGAGCACGTCCCAGTACGAGGCGGCGACGAACGCCATGCGGGCTCGCTCCCGCTCGACCACGAGCCGTGTCGCGACCGACTGCACGCGGCCCGCCGAGAGCCCGCGGGTGATCTTCTTCCACAGCACGGGCGAGACCTCGTAGCCGTAGAGCCGATCGAGGATGCGCCGGGTCTCCTGTGCGTCGACGAGGCGGTCGTCGATCTCGCGAGTCTCCTCGAGGGCGCGCTCGATCGCGCCCTTCGTGATCTCGTGGAAGACCATCCGGCGTACCGGCACCTTCGGCTTCAACACCTCGAGCAGGTGCCAGGCGATCGCCTCGCCCTCGCGGTCCTCGTCCGTCGCCAGCAGCAGCTCGTCGGCGTCCTTCAGGTGCTTGCGGAGATCCGCGACGACCTTTTTCTTGTCGGGGTCGACGACGTAGTACGGCTCGAAGCCGTTGTCGACGTCGACCGCCATGCGGCCCCACGGCTTGTTCTTGATCTCCTCGGGCACCTCGGCTGCGCGCTCCGGAAGGTCGCGGATGTGCCCGATGCTCGACTCCACGACGAAATCAGGGCCGAGGTAACCAGCGATCGTCTTCGCCTTCGCGGGCGACTCGACGATGACCAGGCGTTTCACGCGCGACACCTTAGCTCTATGGATACTCATCCCTTCAATGGCCTCTCCACCCCGTCCGAGCGCGGTCTACGCCGTGCTCGCGGTGCTCAGCTGGCCGATCGTGCGCTTCCTGTATCGGCTCAGGGCCCGCGGGCAGGAGCATCTGCCCGCCTCCGGCGGCTTCGTGCTCGCCGCCAATCACAACTCGAGCTTCGACCCCTGGCCCCTCGGGCTGCCGCTCTTTCCTCGCCGATTCCTGCGCTTCATGGCGAAATCCGAGCTCTTCTGGCCGCCGCTCAGCTGGATCGCGACCGGGGGCGGCGCCTTCCCGGTGCGACGCGGCGAGCGCGACACCGAGGCGATCGACACGGCGGTGCGCCTCGTCCGCGATGGGCACGTCGTCGTGATGTTCCCGGAGGGCACGCGGCGCGTGAAGGGACTCCGCAAGAAGCACGAAGCCCGGGCGAGGACCGGTGCGGCGCGCATCGCGCTCGAGGCCGGCTCGCCCCTCGTGCCCGCCGGGATCGTGGGCACCGACCGTCTCGCCCGCTTCGCCGCCCTGCGGGTGGTATACGGGCCGCCCGTGCCAATCGACGACCTGCGCGGCCGCGACCCCCACGACGTCGCACAGGAGGCGACCGACCGGCTGATGGCGGCGATCGACGAGCTCGAGGGGTCGCTCGCGTGAGCCGCCCGCTGCTGGTCTTCGACGGCGACTCGTTCGCGCACCGGGCGTACCACGCGCTGCCGAAGTCGATCCGCCGGGTGGGCGGCCGGCCGGCGAACCTCCTCGTCGGCCTCGCGGACATGCTCGCCGGCCTCTGGCAGGCCGAGCGGCCGCGGGCAGTGGTCGTCGGCTGGGACTCGCTCGAGCACCCGACCTACCGGCACGAGGCCTTCGAGGGGTACCAGGCCGGCCGCGAGTTCGACGACGCGCTGCTCGAGCAGCTCGACCTCGCGCCGGAGCTCGTCGCCGCCTTCGGTTTCGTTTGTGGCAAGGCGCCGGGCTACGAGGCGGACGACTTCCTCGCGGCCGCCGTCGCGTCGTCGGAAGGCCCGGTGCTCGTCGCCACGTCCGACCGGGACGCGTTCCAGCTCGTCAGCGATCGCGTGACGGTGCTGAAGCCGCTCCGCGGGATCAGCAAGATCGAGCGCATCGGGCCGGACGAGGTGCGCGAGCGCTACGGCGTCGAGCCCGGGCAGGTGCCCGACTTCATCGCGCTTCGCGGCGACCCGTCGGATCGCATCCCGGGCGCGCGCGGGGTGGGAGAGAAGGGCGCCGCGAACCTGCTCGGGCAGTTCGCGTCGCTCGAGGAGATGCTGGCCGCCGGCCGGTTCGCCGCCGAGGCCGATGCCCTCAGGCTGTATCGGCACATCGCGACCCTCGACCCGACTGCGCCGCTGCCTCCCGTGGTGGACGCGGAGCCCGACTGGCGCCGCGCCGCGGCTCTGGCGGCCGAGTGGGAGCTCGACGGCCTGGCGCGGCGGCTCGAGGCGGCGGCATCGAGCTCCTAGGCACACCGGCGCTCGCCACGCTCCATCCGACCGGGGGACACCCGGAATGCGGCGAGCGGATCGCGGTGCTCGCCCCCGATGTGGTCGTCGAGCGGGCGGCTACGCGAGAGCAGATGGAGCGCGTCCACGACGCCGCCTACCTCGGCCTGCTCGCCACCGTGGACGGGCCGAGCATGCTCGATCCGGACACGATGGCCACAGCCTCGAGCTGGGAGGCGGCGGGCCTCGCAACGGGCCTCGCCCTCGAAGCGGTCGACCGGGGGGCCTTCGCGCTCGGACGACCGCCCGGCCATCACGCACTCGCCGACCGCGCGATGGGGTTCTGCCTCGTCAACTGCGCCGCGGTCGCCGCCCGGTACGCACAGGCCGAGCTCGGCATCGAGCGCGTCGCGATCGTCGACATCGACGTCCACCACGGGAACGGGACCGAGGCGATCTTCCGCGGCGACGAGACGGTGCTCTACGTCTCGCTGCACCAGTGGCCGTTCTATCCGGGGACGGGCGGCCCGGGCACGAGCGACGCGACCACGGTCAACGTCCCGCTCACGGCCGGCTGCTCGGACGACGAGTACCTCGCCCACTTCGACGCCGACGTCGAGCCGGCAGTGCGTGGGTTCGAGCCCGGCCTCGTGCTCGTGTCGGCGGGGGTGGACGCGCACTCCGGCGATCCGCTCGCCATGCTCGAGTTGAGCGAGAGCGGGTTCGAGGAGGTCGGCCGGCGCTGCGCCGCGCTCGGCCCGCGCGTCGCGGCGGTGCTCGAGGGCGGCTACAACCTCCGGACGCTGCCGATGCTCGTCGAGGCCGTGCGGCGGGGCCTGCGGCAGAGTGCCTAGCGGGCGCTCGAGAGCTGCTCGAGCGCCTCGCGGCGCGACGAGACGCCGAGCTTCCGGAGCAGGCTCTTCACGTGCGAGCGCACGGTGTGCTCCGAGATGAAAAGCCGCTGAGCGATGTCGTCGGTCGACAGGTGCTCGTCCAGCAGCAGTAGGACCTCGACCTCGCGGGCGGACAGCTTCTTGGCGATGCTGTCCGGCACGCTGGTACGGCCGCCGGTGCGGACCTCCTCGAGCAGGCGCCGGGCGATCGAGCCGGAGAGCGCGGCCTCGCCGTTCGCGACGCCTGCCAGGAAGCTGATCAGCCGGCCGGGGGGCTCGGTCTTGAGCAGGTACCCGGCGGCACCGCCGCGGATCGCGGCCAGCAGGTTCTCCTCCGTGCCGGAGGCAGTGAGGACGACGACCTCGCAGTTCGGAGCGGCCTCGCGAATCCCGGGGAGGGCCTCGAGGCCGTCCATGCCCGGCATCGAGAGGTCGAGCAGCACGAGATCGGGCGCGAGCTCGCCCGCGCGCTCGAGCGCCTCGGCGCCGTCGGCCGCCTCGCCGACGACCGTGAAGCCGTGCTGCGCGAGCAGCGAGGCCAGCGCCTCGCGTGTCAGCGGATGGTCGTCCACGAGCAGGATGCGGACGGACATGCCCTTCTCATCGGCAGCCGTCGCGGTGCCGATGAGGGTGAACATGCAGCGCGCGCGGTCCGACCCGTACACCAGCTGGCTGCTCGGGATCACGCTGATCGTCTTCCTGCTCGGGGCGGCGAGCACATTCTTCGTCAGCAGCCCCTGGTTCCAGGACGCCTACGCCCTGCCGCAGGCCCGCATCGTGCTCGAGACCGCGATGGCGATCGCGGCCGCGGCGGTCGCCGTGCTCGCCGGCACCCGCTTCACCGTCGAGGGACGCCGCGTCGACCTGCTGCTCTGCTCCGGGTTCGCGGTCGCCGCGCTCGGCGCCCTTGCCTTCGAGGTGGCGCCGTCGGCGGCAGGGCGTGAGCTCGCCGCACCCGAGGCGTGGTCGGGACTGCTCGCCCGGGCCCTGGCCGCGGCGCTCGTCGCGGCCGCCGCGTTCGCGAGCGGTCGAATCGTCGAGCGGCGGCGAGCCATGGCCACGATGGGCGCCGCCGTCGTCACGGCGCTTGCGATCGACTGGGTCGTGCTGCGCTTCCGCGGCGCATCGTTGCCGCTCGTCGTGCCCGGCGACGGTGCGCGTCCTGCCGTGTTGACCGTCACGCTGGCGCTCCTGGCGCTGCTCGCTCTGATCGCGGCGATCGGCTTCGGGCTGCGCTATCGCCGCGAGCGAAAGGATCTCGACAGCTGGCTCACGCTCGCTGCGACGCTGACCCTCTTCGCCGACCTCCACTACGTGCTCACCCCGGCGCTGTCGTCGGCGTACCTGCTCCACGGCGACTTCCTGCGCGTCCTGTCGTACGGCACGTTGCTCGTCGGTGTCTGGCGGGGCATCCGCGCCGCGGAGTTCGGCCGCGCGGTTGCCGAGGAACGGGCGCGGGTGGCACGGGAGATCCACGACGGTCTCGCGCAGTACCTCTTCGCGCTCTCCACTCACGCGAGCATGCTCGAGGCGGGCGCGCCCCTCGAGGAGGTGCTGCCGAAGCTCAAGCAGGCTGCCGCCCAGGCGCAGCAGGAAGCGCGCTTCGCCGTGCTCGCGCTGTCGTCGGCCAGCGGGACGGCGCCGTTCGACGCCGCGCTCCGCCGCTACGTCGAGTTCCTGACCGCGGACGGGGAGCTCGCTGTCGACGTCGAGATCGAGCCTGACGTCTCGCTCGCACCGGATGAGCAGATCGAGGTCTTCCGCATCGTCCAGGAAGGGCTCGCCAACGTCCGGCGCCACGCGGGAGCGAGCCGGGCGGACGTCCTGATCGGCGAGCGCTCGGGACGCCGGGTCGTCCGCGTCCGGGACGACGGCATCGGCTTCGACGGCGGTGAGGCCCCGGCCGGGCAGGGCCTCCGCAACATGCGACGTCGTGCCGAGTCGATCGAGGGCGGGTTCTCGCTGCGCTCGCTGCCCGGCCGCGGCACGGCCCTCGAAATCGTGCTCCGCGCGTAGGCTGCGGGACCCGCCGCAGCGGCGGCGAGCCCCGCATCCCGGCACCGTCGCTAGCCGTCTCCGCGTCCGACGAGCATCACCACCGACGCGGCCGCGATCCAGGCCATCCACGCGAACAGGCCGAAGAACGCGACCGTCGCAACGGACGCGAGCCCGGCGGCGACACCCAGCCAGCCGAGCCACGCCGGCAGGCCCGCACGCATCGCCGCCAGCGACGCGGGCACCGCCATCACGGCCGCGGCGACCCCCGCGGCGCCGAACGTGAACCAGCCGATGTCCTCGAGCGCGAGGTACGTCTCCGCGTGGGCAAGCGCCCGAGCCGGCTCGTCCGGGGTGTCGACGAGGGGTGCGCTCCAGATCGTCAGGAAGCTGGCGAAGCAGAGCGTGAATGCTGTCCCGCCGATCAGGACGAGCGACGCCTCGAGTGCGGTGGCGACGTGACGAAGCCGGGAGAGCAGGCCCGCGACGAAGACGCCGCAGAGTGCGATCGACGCCACCCCGAAGAGCGCCACGCCGGTGAGCCAGCCTTCGTGCGAGGTGGCGTAACCGACGACGTCCGCGGCGGTCTCGCCGCTGTCGTCGCCCGCGGGCGACACGAGCAGGGCCACCAGGCCGGCGACGAGCAAGAGGCCGCCGAGCGGGGCAAAGAGCCGCGTCCAGGCAGGCCGCGTGAGCTCGCGTGGTGCGCTGTCGGTGGTGATCGTGGTCATGTGCTCCTCCTTCGTGGTGGACGTCATGTCAGAGCCCGAGCGCGGTCGGCGTCTCCGGCGCGGCCGGGCGGTAGCCGGGCCGGTAGCCGAGCAGCCGGCCGAGCGGGGCACCCAGCGAGAGCCCGATGCGCTGAAGCCACGCCGGCGGAAACGGCAGCCGCACGTCGCCGAAGTGATGGCGGGCGATCACGGCGAGCCGCAGCAGATTCGGCAGTCCCTTCGCGTTGACCTTGCCGTCGGCGGCGAGGGTGAACATCGTCTCGATGAGCTGCTCGAAGCCGAGAGCCGGGCTGATCTCGCAGACGAAGTGCGCCGTCCCGCCGCCCGTGTTGCGAAAGCGGTGCGGCGTCCCGGTGGGGACGTGGACGCGGTCCCCCGGTCGGGCCACCACCGTCTGCCTGCCGACGCGGAACTCGAGCTCGCCGGCGAGCACCTGGAAGCGCTCTTCCTGCGCGGGATGGACGTGCGCCGCCGCCACGGCGCCGTTCGGCTCGACGAACGTCTCGACGACCACGAGCTCGCCGTTCGTGTCGGCGGCCGTCTTGTGGAAGACCAGCGTCTCGCCGGTGACGGGGTTCGTGAGGGACTGGCCGGTGGTGATCACGTGCGCCTCCTGGGACGGGCGGAATCGGGCGGCCCCACCATCGACCGGGCTGCTTAGGATCGGCCCAAGGTCGGCTTAAGGAGGCGGCTCGGGGTCATGGAGTTCCGCATGTTGGGACCGTTGGAGGTGGTCGGCGACGGCGGCGCGCACGTGCCGCTCGGCGGCCGGCGGCCCCGTGCGCTCCTCGCGCTGCTCCTGCTCCACGGCAACGAGGTCGTCTCCACGGACCGGCTGATCGACGGGATCTGGGGCGACCGGCCGCCGGCCAGCGCTCAGGGTGCGCTGCAGGTGCACGTCCACGCGCTCCGCAAGGCGCTGGGGCCCGACCGAATCCTCACCCGGGCGCCCGGCTACCTGCTTCGTGTCGGCTCCGACGAGCTCGATCAGCGGCGCTTCGAGCGGCTGGTCGCCGAGGGCGATCTGCGCGGTGCGCTCGCCCTCTGGCGTGGCCCCGCCCTCGCGGACGTGGCTGACGAGCCGTTCGCGCAGGCGGAGGCGGCGCGCCTCGACGAGGCCCGCCTCGCGGCGCTCGAAGCGCGCATCGCGGCCGACCTGGAGTCCGGCAACGATGCCGGAGTCATCGGCGAGCTCGACGCCCTCGTCGCCGCGCATCCACATCGCGAGCGGCTGCAGGCCCATCGCATGCTCGCCCTCTACCGCGCCGGTCGTCAGGCCGACGCGCTGGCGGCCTACCGGGACGCGCGACGCGCCCTCGACGAGCTGGGCATCGAGCCGTCCGCAGAGCTGCGCGCGCTCGAGCGCCGGATCCTCGAGCAGGACCCGCTTCTGGCCCCGGCGGGCCGAGTGCACGAGCCGTCGGGGCCACCGTCGGTGCTCCTGGGACGCGATCTCGACGTGACGACGATCGTCGCCCTGCTGGGGCGGACGGAGAGGGGCCCGGTCACGATCGTCGGGCCGGGCGGCGTCGGTAAGACCGCGCTCGCGCGGGAGGTGGCGCGCGAGCTCGGTGTATCCGCCTTCGTCGAGCTGGCCTCGGTCGAGGATCCCGCAGCTGTAGCGAGCGCCATCGTCCGGGAGCTGGGGCTCGACGAGGATCCGGCCCGCCCACCGCTCGATGTCGTCGTGGATGGGCTGAACGACGACCCGCGGACGCTGGTGCTCGACAACCTCGAGCATCTGGACACCGCGCCGGCGCTCGTCGAGGAGCTGCTCGAACGCGTGTCGGGGCTGCGGGTCGTGGCCACGAGCCGGAAGGCGCTCCGGATCGCCGGCGAGCGCGAGTACCGGCTGAGGCCGCTGGAGATCCCGGCCGCCGGTGCCACGTCCGTCGACGCGCTCGCCGGGATCCCGTCGATCGAGCTCTACGTCGCCCGCGCCCGCCGGCTGCTGCCGGCGTTCGCGCTCACCGAGGCCAACGCCCCTGCCGTCGCGAGGATCTGCCGGCTCGTCGACGGCCTGCCGCTCGGCGTCGAGCTCGCGGCCGCCCGCATCCTCGTCCTCGGGCCGGAGCAGACCGCGGAGCGGCTGGGCGAGGGCATCGCGCTACTGCGCCGGTCGGCGCCGGGCGTGCCGGAGCGCCAGCAGTCGGTGCGGGCGGCGATCGACTGGAGCTACCGGCTCCTCGAGGAGGATCGACGCCGTTGCTTCCGCGCGCTCGGAGTCCTCGCCGGGGGCGGGACGCTCGACCTCGTCGAGGCGGTTTGCGCCGGCACCGACGTCGACGCCTCGGACGTCGTCGAGGAGCTGCTCGATGCCAGCCTGCTCGAGCACGAGGCGGACGCCGACGGCGAGCCGCGCTTCTCGATGCTCCAGCCGATCCGCGAGTTCGCGCTCGAGCTGCTCGCAGCCCACGGCGAGGCGGACGTGGTTCGCGACCGGCACCTCGCACACCTCCTGACCGTCGCGACTGCGGCCGACCGGGCGAGGCGGACGGACGTCGTCGCCTACCCCAGACTCCGCTTCCGGCGTGACCTCGACAACCTCCGCGCTGCGCTCGACCACGCCGAGCGCAGCGGCGAACGCGAGGACTTGCAGCGGCTCACGGTTGCGCTCGCGATCTACTGGACGCTCGACGAACTCGTCGACGAGGGCCTCCGGTGGTTCGAACGCGCCCAGGCCGCGGGCACGACCGGTGATCCCGAGCTCCGGTTCCACGTCGTCAACGGCCTGGCGGTGTTCGCGTATCTCAAGGGGGACATCGCGCGGGCACTCGAGCAGAACGAGTCGGCGCTCGAGGTGACGTCCGCGGCCCAGATTCCGAGCGGCGACCTCGGGCGGGCGCTGCGGCTGCGATCTTCGATCGCGAACGCCGCCGGGCGGCCCGACGAGGCACTCGCTGCCCTCGAGCGCGCGATCCCGCTGCTCGAGCAGGCCGGCGACGCGGCCAGCGCCGGCCGGTCGTTGATCGCGCTCGCCGAAGCCCACCGCAAGCGGGGTGAGTTCCCTCAGGCGGTGGCTGCGGCCCAACGGGGCGCCGCGGTACTGGGTGCGATCGGCGACGACGAGGGCAGGGGGTTCTGCCTGCTCGTGGCCGGCGCGGCGCAGGTGAGCGCGGGGGAGTACCGCCCGGCGTTCGAATCGATCAGGGTGGCGCTGCCGGTGGCCGCCGCGGCGGCCGACGTGACCACGGTCGAGTCGTGCATCCTCATCCGCGCCCGCATCGCCGCCGGGCTCGGCGAGCTCGAGCTCGCCGCGAAGCTGGTCGGGTTCGCCGAGGCCGCGTATGCCGGTCGCGGCGAGGACCGCTGGGAGATCGAGCGCGAGTACTGGGAGCCGACGTTCGACACCGTTCGGGACGGACTCGGCAAGGACGAGCTTCGGCGCCTCACCCTCGAGGGAGCCGGCATGGGTCTCGACGTGGCCGCGTCGCTCGCGTCGGAGGCCGCTACCTAGGACGCGCAGTCCCGCACGCGGCGACGGCTTGCATTCTGAGATATACTCGGTATACTACTGAGTATGATCACGAGGCGGAAGGACTCATGAGCGTCCCTCATGCCCTCCTTGCGCTGCTGAGTGAGGGGCCGAAGTTCGGCCTGCGGCTCCAGAACGAGTTCGAGTCCAGGACCGGCGAGGTCTGGCCGCTGAACGTCGGGCAGGTCTACACGACGCTCCAGCGCCTCGAACGGGACGGGCTCGTCGAGACCGACGACGGGGAAAGCGAACGATCGCGGAAGCGGTACCGAATCACGTCCGCCGGCGGCCGCGAGCTGGCCGACTGGCTTCGCACCCCGCCCGACCTCGTGCCTCCGCCGCGCGACGAGCTCGTGATCAAGGTGCTCGTCGCCCTTCAGGTTCCCGAGGCCGACGTTCACGAGATCCTGCAGGTCCACCGGCGGCACGTGATCGAAATCATGCAGCGCTACACACGGGTCAAGGCTGCCGCGTCGGAGGACGACGTGGCGCTCGCGCTCGTCGCCGATGCCGAGCTCTTCCGGCTCGAATCGATAGTCCGTTGGCTCGATGCGGCCGACGTGCGCTTGAAGCAGCGGCCGGCCGTCGCCGCCACCGCACTGGCCGACCTACCTCTCGAACCAATTCGCACGATGGAGGTCCCGCAATGACCGCCGCACTCGAACTGCGCCAGGTAACGAAGATCTACGGTTCAGGGGCGACCGAGGTGCGCGCCCTCATCGAGGTCGACCTTTCGGTCGAACGCGGCGAGCTGGTGGCGATCATGGGGCCGAGCGGCTCGGGCAAGAGCACGCTCTTGACGATCGCCGGCAGTCTCGAGGTGCCGACGAGCGGCCAGGTGGTCGTCGAGGGCACCGATCTTTCGACGGCCTCGCGCAACGACCAGGCAAGGATGCGGCGCCGGTCGATCGGCTACGTCTTCCAGGACTTCAACTTGCTTCCGGGGCTGACGGCGGTCGAGAACGTCACGCTTCCTCTGGAACTCGACGGTGTCGGTGCGAAGGCCGCACGTGCCGCGGGGCTGGAGGCCATGGAGGAGCTGGGCGTGTCCGACCAGGCGGCAAGTTTCCCGGACGAGCTGTCTGGCGGCGAACGCCAGCGGGTTGCAATCGCCCGGGCGATCGTCGGCGAGCGCGGGTTGCTGCTCGCCGACGAGCCGACCGGCGCTCTCGACTCGGTGAACGGCGAGGCGGTCATGCGCTTGCTGCGGGCAGCCACGAAGCGGGGCGTTGCGGGTGTCGTCGTGACCCACGAGGCGCAACTAGCCTCGTGGGCCGACCGTGTCGTCTTCCTGCGCGATGGCCATGTCGTCGATCAGACGGTCGCACCGCCAGGCCCGGAGTCGCTCCTCGCGGCCGGCGACCGGCGATGACGACGCTCGCGAGCCGCTCGGCGTTGCGAGGACCGCGCAGAGGCCCATTCGCCGCGCGCCGTCCTGTGATCCGCTGGGCGTGGCGGATGTTCCGTCGTGAGTGGCGTCAGCAGATCCTGGTGATCGCTCTGCTCACCGTTGCGGTCGCGGCCGCGGTCGGCAGCGTTACGGTCGCCTACAACTCGGGACCCCTGGACTACGCGGAGTTCGGCTCGGGGAATGCCCTCTTCGAGCTGGACGCCGCCGATCCGGGCAAGCTGGAGGCAACTCTCGCTGCCGCGGAGGAACGGTTCGGGACGACCGACGTCATCGGCCACCGCTCGCTGCGCGTCCCGGGCGGGGTCGACACGGTGGAGTTCCGGGCCCAGGACCCTCTCGGACCGTATGCACGGCTTTCGCTCCGCCGAGGCAGCTACCCGGAGGGTCCCGGCCAGGTCGCCCTCACCGATGGAGCCGCGACGATCCTCGGACTGGAGATCGGAAAGTCGCTCGCCCTCGACGGCCGTCGCCGAACCGTCGTCGGCATCGTCGAGAACCCACGTGAGCTGAGCGACGAGTTCGCCCTCGTCTCACCCTCGTCGGCCGGAGCACCGGATACCGTCACGGTCCTGGTCAACGCGGACAACGCGGATTTCCGCCCGTTCGTGGACGCGCCGGCCGACCAGTCCGCGCTGGTGCGGTTCCAGCTTCGAGGCCACTACGAGCCGGCACCCGAGCTGGCAATGTTCTCGGTGGCCACCGTCTTCATGTTCCTGGCTTCGCTCGTTGCCACGGCAGGCTTCGCCGTCATCGCGCAGCAGACGGCTCCGCCACCTCGGCATGCTCGCTGCGATCGGCGCGACCGAGAAGCATGTTCGACTCGTATTGCTCACGAACGGCGCCGTCGTCGGCGTGTTCGGCGCACTGATCGGAACCGTCGCGGGCCTCGCACTCTGGTTCACGGTCGCGCCGGCGCTCGAGCCGGCGCTCGACTATCGCCTCGACCGACGCAGCGTGCCCTGGGCGCTGTTCGCCATGACTTCCGTCGTCGCCGTCCTCGCAGCGATCGCCGCCGCCTGGTGGCCGGGGCGAGCCGTCGCCCGCGTGCCCGTCGCGCGCGCCCTCTCGGCACGGCCGCCGAGACCGAAGCCCGCGCACCACTCGGCAATCGTCGCCGCGGTGTTGATCGCGGCGGGAATCGTGGCTCTCGCGCTGTCGAATCGAAACAGCGGGTCGCTCATCGTGGCCGGGATCGTGGCGACGATCCTCGGGACGCTGCTCCTGGGCCCATTGGCGATTCGCCTCGTCTCCAGAGCGGCCGGGCGCGCGCCGATCGCCGTGCGGCTGGCGCTGCGAGACCTGGCCCGCTACCAGGGCCGCTCCGGGGCGGCACTCGCGGCCATCACCCTGGCCCTCGGCATCGCCGCGACGGTCGTCATCGTCACCGCCGCCGAGGAGAACAAGGCAGCGGGCCGGGCGCCCAACCTGTCGAACCGGCAGATCCGCGTGTACACCGGTCCAGTCAGCGATCCGGGCGCGATCCCGATCCAGACGCCCGCGGAGCTCGACCGGATGGCGGCCCGTGTTCAGCAGCTCGCGGCCGATCTCGACGGTGCGACCGTCACTCCGCTCCGAAGCGCCTTGGAGCCAAGCGAGAAGTCTCAAGGCTTCGAGGGTGTCCGCGTCCGGTTCGCGGCCGGTCTCAGACGGCAGGTCGGCCAGAGCTTCCACCCCGGCGGGTACCTCTACGTTGCCACGCCTGCGCTGCTCAGGCACCTCGGGATCGACCCCGCGGCTGTCGATCCTCGCACCGACTTCCTGGCCGACCCGAGCGTCCCGACCGACGAGCTCGTCATTCCCGTTCTCGAGCCGACGGCGGAGGACAGAGTCGAGGTGCTGCGCGTCACGAACGTCCAGAGGATCGACAGCAGGGAGTACCTCGGCGGTACCACCGAAGATGGCGTGCCGGCCTCGTTCATCACGCTCGACGGTCTTCGCCGCCACGGCTGGAGCCAGATCCCGTCCGGCTGGCTCGTCGAGTCCAACCGGCCTCTGACGAGCGAGCAGATCGCCGGTGCCCGCGACTTCGCGGCCACCGGTGGCCTGACGATCGAGGTACAGCGCGAGACCACGTCCTTCAGGACACCGATCGCCATTGCAACCGCCGCCGGCGCCCTCCTCGCGCTCACGATCCTCGCCATGACCGTGGGGCTGATCCGCAGCGAGAGCGCCGGCGATCTCCGCACCCTCACGGCGACCGGAGCAACGAGCAGGATCCGGCGATCGCTGACGGCCGCCACGGCCGGCGCGCTCGCCCTCCTGGGCGCGCTCCTCGGCGTCGCCGGCGCGTATCTGGCGCTCGCTGCGACGTACTACGACAACCTCGGCTACCTCGGTCGAATCCCGGTGCTCCCACTCGTCCTCATCGTCGTCGGCGTGCCGCTGACGGCTGCCGCCGCCGGCTGGCTCCTCGCCGGCCGCCAGCCGCCGGCGATCGCCCGGCCGGCAATCGAATAACCAACGTGCATCGGGCTCAGGCGCGACGCCCGACTCCCGCCCGGCGTAAGGCCCGACCGATGAGTCACGGGGCGCGAGTCGGTCATAGTCCGCGACAGCAACCCAGGAGGAGTCGCGCATGGGCACGTTGGTGGTGACCGAGTTCGTCTCGCTCGACGGTGTGATGGAGTCGCCCGGCGGCGAGGACTTCAAGTACCCCGGCTGGAGCTTCGACTTCGATCGGGGCGAGGACGGCAACCAGTTCAAGCTTCAGGAGACGCTCGAGACCGAGGCGCTCTTGATCGGACGGAGGACCTACGAGAGCTTCGCCGGTGCCTGGCCCTCGCGGGAGGGAGAGTTCGCCGACAAGTTCAACACCATGCCCAAGTACGTCGTCTCGTCGACCCTCGAGGACCCGCAGTGGAACAACACGACGGTGCTCGACGGCGACGCCGTGGAGGAGGCCTCGCGTCTCAAGCAGCAGATCGACGGGATCGTTCAGGTTCCGGGGAGCCTCCGACTCGTGCAGGCGCTGATGGAGAACGACCTCGTCGACGAGCTGCATCTGATGGTCTTCCCTGTCGTCCTCGGCACGGGACGGCGCCTGTTCGGTGAGGCCAGCGAGAAGACGAACTGGCGGCTCACCGAGTCGAAGCCGGTCGGCCCGGACGGCGTGCTGGTGCTGATCTACGAGCGGCGCAGGTAGCCCCAGGGCGGTGAGGGCTCGATGTTCTGAGCGGCCACGAAGGCGCTCTGTCTGCTTTCGTTCCCAGGTCCTCGAAGGAAGGAGATCGACATGTTGGGAGGCAAGGACGCCGCGGCAACGCTCGCAGTTCGCGACCTGCCGAGGGCGCGCGACTTCTACGAGAGAACGCTCGGGCTCGAGCCGCTCCAGGACGACATGGGATCTGTCCTGTACAAGAGCGGCAGCTCGATGCTGCTCGTCTATCCCTCGGAGTACGCCGGCACGAACAAGGCAACCGCGGCCACGTGGGCGGTCGGCGACGACTTCGAGGCGATCGTCCAAGACCTCACGGCGAAGGGCGTCTCATTCGAGCACTACGACGACTTGCCCGATACCACGCGCGAGGGTGACGTGCACGTCATGGGAGGCATCAAGGGCGTGTGGATCAAGGATCCCGATGGCAACATCCTCAGCCTCATCAACATGGCGATGTAAGTGCGGCTCGATTCGTGATCGTGTCGCGGAGGGCAGTGCCGTAATGCACGGGTGATGAACGGCTCATTTGTGACGGAGGCCGGCACCGCGCCAAGTCCGCGTTTGGACTACGGGTACGGGCTCCAGCGCATCGAGGCGGCGATTGCTGCGGCCGCGAGGAGGGCGCCGAGTGCTGCGAGGAGCCAGGTGATCTCGGTGAGTTGCTTCTGGGTTGCGACGTCTTTGGGGAGATCGGCGAAGACTTCCCGTAGCTGATCGGCGTCCTCGGCGTTGTGGAAGGTGCCTCCGGTCTGCTTGGCGACTGCCTGGAGGGTTGGTAGGTCTGCGCGGCCCCGGAACCCGCCTGGGCCGCCGAACCCGCCGCCGAACCCGCCTCCGCCTCCGCCGAAGACGCGACCGCCGAGTTGGGCTCGTGTACAGGAACGCGCGGCGGGATTTTCCGTTCCGAAGCCGATCGTGAACACGCGAACGCCCCGCTCGACCGCGTACGGCACGGCGTCGAGCGGCTCGATCCCTCGGTTGCTCGCACCGTCGGTCAGGAGCACGACGATGTCCGGCACGTAGCCGCCGGCGCCGGGCGCCGCCGCCGTCGGCGGGGGCCCATCCTCCGGAGCGTCGCCGACCGGTGGGACATTCGGGTTCGTCTCGGCGATGGCGTCGATCCCCTTCAGCATCGCCGAGCCGATGGCGGTGCCGCGCCCGGTCGTGAGGGAATCGATCGCGTCGACGAGCGCCTTGCGGTCGGTCGTCGGCGGAACGCCCAACTCCGCGAAGCCGGAGAAGACGACGAGTGCCATCCGTACGTCCTTCGGCTGGTCCTCGACGAACTCGCGAGCGGCGGCCTGCGCAACGGTTAGCCGGTTCGGCTTGACGTCGGTCGCGCACATCGACCCCGAGACGTCCATTGCGAGGATGACCGACGTACGCGCGTACGGGACGCTGCGTTCCAGGTGTGGGCGAGCGGCGGCGAACGCGAGAGCGACGAGGCTCGCCAGCAGCAGGGCGACGGGAAGATGCCGCTGCCACCGGTTGCGTCGCGGCAGCACCGAGCGCAGCAAGGCGACGCTCGAGTAGCGAACGGCCTGCTTCCGCCGCCGGCGCAGCAGCCACCAGTACGCACCGAGGAGGGCGGGCGCAACGACCAGCGAAAGCAGCGCGAGCGGCCAGGCAAACGACAACTCAGATCACCCGCCCGAACCACGCGATCGAGAGCACCGCGCCGAGTGCGAGGAGGAGCCCACCGGCGGCGGCGAACAGTGCGGTCACCTCACGGGGCTCGTCGACGCGCTTGAACTCGAGATCGATCGACTCGTAGATCCCGGTCAGCGACTCGGCGTCAGCCGCCTGCTCGTAGGTGCCGTCCGTGACCTCGGCGATCTCCTGGAGCAGGCCTTCGTCGAGCGCCGTCGCGATGCTGAATCCGTCGATCTCGACGACCGTCCCCTCTGCGGTACCGACTCCGATTGCGTGAATGCGGACGCCGGCCGTCGATGCGACCTCCGCGAGCCTCAGCGGGTCGAGCTCCGACGTGTTCTCGCCGTCGGAGAGCAGCACGATCGCGGACGAGCCGAAGAAGCCGATGTCCGCGGCGCCGTCGTCGCGCTCCAGCGCCGCCTCGTCGATCGTGAGCGGCTTCCCGGCGATCGCGCCGAGCGACGTGTGGAGGCCCTGGCCGAGCGAGGTTCCCCCGCCCACCGAGAGGCGCTTGATCGCCGCGAGCACGTCCTCCTTCACATTGCTCGGCTGAAGCGTGGTGACGGCGCCGTCGCCGAACGCCACGACGCCGATCTTGATCGTTCTCGGCTGCCGCTCGACGAACGCGGTGGCCGCCTCTTTCGCCGCCTCGATCCGACTCGGCTCGAGGTCATCGGCGCGCATGCTGTTCGAGACGTCGAAGGCGAGGATCACCGTACCCTCGCGTTCCGGCAACGCGACGCTCACGGTCGGGCGGGCCAGCGAGAAGCAGACCAACGCAAGTGCCGCCGCGAAGATCGCGAAGGGGATGTGGCGTCGCCAGCGGAGACGCCGACTCGACGCAGTCTGCACGAGGCCTTCGGTCGCGAGCCGACCGATGCGCTCGGCGCGCAGCCGGAGCGCCCACCGGTAGGCGAGCACGAGGGCCGGGACGCACGCGAGCCACAGCAGCATCCACGGCGACCCGAGCGACATCAGCGCAGCCGGCGCCGGCGCTTTCGCGACTCGATGATCCGGACGAGCGCTTCGACGAGGTCGTCCGCGGTCGACACCTCGTGGATGCTCACACCGGCGCGGAGCGTCACCGCGCGCAACTCCGCCTCGCGGTGCTCGCCGGCCTCGCGCAAGCGGCGGCGGAACCCGGCATCGCTCGAATCCACGACGAGCTGCTCGCGAGTCTCTGCGTCCTCGACGACGATCACGCCGGCATCGGGCAGCTCGTACTCGCGCGGGTCGAGCAGACGGATCGCGACGACCTCGTGACGCTCGGTCAGTTGGAGCAGGGGCCGTTCCCAGCCCGGCGCGGTGATGAAGTCGGAGACGAGGACGACGAGCGAGCGTCGCCGGATCGCGCCGAGTGCGAACTCGAGAAGCCCGGTGAGATCGGTGACGGCTCCGTTCGCTCTCGCGGGCCGCGACAGGCTGCGGGCGAGGGCGAGCACGTGGTTGCGGCTCGCACGCGGCGGGAGCGTCTCCTCGATCTCGTTGTCGAAGAGGATCGCCCCCACGCGGTTGCCGCGGCGCGTGAGCATCCGGGCGAAGGTCGTCGCGAGCTCGCTCAGGACAAGCTCCTTCGGCCGGTCGATCGGGCCGAACCCCATCGAGGGCGACCGGTCGAGCAGAAGCCAGCCGGTCAGCTCGCGATCCTCGGAGTACTGCCGAACGAACGGCGTGTCCATCCGCGCCGTCACGTTCCAGTCGATGTGGCGGACGTCGTCGCCGGGCTCGTACTCGCGGAGGTCGAGGAAGTCCAGGCCGACCCCGCGAAACGCCGTGCGGTAGCTCCCCTGAAGCTGGCCGTCGAGCCGCCGGATCACCTCCCACTCGAGCCGGTTGAGAAGCCGCTCGGGGGTCTCGACGCCAACGGTGCGCGCGCCTTCCATGCGATTAGCGGGTCATGCGCTCTCTCAGCGCGAGCTCGGGCACCAGCACCGTCTCGAGGATGCGGTCGATGATCTGGTCCGCGTCGACGCCGTCCGCCAAAGCCTGGTACGAGAGCACGAGTCGGTGGCGCAGGACGTCGGGGGCGATCTCCTGGATGTCCTGTGGCAGCGCGTATTCGCGACCCCGCACGAGTGCGAGGGCGCGGCCGGTGAGAATCATGTTGATCGATGCGCGCGGGCTCGCGCCATAGGTGATGTACGGCGCCAGCTCGCCGAGACCGACCGAGGAGATGTTGCGAGTGGAGTTGGCGAGCTTCACCGCGTACTCTTTCAGCGCGGGATCGACGAACACCGTGTCGGCCGCCCGCTGCAGTTCGACCAGTTGGTCGGCGTCGAGCGCACGCCCCGCGGCCTCGTGCCCGCCCGTCATGCGCTCGACGATCACGAACTCCTCCGTGGGAGTCGGATACTCGATCAGCACCTTGAGCATGAACCGGTCGATCTGCGCCTCCGGCAGCGGGTAGGTGCCCTCCGACTCGATCGGGTTCTGCGTCGCCATGACGAGGAACGGATCGGGAAGGCGATGGGTCTCGCGGCCGATCGTGACCTGTCGCTCCTGCATCGCCTCGAGCAGCGCGCTCTGCACCTTCGCCGGTGCACGGTTGATCTCGTCGGCGAGGACGAAGTTCGCGAACACCGGCCCGAGCGAGACTTGGAACTCCCCGAGCTTCTGGTTGAAGACGCGTGTGCCGACGATGTCGGCCGGGACCAGGTCCGGCGTGAACTGGACGCGCTGGAACTCGCCGCCGATCGCCTGGGCGAGTGTCTTCACCGCCATCGTCTTCGCGAGCCCGGGGAGGCCCTCGACGAGGAGATGGCCGCGTGCAAGAAGCGCGACGACCATACGTTCTAGCAAGGCGTCCTGACCCACGATCACCCGCTTGACCTCGTAGAACACCTGCTCGAGCGACGCATCAAGTGTGGATTGCTGATTCATGTCCCCTCGTGTCATTTTGATGGGCCTAGACCACCGCCCGCGCCGCCGATCGGCACCGCGAAGCCGATGCCGACGAAGGCGTCGCTGCGGCCGGGGTTGGCGAGCGCGGTGACGATCCCGATCACCTGCCCGCCGCGGTTCAGCAGCGGCCCGCCGGAGTTGCCGGGGTTGACCGCCGCGTCGAACTGAATGAGACCGCGCAGGGTCTTGTCGCCTTCCTTCACCGAGCGGTCGAGCCCGGAGATGACGCCCGCGGTAATCGAGTCGGCGTACCCGAGTGGGTGTCCGACGGCGTACGTCTCGTCACCGACCTGGACGCCACCGCCGAGCACGGCCGGCACAACCACCTCCGGGAGGCGCGTCGGCACGAGCACTGCGGTGTCGCTGTCCGGATCGGCCTGAGCGAGCTCGGCCCTGCCTCTGGTGCCGTCTACGAAGGTGACGCGTATCCTCGTCGCCCCCTCGACCACGTGGAACGCCGTCATGATGGTGCCGTTCGCGTTGACGACCACCCCCGTGCCCAAACCCTCGCCGTGCCCGTTCGGCGTGGCTCTCTCCGTCTCGATCGCGACGATCGACGGCAAGATCTGCTGGTACACGGCCACCGAGGTCGCAGGCTCGGCCCGGAGATCCTTTATCGCGTCGTCGACGACGCCCGAGGCGATCGTCCCCGCCTCCGCCCGATCGAGCGGCCGCGGCGAGTCTCGGGTCGCTAACACGATCACGCCCGCCCCGACAGCGGCCACGGCGACAGCCGCGAGCGCGACCAGGCCACGCCGGCCAAGCCTCCCGCTCCTGCCAGTTGGCTCGTGTGCGGCGGGCACTGCGCG